>CAVVYM010000006.1:0-345636 GCA_963752505.1 uncultured Actinomycetes bacterium
CCAGGTGTGTGGGGGCACGGAAAGCCGCGACTAGAGCACCCGACCATTCACGGGCGCCTCGCGCTTGAACACCTACCTTCTACGCCCGCGTCGCCGCCACAGGGTGCCCACGCTGTCGCCACGAATCCCCTCATCGGAGTATCAGCCCGGCGATAGATACGACCCGACCAATGCCTATTCGACGAAGTCGCCGCGGGCACCAAGTTTGGGCGTAGCGCACTGCAGTGCCCCACCGAAATCTGAAGTTTCTCGATAGACTCGATGCAGGCGGTGGGGATCATGTCCGCTCAACTGGCCGCGGCGTTGATCATCTTGGCCGCGTTCTGTGCGTCAGCCTTTCTGTTTTTCTCAGCCGTGTACATCTTCCGTCGTGATCGTGCCAAAGACCCTCAAACGACGGAGTTCACCAGCCTGTCGACCCCGCCTGCCTTGTGTTGCGCGTGCCCGCAATCATGGTCAGCGTGGAGTCAATGGAGTCAATGGGATCAGCCGATGGGGTCAGCCGATGGTCTCGATGAGACCCCGTGGACACCTGCCTTGACCATCTGACAGATAGGCCGAGTTGGCGGTGGCATCGACGCGAAACTAGGCCGCAACCTCCTGACGGAACTCGGCATGACTCCGGCCGAACTCGTGGGCCTGACGCAGGATGACGCGGTGGCGCTGTGGCGCTGTGGCAAGCGTGGCTGGCCGAACACCCGTCGAGGTGACGTGCGCACCTAGCTGCGCCCTTCTCGCCGGTAGCCATCGACTCAACTCCGAGGGGGTGTTGCCTCATCAGCACGCACCCACGACGCTCGGGACCGCTCCGCTCTCGCGAGACCCCGCGATACGACAGGTCTGGGCGGACTCACGCAGCGACGATTGCGACGCTGCGCGCCGTCACTGTTCCGGCGTTGAGCACCATTTGGGTGAGTTCCTGTCCACGAGCCTCATCGGGCAGTTGGTCAACGAGGCTGTAACGGCCGACGAAGTGGTCGACTTCTACGCCCTGGCCGGGGTGGACACCCCGGTGATCTCGATCCTGTCCGACGAATTTCTCGCGCTGGCCAAACAGATACGCGACCAGGCCCACCGCCACGAGGACCTGGGCTTGAGCGAGGCCGAGGCGGCGTTCTACGACACGATCGTGCGGAACGAGGCCGCGTTGCTTGAACTCGGCGACGACAAGCTGAAGAAGATCTCGGTCGACCTGGTGGCGTCGGTGCGAGGATCTGTGACCATCGACTGGAACTTCAAGGAGTCCGTGCGCGCCGGGCTGCGGGCCAAAGTGCGCCGCCTGCTCGCCAGCGTGACCTTGGGTTGATCGAACCAAGTGTTGTGAGGTCCAACTTCTGCACGACACGCACGTCTACCTCGGCTGTTGTTTCGCCTCCAAGTTAGGTCTCCTTGTCGGGACCTGCGAGGGTGGCCTTGGCGCCCCTAGGTGTGTCCCCGGCGTCTTGACAGTGCCCGAGGCCGGTGAGTTGCGACACCCCCGCGGTGACCAGGCGATGTGGCCTTCGAATGCGCGACACGGCCTTCGGTGAACCCGCGTTTCGTTGCAGATCGGGCTCATCATTGACCACAGGGCCACCCTGGGTTTGCCAAGTGTCGAATAGCGCAGACGACCTTTTTCTTAGAGATGCAAATGATGCCAGGGTGCCAACAATGCGGCATACCGCAGATTGGGTCTGACTCCAGGGGCAACCCGAGGGCACATGAGGTAGCAGGATGCTCGTGGTCGGCATCTACCAACCGCTGCTGGAGGTGCTGGTGGTCACTCCGGCGCCGTCGGTGCAGCGCCCCCGGCGGCCTCGTCAGGCCCGACCTCAGCCGCCTTCGCATCCTTCTTTGCGCCTCGATAGGGCTCCAGCCCGGCTGCCAGGATTGCGAACCCAGCGGGAATCCAGAACGCTGGACTTGTCAGCATCGCGAGAACCGGAGTCCGCGTGACGAGGCCGATCAAGATGCCAATGACCAACACCGCCCCGATCGCCCACAGGAGTTGCTCAGCGGCAATCCGGTCGCGGCTCTTGACCGCTCGGGGTGCGTCGCTGCCCCTATCCATCACCACCAGCCCGGTGATGGCTGCGCCGACGCCGGCCACGACCCAAAGATGGGATTGCCGAGTTTCTCGGCGACCGAGGTGCCGCTCAGCAGCGCATCGATCGCCGCGTACGCCACGGCAATCAGCACCGTGACGATCACGCCGATGATCCCCCGCATCAGGAGCTTCACTGTGTGATTGTACGGACCGTGTTTTGGGTCGCCCTGCTGTTGGGCAGAGTGGCTGGATCAGCCCAGTCAGATCGTTTCGCGCGGATCGGTCCCACCTGCCCGCTGTGAGCACCTGAAGGTCAGACAGTCGATGCCTCCCATCAACAGTGGTACGAGAGTCGTCGCGGCCCACCAGACCACCAGCGCGGCCAGCCATCCACGCAACTCCTACACGCCGATTGCTTTGGTGCCGACGACCGGGACCACCTCCACCGCAATGGCGGCAGACAGGCGCCCAAGATCGACACGACGCCGGGCCGGGGTGCGCGGCGGCCCGGCGTCGTCGTCGGAGTCGGAACGACAAGGAGGGCTCCAAGTGACCCACCCGGGCACGGCTCTCTCGGAACGTCACCCTCCGTCGAGTGCCACGTCGACCACTACCATCTCCAGGACACGAAGCCCCTCGCAGCAGTTTAGTAGCAGATTCAGGCGAAAGTGTGTCTAAGGTCGTGTCGTGGTTACTGATTTCAGCGACGAGACACTTGCCATCCCGGCCGCGACTGAGGAAACCCACACCTGGATTCCGGTGGACGGCGGAATGTACTCCCGGGCGGAGTTGCGCCGCCAGCGCGGCACCTACCAATCGACGGTCCCCGCCCGAATAGCCAACTGGACCCCCTCCCTGAGCGGGGGCCTCAGCGCCGACATCGAGGACGCCACACGCGCCTTGGTGGAGTTCGATTCCTATGCCCTGCGCGTCCTCGGCGCCGATGATCCGGCCGTCGGACCGATGTCGGCGATCCTGCTTCGCACCGAGAGCGCCTCAAGCTCCCAGATCGAGAACCTCACCACGAGCGCACGCCAACTCGCCCTGGCCGAATTGCTGGAGACAGACAAGCCAAACGCCTTGACCGTCATCGGCAACGTGCGCGCCATGGAGGCGGCCATTCGGCTCTCGCAGCGCATTGATCAGGCGGCAATCCTGGCCATGCACGCCGAACTGCTCATCCGCCAGCCCGGCTTCGAGCGCCACGCGGGCGTCTGGCGCGATCAACTGGTCTGGATCGGCAGAGACAACGCAGGTCCCAGGGGCGCTGACTTCATTGCCCCGCAGCCTGAACGCCTCCCAGGCTGCCTGAACG
This sequence comes from uncultured Actinomycetes bacterium, assembly GCA_963752505.1. Taxonomy (GTDB): domain Bacteria; phylum Actinomycetota; class Actinomycetes; order S36-B12; family UBA10799; genus JACJWR01. The sequence goes on from CAVVYM010000006.1 coordinate 3,342, forward strand.
ACGTCGTTGCATTCACCGCGCGTGACGACCTGCCCGTCCTGCTTCAGATCGCCGTGGCCCACGCCCAGTTCGAGACCATTCATCCCTTCGTCGATGGCAACGGGCGCACCGGTCGCGCGCTGGCACAGGCTCTGCTTCGCAACAAGGGCGTAGCGTCGCACACCACAGTGCCCGTCTCGGCCGGCCTGCTCAGGAACGTCACCAACTACTTCGATGCCCTCGACGCGTTCCGGGCCGGCAACGCGGCCCCCATCGTGCGTAGGTTCGCCGAGGCTTCCAGGTACGCGGCGGTCACCGGACGAAGACTCGTCGACGATCTTGCCGGCCAACTTGCCGACGCGCGCGAACTGTTGGCGGGGGTGCGGCCACAGGCCGCTGCCTGGCGGGTGCTGCCTCACCTCGTGGCCCAGCCCATCGTCAACACCACTTATCTGATCAAGACCCTTGGGCTGAACAAGGTGACCGCGTCGCGGACCCTGGACCTCCTCACCGAACGGGGTGTGCTCAACGAACGCACCGGCAGGCGCCGCAACCGCGTGTGGCAGCACAGCGGCATCCTCGACGTTCTCGACTCCTATGCCGAGGAAATCCGGCGCACCATCCTCTGAGTCACCTCATTGGACCTGATCATCGACGTAGGTTGGCGGCCCTCACGTTGTTCGTGGCTGCGAATCAGGTTGGGCTTGACAACGGCTTTGGCCACCTCTTGCAGTTGGGCGCCCTTCAGCCGACCGATAGGTGCATAGCCCTGGCTGTGCGTACCTGCCCACCACCGACATCAGACGCCGCTATGCACACCGAACTGTCGGACCCTTGAGGCACACTGACAGTGGCACGGTAATGACGTCGCGCAAACAAGGTGGGGAGACGAAATCGAGATGACAGGTGTTCCGTACTACTCCGATTGGAGAGGTGCGACCCACTCATGCAGCGGGTGCGATTGGCAAGGCACCGGAAGTGAGGCCGACCAGGAGCTCTTCACAGACCTCATCCAGGTCGACTGCCCCTCCTGCTTCGGGCGACTCTTCCTCGTTGTGTTTCCCACCGCGGAGGATACGCGCCTGGCAGCTGCGGCCGGAAATGATGAGGCGCAACGAGAGCTGGCCCGATTGGCTCGACAGGAGTCCTACCAGGGGAAGGTTGAAGCGTCCAGGCTGCGTAGCGCAGAGGATCTTCCCGACCTGGACGGCGACCAGTTGGACTTTTACCTCGAACTCCTCAAAGAAGAGCACGGCACAGTCCTGATACTGGTCACAGGCACACCGGACAATCGTGTGGAGACCGTCGACGATCCACGAGTGATCCACACCGAGTACTGCTACTACGAAGACACCGAACCCGTTGCAAGGCTGGTGGGCATCCTTGAAGACCGCTACGGTTCCCGCTTCCGATACCTGCGGACCGCACCCGCCGCTCTCTACCTCGAAGGCGACAGCCTGAGCGCCTATCGCGAGGTCGACAAGGCGCTAGGTGCCCACAAGGCGCCAAACTAACGTTGATGTCGTGGGTCGCAATAGCAGTCAGCCGTGTGGCGCTCAACTAGGTCCTCCCTGCCTACGCCAAAATCGACCAAGACGCACAGAATCGACCAGGAATCTCAGTCGATTTTGCGATCGTTGGTCGATTCTGCGGCGGAGGCTGCACCAGACGCCGCTGCCACCGCCAAACCGAAGCGCTTTCTGCGGCGGAGGCGGCACCGGCCAACGCACGCCGACGCGTGTAAGGCCGCCCCTCCCAGCCCGACAGGACACCGGCCGCAACCAACCCATCTCGCAGATCGTCAGGCACCTCCACCTCGCGGGGCGTGTCATCACGCACCACCTGACACCGATACGCCGCACCCGGCACTAGTCCCGGGGGACGCCACTCTGGGAGAGTTGGCCGTGCCGTTGGGGTGAAACAGACCCAATTGTTGCCGACCGGGGACATGACCTCCGGACTCGCCACCTGCCCAGGCACAGAGCGAGACCAGCCCACCGGCCAGCAAAGGCTTCGGACATCACAACTGCTCCCGCCGGCGCTATAGGGACGCACACCCTGGGTGCGGGACGGCTCACCCCACTGTCTGACATAGCCACACGCGGAGTGACTCTCCCAGCGCTGAGCACGACTCCCCGACCACAGGAAATCATGCCCGCAGACTGTAAGTGCCTAAAGGCTCCGTCGACATTGCCTGGCGACACACCAGGACCAACAACTCGTGGGCTTCTGGACGTGAAGCTACGTCCGACGTGCTGAGTGACACCAATCGTGGAGTGCCGCCCGAGTTTGTCATCGGAACCGCATTTGGGGTAACGGGCGGGGTACGAGGGGCGTGCGCCCCAGGGACCCAATTTGGGGGACGAACCGAACGAGGTCAAGATCGAAGTCAAGTCCGCTCGCCCAGTGCAAGTGCACCCAGCGACCCTCCGAGTGAGTGGATCACTTCAAGGGGTCCATACAGCCGGGCTTGGCGAGGCGGTCGGTGTAGGCAATCGCGAGGAATTGTCCGGGTCCAGCCAGTGGCGCCGCTTCAACTCACGAAACTGCGCCGACTCACGCTCGGTCACACCGGAACGCACCCCCGTCGGGGACATCGGCGGCCTTCAACCAGTTCGTCAGACACAACTCGCTGATCCCGAAATCAGCGGCGATCAGCTTCACCTGCTGGCCGGGCACACGATTGCGGGCAACCCGCACAACGTCCTCACGGAACTCCCTGGTGCAAGCCTTGGACGTAGTGCCCATCCCTTAGGTGGCACCAGTCGGCGCCACAAGTCAGATGTCACCTGATCGTGCAGCAAACCCGTATGTGCGCTTGTCTGGGATCAAGGGAAATGGCAGGACAGTGAACCCAGGGCAGTCGATGCCTGGGGGCGCTACCCCGGTGACGCACCCAAGACGAGGATCAACAACCCTGCGAGCCCGTTTAGGACCAGCGGCGTGAGTGAGGCTGCGGCGATTATGCCCGCTGCAGTTGTCTTGCCCAGGCCGCCGAGGGCTCCGGCGCTGGCCTTGATCCGTCGCCGCGCTACCAGGGCCAGCACCAGCGCAACTATGCCGAGCAAGGCCCACAAGGCCATCAGAATCCTGCCAACTGAGAGAAGCCGGTTGCCATCGTCGTCGGTGAGCGCGCCTTCGATCGCGCCCACGGCGGTCACGAACATGAGGCCGTAGAGCACGATCGGAGCCGCCACTGCGGCGATGGCCAGCCGCAACGACCACCGGGCGATAGGCGGGATTGGTCCGTCGCTCGGCGGAATCCATTGACCGGCCACAAATTTTCCGCTGCCGGTCACGTTCGTTGGCGGCACAACAACTGGGTGACGCTGTGGAGGTGTGGCGGGAAGTGGGGGTGGAAGCGGAGGAAGTTCTGCCTTGGCGTCATGTTGGGGCGACATCGTGATCCCTCCCTCCAATTCCACGATAGTCCGGAAGGGATCCGCGGCCAAAGGGGCTTGCTCCGTTCGTGGTCGGGACACTCGCTGTGGTGAGAGTCAGACAATCAACAGGGTCTCGATGGTGTGGAATCGCAGGGCCCGCAGACGGGTCACCAACTCTGACTCAGGGATGCTGAGAGACGCTCATCGCCCAAACCAATGCCAGCCAGGACGTAGCTCGTTCTATCGTGCGCGCTCTACACGCCGAGCCGTTGGCTACGGCCATCTTGTCCTGCAGGTCAAGGATCAGTGCTGCCGGACCTCGCCATGGCAAAGCGACCTCAAGGATGCGTGCCATCCCTAAGATCTGGCGCACAACGGACCCTTCCGGGATGGCGCGGGAGACCGCAGCGGGCTGGTCGCCTCCCCCGCGTCGTGGATACCGAAGTCGCACTCGAAGAGCGCCTCAAGCACCTCGCCATGACGGACCCCACCACAGGACTGCTCAACCGACGCGAAGCGGTCCAGCACCTCGAACGGCTCGCCGCCGAGCGCGAGCGCTCCGGCACCCACATCGCGGTGCTCTTCTACCCAACTAGTCGCCGAAGAGGTCCGGCAGCCGCAGCACTACCCATCACCGTTGCGCACCAGGACATCCGGACAATGCTGAGCATCGGCGTGACCTTGCTCCGCCCCGGCGAGGGCGTGGAAGCCCTCATCACCCCCGCCGACGCCGTCGAGTTGCGCACCCGGCGGGGACGCTGAAACCCAGGCCGACGCCATCGCGGGGCTCCCAACGTGTCTACGCCTCCCATCTGAGCATGTTCGCCGATGGTTTCGGGCAACGGTCCCTGGCGGGCATCACCACCACCGAGCTATACGCCTTCCTGCGCGAGGTGCAAACCAATGCGGTGGTCCGTCGTGGGAACCGGCAGACCTCCCGCAACGGCCCGCAGAGTCGCGTCGAGTCTCCGCTGACTACCCCTGCCGTTCACCATCGGGAACCTCCCCCACCCGACCCCACAAAGTTGCCGAGGCACACGAATCCACATAGTTGGTGACGTAGGCCTCGACTCGGCGGCACCGATACCTATGCACCAGCCCCGAACCACACTTGATCAGCCGAGCAGGGCGGGGACGAGGTCGGAAGGGCAACGTCGGGTGAACGGATGACTCCCGACGGTGCGCGCCCCAGTGCCTATTGCCGCACGACGGGGATCTCGATCACCACTCGCGCACCACCTGCGGGCGATGACCCGAGGATCACCCGCCCTCCGTGTGCGGCGGCGATGGTCTGCGCCACCGACAATCCCAGTCCGGAACCGCCAGCCTCCCCGCTGACGAACGGCGCCAACAAATCACCGTCGGGCCGATCCGGAAAGCCGCGACCGTCATCGTCGGCTTGGATCGCCAACAGCTGCCCGTCAACGAGCCAGTCCACGCGGACGTTCACCTCGTCGGAATTGTGTCGGATCGAGTTGGCGACCACATTGAGCAGCGCCTGCGCCACACGTTCGCTATCGATGTCCACCTCGAGCGGGGGTGGCGAGGTGAGCGTGATGTTGGCGGACAGTCCGGCGAACCTGATCGCAATGTCGTTGGCGAAGTCGGCCAGAAGCAGTGGGTGCGGGTGGATGAAACCGGGCTCGTCGGCGCGGGCCAGGGTCAGCAGTGACTCGACCATCGTGCCTGCGCGCCGAATCTCACTGGCAGCGAGGTGAGCCGTGTCGTGCACGTCGGCGTCGTCTCGGGCGCCGTACTGAGCCAGTGCATCGAGGTGTCCCCTGGCGATGGCCAGCGGGGTACGAACCTCGTGCGACACCGTCGCCAGGAAGCGGGTGCGTCGGCGGTGTTCGGCATCGAGCTGGTCGATCAGGTCGTTGATGCTCGTCGACAGCGCGGCGATCTCTGCCGGCTCCGCGATGATGGGCAGCCGGGTGGTCGATTCTCGGGCAATGGCCGTCGCGCTGGCAGTCAGGTCAGCGAGCGGACGCATGGCGCGGTTGACCGCCCATGAGGTCACGAGGGCGCCGGTGATCAGACACACCAGACCGGCCGCCGCGATCAGGAACGCGATGAGCAGCGCCTGATCCCTGGCATCTTCGAGGTCGCCGACGACCAGGATGCGTTGACCGTCACCCAGGTCGGTGGCGAGGTAACGAATCGGAGTGTCGCCCACGTTTCCGGTGGTGGGAGTAGTTGTTGCTGGCCAAGATGCGACGGTGGTCGGCGCTTCGCGCAGGACATCGAACAGGGTGCTCGGACCTTGCGACGTCGCCTCGACGGTGCCTGCGGACGACAGCAGCACCGTGGCGAAGCGTGACGACGCAGGCTCGGAGGTGACGACATCGGTTTGGGCAGCCGGGGTGGTCTTCGCTGGCAACCTGGCCAGCTCGGCGGCGATGTGGTTCTGCTGCCGCAGCAGATCCTCGTCGAGCAGTCGTTGGGCACGGTCGAGGACGAGGGCCGCGACGAGGATCGATAGCACCAGAACTGTCAGCGCCAACCCGCTGACGGCGGCCACGACGACTCGGCCACGAAGAGTTGCGGTCCCACGTCGGAACCTCATCGCGGCCCGTGATGCTTGGTGACCATCGGTGTCAGCCAAGGAAGCGGTAGCCCTCACCGCGCACGGTCTCAATGGCGGAGGCACCGATGCGGCGACGCAGCGAGGCGACCGCGACATCGACCAGGTTTGACCGGCGCGGTGCCTGCTCCAAACCCCACACGCTGCGCAACAGTTGCGACCGGCTCATAACGACCTCCGCATGCAGCATCAACTGCTCGAGCACGGCGTATTCCTGGGGCGTGAGCACCACCGACTCGCCGCTCACCGATGCCACACGCCGGAGCCGATCGAGCGAGATCCGACCTCTGTGCAGAGTTGTCGGGGCCTCCGGCTGTGTGGCGTCACCGTAAGCAGTCGCCCGCCGCAACCGGAGCCGAACCCTGGCCATCAGCTCGGCAAGATCGAAGGGTTTGATGACGTAGTCCTCGGCACCCTGATCCAACGCCGTGACTCGACTGGCCACGTCGTCCCGCGCGGTGAGCACGATGACCGGCACCCACGGGCGCACCCGCCGCAGCTGCGCCAGCACCACCTCGCCTCCCATGTCGGGCAGGCCAAGGTCGAGGACGACCAACTCGACCGAGCTGACGAGTGCCTGAGTCAAGCCGCTGGCGCCGTCTGCCGCCTCATCCACCGTGTGACCCTCAGCCTCCAGACCCCGGCGCAGCAACGAGCGGATGCCCGGCTCGTCGTCGATCACCAAGACGTGCGCCATGCCGACCATGGTGCCACGCGTGTGTGTATCGGTGAGTGATTCAGCGGCGGTATCGAGGGCCGCGGAGCGCTGATTCGTGGGCGCTGCCGCGTGCCCGGGCGTGCCCCACATGCACGCGGCCCTAACCGAGCTCGCCGATGCGGAATACGTCGAGCCAGCCCTCCGGTTCCGCCTGTCCGGCGTGCTCGCCCGAGAATGCCTCGGTGGCATCGACGCCACACATCTCCTCGATTTGGCTTGGCCCGACGGGGTGGCGCGTGACGAACTCGGTGAGGTCGTAGACCTGGCCGTCGACCACGCTCCAGCAGTCGTCCGCGCTGTCGCGCTGAGCGACTTCTGCCATGTTGATGGGTTGCGGCGCGGTGGCCGCGGTAGGCGGTGGCATACGGGCCTCTTCTAGGGAGTCGGCCCACACGGCCTCGGCACCTGAGTGGCCCACGATATAGGTCAGACCAATCGTCGACAGACTCACGAGCGTCACCGCACCGGCCACCACCCGCCGCAGGACTGGCCACCGCGTCAGGTGCGAAAGCCAAATCCACGCGCCGGTGAGGGCCAGCAGTAGGAAGGCCGTGGGCACCAGGTTGTTGCCCCACTCTGCGTGAAAAGTGGGAAGGCCGACGGCTGCGGCAAGGGAGTCACCCGACAGCTTGGCGATGTAGGTGCCCACTGTGCCGATGATCAACCCGATCAGGGCGACCCATTGCAGCCAAGGTCGCCACCGTCGGACGGCGATGGCCAACACGGCGGCGATCGCGGAAAGGGGCAGCAGAATGACGACTGCGTGGACGGCCAACGGGTGCAAGGGCAGCCCCTGGATTTCTGCGAACCTGCCGCTGAAAAAGTCGAACATGGTGTGCTCCGGTTGTCGTCGTGGTTGTCCTGTTGGACTCCATCCAACGACGCACAGCTGACATGAACAACATGAACTACGCTTCATGCATGGGGCTGGGTACCCGAATTCCTCTCGTGACCATGGCCGCCTGCCCGGGCCAGTGGACGCCTTCGGAATGCCCGACCACGGCGCTGACTCGGTTGTTCCCGTCGCTGATCGAGTCGATGCCGGGTTCAGGCGGGAGCAGTCTCAGCGAGTATGGGCTCAAGACCGGGAATCGCCCCCCGTTTGGCGTCGGCAGACACCACCTGGTGCTGCCGTCACCTCCCTCACCAACGAGCCGCCCTCGTGACAACCACGGACACCACCTGTTTGCCGCCAACCCGCCGACCGTTCCGTGTCCGAGCACCTCGACGGCCTGTATTTGGGCGGACTTGACGAAGAGGTACCTGCCGCTCTGACGCTTCTCGCACACCAGGCCCTGCGATCTCGAACGCCCGACCCAACCTTGGAAGCTTGGGCTGAGGTGGTGACGGATCGGCGGCCCACAATCGAGTCACTTCGATCGGAAGAATTGGCGCAGAACGACCCGCTGACTGGTGTTGGTGAACCTTTCGGCATTCACATGTCCGCTAGGAACATGGGGTTGACCCGAAAGCTGGTCGAGGCGTGGCGGGCGACGACCCCACCGCCCGGCGCGCCGCACCCTACGCAGCCGCCTGGCCCTCGCCCGACCACGACGGGAACTGACCGATCAACCCACCTTGGCTGCGTTCAACGCCGAGGCAATTGACGTCTGGAGTCGCTATTCCCAGGTGGTCGCTGATGCCCGCCACGAAGAAGCCCAGCTACTCCAACGCGCCACCACCACCGCCCAGCGCATGATCACCCTGCTCACCCGTGGGCACCTGACAGCCCGCAACGAGTCGCGCCGCGAGGAACTCACCCGCATACTCGTGCGCGCCCGCCAACCACTGATCTACCAGGCGCAAACCAGACTCGGATGGCCCACAAAACTGATCGAAGCCCAATCAGCCATGACCGACCACCTCGCACGCAACGATTCCCAGAGGAACCCCAACGGGCAGCGGACCTGACCACACCACCGGCGGCACTACGCGCCACCCCCAAAACGACAACGAGCGAAGGCATGGAAAGGCTTCACTGTGAACCCCCTTCACCTCCCCCACCCCCCACTATCGAGGTAGGTTGACCCACATCGACCCGCTCTTTGAGGGTCCGCGCCCGCGAAGCCGCCACGGGCATCAAGTTTGGGCGTAACGCATTGCAGCGCCGCACTGAAATCTGGAGTTTCTCGATAGACTCGATCTAGGTGGTGATGATCATGTCCGCTCAACTGGCCGCGGCGTTGATCATCTTGGCCGCGTTCTGTGCGTCAGCCTTTCTGATTTTCTCAGCCGTGTATATCTTCCGTCGTGATCGTGCCAAAGACCCTGAAACGACAGTGTTCACCAACCTGTCGAACACCGCCTGCCTTGTGTTGCTCGTGCCCACATTTATGGTCGGCGTGGGGTCAATGGGGTCAGCCGATGGGCTCGATGAGACCCCGTGGCCACCTGCCTTGACCATCGGTGCAGCAGCGGGATTTCTGCTATTGCCCCTCGCGGGATTGGCTTTCGGTTTGGTGCGTCCCAGAAGTGGCGGCCTTCTTCTCATTTCCCTGAGCGGAGTACTGCCTCTGGCGTTGCTGTTACTGGGCCAGCTACTAGTTCCCAGCAGCACAGCTACTCTGCACGCCGATACCCAATACGCATGGGGGCTTGCCTTCTTTGGCGCCCTCTTCACCTACACGGTCACCATCTCGTTTCCGACTGCGATCGCCGGTACCGTGCTACTGATTGATCATGGCCGCAGGCGCCGCGCTCTCACAACAGACCCGCATAGCCAGCCGTGGCAACAAGTCGGCGTCGGAACGCCCTTGGAGCGCCGCTGGAATTCCTCAACGGCGACTCCGCCGAGAAACATCTGGCGTGACCCCTACTGAGTGATCCACAGATTCGCAACGACTTGTTCGGCTCGGTTTCGGGTCAGGAAGCTCGACGATTCGATGGCGCCAAGGAGTTTCAGGCGCTGCGCGAGGGCTCGAGGGTTGGAGTGTCCCCGTCCGTCCTCGTATGGCCGAGCAGCCCACCACCGGTCAAGCGGGATCGCCCATCGTGTGGTGTCGAGGCGTCGGCCTGCGCTAGACAGGGAGGATGTGCACAAACTTCAAGATGAAACAGGCCAAGAACGGCGCCGTCGTTGTCGGGCGCAGCATGGAGTTCCCCGACCTGATCCCGTGGTCGTTGGCGGTCATCCCACCCGGAACCCACGGCAAGGCAAGCACACCAGAGGAAGGCCAGGAGTCCAAGACCTGGACCACCCAACACGGCATCGTCGGCATTTGTGGATTCGGCAACCCGCAGCTACTCGACGACGGCATCAACACCGCCGGCCTCAGCGCCCACGGCCTCTACATGCCCAACGGCTACTGCACCTACGCCCCCTTCAAAGGCGACGGCAACGACCTGTCGGAGATGGACGTCATCGCCTTCCTGCTGGGAACCTGCGCAACCCTGGACGAGGTCAAGGACGCGGTGCAGTCAATCAGCGTCTGGGGCGGGGACCCCGGAATCGGATTCGCCCCACCTCTGCACATACTGATGCACAGCAAAGAAGGCTCGCTGGCCATCGAGTTCCACCCGCACGGCATCCAGACCGTGGACAACCCGACGGGCATCGGCACCAATGCTCCATACCTCGACTGGCACCTGACCAACCTGAACAACTACGCCGGTCTGAGCCCCGACGTCCCGCCAACCCAGGACGAACTCGGCGTGAAACTGTCGCAGTTCGGACAAGGGGGCGGACTCATGGGTCTGCCCGGGGACTACACCGGACCGTCGCGCTTCGTGCGGGCGGCGACCCTCGTCGCCCTGTCAGACCAACCAGAGGATTCACAGGGCGCGGAACTGCAGACCATGCACGTGCTGAACTCCTTCGACATCCCAGCCGGCATCATCGAAGAGGCCCAACCGGACGGGAAACCAGTCCCAGAGATCACCGACTGGATCACGATCAGCAACCTGACCGACCAGCGCTACACCTACCGCACCTCGACCGATCCTCGCCTGTACTCAATCGACCTAGGATCTGTGGACTTCTCGCAACCGGCCCGCGCAGTCCCCTTCACCATCGACACACCATTCACGCCCACACAGTTGTAGCCCAGGGCACGGTCGGGCGCGACGAGGTCCACGGCAAGAATCAACCAATCGAGCCTGCGTTGCAGGTTCAGGCAGGAGACAGCAATGGCGACGTTCCTCTTCGTATACACCGGTGGGGAAGGCATGGGCGAGAACCTGTCCGAGGCTGAACAGCAGTCCCACAAGCAGGCCTGGATGTCGTTCTTCGCCGGCCTCGGCGAGGCGTTAGTGGACTTCGGTGGACCGCTGCCGAACTCACGCACCGTCTCCGCTGATGGAGTCGATGACCGCGGCGCCAGCAGAATCAGCGGGATCTCTACCGTGACCGCTGCCAGCATCGAGCAGGCCTGCCAGATGGCCGCAGAATGCCCAGTGATCAAGGCCGGAGGAGCCGTGGAGGTCTACGAGACAATGGACACCACGACGTAGGCAAGGCGTCCCCGCACGACTTCGAGAGAAATGTTTGAACCTCAACCACTTCCGAACCGTCCTTGACGCTCGTAGTCTCGCCGAGGAACCGTACGGAATGCCATGTGCTCAGGCATCGGTGAAACAGAATCCTTGACAAACAGCCGAATCGTGCTGATGCAAGTGGGATCACTAAGCGAATCCGCCTAGCCTGTCGGCTCACTCGATCCGGTGCGTTTCAGCGTGTAGGTGACGATCGCCCCGTCGGGTCCGCCTTCTTGCAGCACGGCGTCGATTGTGTTTTCGTCTCGCACCCAGTAGGTCGACAAGATCGGGTCCTGGAGATCTATACCCCGCAGCGTCCCGTCGGGAGCGACTGCCATTCGGAACGTAAGATCAAAGTTGCGTGTCTCTTTGCCTCCGCGCACGACTGGGGGGTCGCTTTCCGGGATTGTCACGCCATACGTGTACTGGTAAAAGCCATCAGCGGCCTCGCTTATAGTCACGCTTGCAGACGGCACATCGCTAACACTGGCGCTAATCGATTGCCAACTTTTTGCATCGGTCCGCTGCCATTCCCCCGCTAGGTCAACGCTATTGGCGTTGACAAACGAATTCGAAGACGAGGTCGCGCCATCTGATTCCGAACTCTGGGTACATGAAGTCGCGAGGAGCGCAATGGCTACCGCGCCGGGGACCAGTATTGCAAAACGTGCCTTCATAAGATTGCCATTCCTTCCGGAGTTTGGCTTGGCGACCAAGAATCACTGCGGCGGTCCACGTTGTCGTCCCCAAGGCTCGGCGAGCCTACCCTGACCGCAGGCTGGGATGCCTCATTCCCGAAACGATCCTCATCCCGTGACCATCACTATCGACAATGTGAACCGCCCCGGCGAGTCCAATGCAAATGAAGTCAAGGTGCCGAAAACGCGGACTGTACTGCCGGTGCCGGTGGTCACTCCGGCGTCGTCGGTGCAGCTCCCCCGGCGGCATCATCCGGCTCGACCTCGGCCTGCTTGGCATCCTTCTTCGCGCCCCGATAGGGCTCCAGCCCGGCTCCCACGATTGCGAACCCAGCGGGAATCCAGAACGCTGGACTCGCCATCACCGCGAGAACCGGAGTCCGCGTGACGAGGCCGATCAAGATGCCAATGACCAACACCGCCCCAATGGCCCACAAGAGTTGCTCACCGGCAATCCGGTCGCGGCTCTTCACCTCTCGAGGCGCGTCGCTGCCCTTATCCATCACCACCAGCCCGGTAATGGCTGCGCACACGCCAGTCACGACCCAGAAGATGGGATTGCTGAGCTTCTCGGCAACCGAGGTGCCGCTCAACAGCGCATCGACCACCGCGTACGCCACAGCAATGAGCACCGCAATGAGCACACCGATGATCCCTCGCACCAAGAGCTTCACCATGTCATCGTACGGACCGTGTCCTGGGGCGCCCTGGTATTCGGCAGCGCCGGAAGTGGCAAGAGGGGCAGGTGGACGATAGAAAGTGCAGGTCATCGGGGTGCTGGAAGTCGGTGGCGGGACGTTCGGGCGAATGGCAATCGGCCTTTCCCGTCTCATTCCTCGTCCCTGGGTCAGGCAGCATGGACTCGATTGCCGCCTGCTTGTTTGGCGTTATACATCGCACGGTCCGCGCGGGCAATGACGTCATCGGGATCTTCTCCCCGCCCCAACAGGGTGACCCCGATACTGAGCTTCGGTGTGTAGTCGACGTCGCGGTAGCTGTGGGGTTGACCGACCCGGTCGAGGACTTTCCGGGCGACGTCGACTGCGCCATTCAGTCCGTGCACGCCAGTCAGGACAAGCAGGATCTCGTCACCACCAATCCGGGCGATTAGATCCTCATCGCGCAGCAGTGCACGCACGTCGTAGGCGACGGTTTGCAGCACGTGATCGCCCATCTGGTGGCCGTAGGTGTCGTTGATCTGCTTGAACTCGTCGAGGTCGCAGAACGCGACAGCGATGTCGCGGCCGCTGCGAGGCTGCTGGTTGACCAGGACTCGCAGCCGTTCGAACACCTCGGCTCGGTTGAGCAGTCCGGTGAGTTCGTCGTAGCGGGCCCGATCATGGAGGACCTTCTCGGCACGCACCTGGGCGTCGATAGTGCGGAAGGATGCCCCGATGCCGTCGGGGACACCGTCGCGGCCCACGAAAGGCGCGGCGTGCACCTCCACCCAATGGAAATCGCCGGCGATGTTCCGCAGGCGCATCCGGGTGACAGGTGTACCCCCGGCGTTGATCTCGCTTCGGCAGGCCTCGGCTAGCGCGACGTCGTCGGGGTGAGCGAAATCCTCGAGGCTGTGCCCCACCCAGTCCTCGGGGGCCCAGCCCAGCACGGTGGTCAGCGACGGCGACACCCACACCATGATTGCGTCGCGACCATGGAGGACAACATCTGTGGCGTTCTCGGCCAGGAGCCGGAACTTCTCCTCCGACGCCGCGACCTGGGCCGCCTGCCGGTGCCTGCCGGTGACGTCACGGAAGGTCAACGAAACCTGCCCGTTCACCGGCACGGCCCGCACGTCGAACCACAGCGTGTCGAGGGTGATTTCGGAGACCAACGACTGATCATCTAGCACCACCGGCACCCCTGTGGTGAGGGCGTCGGCGCACCAGCCCAGCAGAGTGAGCGACGCTTCCCCACCAAACACCTCCAGCAGACGTTTGCCGATGACGGCTTCCCGGGTGGTGTGACGGTAGACGCAGGCGGCCGGGTTCAGATCGGCGTATTCGAAGTCGATGATTCGGCCGTTGTCGTCGCGCACCGGGGTGAACATGATGTGGGGGTCGATGGCCGAGTCCAGGACGCTGGCGAGGTAATCCCGGGCGGTCACCTCGGCGGTGATGTCGCGCAGGCCGGCGACCACATAGTTCAAGTGGCCGTCGTCGGTGAGCACCCTGGTGGCCAGTCCGAGCATCCAGCAGTACGACCCATTCGGGGTGCGCCACCTCCCCCGAAAGCGGTACGAACCCGCTTCACCCTGACCGGCGTAGAGGGCCGCAAGGTTCTGAGCCGCCTGCCGCAGGTCCTCGGGGTGAACAAATTCCGCAGCTGCCCTGCCGACCCAATCGGTGGGCTCCCACCCCAGCGCGGCGGTGATGTTCGGCGTCACCCACGTGATCAAGCGGTCTGGTCCAGCAGTGAACACCACGTCGGAGGCGTTCTCTGCCAGCAGCCGGAACCGTTCCTCTGCCTCCTGCACAGCAAGCATCGCCTGATGCGCCTCGGTGACATCGGTGATCTGTGAGATGAAATGGCGCACCGTGCCGTCGGAATGACGCACACAAGACACCGATAGGTCCCCCCAAACGACATCACCATCGGGGCGCAGGTATCGCTTACGCAACCGGTAGGAATCCCGGTCCCCGGCCAGGACTTGCGCGACCAGACCCTGGTCCACCTCGACGTCGTCGGGGTGGGTGATCTCCTGCCACGTGGCGGCCTTCAATGCCTCGGTACTCCGATCGAACATCTGGCACAGGGCGGCGTTCACCCGCAGGAAACCACCGTCCGGGGAGACCAGGCACATGCCCACCGCACTGTTGTCCATCGCCGTGCGGAACAGGTCCTCACTATCAGCCAGCGCCTCGACGGCCAGATGCTGGTCGTGGACGTCGCGCCAACCCGCCACCCGGCCAATCACCGCCCCCGACGCGTCCAACACGGGGCGAACGTTCGAGGCCACCCACCGATAGCCACCATCTTCCCGGCGAACCCTGGCCTCAAACCTCAGCGGCTCGCCGTGCGCCAGGCGCCCTTGAGCCGCCACGATCGCAGGCACATCATCGGGGTGCAGGTACTCGAACACTCTCCGGCCGACCACGTCGCCCGGCTGCCAACCCAGCAGCGCCGTCAACGAGGTCGAGACCCACTCGATCCTCCCATCCGGGGACGCCTGCGCCACCACATCGGAGGCATTCTCGGCCAGCAGCCGGTAGCGGGCCTCCGAGGCGGCAAGTGCTTCACGCGCACGGTGCCGATCGGTCACATCGCGCCACGTGAAACTCAGCGCATCACCGACCCTCACCGCCCGGATGTCATACCGGCGCTCGTCCTGCACGAGCTCATGCGGATAGGCATAGTCGTCCAACACCAGCGCGTCGCCGGACTCCACCGCTTCGGCATACAGGGCGAGCATCCCCGACCCGGCCTGCCCCGGCAGCAGACCCAACAGACGCGCCCCCACCAGATCCTCGGACACCATCCCCATGTAGTCACACGCCGCGGCGTTGGCATCGGCATACTCGAAGTCAACGATCCTGCCGTCCTGGTCGCGCACGGCCTGCAGCAACACATGCGGATCCAGCATCGATCCCAGGATCGCCCGTCGGCGCTCCTCAGCCGCCAGTGACGAGGTGACGTCGTGCGCCACGGCCACCACCTCGTCGCCGAGCACCCCACCCCGACTGTCAACCCCTGTGGAGTCCACACCAGACTCGTTCACGGACACGTACCCTCCAATCCAGTCGGCGCTCTGGCATTGGTCTGCCGCAGCGACTTTGGACTGGAGTTTTCACGCTACTCCAAGACAGACACGTTGGGGCATTTGATTCGACCTTGCCGACTGTTCCTTCGCGCCGGCCCCGCCCGTTTCCCTCGAGGAGCCTGTTAGTTTCCCAGTCCCGTCGTCTGCTTGGAAGGTTGCGAATTGTTCGCAGATCGGTGGACCCCACACTCGATCATCTGCGGCGGGCGTGAATCCCGGTAGGTGATCAATACGCGACGGGCTCGAGCGGGCAGCCAATCTTTGGCGAAAACCGAACCGGCGATCACGGCGGTCTTCGCATAGGTCTCAGCCGCAAGAGCGGTGTGCGCCTCCACCGTCACGGCTGCAAGATCTGACCGGCTCGGACGCTTGGTTGTGGGGTCAATCAGGTGGTGTCCGTTGGTCCAACGACGGCGAGTGACCGAACTGGTGGCAATGCCACCCTCAACAAGTGACCACGAGGTGGTGAGCGTGCCGCCCGCTGGGTCGCGCTCATCGGCAATGCCCACACTCCATGGACCGCCGTTGGCGTCGCTACCCAGGGCTCGAATGTCACCGCCCAAGTCAACGAGCACCCCACGGTGGTGGGACGCGGCGTGGGCGAGTAGGTCGGCGGCCAAGCCTTTGCCGACCCCACCCGAATCCATCGCCAGTCCCTCGGGCAGCAGAACTCTGCCTTCGCTGAGGACAACCGCTGCTATCGACGGGGAGGAAGGACTCGGGATCCCGGCGGCACGACCACTCGCACGCGTAAACGTGTCGTCGTACCCTGCCGCGACAACTTCGTGCAGCAGAGCCGAATCGACAAAGCCATGTGACTCCCGGTGTGCCCACAGCATCGCCTGCAAGAGCAGACGCATCGTCACTGAGGGCGTCGCATTCACAGGTCCGTCGGCCGTCGCGCACATTTGGTTCACCCGGCTCAACTCAGAATCCGCACGAAACCGGCTCCACCCCTGTTCCAAGAGCATCAGCATCTGCCACAGACCGAACGCCGTCGGCGATGCGCTCCTTGGATCGTCGACGACGGTGATGGAACAGGCAGTCCCCATGGCCCGGCCGAACACTTGGACAGCCATAGCCGACGAACCGTAATGCAACACGCAGTGCGGCGTTGACCCCGGAGCAACTGGCGCGTTGAGGCCGACCTTCACCTCAACTGCCGGATGAGACTGGTGGCGGCGCGGGGGCGGGCGGCACCGGTACCGGAGCGGCAGCAACGGGTGCTGGGGCCGGGGCTGGGGCTGCGGCGGCGGGCGCAGGTGCTTCGTACACCGGCGCTGGTGCCGAGTACACGGGTGCCGAGGACGTAGCAGGGGAGCCAGAGCTGGCGCTTTCCAATGGAGCGGTGGCCGTGGGTTCCTGCCAACTCGAAGCACCCGAACTGCCCGCGGCAGACCAAGCACCGCCGGTGGACACTGTCGGCGATTCGGCGTAGGTGGTCACCGCAGGCGGCGTGTAGGCATCCAGCTGGGCTTGGTAACCGGCGGCCAACTGCTCGAGTTCGGCTTGGTAGCCGGCGGCCAACTGGTCGAGCTGGGCTTGGTACTGGGCCTTAGTGGCCTCGAGTTGCTGCGAGTGGAGCTGATCCTGCTCTGCCTGGTACGCCGCAAGTTGGGCGAGCCCTGCCTGTTGCTCCGCAGCGGCCTGCTGCCTCGCGAGTTGATCCTCGGCACTTTGGTCGTTGACCTCGGCTGCAGCGCGGGCGGCGACTAAACCCACCAGGCCTATCGCCATCGACACCGTGATTCCGCCGGCCAGAATCTTCGGCGCTAACGATGCCGATCCAACGGTGCCGGGTGCGTCAGTCGTCATCATCGTCACCCTCGTCGTCATCGTCGTAGTCGTCGTCGTCACCCTCGTCGTCGTAGTCGTCGTAGTCGTCGTCACCCTCGTAGTAGTCGTCGTCGTACTGCGGGGCGGCCGGCGCTGGCGGCACGTAGGCCGGGGCTGGCGGCACGTACGCCGGAGCTGGCGCAGAGTACTGCTGTTGTGCGGGGTAGGTGGGCTCCGGGACATACACCGGCGCCGGGTTGGACAGGCCCTGCGTCTGCGCGGAGTACACCTCGGGAGCAGGGGCTAGCGGTGCTGCAGGCTGCGCTGGCTCGGGATTGTTGACCGCAACGGGGGCCGGTTCCGCTGCCGGAACCGCAACCACCGCGGGCGCCGCGGGCGCAGCGGGTGCCTCAGGCGCAGCGAGTTCAGGTGCCACGAGGGCCTCGGCGGCTGGGACTTCCGCGGACACCGGCGTTTCTGAGGCAATTGGCAACTGTGGCTGGGTGGCACCCACCGTTTCGGCCGTCTCCTGCGCGGAGTTCAACGAGTTGATCGCCGATATCGCACCAACGGTCGAGGCCACCACCAGTCCCGCAGCTGCGACACTTGCCCACATCGTGCTTCGTTTCATCTGGATTTCTCCGTTCTCGGTGATCTCAGCGTGGCACGCGTAGTCAGCCAGGGGACAGATCGAAATGGTTAAGCGACGTTAAGGAACGCGCAGGAGTCCTGCCGATGAGGAAGTTGACCGTGATCCATCGCCTGGGCAGTGCCACGATGAGGTCATGCGGATCGCTGTGGTCGAGGATGATCAGGGCATGCTCGAGGCCACTGTCTCTGGTTTGCGCCGGCACGGCTTTGAGGTGTTAACCGCAGTCACCGGAGAACAAGGTTTCCATTTGGCTCGCTCGGTGGATCTGATACTCCTCGACTTGGGTCTACCTGACATCGACGGCTTGGAGGTATGTCGCCGCGTGCGGCAAACCTCCGACGTCCCGATCATCGTGGTGACCGCCCGTGGCGACGAGCAGGACCTTGTGCGCGGGCTCGAACTCGGCGCCGACGATTACGTCGTGAAGCCGTACTCCATGCGCGAACTCGTGGCCCGGATCCGTGCGAATGCCCGTCGATACGTGGTCCGGGGCGACGCCTTGCAGTTTGGCCCCATCAGACTCGACCGAGAACATCACTCGGTTACCTGTGACGGCGACGAACTGAAGCTGACTCCGAAAGAGTTTGAGTTGCTGTCCGTGCTGCTCGAGGAGCCCGGGCGGGTGGTGCCCCGCCAGGAGTTGCACTCACGTATCTGGGATCCCGTGTGGATCGGCTCTGGCAAGTCCCTAGACGTACACGTCACCTCGCTACGACGCAAAATCGCCCCCGCACGGGTGTCGATCGAGGCGATCCGCGGCGTCGGCTTCCGTGTGAAGAGCGACTAGGGGCTGGCTTTGACCCGTCGAATCGCGATGGCCATTGGCCTGTTCAGTGCGGTTCTGGTGCTCCTGATCGGAGTGCCAGCCACGCTGCTGTATCGCGACGCAGAAACAGCGAGGTTGCGGCTGGGACTGCAACGCGACGCACTCGTGCTGGCTGGGGATCTGGCAGCGCTTCCGGCCGATTCGGGGGCTCAGCGCCTCGCGGACTACGCCGACAGCACTGGCGCTCGCGTGGTTGTGGTGGACGCGCAATCCGATTTGCTCTTCGACACCGAGACCGATCCGCCAACCCAACCGGCCGGCGATGCCACGCTGTTCGCTCGCCCCGAACTCGATACCGCTCTCACGGGAAGCATCGACTCCGGCGTGCGTGAATCGAGCACTCTCGGTCAGCCCCTCACCTACGCCGCCGTGCCGATCCGCCAGGACTCCGAAGTGGTGGGGGCGCTGCGGTTGACCATGCCGGAGAACACCGTCGATTCGCGGGTGGCGCCGCTGCAATGGGCCTTGTTCTGGTTGCTCGTACTGGTGGTGGCCGGGGCGCTGGTTGTGTCATGGCTCATCGCCAAGGCACTCGGGCGTCCGCTGGAACAACTCGCAGGTGGTGCTCGGGAGATGGGTGAGGACGCCAACTACAGAATCGGCCGGGTGACGGGGCCTCCGGAAGTCCAAGCGGTAGCTGAGGCCCTTGATGAGACCGCGGCGAAATTGTCCGCGGCCATGGGGCGCAGCCAGGCCGTCGCGGAGGAAGCCTCGCACCACCTGCGAACCCCGCTGGGTGCGCTGCGGCTACGCGTCGAGGCTCTCAGCGACCTCAGCCACGGTGAGGCGCACGCTGAGGCCGAGAGCGCTCTGGTGGAGATAGACCGCCTCAATCGCCGAATCGGGCAGATCCTCACCATGTCGCGAGGGCCCTCCTCCGAGCAGTGGGAACCGATCGATGTTGCTGATGCCCTGCGTGCCCGAGAACCGGTGTACGCGGATAACGCGGTCACGGCGGGGGTGTCGTTGGAAGTGAACGCCGCAGATTGCGGTCTGATCCTGGCGATGCCGGGAACTGTCGAACGGGCTGTCGATGAACTGACCTCCAACGCGTTCACCTACGCCGAGAGTTCAGTTCGGATCACCTTGGGATGTGATTCGACTTCCGTGTGGGTTGAGGTAGTCGACGACGGACCAGGTATTCCGGCGGCGGAGTGGGAGGCTGTGTTCGATCGGTTCGTGCGCGGATCCGGTGCAGCCGCGGGTGGCACCGGATTGGGATTGGCGATGTTGCGGGAGTCCGCTCGTTCCTGCGGCGGCGACGCGCGCGTGATGCCATCTGCCCGCGGTGCCGCGGTGCGCGTGGAATGGCCACGACACCTGCCTGGCCCACCGCCATCGATTTAGTTGACATCCTTAACGACCCTTAACCATGCATGCCTTGGGCTGCCGACCGAACACGGGCACAGTGACGGTATGAACACGCACGTGACGTCGGTGCTTGCTGAGGCCAGCCTGATGTGGATCTCCGCTCGTGGGCTGGGATTGGCCGCTTGGCTGACCAGTTCACTCACCGTTGCCTTCGGACTTCTCACTGCGCAACCGGCCATCCGGGCCCGCATATCCCCCGGCTCACGCCTGACCGCACACCGGATGCTGGCGTTCGGCGCCGTGGTTCTGGCGATGGGTCATGTGCTGGTGCTGCTACCGGACCCGTACGCCAAACTCACCTGGGTTGACGTGTTCGTGCCGGGTTTGGCAGAGCAGATGGCACTTCCAACGGCCCTCGGCACGGTCGCCTTCGTGGTGCTCCTGTTGGTCACAGGGGTGTCACTGCTCAGGCTGCCGCTTGGCTCCAACACGTGGCGGGCAGTGCACGCCACCGCGTTCGCCGTGTGGCCGCTGGCAACGGCGCACTACGTGCTGGCTGGAACTGACGCCACCCGCGCATGGTCAGTCGTGATGCTGGTCTCGACATCAGCCCTGCTGGCTGCGCTACTCATCGCCCGGGGCTGGACCCCGGCGCTGCAGTGGGTGCGAGTACGAGGTCGGCACCCCGTCGACGCAGCGTTCACAACCGATGCCTCTGAACGCGTAGGCGCAGCCGGTCTGGCACCGCCACCTGCCAGCGGCCCGGCATCGTCGCCCGGCCTGCGCGCAGTTGCGCCCCAAGACCTCAGAGTCATCCGCACCCGAGCCAACACCGCGGACGCGCTCACGATCGAGTTTGACCGCCCAGCCGGCTTCGAGTTCGCCCCCGGTCAGTTCCTCACCCTCCGGGTACCGCTCGATCAGGGGTACGCGGCGCGGTGCTATTCGCTGTCGAGCACCCCAGACGACGGCGTGCTCGCCATCACCGTGAAGCGAGTGCCTGGTGGCGCGGCTTCAACGTGGCTGGTCGAACACGCCTCCCCCGGGATGCATCTGACTGCCCTGCCACCGTCGGGCACATTTCGACTGGACGCTGGCCAGGACCCTTTGCTCATGTGCGCAGCTGGCAGCGGCATTACGCCGCTCTATTCGATGATCAGCCACGAGTTGACGCACGGCCAACGGCACATCTCCTTGCTCTACGCCAACACCGACTCCGGCAACGTGATTTTCGGAGATGAACTCGCCGAATTGGCCAGACGCTATCCCGAAAGGTTCGAGTTGATCGTGTGGTTGGAGTGCACTCGCGGGCGCCCGACCACCGACGACCTGACGGCCCTGTTCGCTGCGCACAGCGGCGCCCAGATGTACCTATGCGGACCAGCCGGGTTCGCCGCGGTGGTGCGCACCAGTGCGACGCAGGCAGGCTGGCCGGATGATCGAGTGCATTTCGAGGAGTTCGCATCTTTGGGTAGCGATCCCTTTGAACTTCTGACTCGCCGAACCACTGATGCCGCCACCTCCTCGACCACTCTGCAGGTGAGCGTGGCAGGGGAAAGGGTGGTCGTACCGTGGGATGACGACCTGTCGTTGGTCGAGGCGCTGCTAGTAGCGGGTGTGGACGCGCCACGATCGTGTATGGCCGGTCGATGCGCCACGTGTGTGTGCACTGTGGTGTCTGGAGAGGTAGAGACCCGCGCGACGGTGCGCAACGGCGAGGCAGTTCTCGCCTGCCAAACCCGGCCGGTGGGCGGATTGGTGCGAGTGGACTTCTGATCCGCCCGTTGGTGACCGCCGTGGCGGAGTGGTTCTAGACGCCGCGGGGCCGCAGATAGCGCTGGGCCAGTGCCCCGGCGGTATCGAAGGCCAACGCGATGAGAGCCACCAAGGCCGCGCCGATGAAGATCGCGGTCGGCCGGTTCAGCTTCAACCCCGCATTGATCGTTTCACCGAGACCGCCAGCACCGATGAGGAAGGCCAGTGACGCCATACCGACGTTGATCACCGCCGCCGTTCTCACTCCGGCCACGATCACCGGCACAGCCAGCGGGAGTTCGATCTTGCGCAGCCGTTGCAGCGCCGTCATCCCCATACCCTTGCCGGCCTCGATCACCGAGGTATCCACCTGCTGCAGTCCCACAATCGTGTTACGGAGCACCGGGAGCAGGGCGAAAGTGGCCAAAGCGATCACAGCCGTGGTCACACCCTGGCCCAGCCAGACGAAGAACAGCACGATCAGCCCGTACGCCGGCACTGCCTGACCCAAACCAAGCACCGTGACCAGGGCGTCTTTCAGCTTGGGAGCGCCGCGGCGGGTCACCACGATTCCCAGCGGGACAGCTACCGCCACCACCAAGAGGGTCGACCAGAACGACAACGTGATCTGCTGCCGCATCTGGCGGGCAAGGCTCGCCGGTTCGAGGATTCGCTCGGTGGTGCTGTCGAAGTCGGTGTATTGCCACACGAAGACGGCTAGGACCAAGAGCACGACGGCCAGCGCGGGGGTGATGATGAGGTCGAGATTCGCCGCGTTCCACTTGCGTGTGGTCCGCGCGCTCTCGTCCGTTGCGACTTCGGCAATGGCGGTGCTCATGCGAGCTCACCGGTCGGCGTTGACGACCCTCCGCCGTTGGCCATTCCCACCACGAAGTGGGCCAGGCTCTCGATCGTGCAGCACCCTTGGTAGCGGCCGTTGCCATCCACAACGACGGCGTGGCCGCTGGACGATTGCAGCATCGCCGACAATGCGTCCTGCAAGGTGTCCTCCGGCTGCAATTGCACCGAGATTGCACGCCCGGCCTTCGCAAGTTCGGACGAACTGTTCAGGGATCGCTCATTGATCCAGCAGATCGGCCGGTTGTCGTGATCGACCAGCACGGCGTATCCACTGCCGGATTCCGCCAGGGCGGCGAGCGCCTGACCCCGATGCACCGGATCCCGCAGCACCACCAGCGGGTCAATGTCAATGTCGCGCACTCGTTTGAGCGTGAGGGACTTCAGGATTGCCCCCGACCCAAGGAAGTTCTCGACGAACTCATCGGCCGGCTCGGCGAGAATCACCTCTGGTTTGTCCAGCTGCGCGATCTGCGATCCTTCGCGCAGGATCGCAATGCGATCGCCCATCTTCACCGCCTCGTCGATGTCGTGGGTGACGAAGACGATCGTCTTGCGCAGGGTGCTCTGCAACCGGAGGAACTCGTTTTGCAGCCGGTCCCGGGTGATCGGGTCAATCGCTCCGAACGGCTCATCCATCAGCAACACGTCCGGATCCGCCCCGAGCGCCCGGGCCACACCCACTCGCTGCGCCTGGCCGCCGGAGAGCTCCGAGGGATACCGGTCGCGGTAGACCACGGGATCCATGCCCACCAGTTCGAGCAACTCGTCGATCCGCGCAGCCACGCGATCCTTGGGCCACTTCAGCAGTTCCGGCACCGTGGCGATGTTCTCGGCGATGGTGCGGTGCGGGAACAGACCCACCTGCTGAATCACGTACCCGATTCGACGCCGCAACTTGTTCGGATCCACCGTGGTGACGTCTTCACCCTCGTAGACGATGCTGCCTTCGGTGGGTTCGATCATTCGGTTGATCAGCCGCAGCGTCGTAGATTTCCCGCAGCCGGAAGGCCCCACCAGGACCAGGATCTCCCCCGGTTCTACCGCCAACGAGAGGTCTCGAACCGCCGGTTCATCCACCCCCTCGTAGGTTTTGCTGACGTGGCGAAGTTCGATCTGTGGAGTAGTCATGCCGTCCTCGTGGGTTGTCGCGCGGTCAACCGTCCGAGGCCGCGCAGGACGATGTCGATCGCCAGTGCGAGGACCAAGGACAGGATCACGCCGGTCCAGATGGATTCAAGGGAGTTGGGCAAGGGCAGCCGGGCCAGCCCGGATTTGATGAAGTCACCGACCCCGCCTCCCGCGACCAGAGTCGCGATCGCCGAAATCCCCACCGTGAGCAGCGCCGACACGCGAACACCCGCGAGGATGACCGGCCAGGCAAGCGGCAGCTGAACCTTGAGCAGCACCTGCGTGGGCGTCAGGCCCATGCCACGCGCCGACTCCAGGACACTGGGTTCAACGGCCGACAGTCCCGTGGTGGTGTTTCGCAGGATCGGCAGGATCGCGTAAAGGAATAGCGCGATGAACGAAGGAGTGAATCCCAAGCCCACCAGCGGGATGAAGATCGTGAACAGCGCCAACGACGGAATCGTCAAAAACACCGACGCGATCGCCAACGACAGGTCACGGGCGAATGGCCGATGCCGTGTGATCACGCCCACGGTGATCGCAACCGCACCGGCGGCAAGGGTCACCGTCACCACGTAGGTCAAAGTCTCAAGGACGGTGGTGAGAACTTGATCGCCTCGACTAGAGACGAAGTCCCACCAACTGGTCAAACCATCCACAGCGGAATGCCCTTCTGGGAAGATTTCGGCAATGCAGCGACAGGTGAGCGCAGATGGTTAACCCATCGCGCTCACCTGAAGCACCGCTAGTTGATGATTCCCTGCTGTTGCAGGTAGTCCTTGGCAACTTCAGCCGGGTCCTCGCCCTCAGCCGACACCCGCGCGTTCAGCTTGGCCATTTCCTCGTTGTTGAGGGGCTCGAGAATCGCGTTGGTGATGCCGTCGAAGGCTTCCGGCGCCTTGTCGTAGGTTTCCTGCCGGAAAGTGGCCGAAACGTTGTACAGGATGTTCACGCCCGGATCCTCCACAACAGTGAGGTCGAGGGCGGCAATCCGGCCATCAGTGGTGAACACCTCACCGAAGGTGCAGTTGCCGGCAGCCGTTTCGGTGTAGATCACGCCGGTGTCGAGAATCCGCTGCTGGTTGTCCGGCAGCTCGATCCCGGTGGCTTCCTCGGTGAGGATGAGCCCGTCAGGTCGGGTTGGGAACTCGGACTCCATGCACACGACTGCGTCGGGGTTGTCGCGCACGTACTCCATCATTGATTGCAGCGTGTAGCCGCCACCGTTGGCCTCGGTGACGTCCGGGCCGGTGGCGAAGCCGTAGGTGTTGTTGAACGGCGAGAGCCCGGCCCAAACGATCTGGTTCTCCTCGAGATCCTTCTCCTTGACGTTCGCGGTCAGTTCCTCAGGATCGAAACTCGGGTCTTCCTGACCGAGGTGCACCGTCCAACCGGTGCCGTTGTATTCCATGTAGACATCGATCTGGCCAGACTCCAATGCGGCCCGGGCGATCTCGGTACCGCCGAGGTCAACCTTGTCGTCGACGTTGGCGCCGGCGGCCTCGAATGCCTGGACCATCATCTGCCCAAGGATCAACTGCTCGTCGAAGTCCTTGGAACCAACTGCGACGTCGATGCCGGAAAGGTCGTATTCCTGGGCTATCGCATCGCCGCTCGGCGCGTCCTGCGAATCGCTGCTACTCGAACAGCCAGTCAGTGCAATTGCCAGTGCGCCGGCTCCGGCCACGGCAGAAAAAACAGACTTGCGCATCAAACCATCTCCTCGGATCCATCTTTGTAAAGGTCTCTTGAATCCGACACCTTACCGAAGCCCCGAAGGAAATCGTCAACACCCCCGCACGCCAGCGTTTCGGCTGGCTACAGCCGGAGGTCCCCTGAGCGGCGTCTGCGCAGCCCAGCAGCGCACTGGTGGGTTAAGCCTAAGAGGGCGCCTCCGCGTTATGCCAGAACGTACATTGAGGAGGCGTCTGAGGCGTCCGCGTACTGTGTCATAGCAGTGACGATGGAGACGTCAGCCGTGGCTACCCTCAATCCAATCATGCTCCCGCCGCCCAGGGAATTCCGCGTTCCACTCAGTTGCCGCAGTCGCGGCGTCTCCCACATCTGCTTCTCCATGCGGCGTGATCCTAGCGTCGTCAGCCTCAACCCACAATGATCATGGATTGAAAAATGATCATGGGATGGTTTAGTGACACCTTCCCGGCGCCGCCTTAGTGCGCCACCAAGGTCTCCTCCTGCTGGCGCATCACGCGCGCCGGCCTCGGCCACCAACGACACCGAAACCGGAGCGGACGACCTTCCAGCGCTCGCCCTCTGCCCACCCACACCTGACTTGCGCGCTCAGAGTTTCTCCATGGTCCCCGTCGGCGACCACGAGGCCGAGCTTCGCGCCCAGGCAAGTGACCGGGACGTCTGGGTTGTAGGTGGCGGCGGCAAGCCCTGCCAATGCGACGAGCTCGAGCAGAAACCGAAGAGCCAAGTTCCACCCAGCCATCGGCTGCCGCGTGTTGGGCGCCTTACTGCGGGCATCGCAACGCCCACTGTCACATGGGGCTGTGTCACCAGCGGCCCCTTGGGGCTGTTTCACCAGCGCGTCGCAGGTGGCGGCGCGGGCGCCGGTAGACCGAACCCGGTTGCGGAGGGCTGCCCGGGATGGCTAGGTTCATTACTCCAAAAACACGTGAAGCCTCGAGGAGAATCGAATGGCACTGCCGCCACCACCCGACGGATGGACCCGCTACTTGGTCAAGAGCAAGTTCGGGGCGGGCCGCGACTTCGCTGTGCTCGATCCAGACACCGAGGCGCAGCGGTTCTTCGTCGACGGCAAACTCGGAACCCGCCCGAAGGCCGACATCCGCGACAGCGCCGACGCGGTTGTCTACCAGGTGCGGGGGAAACTACTGGGCATTCCCAAGCACATGACCATCTCCGACGCCGACGGGCAGGAAGTGGCGTCGTTGAAGGCGCAGATGTTCTCGCCGATCAAGTCGCGGATGACGCTGACTCTCAGCGACGGACAGACCTGGGAGCTCGAGGGCAGCCTCATGGAGAAGGAGTACGCCATCTCCTCCGCGGGCCGACCGGTGGTGCAGATCACCCAGAAGTGGGTCACTATCCGCGACGCCTACACCCTTGATGTGGCCGCCGGGGTCGACCCGGGCCTGGCCCTGGCGGTGCTGTGGGGCGTCGACCGCTGGGTCGAAAAGGACTGATGAAGCCCCGGTAAAACCCAAACCCAACCCACCCTGCGAATTCTTCGTTGATGGTGTCCGGCGCCATGCCGCTGGTCGTCAAGCACCGACTGCAGCGTGGCCTGCCGTGAGGTGGGCAGATGGCGAAGGATCCCAACGGGAGCCATCATCCGCGACGCTTGGTCATCGCGAACTCACTGCCCATCCGATCGTGTGAACTCGTCGACCAGCTCCTGCACCCTTTCTGGGTCGGGGCCGCCGGGGCGCGCCTGCTGCAGCGCCAGACGGGCGATCACCCGTCGCTCGACGTCGAACCTTCGACGCTGGTCGCGGTCGAGTTGGCGGCGCTTGGCGAACATGCCAGACCAACTGGCGAAGACTCCTGCTTCCTGCGTTGAAATGCCGAGCCGGTTCCCAGCGGCAGCCGCACCCTCAGTGAGCCGATGGATGTCCTGTTGCCGGACACGGACGGCCACGATGACCGCCGCGACGAGGAGCAGCACCAGCAAAGCCAGGCCCAAGGGCGGGAAAGCCTCATCGGAGAGGTCAAAGATCCCGTTGAGCGCGACATGTCCTGACACCGCCAGCGCGAAACCCCACCACGCCCAGGCCAGCGACCTCCGGCGATACACCGCGATCCCGATGGCCAGCCCAGTCCAGAAGGTCAGCATGGGGTGAGCGAACGGACTCACCAGTCCCCGCAGCAGGAACTCCTGCAGCAGTGTTCCCTCTTGGTCGGTGGTGGCAAAGTAAATGGCATCCTCGGTCACGGCAAAGCCAAGGCCGATCCAGCCCGCAGTAACAATGCCGTCCAACGCACCGTCGACCTCGCCACGGCGCACAGCCCACACCACGCCCAGGCCCTTCATCGTCTCCTCGACCACCGGAGCCACAACGACTCCGGACACGATCGCGCCCAGGGCCGCGTCACCAATGGTGTTGCCCAGGGCGCCGCCCAGAGCCGCGACGGTGGCGCCCCACAGCAGCGCATGAACGCGCGTGGACCACCGCTGGGGATGGACCCTGTCCAACCACAACAGCGCCGGGCCAACAATCACCAGCGGCACCAGTGCCAACCCGATAGCCCAAGGGCTAGACGCCGCCTCCGCGACGACCAGCACCAGCACCAGAGGTGCTGACACCACCACCGGCCAACTCAGCCACCTCGGAAGACCCTTGCGAGGTGATTCCTGCGCGCGAACCATCGGGCCATCCTTCCACACCTCTTCAGGTCCCCACGGGATTCGCAATTGCCGGGTCTGCTCATCGAAGTAGCCCAGGCTGCGCCGGCATAGGCATGGGAGAACCCGTTCCGGCAGGCACCGGCTAATTCGGGGTGGGTCGGGCGCGCACCGCGCCTTCGCTAGGCCGCGAACGGGGCGGTTGACGACCTCTACTAGCCGCCAGTGATGGCTTCGTCCCCCGGTTCACGGCCGTGGTTTGAGTCGGGGGCAATCTCGTCAATCTGTTCCCGGTCTGCGAGGTAGGCCGGTTCGTTCGGTTCCCGTTCCTGTGAGTCGATCTCTTCGTTCTGGTCGGCATCGGTGCGTGCCAAGTCAGACCAGGTCTGCGGTCGTTTGTCTGCCATTAGCCCTCCTAGGCTCCGGTTCAGGCTAGCCGGAGAACACATCGTTTTCGGCGGTCAAACGGGCAAATGTACGCCAAACGTTGGCGCATGCGCGTGCCCCACTCGGCGTACAACCGTCCGCCGGTCGCGCCTGCCTCCTAGGTATGGCATCTAGCCTGGAGGTGGAGCCGCGATGCGGTCGGCATCGCGACGCGATTGCTGCGAGGTGCGCCATGGCCACCAATGAACTCGGCGCTGTTGCCGAGTCCGCACCAGCCTCTCTGGTGCAACAAATCCTCGAACGGCTCGCCGAGACGGAGCGACGCCTTGAGGTGGCAGAACGACGACTGGAGGTGGCAGAGCGGCGACTTGCGGCCGCCGAATCGTCATCGAATGGTGGTTCGGCTGTAACGATCGCCGATGCCCAGTCCACGTTCTCCGATGGCGTCGACGGAGAGCATGACTGCGCGCGGAAATCAGCGGCCGCAGGGAACGGTTGTCGAAAGTGGACCCGCCGTGGGCTGTTGCTCGGCGCGGCTGTCGGCGCCGGCGTGGTCGCCACGGCACCACCAGCTGCAGCCGGAACCGGCGTCATGCAGTACGGCGCCACCAACAATGCAGGACCCGACGACACCACGTTGGCATCGTCGAGTTCCGGCCGAACCATGCTGGTCTCGAACAGCGGGTTCGGCTCCGCCTTGCAGGCGAGCGCAGTGGAGAACCACGGCCTCGTAGCCACCTCCAGCAGTGAGGACGGCATCCTCGCCTATTCGGGGAGCAAATCGGCGATTAGGCTCGTGTGCGGTGCCGCGTCAGGACCACCGACTTCGGGTGTCCACAACCGGGGTTCCTTGCTCGCGCCGCTGGACGGTTCGCTGTGGTGGTGCGCAGCCACCGGCGTCCCTGGAGCTTGGCGAATGATCATGCCTCCTGCAACGCGCGCCGCTGCCGGACCGTTTGTGCCCGTGACGCCCATGCGTGTCTACGACTCGCGACGGCCGCAGCCCGGGCCCGCCGGACGGATCCCGGCCGGCACCCACCGCACCATCGCCATCGCCCACGGCAGGGACTTGACCACCGGCGCCATCGTCACGTACGACCTTGTTCCGCCCGGTGCTCAGGCGGTCGCATTGAATCTCACTGCAGTCCGTCCGGCAGGTTCCGGATTCCTGGCGCTTGCGCCCGGGGGCGCGACCAGCTATTCCGCGTCGGCATTGAACTACACGGCCGGAGTGACGCTGGCGAACGGACTCACCGCTGCGATTAACCCGGGATCCCGCCAGTTGGAGGTATTCGTCGCGACTGCGGCCACGGATGTTCTCATCGACATCCTCGGCTACTACTGAGCCCCAGGATCAGCGGTCGAGAGTGTCTGGTGAAGGGACGCTTGAGCCTGGTGATCAGGACAAGGTTGCGCGCACACAAACGTCGTGTGGCAGTGGAAATCCGAGTGCGTGGTGGGTAGCCAACAACGTTTCCCCGACGCACCCACGGGGGCGTTGGAGCGCTACGACGGGAGCATCCCTGGAGTTTGCTCCGCAGGTGCCGATTAGAGCACGTTGCAGCCATTCGGTGTCTGTCGTGAGGGCGACAATCTGGGTATGCCCCAACGCCAGGCTGCGGGCGTTGGCCTTGGGAGGGTAGTCCATTGACTCTGCGACGGCGATGACTGTGTGGGTGTTTCCGTCGCTTCGTCCCACCAGATTGACCGGAGTCCAACGATTGTTGCGTGGCTCTGCACCGTGGGTGTCAAAGTGTTTAATCGCCGAAGGTATGTCCTGAGCCTGCATCACCGATTTGTGGGTTTGCCCGCCGTGGTCGACCGGCCAATAGTTGGCAGCCATGGCTTGCAGCACTGGTTCGACTTGGTTGCGGTTGCCCACATTGTGCGCATCGCACTCGCCGGAGACCGGTTGAGTACCACGGGCAGCAGCAGCGACTGGGAGTGGCGGGCATGAAGTCGGTTGGCTCCGAGGCTGACTCCGTACGCATTCATGTCGGCGACCGTGACCGACAGGCTCGGTTCGACCTACTCACTGGCCTGATGAACCGCCCCGGAACCCATCGCCTTGCAGGGCGGCGTGTGCATCACCCCCAGCCTCATCATGGGCGGCAATCTGGCTCTCCGGGGTGAGGAGACCGACACCCTCCTCGACCGAGCCAACGAGGCGATGTCCCACGCCAGCGACCGGCCTGGCTCACCCAGCGGCTCATCGATTCGCCACTCCAGAGCCTGGACGAAGCCAGCCCGCCAAGCATCGGGCCGCAGCACCCGGGACATCGGGATCGCACCGAAGATGTCAAACACGACTCGGCTGATCCGAGAGCCGGCTGCAGGGTGGCGCCTGTCCACTGCCCGCGTGAGCAGCGCTGCAACTGGACCGCCGTGCTGCATGTCCGGGCCCCATGCACCGCCCGCGCACTGTGTGGCCTCGAACTCCTCCAGCAATTCGCCGGTGTCTGAGGTCCATTGGTGCACCGGCCGGTAGTAGCCAAGGTGCCCCGCCGACGGTCCGGGTCGAGTTGTCCTGTGGCATGGCCGCAATCCATCGACGGTGCACCTTCGGGCAGAGTGCACTAAACGAGCGGTTCACTCTATGGGGTCTTCGCCGGAGTCGTCCCGGTCGTTGCGTGAGCGCTGATCCCGGCGATGCGGTGGAGGCGCGAGATCCTCGTCGGCCAGGATCGGCGTAGCGATGGGCTCGGTGGGTGGAGTCCTCGATCCCGTCCACCATGACGGCACCGCATCAATCGTTCGACACAGGGAGGCCGCCTCGGCCTCATAGCGGCTGCGCAGTTCCCGGAACGTCGTCCAAGCGGCGTCCTGGGGTGCCTGCATCGGAACTTCGGCAGCCTTCAGGCGCTGGAAAGCCCTATCAAAGTCGGCGCGCGTCACGACGTCCGGATCGTCGGCCTTCGGCCGATCTTGCGCCCCAAAGGTCGCTGTGATTGAGGCAAGGCACCGCTCACCCTGACTCAGCATCGATCGAGCGCGACCCTGTGGCATGCTCGGCAGCAGCGCGATCTGCAGTGCTGCCGCATCCATGACAGCAACCAGCGCCACAGCCCAGTTGCGCAGGGATTTCGTTGATCGAAAGATGATGAGAATCGGGTTGGTGGTGTGCGATTCAGAGACCACTGCCGCCCAGACCGTCCAGGTCCGCAGCATCTCGGGCAAGTCATCGAATCTACTCAGCGACCATTGCCGTGCCAGCAATTCGGGACCCCAATTCGGTTCGCCGGCTATCCATCCCAACTGCGTCACGTCGACCTCGCGACGGCTGAAGGAGGAGTAGAGCGTGGGCAGGAAACCGATCATCAGGCCGATGACGATCGGCCCCGTCGCGGCGGCGCAGAAATCCAGAAAGGTCAGGGGCGCTCCGGATCCTGATGCGTAACCCAAAGTGAATAGCGAAGACCCCGATTCCCTGAATGCCTGATCCAGCCCACTGCGCTCGCCGGGAAACATCAGCATGGCGTAGCCGAACCAGAAGAGTAGGAGCCACGCGACCAGCAGGCTGAGGATCGCCACCGGACCCGCGAAGGCAAGGAGGTGGTCGCGTTGGCGATAGCTTCGCAAGCGGTTGCTCACGAGCCGAATCCCACTCACCACGACAAAGATGATGACTCTGGACACGCCGGACGAAAGGCCGCGCGGTACGACGATGGTGCGCAGCACACTGCCGGTCGCGATGGCCAGCACAAAAAGCCCGACAATTGTTGAGGCTACCTCCACGACACGTCTGTCCCGGAAACGAGCAGACTCGCCCGGCCCGCCGCTCTGATCATCGGCCCACCGGACGGGAGGCATATCGACCTGCTCAGACACAATCGCACCCGGACATTATGTCGCCTCTGTCGCGGGGACTCGGCTGCCCCATAGTGCACGCCATGCGCTCGTCGGCATTCCCGGTGTGGATTCGACCGAAGCCCTCCAGTGGTTGCGTTGCCTGCTGTGCACGTGACCGTCCACCGACGCGCGACCCCTGGGCGGCGCTATGGTTCGACCACCGGCGCAGATGGCCGACTACGGTCAGCGCTTGAGCGTGGAGGAGCCAAGTGCCGCAGGGATCACCACAATTGCGAATCCTGGTGCTCGACGACAACTACCGCGAGCCGGCGCGCAGCGGCGGCGACCGCGCAGTTTCGGACCTCTCGCGGACCCTCGGTGATCTTGGACACGTGGTGGTCCACTCGATCGGCCCACCTCATCCACCAACTGGCCAGGACCGCCCCGGCTGGGACCTGATTATTGTCAGTCGACCCGAACTCGGCGCGCGACTGCGCCGATGGGCCAACGATTCATCGCGGCTTCCACCCATCTATCTCGGGCACGACCTGCACCACCGAAGGCTGGCATCGGCCGCTCCGGGAGCAGCACGGGCATTGCTCTCACTGGAACGAGTCTGCTGGCAGTCCTACCGCTACTGTCTCTATCCCAGCGCGGACGAAGTCAGCGTCGTAACCGATGCCGGAGGTGCAGGACTGTGGTTTCCCTACTTTCGTGTCGACGACGACGACAACGGCGGCCCACTAAACCCCCAACCCACATCCTCGACCGCCGCCCAGACAGGCATCGAGAGCCCGCTGATTCAACTGACGTTCGTGGGTGGCTCCTCCCATCACCCGAATGTGAGTGGCCTTCTCTGGTTCGCGGCAGAGGTGGCACCTTCGCTGGCCACCACGCTCGGCGAGCAGCGCATCGGACTCCGCGTGGTGGGGCAATGGGATACCGACTCCGCCGGGCAGCTCCGCAACGCCTGGCCGGAGCCGACCGGTGCCAACTCGGCCCCCGAACTGGCCTTCACTGGGCCGGTCAGCGCCGACGATCTGCACCACCTCCTTCGCACCTCTACGGCCGTCGTTGCCCCCCTCGTTGAAGGTGCCGGGGTGAAGTCCAAGGTGATCGACGCGCTGGCTAGCGGATCCCCCTTGATCACCACGGGTGTCGGCCTGCAGGGCATTCCAGGATCGGAGCGGGTCTGCTACCTCGCCGATACCCCGCACCAGTGGCTTCACGCACTCCGCCAAGTGATCGCCGATCCGGCAGAGGCGGCCACCCGCGTCTCAGCGGCTGCTGCCTTAGTCGAACGACGATACGGTGCGACGGCCTACACCGCCGCGGTCGCCGAGCTCATCTCGTCGTTGGAGCCCTGAGTTTCGGCCGCGTCGCTGGCCGGGTCGTCGCCAGGTCTCCGTTTGTGCCAGATCACCACCCCGGCGCCGAGCAGGAACGCCATCGGCCAGCCGGCGTTGTAGGTCAACCATTGTTCGCTGACGGTCCACGACACAGCCAAAGCGGCAACGTAGGCCGCCCACACAAGGATGTTCTGCCAGCGAGCCATCGCAGCGACTGCGAGGGTCAACGTGGCGAGCCAGTAGGCGATCCCCAGCACGAGACCCATCTGCAGCAGGCTGGTAGCGACCACGTTCTCGGTGCTGAATCCGGCGATCGCGCCCGCGGCCGGATAGCCATCGCCCCAGAGACTGAACTGCAGTTCGCTCAAGTTGTCCAAGTACTCCAAGTGCGCCAACGTACTCCCGTGCCGCCCGGAGAGCACCCCGCTAAGGTACTCGTGCACCGGTCCGACGGACACCACCACAGCCATCGCGACCACCCCGGCGACCAGCATGAACGCACGTAGTCTGCGGCTCACCGGCGCACTGATCAGCAGGGCGGCCACGACGGCCGCGACGATGATCCACCCGCCCCGCGTGAACGTCAACAGCAGGCCGGCCAGCATCGGCACCACAGTGAGCGCTGCCCACCACCACCGACGCAAGCCGGCAAGAGCCATGAGAATGCCCACCGCGATCACGTATCCGGCGCTCAGCGAATCGCCGAATGGTCCCGCAAGGCGGCGGGTTGACTCCGGGCGCCAGGCCTCCACGAAGGTGTTGCCCGGCAGCGCCCCAATGTCGTGGTTGATGAGGAATTGGGGTACCGCCTTGACCTCGCGCCAGTACTCACCCACGTTGAGGGTTCGGGTGAGGAACTCGATCGGCAGGGCGAGTTCGACGAATGCTGCGATGACACCCACCAGGATCACCACAGCGGAGGCAGCGAAGGCCCGGGTACGTTCCGTCTTCGTGAGCGTGAGGCCGACGATCACAGCGACTATCGGCAGGGCGAGTCCGCGCCCCACCCGCACGATGATCTCCGGTCCGCCATCGCCGAGGGACAGTAGCGCCCCAGCGACGACCGCAACGGCGGCCACCGCCACGGCACCCACCACGGTACGACTCGGCAAGGTGAAGCCTCGGTTTCCCACCAGCCGCATCACCAGTACTGCGGCGAGCACCACTGCCAGGAAGTCCTTCAACGGGATCAGGCCCCGCACCACATCTGCGGGCACACCGATCCGGTACAGGGCAGCGAATACGTGCGCCGAGAACACCACGAGCGCGAAGATGGCGGCAACCGCCCATTCCGGGCGGCGACGGGACAGCCACCACCAGGGCCACGCGAGGGCGGCCGCTCCGATGACAAGAACGAGGTAGGTCATCAGATGAGCGATTCCCAAACCGCACCCGCGCGAGCCGCGACCGTGGTCCACGACCAGTGTGCCCCGCTTGGTGAGGCCGATGCCGGCGCCGGAGAACTGCTCTCGGCCGCCTGCGACGTGACTCCAGCAGGTTGCCGGCTCAAGGAGAGCAATGCCTCCCGAAGTGCTGCTGAATCACCGGGCGGCACGAGGTCGGCGGACTGTCTGTAATTCTCGCGGTGGGCCGGGATGTCTGACAATACGCAAGTGACGCCGGCCGCAATGGCCTCAGCGGCCGCCATGTTGAATCCCTCGTCAAGGCTGGCGCTGACGAACACGTCTGCGGTCCGCAGCACGTTGCTCAACTCAGCATCGGAGATCGGACCAAGGTACTCGCAGCCGCCCGGCAACGTGCCCCACCCCATCCGACCCACGTGCCACCACGTCACCGCCACACCGCGTTCCCTCAGCGCACCGACAGCCGACGCCAGCACCCCAAGTCCCTTGCGCGGCTCTACGGTTCCCACCGAGACGACCACGAAGGCATCTGGACTCTTCGCCACGGGGGCGCAGCCGCCGACGGACTCGCGACCCGACGCACCGACCTCCGGCAACGGAAAGCCGGCGGCGCCGAGCGCAGTCACGGCCAAGGTGACGGGAACATGGGGCCGGATTGCCGCCGCCGCGGATTCCGTGGTGGTGACGATGGCGGACAGCCTCTGCGATCGCGCAGCGGAGCGAAGCGCGGGACCGTAGTACCAACGCGCTCCTTTTGAGAGTTGCGCCGGCTTCTCCTCCCAAAGCATCGAGTCGTGCACCATCTGCACCCACGGCGACGCTCCGGACGACTCCGACCTGGCCAGAACCGTCGAACGCGGAACTGCCAGATCAAGACCGTGCACAAGGTCAGGACGCAACCGACGCAGCAGCATCGGGAGGCCTTCCACCGCGAGCGGAGCGGGGATGGCATCGGGAACCACGACGCCATCGCCTCTCTCCAAACCCACGGCGCTCGCCAGCCAGGCGCGCACGACGGGGACAACCGTCACGCCCCGCGGCGGCGACTGCACGACGGCATCGACGAAAGCCCGCGCGTAGCGCTCGATGCCCGTGCTCCTGGGCATCAATCCCACCGCCGACAGCGCTACCGTCGCCACGACTCGTCCTGCCCGGCGATTGGGGCCTGCGCGCGGCGCTGACGTCCACGCCACGCGGTTGCGGCCGCCACCGGCGCAAAGGCGGCCGCCGCGCGCAGGTAGCGAGGGCCCAGGCGCCGCGGTTCGTGGGCCAACCGCCACAGCCACTCCATTCCCAGGACTTGCCAACTCCGGGGCGCGCGAGCGATGCGCCCCGTGAGAAAGTCAACTGCCGCACCTACCCCCACGATGGTCCCGCCGCGCAACACTCCGGCGAGCAGACCTGCCAGTCGATCGCTCTTGGGGGACCCCAGAGCGAGCAGAATCAGGTCGAAAGCTTCACCGTCCAGGATCGGCGCAAGCTGGGAGATGTCGCGTTCGTCCGGCGAATCGGAAATGTCAGGTTCGAGTGCCGTGACCTGTGCCGACGGGAATCTGCGCACATGCTCGGCCAAGAGTTCCGCACTCGCCCCGTGCCGGGCGCCGATCAGAGCAACCGACAACCCACACTCCCCTGCCCGCTCAAGCAATGCGGGAAGCAGATCGGAACCCGTCACACGTGGGCATCGCTGGTTGGCCTGCCATCCCGCCAGAGCAGCCACCGGCCAGCCGTCGGCGACTGTCAAGTCCGAGCGTCTGATCAGTTCGGCAATCTCCGAGTCCTGATGGGCCAATGCGAGTTGCTGCAGATTCAGGGTCGTGATGGTGCGCGCCGGTGTCACCGCAGGTTTGGCGATCAGATCCACCGCAACGTCGAATCCCACAACGTCGACTGTCACGTCGCCAAGCACTGCCCGCACCCGGTGGCGCCCGGCGCCGGTTGGATCCGTGCGCGCCGGGCGGTTGTCAACCGCCATCTAGTAGGCACCCCGCCGACTGACGACAGCCCCAGGCGTATGCAGCAGGATGCGCAGATCCACGCTGAGGTTCCAGGTTTCGATGTACTCCAGATCCAACTCGATGCTGCGCGGCCAGCTGTTGTCTGAACGTCCCGACACTTGCCAGAGTCCGGTCATGCCCGGCTTCGCCCGCAGGCGTGCGCGATCGGAGGAGCTGTACTGTGCCGCATCCGCGAGGTGATGCGGCCGAGGGCCAACGAGGCTCATCTCGCCCCGCAACACGTTGAACAGTTGCGGAAGTTCGTCCAGCGAGGATCGTCGAAGCACCCGTCCGAGCGCAGTGACTCGTGGATCCGCGGGATCCTTCTCTCCCAGACTCCGATGCGTGCCAGCCGCGTGTGCGGGTGCCCGGCCGTCTCGCATCGTGCGGAACTTCAGACAGGTGAAGACCTCATCCTCGAGTCCGACGCGCTCCTGACGAAACAGGGCCGGCCCCCTGGAGGTCACGACGACGGCGGCCGCGATGAGGAGCATGGGAAGTGCCAGCAGAGCGAGAAGCAACGCGCTTCCCAGCACGTCCATGAATCGCTTCGGTCGAGAGGAGGCCTGAGCCGACAAGCCGCTGTCGGCTGACAGCTGGCCGGAAGGACGCACGTCGAAGGCAGCCACCTCGCTCGAGACTCCCTCCGCGTTCGGCTCACGTCGACCAACAGCACGCACGTGTCGGCTCTGATCCGCACCTGCATAGACCGAATCAGAGCCGATCGGCCGCCGGGGGCAACAACCTATCCACCCACCAAAACGACACAATCTACGGGACGGTAGCATACCTTTACCGTGGCCAACCGTGGCTAGTGGGGCGTCGGACATCGTTTTGGTGCTGGATCTCCTACCCCGGTTCGCGCCAGGCTGCCGCACGGGTACGCAGACCGGGGCGCAACGCCAGACCAACAATCCGGAAGGGGAACTGCATGTCGCACTTGAGTTTCGCCTACGAAGCGGCCGAACCAGACGTCGTGGTCGATCCAGTCGACGACGAGATTGTGCTCATCAATCTCGACACCGGCAAGTACTTCCGCGCACAAGGCGCGACTGCGTTGGCGTGGAATGCAGCCGTGTCGGGACAGGTCGCCGGGGAGACCCCGGCTGCGGACAACCCTGAGTTTGCATCGTTCGTGGCGTTGTTGATGGAGCACGGACTGATCCGGCCGCTGCCCGTTCCGAGCACCACGGCAGCAGCAGCCGCGCTTCCGATCGGAGAGCTCACCTTGGAGGTCTACTCGGACCTCCAGGATCTGCTCAGCCTGGATCCCGTGCACGAGGTGGATTCCTCGGCGGGGTGGCCCGCGAATCCGTGACGGGACGTCTCGAAGACCGCGTCGATGCATGGTTCACCCGCGTGCTCGAGTATGTGGACCGGGCGGCCGGACGCACGAGTCGAACCGGTTCCGCCGGTCCTGTGACCGTCAGCCATACCTTCCAGCCCGACAGCTCGCACGCACCCTTGCTGGATGCTCTGCTGCCCTCGACACCTCCGCCACCCACCAGCATCGGCTCCGGACCGTTGCGGGTGCACTCCATTGAAGCCCCCCCGGCCTCCCTGATGACGCCTTCGCCGGTGTCCGAGGCCGATCTCGACGGCAGGCCTGCCCCGCGGGCGCTGCAGGAATCACGTTGGCGGCTCACCTGGGACGCAAGCGCCGGTGTGGTGCGCTGCTACGACCGCGTCAGTGGCGAAGGCGTCTTCATCACCGCCGGACCAGTTGAACTCTGGGAGTTGGGCGCTCCGTTGCGAAGTTTCCTGCACTGGCACGCGGCCGCGTCGGGTTCGGCTCTGGTGCATGCGGGCACCGTCGGCACCCCCGATGGCATGGGGCTGGTGCTGGGGCAGGGAGGAACGGGGAAGTCGACCACCGTTCTCACCGGTCTCGACGCTGGCCTGCAGACCTGCGGCGACGACTACGTCTGGCTTGAGCCCCACTCCGGGGGCACGACGGTTCATGCCCTCTACGGCACGATCAAGACCAAGCCGGACTCCACTTGGCACGCGCCAGCCGGGGTGCGCCAACTCGTGGTGGACGAAGGCAACAAGACGATCCATTGGCTGGCAGCCACAGCGCCCCACACCTTCGTCAGTCGTGCTGTGCTTCGCTGTGCCGTGGTGCTGGTGACGCCAGGGGAATCTGCTGCGGGCTCAGCCGCGCACGCGGCGGCCGCAGCCAGCACTGCCTTCCAACTCCCATATGACGCGACGAGCACCCTGGCCGTGCTTTCCCGAGCCCTGCGTGGGCTTTCGCGGATCGAAATCCCCCGCATCGGCGACCATGCGTTGGTTGCCCGCACCCTGGTGACGCGCCTTGGCTCGTCCGACGGCGACACATCCGGGGTGGCGACGACAGATGCCTGACCGTCCTGCAGTCACCGTCGCGCTTCCCCTGTTCAACGGAGCCGCCTACGTCGACGAGGCGATCGACTCGGTGCTCAACCAGGCGGGTTGGGAAGTACACCTCGTGGTCGTGGACGACGGCTCCACCGACGAGGGGCCGCGGAAGGTCGCGACCAGAGCCGCGAGCGACGCCCGCGTCGAACTGATCACCTTCGACCGTAACCGCGGCGTGGCCGTGGCCAGGAACGCGGCCGTTGCGGCGCGCGCCGAACCCCTCGTGGCGATGATCGACCAGGACGACCGGTGGCGGCCGAACCGGCTCGAAGCCGGCTGGCAAGCACTCTCCCGGGACGCATCGCTCGGCTTCGTACTGGGCCACCAGAACTTCGAGCGACCGGCCGGCCCACTGCCCACCTGGTTCCGCGAACGCTGGCTCGACGGCCCACAGGCGGGGCACGTCTTCGGCACCATGCTCGCTCACCGGCATCAAGGCTGGGATGCGGTGGGACCGTTGGATCCCGGCCTCGCCGCCGGCACCGACGATGTGGATTGGTTCGCCCGCGCGAAGGATCTGGGTGTGCCACATCTGATGCTCGACGAGGTGCTGTTGGATCGCCGCGTCCATACCGAAAACGCTTCGGCACACACCGACCGCAGCACCAACGAACTCCTGGCCATCGTGCGCTCCAAACTGCACCGCCGGGACGACTCGCAAACAGAAGAAGGAGAAACCCGGAATGGCTGACGTTGACGTGGTTATCCCGGTCCGATTCGGCCTCAAGTACCTTCCGGAAGCGGTGCGATCGGCCCTGCTCCAGCGTGACACCGAGGTCGCAATCTGGATCGTCGACGACGCTTCCGATGCCGATCTCCACGGGCTGCTGGGCTCGGAATTGGCGGGCCGCTGCACGATCGTGACCAACACCGGCCAGCCGGGAATCGGGGGTGCCCGCAACACCGGGGCAGCGTTGGGCTCAGCACCACTGTTGGCATTCCTCGACTGCGACGACCTGTGGCCGGCGGATCGCACGAATCAGCTTCGTACCGCCTTCGAGGACACTCCCGGCTCCGAGGTGGCATTCGGCATGGTCGAGCAGTTCGCCGAAAGCAGCAGCGATGCCTACCGGATCCCCCCGGATCCGGCACCCGGCATGCTCGCGGGCGGCATGCTGCTCCAACGCAACCTGTGGCACCGCCTCGGTGGTTTCGACGAAGAACTTCCGGTCGGGGAGTTCGTCGACTGGGTGGCGCGGCTGCGCTCAGCCGGTGAACTCGAGGCGACCACCAACGAGATCGTGCTGCGCCGACGCATCCACGGCGACAACACGACTTTGCATCGAATGGCCGACCGCGCGGCCTACGCTGCAGTTGTCCGCGAACACCTTCGCCGCTCCCGTAGCCAATGACCACCCCCGAAATCGGCTGGCAACGCGACGTCACCCCGGCGGTCGAATTCACCACCGCCGTACTGAACGAAGACGTCACCGCATTGCGTTCCTACCTGGATCTGCTGGCTAACGATGAGCTGGATCCCACGGTGGTCCGACTTTCCCCTCTCGCCTACCGGCTCTGCAAGCAGGCGTTGAAAGACCATCCGGCAGTTCCGATCCTGGGCGGAATCCACCGCAAGGCCCACTTCCGCAACAACCTGCTCCTGCGCCGCGGCGGCGACGTTGCCGCCCGACTTCAGCAAGCCGGTCTGAACCCCGTCGCCCTCAAGGGGGCGCCCCTGCTGGCGCGCTACTACCCCGACACCGGTGCCAGGCCGATGTCCGACATCGACGTACTCCTGCCGCCCGACGCCGACGCAGCAGAGGTGACCACGATCGTTGCCCCGGCGGGCCTGCAACCGCACTCCCGCCAAGTGCACGCGTGGACTTTCGTCGACCGCTACGGGTTGGAGTACGACCTGCACCGGCACCTATCGCCGTCCTTGGCATTCGATGCAGCCCGCCTCCCGTTGAACATGACCGACGAGTCGGTCGTCATGGGCGGCACCGAAGTCGCGACGTTGACGCCAGCCGGGCACGTGGCGCACAGCCTGGTCCACAGCACCTACTGGAACACGACCGCGCCGATTCGCTGGATACCCGACATCGCCCTGATTGACCAAAGCGAGGCGGACCTGAAATGGGAGGACGTCGCCGACATCGTGGCCGCCTGGGGTTGGCTGCGGGCTGCATCCGACCGGGTCAATTTCCTGGTGCGATACGGGTTGGTGCGGCCCCACGCCGCCGTGGCCATGGCAGGCCGGGGCAACGACGCCAGACTTGACCTCGCGATCCAGCAGGCCGCGCAGTCCGACCCCCGGCAGCACCCGCTGCGCCACATCGCGCATCGAACGACCCTGCTGCCACTGCGACTCGCGCGCCGCTCGACCGGGCCCTGGTCCTACCGTGACTACCTGCGTGACATGTGGGAGGTCGATGGCTCGCAGACCTTGCTCGGGGCGGCAGTCACCAGGATGCGGGCCAGGCTGTCGCACGGCACCGACCTGCCGGTCTTCAACGATGCCGAGACTCCCCGGCACGGAACTGCGCCTGGGGATTCCGTGGACACAGGTCGCCCTGGAGGCACGGCAGGGTGAGGCGCGGCACCTCGCGCCGCACCGTCACGGCGGTTGGCATCGCAGGACTGCTGCAGTCCGTGGCAGTGCCGCTGGCGTCGTTTATCTCCCTCCCCCTCGTCCTTTCGCAGGTGGGCTTGACGGCTTACGGGTGGTGGGCTGGACTCGCGGGATTCGTTGCCATTCTGGGCCTTGCCGACGGCGGACTACGCCTCTACGTCAACCGCACCATCGCCGAGCAGCAGGGGAAGAACGCTGGTGGCAGCGACGTCACGGTCAGGCACGCACTGTGGCTGGTGCTGGCAACGGGAATCGTCCTGACTGTGCTGGTGTGGCTGCTGCGGGAACCCCTGCAGGCGTTTCTGGCGCCGGAAGCGACGGGTGCCGACGCGGCCCACCTGCAGCGCCTGCTCGTGGCGCTCACAGTCCTGCTCGGAGTCAGCCTGTGCAATGGGGTGCTCTACGCCTACGTGGGTGGGCTGCAGCGGGCCGACTTGGCTACCACGACCGTCGTAGTGGCCACCTTGCTAGCGGTCAGCGTCAACGTCGTCGCTGCGTATGCAGGTGCCGGCATCGACGCCTTCCTCTACGGTTCGATCGCCGGTGCCATCGTGTCGACCACCAGCGCTCTGTGGTGGAGTCGGCGGCTGTTCGGTTCAGGGCTGATCTGGCGCCCCGCTCGGCCGTCGAGGACGCAGAGCCGGTTCCTCCTGGGAACCTCGGTCGTGTTGCTCCTCGCTGGCGCCATGCGGGTGGGTGACACGCAGATCGCGAAGGTGGTCTCCAGCCATCTGCTCGGCGCCGATGCCACCGCCACGTTGGCAGTCGTGGCCACTCTCACCGGGATCGGCGTTGCAGCAGCAATGGCTCCGTCGGCACCCTTGCTCACGTCAATCGCCGAGGTGGGACTGCAGGATCGTGGTCAACGAGTGCTGCGTACATCGGCCGACCTCACCGCCGCGGGGGCGGCCGCAGTATCGGCGGGCCTCTTCGCGCTAGGGCCCTCACTCCTGACGATCTGGCTGCGCCAGGATGTGGCCGGTGGAGGTGCCACCGTGCGCTGGCTGGCGCCCTCGATCGTCCCGACGGTCGCCACCCTCGTCTTGGGCGCCGCCCTCATCGCACTCGGACGCGAACGAGCAGTTGCCACCACGGCCGGACTCGGCCTGGTGGCGCTGGCAGGTGCCAGTGTTGTGGGTGCACGTGCGGCTGAACTCGTCGGGATCGCAGCGGCCCTCGCAACGGTGTACCTGGCGGTGGCGGTAACACTG
Source organism: uncultured Actinomycetes bacterium (assembly GCA_963752505.1). Lineage (GTDB taxonomy): Bacteria > Actinomycetota > Actinomycetes > S36-B12 > UBA10799 > JACJWR01. The sequence continues at coordinate 46,648 of CAVVYM010000006.1, forward strand.
CGCGTCATCGCCGGACGCCGACTTCACGTCGTCTCAAGCCGGATCCTCGTCCATACCCTGGTAGCCCTTCCGATCGCCATTGCGGCCGCTGTGGTCGTCGACGCCCTTCCGGCGCCGGGTTTCCTGCTGTGGCTGCTCGAGGCAGGGCTGCTAGGCGCGGTGCTGGCGGTGGCCCATCTCCTTGCGCTGAAACCGGCCAGTCGGCGCGAGGCGCTCTCCGGTATGCGCGCCCTCCGTTCGGCCAGCAGCTGAACTCTTCGGCTCGAACCAGGGCCGTGGTCAAACCCCGCCGGCTTTCCAACGCCCCTCCAGCTCGGCGTCCAAGTCGCGAGCCCCCGCCGCAAGCCGCTGCCGCTGCTCCTCAACCGCATGAGTCTCATCAGCGCCCATCGCGGCTCCATCACCGGCATCTGCGGCCTTCGCAGCGCTCAGCACCCTGCTGTAGAACGACAGCGCCAGCAGGGCGATCTCCATCCGCCACGCAGCATCAAGCGCAACCGTCAACCCCACCCCCTGGGTGCGCATCCGTGGCTCAAACAGAGCGGCCTCCGCTGCAATGCCCAGACTCTGCAACCGCGCCCTCGAGTCGGCCAGGGAACGCGCCAACGCCGATCGGTCGGGGCCATCTGCGCCGCTCAGCCCCGCGACCACCTGGGTCGTCCAGGTGCTGAAAGTCGCGGCGACTCCGGCGATGACGACACCGGCATTCGTGCGCGGCATCGCGGGCACGGCGATCACCACCAGCAGCGTGATCGCCTCTGCAATGGCGAGGGCGAGTGCATGCGCAAGCCGTACTTTCCGCTCGGCGACGAGGGCCGCAGGGCCGCTCTCACCGCCTTCCAGCCTCGTGCAGACGGTGACGCCTGCGGACCAGCGAGAATCGCAATGTCGGCTTCTACCGCTTGCCTGCCGGTGGGGATCCGCTTGGCGGTCGCGGCCGAATCGTCCCGCGGAACCGTCGCTACCGCCGTGGTGGTCACTGCCAGTTGATCCAATTTGTCCGACAGCGCCTGGGTGGCCAACCAAGGCGGTTCGTCATCCTGGGCGAGCGGCACCGATTGACGTGCCCACGATGCCGGTACGGGCCTGCCCGCCTTCATCGACTTGGCAATGACCTCCATTCGGAGTGCGATGTGCATGCGTGGACTCAAGCCGGGTTCTCGCAAGACCATCCAGGTCAATAGCGCACGCAGCGTCTGCAGCTGCGCAGCCAGCAGGTCCTCGAACTCAACCTTGAGCGCCGCCGGGAGTCCGGCGGCGCTCAAGGTGGCGCGGGCACGATCAGTGGCCGCGAACGAACGGCTCACGACGCGTCGAGTCACGACTCCACCCCGGGCGATGTTGGCCATGGACTCCACCTTGACCGCCAAGAGTCGCCGCACGTACCTGCTGCGGTCGTGGCGCAGGTCGAGCAACCACACAACAGCCTGCGCGATTCCGCCGATGGCCACCCACATAGCCCCGACCGCCGCGGTGGCCGGCGACTGCGGAAGTCCAGCGAAGATCACAGCGATGGCCAGGGCACCCAACGAGACGGACAAGGCGCCCAGGCCCAAGCCGCTGACGCAGCCGTACACGTAGCCGAGGCCCACGATCGGCGGCAGCACCCATCAAGTGCCGCCCAGCGCCGAAGCCACAAAAGCCGACAACGCAATAGCCGCCACATTCACGCTCAACAGACCGGCTAGTTGGCGACCCGGGCGAGCGGCCTCCATGAGCCCCACCTGCAAGGCACCGAACGCTCCCATAACCGTCAGATGCAGGGTGTCGGTGGCCAGTCCGACCGCGAAGAAGGCGGCGACGACTGCCGCGCGCCGCAGGGCGGAGAACCACGTGCTTCCCGGCGGCGGCAACTCCATTACGCCGTGGCGCAGGTGGATGCGCGCGAGCCAGAACCACTCCCGAGCTGACGTTGTCATCCCGGCGGACCATCGGCCTGGGTCGCGTTCCACCCGCTGTCACAGTGGATCCGGGCACCGTCCAAGGCGATTCCCAGGCCAATTCCGCGGTCGCGGTCGGTGATGGCAACCCGCAACTGATCTCGCTCCGTCACCTCACCCCAGGGATTCCGCAGCTGCTATCCCACCTAAGCCGAGGCTGAACGGTGGCGTCTGCCCCCGTGCTACCGTCGCGCCCGCAACGCTGTCAGCATGCTGCTGGCGTACGGGGAGATCGGTGGGCACAACGGACTCCGGTTTCCGGGTTCCAAACCGCCGAGTAGCGGAACAGTGCGCGCGCCAAAGCTGGACGTGGCACGATGAAGTGGACCAGAAGCCATCGACGGGGAGGCTCCAATGGCACCTGCGACACCGGTCGTCTTGGGGGTGTGCGCGGTGGTCTGCGTCAGTCTGGCTGCCTGCACCTCTGATGCCGAGAGTGAAATCGGGAGCACGATCAAGGCCAGCGCCGCGGCCCAAGCCGAAAGTTCCAACGAGACCCACGTCTGGCAGGTCAGTGCCAAGGATGGGCAGTTTGAGGTGCCGACGGCGGCGGGACTGCGGGACCCGATCACGCTGCAACTCAATGCTGTCAACGACGTCGCTACCGAGTTCTCCAGCCGCCCGGCTCGCCGAGGATGGGTGCTGCCGATAGATGATCTGGCGGCGAGTTGGTCCGAGCTTTTCGGCGACGATCCGCCCAACGCCGTGCTCACCTTCGCCCGCTCCCCGGAAGCGACCCCCGAATCTGGTGGCCCTCGAGATCCACAATCCGCAGTACGACGCGCAGGGCAATACCTTCACCGTCGATGCAACCTTGATTCCGATGGTCGCCCAACCGCATCCTGCGGCCACCGTTCCCATCCCGGCCATGCCCCTCATTCCACCCGCCACTTTCAGCGCTGCCTCCCTGCTCATCGACACCACACAGGAAACGCCCGGCCAGCCGACCGGCACCTTCGCCGTCATCGAGCAGGAATCCGACGCTGCCGACGCATTTACCTTCTCGGTGTGGCCAACCGAACGGGTTGTCCCGCCGAGTTGGGCCTCGATCGGATTCGAAGGAACGTGGAGCGAGGCCGTGGCGCGCATCGAAGAACTGTGGACTGAACAGCGGCCGACGAGCCTCTCCGAGACGCTGGAGGATGAAGCTGACAAGAAGCAGGGGGCGACGTCGTGAGGATGTCCGGCACGGTCTAGGTGATCACGGGCGCAGGCAACGGAATCGGTCAACAGTTGGCGCTCCAGCTGCTCGTTCGGGGCGCGCGCGTCGCCGCCGTCGACCTGCGCCCAGAGGGCCTGGAGAAGACCGCGGAACTCGCCAGCCTGCGGATTGGCACTGGCAGTTCACGCCTATCGCTGCACGTCGTCGACATCACCGATCGGGCGGGGACCGAAGCTTTGGCAGAGGAGGTCATCGCGACTCATGGGACGGTGGACGGGTTGATCAACAATGCCGGGATCATCCAACCGTTCCTGACTGTGGTGGATCTCGACTACGAGACCATCGACCGCGTGTGGGACGTCAACTTCATGGGCACGCTCTACATGGTCAAATCGTTCCTGCCGACGTTGCTCACCCGCGACGAGGCCCACATCGTGAACCTCTCCAGCATGGGCGGCTTCTTCCCCTTTCCGGGACAGACCATCTACGGCGCGAGCAAGGCCGCAGTCAAGTTGCTGTCCGAGGGCCTCTACGCCGAACTGCTCGACACGTCCGTGCACGTGTCGGTGGTGATGCCGGGAGCCGTGAGCACCTCGATCGCAGACAACTCAGGAGTCGAAGTCGCCGGCGATCCGGCATCCAGCAAGATTCCCCAGACCTCACCGGAGAAGGCCGCCCGGATCATCCTCGACGGTGTCGAGAAGGATCGGTTGCACATCCTCGTGGGCAAGGACGCGCACGTCATGTCGGCCGCGATCAAGGTGGCGCCGAAGCAGGCGACCAAGTTCGTGCGGAAGCAGATGAAGAGCCTTCTTCCCGACTCCGACTAGCGCCGCCCGACGGGGCACTGCGCGCGGTGCCGTTCACCTCAGTGGCTCTATAGTGAGGCACGGGAGGTCGCCCGCGTGTGGAGTGAAGCCGCACTTCTTTGCTTGGTCCTGCTGCTGGTCGCCGCGAACGGGGTTTTTGTCGCGGCTGAGTTCAGTTTCGTCACTGTAGACCGGCCGACGGTTGACCGCGCCGCCGATGCCGGCGATCGACGCGCCGCCCGGCTTCGGACGGGCGTGCGCAAACTCTCCACCCAGATGTCCGGGGCCCAACTCGGCATCACCATCACCAGCCTCGTTGTCGGCTTCATCGCCGAACCTGCAGTGGCACGCCTGCTCACCGGTCCCCTCGCCTCGCTCGGGATCTCGCCAGACGCGGCGCTGCCGATCGCGCTTTTCCTGGCGCTCATGCTCACGACGGGGTTCCAGGCCGTCTTTGGCGAATTGGTGCCCAAGAACTGGGCAATCTCGCAACCACTGCGGGTTGGTCGAGCCGTGGCAGGTCTGCAAATCGGTTTCACCCGCGTCACCGGCCCACTGCTCTGGGTACTGCACGGTTCGGCCAACAGGGTGCTGCATCTCATGGGAATCCAACCCAGCGAAGAACTCACCTCGGCTCGTTCACCACAAGAACTTGCCTCCCTCGTTTCGCGCTCCCGGCAGTTCGGAACGTTGGACGACACCACCGCCGCCCTCGTCACCCGCTCGATCCTGTTCGGCGATCGGACGGTGGCCGACGTCATGACGCCACGGCCGAAGGTCCATTCGCTGGCCACCACCAACACCGTCAACGACGTGATCGAACTGGTGGCCCGCACCGGCCACGCACGGTTCCCCGTGGTGACAGGTGATCCAGATGACGTCATGGGCGTCGTGCACTTCAAGCAGGTGCTCAGCGTCCCGCCCGATGAGCGCGACGTGCAACTGGTGGGCGACATCGCCCAGCCAGCGCCCTTCGTACCCGACTCCCTTGATCTCGATGCCGTGTTGGAGGTGCTGCGCGAGTCCCCCATCCAACTCGCAGTCGTCATCGACGAATACGGCGGCAACGCGGGACTGGTGACACTGGAGGATCTCGTGGAGGAGATCGTCGGCGAGATCTCCGACGAGCAGGACTCTGCCGGACCGGAGGCCCAACGGACCGATGAAGGCGCCTGGCTGCTGTCCGGGCTTCTGCGACCGGACGAGGTCAGCGAGCTGATCGGGCTGGATCTGCCCCCGGGGGCACAGACTGAAACCCTGGGCGGGTTGATCATCGAGTCACTTCGCCGGCTGCCGCGCGCGGGCGACTCGGTGGTGCTCACCTGCCCCACGCGCGGGGGCGACGCACCCACCGAGGTCGACCTGGCCCTCACCGTCAGCGAGCTCGACGGCCGCCGCATCGACGTGGTGCGCGCCCGCATCGCGAAGTCGGCCGGAGACGTCGCATGAGCTACGCAACGGCGACCATCGTCGCCATCCTCCTGCTCATGGGCAACGCCTTTTTCGTGGCCGCCGAATTCGCGCTGATATCGGCGCGACGCACCCAACTCGAGCCTCGCGCCCGCGAGGGCTCACGTTCGGCCAAGATCACACTGCGGGCCATGGAGCGGGTCTCGCTGATGATGGCGGGCGCACAGCTGGGCATCACGTTGTGCTCAATCGGCCTGGGTGCGGTGGCGAAACCCGCCGTCGCCGACGCCATCGAACCGGCCTTCATCTCCTTGGGCCTGCCGGAATCGGCCGTGAACCCCATCGCCTACGCGATATCCCTGGCCATCGTGGTGTTCCTGCACATGGTCTTCGGTGAGATGGTGCCGAAGAACCTCTCGCTGACACTGCCTGACCGCGCGGCCCTCATCCTGGGACCGCCGTTGTATGCACTGGTGTGGCTGCTCCGGCCCATGATCTGGACGCTCAATCAGTGCGCGAATCTGGTCCTGCGGGTGCTGCGGGTGCCGGTGCGCGACGAAGTGGCCACCGCGTTCACCCGCGATGAGGTCGCGGGCCTCATTGACGAGTCACGTCGCCACGGCTTGATCGACGATCCCGAACGCGACCTACTCACCGGCGCCCTGGACTTCGTGGTGATCAGCGCAGCCGACGTTGCCGTGCCGCTGAGCTCGTTGGTGACGGTTCCGGTCGAATCGACACCGCGCGACCTGGAACGCCTCAGTGCCGAGACGGGCTATTCCCGCTTCCCGGTCACCGGCGAGGGAGGTGCGCTGCTTGGCTACGTGCACGTCAAGGATCTTGTCGTGCTTCCCGCCCGCCGCATGGATCTGCCGATTCGACCCCACCTGATCCGCGATCTTCCCCGGGTGCACAGCGACGACTCGCTGCGCGACGTCCTCGGAGCGATGCAACGGCGCGGCGCGCACGTCGTGTGCGTGGTGGGCGACGACGGGGACATCGTCGGGCTAGGGCTGATGGAGGACGTGCTCGAGGAACTCGTCGGCCAGGTTGCGGCCTGAGAAACTAGATATCGCGTCCTGCTCGGGCTTAGGCCACCGGCACCAGATCCACGACGCCGCCGCCGACGATGTCCGTCGGCGGCAAGCCGCACCGCAGGGTGCGCAGGCCGACACCGGCTTGGCCAAGGTCCTGCCACTGACACGTGAAGTAGTAGGTCTGACCGTTCGGGCTTGGCACATCGGAGTACTGGCCCTCGGCACTGACCGCGTTGGCGATGTTCGAGGCGAATCCCTCGCTCATAGGTGCCTGCGGGCTGAGGCACACGTACCAGCGATCGGTCGTCGCGACCTCGAGCCGACCAATCGGGCAGTTGCGTTGATCGGCTGTGGACCAGTCCACATTGGTGGAGTAGGGATCCACGGTGGGGTTGCAGGCTGCGTTCCACATGGATTCCGCAACGGCTCCCCCGCCGGCGTTGCTGGAGTCGAGGACGTTTCCAGTGGCTACGTCCTGCCAACTGTTGTCGCCGAGTCGGCGCAGCGTCTGCTCCGAACCGGCGGGATCCGTGCCCCACGGCCGCACTAGGGTGCCAGCCGCGCAGTCAGCGATCGCCCAGGATGTGGCGGGGTCATTGTTGATGTAGTTGTCCGGGCCGCCAGTGCAGAGCCCGTAGCGCAGGCACCATTCATTCACCGTGTCGGCCGTGACCGCCCACGTCACCCGTATGCGTCCGTCCGGTTCCCGCGTGCGCGACTGCAGCACGGCGAACGGACCCTTGCCGGTGAGCAGAATCCAGGTGGTGCCCACCCCGGTCTGGTCGGGCTGTCCGGGCCTGATTCGACGTCTCACTCGGCGTCGGTGACGGCGAGGTCGTGGCAGTTGCGCTGGCCGACGTCGCCGACGGACTGCCGCTCGCGGACGCCGAACTGGCCGATTCTGTGGACGCTGGCTGCTCGTCGCCACCGCCGCACCCGGTCAGCAGGATCGCTCCGCCTGCAACCAGCGTTGTCAAGAGTTTGCCCCGCATTAGCCTGCCCCCATCGTGACTGTTCACTGTCGCTCCTGCAGCCGAGGATACCGGTACGATTCGCGCGCGGAGGGCGAGGCGATCAAACTAGGGATGTTCCCCCGTCAGCCACAAGGAGATGTCATGAGACGCGACCCGATGAGCCGCAGCCGACTCGGCCTTCTTGGGGTCCTCGCCGCGGGTGGGATGGCGCTCGCCGGCTGCGGAGGTGACTCCGCCGACGGCGACGCCGGAATGTCGGCGTCCGCGGCCGCCTCGCCGGACGCACAAGCCGTGGCTGCATCGCAGGCGGAGCAGGCGCAGGCCAGCGAACAGGGGCCCTACGCAGTGGGTCATCGCACCATCAAGGTGACTGATGAGGAGAGGGAGGGCCGTTCATTCGACGCCGACATCTGGTACCCGGTCGATCCGGCGAACACGGCCGGGGCCGCCCCGGCTGAGTACGCCTTCCTTCCCGGCCTGGGCTACTCCTCGGATGTGTCGTTCGACGCGGCACCGGCCGCCGAAGGCGAGTTCCCACTGCTGGTGTACTCCCACGGCGGCGGTGGCTTCCGTTGGGTGGCCACGTTCTACACCGAGTTCATGGCATCGCAGGGCTACGTGGTAATCGCCCCCGACCATTCCGGCAACACGGCTCTCGACCTGCTGTCCGGTGCCGGGGTCGACGAGCAGACAAACGCCAACCTCCGGCCCGCCGACATCACCGCAACCATCGACGCGGCCCTCGCTGCTGATGCCGACGAAGCAGACCCGCTGGCCGGGCGCATCGACGACGAACTGATCGCACTCAGCGGCCACTCCTGGGGCGGGTACACCTCGTTGGCGACGGTCGCCGGGCACACCAACAGCCTCGGCACGACCACCACTGACGATCGGGTGCAGGCCCTGGTGTTGATGGCGCCGTACACCGAGATGCTCAGCGACGAAGAACTGTCGAAAGTGGAGGTGCCCACGCTGGTCATCAGCAGCACCGGCGACACCACAACACCCATCGAGTCCAACACCGACCGTCCGGTGTCGCTGATCGCCGGCCGGCCGCTATTGCGCATGGACATCCTGGGCGGATCACACAATTCGTTCACCGACGTGTGCAAACTGCGGGACTCGGTGGCGGGCAACACCGCGGTCCCGGAGGGCGTCGCAGCTGAACTCGCCAGCGGCTCCGCCGAGGCATGCGATCCGGGCGTCCTCAGCGTCGACATCGTGCACGAGATCACCAACGCCTACAGCACGGCTTTCCTCGACCGTGAGCTCGAAGACTCCGCGGACTTCAACGAGATGTTGGCATGCGTGGCGCCACCCGAGGACGCCGAATGCACGGTCGTCGAGTGAGCCCGGCTTACCGGGGCACACTCAGCTAGTGATCTCCAACCGGTTTCCATCCGGATCGAGCACCACTGCTTCGTAGTAGCCGTCACCGGTCAATCGCGGACCGTCAAGGAGCAGATAGCCGTCTCCGGCCAGCGTGCCTGCGAGTCTGTCCACCGCGTCTGAGCCGCCCACCGAAATGGCCAGGTGCGTCAGACCCATGCGTTCCTCTCCGGGGGCAAGCACGGTGGGATCGAGAGTGGAGGTGGCCATGAGCTCTAGCCTCGCACCACCCGCGAAAGTGAGAAAGCACGATTCGAAGCCGCCACCTGCCCGTGCGTAGCGCTGCCCCGGTTGGGCGTCGAAGTAGTCGCAGTAGAACGCCATCGATCGATCGAGATCTCTGGTCCACATGGCCACGTGGTCAATCCGCATCCGAGCCAGTCTGCCTGCCCGCCCCGAGCCTCGGTCCGCGCCATGCTCAGGTGGTGAGCCACGCCACGTCGGTGCCCCGACCGCAGCAAGGAGCCGTCGTTGCTACCGTCGACGGATGTCGTCAACGCCGCTCGCTACCGTCGCGCGCATCGTGCTCGCACTCTTCCTGGCGTTTGCCGGCGTCAGCCACTTCCTCGCCGCCGAGGAGTTCCTCGCGCAGGTACCAACCTGGATGCCCGCACCCGAAGCCGTCGTAGCCGTTTCCGGGGTGGTCGAACTCGCGTTTGCGTTTGCCCTGGTGTTCCTACCGCGTCACCGAGTATTAGTCGGCTGGGCCTTAGCCGCGTTCTTCGTCATCATTTTCCCGGGCAACATCTCGCAGTTCATCACCGGCACCGACGCGTTCGGACTGATTCGGACGCCGCACGTGCCGTTCGGCTTGTGTTCCAACCCCTCCTGGTGGTGTGGGCCCTGTGGTGCACGGGCGCCTGGCGATCCTGGCGCACGTCTCGTGCATCGGCGCCCAGCGACTGAATCGTGCGAATCGGGGTGTCGTGCCCGCACCGGTTGCCACCTCCACGGCCCAGGGCTGATGATCGCAGCAACCACGTACTCGAAGAAGGCCAGGAGATTTCATGTCAGACCTCGATACCCAGTTCGATGCGGCCGTGACCGCGTCAACCTCGCTGCCCACTTCCCCTGACCAAGCCACTTTGCTGAAGATCTACGCGCTGTTCAAGCAGGGCAAGGAGGGTGACGTGACGGGCAAGCGACCGGGATTCACCAATCCGGTCGGTCGCGCGAAGTACGACGCCCGCGCCGGTATCAAGGGCATGTCGCAGGACGATGCCAAGCGGCAGTACATCGACCTCATTGACTCCCTGAAGTAGCAGGGCACGGCACGCCTTCCGCGAAGCGCGGTGGCGCGCGGCGTCGCTGTCGGTCCATGGCAGAGTTGCGCCATGGGCGACGAACTCCTGGCTGCCGTGCGAACACGCTATTCGGCAGCCGAGTTCCCCACGCTGTGGTGGCAGTACGAGAACTGGCGCGCACGCCGCCCGCTGGCCGGCCTGACGGTGCTTGATGCCACACCCGTCTTCGGCAACACGCTGGCGAAGTACTTGGCGTTGCGGGCCGCCGGCGCCGACCTCACCGTCGGGGTCAATCCGGGGCTGCCGTCCGACCCTGATGTGGTGGCGCGCGTAGCCGCGCTGGGCATCCCCGTGACCCAGCGGGCCAGCGGTGGGTTCGACATCGTGCTCGATTGCGCGGGACTGAACGCCGGGGTCGCTGCTCGGCTCGGATACGCCGAACTCACTCGCTCGGGAGTCGACCGCTACGAGGGCTCCAACAGCCCGGTGGTGAGTGTGGATTCGGGGGCCATCAAACGAATCGAGACCACCCTCGGCACCAGCGACGGATTCATCCGGGCCATGGCCCACCTCGGCCATCCCATCCCGACCGGTGCGTCGGTGGTGATCTTCGGGCTCGGCAAGGTCGGCACCGGGGTGGCCCACGCGGCCGCACTGCACGAGGCGCGAATCACCGCGATCGATCCGAGCGCCTCTGCCGCCGCCGCACTCGGCGAGGTCGCAGGGACCGCCAGCCACGGCGTCGTCGATGCAGGCGACGAGGCACAGGTCGACGCTGCCATTGCCGGAGCCTGGTGCGTCGTTGCGGCGACCGGAGTCGCTGGGGCACTGGATCCCTTCGCGGACGCGCTCATCGGGAGCCGAGCCTTGCTGGCCAACATGGGCGCTGAGGACGAATTCGGGCCCCGGGTGCCGCCGGGGCGGGCGCTCAACGGCAAGGTGCCGGTCAATTTCGCGCTGGACCAACCCACGCTGCTGCGCTACCTCGACGCCACCATGGCCCTGAGCAACGCCTGTGCCGTCGAACTCGCCCATGGCCGTATTCCACCGGGCCTTCACGCACCCGCGCCGGCACTTGAGTCGCAACTGCTGCGCATCACCGTCGATCGTGGGCTCATCGCCGACGAGCTTGCAACCCTACGAGGAGTCACCTACTGATGTCACGCATCATCATCCGCAACGTGCTGTGCCGCGGCACCGTCACCGATGTGCTGGTCGAAGGCAACCGCATCGCCGCGATCGGCGCCCTCGGGGATCGCCCCGAAGAGCCGGCACCGGGCACCACGGTGATCGACGCCCACGGCACCCAGGCGATACTGCCGCCGTTCTACAACGCCCACACGCACGCTGCGATGACACTGCTACGCGGCTACGCCGAGGACCTTGAGCTGGCCACGTGGTTGGGAGACCACATCTGGCCAGCTGAGGCTCAGCTCACCGAGGACGACGTCTACGCCGGGAGCCGGCTTGCGATCCTGGAGATGATCAAGTCGGGCACGGTGTTCTTCAACGACATGTATTGGGAGCAGACGGCGACGGCTCGAGCGGCAGCCGACATGGGTGTGCGCGCGGAGATCGGCCTGCTGCACATCGCGGGCCCCGATGGTCGGCCGAATTCCCGTGCGGTCGAGGGCAATGAGGCGCTGCTCGCCGCTGCCGCGGATCTACCGGAGCGCATCACCGTCAGCGACGCACCGCACTCTGTGTATGCGACGAGCGAGGCGATGCTGCGCCGAATCTCCGAGGAGTCCCAAGAGGCCGGCCGGCGGGTGCACATCCACGCCTCCGAGACGGCAGCGGAGGTGAACGATTGTCTGGCAGCGCACGGCCGCACACCGATCGGCTACCTCGATTCGCTGGGCCTGCTGCGTGAATCCACGATCCTCGCCCACTGTGTGCATCTCACAGCCGACGACCTGGCGCTGATCGCCGACAAGAACGCCGTCGTGGCCCACATGGCGGTGTCGAATCTGAAGTTGTGCAGCGGCTTCTTCCATCACGAGGACGCCGTGAAGGCCGGCTGTCGAATCGTGTTGGGAACTGACGGTGCTGCGAGCAACAACAGCCTGTCGATGTTCGGTGAGATGAAGACCGCTGCCCTGCTGGCGAAGTCACAGGCCGGATCACCCTTGGCCGGCCGGGGCGACCACATTCTGGGCGCCGCCACACGGGAGGCTGCGGCCGCGTTCGGCCTCGACGCCGGCATCGTCGAAGTCGGCGCGGTGGCCGACTTCATGTTGGTGGACCTGAGCAACCACGTGATGGTGAGCGACCACAGCCTCACGGCGAATCTGGTGTACAGCGCCGATCCAAGCGTGGTCTCCACCGTCGTGTGCGACGGCGAAATACTTATGAACGAGCGGCACGTGCCCAACGAGGCGGAGATCGTCGCCGAGGCTCGAGAGGCGAGCCGGCGTATTGCCCAGCGGCGCTGATAAACCGTCGGCGCAGGGGTGCCCCGCGTTGCCCGAACCCCGCCCGCGCCGAGTTCCTCCGGCGGCGCGGAATAGGTGACGGTCCCGTTCGCTGGCGCAGGGGCGGGGGGTTTCCAAGCGCGCGGCGAATCGGGACCGTCGCGTCCCATGTTGCCACGGTTGCGGGTGGAAAGTACAACCGGATGGGGCCGATTCCCGTCGAAAGTTGCAGATTTGACCATCTTTGTTGATCTTGACGCCACGGTGTTGCGGAGGGTAGTGAGACGACTCTTCCCCGTGATCGGATTGATCCGAATCCGTACTACCGTGGAGGCATGACGGCAGCACTGGAAATGACCGACGTCACCAAGAAGTACGGCTCAACGGTGGCCCTTTCGGGGTTCTCGATAGGTGTCCAACCCGGTGAGATAGTGGGCTTGCTCGGCGAGAATGGGGCGGGCAAGACCACTGCCATGCGCACCCTGCTGGGCTACCTCAACGCCGACGGGGGCGCGGTGTCGGTGCTGGGTGAGTCGCCGCGGACACCGGCTATCCGGTCACGCATCGGTTACCTGCCAGGCGACTTCCGACTGGTGTCGAATCAACGAGTCAGCACCGTGCTGCGATCCTTCGACCAGCTGCGAGGCGGTCGCTGGGCGGCCAACATCACTCGACTCGTGACGACCCTCGATCTGGACACCTCCCGCAAGTTCGGCCAACTCTCGAAGGGCAATCGCCAGAAAGTCGGAGTGGTCGCGGCGCTCATGCACTCCCCCGACGTATTGGTGCTCGACGAGCCCACCTCAGGTCTCGATCCGGTGGCGCAGCGCACGGTGCTGCAACTGATCGACGCTCGGCGCGACGACGGTGCCGCCGTACTCTTCAGCAGCCACATCCTCAGCGAGGTCGAGGACATCGCCGATTCGGTGACCATCGTGCGCCAGGGCGTCAAGGTAGCTGAGGGCACGACCGCTGACCTCGGTGCCGCAGCGGTGCAGACCATCGACGTGGTACTCGAGGCACCCGCCCCGCCCGACCTGTTCGCATCCTGCGCCGGGGTGACGCTGGTATCGCTGGAAGGTGTCAAAGCGTCGTTCACCGTGGCGGGGAGCTCGGCGGCGGTACTTGCTGCACTCGCGCCCTACGGCATCGCCAGGATTGACACCGGCCGGCATGACCTGGACGACGTCTTCTACGGCTACTACTCCGCAGAAGGGGGGCAGGGCAATGCCTGACGATCAAGGTCGGCGAGATCTGGGGACTGCTGCATCCATCCTCGTGGTCGCCAGGCAGATGCTGGCCGAACGCCGTCGCAGCCTTGTCGGGTACTCGATCGGCATGGCGGTTTTGGTGGCGCTCATGGTGGCTGTGTATCCGAGTATCCGAGATACCGGCGAGGAACTCGACGCCTACGCCGAGTCCCTGCCGGAGGCGTTCCAGGATGCTTTCGGGCTCGCCGGAGACTCCATCGCCAGCCCCTCGGGCTACCTCATGAGTCAGCTGTACTCGAACATGTTCCCAATCGTGCTGTTGGTGCTCGCGATCGCCTTGGCGGCCTGGGTCATCGCCGGTTCGGAGTCAGAGGGAACGCTGGAGGTGCTGCTGGCGAATCCGGTCACCCGGGTGGCGGCGGCGGTCGGCCGTGTTGTGGGCATGTGGCTGGTGGTGGCGATCGTCACCATTGTCGGCACCGCGGTTCTGGCCTTGACCTCGCCGCTGGTGGGGCTCGACAAGGGCCTGCCCTGGTGGGGCGTGTGGTCGGCCGGCGTGGCAACGTTCGCGCTTGTGATGCTGCAGGCAAGTCTCGGCTTCGCGGTGGGCGCCGCGACCGGCAACCGCGGCGCCGCCATCGCCGCCGCCACGGTGTTCGTCGTACTGGGCTTCGCCACCCAGTTGGTGGGTAGCGCAGCCCAGTCGCTGTCGTGGCTACGCGACGTTTCGCCTTGGTACTGGCTCATCAACGCCAACCCACTGACCAACGCCCCCGGACTGCTCGACACCGCCGTGCCGTTGGCCATCGCCGCGGTGCTGACCGGCGTCGGCATCGTCTGGTTCCAGCGCCGCGACCTCACCGCCTGACGCCGCCGCAGTCCCGCTCCGGAGCCCCGCCCCGCAGTCCGCCCCGCGCCCGCCCCGCAGTCCCGCGAGCGCAGTCCCGCGAGCGCACAGGTTTGTCGCACTAGAGCGCCAAATCGGACTCCTAGTGCGACGAACCTGTGCAGATGCGGCGGGCGGCATGCGGCGCGCGGCTGGCGTGCGGCGGGCGTGCGGCGGGCGAACGGCCGCCTGACCCCTGCGACTAGTTGTTGCTCGCCCGCCACCGGGATCCGAGGTAGAGTGCGCCACCCACGAGTAGGAGCAGAAGGCCCCATCGCAGCAATCCGGTCAGGTTGGCGCCGGTAGCTGCCAGGGAGTTGTTCGGCTGCACCGCCGGAGGCTGCGGCGTGGTCGTGCCTCCACCCGTCGTTTTCCCGCCGCTCGAGGTCGGGAAGGTGTTGGTGAATTCGACGGTTCGGTCCTCAGCCATGGCGATCGAGTCGGCGGAGCCTCCAGCCGGTGTGAGCTGGGCGAGCACGGAGGTCGCGCCGCCATTGGAAGTCTCGACAACCGCGCACGTCGCACCCACGGGCACCGTCAACGACCTCGATTCATCGGCCCGCAGGGTGAAGGTCAGAGCCGGGGCGCTCGCCGATCCACCACTGACGTCAATCCCCTCACACGTCACCTGGAACTCGAACGGCCCCTTGCCGGAACCATCGCCGACGACCTTTTTACTGACCGTCAGTTCCCGACCCGGGAAGTCATTCGCCGCAGCCACCTGAACGGCAGGACGATCCTCGGCTGGCACAGTCACCGTGGCCACGGTTACTGGCACGACTGTGGCCGAGGAACCGGCAGCGGTCTCCACGACGGTGCATTCGGCGCCAGCGGGGATGGGGTTGACGTACCCCACCAACGCATTCACGTCCAGCACCGTGCGGAACGGCTTGAGGTTGAAGCCGCCAACTGAGCAGTTAGTCACGAACTCGAACGGCCCCTTGGCGTAGGTGGCTGCGCTGCCGGTCAGTGTCTTGGTTATCTCGATGCCGGACTTGCGGACAGTATTGCCTGCCCCGCCTGGCGGGTAGTCGTTCGTAGCGGAGATGTCCAAATCAGGGGTCGCGACGGAAACGACGGCCTTGTTCGTTTCGTCGTTCGAGATTGTCACCCGGGCCGCGCCCACGCTATCGGTCTCGGCTGCCCAACAGCGCGCACCGATGGGCAGAGTGTCGGACACCAGAACTGTGGAGTCAGCCGTGATCTTGACCTGCTCGTCGAGAATCACCTCAGGTGTCGTACTACCGACGATGTCGCGCTCACAAGTGACCTGGAGCGTGAATTCGGCACCGGCCATTTGCCCTGACGCGAGGCCGGACACCTTCTTCGACACGCTCACAGAGCCGGCCGGGAAGTCATTAGATCCGGCGACGCCGACGGCGGGGACACCATTAGCCGGCACGGTGACCTGACCCAGCGATCTCGGCACGACGCCGGTCGCCGATCCCTGATCGACTTCCACGACCTCACACACTGCCCCGACCGGAAGGTTCGTCACATAGCCCACGAGCGCATTCGGGTTGAGAGTCGTCACCTGCACCGGCAGCGTGAAGCCAGCCAGTGTGCACGAAGTCTCGAAGACGAACGGTCCCTGCGCGTACGCCGCCGCCGCCCCGGTCAGCGTCTTGCTGATTCGGATGCTGCCGTTGGCGTCGCCGCCGGGTGTGTAGACGTTAGTCACTGAAATTGCGATGTCCAGTTGGTCGGCTGTCACCGTCAACTTGTTGTTGACATCGTGATCGATCACCACCTGAGTGGCACCAACGGAATCGAGTTCCTCGGCCCAACAACGGGCTCCGATCGGGAGTGGATCCGGCAGCTTCACGGACTCCCCGTTGCGGAGCGTCTGCTGGGAGTCCACGATCACTTCGGTCCCGCCGCCAGGCAGATCGCGTTCACACGTCACCTTGATGAGGTACTCGGCTCCTGACATCACTGCAGCGGCATCACCATCGGTGACCTTGCCGATGGTGACACTGCCAGCGGGGAAGTCGTTCGTCGCCGAAACTGTCACTGCCGCCGTTCCCTGCGCGGGCACCGTGACGGTTCCGAGGTCGACCGGCACCGTGCTGCTGGCGCCACCGTTATCGGTCTCGGTGATGTCGCACACGGCGCCCACAGGGATGCCGGTGAAGTATCCGACCAACGTTCCCGTCGGACTGACGGTGATCGTCTGGGTCGGGATGGCGAAGCCGCCAACGGTGCATTCTGCCGTGAACTTGAAGTCGCTGGCGTATTGCGCCGCACCACCGGTGACGGTCTTGGATACCTGGATCGCACCCTTGACATCACCGCCGCCGGTGAAGACGTTCTCCACGTCCCACTCGAACTCACCTGGCTGATCCAGCGTCAACTTGATGCCTTCGGGGTGAGGGTTGATCACACTCGTGGCACCGACGGAGTTCGTTTCGGTCGCCCAACAACGCGCATCCAGCGGCAACTCACCGACATAGGGATCGGGCCCGGCCGGATTGTCGAGCCTCCCCACGGCTCCGGTTTCGCCATCCTTCAACTGCAGGGTCTCGTCGATAAACGTCTGGGTACCGCCAGGCACGTCGCGTTCGCACTGCACCTGGATGTCGAACACGGCACCCGCCATGGTCCCTGCGGCATCGCCGCTGACTTTCTTGGTGATCTCAACCCACGCGCCCTGATACGCGTTGCTGATGGACACCACAACCGGGCCCGGCGGGGGACCGAAGATCGGATATGCAGGAATGGTCACCTGGCTGGGCGTCACGGTCGACTGCAGGGCATCCCCACGGTCGGACTCGGTGATGGTGCACACATAGCCCGCCGGAATCGGGCTGATGGTGGTGGTGAGTTGCCTCGGCAGCAACGTCACCTGGTAGTTGAGGTCGGGCAGGGACGGGTCCAAACACTCCACATCGAAGATGTAGGGGCCTTGCGCCCACTGGGTGGCGGTTCCGGTGAGGTCCTTCACCAGTTGGATACCACCGGTCTCGTAGAGGTTCTGAACGTCCACCCGGGTGGGGTCGCCGGAGATGTTCTCCACGTCCACCGTCACCGACGTGCCCTGCACCGCCGAGGCGTTGGACGGCACCATCACCGTGGTGGTGGCCCCTTGGGTGTTCGTCTCGGTGAGGACGCACGACGCCCCGACCGGCAGATCGGCGAGGGTCTCCGTTTCACCTTCGGCAAGCGCGAAGGTGCGCGGGTAGCTCGGGAGCACATCGCTGGAGGTGGGGAACGAACACGTCACCTGGAAGTCGAACTTGCCAAGCGGGACGGGTGGCGAGGTGTCCCAGATCACGGCCTTCGCGACCACCAATTCACCGGTGTCATATGTGTTGGTGATGTTCACAGGAGTTTGACTGCCGTCGAGGTCGACAACGGCTGCATTCGACTCGCCGAGGTTGCTGGAGGTGCCGCCCTGGGCGTCGACCTCCCAGACCCGGCATTGCGCTCCCCCAGGCAGCTTGTCCGACGTCCACGTCTGTTGATCGGTCAAGGTGAAGATGCCGCGGGCCACTTCGGTTCCGTTCACCGTGCAGCTGTACTGCATCGTGAAGGGGTCCAGCGGGACACCCGGGGGAAGCCCGACGACGGACTTCACCACCTCGAAGGTCTGCTGCGGCATGGCGACGCCAACCTTGAGCGGTTCAAGTGCGGGCAGGGTGTTGAGCCCACCACCGGCCGTTCGGAATGTCGGGCGCAGACCAAAGGAGTTCCACGCAACCGGCTCGGCCAGTGGGGTGGTGAGGGTCAGCGGAGCCGTCATGGACCAGGTGAGAGTGAACGACTCGCCAGGGTTGAGTAGGTCGCCGTCCGGGAACGTCAACTTGGTCTCGAAACCGGTGACGGCCGGCCCGAACGGCGCGCTGAAGGATCCCGGTGGACAGGTATCGCCAGCACCCGGTGGGTTCAGCGACGCCCGGCAGAATGCGGGCGAGGTGTAGGCAGCGTCGGTGTACCCGGTGACGACGCCCGAATACCCCTCAGCGTTCTGCACCGGCGTGGCCATCAGCGGGCGGTTGTCCCATTCGGTGCCACGGGCCTGGTTGGTGAGGATCACACCGTTGTCACCCTCGACCGGCAGCCCGTCGACCACGATGATCTGCTTCGCGGGGTTGGTACCGCTGTTGACACCCCGGATGAGGTAGTCGATGGTTCCACCAGGCAGCACTCGGGCCACACAGGGGTAGCGCGTGTAGATGGCACCCCCGAAGGAGTAGCTGGGGCAACCGGGGTCGTTAACCGAGACGTTCTGTCCGGCCCCGTTGATGAAACCGAGGGACGGATCGGCCTTGATCCACTTCTGCGACTGGAAATCGTCACCGGCCACGGTGGTGATCTCACCCGGATCCGTGCAGAAGGTACCCGGGCCGTAGTCGGGGTTGTCCACCACCGAGGCCGCCTTGCACGGCACGTTGTTGGTGCCGCTTCCGGTGCTCCCCGCGACGCCGGCGGTGTTGACAATGGTTTGGCCGGCGAGATCACCAGGGGTCAGCTGCACATTGAAGGTCACCTTGATGGCACCACCGGGGGGCAGCACGTATCCGGGGAACTCCCACTTCAGCGCACATACGCGATTCGGATCTGTGCAGTCGGCCGGTGCGCCTGGCTGACCAGCCTTGATTTCAGTGAAATTGATGACGGTGGGTGTTGGATAGCCGGTCGGCAACGAGTACTCGACTACATACGGCTGGCCAGGGGCCGCCCCGGCGATGACTGGATCGAAGGTCAGTTCCTTGGGCAGCGGGTCCACGATCGTCGCATTGTTGACGGGGCCGGTGCCGGAGTTGGTCGCCTCCAGGGTGAACGGAGCGCTCTCCCCCGGGCCGATGCGACTGTTCGGGCCCTTCTTGAAGTTCAGTTGCGGGCTGCCTTCGACGACGCCGAACGAGGCGTTTGCCTGCGTCGGCTGCAGCGGGTCGCCGTCCGGCTTCGTGGCGTAGCCGTTGGCAACGTTGGCGACCGTGTCCGGCACCGGAGTGGTGGTGCCATCAAGGAACTCACGGACGTGCGCCTTGAAGCAGACGTTCGCGTCCGGGCACTGGGAACTACTGGGCTGGTTGGTGCTGGGCAGCAGCGGGGCACCCCGGCTATTGGTGAAGGTGACGCGAACACCCTTCACGTCTGCCGGCGTCACTCCGTTGGGGATGGTGGGCGTCGTGCTCTTCTGCGCCGTGCCGGCAACCCATGTGTCGGCCGCGCAGTCCGCGACGCTGGTGCAGACATCCACCCTTGCGGAATCAGCGCCGACCGGGAAGTTCACCCGAATCCGGTTGGTCCTGCTTCCGTCACCGGCGAAGGTCACCGCGCTGAAGAACTGCGAGTCCTTGTCGACAACCTGCAGCTCCTTGAGATCGAACTCACCGGTGTTGCGGATCGCGTGGTTGGCCTGCACGGTCTGGGTCGGCACTCCAGGCAGCGGACGGATGACGGTGCCTGGGGTAATCCGCTTTGTGAGGTCGTACGCATACTCACCGTCGCGCACAACTTTGACGCTGCTGGAGCAGCGACGGTTGTTGGCGTCCACCTGTCCGATCCCGAAGTATGCGCAGTTGCGGAACGTGGTGCCATCCGGCGGCGGCCCGGTGGGATCGGAGGTGCTGTCGCGCAGCATGAGTTCCATGCGCGCCTGATAGCTCGCTCCCGGGGCGAGGTTTCCCGTCACCACGATGCGGAAGCCGAGGGCGCGCTTCTTGATGGCCTCGAATTCAGGCGAGCCCGGAGTCACGTCGACGTAGCCGGCACCGCCCGTGCGCTGCGGATCCCACAGTTGCAGGGTGGCCGCCGGATTCGCGGGCAGCCGGATGCTGTCGAGGTAGACGTACTGGAACGGGTTCGAGGGATCCGCGATGCTGCTCTGGAGGGGGTCCTCAATGACCACATTCGAGACGGGAATGTTGCCGGTGTTCTTGAATCGCACCGTCATCGGGTTCGGCTGACCGGGAACGATCGTCTGGACCCCGAAGTCGTTCTTGACGGTACCGCCGACGCCAGGCTGCGGGTTCGCCACCGGCGTGGTGCCACAGGGCTGGGCGGCCCCTTCGCTCGCCCCACCGGGGATCCCGGCCTTGAGGTCCGCGCAGTTGTCGTAGCCCGTCGGAGACGTCGGTCGCATCGACCCCAACGGCGTTGCCGTGCAATTCGACTGCACCCTGGGCGCCGACTGGGATGGCCGGCGGCAGACCGCCACCGGCGGAGGCGAAGTCCACCCGCACGCTGGCCGGCGCGACCCCTGGGTCGCAGCCGAAGTCGGGCAGCGCCTGGGTGCCGGAGGTCTTGGCGATCGACACCGGAGCCGGATCCGCGCCGGAACGGCAGGTCACCGTCATCGTGGCGTCGGTGGCACCACGCGGCCAGATCAGCCGCCCCTTGGTGACGTCGATCTTGTCGAATTCGGCGCCGGATCCTGGCGCAGGTTCGATCACAGACAGGGTGCCCACCGGCACCTGCGATGCGTTCTTCACCGTGATCTTCATCGACACCCCGGAGTCCTGCCCCACCACGACGAAGCCGTTGCGGCGGAAGGAACCGTTGTTGTCGGGGAATATGGTCTTGCTGCCCTCCACGACGACCCCGTTGGGCAACACAGAGAACGGACTGCACGCCTTCGGCCCAGTGGCCGACTCACCGTTTGCCTGCAGCAGGGACGGGGAGGCACAGTTGTCCACCGTCAGTTTCTGTACCGGCTCGATCTTGTCGCCGGTGCTTCGGTTGGTGTCGCGCAACTTGACCGTGGTCGACACGCTGCCAGCGTCGGGGCTGAACGGGATCGCCGCGCCGGTGCTATTAACGAACCGATAGCGAACGCCGGTCGCAGCGTCAAGGTTGCCCGTCGGCGGAACGAGGTTCGGCCCTGCCTGTTCGAGGCTCGACACCCAGTCCCCGTCTCCGCAAGGCGAGCCCACTGGCGGGAAACACACCTCCACGATCACTCGGTCGGTGCCTGGCGGGAACGCCTGCACGGGTCCGACGGACTGCAGATCGAAAGTGTTGAACGTCGCCGGCGTCTGATCCGTGACGATGAGCTGCCTGACGTCGGTGGAACTGCTGGACGCGTTGCGCACGCCCAGCACGATGTCGGCGGTGGCGCCGGATTGCGCGATGGCGGTGTCGGGGCTCCAGGACTTGGTGGCTATCGGTTCCGGATCGACGGGAACGACGGCCGCAATGGTGACCTCGGACTGTTGGGGATTCGCTCCTACGGCCGATACCTCAGCCCGGTTGAGGATCTCCTGCCCATCGGTCACTGGGGTTTGGGCAGGCAGCCGCACGCCGATCGGCACGGACTGTGATGATCCCGCGGGCAGGCCGGTGCCGCCGGTGACGGGGAGCTTGTAGACGATGGTGAGAAGTCGGGTGTTGCTGTCGTAGGTGACGTCGCGCTGGTTGTTGCTCTGCGGGAGGCTGGTGACGTCGAGTTCAGCCGGGAGTGTGTCGGACAGGGTGAAGTCGATGCAGGGAGTCGTAAGCGATGAACAGGTACCGATGATCGTGTATTGAAGTTCCTGGCCGGGCTGGAGGGTGGAGACGCTGGCGCGCTTCTCGACCTTCACTTCAGCTTCAGCAAGGGGGGCAATCACCGAGGCCGATTCGGCAGACGCCGCGCTCTTCTTTTCGGGATCCTCGTTCGCCTCGGGCGGTGACCGCGCGTCGGTCTCAGGAGCGGCCTCACCCGCGGACGCATCTTCTTCACCGATAGCAGGGTCCGAGGATCCCTCTTGTGCTCCCTGCGGAGGGTCTGCGGTCACCGGTGGGTCCTGCGGGACCTCCGGCGCAACGTCGGAGGACCCCGGTGGCGGCGTCATTTCAGGGGTCGGCGCGGGTTCGGTGGGAATGGGCTTGGGCGGCACGCGCAACGTCGGGTAGACCTCAACGGGTGTCCCGACGGGCGCTCCGGCCGCAACCGCGGTCAGTGCGAGGGCTACTTGCTGCCCGTCGATCGACCCGGAGTCTGGTGGGAACCTCAGGGTGACGTCGAAGTCCCACCATTGGCCGGCATTGATGCCGGACCCGCCCGTCGTTGTCGGTTGCACCACTCGTACATTCACCTGCGACAGCGCGGGGTCGAAAGAGTACTCGAGACCTGGAATTGGGAACTCGGGCAACACTGGCTGCAGCGGCCACGGGACCGTGACCTTGGCGGCGGCCTCAACACAGTCGGCCTGCGGCCCACAGGTCAACCGCAGGGATAGCGCCGCTTGTTCACCTTCGGCGATGTCGGCGACTGGCACTCCCGGGACGACCCCGATGGCGATCGACGGCGGCGACGCGGGTGGCTGCGGATCCGTCACGGCCACCTCAGTGTCCGGATCTGTTGCCACACCAACGTCAGGCACTGCGGGATTGAGCTCATTAGCTGATGCCATCGTGACAGGAAGCAGGCCGACGAGTAACGCGCTGATTGCCACACCCACCAGCACCACGAACTGCAACGCAGTCTTGCGCAACGCGATGAGCACCATGGACCCCTAGGTTTTGCCTTTTCAATGACCCTACCAAGCCCCCATTTTGGGCCGGTCTCCTACTAGGTAATTGCCAGCAGTCCGTCTCTGTCCTGTCTGGTTGCGCGCTCGCATTGAACCCACTTGTCCACACCGTGCCTCGGCTGGTGTTCGCGGCGCCGGTGCCATGGGGCACTGGAACTCGCGGCGCGCTGGGAGCAGCAGAGTGGTCTCGCGGAGTTGACGCCGCTGTAATCGCTGGCATGCTCCACCGTCGCGCTTTGGCTCGCACTCTCCGCGACTTCGATGGCCACATCGGTGCCGGCCATGGCCGCTACCGACGGTCATGGCCGCAACCGAATCGAAGGGGGGCGAGCGCCAACGCAGAACTGGACGCCACCGACGACCGACGTGAGCCTGACGTGCCCGTGAGTTGTGCGCGGCGGTTGTGCGGTTCCGCGGTCATTCTCAGGCTCCCAAGTTCGGCGGCATTCTCGTTTGGTTTGGCGCGGGTCCTTCCTGACGGCCCACTTCCTGCCAGGACCACGACGTTGGCGTAGTGATCGTCGGAGACATGCTCAGCGACATCGAGCTGCCCTCTCCGAACCCCGACGAGCCCGACCTCGTGACATACC
The DNA here is from genome assembly GCA_963752505.1 of uncultured Actinomycetes bacterium. Lineage (GTDB taxonomy): Bacteria > Actinomycetota > Actinomycetes > S36-B12 > UBA10799 > JACJWR01. The sequence continues at coordinate 70,176 of CAVVYM010000006.1, forward strand.
TTGCCGGCTTGGACAGGCTGACCGAGGTGGTCCGCCGGGCGAAAGTGCCGATCCCCGGCCACGGCGCTCGCAGGCACCGTCCCCAACCTCGGGTATCCAACGAAGAGGGGCAGACCCGCCGCAGTGACGGCGAATCGAAAGGCCCGCGCTGGGACAGCAAGTCAGGCGAGGCCAGCCGCCGCAAGCACTTGATCCACCCGGCCCTCGATCCAGGCTGCGTCCACCGGAGCCCGCATCGCCAACGCGTGGAAGAAAATCGGAGCCGACACGTCGTCGACCAAGGTCGCGACCTGCAACCCAGCGGGCAGTTCCTCCCGCCCTAGTGCCTCGCGTAGAACCTCGGCCACCTCCACCACGCGCTGACCAAAGAGCTTCTCCCTCAGTTCGTTCAGCCGCTGATCCCGGTGTGATTCAGCGATCAGCGTCGCAACGATGGATCCCAGCGGCTCGGCGGCAAGCATCTCGCTCAGTTGTGTGGCAAGGGCGGTCAGAATACTTCGCGCATCGCCGTCGGTCGGCACCTGCGGCGGCGGAAGCAGTGACCGAACTGCCCCGAGCAAAAGCGTCATCCGATCGGGCCAGTGACGATAAATGGTGGAGCGAGCAACACCGGAGCGCTGCGCGATCGCGTCGATCGAGGCGTCGGCGAACCCGCGCTCTGCCACAACCTCCGCAGCAGCCTGGAGGACGACTCGGCGTGTGTGCTCGACGCGCGGGTCGATTTGGCGGCCACCCATTCCGTGATCCTAGGCATCCGTTCTGACTGAATCTTCTGATTGCATAGTGCAACAGTAGTGTTGCACTATGCAACACTACTGTTGCACTATGTCTCCTGACCCTTACCTTGTCGCCGTAGGGAAACATGAGGTGAATCGGTGGTCGCTGTGATTCGGACGGATGGTTTGGTCAAGTCGTTCGGTGGCTTCAAGGCCCTCAACGGCCTAGATCTGCACCTTGAGCAGGGCGAGGTCCTTGGATTCATGGGACCCAATGGGGCGGGCAAGTCAACCACGATCAGGGTGTTGCTCGGCCTGTTGCGCGCGAATGCAGGGAAGGCCGAGTTGTTCGGCCAGGATCCATGGCGAGACGCCGTTCGGCTGCACCGAAGGGTGGCCTACGTCCCGGGGGACGTCAGTCTTTGGCCGGGTATGACCGGCGGTGAGGCGATCGACCTGCTTGGCAACCTGCGGGGTGGGCTGGATGTCACCCGACGGGCTGATCTGCTCGAACGTTTCGAACTGGATCCGCGCAAGCGCAGCCGGACCTATTCCAAGGGCAACCGGCAGAAGGTCGCCCTCGTCGCGGCGCTGGCGTCCGATGTGGAACTCCTCATCCTTGATGAGCCGACATCGGGCCTCGATCCCCTGATGGAGATTGTGTTTCAGGAAGAAATCGCCTACGAGAAGTCCCGCGGCCGCAGCATCCTGCTCTCCAGCCACATCATGTCCGAGGTTCAGGCTTTGGCGGATCGCATCAGCATCATCCGCGACGGTCGCATCGTCGATACCGGAACGCTGGATCAGATGCGTTCCCATGCGCGCACCTCAATCACTGCGGCGGTCACCCAACCGGCAGATCGACTCGCGCAGTTGCCTGGGGTGCATGACTTCCGCGCCGATGGATCGCGCCTGCGGATGACGGTGGATGCCGACCGTGTAGGCGAAGTCATGTCCGCCCTGGCCAGCCTTGAAATCGACTCGATATCCGTCGAGCCGCCCTCGCTGGAGACGCTGTTCCTCCGACACTACGAGCAGCCCTCAGCAACGGACGACGTCGGATGAACGCCCCGACCACCACACCGGCACAACCCCGCCAGCGAATAGGCGGCGGCCCGCTGACCGGGGTGCGCCCGCTGCTGGTCGCCTCGCTGCATCATGACGGCAGGCTCATCGTGCCCTGGATCGTCGGGGTCAGCGTGCTAGCGATGTCGTCGGTCCTGGCCCACACCATCCTCTTCAGCGACCCGGCAACCCAGACCGAGTTCATCGCCTCAGTCGGCGCGAACCCCGCATTCAACCTGATCTTCGGCCCGGCACAGGACCTCAGCTCAGTGGAGGGCTTCACTGCTTGGCGGTCGCTGACGCTCGGTGGCTTCTTCGTTTCGCTGATGGCAATCCTGATCGTCACCCGCAACAGTCGAGCAAACGAGGACTCCGGTCAGGCGGAACTCATCGCCTCCGGCGTGGTCGGGCGATCCACTCGGCTGGCCGTAGCCGTCGCCATGGCGTTGATCGCCTCGATCGCCGTGGGTGTCGTGGCTGCGACTGGCTTGGTGGTGATCGGTGGAGATGCCACCTCGTCAATCAGCCTGGGTGCCACCTTCACCGCCTCCGGCTTCATGTTCGCCGCAGTGGCAGCCGTCACGGCGCAGCTGGCCTCGGATGCACGGGCGGCGAGTTCGCTTGCCATCGGAATCTTGGGAGGCGCCTTCCTGCTCCGCGGGGCCGCCGACACCGCAGACCCGGACGGGTCGACCGGGTGGCTCTCGCCGCTAGGTTGGACTCAGCGCGTGGCTCCGGGCACGCAGAACAATTGGTGGCCGCTACTGGCCTGCCTTGGCCTCACCGCTGCCCTGGTGATCCTCGCCTTCCAACTGCAGAATCGACGTGACTTCGGCCAAGGCATCATCCCGGCGAGGCCCGGGCCGGCGACTGGCGCTGCTGTGGCCCACATTTGGGGCTTCTCGATCCGCCTCAACCGGGGCGCCATCACCTCATGGACCATCGGCTTGGTCATCGTGGGCGGTGTGTTCGGCCTGCTCTCCACCACGATGATCGACGTCCTAGAAACGAATTCTGCTGTCGCGCAACTCTTGGCCGGAGGCGCCGCAACCTACGACGCGCTCACCTTTGGGCTCCTCATCACGCTGATCAACCTGCTCGCGCTGATGGCCGCCGTCTACGGGGTGGGCATCGCGAATCGGATTCACACCGAAGAGGTGGCGCATCGGGTAGAGCCACTGCTGGCAGGGGAACTCAGCCGGAGCCGGTACCTACTGAGCAATGCCGCGGTGGCTCTGCTCAGCCCAGCCGCGGCGCTGATACTGGCCACCCTCGTCATCGGACTGATTGCCGCCGCTGCCGACGAGCCGGTGACAGTCGGTGCAGTGCTGCACCAGGGGGCGCTAGCCATACCGCCACTGTGGCTGCTGATCGGGATCGGCCTCGCTGCGGTTGGCGCGAACCCGAAGGTGCGGCTCGTAGCGTGGGTCGCAATCGTCGCCACATTCGGGCTCACGCTGCTCGGCCCGTCGTTCAGGCTTCCTGACTGGGCTCTGGGAATCTCGCCCTTGTGGCACATTCCCAACCTGAAGTCCGCTGATCCTCAGTTCGGTGGCTTGGTAGTGATCTCAATCATCGCGGCCCTGCTGCTCGCACTCGCTTTCGTGGGGTTCCGGCGCCGAGACATCGCCTGAGCAGACTTCTTGCCGCCCCCGCGGGGTCGGGCAGCGAGCGACTGCGGTGCCTTCCCTTTCCTGGTGAAGCCACTCAAGCTAGCTCAGGCCGTCGTGGGCGCCGGCCGTGAGGAGGGTGTCGTATCCGCTGCGAACTTCAACCATGTCGGCGAGATGGTCGCTGCAGCGGTGGACAACAGGGCGCTGATCGTCGTCTACAGCAGGCTGCGCATCAGATCCGGGCTGGTTTCGGCAAGAGCCTCGCCAAGCAGTCCGGCAGGGTCGCCAATGTGAGGTGCGGTCATCGTGTCTTGATCCGAGGATGCTGTGGCGTCGTCGGGGTTTGCACCAACCTTCGATCCTTTCGAAACCGCCTGCCGAGGGCACTTCCCCGCGTGCGGACCAGCTCTGCCGGTCGAGCCCTTGGCGTTGCATGGTCGACCAGAACGACTCGATGAGGGCGGTATCGGCGCTGGAGGCGACCCGATCCATCGAGCCGAGCAGGCGCGCGGCGCGCAGCCGGTGGCAGAATCTGCAGGCCGGGTATGGGGTTCCTTGGTCGGCGTGGACCACGGTGCCCTGTCGTCGGCGCTTCTAGCGGGCCATTTCGCAGTCCAGCTTCTCGTGCTTCAAGGTCTCAAAGCCACGTGCTCTCCGACCCATTCCGGCCAGGGGCTTTGCCCGGGTGCCCAACTGCCGCAACTCGGGGTTGGTGGCAATGAAAGCCGGTAGCCGGAACGAACGGGACTCCTGCGCCGTTGGCGGTGACGATGCTCAGAATCGGCGTGATCTCACCGGCGCCCTGCCTGGAGTCCGCGTTGATCTCCCGAGACCCGACTGGGGCCCGCGTTGATCATTGCGCCAAGTCAGGGCGGTCGTGGGCAACCTGCGGGGTCAGGTCAGCGATGGCCAAGTCGCGTGCAACGCGTCACTGAATCAGGTCAAAGACCTTGAAGATGGGCATGTACAGCGCGATGATCATCGCGCCGATCATCCCTCCTACCACGGCGATCATGAGGGGCTCGATCAACGACGTCAACGATTCCGTCGTGGTCTCGACTTCCGCGTCGTAGAAGTCGGAGATCTTGCCCAGCATCAGGTCCAATGCACCTGTGTCCTCACCGACGGCCATCATCTGCACCACCATGGGCGGGAACACGGCGTGGTGGGTCAGCGGCCTTGCCAGGGGCTCGCCGCGGCGCACGGAGTCCTGAACGTCAACCACCGCGCGCTCAATCACCACGTTGCCCGTGGTCTGGCCGGTGATATCGAGGGCCTGCAGAATGGGCACCCCGGAGTGGACCATGGTGCCGAGGTTGCGGGTGAAGCGCGAGATCGCGATCTTCTGGGCCAACGGTCCGAACACCGGAGCCTTGAGTTTGAGCGGGTCCACAAAGTCCCGCACTTTCTGGTCGTGCTTATGCCGGCGCCACCACCAGACGAAGACCATCGATAGCACCACGATCACCGGGGCCAGGATCTTTAGGGTGTTCGACATCCACACGAGAATCTGGGTGGGCAGCGGCAACTCGCCACCGAGGCTCTCGAACATTGACGCGAACACCGGGACGATGAACAACAACATGGCGGTCATCGCCAGAATCGCCATGACGAACACGACGACTGGGTAGGTCATCGCCGACTTGATCTTTCCTCGCAACCGAACCTCGGCCTCGAAGTTCGCCGCTAGCTGGGCCATCACCTGATCCAGGAAACCGCCCACCTCACCGGCCCGCGTCATGTGGACCATGATCGGCGGGAAAACGTCCGGGTGCTTGGCCATGGCCGCGCTGAGCGAGGCACCGCCCTCGACGTCCACGCGCACCTTCCCGACCACCGAGGCGAGGCGGGAGTTCTCGGTCTGCTCCTCCAAGATGCTCAAGGAGCGCAACAGCGACAGGCCCGAGTTGATCATGGTGGAGAACTGCCGGGAGAAGATGGCCAACTCCTTGAGCTTCACCCGCTTCTGACCACCGAAGCTGATCTCTCGGTTGAGTCCGCTGGTCTTGACCTCGTCGAGCGCGACCGGGGTGTAGCCCATCGCCTTGAGCTTCTCGGCCACAACGGCCTTGGAGTCACCCTCCACGCGACCCTTGGTGACCTTGCCGTCCCGGTTGCGGACCGAGTACTCAAACGTCGTCGTCATCTGCTCACTCTCCTACCCGTGCCCGGTGCCCCGCGCTACGCGCGCCCGCACAGACGGTTGAAGTCCTCTGCGTGGTGGCACTTCTCAGCGCCGACCTCATAGGTGATCGTCCTGCTTTTGACCAGACTTGCGAGGTGTTGGTCCAAAGTGTGCATCCCGTAGGACGCGCCCGCCTGCATCGCCGAGTAAATCTGGTGCGTCTTTCCCTCTCGGATGAGGTTGCGAATAGCCGGCGTGGCGACCATGACCTCGGTCGCAACCGCCCGACCACGACCATCCGCGGTGCGGCACAGCGTCTGGCACACCACACCCTGCAGGGTGCCGGCGAGTTGCTGGCGAATCTGCTGCTGCTGGTGCGGCGGGAACACGTCGATGATGCGGTCCACCGTCTGAGCGGCATCCTGGGTGTGCAGTGTGGCGAACACGAGGTGTCCGGTTTCGGCCGCGGTGAGCGCGACCTGGATGGTCTCGAGGTCGCGCATCTCGCCCACGAGGATGATGTCCGGGTCTTGCCGCAAAACGTGCTTGAGCGCTTCCCCGAACGAGGTGGTGTCGGTGCCCACCTCTCGCTGATTCACCAGGCACATCTTGTGCTCGTGGAGAAACTCGATCGGGTCCTCCACCGTCATGATGTGATCGTGCCGAGATCGATTCGCCAAGTCGAGCAGCGAGGCCAGCGTTGTCGACTTGCCGGATCCGGTGGGACCCGTCACCAGCACAAATCCGCGCGGCAGGGAGGCGAAATTTGCCGCCACCGCAGGGATCCCCAACTCCGACAGCGGCTTGATCTCCATCGGAATCACGCGGAACGCCGCTCCGATGTTGTCCTTTTGCCTGTAGACGTTCACACGGAAACGGGACACCCCGGGGATCGCGTACGAGAAGTCCAGTTCCAGATCCTCCTCGAACCGCTCCCGCTGCGCTTGAGTCATCACCGCATACATCACCCGCTGCACCTCGGCGCCGGTGAGCGCCGCGTAGCCCTCCATGGGTTGAAGTTCGCCGTTGACCCGAATCGTGGGCGGCGCACCGGCGGTCAGGTGCAAGTCCGAACTCTTGAAGGTCAGCATCTCCTCGAGCACATCGGTCAGGGAGAGGTCACCCGTTCGCACAGTCTGTTCGGTGCCACGGGTCAGTGAATCCCAATCGGCCGGCGGGGCCGAAGCGCCGGTGGGTGCGGGTGGCGGCGGTTGCTGCGTCGATGGAGGCGGTGCAGCCGGTTGCGGCGGCCCGGGACGTCCCTGGTGACCGGGCGGGGCTGGCGGAGCGGTCGTTGAGGGCGGGCCAAAGCCCGCGTAGCGCCGGCTATTCCCTGGTGGCGGCGCACCCCAAGGCTGCTCACTCATCGTCGACCTCGCACTTCAGCGGTATCAGGACTGCGGTGGTCATGGCGCGCACTTGTTCCAATCTACTCCCGAAAGCCGCGGTTGGGCGGACGTCGCAGGTGACTCTGCCTACCGGCCAGCCCTCTCGGCACCTACACCACGACGCGCAGCACCTCCTCCAGACTCGTCAAACCGGTGAGAACCTTGGCCATGCCGTCCTCGCGCAAGTTGACCATTCCCTCCTCGCGCGCCACCTGCTCGACCTCGCTCGCGGAAGCGCGGGCGGCCGCCAGTTGCTCGATTGCTGGCGTCACGGGCATGATCTCGTGCAACGCCAGTCGACCGCGGTAGCCCGTGCGCGAGCAGTGGGAACACCCGACGGGCTCGTACAAGGTGGGCAACGGCTCGCCTTCGCGCCAGGGGAATCTCGCGGCTTCGAGCACCTCCGGCACCGGGGTGTACTCCCGCCGACACTTGGTGCATAGCCGACGGGCGAGCCGTTGGGCCAGCACGCAGTCGACGGCGGAACCGACGAGGAAAGGCTCGATGCCCATCTCGACCAACCGCGTCACCGCGCTGGGGGCATCGTTGGTGTGCAGAGTCGTCAGCACCAGGTGACCCGTGAGCGCGGATTCAACCGCGATCTGCGCCGTTTCGTAGTCACGCACCTCACCGATGAGCACGATGTCCGGGTCCGAGCGCAGGATGCTGCGCAGGGCGGCGGCGAAGGTCAGGCCCGCCTTGACGTGGGTCTGCACCTGGTTGATGCCCGCGAGGCGATACTCCACCGGATCCTCAACCGTGATGATGTTGACCTCTGGCTTGTTCAGGATGTTCAGCGTGGCGTACAGGGTGGTGGACTTACCCGAACCGGTGGGCCCGACCACGAGCAACATCCCGTACGGCTTGGTGAAACTCTCGCTGAACCGCTGATAGTTGCCGGTGCTGAAACCGAGTTGGGCGAGGTCGAGCATCGCGGTGGAGTTGTCCAGGATCCGCATCACCACCTTCTCGCCCCAGACCGTCGGCAGTGTGGCCACGCGCAAGTCCACCTTGCCGCCGGGCACGTTGACGGTGAGTCGGCCGTCCTGCGGGATGCGCCGCTCGGCGATGTTCATCTCGCACATGATCTTCAGGCGGCTGATGACTCCGGACTGAATCGACTTGGGCGAATGCATCACTTCGTGCAGCACCCCGTCGATGCGGAACCTCACCCGCAGGTCCGTCTCTGTTGGTTCGAGGTGGATGTCGCTGGCCCGGTCGTTGATGGCCTGTGTGATGAGCAAGTTCACGTACTTGACGATGGGCGCCTCGTCACTGATCTGCCGAACGTTGGCGAGGTCCTCGATCTCCTCTTCCTCGGCGTCGATCGCCAGACTGATGTCGCCGAGTTCGCCTTCGGACCGGTAGTGCCGGTTGATCGCGGCGATGATGTCGTTGCGGGTGGCGACCCCCACCTTGATCTCCCGTCCAGTGGTCGACCGAAGGTCGTCGAGAGCCACCACGTTGGAGGGGTCGGCCATCGCGATGCGCAGCGTCTCACCTGAGAATCCGACTGGAAAGAGTGCGTAGCGTCGACACATGCTCCCCGGCACGAGGGCGAGGGCGGAGCCATCCACTGAAACCTCGGCGAGCTCGTAGAACGGCATACCCAACTGCGAGGCGACGAATTTCACCAAGGTTGACTCCGGCAGAATGCCTCGGTCGACGAGGACCTGCCCCACAGTGCGACCTTGCGCCCGGCTCTCCGCCGAAGCCGCATCGAGGTCGCTCGGCGCGACGAGGCGATTCGCCAGCAAGTAGTCGGCTAACTGTGCCATGCACCCATCATGGCCGACCCGATGCCGCTAAAGATCAACCGCAGCCTTCATTGCCGCCACATCGGGAGAGAATCCGGCCATCAGCCGCACCTGCTCCACCGCCTGCCACAACAGCATCGACAAACCCGACACGGTGACCGGTCCCGGCCACGACGCAGCAAGCGGGGTGGGCCAGTTCGCGTAGACCACATCAAGCAGGACCGCGTTGGAGGAAGATTCGGCGAGTGACGCGGCCAACGGGTCAGCCGCACCGGCCGGTGCCGTGGCGATCACCACGTCCGCTTCGATGCATCGGCGCACCTGCGACCACGGCCGGGCTCGACCCCCAAGCCCGTAGTCGGCCGCCAACGCCGCCACCTCAAGCGCAGGCGCGGGACGCCTCGCGTAGACATCGACGTCGCCCGCACCCAATCGGTACGCCGCGGCCACCGCCGAACGCGCCGTCGCCCCCGCCCCAAGCACGGCCACCCGATCTGCGGCCGCAACCTCCGCCTCGTGCAATGCGGCGACGATGCCATCGACGTCGGTGTTGTAGCCCCTTACCGCATGGTCTCCGCGGTCGGCGAACACGAGCGTGTTCACCGCACCGGTGGCCAGCGCGACCGGATCGACTTCGTCCGCCACGCGCAACCCCGCGTCCTTGCAGGGCATCGTCAGCGACAACCCCAGCCACTCCGGGCCCATCTCGGCCACGCGCTCAGCCAGATCGCCACAGGTCGACTCGATGGCGTCGTAACTCCAGTCCCCGTGCCCGGCTGCCCGGTAGGCGGCTTTGTGCAGAGCCGGCGACTTGCTGTGCCGGATGGGCGATCCCAGCACTGCGGCCCGCCGCGGGCCGACCATCGCCAACTACTCGCCGGGTTGCGGCGGCCGCGTCGCGAGGTAGGCGTTGAGTTCGTCGACGAAACCGAGGAACTCGTCGTAGTCGTCGGTGAACTTGGTGATCTTCTTGTCCGGATCCACGGACACGAAGAAGATCCAGTTGCCCTCGTCCGGGAAGAGCGACGCCTTCAACGCCGCTTCGCCCGGCTGGTTGATCGGTGTGGGCGGGAGTCCGGAGTAAAGGTAGGAGTTGTAGGGGGTGTCCTCGGCCAATTGCTCCTCGGACAACTGGATGTTCGACGAGTCACTGGCATAGTTCGAGGTCGAGTCGAACTGCAGCGGCATGCCCTGCTCCTCGCGATTGAGAACCACCCGGGCCACCTTGCCGAAGTCTTCGGCACCGCCCTCTGCTTCCACCAGGCTGGCCGTGATCACGACGTCGTAGGGATCGCGCCCCTGTGCCGCGGCCTCCCCCTCGAGGTTGATCGCGGTGGCCACTTCGTTGAACTTGGCCACCATCTGCTGCATCAGGCTGAGTGCTGTGGAATCCGGCTGGAACTCGTAGCGCGCCGGATAGAGGAACCCCTCGGGGTTGCCGCTTGCGTACGCCGGCAGATTCAACTCTGCCGGGTTGGCCGCCACCGCTTGAAACTCCTCGACGGGAATGCCCGTGGCCTCCGAAGCGATGGCAATGACCCGCGTCAGTCGTGCACCTTCCGGGATAGTGAAGGCGGACACCAACTTGGATGCCGGGTCGAGGATCAGCGCCAAAGCCGAGGCGCCGCTCATCTGCTCGCGCAGCGTGTAGGTGCCCGGCTGCAGGCCGGTGGCCGCCTCGTTGTCAGCCGCCGCGCGGGTGAAGGCGGTTGCGCTTGCTGTCACCCCGTTGTTGGTCAACTCAAGTGCAACGTCGTAGAGGGTGTCGCCCGGGTTGACTACCACGGTCACCGAACCGGTGCCCTCCCCCTGGTAGTCCGCAACCGGCGGGCCGGAGAGGAATCCAGGAGCGAGGAATCCTGCCACCAGCGCGACGATGCCGAGGCCGACCATGCCCATGACCAGGAAGGGGAATGCTCCGCTGCGTCGCTGATGCGGCCGTCGCTGCTTCCGGCGCCCGTTCGACGATTGCGGTGCCGGCCGCATTGGTAGTCCGACATTGCTCATGGATTGACGACCATCCTCCCGGGAGGGTTTCCCGTGCTTTTCTCATAGTCCACGGCGCTTTGCACTATTAGAGTCGCTGCAGCGCTGTCTATGACGCTTCTGCTGCTCCGCGTGTCGCGCCCCGCACTATGCAGTCTGCGCTGGGCAGCCGCCGTTGACAACCTCTCGTCGACAAGTCTGACAGGTACCCCCAACCCCTGAGCCAGCGCCGTGGCGAACTCTGTGACGGAGGTCGCAGCCAGTTTCTCGGTGCCGTCGAGTGCAACCGGCAGGCCCACGACCACTTCGAGCGCCGCATACTCGTCGGCGACTGCGGCAATGGCCGCCAGATCGGCCGTACCGCGGCGGATGGCGGGCAGCGGAGTGGCGAGGATGCCATCGGGATCGCACGTGGCCAGGCCGATGCGCACCGACCCCACGTCGACGCCGATGCGCACACCTCGTCGGAAGGTCATGACTCGGCGACACACGCCTCGACTCTGCTCACCACGTCGGCGAACGCCTGATTCAACCCCTCGGGATGGCTGCCACCGCCCTGCGCCACATCGTCCTTCCCCCCGCCACGGCCTTGCACGCTGGGCAGCGCCACCGCAAGGAGATCCTTCGCTGCCAAACCACGCTGCTGGGCACGGTCGTTCGCGGCGGCCACCAAGGCAACTTTGTCGTCGGTGACGGCAGCCCCGACGATGGCAACCGGTATGTCGGTCCTCGTCATCCCTTTGGCCTTGAGCACGATTTCGCGCAAGTCACGCGCCACCATGCCGGCCGGTACGGTGAAGGTCCACAACCGGACGTCGCCGATGTCGACACCGCTGCCCAAAATGCCTTCGAGGTTCGCGGACATCTGCGCACTCTTGAAGCGGGTGATCTCCTTCTCAGCCTCCTTGAGCTTCACCATCAAGCTCTCGATCCGGGCTGGCAAGTCCTCCGATCGAGTCTTCACCAACTCCGTCAGTTGGGTCACGAGTGAATGCTCCCGGGCGAGGAAACGGTAGGCATCGGTGCCCACGAGGGCTTCCAGACGCCTCACCCCGGCGCCGATCGACCCCTCGGACAGGAACGACACCACTCCGAGTTGACCTGATCGCAGCGCGTGGGTGCCGCCGCACAGTTCGTGCGCCCAATCGCCGATGCTGATGACGCGCACCTGGTCGCCGTACTTCTCACCGAACAGCGCCATGGCACCCATCGCCCGGGCCTGGTCGATCTTCATCTGCTGGGCGAACACGGGCAGATCGTCGAGCAGCACCTCGTTGACGCGCGCCTCGACCTCGGCCAGCACATCGGTGGGCACCGGCCCGGTCGACGGGAAGTCAAACCTCAACCGGCCCGGCGCATTCTCCGAACCCATCTGGGTGGCGGTCTCACCCAACCGCTCGCGGAAGGCCTTGTGAATCACGTGCGTGGCGGTGTGGGCACGTGAGATGGCGCGCCGCCGCTCCATGTCGATGGTGCCCACTGCGGCGGCACCGCGCTCCACGGCGCCGTTCGTGACCCGCCCTCGATGCACCCACAGTCCGGGCACGGGCGTCTGCACGTCGAACACCTCGACGCGGGCGCCGTCGGCAAGCTCGATGATTCCGTGATCGCCCAACTGGCCGCCCGATTCGGCGTAGAACGGACTCCGATCCAGCACAATCTCGACGGTCTGCCCTTCGACCGCCACGGGGACGGATTCGCCGTCGCGCACGATGCCGGCCACGCTCGCGCCGCTGGCGACCTCGCGGTAGCCGGTGAAGTCGGTGGTGCCGCCGACCTCCATGATCTCGCGATACACGGTGGTGGAGGTCAGTCCCGCCTTTCGAGCACGGGCGTCGGCCTTGGCGCGCTCACGCTGTTCGGCCATCAGGCGGGTGAATCCATCACGGTCCACATCGAGCCCGACTTCGGCCGCCATCTCCATGGTCAGGTCGATCGGGAAGCCGTAGGTATCGTGCAAGGCGAACGCATCCGGGCCGGGGAGCGACGTCGCACCCTTCGAGCGCAACCTCGCCACAGCGGCGTCGAAGAGGTTCTCCCCCTTGGCCAGGGTGTCGAGGAAGGCGCTCTCCTCACCCACGGCCACCGACACCAGCCGTTCCCGATCCGTGGCCAGTTCGGGGTACTGCGGCGCCATCGAATCGATCACACCGTTGACGAGCCGCGCGACGGTAGGTCCGCTTGCGCCCAGCAGACGCATGTTGCGCACGACTCGACGCAGCAGTCGCCGCAGCACGTAGCCCCGCCCCTCGTTTCCCGGCAGCACGCCGTCGGCGATGAGGAAGGTGCAGGTGCGGGTGTGGTCGGTGACGACGCGCAGCGCGACGTCGTCCTGCTCCCGTGCGCCATAGGTCTTGCCGGTGATTTCGACTGCGATGTCGAGCACCGCGCGACTGGTGTCGATTTCGTAGATGTTGTCGACCCCTTGGAGGATCGCCGCCATGCGCTCGAGTCCCAGGCCGGTGTCGATGTTCTTCGCAGGCAGGTCACCCAGAATCTCAAAGTCGTTCTTCGAGGTGCCCGAACCGCGTGCGAACTGCATGAAGACCAGGTTCCACACCTCGAGATAGCGGTCCTCGTCGGCGACCGGTCCGCCTTCACGGCCGTACTCGGGGCCACGGTCGTAGTAGATCTCCGAGCAGGGCCCGCACGGGCCCGGCACACCCATCGACCAGAAGTTGTCGTCCATCCCCCGGCGCTGAATGCGCTCCGGCGGCAAACCCACCAGGTTCTGCCACAGTTCCGCGGCTTCGTCGTCATCGTCGTAGACCGTCACCCACAACTTTTCGCCGGGCAGGCCGTAGCCGCCCTCGTCGACCGGGCTGGTGAGCAACTCCCAGGCCAACGGGATCGCCTTGGCCTTGAAGTAGTCGCCGAATGAGAAGTTGCCACACATCTGGAAGAACGACGCATGCCGGGTGGTCTTGCCGACCTCCTCGATGTCGAGGGTGCGCACCACCTTTTGCACGCTGGTGGCCCGCCCATAGGGAGGAACGGCCTCGCCCAGGAAGTAGGGCTTGAAGGGCACCATTCCCGCGTTGACGAACAGTAGCGTCGGGTCGTCGAGGATCAGTGAGGCGCTGGGGACGGGCGTGTGCCCCCGGTCGGTGAAGAACTCGAGGAAGCGTCGTCTGATCTCGGCGGAATCCATGCCCGCAGCCTACTGGCAACCGGTGCGGGCAGCGCCGCTCCGTTGCCACTCTCATCCGTGGCATCCGCCTCGTGCGGATGAGTCGCCGCCGCCACCAGTCCCTTGGTCCGCGCGACCAGCGAATTCGCCGTCGCAGTGGCTGCGTTCACGTTTCCCACCAAGGTGCGCCCACGGGCGTCTTCGACCACCCTCGAGACCTTCTTGTAGGCGTAGATTCCTCCCGCCGCGCCAATCGCGACCCACACCATTCGTGCCATTGCGAACCTCCGCGGAGCCGGGCTTAGGAGTGTCAGACTACTTCTGAGTCGGCATCCGGTTGCGCGTCCACGCCCGCCTCCGCGCGTTGCGCGGCGGTGATGGGCGTCGGCGCCGAGGTCAGCGGGTCGAATCCCGCCCCAGTCTTCGGGAAGGCGATGACCTCTCGCAAGGATGTGGCACCGGCGAGCAGCATGGCAATCCGATCCCAGCCGAAGGCGATGCCCCCGTGCGGCGGCGGACCGTAGTTGAACGCCTCCAGCAGGAAGCCGAACTGCTCGGTGACCTCTTCCTCGGACAACCCGAGCACCGAGAACACCCGTTCCTGAATGTCGCGACGGTGGATACGAACCGATCCCCCGCCGATCTCGTTGCCGTTGCACACGAGGTCGTAGGCACTGGCCAGCGCGGCGGCGGGTTCGGCATCGAAGCTGTCCAGCCACTGCGGTGCCGGCGACGTGAAGGGGTGATGCACCGCCGTCCAACCACTGCCGCCGTTCGGCAGTTCGATCTCCTCGAACATGGGCGCATCCACCACCCACACAAACGACCACTCGTGGGGATCGATCAGGCCCAGGCGGTGTCCGATCTCCAGCCGTGCCGCGCCGAGCAGCGCACGCGCGTCCGCGGGTTTGCCAGCCGCGAAGAAGGCGCAGTCGCCCACCTGTGCGCCCACGGCGGCCATCAGCCCCGCACGCTCGGACTCCGACAGGTTCTTCGCGACCGGGCCGGCGGGCCCGTCGGGGGTGAAGGTCACGTAGGCCAGGCCGCGGGCACCGCGCTGTTTGGCCCACTCCTGCCACGCGTCGAAGGCGCGTCGCGGTTGATCACCGCCGCCGGGCATCACCACCGCGCCCACGTACGGCGCTTGGAACACCCGGAAACCGGTGTCGGCAAAGTAGTCCGTCATGTCGGTGAGTTCGAGGCCAAAGCGCAGGTCGGGCTTGTCGGTGCCGTAGCGCGCCATCGCGTCGGCGTAGGTGATGTGGTCGATGTCGCCGATCTCGTGGTCGAGGATGTCCGACCACAGTGCTTTGACCACGTCCTCTCCCACTTCCATCACGTCGGCCGAATCCACGAACGACATCTCGATGTCGAGTTGGGTGAATTCCGGCTGCCGGTCGGCCCGGAAGTCCTCGTCGCGGTAGCACCGCGCGATCTGGTAGTAGCGCTCCATGCCAGCCACCATGAGCAGTTGCTTGAACAACTGCGGGGACTGCGGCAGTGCATACCACTTTCCCGGTTGCAGCCGGACGGGCACCAGGAAGTCCCTGGCGCCTTCCGGTGTGGATCGGGTCAGCGTGGGGGTCTCGACCTCGACGAAATCCTCGCCATCGAGGACGTCGCGAGCCACCTTGTTGACGCGGGACCGCATGCGCAGGATGCGTGCAGGTTCCGCCCGGCGCAGATCCAGGTAGCGGTAGCGCAGTCGGATGTCCTCGCCCACCTCCGTGTGTTCATCCAACGCGAAAGGCAACGGCGCGGATTCGCTGAGCACGATGAGTTCGTCGGTGATCACTTCCACCTCGCCAGTTGGCACGTGGATGTTCTCGTTCCCCGCGGGCCGACGCGCCACCTCGCCAGTCACCTGCACGCAGTATTCGTTGCGCAGAGTGGTGTGCCATGGCGTCGTCGCGCACCACGATCTGCACCACGCCCGAGGCGTCGCGCAGGTCGAGGAAGGCAACACCGCCATGATCTCGGCGCCGAGCTATCCAGCCGGCCAGCGTCACGGTCTCGCCGGCGTCGGCGGCCCGCAGTGAACCTACCTCACGGGTGCGCAGCATTGTTTCTCTCTTCCCCGGCGGCAATCCGCCGAACCAGTACGTCAGCGTCGTCGGCGGGCCACTGCGACTGGTCCCCGCTCGTCAGGTCGCGCAGCGTCACCTCACCCTGCACCAGGTCCCGCTCCCCGATGAGCATGACCCAGGGAGCACCGGAACGGTCGGCGCCTTTCATGGCGCCGCGCAGTCCGCGCGAGCCGAACGACATGTCGGTGCGCAGCCCACGCCGCCGCAATTCTCCGAGTAGCGCGACTAGTCGCGACTTCGCCTGCTCCCCCAGGGCGATGCCGTAGACGTCGATGGGCGGCCCGTCGCCGGGAGCCAGCCCTTCGGCCTTGCATGCCAGCAGCGTCCGGTCGACTCCGAGACCGAAGCCGATGCCGCCGACGTCGGGGCCGCCGAGGTCAGCCATCAACCCGTCGTAGCGCCCGCCGCCGCCGATGCCGGACTGGGCACCGAGTTGTTCGTGGCTGAATTCGAAGGTGGTGCGGGTGTAGTAGTCCAGACCGCGCACCAACCGCGGCGCCTCCTGCCACTCAACGTCGAGCGCCGCCAGGTAGCGCCGGACGTCGTCGTAGTGCCGCTGGCACTCCTCGCACAGGTGATCCACCGGCAGTGGAGCAGCCGCGATCATCTGCGCCAGTTCGGCACGCTTGTCGTCGAGCACCCGCAGCGGGTTGAGTCGAGCGCGTTCGCGGGTGGCGTCGTCCAAGTCGAATCCGGCCAGATAGCCGGCCAGCGTGGTGCGATAGGCGGGACGGCATTCCCGGCAGCCCAATGAGTTGAGAAGCAAGGTGAAGTTGCGCAGTCCGAGGTTGCGGTAGCCAGCGTCGGCCACCGAGATGACCTCGGCGTCGAGCGCCGGATCGTCGCTGCCGACCGCTTCCACGCCGACCTGGCTGAATTGCCGATAGCGACCTGCCTGCGGGCGTTCGGCTCGAAAGAAGGGCCCCGCATAGAACACCTTCACGGGAAGCTGACCACGGGCCAGCCCGTGTTCGATGATGGCCCGAATCGCACCCGCGGTCCCTTCCGGGCGCAGGGTCAGAGAGCGACCGCCCCGGTCGGTGAAGGTGAACATCTCCTTGCTGACCACGTCGGTGCTCTCGCCGACCCCGCGCACGAACAGAGTGGTGTCTTCGAAGATGGGCAGTTCCAGCGGCGTGTAGCCAGCCCGCTGGGCAGCGTCAACCAGCGCTTCCTGAACGGCGGCGAAGGTTGCCGCATCGTCGCCGACGTACTCCGCGACACCCTTAGGTGCGCGGAAGGTACCGCTGCTCACAACGAGGCCTGACCGGTCAGATAGGGATTCGTCAGCCGCTCGCGGCCGAGCGTCGTTTGTGGACCGTGCCCGGGCAGCACCACTGTCTCGTCGCCCAGGTTCTCCAACGCCGTGGTCAATGACCGCATCATTGCGGCGGAGTCACCACCGGGCAGGTCGGTGCGCCCGATGCTGCCCGCGAAGAGCAAGTCGCCGCTGAACAGCAGCGGTGGCAGTTCGTCACCGGCCGGATGGGTGAACACCGCCGAACCCGGTGTGTGTCCGGGGGCGTGGCGCACTCCGAGATTGACGCCAAGGATGTCGATAGTGGCGCCGTCGCGCAGTTCCTTCACGTCGTCGGGCTCAGCGAACTCGAAACGCCCCCCGGTCATGGATCGCACAGCCGCCAACATGTCCGGTGAGAAGCCCACCGCCGGGTCGGCGAGCATCACGCGATCATCGGAGTGGATGTAGGCGGGAACGGCAGCGGACTCGCAGACCCCGAACACCGACCAGGTGTGGTCGAGGTGGCCGTGCGTGAGGACGACCGCGGCCACCTTGAGCCGATTCTCGGCGACGATCTCATCGATGCGCGCCATGGCGTCCATGCCTGGGTCGATGATCAGGCACTCGGAGCCAGCCGACTCGGCCACCACGAAGCAGTTGGTGCCCCAGGGACCGGCCGGGAAGCCGGAAACGAACACGAGTATCTCCGATTCGCGCCTAGAAGGCGACGGCTGCTTGGGCGTCCGAAACCGCCGGGTGACGGCCTCGGTCCTGCAGTTCTTCCGGCTCAGAGCCCGTCACGGGGCGATAGGTGTAGAAGAAGGTGACGCCATCGGGGCCCACCTCGGTCACACCGTGCGGCACGCCGGGGGGCACGTAGATGTAGGCACCGGCCGACATGCGCTTGCCCAGCATGCTCGCCTCCCCCTGCGTGACGAGGATGTGGTGTTGGGCGGTGGCGTGCGTGTGAATCGGATTCTCGCTGCCCGGTTCGATGCGCATCAAACCAAGCCGCACCGAGCCGGAACGCCACAGGAGCTTTTGCGTTACGCCCGGATCTTCACCCATCTGTTGCCACGGCATGGCCTCAACGTCGGACGCCGACATCGCGATCAACTCACCAAGGTCGTCGCGTTCCATGGCTACTCCTTCCGCCGATCAGTGCATACGCGCCCTAGGCTAGTGCCTGACCGAGTCACCGAGCAGGGCGGGATGATGGACGAACAGACCCTCGAAGGCGTGGATGGCACCGCGGAGCCGCAACCGGATGCCGCCGTGTCCGATCACTCCAACCCGACCCATGCGCAGCCACCACCGCCGCCACCGCCGCTGCCCTCTCAGGTCGGGCGCGCCCGGCCGAGTGACTCCGCGCACCGCCCGGCCCGAGCAGACGGACCCTCTCCTTCGGAACGCTTCGGACGCATCGACGCCGAGGGCAACGTGTTCGTGACGCTGCCTGACGGCAACGAGCAGTTCGTGGGCCAGTGGGCAGCAGGTGCGGCCGAGGATGGTCTGCGCATGTTCGCGCGCCGCTTCGACGACCTCGTTGTGGACGTCGATCTCGCCGGCCAGCGCATGGCCGAGGGCAATCTGTCACCTGATGAGGCACAGCGCACCGTGGAGAAGGTGCGGGCTGCACTGCTGGACCCGAAGTTCATCGGCGACCTCGCCGGTCTCGCGGATCGGGTGCGCCAGTTGGAGATCCTCATCGAAGTGCGTCGCGAAACCCTGGTCGAGGAGCGCGCGGCCGCCCGCACCGAGGCGGTAGCCCGGCGTGATGCGATCGTCGCTGAGGCGGAAGGACTTGCCACCTCGAAGGACTGGCGCAAGACCACCGAGAAGTACCGCCTGCTAGTGGAGGAGTGGAAGACCATTCCGCGTTTCGACCGCGGTTCCGAGCAGGAGTTGTGGCAGCGCATCAGCGCCGCCCGTTCGGCCTTCGACAAGGCCCGGCGTAGCCACTTCGCAGCCCTCGAGAAGCAGCACGGCGCGGCGAAGGAGGCCAAGGAGAAGCTGGTCGCCGAGGCTGCGGCGCTCGCCGACTCCCAGGACTGGAACGGCACCTCGCGGGCCTACCGGGATCTGATGGACCGCTGGAAGAAGGCCGGATTCGCCGGCAAGCCCGATGACGACAAGCTGTGGCAGGCCTTTCGCAAGGCGCAGGACAAGTTCTTTGCCGCACGCAAGGCCGCGTTGGACTCCCGCGACGAGGAGTGGCACGCCAACCTCAAGGCCAAGCGCGAGGTGGTGGCCAAGGCCGAAGCGCTGCTGCCGGTGAAGGATCACAAGACCGCACGACGGCGCTTTCGGGAACTGCAGGGCACATTTGCCTCAATCGGCTACGTCCCCCGCGCGGACAAGCCCAAACTCGACGCTCGCATGCACAAAGTCGACGATGCAATCAAGGCCGCGGAGCAGGATCAGTGGCGCAAGTCCGATCCGGAACGCAACGCGCGCGCGCAGATGATGGTGACGCTGTATGAGCAGTCGGTGGCGAAGTTGCAGCAGCAACTGGCATCCGTCCAGGCAGCCGGCGGCGACACCTCCGAGGTGGAGGAAGAGTTGCGGGCGCAAGAGGAACTTCTCGCAGCGGCGAAGAAATACGCCTGACTCCCGTCGTCCGGGCATACCCGATCTGGAACGACGGGAGTTAAACGCGATAGGTGTCGTAGACCCCCGACACGTTGCGGATGGCGGCCAACACCGCTCCCAGGTGCTGCGGGTCGGCCATCTCGAACGTAAAGCGCGAGGTAGCCACTCGGTCCTTGCTGGTGGACACGGTCGCCGACAGGATGTTGACATGCTGCTCGGACAGTGCCCGGGTGATGTCGGAGAGCAGACCAGCCCGGTCGAGTCCTTCCACCGAGATGTTCACCAGGAAGGCGGTGTTGGCCGTCGGCGCCCAGTGCACCGCAACAAAGCGTTGCGGCTGGGCCTCGAGTTCAGGCAGATTGCCACAGTCGCTTCGATGCACCGAAACCCCGTGACCCCTGGTCACGAATCCCACAATGTCGTCGCCTGGCACCGGGGTGCAGCACTTGGCGAGTTTGACCCACACGTCGTTGCTGCCATCGACGTTCACGCCGACATTGCCGTTGACCGACGCCGTCGCGCTGCGCCGTTGCAGGTTGACCGGGTTGAGGGCTTCCGCGGCATCATCGCGAGCCGCCTCGATGCCCCCACGTGAGGCGATCAACCGCTCGATGACGGTCTCGACAGAAACGTGGTGATCGCCGATGGCGCGGAACAGCGCGGAGATGTCCTGGTAGTGCATGTCGCTTGCGATGGCACCCAATTCGGGCCCGTCCACCGTGCGCGCCACCCCCATGCTGTTGCGGCGCAGACCGCGGATCAGGGCTTCCCTTCCCTTGTCCACTGCCTCCTCGCGGCGTTCCTTGGAGTACCAAGCCCGGATCTTGCTCCTCGCGCGGCTCGACGCGACGAATCGCAACCAGTCCTGGCTCGGCCCCGCGCTGTCGGATTTGGCCGTGAAGATCTCCACCACGTCGCCGTTACCCAGTTCGCTCTCCAACGGGACCAATTTGCCGTTCACTTTGGCGCCGACACACCGATGCCCGACTTCGGTGTGCACCGCGTAGGCGAAGTCAACCGGGGTAGAGCGAGTGGGCAGCGCGATGACGTCGCCACGCGGGGTGAACACGTAGGTTTCGGTGTTTCCGAGTTCGTAGCTGAGGCCCTCGAGGAACTCGTCGGGATCATCCACCTCACGCTGCCACTCGAGCAGTTGTCGCAACCAGCCGAAGTCGTCGGGACCCTGCTTTCCGCCGACGTCGTCTTGCTTGTACCGCCAGTGGGCAGCCACGCCGAACTCAGCGGTGCGGTGCATGTCGTGGGTGCGGATCTGCATCTCGACCGGCTTGCCGTCGGGGCCGATCACCGTCGTGTGCAGTGACTGGTACATGGTGAACTTCGGCATTGCGATGTAGTCCTTGAACCTGCCAGGAACAGGGGCGAAACGCGAGTGCAGGATGCCGAGCACCGCATAGCAGTCGCGCACCGAGTCCACCAGGATCCGCACACCCACCAAGTCGTAGATCTCCGCGAAGTCGCGGCCGCGCACGATCATCTTCTGGTAGATCGAATAGAAGTGCTTTGGTCGGCCGGTGACGGCTGCCCGGATCTTCGCTTTGCGGACGTCCTCTTCGACAGCGCTGATGACGCGGCTGAGGTACTCCTCGCGACCGGGAGCGCGTTCGGTGACCATCACCGAGATCTCTTCGAAGAGTTTGGGGTAGAGCGTCGCGAACGAAAGATCCTCGAGTTCCCACTTGATGGTGTTCATTCCGAGGCGGTGAGCCAGCGGTGCGTAGATCTCAAGGGTCTCGCGGGCCTTGCTCTCGCGCTTGTGAGCCGGCATGGCACCAAGGGTGCGCATGTTGTGCAGGCGGTCGGCGAGTTTGACCACCAGCACCCGAATGTCGCGGGCCATCGCCACGACCATCTTGCGGACGGTTTCCGCTGCGCTGGAGGAGCCGTACTTGACCTTGTCCAACTTGGTGACACCGTCGACCAGAGCGGCCACTTCCTCGCCGAAGTCCGCGGTGAGCATCTCCAAGGTGTAGTCGGTGTCCTCCACCGTGTCGTGCAGAAGGGCCGCCACGATCGTCGAGGTGGTCATGCCCAGTTCGGCGAGGATGGTCGCCACAGCAACCGGGTGGGTGATGTAGGGATCGCCGCTACGCCGACGTTGGTCGCGGTGATAGTAGGCGGCCACCTCGTAGGCACGCTCCACCGAATCCCAATCGCAGCGTGGGTGGAATTGCTTCAGGCCACGCCGCACCGGCTCGAGCATTGGGTCACTGTGGCGGTTGACTCCCAGCCGGCCGAAGCGTGAGAGTCGGCGCCGACTTGTGGGCGCCTGGGGGCTGAACCCCTCGCCTGAAGGCGCAGCAACAGCTTCGTTGGTCATCGCCGCCTCCTCACATCACAGGTGGTGCAAGTGTAGTGGCAGCGGCCCGAATCAGCCTCGCTTACTCCTGGGAGTGCGCTTGGGCTGGTTCCGGGGGCCCGTCTGACGGTGCGGACGCTCCTTGCGCGCGGTGGCGGTTGCCACACCTGCCGCCGCTCCGGCGGCGGCACCGCCGGCCCCGACGGTGGCCACCCCGGCTCCGCGGTTCCCCGTGGAGCGACGAGCCATCACTCGAGAGTGGAGTGCCTTGATCTGCGGTTGGCGCTCCTTGAGCTGGCACAGCAGAGGTGTCGCCACGAAAACCGACGAGTACGTGCCGGCAATCAAACCGATGAAGAGGGCCAATGCCAGGTCCTTCAAGGTTCCGGCACCCAGCAGGCCCACTCCCACGAATAGAATCGCCGCGACCGGCAGCAGGGCAACGATCGATGTGTTGATCGAGCGGACGAGAGTCTGATTCAGCGCCAGGTTGGCCGCCTCGCTGTAAGTCATCCGGCTTTGGCCCACGATGTCCTTGGTGTTCTCCTTCACTTTGTCGAACACCACTACCGTGTCGTACAGCGAATAGCCGAGGATCGTGAGCACACCGATCACGGTGGCCGGCGTCACTTCGAACCCCACCAGGGCATAGATGCCCACCGTGATGACGACGTCATGCAGCAGCGCGACCATGGCAGCGACCGCCATGCGCCATTCGAAGTACAGCGAGAGGAAGATCACCACGGCGATGAGGAAGACCACGAGCCCGGTCAGCGCCTTCTTCGTGATCTCGCCACCCCAGGTGGGGCCGACCAACTGAACCTTGATTTCGTCCACTGTGGTACCGCAGGCGTCGGCCACGGCCGCCACCATTGAGGCACTCTCCTCGGCCGTCAGGGCCTCTGTTTGCAGCCGCACCCGGTTGTCGCCCAGATCTTGGGTGATGATTTCGCTAGCGCCCTCGGCCTCCGCGACTTCGCGCACATCCTGGGAGGTGCAGGTGTCGGCGGGCGTCACGAATTCGGCGCCACCGCGGAATTCGATGCCCAGGTTGAGACCACGACCAAAAAGGCCGACGACGGCCAGCACCAGGATTGCAGCGGAGACGATGTACCAGACCTTGGTGCGCCCGACGATGTCATACGACACCTCGCCGCGGTAGAGCTTGTTGGTGAAGTTGCCGACCTTAGACACCGTCAGCCCCCTTTCCGGCCGTGGCGGGTTGCGAGATCGACTTCAAGTCCTCAGCAGAATCGCGCTCCATAATCAACTCCGGCTTCACGCCAAGACGCTTGGGACTCACTCCGGTGAGGGGTCCGCCTGCGTTGAACCAGGCGGTGCGCGCGAACACCGACACGAGCGGTCTGGTGAACATGAACGCGACCAGCACGTCGATCAGGGTGGTGAGACCCAGCACGAATGCGAACCCGCGCACGTTGCCCACCGACACCGAATAGAGGATCGCTGCCGCGAGCAGTGAGACGAAGTCGGCAGCCAAGATGGTGTTTCGGGCTCGCACCCAGCCGGTCTCCGCCGCGGATCGAAGCGACCGACCGTCGCGAATCTCATCCCGGATGCGCTCGAAGTAGACGATGAACGAGTCTGCGGTGACACCGATGGCAACGATCGCACCGGCCACCCCGGCCAACGTCAGTGCCAGCCCGATGGTCCGGCTCAGCACCACGAAGACGGCATAGGTGATAACGCCGGCGAGTATCAGGGAGAAGACGGCGACCAGTCCCAGCGCGCGGTAGTAGAGCAACAGGTAGCCGCCCACGAGCACCAGTCCGAGCAGGCCCGCGAGCACTCCGGCGCGCAGTTGATCACTACCCAGCGTGGGCGAGACAGTGGTCACTTCCGCCACGTCGAGCGTGACGGGCAGCGCCCCGTAGCGCAGGATGTTGGCCAGGTTCTGGGCCGTGTCGATGGTGAAGTTGCCCGAGATCTGAGCCTGGCCGCCGAGGATCGCCTGCTGGAAGACCGGTGCCGACTGCACCAGGCCGTCGAGCACGATCCCGAACTGGTTCTGCGGCGGGGGCAGTGAGACCAGCAGGCTCGAAGTATCGGCGAGGGCCGTAGCGCCCTCATCGTCGAACTCCAGGTCGACCTGCCAGCCGCCCCCCTGCTGCGACAGGTTCGCTTGGGCACTCGTGACGTTGGTGCCCCGGATGAAGGCGGGCTCAAGGAGGTATTTCGCGGTGCCTTCCGAGTCGCACGCCACCACCCACTTGTCGGGATTGTCCGGTCGTCCGCCCTGGAGGTTTTGCGGCAGCGTGCAGTCCAGGTTCGTCAGTGCGTCGATCAATACGGGGTCAGTGGCACTGTCGCCCTCAACCGGGCCCAAGAGCGGCTCCGCCGATGTCGAGGTTGGCGACGGGTCTGGGGCAGGTGCCGTGGCGTCCGCCGGGGTCTCGGCGGGTGCGGGCGTCGCGGACCAGGGTCCGTGGCCTCCGGAGCTGCCGCCGGGTCCGTGGCCTCCGGAGCTGCCGCCGGATCCGTGGCCTCCGGAGATGCTGCCGGGTCGGTGGCCTCCGCAGGCAGCGCCTCGGGGCCAACGATGGTTGAGACCGCGCGAAAGTCCAGCAGGGCGGTCTGTTTGATCTGCTCAGCGATCTCTTGCTGGTTGACCCCGGGAACACTCACCACGATGGCAGCACCATCGCCGGTTCCCTGGGTGGTGACTTCAGCCTCCGCCACACCGAAGGCGTTGACCCGCTGGCGAATGATCTCGACCGACTGCTTGAGTGCCACGTCTGTGACCGGGCCGGAATCGGCGATCGGGCGCGGCACCAGGATTACCTGCGTGCCGCCCTGCAGATCCAACCCGAGTCGGGGAGTGTGATCAGTCCCCGGCCAGAAGGCCCAGGTGAAAAGCCCGATAACGAGGACCGCAAGTACGAGAAGCGTCCGACCGGGTCGGTATCGACGTGGAGGTGCCATCGAGGTCAGGCGTTGGGCTCGCGGCCATCACCGGCGCGGTCGGTGTCGGCATCCAGACTGATGGCCGGATCCGACGTGTCGTCGATGATGCGAGCAATAGCGACCTTCGCGTACTTCACTGCGGTGCCCGGCGCGATCTCGATGAGGACAGTCTCGGAGTCGACCGCCCGCAACGTGCCGAAGATCCCCGCCGTGGTCATCACCTCTTGTCCGACCTCCAACCGTGCCACGACAGCGGCCGCTTCCCTCTGACGCCGTTGCGCGGGCCGGATGATGAACAAGTAGAAGCCGATTAGGACGGCGCCCAAGAACAACAAGGGCAAGATTTCCTGCACACGTACCTCCCAGGGGTAACGGCGTCGATCCTAACGGTGAGCCCGTCAGGTGAAGATGGTCGGTTGGCCTCCGGGCGGCGGCGCCACCCCAAAATGCTGCCAGGCCGTCTGCGTGGCCACCCGGCCACGCGGTGTGCGCACCAGAAGTCCCTGACGAACCAGGAACGGTTCACTGACCGTCTCGACCGTCTCAGATTCCTCAGCGACTGCCACGGCGAGGGTATTCAGCCCGACGGGTCCCCCGCCAAATCGGGTGAGCAGGGCCCCCATGACGGCTTTGTCGAGACGGTCGAGACCCAACTCGTCGACGTCGTACAACTCAAGCGCTGACCTGGCCACGTCGAAGGTGATTCGACCGTCACCGTGCACTTCCGCATAGTCACGCATGCGCCTGAGCAATCTGTTCGCGATGCGCGGAGTTCCGCGCGACCGGCCGGCTACTTCCGCCGCCGCCTCGTCGTCGATGGGAACTCCGAGCAAATCCGACGAACGACTGATGATCAGTTGGAGCTCATCGGGTTCGTAGAAGTCCATGTGGCCGGTGAAGCCGAAGCGGTCGCGCAGTGGACCCGGCAGCAGGCCGGCTCGGGTGGTGGCACCCACCAGGGTGAAGGGTGCCAACTCGAGCGGAATGGCCGTCGCGCCAGGCCCTTTGCCGACAACCACATCGACGCGAAAGTCCTCCATCGCCATATAGAGCATCTCTTCGGCTGGCCGCGCCATCCGGTGGATCTCGTCGAGGAAGAGCACCTCCCCCGGTTCCAGGCTGGTCAACACCGCGGCCAAGTCGCCGGCGTGCTGAATCGCGGGACCACTCGTGATGCGCAGCGGTACCGACAGTTCGGCGGCAATGATCATGGCCAGCGTCGTCTTGCCCAATCCTGGCGGCCCGCTGAGCAGGACGTGATCCGACGCCAGCCCGCGCTGTTTCGCCGCCGCCAGCACGAGCCCCAACTGGGCGCGCACGCGCTCCTGGCCGATGAATTCGGTTAAGGATGTCGGGCGCAGGGCACCCTCCACGTCGAGGTCGTCCTTGGACGCACGCGCGTCGATCACGCGATCGTCCGCGCCCGAGGACCCGTCGGCTGGCGTGGCCGTCACACGCGATCCAATCTGGTGAGCGCCATCCGCAACAGGCGGCCGACGTCATTCGTGGCCATGCTCTCCTCCTGCACCGTGCGTGCCACGGAAGCGACAGCGTCCTCGGCGTCACGCAACTGCCACCCTAGGCCGACCAAGCCGTCGAGCACCTGACGCTGCCAGCCAGCCAGAGTGTCGCCGTTCGGCGTCGACCCCTCGACGTTCACATCCGCCACGCCGGGCAGGGCACCCACTTTGTCACGCAGTTCGAGCACCATCCGCTCGGCGGTCTTCTTGCCGACTCCTGGCACCGCGGTCAACCGCGCGATGTCCGCCTTACCCAACGCTCGCACGAGGTCGGCCGTTCCAAGCGTGCCGACCGCCGTCAACGCCATCCGAGGTCCGACTCCGGTGACCGTCTGAAGCTGATCGAACAGGCCCCGTTCGTCTTCATCGGCGAAACCGTAGAGCGACCAGCCGTCCTCGCGCACGATCAGCGCGGTGGCCAGCCGGCACTCCTTTCCCACCCTGGCCAC
This sequence comes from uncultured Actinomycetes bacterium, assembly GCA_963752505.1. Lineage (GTDB taxonomy): Bacteria > Actinomycetota > Actinomycetes > S36-B12 > UBA10799 > JACJWR01. Next base: position 97,083 of record CAVVYM010000006.1, read on the forward strand.
TGCGGTGGCAGAGGGCGTACACGTGACCTTGAGCCCCACGCCGCCGACCTCGACGATCACAGTTTCACCTCTGCTGGCAACGCATTGCCCCCGCAGTGAGACGATCACCGGCGCACCACCGCGGTCTGGCGATCGCGTAACGCACTGCCGCGCCACACATCGGTGATTGCGAGGGCGAGGGCATCGGTGGCATCGGCCGGACGAGGTGCCTCGACCAAGTTGAGGATGCGACGAACCATGAACGCAACGCCCTGCTTGTCGGCGCGGCCGTCGCCGGTCACCGCCGCCTTCACCTCCGACGGTGTGTAGGTGGAGACAGGGATGTCCGCCCGGTGTGCGGCCAAAGCGCTCACACCGGCGGCCTGCGCGGTGCCCATGACGGTCCGAACGTTGTGCTGGCTGAACACCCGCTCGATCGCCACGCGATCAGGTGCGAAGCGCGCGACCGCGGCTGCCACTGCATCGTCGATGCGACCGAGGCGGGCACCGAGTTCGGCATCGGGGTCGGTGCGCACGACCTGCACATGTACCAGGGACAACCGCCGACCCGGAGAACCCTCTACCACCCCGATACCGCAGCGGGTCAGGCCCGGGTCAACTCCCAGCACCCGCATGGCACCTCCGACGTCAGCCGCTTCCGTTTCGGTCACGTGTTCGAAGAGCCTACCTGACTCACTTCGGTGCGGCGCGTGCCTTCGACGCTGTCTTGGCCGCGTGTCGCCGTCGCGTCAGTGGTGTGCCGGCGGCCACTGGCTTCCCGGTGACAGTACGGAATCCGGTCCGCAGGCATCGGATCAGTTCATCGCGATCGTCAACCGCAGCGTCGTCAGTGCTGACCCCGATCGACGCCGTACCGTTGTAGGTGAGCATGGTGACGTTCACTGCCGCACCGATCGTCGCCACAAGCGGGTACATACGCAGCACGCGGGCGCCGCCGAGCCACACCGGCACGGGGACGCCGGGAACGTTGGATGCGGTGAGATCGCTCGCCTGGGCCACCGCAGAGATGAGCTCCGGCGGGATCAGCCGCGACAGTTCGGCGATCTCGTCCGCCAGCCCCAGCGCGGGCTCAGCGCGCCATTTCTTCACTGTCTCGCCCACTTCGTGCATGATGTCGGCCGGCGACCGTACCGCGACGGGCAATTCGAATCGAGCGATGGTCACAGCGTTGTCCGGGCTCAACGAGCCCGGCTTGCGCAGGCTGATGGGCATGTTGACGCGGAGTTTGTCGACCGGCTTGCCCATCCGGCGGTGGTACTCCCCGAGGCCCTCCGCAATCGCGGTGAGGAACACGTCGTTCGCCGTCGCATTGTTGGCCTTCGCCGCGTTCCTGATAGCCGCGAAGTCGATGTCGAACGTGTCGAAGTGGTAGTTGATACTCCGCTCGATCATGAGCGGCGAGAGCGGGCCCAACGGAATCTTCGTGAAGCGCAAAATCGATCCGGCGGTCTTCACGACTCGCTGGGCCATGGCGCCGGGGTCCTTCATGCCGGCCAGGGTGGCCGGTCCGAGGCCGCGCACGAAGTCCGATGTGGTGCGGGCCACCCAACCCAAGTTGTCCTTGACCATGCCCTCGAGGCCGCCATCGCCGACTTCCCCCGCCACCGGTTCCGGCGGCATCGGCCCGAGGTCAGGAGGCTCGACGGCGAAGTCGAACAATGCGGCGCCGAGACTCACCGACCCCTGACCATCGGCGATCGCATGATGCAACTTGACGATCAGGGCCGCTTTGCCGTCGGGTAGACCTTCGAGCAGGGTCACACGCCACAACGGCCGGTCTCGATCGAAGTCGGTCATCGATTGACGTCGGCAGTCTTCGAGAACATCCGCCCACCGGGACCGGGCGGGCATACGGAAGCGACGCATGTGAAAGTCGAGGTCGAAGTCGGCGTCGAGCACCATGTGCGGGCTCTCGAGTCCGCTGGGGCTGTCCACAACCTTCTGGCGCAGGACGGTGATCGTTCTGCTCGCGCGGTCGAACCGCTGCTTCAGCGCATCCCAGTCCGGTGTGGAATCCAGCAGCAGCAGGCCGATGATCGTCGACCGCATGACTGGGTCATCAGACGCGACCCGCCAGGTCGCGAAATCCCAACCGGAGAGGCGCTTGCTGGGTGTCACCACCGGAGCGGGACCAGCGTGCTCGCTCTCTTCCGACTTCGCGCGACTCGCGTCGGCGGGCGCATCGGATTTCGGCTCATCGGCCACCCGAAGCACCTCGCATTCCTAGAGTCAGACGTCAGACGGGATCGTCTGACGAACCTATCCGAGAAGTGCGAGTCGTTTCCTGACTTTCGGTGAATCAGGTCTGCAATTCGGCAAGAACCTCGTCGGAGACGTCGGCATTCGCATAGACGTTTTGCACTTCGTCGGAATCCTCGAGAGCCTCGATGAGGCGAAAGACTTTGCCCGCGGCCTCGGCATCGAGTGGAACCTCCACACTGGGCAGAAACGAGGCCTCGGCGGAGTCGTAGTCCAAGCCGGCAGCCTGCAACGCGCTTCGAACGGCCACCAGGTCGGAGGCTTCGCTGACCACCTCAAAGGTCTCGCCGAGGTCGTTCACTTCCTCGGCCCCAGCATCCAGCACGGCGAGCAGAACGTCGTCGTCGGTCAACCCGTCGCTTTTGGGCACGAGCACGACACCCTTGCGCGAGAAGAGGTAGGACACCGAACCCGGATCGGCCATCGTGCCGCCGTTGCGGGTCATGGCGGTGCGCACTTCCGAGGCGGCGCGGTTGCGGTTGTCGGTCAAGCACTCGATGAGCACGGCTACGCCGTTGGTCGCGTAGCCCTCGTACATGATCGTCTCCCAATCGGCGCCGCCTGCCTCTGCCCCGGAGCCACGCTTGATCGCACGCTCGATGTTGTCCATCGGCACCGAGTTCTTGCGGGCCTTCTGGATCGCGTCGTACAGGGTTGGGTTGCCGTCGGGGTCCGCACCGCCGAGCCGCGCGGCTACCTCTATGTTCTTGATGAGTTTGGCGAACAACTTGCCGCGCTTGGCGTCGATCACGGCTTTCTTGTGCTTGGTCGTCGCCCACTTGGAGTGGCCGCTCATCGGCTGCTCCCTTCCTTGGCTCGATTACCCGATCATGTCCCGGAATAGCGCGTGCACCCGAAGATCGCCCGTGAGTTCGGGGTGAAAAGACGTGGCGAGCGACTGACCGGAACGGACAGCGACGATCCTACCCTCCGCCGGACCCTCGGCGACCGTTCCCAAGATCTCCACCGCAGGGCCTACCGATTCGACCCACGGGGCGCGGATGAACACCGCGCGCATCGGCGTCGGCCCGAGCACGGGCATGTCCAGGTCCGCCTCGAAGCTGTCGACCTGGCGACCGAAGGCGTTCCGGCGCACCGCGATGTCGAGCGCATTCAGGGTGTGCTGATCCGGGCGACCGTCGAGGACGCTGCGTGCCAACAGGATCATGCCTGCGCAGGACCCGTACATCGGCAAACCGTCCGCGGCGGCTTCCTGCAGCGGCTCGATCATGCCCAGTCGCGTCGCGATGAGCGACATAGTGGTCGATTCGCCGCCGGGGATGATCAGTGCGTCGACTGCGGCCAACTCGGTCGGGGTGCGGACCACCGTGGTCTCGGTGTTCAGCGCCGCCATCGCGGCTCGGTGTTCGCGAACGTCACCTTGGAGTCCGAGGACCCCGACCAGCATCACCAGCCGCGTCCGGCGTACCGCTGCTCAGGTGCCAAGTCGTCGATGTTGATGCCGACCATCGCCTCGCCGAGACCGCGAGAAACCTTCGCGATCACGTCGGGGTTGTCGTAGTGCGTAGTCGCCTGCACGATGGCGTTGGCTCGCTTGACCGGGTCGCCCGACTTGAAGATGCCCGACCCGACGAACACGCCCTCCGCCCCGAGCTGCATCATCATCGCCGCGTCTGCAGGCGTGGCGATTCCGCCGGCTGTGAACATCACCACGGGGAGCTTTTGGAGGTCGTGAACCTCGCGCACCAACTCGTACGGGGCGCCGATTTCCTTGGCGGCGTTGAACAGTTCGCTGTCGTCCATCGACGCAATGTCACGGATACCGCTGACCATGCTCCGCATGTGGCGGGTGGCCTCGACCACATTGCCTGTGCCGGCTTCGCCCTTGGATCGAATCATCGCGGCACCTTCCGCGATGCGACGCAAAGCTTCGCCGAGGTTGGTCGCACCGCAGACGAAGGGGACGGTGAATTCCCATTTGTCGATGTGGAACTTCTCGTCGGAGGGGGTGAGCACCTCGGATTCGTCGATGTAGTCGACTCCGAGGCTCTGCAGCACCTGCGCTTCGACGAAATGCCCGATGCGCGCCTTGGCCATGACCGGAATCGAGACGGCTTCGATGATCCCGTCGATCATGTCGGGATCCGACATGCGAGCGACGCCGCCCTGGGCGCGGATGTCCGCCGGCACACGCTCGAGGGCCATCACGGCAACTGCACCGGCGTCCTCAGCGATCCTCGCCTGCTCCGGTGTGACGACGTCCATAATCACGCCACCTTTGAGCATCTCTGCCATCCCGCGCTTGACGCGGGCGGTCCCCGTTGCGTGGGCAGAATCAGTCACGTCGAACCTCGCTGATAGATCGTTGATGGGTGAACAGCCGAAGCGGCTCGGCAGTTTCAGGATGAGTGTACGCAGGCAACTAGCGACCGGCGAATCCCTCTGGGGGTGCATCGGCCATTTCAACGGTTTCGGGCATCGCCGCGCGTCCCTGCAGCCGGAAGATACGCACGATCTGCCGGTTGCGCTGAGTGCGGGTGGTGAGCACGGCGTCGTTGTAGAACCGACGCCCGATCTCCACTCGGTAGCACGAATCCGCGAGCTTGGCGATGATCTCCCCGCCTGGTTCAGCAACGATCTCGTCAACTTCCGCCGCATCGGAGAACACTGCCGCCAAGACGGCGGTGAGGTCCGATTCAGCGAGATAGGTGGCGACGCGGTCGGCCGGGTCAGTGGCGTCCACACGGGCGACGGCGTCAGCGATCAACAGCGACGAAGCCGGATCGAGCACGCCGATCGAGGCGGCGTGGTCGGCGACGTCCCGACGCCGCTGCAGTGCTTTGGCCAAGTTGTCATCGGCCACCTCCACGCGGCGGTGGAGCCGGTCGAGCCGGCCGGCGGTGCTCGAGAGGTACACCACCACCGCGATCAGCAGAAGCAGCGCCAGGATCATCAGCGTCCACGACAGCCCGCTCATGACGAATCCTCTTTCGCGGCTCTGCGCGCCCAGCGACCCAGCAGTTGCTCGCTGAGATCTGCGGTGACCGGCTGACCGGGGGTGGCCACCGAGTGGTACACCCGCTCGACGTCTCGGGCGACGGTCGACCAGTCGTATTCGTGGGCACGACGCAGGCCGACCACGGAGAGTTCCGCGCGCCGATCAGCGGCCGCCAGCAGATCGAGCGCCTTCGCCGCCAAATCGTCGGGGTCGCCTGTCCGGAAAAGGTCGCCGTACCGGCCTTCTCCCAACACGAGGCGGAAGGCCTCGAGATCGCTCGCAAGCACCGGGGTGCTCGAAGCCATCGCCTCAAGCAGAACGATGCCAAAACTCTCACCGCCGAGTTGTGGTGCGATGTAAACGTCCGCCGAGTGGAAGGCGCGGACTTTGTCGGTCTCGCTGACCAAGCCGAGGAACTTCACATGGGCGGCCAACTCGGCCGGCAGCCCCGAGGCGACCTCGTCGGGGTCACCGGGTCCGGCCACCAGCAACTGCAGGTCGGGATGCACCCTCACGAGTTCCGGCAGTGCTGCAATGAGGGTGGGAAGCCCTTTGCGGGGTTCGTCGATGCGCCCGATGAAGAACAGCGTCGGCCCCGACCTCGGGTAGCCCGGCAGCTTCTCCGGCGGGGCGAACGCGCGGCAGTTCACGCCGTTGGGGATGAGCACTGCATCGCCACCCACGTGCTCCACCATGAACTGGCGGGCCTTCTCGCTGACCGCGATGCGCCCGGAGACCTTTTCCAATGCGGTGTTGGCCAGCAGCGACAACGACGACAGCGCCTTCGACCGTTCCATCGCGGCGTGCTGGGTGGCCACGAGTGGGCCGTTGGCGATCCAGCAGGCCAGCACCGACACGGTGGGGCTGACGGCCTCGTGGATGTGCACCACGTCGAATCGACCGTTCTTGATCCACCTGCGCACCCGTGCGGCCGACACGACGCCGACGTTGAGGCGAGCAACGGATCCGTTGTAGGGCACCGAAACCGGTCGACCGGCGGGAGTCACGTAGTCGGGCAGGTTCGATTCGTCGTCGCTGGGCGCGAGCACGCTGACGTCGTGACCTCGCCGCGTCAACTCCTCGGCGAGGTCGCGGATGTGGGCCTGCACGCCGCCGGGGGTGGTCCAGTCGTACGGGCAGACGATTCCAACGCGCATCAGTCGTCCGGCCCCACATCGTCGTAGTCGCTGGCCCGGACCCTGGATTGGTCAAGGTCGGAGAGCCACAGCGGCTGCAGCATGTGCCAGTCCGTGGGGTGTTCGGCGATACCCTCGGCCAAGCCGTCGGCGATCGCCTGCGTGAGGCGCTTGATCGCGGTGGTGCGACCGATCGTGCGGTCCACCGGGATCGGGTTGCTCACCCGGGCATAGGCAAAGCGGGTGTCCGCCCATAGGTTCGCCACGAAAAGTTGAGCTCCGGTGTCGTAGGCCAGCGCGGCCGGCCCCGCAGGCATGCGGGTTGTCTCGCCAAAGAACTCCACCGGCACGCCCCGACGCGTCAGATCCCGATCCCCCAGCAGCGCGTACACCTCCCGGCGGGGAGCCAACTCGACCAAGCGGCGGTAGACGTCCTCGCCTTTGCGCAGGGTGAGGATGTCCATGCCCAGGCCGCGACGGAAATCGAGGAATTTCTCCGTGAGTCGTTCGGGCTTGAGGTCCTCGGCCACACTGATCACCCCACCGTGGGCCACCCCCATGTAGGCGCCGATGTGGTCCCAGTTGCCCGAGTGCGACACGGCAGCCACCACGCCGTTGTTCGCCGCAATAGCGTCGAGCATGAACTGCTTGTTCTCCCACACCGCGGTTTCCACGATGTGCGCAGGACTCTGGTCGGGCAGGCGGAAAACGTCGCACCAGTAGCGGAAGTACTTCTGCATCCCTTCCCGGGACATCGCCCGCAATTGTCTGCCGGAGGCGTCAGGCACGACCCGGGCGTAGTTGCGCTCGAGTTGAATCACGCCCTTGCCGCGTTGCAGCCAGGCTTGGTCGGCCAAACGGGCGAAAGTCGAGTAGGCCACCCGACGGGGCATGAAGCGCACGGTGCGCCACCCGGCGCTGTAGCCGGCGTAGGCGAGGAACTCGCGGGGCGTCTGCATGACTCAGTCGCCTTCCGCGGAGAGCGCCGTGGCTTGTCGGTACACGTGCATCATGCGTTGTATCACCGTCACGATCGAGAGCACCGCCAGCAGCCACATGGCCGCTGGCAGCACGTAGGGCACTCCGAGACCATAGATGAAGGCGGCCAGCAGTACGACGATGAGTCGCTCGGTGCGTTCGGCGATGCCAACGTTGCCGGTCATCCCCAAACCTTCGGCACGAGCTCGCGCGTAGGAGATGACCATGCCGCCGACCAGACAGATCAGGGCTGCCGCGATGGTGAGGTCCGACTGGGTTTGGGCCGCCCAGATGAGCAGCGCACCGAAGACGAAACCGTCCGCAATGCGATCCAGCGTCGAGTCGAGGAAGGCCCCCCACGGTCCCGATCGTCCCATCTTGCGGGCCATGGCGCCGTCGAGCATGTCGCTGAAGATGAACAGCATGATGACGAGCACACCGATCGCGAACTGCCCTCGGGGAAAAAACCACAGCGCGGTTGCACTGACGCCGATCGTTCCGATGAGAGTGACCGCGTCGGGCGTGAGGCCGATTTTGATGAGGGCGCCGGCTACTGGGTCGATGATTCGTGACGCTGCCGCTCGCGCGCCGGTCTGATTGAGCACGTAGGTGAACCTCCACGGTGGTGACTTTCACCATAGTGGCCTGTGTCGGCCTAGCGGTTGCGACACGGGCACCACCGAAGCGCCTTGGCCGCGCGTCGCATCCAGCGCACCTGGCCCGCGGTACGTCGCACGCACCATCCACAGGCAGTGTCTGATTGGATTCCCCCGTGGTCACAGATGCGAGGCCAAGCCGCACACCCACGTCCTCGACGGTGGTGCTGCTGTCGCCTGGCGCATTGCCTGCGTCACTGATCGACGCGCTCGCGTGGCCGCACCTCGCCGTCCCGTTCGCCGACCTCGCCCACGCCGGGCCCCACGAGCGCGTCGGAGCGGCTACTGCGGCGCTCGCCGCTGATGTGGTGCTTGCCGTGATACCGGCCACCGTCGGGATCGATCCGGCGACGGCGCAGATCTGGCGGATCGCGGCAGACGCCGGGGTCCCACGGGCAGTACTGATTTCGGATCTCGGCCCAGGCACCGCTGACTACGAGGACCTCGCAGCGATCGCCGTTCGGGTGCTGGGCGAGGAATGTGTGTTGTGGCGACTGCCCGTGTTCGACGACGCCTTGCACGTCGTGGGTTCGATGGATCTGGCGACCGGCAACCTTCACAACGACCATGGGATTGCGATGGCCAGTAGGGCTCACAGGCGGGTGAGCGTCGGGCCCCGACTGCGGCTCGTAGAGACAGTGGCCAGCACGGTCGAGGATTCCGCTGCCGCACAGGCGGCCATGACGATTTCCGACGCCGCAGATGCCGACGATCCCGATGCCGACCTGATCGTGTGGGGCGTTGATGAAGTTTGGGACCTCACCGCCTTCGTCGCTGCCGCCTTCGCTGCGGGCGAGCTGGCTCCGGTGATGCCAGTCGTCGAGAGGACCGGGGACGTCACAGATCTGCTGAAACTGGCCGAGGTGACTCCTGGGGCTCCCCCGCCGCAGCGACTGGTTCGCCGAGGCGCGCACGGCGAACCGGCTGACGGCGACGTCGGGGTGGTGCTCGCAGCGATACGGCCCGTGGGCTTTGGTACGCACCGTCTACGGCCACCAGACCCCCACCGGCGGGCTCGTCAAACTCACCCGGTGCGGCGAGGGGATGCACAACCCAGGGTCGGCTCCTGGCGAGGACGGCTTGGTCCTATCTCCGTACCGCTCGTGGCCGATCGGGGTCATCGAGAGCGGGAGCCGCTCCGAGGGTGCTGCTGGGGCAGCGGACGGGAATCCAGGTCGTGGAGTGGCAGTGGGTACGTCTGACCCTGCTACCCGAGGTCGGCGACGTTCTTGCCCGCCACGACCTTTGGTTGGTCAACGAACCGCTCGAGGCCTGAGCAGGCCTCCTGGCATTGCGGCTAGCTGCCCGGCCAGAACTCTGCGAGCAGGTCCCGCGTCTGCTCCAGCAACATGGGCATCGTCTTGGTGCCCCCCACGATGGGCATGAAGTTCATGTCACCACCCCACCGGGGGACCACGTGTTGGTGCAGGTGCGCGGCGACTCCGGCACCGGCGATATTTCCCTGGTTGATCCCGATGTTGAAGCCGTGGGGGGCCGCTGCGGCCCGCAGCGTCTTCATAGCCTGCTGAGTGAGTTCGGCGATTTCGGTCGCCTCTGCCGTTGTGACGTCGGTGTAGTCGGCGACGTGGCGGTAGGGGCACACCAGAAGGTGTCCGGAGTTGTAGGGGTACAGATTCAGCACCACGTAGGCGACGGCGCCACGGTGCACGATCAGCGACTCCGGCTCGGCCATCTGCGGTACGTGACAGAACGGACAGTCGGTGTCCTCCTTGCCCTGTGCCGGACGATTGACGCCCTTGATGTATTCCAGGCGATGCGGCGTCCACAGCCGGTTCCAACGATCCGGACCACCGCCCGACGGCGCGGGAACCCCACCCCCGTCGCTGTTCACACCTGCGCCTTGTCGGCGATGACGGCAGCCACCCGGTCGACGGCCTCGGCCACCGGGATGCCGTTGTCCTGGGATCCGTCGCGCAGCCGGAACGAGACAGCACCGGCGGCCTGGTCGTCATCTCCGGCGATCATGATGAACGGCACTTTCGACTTGGTGGCGTTCCTGATCTTCTTGGGCATGCGATCAGAACTGGTGTCGATTTCCACCCGGATTCCGCGCGATCGCATGTCGGCCGCCACCTGCTCGAGGTAGTCGATGTGTGCATCGGACACCGGAACGCCCACCACCTGCACCGGGGCGAGCCAAGGCGGGAAGGCGCCGTTGTAGTGCTCGAGGAGCACGGCGAAGAACCGCTCGATGGAGCCGAACAGGGCGCGGTGGATCATCACCGGGCGTTGCCGTGAACCGTCCGCCGCGGTGTACTCCAACTCGAAGCGCTCGGGCAACTGGAAGTCCACCTGGATCGTGGACATCTGCCAGGAGCGGCCGATGGCATCTGTGGCCTGCACCGAGATCTTGGGGCCGTAGAAGGCGGCGCCGCCTGGATCCATCACCAACTCGAGGCCTTGCGCCTCGGCAGCGGTGCGCAACGCCTCGGTGGCAATCTCCCACTCTGCGTCCTCGCCGACGGACTTGGCTGGATCCCGGGTCGACAACTCGAGGTAGAAGTCGTCGAGGCCGTAGTCGCGGAGCAGGTCGAGCACGAAGGAGAGCAAGTTGGCGAGTTCGCCCGGCATCTGCTCTTGGGTGCAGTAGATGTGCGCATCGTCCTGCGTGAATCCGCGTGCTCGGGTGAGGCCGTGCACGACGCCGGACTTCTCGTAGCGGTACACGCTGCCGAATTCGAAGAGCCGCAGCGGCAATTCGCGGTAGGACCGACCCCTCGAATCGAAGATCAGGTTGTGCATGGGGCAGTTCATCGGCTTGAGGTAGTAGTCCTGTCCCGGCTTGCGCAGAGTGCCGTCGGGATTCTCCTCGGCGTCAAGGTGCATGGGCGGGTACATTCCCTCGGCGTACCAATCCAGGTGGCCCGAGGTCTCGAACAGGCCTGCTTTGGTGATGTGCGGACTGTAGACGAATTCGTAGCCGGCCTCCTCGTGCCGCCGCCGGGAGTAGTCCTCCATCTCGCGGCGGATGACCCCACCCTTGGGGTGGAACACGGGCAGGCCCGAACCGATCTGTTCGGGAAAACTGAAGAGATCCATCTCGGCGCCGAGTCGGCGATGGTCGCGTTTGGCTGCTTCCTCGAGAAAGGTCAGGTGGGCACGCAGCTGATCCTTGGAGGGCCAAGCGGTGCCGTAGACGCGTTGCAGCTGCGGATTGTGCTCGTCGGACATCCAGTAGACCGCAGCGGTTCGCATCAGTTTGACAGCGTTGGCCGGGATGTGTCGGGTGGTGGGCACGTGCGGCCCTCGGCACAGGTCGGTCCACACCGTCTGATCGCGGCGGTCGACGTTGTCGTACATGGTCAATTCCGAACCGCCGAGTTCCATGATCTCGGCGTCGGGGCCGTCGCCGTCCACGCCGTCCCGGGAGTCGCCGCCCTTGCGCTGGATCAACAGCAGCTTGTAGGGCTGGAACTCCAACTCGGTGCGCGCCTCGTCGTCGGTGACCACCCGACGACTGAACTTCTGCCCGGACTTGATGATGGCCGTCATGCGCTTCTCAAGGTCTGCCAGGTCCTCCGGGGTGAAGGGCCGCTCGACGTCGAAGTCGTAGTAGAAGCCGTCCTTGATGGGCGGGCCGATGCCCAGCTTTGCATCCGGGTGAGCCTGCTGGACAGCCTGCGCCAGCACGTGTGCGCAGGAGTGGCGCAGCACTGCGAGCCCGTCCGGATCCTCGGCGGTGACGCCCACTACGTGATCACCCGCGAGCAGCGTCGTCGACAGGTCGACGAGTTCGCCGTTGACGCGGGCGACTATGACGTCCCGCCGGTCGCGGAAGATGTCTGCTGCCGTGGTGCCGTCGGCTAGTTCCTGCGGCTGGGCTTCGGGGTCGACGACGACGGTGATGGACAAGGACGTTCCTCTCTAGTACCGGTTCGACCAGCCTAGCGCCCGCTCGCCGGAGCAAGGGGAAAGCGGACGGTCACGCCTGACTATCGACGGGCAGCGATGTTGGGCCGCCGCCATTCGCCGCTTCTCACCACCAGTTGGATTAACGCAGAATGACCCAGTCACTCCAAGCGTCCGCCACCCGTGTGAGTGATGTCGGCGTAGGGAGTGTTCAAGAGCAACGCGTCTCCCCACTGGCCCCAGGCATTCGAGCCGATCGAGACAGAGGACGTCGGGGGTCGCCACTGGCAGGCCTTGATGCGGTGGCCTGCCGAGGTCGGGGCGAGCCGCGCTCGGCCGTCTGCTAGCCTCATCCCGTCGCCGCGAGGCGGTAGCAGGGGCGATTAGCGCAGTGGTAGCGCACTTCGTTCACACCGAAGGGGTCACTGGTTCGAACCCAGTATCGCCCACCATAAAACCGCAGGTCAGCGCCAGGGGCTGGGAAGCTGCCGCCACTTCATCCGTTGCCCCGCCAGCGCGGGCCGCAGTCGGGTTCACCCCGCCACCGCGGGCCACAGTCGGGTTCACCCCGCCACCGCGGGCCACAGTCTGGTTCACCCCGCCACTGCGGGCCGCAGTCGGGATTATTGGCCGAATCCGGCCCAATTCCCCCACCAGGACCCGCAGTCGGCACCACCTTCCCCACCACGACCCGCAGTCTGCACCGCCGTACCCACCGGGACCCCCAGTCGACACCCCCGGCGCCGTCGAAACGAGTCGGAACCGGTCAAGGGTTCCTTGGTGGCCGCCATAGACTCGCTCCATGAATCTCCGAACGGCCTCCCTTCTGCTGGCAACCGGCGCAGCCGTGGGATCGGCAACTACCAGCGCCCTGGTCTTGTGGATCACCCGCCGCAAGGTCAGCATGCTGCAGGATTTGGATCTGCACCTGCACAATCCAGGTGTGCCGGAAAACGTGCTCGATACGGTGCGGGACGCAGAAATCGGCGCTTATCGACGCATGCCGATCGTGCGCCGACTCATCGAAGACGGCCAAGACATGGCTGGGATGTTGTGGCCGCAGATCGTGTATCGGGCGAACTACTCGGTGGGTGCCTTCCGAATCAAGTCGCAAACCGCCGCCGGAGTGGCCCAGTACGCGATCGACCGCGGACTGCTCGAAATGCGAATCGAGCGCGATGAGAAATACGCCCGGCTGATGCCGGGGCTGACCCAGCAGCCCGCCCTCAACACCTGGTTCGCTGCCGTGCTGTTGTCGCAACTCCGGGACCAGCACCCTGTGTTGCAGTCCATGAGTTGGGATGAAATCGCCCGTAATCCCGATGCCATTGCCAAGCTCTACTCCGGCTACACCGGCGCAGGCGGCGCGTGGGACGTCTGGGAAGCCGACGTTACTCCGGGTCCCATTGCCCGCGCTCGACTCGGATACGACGCCGAAACCGGGAGCTACTCCGGAGTCAGAGAACCGTCACCCTAGTCAGTGCGGTCTACAGTCGGGCAGAAAGCCAATTTTGGCCTCCGAAACCCGACTGGGACCCGCAGTCACCGAATCCACCCAACTGGGACCCGCAGTCACCGGATCCACCCGACTGGGACCCGCAGTGAGCCGAATCCACCCGACTGGGACCCGCAGTGAGCCGGATCCACCCGACTGGGACCCGCAGTGAGCCGAATCCACCCGACTGGGACCCGCAGTGAGCCAAGCCCCACCAACCCGACGCTTAGCCAGCCGCGTTCACGATGAGTGCACCGATGGCGCTGAGCACGCCCACTACGACGACGAAGAAGACATTTTCGCCGGCGGTCTTCCCGCGCTCCCGCCACAGTGCCACAGCGGCAACGACGAATAACAACACGGTCACGAGAACCAGGTTCAACATAGGTTGTACTCCTTGTCGCAGTTGCGACCTAGCCTAGTGGGCGACGGCCACCACGAGTCATCGCTACCAAGCATGCGCGTGGCAACAGCTCTCAGGCATGCCCGTGGTCATGTGGGTCGTCCAGGAAACCTTCCCAGTCGTGCAGACTACCCAGGCCGAACGCGACCTCGAGGTTGTGCCGCGAACACACCTTGGCCGGGGGCCCGTACGACACCACCTCGCCGCTGACGAGCACCACCCAATCGGCCGCCCGGGCCTCGTCGAGGTCATGAGTCGTGAGGATCACCGCGCAACCGTCTGCTCGTTCGCCGTGGATCAGGTCGTCGATGGTGCGCGCAGAATTGACGTCGAGGCCGGTGAGCGGCTCGTCGAGCAGCAGAACGTCGTGATCCTGCGCAATCCCCTGCGCCACTAGCACGCGCTGCCGCTGGCCGCCACTGAGTTCGGAGAGATGCCGCTGCGCAAGGCTGGTGATGTCCATCCGCTCCATCGCCGCGGCGATGGCCGCCCGATCAGCTTTGTTGAATCGCCTAAACAAGCCGGTGCGCGGGTAACGACCCATCGCCACCGCCTCCGCGACGGTGATCGGGACTCCTTGGGCCACCGGCGTCGTCTGCAGCACATAGCTGATGCGCCGCTGCGCCTGCTCCGGCCGCTCGCCGAACACCCTTAGCGACCCCTGGGCCACAGTCACCAGTCCGGCGAACGCCGAGAGCAGCGTCGACTTGCCCGATCCGTTTGGTCCGATGACCGCTGTGGCTCCCACTTTTGGAATCTCGAAGGTGGATGCCTTGAGCGCGACATGGGAGCCGTAGGTGAGGACTACGTCGCGGGCCTCGACCAGCGGGGCACTCATGCGGGCACCGGCACTTTGCGCGGCACGATCTGGCGGAATCCCAGCACGAGGAAGAACACCACGATCGGCACCATCGCCATGGTGGCTGATCCGGCCGTTCCGAGGTGGTAGCTGAGCATCAGCCCGAACCACACCGAAACGATCGACAGTACCGCGGCACCGGCCATCATCCGCGGCACGGTTCTGGCGATCAGCGCTGCAGTGGCAGGCGGGCCCACCAGCAGGCCAAAAACGAGCAGGGTCCCCACCGACTGGTAGCTGCCGATAACCGACGCCGCGATGAGCACGAGCAGCGCAGCGTGTGCGCGTTTGGGGCGCATACCGAGCACTTGCGCCTTCTGCTGGTTGAAGGCGAGGCTGAGGAAAGGCCGGTACAACGCCACCGCTGCGACGATGACGATCGCTCCCAGCACAGACTGGCGGATCAGGTCATTTGTGGTGACCCCCAGCGCATCGCCGAAGAGGATCGCCGTCAGCGAACCGGTGTAGGAGTTCACGCTGGAGATGATCACCACACCCAACGCCAGCATGCCCACAAAGAGCAACCCGATCGCGGTGTCCTCGCTGAGTTTCGACTGCCGCGAGACCCATTCGATTCCTGCCACCATCACCGCCGCGGCCACCACCGCACCGAGTGCCGGATTCACGTCGAGCACCACCGCAGCGGCGATGCCCGGCACCACCCCGTGCACGAATGCATCGCCGAAGAAACTCATTCCCCGCAGCACGAGCCAGGTGCCCACGACGGCGCACATCACCCCGGCCAGCATGCCCCCGACAAGCGCACGTTGCTGAAACCCCAAGGCGAAGGGTTCAGTGAACCAGTCCACGACGCGAAGCCCTTCTCGACAGCCTCAATGGTCAACGCGTCCACGGTGCAGACGCCGGTGGAGTTCAGCCGGCCAGGGCATCCGCTATCCGAGTGGCGTTCGTGTTCATCATGCCTTGATAGGTGTCGGCTCCGCTGCCCGGCTCACCAACGCTGCCCACGTACAACTCGACCACTTGGACATCGCCCACTTCTGCCGCGAGCGCGTCGACCAGCGCACTCGGGTTGGCGGTGTTCGCGAAGATCGTGCTCACCCCGGAGTCCTTGATGGCTTGCGCCAGGGCGGCCAGCTCGGCCGAACTCGGCTCCGCCAGTGTCGATCCGCCAGGGATCACGACGCCCTCGATGCGAAAGTCGTAGGCATCCGCGAAATAGCCGAAGGAATCGTGGTCGGTGACCAGGATGCGCTTGTCCGCCGGGATAGCTCCCAGGGTTTGCACCACCTCGTCGTT
Source organism: uncultured Actinomycetes bacterium (assembly GCA_963752505.1). Classification (GTDB taxonomy): domain Bacteria; phylum Actinomycetota; class Actinomycetes; order S36-B12; family UBA10799; genus JACJWR01. The sequence goes on from CAVVYM010000006.1 coordinate 112,958, forward strand.
GGTGGCACGCAGCTCCGCCGCGACGGTGGCCCCGCACTCGGCGTAGGCGGCGTCTCCAGTGACGTCGGCCATCTCGTCGCCGATCAGTTGCGCCGCGTCGGCCGCGCGCGCCACGTCAAGCCACACGTGGGGATCCTCGCCGTCGGCGTGGTCGTCCTCGCCGGCGTGGTCGTCCTCCTCGCCTGCGTGATCGTCCTCGCCGGTGGGCGCCTCATCGTCCATCGCTGCGAACGGGATCGGATCCAACGCAGGCCCCAGTTGGAACACCGTGGCGCCGTCCTGCTGTGCAGATTCCAGGGCCGATTCGAGGCCCTCCTCCAATCCCAAACCGTTGGCGATCACCAGGTCGGCCCCGACAATGGTCGCCACCTGGTCGGACGAGGGCGTGAAGTCGTGCGGGTCCGCTCCCACCGGCATCAACGTCGTGACCGATCCGCCGGCGCACTCCGCCACCTGACCCGCCACACTTCCCCACACTGTGGTGGTGGCCACCATGCTTGGGCCACTGGAGGCGCCGGAGGCATCGTTGGCCTCGGCGGTCGAATCCCCTGCGGAACCACAGGCAGAGAGGCCGATCGCGAGAGCGGCAATACCGACGAAGGCTACGGGCATTCGTTTCATGTCGTGAATCACAGTCATGCCGTGAACCATAGCAGTAATGACAATTGTTCTCATTAAGCAGGTGGTCCGGATTCGGTTGGCTACTATGGACCGCGTGTCAGGCCCAATACGAGTGACGCGCCAGCGGCAGGCCGTGAGTGAACTCCTTGCGCAGCAGGATGGATTCCGCAGCGCCCAAGAGATCCACGCCGACCTCCGGTCGCAGGGCACCAGCGTTGGCCTGGCCACCGTCTACCGCAATTTGGGGCTCCTGGCAGAATCCGGCGAGCTCGACACCCTGACACGCGATGACGGCGAGACCCTGTATCGGCGCTGCAGCCAGGTGCACCACCATCACTTGGTGTGCCGCCGGTGCGGACGCACGGTAGAGATTGCCGGACCGACCGTTGAGGCGTGGGCCGACCGCGTAGCCCGCGAACACGGCTTCTCCGACGTCAGCCACAGCCTGGAACTCTTCGGCGTATGCGCCGATTGCGCAGGCCCAACCACCCCGGCCTGACCGGACAGCGCCGGCGCACAGTACGACGCGCCGCCCCTGGTGGACTGCGGCGAGAGCCTTTCCCCGCATTATTGGGGCGTGAAGCAAAGCACTTGGGCCGAAACGCCCTGGACTGCGGTCCGTGGATTCTGTATGGGCAGTGCCGACCTCGTGCCTGGTGTCTCAGGCGGCACGATCGCCCTGGTGTTCGGCATCTATCGCCGCCTGATCGACGCCGTCCGTACCGGTTCCTCGGCCCTCGGCCGCTTCATCAAACTGGATTTCGCGGGCGGCTTCGCCCTCCTCAAGTCAGTCGAATGGATCTTCTTCGTTCCGCTCCTCATGGGTATCGGTGCGGCGGTTCTGATCCTGGCGGGGCCCATCGAGCATGCGCTGGAGGCCTACCCGGTGCAGATGGCTGGGCTCTTCCTCGGTCTGGTAGCGGGCTCGGTGGTCGTGGCCTGGGGCCTGATCGAGAAGCGCACGGCGATGCGTTTCGGGGTGATGATCGGCGTCGCGGTGGTGGCATTCGTACTCCTGGGTCTCGGTGGCAGCAAGGACGCCGGACTCACCGATCCCCCACTGTGGGCCTTCCCCGCGGCGGGCGCCATCGCCATCTGCGCCATGATCCTGCCCGGCATCAGCGGTTCGTTCATTCTGGTGATGCTCGGCATGTACCAGCCCGTGCTCTCGGCCGTGGCCGACCGTGACCTATTCACCATCGCCATCTTCGCGCTCGGCTGCGTGGTGGGCTTGGCGCTGTTCTCCCAACTACTGCACTGGGCCCTGCACAACCACTACGACACCGTGATGGCTGCACTTGTGGGGCTGATGCTCGGATCGGTACGAGTGCTGTGGCCATGGCCGATGGGAGTCGACAGCACCGACCTCGCGGCCCCGAGCGACTACATCGCCATCACGACTCTCTTGGCCGTGATCGCCGCCTCGTTCGTCATCGGATTCAACCTGATCGCCACGCGACTCGAGAAGCGCACCAGCGCCGACGAGGTCGAGGACCTACGCGTCTAGCCCGGCCCGGGCTCCGTCATCGCTGGACCAGCACCGCCACGCCCTTGATCCCGGCGCCCACCGGTCCGAGTGCGGCAATAGCGAAGTCCGTGATGTCGCTCGTGTCGAAACCGCCCCGTTCGAGTACCCGGCGGGTGTCGCGATCGCAGTGACATCCCCCGGCCAGGCGCGGCCACACCGGCGCAACGAGGGACTGCGAACGACGAATCCAGGATCCTGGAGGCCCGGCAACGTGCTCCAGCACCCCCGCGGCGCCGCCCGGTTTGAGCACCCGGCTTGCCTCCGAGATCACCGCGTCGGGATCCTCAACGCTGCACAGAACGTAGGCGAACAGCACCGAATCGACGCTGTCGTCGTCGATCGGCAGATGCTCGCCGACGCCGTCGATCACCTCGACCGCCACGCCTCGAGCCCGCGTCTGTTCGACCGCAGGTTGCGCCGCCCGGCGCATGGGCGCGCTGGGCTCCACCGCGATCACCTCCGTGACCGCGGGTGGCAGGTGGTGAAGGTCAGACCCAGGCCCGAGGCCAACGATGAGGAGCCTGCCGTGCAGGGCCGCACTCACGTCAGAGCGCACCTGGCCGACCGGGCCTGCGTCCTCGACTTTGACCAGCACGCGGTAGAGCATCGTGAATATAGGGTGATCGTGACGCGCCATGCTTGTCACGCTAGCGGCTGACTGGCCACCCCGGCGCGATGCGGGTGGATGGAAGGAACGACGGTTCGGTGGGTGTCATCGGCGCGGTGGGGAAGATCGTGGTGGATGTGGTGCTCACCTGCGAGCGCCAACCCGCGCCCGACGAGCACCAGAACGTCAAGCGCATCATCACCGCTGGCGGGGCCGCTGCCAACGTCACCGCCCAGCTCGCCGCCCGTGGCGAGTCCACCGTGCTGTCCGGATGGCAGGGCGCCGATGCGATGAGTTCGGAAGTTGCAGCCCAACTCGCCCGCTCTGGCGTGGTGCTGCGAACCGTGGTCAGGGATACCGCTCCCGTCGCAACGGTCGTGGCCTGGGACGGTGATCGCGCCTTCCTCGTGGACCAAGGCGACCTGCGCGCAACCACCGACGACATCGAGGATTCGTGGCTCGACGGTGTGTCGCTCGTGCACTTCAACGGCTTCGAATTGCTCGACTACTGCTGGCCCGAAGTGTTGGCCGAGGTCGCCGACCGGGCTCACCGCCGCGGTATTGCGGTGAGTGTCGACTGCCCCACCGCTTCGCGCATCGTCGCCCAGGGTGAGGGGTCGCTGCGTCGTGCGATCGCGGCGCTACGACCGCACATCCTTTTCGCGAACGCAAGTGAGGCGTCAGCTCTCGGACTCCGCCACGGGCCGATGCTCGCCAGCGCAGCGGTCGTGGTTCATGCCGGCACGCAACCCACTCGCTGCCGAACCCCCCAAGGTGTAGTCGCTCCATCCCGGTGCCGTTCTTCGTGACGAATGCCGAAACCACCGGCTGCGGCGACGCATTCGCGGCCGGATTCCTTGCACGCCTGGCAGCACGGTGACGAACCGCGGCAGGCATGCCGAGTCGGACACGACTGGGCGGCTGCCCAAGCTGCCGTGCTCGGCGCACAGCCGGGCGGATTCGCGGCCCCAGGCGCCACGCGTACCACGGTGTGAAGCCCTAGATCTGCCCACACTCGCCAGCTGTGGCTCACATCGAGACGGTGCCGCCGATTGCCTGCACTTGGGTGTTCACCGCAAGTAGCCGACCGGCAGGCGAATGCAGGGTTCGTAGTTCGGTGAGATAACCGTCATTGCCGCCGACGATCCGACCCGTGTGCCATAGTCCGGTCGACCACACGTCGGGCTCATCAACCGCGGCCTGCGGAAACGACAACGCGAAGTCCAGCGTGGCAACCGGCGGCGGGTTCTCGGTGAGCGCGGCCCCATCGATCCCGACGATGGAGGTGCTCCACCAAGCGTCGGACAGCGCAGCCACCACCGCCGTGGTCAATGGCTCGGCATCAGCTGGCTTGAGTCCCACCCAGCCCGCGGTGACGAACTCCGGCGCGCCACCGTAGGGGAAGCCTGTAACCGGTGCGAACCTCAGGTGGGAGATGAACTCCGGTGCAATCGGGGGGCCGATGGCCACCTCTTGACCGGGCGTCGCGGGCGGATCGGCAGGTGCCGCGGGCGGTTCGGAAACCGAGGTCGGGTGTCGCGGGACGCCGAAGACGACCACCGAACGAGTGAGCAGGTTGCCGGCGGCATCTCGCAGCGTGACTTCACGGGCGAGGGTGGCCTTGCCGACCCGCAGGTCGTGCACGTCGCATTCGACGACCCCGGGGATCACGGGGCCGAGCATCGAGACCCACACACTGCGCGGCGCCAGACGGTCGTCCGGCAGATCGTGACCCGCAGCGGTGATGATTTGGCCGACGACCAACCCGCCCCACACCCCCCGGCCTTGCCGCCACCCGGGCGGCACCCTCCACTCCGACGTCGTCGTCCACAACTGTGACAGTGAGGTCATGTGGGTCAGGCTAGCGAGAATCCTGCGCGTCGCTGTGCTCGACCGACCTCGACGGCAGGGCAGGTTGCTCCTGCGGTTGCACGTAGATGGCGGTGTGCAGTTCGGTGTCCTTGTTCGGCTCCCGCCCGCCGTTGGCAAAGACCACCGCGAGGTAGGGCAGCACGACCGCTCCGAACACGAGTGCCCACCGCAACCAACCGTCGGCCAAGACTGCTCCGACGAAGCACACTGTGCGAATAGCCATGGAGAGCAGGTAGCGCCGGGTGCGCGCCTGCTGATCCGTTGTGAGGCCCTGGTGTGCAGTTGTGATTCGATACACCTGGGTTCTGGCCGCCATGGCCTTACCGTAAGCCCGAGTGGGACCATGCACCACCGGACCCCTAGGAACGAGAAAGGTGCTGCCCATGTCAAATCGGACCTACGCCCTGACCGAAATCGTCGGGACGTCCTCGGAAAGCGTCGATGAGGCGATCCGCAACGGCGTCCGTCGGGCGGATCGCACACTGCGCCACCTGGACTGGTTCGAAGTCACCGACATCCGCGGCCACATCCGCGATGGCGACGTCCGCCACTTTCAGGTCACGATGAAGGTCGGCTTCCGCCTCGAAGATTCGCCCCAGGACTAGCCGGCACTACCCTCGTTGACGTGCTGACACTTCTCCGGCAGCCCAAGTGGATCATCCTCACGCTGCTCGTTCCGGTCGGTGTCGCCCTGTGCCTGCTCGCCGCGGACTGGCAATACACCCGCCACGTCAACCGCAGTGCTGAGGACGCCCAAATCCGGCTGAACTCCCAGGCCGATCCGGTGCCGCTCGAACAGGTGGTAGCGCCCGGCGTCGAGCCAGCTGCCGACCTCGAGTACCGCCCGGTCACAGTCACCGGCGAATTCGACTCCGACGCCACGGTTCTGGTGCGCCGACGGGTACTCAACGGATCAGCTGGCTTCTGGGTGGTGACCCCGCTGGTGCGCGCCGACGGCGTGGTCGTCTCGGTGTTGCGCGGCTGGCTGCCCATGTCGGCCGGCGCGCTTGACTCCCCGGTCGTACCTTCGCCGCCCACCGGCGAGGTGACTGTGGTGGGCTGGCTGCAACCGACTCAGTCCGTTCCGCAGCCAGCGCCAACCGACCTGCCGCCGGGACAGGTGGCAGCGCTCGACACGGCCGCCCTGGCCGGTGATGCACCCAACTTCAGTCCCTACCTGGTGGCCTCGGCCATGGCACCGCCGGACACTGCGGACCTCACGACCATTCCAGTGCCCAACCTTGGCCTCGGGCCGCATCTGGCCTACGCCTGGCAGTGGCTGGCCTTCGCCGCACTGCTGCCAGTGGGTTGGGTGATTCTGGCCCGTAGGGAGTTGTCGGAGTTGCGGGCCGAAGAGGAAATCGAGCCGTCGCCGCCGAGCACCACCGAGGTGCTGGACGCAGCCGACTCCAGAGGCTAGCCGAATCCCGCTATTGTCGGCTGCGACCCGGACTTGGGGGGCACGAGCCGGGATTGCGGGTGACCGACTAGGTACCGGCGAACTGGGTGGCGTAGAGGTCGGCGTACAAGCCACCGGCGGCCAGCAGTTCCTGATGCGTCCCCGACTCCACAATTCGCCCGCCGTCGACGACGAGGATCTGGTCCGCGGAGCGAACGGTTGACAAGCGGTGGGCGATCACCAACGACGTCCGACCCGCCAGGGCATTGTCGAGCGCCTGCTGAACTGCCGCCTCACTCTCGCTGTCGAGGTGGGCCGTCGCTTCGTCGAGCACCACGATGCGTGGCCCCTTGAGTAGCAGGCGGGCCAGCGCCAACCGCTGCTTCTCGCCGCCGGACAGCCGGTGGCCGCGATCACCGACCACGGTGTCCAGCCCGTTGGGCAGGGACCGCACCAGCCTGGCGATTTGTGCAGCTTCCAGGGCATCCCAAATCTGATCCTCGGAGGCCCCGTCGTTGGCATAGCGGAGGTTGTCGCGGATGCTCTCGTGAAAGAGGTGAGCCTCCTGCGTGACGTAGCCCACTGCCGCGCGTAGCGACTCGCCGGTCACCTCCTTGACATCCTCGCCAGCCACCCGCACCTCGCCGCTCGTGGCGTCGTAGAGCCGTGCCACGAGGGTGGTGATGGTCGTCTTGCCCGCCCCACTGGGACCTACCAGCGCAGTCAGGGTGCCGGCGGGCGCGACGAAAGAGACGCCGCGCAGCACCGCCTCGGCAGGCGTGGCCTCGGCTCGCGCCACCGATTCCAGGGACGCCAACGACACCTCGCTGGCATCGGGGTAGCGGAAGCCCACGTCGTCGAACTCCACGCTCAGCGCACCCGTGGAGGGCAGCGGCCGCGCGTCCGGCGCGTCGTGGACCAGCGGTTTGAGGTCGAGCACCTCGAAGACGCGGTCGAAGCTCACCAAGGCGGTCATGACGTCCACCCGAACATTCGAAAGCGCAGTCAGCGGACCGTACAACTGCGCCAGCAGTCCGGTGAGTGCGATGAGCGTTCCGATGGTCAACGTCCCGGCGATCACCGCGTTGCCGCCGAACCCGTAGGTCATCACAGTCGCCATGGCCGCCACCAAAGTCAGAGCGGTGAAGAAGTAGCGGTTGGCCATCGCGATACTCACCCCGATGTCGCGCACCCGGCCAGCTTTGGCCGAGAACGCGCCTGATTCCCGATCGTGGTCGCCGAACAGTTTGACCAGCAGCGCGCCGGCGACGTTGAACCGCTCGGTCATCTGCGAGGACATGTCGGCGTTGAGCGTCATCTGCTCGCGCGTCAGCGTCTGCAACTTGCGACCCATCCAGCGCGCGGGCAAGAGGAACAGCGGTAGCAGGACCATGGCGCCAAGGGTGATGCGCCAGTCCAGGATGAACATGGTGATGAGTACGACGACGACGCTGATCAAGTTGCCCAGCACGCCGGACAGCGTGGAGGTGAAGGCCTGCTGCGCGCCGATCACGTCGGAATTCAGCCTCGACACCAGCGCACCAGTCTGGGCACGGGTGAAGAAGGCGACCGACTGCGTCTGAACGTGGCCGAACACTTCCGTGCGGAGGTCGAAGATCAATCCCTCGCCGATGCGCGAGGAGTACCACCTGCTGAGCAAGCCCAAGCCGGCATCGACCAGCGCCACGACGCCGGCAATGATGGCCGTGGTGGTGACCACGGCAGCGTTCCCCGGCGTGATGCCTTCGTCGATGATGCGCCGGAAGAGCAACGGCTGAGCCACGGTGAGCCCGGCGTCAATGACCAGCAGGATCAGGAAAACCGTGATGAGTGGTCGGTACGGTCGAGCGTACGCAAGGATCCGGCGCCAGGTGCCCGGCTTGATCTTGGCGTTCTTTACCGAGGAGTCACGTGTGAAAGAGCGCAGCGTGGCAAACGGACTGCCCGGCATCGACACGTGGTGCTTAGCCCTCCATCAGCGAGGCGAGCTCGGTGATTCGACCGTATTGGGCACGCCGCTCGGCCGCAGTCTGTTGCGCCAAGGTTCGCCCGGCGGCACCACGGATCAACTCCAGCACTGCCGAGGTCGCGTTCGGCATCGCCGTCGTGATTGCAGCAATGAGGTCGTCGGAAGCCTGCGACAATTCACCGTCGGGCACGCAGGCGAGAGCCAATCCGATGTCGACTGCCTCCTCGCCGGAAATCGGCCGACCGGTGAGGCAGATCTCCAGCGCGCGCTGGTAGCCGACGGCCTGCACCAACGGCAGGGTTCCCCCGAGATCCGGCACCAGGCCCAACTGGATTTCTTTCATGCTCAACGACGCGCTGCGCTCCACCAGCATCACGTCGCAAGCAAGCGCCAATTGGAAGCCTGCGCCAATCGCGTGCCCCTGCACCGCGGCGATGGTGACAACGGGCCGCTCGCGCCACCAGGTGAAGGCACGCTGGAAGTGCGCAATCGTGCCGTCCACCTCTTCGGCGGATTTCGACGCCAACTCCATGAGCGACGGTTCGCCGGGGATGCCCTCGACGAACATGCGACGATCCAGTCCGGCGGAGAAGGACGGGCCGTTGCCGGTCAACAGCACGACGCGCGTGCCTTCCGGAAGGTCGTCGCCCAGCGCGGCAAGAGCGGCCCAAGTCGCTGGCGTCTGGGCGTTGTGCCTGTCGGGGTGGTCGAGTGTGACACGCAACACCGGACCGTCGACGGTCGCGACAATGCCCGCGGTCGAAAGCAGGTGCTGGGTTTGGGCACTAGTCAGTTTTCGAGCCTCTCTTTGTGTTCCCGCCACGCTGACGCCACTGTACTTCGTTCTCTGCCAACACGCGATGCACGAAGCCGTACGAGCGGCCCGACGCATTCGCGATCGCCCTGATGCTATCGCCAGCCTCGTAACGGCGAACGTACTCCTGGGCGAGTGTGTCCCGCTCGTCCCCAACAATCCGCCGACGCGATTCCTGCTTGTCCATGACGCCTCCGTCGATACTGTCAACGGCCCCCCGCAGGGCCAGATGTGAAATTAGAGAGCCCGTGCTGGACTCCTGAAACTGCCGCCCACTCCCCACATACTCCCCGAAAGTCGGCGGCCGTGCCGTTTCAGCAATGCAGGTTTTCGCAATGCCGAGTTTTTGCAGTGCCGAGTTTCAGCAATGCCGGGTTTCAGCCACTGCACAATTAGAGTATTCGATGGTGCCGACAGGCGGCGGTCAAGTCAAGACCTGGCCGGTAGTTCAACGAGAACTCAGGCCAATTCCACGAGTTCAAGGTAGTCCTCGCGCCACAGATCCTCGTCGCCTTCGGGCAGAATCAGCACCCGCTCTGGATCCAGCGCCCCCACTGCGCCGTGATCGTGCGTCACGAGCACGACTGCGCCGCTGTAACGACCCAGCGCCGAGAGCACCTCGTCACGGCTCGCCGGATCGAGGTTGTTCGTCGGCTCGTCGAGCAACAGCACATTCGCGCCGGACACGACGAGCATCGCCAACGCGAGCCTGGTCTTCTCGCCCCCCGAAAGGGTGCCGGCCGGCTGATCGACCGTCTCGCCGGAGAACAGGAACGAACCCAGGACATTGCGGGCTTCCTGCTCCCCGAGTTCGGCCGACGAATGCAGAAGATTGACCAGCACGGATGCGTCTGGATCCAGCGTTTCATGCTCCTGTGCGTAGTAACCCACCTTCGCGCCATGACCCGCGCTCACCTGCCCGGTGTCGGCAGTCTCGATGGCAGCCAGAATCCGCAACAGCGTCGTCTTCCCCGCTCCGTTGAGGCCCAGCACGACCACCCGAGCCCCGCGATCGACGGCAAGGTTGACGTCGATGAAGACCTCTTGCGAACCGTAGGACTTGCTCAGACCGTCGGCCGTGAGCGGCACTCGCCCGCACGGGGCCGGTTCGGGGAATCGCAAGTGCGCCACCTTCTCGTGGGGACCAGCGTCGCCGACCGCGTCGCGCAGTCGCTCGGCGCGACGCAGCATTCCCTGTGCAGCCTTGGCCTTCGTCGCTTTCGCCCTCATCTTCTCGGCCTGTGTTTCCAGAGCTGAGGCCTTCTTGTTCAGGGTCATGGCGGTCTTCTTGCGACGACGCTCGACCGCCTCCCGCTCGGCCAGATAGGCGCGCCAGCCCAGGTTGTAGACGTCCAACTGCCCGCGCGTGGCGTCGAGGTACATCACCTTGTTGACAGTGTCTCCCAGCAACTCCACATCGTGGCTGATGACGACTACGCCACCGGGATACTGCAGTAGAAACTGGCGCAACCAGACGATTGAGTCAGCATCAAGGTGGTTCGTTGGCTCGTCGAGCAGCAGCGTGTCATCGGCCGAGAACAGCAGCCGAGCAAGTTCCACGCGTCGGCGTTGACCGCCCGACAGAGTCCCCAGCGGCTGTTCGAGCAGCCGGTTGTCAATTCCGAGTCCGGCCGCGACGGCGGCCGCCTCGGCCTCGGCGGCGTATCCTCCCGCGGCCATGAATTCGGCTTCCGCGCGGGTGTAGCGCCGCATGGCGTCAGCGCGGGTCGAATCGTCGGCGGAGGCCATGCGCTTCTCGGCGCGGCGCATGCGGGCGATGACGTCATGCATGTTGCGCGCCGAGAGTATTCGATCGCGGACCACCTGTTCGGGATCAGCAGACCGCGGATCCTGCGGTAGGTAGCCGACGGTGCCGCCGGCGGTCACCGTGCCTGCCGCCGGTGCCGTCTCGCCCGCCAGGACGCGCATCATCGTGGTCTTGCCCGCCCCGTTGCGCCCCACCAGACCTACCTTGTCGCCATCGGCGACGCGGAAGGACGCGTCGGTGACGAGGATGCGGGCTCCAGCGCGCAACTCGAGCCCGGATGCCGAAATCACACGTTGAAGCCTAGAGCCCGCAGCATCTCCCGGCCTTCATCGGTGATTTTCTCCGGGCCCCACGGCGGCATCCAGACCCAGTTGATCCGGTAGTCGGGCGCCACGCCGTCCAGCGCCGCGCGGGTTTGGTCCTCGATGACGTCGGTCAGCGGGCAGGCGGCCGAAGTCAACGTCATGTCGAGGGTGACACTTCGGTCACTTTCCACGTGGACGTCGTAGACCAGGCCCAGGTCCACCACGTTGATGCCCAGTTCCGGGTCAACGACATCGCGCATCGCCTCGAACACGTCCGAGGGGTCCAGTGTCCCGTTGCTGGTCTGATCGGACGCGGTTGTGGTCTCAGTCATGCTGTCGTCTCCTCGTGGTTGGCCGCCTGGTGGGCGGCGAGTGCTTGGGCCACGGCGTCTTTCCAGGCCATCCATCCGAGCAAGGCGCACTTGACTCGCGCGGGGTACTTTGCCACGCCAGCGAAGGCCACGGCGTCGCCGAGCACGTCCTCGTCCGGCTCGTAGTCTGCGGCTCCCGCCTGCAACATGGCAACGAGCTCGTCCACCGCCGCCATGCCGGCGGACACCGGCAGCCCGTCGAGCTGGCTGAACAACACGCTCTCGGAGGCCTGCGAAATGGAGCAGCCGGAGCCGTCGTAGGACAACCAGACTCGGGGATCCTTGCTGGATGCGCCGTCCGACCAGTCCAACCTCACACGGAGGTTCACTTCATCGCCGCAGGTTGGGTTGACGTGATGGACCTCCACGTCGAAGGGTTCCGTGAGGCCCTTGCCCTCCGGGCTGCGGTAGTGATCCAAGATGATCTCTTGGTACATCTGCTCGAGGTTCATTTCCGTACCCCGAAGAAGTCTTGTGCCGCATGCACCCCTTCGACGAGGGAGTCCACATCGGCAGTGCTGTTGTAGATGTAGAACGAAGCCCGGGTGGTCGCGGGCACGCCGAACCGGCGGCACACCGGCCAGGCACAGTGGTGGCCCACTCGCACGGCCACTCCCCGATCGTCGAGCACCTGGCCGACATCGTGGGGATGCAGACCGGCAACGGTAAAGCTCACCGCGGACCCTCGATCGACCGGCTCCACCGGGCCGATGATGTCGACGCCCGCAATCGCCTCCAACCGCATGAGGGCGTAGGAGGTCAGCGAGTGTTCGTGCTCGGCCACCTTGGCCATCCCGATGCGATCCAGGTAGTCGCACCCCGCTGCCAGGCCTACGGCCTGCGCGGTCATGGGCACGCCCGCCTCAAAGCGCTGCGGGGGCGCGGCGAATGTTGACGCCGCCATGGTCACATTGGCGATCATCGAGCCGCCCGAAATGAACGGCGGCATCGCCTCCAGCACCTCGGGGCGCCCCCACAAGACGCCGATGCCCGTGGGTCCGAGCATCTTGTGGCCACTCCAGGCCACCAAGTCCGCGCCCATCGCCCACACATCCATCGGCTGATGCGGCACGGACTGGCAGGCATCCACGAGCGACAGGGCACCGACCTCTCGGGCCCGACGAACCAAGAACTCCACCGGGTTCAACGTGCCCAAGATGTTCGACTGGTGCACCACGGCCATGATTTTGGTGCGCTGCGTCAGGAGTTCGTCGAGGTCACTCAGGTCCAGCCGGCCGTCGTCGGTCATGCGGGATCCACCGCAAGGTCGCGCCAGTCTTGAGCGCGACCTGCTGCCAGGGCACCAAGTTGGCATGGTGTTCCATCTCGGTGATGAGGATCTCGTCACCCGGGCCGAGCACGAACATCGGATCGGCAGGGTGGCCGAGTCGAGCCAGATCCGTGGAATTGCTGAACGCGTAGGCCACCAGGTTGATGGACTCCGTCGCGTTCTTCGTGAACACGATCTCCGGCGGCATGGCCTGAACGAAGCCAGCGATGGTGGCCCGCGCTGACTCGTAGGCCTCCGTCGCTTCCTCCGCCAATTGGTGAGCGCCGCGATGCACCGCGGCGTTGTGCCGCTCGTAGAAGTTGCGCTCTGCATTCAGCACCTCAAGCGGCTTTTGCGACGTCGCAGCGCTATCGAGGTAGACCAGCGGCTTGCCGCCGCGCACGGTGCGCGACAGCAGGGGGAAGTCGCGCTTGATCGCGTCGACGTCCAGAACGGTCCACAGCGACGCTCACGCAGTGGTTGCCGCAGCGGCAAATTGTTCGTAGCCGTGGGCGTCGATCTGCTCGGCCAACTCGGGCCCGCCGGAAGCCACGATCCGCCCATCGATGACCACGTGAACGTAGTCAGTCGGGATGAGTTTCAGCAGCCGCGTGGTGTGCGTGATGAGCAGGATTCCGGTGCCCTCCGCGCGAACCCGGTTCACCCCGTCGGAGACGACCTTCAGTGCGTCGACGTCAAGGCCCGAGTCGGTCTCGTCGAGCACCGCGATGGCGGGCTTGAGTAGTTCCAACTGCAGGATCTCGTGACGCTTGCGCTCGCCACCGGAGAAGCCTTCGTTGACATTGCGCTGGGCGAACTCCGGGTCGACCTTGAGATCGGCCATGGCCTGCTTCATGTCCTTCATCCAAGTCCGCAGTTTGGGCGCCTCACCCTTCACCGCGGTGACCGCCGTGCGCAGGAAGTTCGACACCGACACGCCGGGCACCTCAACCGGGTACTGCATGGCCAGGAAGAGACCCGCCCGAGCGCGCTCGTCGACGCTCATATCGAGCACGTCTTGACCGTCGAGGGTCACCGAGCCGGAGGTGATCTCGTAGCGCGGGTGACCTGCGATGGAGTAGGCCAGGGTGGACTTTCCGGAGCCGTTGGGGCCCATGATGGCGTGGGTCTGACCCGACTCGAGGGTCAGATCGAGCCCGCGCAGGATTTCTTTCGAGCCGCCGTCGGCCTCCACCGAAACGTGCAGGTCGGAAATGGCAAGGGTGGTCATGTGTGGGGTCCTCTCAGGTGGTTAGGCGACGCTCACGAGCACGCGGGCGTCGGGGCCGCTGCCGGAGATCTTGGTTGCGAAAGTGGCGATGGGCTCGTTGGCGGGAAGGCAGGTGGGGTTGCCGGTGCGCAGGTCGAACTGCGACCCGTGCAGCCAGCACTCGATGAAGCACCCCTCGACGTCGCCCTCGGAGAGCGACACGTCGGCGTGCGAGCACCTGTCATCGACGGCGTACACCTCGCCGCTGGTGCGGACCACAGCCAACGCCCTCCCATCCACCACGATGCGGGTGGCTTCCCCTTCAGTGAGGTCGCCGAGGCGAGCCACATCGCGGAACGTATCCTCAGACATCGCTATCGTCCTCGTCGCTTCCCAGATTCTGGTAGCCCAACTCGGATTCCACCGCCCGTAGCAGCCGCTCGCGCAGTGCCGCGACGGGGATCCGGTCGAGCACCTCCGCGAAGAAGCCGATGACGACCAGGCGCCGGGCCGCGTCCTCGGTGATGCCTCGCGATTGCAGGTAGAAGAGTTGCTCGTCGTCGAACCGGCCGGTCGCGCTGGCATGCCCGGCGCCGGCGATCTCGCCCGTCTCGATCTCCAGATTCGGCACCGAGTCTGCCCGGGCACCGTCGGTGAGCACCAGGTTGCGGTTGAGTTCGTAGGTGTCCGTCCCCACTGCTGCCGAGCGAATCAGCACGTCGCCAATCCATACGGTGCGTGCTGAGGCGCCTTGCAGGGCACCCTTGTAGGTGACGCGGGAACGACAGTGCGGCGTTGCGTGATCCACGAACTGACGGTGCTCGATGTGCTGACCGGAGTCGGCGAAGTAGACGCCCAGGAGTTCGGCGTCGCCGCCAGGCGCCGCATAGTCGACGCTCGACACGATGCGCACGAGGTCGCCACCGAGGGACACGTTCATGCCGGTGAAGTTCGCGTCGCGGCCGAGTCGAGCGTGCTGATGGGCCGCGTGAACAGCCTCATCGTCCCAGTCCTGCACCGAGATGAGTACCAGATTGGCACCCTCGGCGAGGTCCGCCTCAACGATTGCAGCGTGGGCGCCGCCGCCCGAATGGTCGCAGACGACGACGGCCTGCGCGTAGGCGCCCAGCCGAATCAAGGTACGTCCGGCCGTGGTGGAGCCATCACCGACCAGCGACACAACAATCGGCTCGCCGACCACGGTCTCGGCCGGCACGTCAACGAACACCACGGATTCGACTGCCTCTGCCACCCGGGCGGAGATTCGGTCGGTGGGCAGCCAGATGCCAGCCACTCTGGTGTCATCGGCGGGCAGCACCGTGGCCACCACCGGCTCGGTGGCGGTGAAGACCACCTTCGCCTCGCCGGTCAGCGCGGCATCGTCGTGCAGGCCCGCGAGCCGATCAAGCGGCGTGAAACGCCACTGTTCTTCGCGGCCGGTGGGCACCGGAAAGTCCGCCGCGTGTTCGGACGCGATGGACGGAGCGAGGTCCGTCGGCGGCGCTTCGGGGGTTGCAGTGGCCGACATCAGCCGACGGCTCCTTCCATTTGGAGTTCGATGAGCCGGTTCAGTTCGAGGGCGTATTCCATAGGCAGTTCGCGGGCGATGGGCTCCACGAAACCACGCACGATCATGGCCATGGCCTCCTCTTCGGTGAGGCCGCGAGACATGAGGTAGAACAACTGGTCCTCGCTGACCTTGCTGACGGTGGCTTCGTGACCCATCGACACATCGTCTTCGCGCACGTCCACGTAGGGGTAGGTGTCCGACCGGGAAATGTCGTCGACCAGCAGAGCATCGCAACGCACCGTGCTTGCGGAATGGTGGGCACCTTCTTGCACCTGCACCAGGCCGCGGTAGGACGTGCGGCCACCGCCTCGAGCGACCGACTTCGACACGATCGAGCTCGACGTGTGCGGCGCGGCGTGCACCATCTTGGCGCCCGCGTCCTGGTGCTGGCCCTCACCCGCGAAGGCGATCGACAGCGTCTCGCCCTTGGCGTGTGCGCCGATGAGCCAGACCGCCGGGTACTTCATGGTGACTTTGGATCCGATGTTGCCGTCGATCCACTCCATCGTGGCACCCTCGTGGGCGACTGCTCGCTTCGTGACGAGGTTGTAGACGTTGTTGGACCAGTTCTGGATGGTCGTGTAGCGGCAGCGTGCGTCCTTCTTCACGATGATCTCCACGACCGCGGAGTGCAGCGAGTCGCTGGAGTAGATCGGCGCGGTGCAGCCCTCGACGTAGTGCACGTAGGCACCTTCGTCGACGATGATCAGGGTGCGCTCGAACTGGCCCATGTTCTCGGTGTTGATGCGGAAGTAGGCCTGCAGCGGGATGTCGACGTGCACGCCCGGGCGGGACGTAGATGAAGGATCCGCCGGACCACACGGCGGTGTTCAGCGCGGCGAACTTGTTGTCTCCGGCGGGGATTACGGTGCCGAAGTACTCCTCAAAAAGTTCTGGGTGCTCCTTCAGCCCGGTGTCGGTGTCGAGGAAGATGCACACCCTGTTCCTCCAGGTCCTCGCGGATCTTGTGGTAGACCACCTCAGACTCATACTGCGCCGCAACACCGGCAACCAGGCGCTGCTTCTCCGCCTCGGGGATCCCCAACTTGTCGTAGGTGTTCTTGATGTCGTCTGGCAGGTCCTCCCAGTCGGTGGCCTGCTTCTCGGTGGATCGCACAAAGTACTTGATGTTGTCGAAGTCGATTCCGGACAGATCCGAACCCCAGGTCGGCATCGGCTTTCGCCCGAACAGATTGAGGGACCGCAAACGCATGTCGAGCATCCACTCGGGCTCGTTCTTCAGCGCACTGATGTCTCGCACAACAAGTTCGCTCAGGCCCCGCTGGGCCGCGGCGCCAGCTGCGTCGGGGTCATGCCAGCCGTACTCGTACGTTCCGAGGCCCTCGAGCTCCGGGTGAGCCACATCAGTCATGCTGTCAGTTCCTCTCTATCGAGTGGGCGGCCGACGGAGTCGAATCCGCGGCGGGGAGGTTCGGGATGGGCATGGTTGGTGTCGGAATAATGGTGGTGCAGACGCCGTCGCCGGAGGCGATGGTGGCCAGGCGGGTGACGTGCACTCCGAGAAGTTGGGCGAAGGCCTCGCGCTCCGCCTCGCACAGTTGGGGGAACTCCTCCGCCACGTGCGCCACCGGGCAGTGGTGCTGGCACAGTTGCAGACCCCGCGGTCCCGGGGATGCGCTCGCCGCGTAGCCGTCGTCGGAGAGTCGGGCAGCGAGCGCATCCACCCGGCCAGCGGGGTCGGCCGACGTGCTGACCTCGGCATACCGACGCACCACCTCGGCGGCGCGTTGGCGGGCAAATTCTGTGACCGCGTCCGATCCAAAATTCTCCGCGAGAAAGCGCAACGCAGCCACTGCGACGTCGTCGTAGGACGATTCAAACGCGTCACGACCCTCCGCGGTCAAGGAGTAGTAGCGCGCCGGCCGCCCCCGACCACGGCGTGGAGTGGGCCCGAACGGACGCTCGTCGGCGGCTTCCGCGTAGCCGCCGTCGATCAGGGTGTCGAGGTGCTTGCGCACTGCAGTGCCGGTGAGGAGAAGTCGACTGGCGATCTCGCCGGCGGTCAGCGTCCCCTCTATCAACAGCGCACGGGCGACTCGTGCGGTGGCATCGCTGAGACCAAGGCGACCCGACACGGCGGGGCCAGCGGCAGGGGGGTCAGCGATTTTCACAACCTCATTGTTGCCTATTTCCGGTCAGGTGCAACAGGGGGGTTCGTCGCACGCCTTCAACCGATCCTCGCCAGCGAATCGTCGCAGCACCGCAGACAGCCTTCGCATCGTCGGGTAGCGTGCCAGCCATGTCCCGCGATTTCGCTTGGCAGCGGCCGCCGACAGCTGAATCCGTGTCCCGGCTTGTAAATTTCACAGACGCTGTTGCCGGCATCGCCGTAACTCTGCTCGTACTGCCGATGCTGGACATCGAACCGCCGACCGACGGTGAGTCACTGTGGTCCGTGATGGGGGCGAACTCAGGTATCTTCCTTGCGTTCGCCATCTCGTTTGCGATCACCCTGAGTTTTTGGCGCAAGCACCATCGCATGCTGGACGGCTTGCAGTCGTTCACCCCGCAACTCGTCTGGCTCAACGGCTTCTGGCTGGCGGCCCTCGTCTTCCTGCAGTTCCCGACCGAAATGCTCGGCCAGGCCGGTCCGGAGGGCGGCATCATGGCGCTCTACGCGGCGACCATGGCCATCATCTCGTTCCTCGGCATCGGTATGTCTTTGTACCTGCGCGGCAAGCCCGACCTGATTCCACCGGAACGACTGGTGCCGGTGGTCCAACTGAAATGGGCGCTCGTCTCGGCGGTGTACGTCGCCCTCCTGGCCCTGCTCGGACTCTTCGCACCCCAGGCGGCATTGTGGGGTCTCATCGGGCTGGCTCCGCTGGGTTGGCTGCAGTCCTGGTCCATGGGCCGGCAGCCACGTGACAAGGAGTCGCCCGCCGCCACCTAGACTCGTGACTCGTGGTGACATCTGCTGCCGTTGCTGTGGTGGACCTTCGCGTGTCATACGGCGATGTGCGTGCGGTGGACGGCCTGACGATGACGGCCGCCCGCGCGGAGATTACCGCAGTGGTCGGCCGCAACGGTCAAGGGAAGACCACCACCGTGGAGGTCTGCGAGGGTGTTCGGCGTCCCGACTTCGGTTCCGTGCGGGTGCTCGGCCTTGATCCCATCGACAACGGGAGCGAACTGCGCGCCCGGGTGGGAGTGATGCTGCAGGACGGTGGCATCCCGACGATGGCGCGAGCAGGCGAATACCTGAGCACTCTGGCTCGGTTCTATGCCCACCCACGTCAACCCGGGGAGCTGCTCGAGTGGTTGGGACTCACCTCGGTGGCCACGCGGCCGTACCGTCGTCTCAGCGGAGGCGAACAGCAGCGTGTGAAACTTGCCGCCGCCCTGATCGGGAGGCCTGAACTGGTGTTCCTGGACGAACCGAGCACCGGCCTGGACCCGGCTGCCCGACGCGGTATGTGGGAACTCCTGGCGGCCCTGCGCCGAGACGGCGTGTCAGTCGTCCTGACCACGCACCACATGAACGAAGCGGAGACACTGGCGGACCACATCGTGGTCGTTGAGGCGGGCCGAGTGTTGGCTGCTGGCACACTCGATGAACTAGTGGGGGGCACTGAGGACGTGCTGAGTTTCAACGGCCCGATGCACCTGGACCTTGCCAACTTGTCAGGGGTGCTCACACCGTCGGCACTGGTGAACGAGCCCTCTCCCGGTCGCTACCGAGTCACCGGCGAGGTGACGCCGCAAACCATTGCCACGGTGACGGCCTGGTGCGCACAGCACGGCGTGACGCCCCGCGACCTCCACGTGGGACGGCGTAGCCTGGAGGATCTATTCATCGACTTGGCCGACTCCGAAGAAGCATCGCCGTGACGATTCAACGCGACTACCCCGACGGCACTTGGACGGCCCGGCCGGGAGCGGCGAACCGAGCCACCCGCATCATGAGCCAGGCAACTGCGGACGTCCGATCCACACTTCGCAACGGTGAGCAACTGCTCCTTACGCTGGCGATTCCGCTGGCTCTGCTCGTCGGCCTCACCCTGTTCGACGTCGTCCCGACCGAGGATGGCGCCAACACGATCGACGTAGTGACGCCGAGCATCATTGCGCTTGCCGTGATGTCCACCGCCTTCACGTCGCTGGCCATCGCGACCGGGTTCGATCGGCGGTCGGGGACGCTAAAACTGCTGGGAACCACTCCGCTGTCCCGAGGCGAGTTGGTGGCGGCACGGGCGCTGGGCGTGCTCGCGATTGAAGTCTTGCAGATCCTGCTGATCGCGGCCGTAGCGCTGGGGCTCGGCTGGTCGCCGGCGGGCAACCTGCTGGCAGCAGTCATCCTCGTTGCCCTCGGCACGATCGCGTTCGCAGCACTCGGTGTGGCCCTCGCCGGGGTGCTTCGTGCGGAGGCGACCCTCGCGGTGGCCAATGGGATCTACCTGCTGCTCCTGCTGGGCGGTGGAGTGGTGATTCCGCAGTCGTCCTTTCCGGCACCGCTGGCGGTCGTGGTGTCGCTGCTGCCCTCGGGTGCCCTGGCTGGCGGCCTGCGCGAAGTGCTTGCCGCCGGTGGCGGCTGGCCGTGGCTCGCAGGCGCGGTGCTCATCGGTTGGGCGGTAGCCGGATTCGCCTTGGTGTCGCGCACGTTCCGTTGGGACTAGGCACCTACCGCCCACGTATGGTCTGCCTGAGGCACATCGGCTGAAGGCAACTACCATCGACCTATGGCCGTTGTTGAGGATCACTCCACCGTCGCCGCGCACTCGACCGACCGGACCGCACCGGCTTGGCTGCGGCGCATCTTCGTGGCCAACCTCGTCGCCCAGACGGGCATCGTCATCACCGGCGGACTCGTTCGGCTGACCGGATCCGGACTCGGGTGCCCAACCTGGCCGCAGTGCGCTCCCGGTTCTTTCACGCCGACGGAAACACAGGCGGAGTCCTGGCACAAGTACGTCGAGTTCGGCAATCGACTGCTGACTTTCGTACTCGGCATCTTGGCGATTGCCGCCATCGTCGGCGCCGTCGCCTGGGGCCGACGGCTGCGGCAGCGCGGCGTCACGCCTCGGCGGCCAATCACGGTGCTGGCGGCTGTGCCACTGCTGGGCACCGTGGTGCAAGCCGTGCTCGGTGGAATCACGGTGCTCACCGGCCTCAACCCAGTGACCGTGGCCGCGCACTTCCTACTGTCGATGGTGATCATCGCCTTGACGCTGCTACTGGTGTGGCGCGCCCGGGAGCCAGGCGACGACCCCAAGATCACCTACGGTGAACCGGCCGTCCGGGTACTGACCTACGCCTTGGTGGCCGTGGGATTTGTCGTGCTCGTGATGGGCACCATGGTGACCGGCTCCGGTCCGCATTCCGGCGATGCAGAGACCCCTGCCAGGCTTGGCATCGACCCCGCCCAGATGTCGTGGCTTCACGCCGACGTGGTGCTGCTGTTCATCGGACTCACCGTGGGCCTGCTCGTGGCCCTGAGCGTCACCAAGGCACCGCCGCGGGCCTTGCGCGCAACGTGGATTCTGTTCGGCATATCGATGGCACAAGGGGTCGTCGGCTACGTGCAGTACTTCACCGGTCTACCCTGGCTGGTCGTGCTGCTGCACCTGCTCGGCGCCTGTCTGGTGTGGATCGCTCTGCTGCGCATCCCGCTGGCGCTTCGGACCCGTGGCCCGGTCGCCCTGGCCGACGTTGAGCCTGCGCGGGCCTGACGCGCGACGACCGAAACGAAGCCGCGGGGACGCAGGCCGGCAACTGGCCGGGACTACCCGAAGAACGGGTCCACACCGATGGCGAGAAACAGCAGCGCCAGGTAGCTGATGGATCCGTGGAACAACCGCATGGGCTTCACGTCAGCCGGACCGCCCTGCGCCGCCTTGCGGATGCGATGCATCAGCGCGTGGGCCTCGTAGAGCCACAGCACCCCCAGAGTCACAGCGACCACTGAGTAGGTCCAGCCCATGGGGGCCACCGGGATCAGCACCAGTGATGCAGCCACCATGATCCACGAGTAGATGAGGATCTCCCAGCCCACTCGCGTCTTGGACGCCACCACCGGCAGCATGGGAACTCCGGCTGCGGCGTAATCATCCTTAAATCGCAGCGACAACGGCCAGTAGTGCGGTGGGGTCCAGAAGAAGATGATGGCGAACATCACCCACGGTGCCCAACTCAACGAGTTGGTGACGGCAGCCCAACCGATGAGAACCGGAAAGCAGCCGGCGGCACCGCCCCAGACGATGTTCTGCGGCGTGCGCCGTTTGAGGCCGAGGGTGTAGATGACGACGTAGAAGAAGATCGCCCCGGCTGCGAGCAGCGCGCTCAGAACGTTGGTGGTCAACGCCAACCAAGCCACGGACGATCCCGAAAGCCCCAGGCCGAAAACCAGCGCTGCCCTGGGGCTGACGTCGCCCGTCACCAGCGGCCGGTGTCCGGTGCGCACCATCTTCGCGTCGATATCGCGATCGATGTACGAATTGAGGGTGTTGGCCCCACCTGCTGCGAGCGCACCCCCGATCAGGGTCGCCGCCATGGTCCACAGCGGTGGAAATCCACCGGCCGCCAGAAACATGGTTGGGACGGTGGTGACCAGCAACAATTCGATGATGCGAGGTTTCGTGAGACCCAGGTAGGCCGAGAAGCGGCTTCGCTTGCCGTCAACGCTGGCGGTGTCGGCGGAAGACTCGGAAATTGGGGTCGCCACAGGTGCAGTGTATTGCGGTCGCCGCCCTTCGGCCCCCACTGGCCTATACGCTGCCGTGTGGGCTGCGTTGCCCCGCAGCCAGCCGTCGCAACACGACAGGACCTGCCAACCAACGAAGGGGAGCCTCGTGGCACTTGAGTGGACCGACCTCGACCGGCGTGCCGTGGATACGGCCCGGGTACTGGCGATGGACGCCGTGCAGCACACCGGCAATGGCCACCCCGGAGCTCCGATGGCGCTGGCCCCCGTGGCCTACCTGCTCTATCAACGCGTCATGCGCACGGACCCCAACGACTCGCACTGGCTGGGCCGCGACCGCTTCGTGCTCTCGAACGGGCACGCGAGTCTCACGCAGTACGTGCAGTTGTATCTGGGCGGCTATGGCCTGGAGTTGGCCGATCTCGAGGCCTTCCGCACGTGGGGCAGCCTCACCCCCGGCCACCCCGAGTATGGCCACACCGTCGGCATCGAAACCACCACCGGGCCCCTGGGACAGGGCATCTCCACCGCAGTCGGGATGGCCATGGATTCCCGATTCGTCCGCGGCATGCTCGATCAGGCGTCCGACCCAGGTGAGAGCCCGTTCGACCACCGGATCTACGTGATTGCCGGTGACGGATGCATGCAAGAGGGCATTTCGAGCGAGGCCAGCAGCCTCGCGGGTCACCAACAGCTGGGCAACCTCATCGTCATCTACGACGACAACCACATCACCATCGAGGGCAACACCAACATCGCCTTCACCGAGGATGTGCTGGCCCGCTACGCCGCCTACGGTTGGCACACCTTGCACGTCGACATGCTGCCCAACGGCGACGTCGACGTGGCGAGCCTCTACGACGCAATTTTGGCGGCGCAGGCCGTCACCGACCGTCCCAGCATCATCCGTACCCGATCGATCATCGGTTGGCCGGCGCCCAATTTGCAGGGCACGGCGAAGGCCCACGGATCGGCCCTCGGCCCAGCCGAAGTGGCCGCCACGAAGGAGGTGCTTGGCTTCGATCCGGAGAAGAGCTTTGAGGTCGACCCTGAGGTGCTGGCACACGCACGGCAGTTGAAGGAGCGCGGCGCGGCGGCCCACACACAGTGGACGGAGAACTACGAGGCCTGGCGCGCGCGCCACGGCGTGCACGCCACTCTGCTCGACCGGATGCTCGATCGACGACTGCCTGAGGGATTCTCAGAGGCGCTGCCCGTTTTCGAGGCTGGCGACGACATGGCGACCCGGGCGTCGTCGGGCAAGGTGATCAACGCGATCGCGAAGGTCCTGCCGGAATTCTGGGGCGGCTCGGCGGACCTCGCCGGCTCCAACGACACGACCATCGAGGGTGCCAAGTCGTTCGAACCCGAATCCTCCCTCGCGAACGTGCCCGACATGTCGACTTTTGGACGCCTCATCCACTTCGGGGTGCGCGAGCACGCCATGGGTGCGGCGCTCAACGGGATCGCGCTGGGTGGCCTGACTCGTCCCTTCGGCGGCACGTTCTTCACCTTCTCCGACTACATGCGCGGCGCGGTGCGGGTATCGGCCATCATGGACATCCCCGTCACCTTCGTATGGACCCACGACTCGATCGGCGTCGGTGAGGACGGACCCACACACCAGCCCATCGAGCATCTCGCTGCGCTTCGGGCGATGCCCAACCTCGAGATTGTGCGCCCGGCCGATGCCAACGAGGTTGCCGTCGCCTGGCGCACCGTGCTTGAGCGGGGCAAGCCCACGGGTCTGGTACTCACACGACAGTCGGTCCCGACGCTGGACCGCTCGGTGTACGCCTCCGCGGAGGGCACTGCGCGCGGGGCCTACGTGCTTGCCGACTGCGATGGCACCCCCGATGTGCTGCTGCTGGCCACTGGATCCGAAGTGTCCCTGGCACTCTCGGCCAAGGACTCGCTGGCGGAGGAGGGAATCGCCGCACGCGTCATCTCCATGCCCTGCTTCGAGTGGTTCGACGCCCAGGACGACGAGTACCGCGAGTCCGTGATCCCCGCCGCCGTCAAGGCGAGAGTCTCGGTGGAGGCCGGAGTGGCAATGCCGTGGTACCGCTGGCTCGGCGACGCCGGCCAGGCCGTGGCCATCGACCACTTCGGGGCGTCGGCGAACGGCGCCCTCCTCTTCCGCAAGTACGGATTCACCACGCAAGCGGTCGTGGACGCCGCCAAGGAATCGATCGCCGCAGCCAACTAGCGCCATACACACCTCAACCCCATAGCCGCAAAGCCAACAAGGAGACGTGATGACTGACACTCTCACAGCCCTGTCCAACATCGGTGTTTCGATCTGGCTGGATGACCTCGATCGAGGCCGCCTCGCAGGCGGCGGTCTGGCCGATCTCATCGCCGACAGCCACGTCGTCGGAGTCACCACCAACCCATCGATCTTCGACAACTCGATCACCTCCGGCGCCGCCAGCTATGCCGAGCAGATTCGAGATCTGGCAGTCCGGGGCGTCGACGTGGGCGAGGCTGTGCGTGCGCTCACCGCATTCGACGTGCGATGGGCGTGCGACCTCTTCACTCCCACGTACGAGGCCACCTCCGGCTCCGACGGCAGAGTCTCCATCGAGGTCGATCCCCGCCTCGCCCGCGACACCGACGGCACCATCGCGGAAGCCAAGGCGCTGTGGTGGCTGGTGGATCGCCCCAACCTGCTCGTGAAGATCCCCGCCACCGAAGAAGGGCTGCCAGCCATCACCGCGGTTCTCGCCGCTGGCGTGAGTGTCAACGTCACGCTGATCTTCTCGGTCGATCGCTACCGCGAGGTGATGGACGCCTACATGTCAGGGCTGGAGGCCGCGGCGGCCGCCGGCCACGACCTGGCCAAGATCCACTCGGTGGCGTCGTTCTTCATCTCGCGGGTCGACACGGCAGTCGACGCCGCGCTGGAAGCGATTGGAACTCCGGAGGCCTCGGCGCTCGAAGGTGAAGCGGGAATCGCCAACGGACGCCTCGCCTGGGCCGCCTACGAGGCCGTCCTCGCATCGTCGCGGTGGCAGGCACTGGCCGCGCAGGGCGCCAATCAGCAGCGCCCGCTGTGGGCATCCACCGGCATCAAGAATCCCGCCTACCCCGACGACCGCTATGTCGTCGAACTCGCGGCTCCTGGATGCGTCAACACCATGCCGGAGAAGACCATGGACGCGGTGCGGGGGCACGGCCACGTGAAGGGCGACACTGTGTCCGGCACCGGGCCCGCGGCACAGCACGTGTTCGACCAACTCGCCGCGGTCGGCGTTGACCTCGACAAGGTGTTCGTCGATCTGGAGGACGAGGGCGTGGTGAAGTTCGTCGACGCCTGGCAGAACCTGCTGGAGAATCTGGCTGCCACGCTCAAGACCGCCCGCGCCGAAGCCGGCCGAGAGTAGCTTTCCCCGATTCAGCTCCGCGACGAAAGGCACTCCATGCCGTCGACATATGTCCCCGGACACAATCCGCTGCGATCGTCAGAGGACAAGCGTCTGCCACGTATCGCAGGGCCGTGCTCGGTGGTGATTTTCGGCGTCACCGGCGACTTGTCGAAGCGCAAGCTCATGCCGGCGATCTACGACCTGGCCAACCGCGGCCTCCTTCCGCCGAGCTTCGCCCTGGTCGGATTCGCCCGTCGGGATTGGGAGGACCAGGACTTCGCCAAGGAGGTCCACGATGCGGTCCGCGAGCACGCGCGCACGAAGTTCGACGAGGACGTCTGGGCCCAACTGAGCAAGGGCATCCGCTTCGTCGCCGGCGAGTTCACCGATGACGAGGCGTTCGCGACGCTGGCGAGGACCCTGCAGGAACTCGACGAGCAACGTGGCACCGGAGGCAACCACGCCTTCTATCTCGCATCCCGCCACGGTTCTTTGCCGTCGTCACCGAGCAACTCAAACGCAGCGGCTTGAGTAACAGCGTGGAGGGCGCTTGGCGGCGGGTCGTCGTGGAGAAGCCGTTCGGCCACGACCTCGAGAGTGCCCGCGAACTCAACGAGATTCTGGGACAGGTGTTCCCCTCTGGCTCGATCTTCCGCATCGACCACTACCTGGGAAAGGAGACGGTGCAGAACCTGCTGGCGCTGCGGTTCTCCAACGCCATGTTCGAGCCGCTGTGGAACTGCAACTACGTCGACCACGTACAGATCACGATGGCCGAGGACATCGGCATCGGGTCCCGCGCGGGCTACTACGACGGAATCGGCGCCGCCCGCGACGTCATCCAGAACCATCTCCTGCAACTGATGGCCCTCACAGCCATGGACGAGCCGACATCGTTCGACGCCCGCTCGGTGCGGTTGGAGAAGGAGAAGGTGCTCGCCGCAGTGGAACTCCCCGGCGACCTTGACGCCCACACCGCCCGCGGGCAGTACCTGCCTGGCTGGCAGGGCGGCGTGCCAGTGAAGGGTTTCCTGCAGGAGGACAACATCCCTCCGAATTCCATCACGGATACCTACGCCGCGATCAAACTCGAGGTGGCCAACCGGCGGTGGGCTGGCGTGCCGTTCTACCTGCGCACCGGCAAGCGCCTGGCTCGACGCGTGTCAGAGATCGCGGTCGTATTCAAGCGGGCTCCCCACCTGCCTTTCCAGGCCACCGACACCCAGGAGTTGACGTCCAACGCGTTGGTGATTCGGGTACAGCCCGACGAAGGCGTCACCATCAAGTTCGGATCGAAGGTGCCAGGGACGCAGATGGAGGTCCGGGATGTGACCATGGACTTCGCCTACGGCGATTCATTCACGGAGAACTCCCCCGAGGCCTACGAACGGCTGATCCTCGACGTGCTCCTCGGTGAAGCGCCGCTGTTCCCGCGGCACGAGGAAGTTGAAATGTCGTGGGAGATTCTTGATCCAATCCTGAACCACTGGGCCAGCCGCGGCCAGCCCCCCGGCTATGACTCAGGGGGCTGGGGTCCGATCGAGGCCGACGAGATGCTGGCCCGCGACGGACGCACATGGAGGCGGCCATGACTCTGCGACTGGAACGCACGAATGCCAGTGCTGTCGCCAACGCGATCTCCGAGGAACGCCACCGCAAGGGAGCCACAGCGACCGGCATGGTCATGACGCTGGTTATCGTCGCTGACGAGGAGTACCAGGCGGACGCCACCCAGGCGGCGGCCTCCTCCGCCGGCGACCACCCCTGCCGCATCCTCACCGTGATCCCCCGGCCTGGTCGGGGCGAACCGCGACTCGACGCCGGCATCAGCGTGGGCGACAGCGAGGGCCCTGGTGAGCTCGTGCGGCTGCGACTGCGCAATAGCCTGTCAGACCATGCGGCATCGGTCGTGCTGCCGTTGCTGCTCTCGGATACGCCGGTCGTCGCGTGGTGGCCGGCCGGGCACCCGGCTGACTTGGCCACCGATCCCATCGGCCGGCTGGCCAGTCGGCGCATCATCGACACAACTTCGACCGATGCTTTCGTACCGGCGCTCATTGAACGCAAGGCACACCTCGCCACCGGCGACACCGACCTCTCGTGGACCCGGCTGACACCCTGGCGCGCGGCCCTAGCTGCGACGTTGGATCAACCGTACGACCCCATCACGGAGGCGGAGGTGCACTCCGAACCGATCCCGGCCGCACCGCTCATGCGCACCTGGCTCGAGTGGCGGCTCGGAGTCCCGGTCTCGTACCTGGAAAGTGAGGGGCCAGCGATCAACAAGATCACCTTGCGCACCACGAGCGGTGCCATCACCATCAGCCGACCCACCGGGCACATGGCAACCGTCGAAACGCAACGGCATCGCGCTCAAGGAGTTGTACCTTCCGCGACGCGAGGTGAAGGATCTATCAGTGAGGAACTCCGTCGGCTCGACCCAGACGACACCTATGAGGAGACGATGAGTCGACTCGACATCACCCGGCTGGAACCCGACCCGGCGCCGATCACCGAAGAAGTCGACATCGTCGAATCAACCACACCCGTCGTCGAGGGAGAGTGACCGCCGTGGCAGCAATGGAACCCATCGTGCATCCGAACCCCGAGGCGTTGGCCGCGGCAATCGCAGCACGCTTCGTCACCACGATTCTGGATGCCCAGGCAGCGCATGGCGATGCGACCGTCGTGCTTACCGGCGGAACAATCGGAACCGCCGCCCTCGCTGCCGTGCGAGCCGAACCGGCGCAGGCCGCGGTGGACTGGTCGGCAGTGGACTTCTGGTGGTCCGACGAACGATTCGAACGCCTCGGCAGCGATCTGCGCAACGAGACGGGAGCCAGGCAGGCGCTGCTGGATCACATCCCGGTTGACCCCGCGCGCGTACATCCGATGCCAGCCCGCGGCGGCGCGGCCGGAGATGACATCTCGGCGGCCGCGGCCGCCTACGCGGCCGAACTCGCTGCAGCTGGCGGTGCGGCCGGTTTGCCCCGATTCGACGTCGCGATGCTCGGTGTGGGCCACGACGGTCACGTCGCGTCGCTGTTCCCGGGATTCAGCCAGCCACCGGCAGGCGCGACGGTGATTCCGGTGCTCGACTCCCCTAAGCCCCCGCCGACGCGGTTGTCGTTCACGCTCGACGTGATCAATTCCGCGGCCCAAGTGTGGCTCGTGGCCGACGGCGCGGTCAAGGCCGCTGCCCTCGCAGCTGCGTTGAATCCGGCACCGGGGGAATCGACGGTCCCGGCCGGCATGGTTCACGGCCGCACCCGATCACTCGCGCTCATCGACAAGGCCGCCGCGGCGTCGCTAACCTGACGCGGGCCGCCGCCGCTCACCTATCCGACTGGTGTGACCGCGCCACCCTCCGCGCGCAAACCCCGGAGCTACGCATGAATCCCGGGCTTCCACCACCGGGATTTGGCCGAAAGTCCGGGATCTGCACTACTCACATGCCCGGAACAGATGATCCGGCGCCCAGCGCGCGGGTCGCTCGGCTATTCGTCGGTGTGCAACCGCTGCAACGCCTCAGCGAGGATCGCCTTGCTCTCCTCTGTGCTGCGACGCTCTTTCACGTACGCAAGGTGGGTCTTGTAGGGCTCCACCTTCGGCGGCTGCGGCGGGTTGTCAGGGTCGCGACCCGCGGGGTAGCCGCAGTTGGGGCAATCCCAGATCTCAGGAATCATGGCGTCGTGCGCGAAACTCGGCCGCGTTTCGTGGCCGTCTGCACAGTAGAACGACACAAACTGGCGGGGCGCAGCTTCGCCACGCTCAGCCTCTCCCATGGGCCCAGCGCCTACCCTGCTCCCCCTGATGGCACTACCACCAGCCACGTCTCATCCTCCTTGTTGTGCGCACGCTCAGTTGAAATAGATCTCACTGCCAATTTTGCACAGGCCGTTGACCCGGAAAGTCGCTTTCGTCGAAGTTCCTAGCCGAAGTCAGGTCCGGGAGATGATGATTCCCAGTCCGACGATCGTCGCAGCCCATACCAACGCCACGGCGATCGTGATCCGATCAAGGTTGCGCTCCGCGACACTCGAACCACTTGCCGTGGACGAGAAGCCACCGCCGAACATGTCAGAGAGTCCACCGCCTTTGCCCTTGTGCAACAGCACTAAGGCGATGAGCAGAAGACTCGTGATGACGAGCAGAATCTGCAACGCGAAAATCAATGGATTGGCCCTTCCAGGTCACCGGACGGACCAACTCTACCCCGAGCGGTCTTGATCACTCCGCAGCGAGTCGATAGCGAGCCATAGCCACGAATTCGTCGGGGTCCAGGCTCGCGCCTCCCACCAGGCCGCCGTCGATATCGGGCTGCGCCATCAACGAAGCGACGTTGGAGGCCTTCATCGATCCGCCGTAGAGAATGCGAATCTTGTCTGCGACATCGCTGCCGAAGTGCTCGGCGAGCCAGCCGCGGGTGGCTCCGCAAACCTCCTGCGCGTCCGTCGGCGAGGCAGTCAGCCCAGTGCCGATGGCCCAGATTGGTTCGTACGCGAGCACCACTGAGGCAGCTTCCTCAGCAGAGAAGCCTTCAAGGCACTCGGCCACCTGCCCGAGCGAGAACAGCACCTGGTCGCCGGCTTCGCGGATCTCCAGCGCTTCGCCGTAGCAGATGATGGGCGTGATGCCGTTGGCCAGCGCGGCCTTTGCTTTGGCATTGATGATCACGTTGGTCTCACCGTGGTACTGCCGCCGCTCGGAGTGTCCGACCACGGCGTAGGAGCAGCCCAACTTGGAGAGCATCGATCCCGACACCTCACCGGTGTAGGCACCCTTCTCGTGGCGGGAGATGTCCTGCGAGCCGTAGCCGACCTTGTACTTGTCCGCCTCGATGAGCACCTGGATCGACCTGAGATCGGTGAACGGAGCGAGGACTACGACCTCACAAGCGTCGTAGTCCTCGTCCGCCAGTGCGAATGCCATCTTTTGAACGTGGGCAACCGCTTCAAAGTGGTTGAGGTTCATCTTCCAGTTGCCCGCCATCAGCGGAGTTCGTTCGCGTGACACGTGTGTGTCAGTCCCTTCTCAATGCGGCGATACCGGGCAGCGTCTTGCCTTCGAGGAACTCCAGGCTCGCACCGCCCCCGGTGGAAATGTGGGTGACCCCGTCGGGGTCGAATTCGAACTGCCGGTACGCCGCGGCGGAGTCGCCGCCGCCGATCACCGTCATTGCGTCGTCATCGAGATCGACGAGGGCCTGCGCAACGGCACGGGTGCCCGCATCGAGCCCGGCCACCTCGAACACACCCATCGGCCCGTTCCACACCACGGTGCGGCATTCGCCGAGTGCAGCTGCGAACAACGCCTGGGTGTCGGGCCCGATGTCGAGTCCCTTCCAACCGGCCGGGATCCCCTCAGAGACCGAGACGACCCGAGTCTGCGCGTCGTCCGCGATGTCCTGCGCAATCACCACGTCGATGGGCAGCAGCAACTTGACGCCACGCGCAGCGGCATCACTGATGATTCCCTTCACGGTGTCGATTTGGTCGCGTTCCAGCAACGAGTCGCCCACTTCAAATCCTTGCGCGGCCAGAAACGTGAAGCACATTCCGCCGCCGATGAGGAGCTTGTCGACACTGGGCAGGAGGTTGGTGATGACGCCCAACTTGTCGGAAACCTTCGATCCGCCCAGCACCACCGCGTACGGCCGATCTGGGTCGTTCAGGACCCGGTCGAACACGACCGCCTCTTTGAGCACGAGGAAGCCAGCAGCGCGCGGCAGCAGCGACGCCACGTCGGTCACACTGGCCTGCTCACGATGCACAACGCCGAAACCGTCGCTCACGTAGAGGTCGGCGAGCGCGGCGTATTCCGCGGCGAGTTCGGCACGCTCCGCGGGATCCTTGGAGGTTTCCCGGGCGTCGTAACGAACGTTCTCCAGCAACGCCACCTGGCCGGGCGCCAGTGCCTCGACGACGGCCTTGGCGCTGTCGCCAGTGACATCCTGCGCGAGCACCACCGGTTGGCCCAGCAACTCGGAGAGCCGCGCCGCCACCGGAGCCAAACTGAACTCAGGCAACGCTTGCCCCTTCGGCCGGCCGAGGTGCGCGGCCACGACCACCCGGGCGCCGCCGTCAAGCAGCGCCCGGATGGTCGGCAGGGCCGCGACGATCCGACCATCGTCGGTGATGCGCCGGCCAGCGTCCGTGGTCTCGAGCGGGACGTTCAAGTCCGCGCGAAGGAGGACGGTCTTTCCGGCGACGTCGAGGTCCGACAGTTCATAGACACTCACAGGCGGGCACCGACGTACTCGGTGAGGTCGACCAGGCGGCAGGAGTAGCCCCACTCGTTGTCGTACCAGCCCATGACCTTGACGAAGGTGCCCATTGACTTGGTCAGGGGCGCGTCGAAGGTGCACGATGCGGACGAGGTCACGATGTCCGTGGAGACGATGGGCTCCTCGGTGTACTCGAGAATGCCTGCGAGGGGACCGGTAGCGGCGGCTTTCACCGCAGCGTTGATGTCGTCCGCGCTGGCTTCCTTCTCAAGCAGCATGGTGAGGTCCGTGGCGGAGCCGGTGGGCACCGGAACGCGCATGGCAAAGCCGTCCAACTTGCCCTTCAGATCCGGCATCACCAGGCCGATGGCCTTGGCCGCACCGGTGGAGGTGGGGATGATGTTGATCGCTGCGGCCCGGGCACGACGCAGGTCCGAGTGCGGGAAGTCCAGCGTGTTCTGGTCGTTGGTGTAGGCGTGGATCGTGGTCATCAGGCCCTTGACGATGCCGAATTCATCATCGATGGCCTTGGCCATCGGCGCGAGGCAGTTCGTCGTGCAGGAGGCGTTGGAGATGATGTTGTCCGTCGCGGGGTCGTACTCACCTTGGTTAACACCCATGACGATGGTGACGTCTTCGCCCTTTGCCGGTGCGGAGATGATGACCTTCTTCGCACCCGCGTCTAGGTGCTTTTGGGCATCCGCTGCCTTGGTGAAGTGACCGGTCGATTCGATCACGATGTCGACGCCAAGGTCGCCCCAAGGGAGAACGCCCGGGTCACGCTCCGCAAGCGCCTTGATCGGCTTGTCGGCCACGACAATGGAGTCCTCGGTGAAGGTCACGTCCTTGCCGAGACGACCCAAGATGCTGTCGTACTTGAGCAGATGCGCCAGCGTCTTGTTGTCGGTCAGGTCATTCACGGCCACGATTTCAATGTCTTCGCCACCGTAATTCTCCACGGCGCGGTAGAAATTGCGGCCGATGCGACCAAAACCGTTGACTCCTACGCGAATTGCCACGTTGATGCTCCCTCACGCCAGGCCAGAGGACGTCCCTCCGGCGACGTGACCACCCTAGCGAAACAACGGCGGTGTCGCGCTCGCTCAACGTGACATTCCGGTGACGAAATGGCTGCGGCGGTGCTCTGGCTAACTGTCGTAGAGATCCGGAGTCAGCACTGACTCGGTATCGGGAATTCCACGTTCGTGCGCGCGCTTGTCGGCCATGGCCAACAGCCGGCGGATGCGTCCCGCGATGGCGTCCTTGGTCAACGGCGGGTCAGCTTGTGCACCGAGTTCCTCCAAGCTGGCCTGCTTATGCGCCAGCCGCAAGCGGCCGGCCTCGGCGAGGTGGTCTGGCACATCGTCGCCCAGGATCTCCATGGCTCGCGACACGCGCGCGCCCGCCGCCACGGCAGCGCGCGCCGAACGCCGCAGATTCGCATCGTCGAAATTGGCGAGCCGGTTGGCCGTCGCTCGTACCTCACGCCGCATCCGGCGTTCTTCCCACTCCATGAGGGACTGGTGGGCTCCGAGTCGAGTCAGCATCGCCGAGATGGTGTCGCCATCGCGAATCACAACTCGGTCGATGCCGCGCACCTCGCGCGACTTGGACTGCATGCCCATCCGGCGGGCCGCCCCAACGAGGGCAAGTGCAGACTCTGAGCCGGGGCAGGTGATCTCCAAACTTCCCGACCGGCCCGGTTCCGTGAGGGATCCATGGGCGAGGAACGCCCCGCGCCACACCGCTTCGGCATCGCAGACCCCGCCCCCGACGACGCCGGCTGGGAGGCCGCGCACCGGTCGCCCGGCGCCGTCGATCAGGCCCGTTTGGCGGGCCAACGCGGCACCGCCGCCGATGACGCGGACGACGTACCTCGCGCCTTTGCGGATACCCGCAGGTTGGATGACCGTGACTTCACTGTCGTGACCGTAGATGTCCTTGAGGGTTGCTCGAAGGCGTCGCGCCGCCGCGCCAGTGTCGAATTCAGCCTCCACGATGATCTGACCGCCGACCAGGTGCAGGGCTCCCCCGTAGCGCAGCATCGAAACTGCCTCGGCCTTGCGACAGCAGACCTTGGTGACCTCGACCCGACTCATTTCATCTTTAACCGCCGCCGTCATTGCCATGGGCTGATCCTGCCACGCGCCATCAGGGCACTGAAGGCCGCGGCCAGCAGATCGGGGCTGTGAGCCGCAGTCGGCAGAGCGTCGGCAAACGCCGGCGCGGCCAACCTCTCGAACTGCACGACCGCGGAAACATCCCTGGCGGCCTCCACCAACTCGCCCGGATCCGGCACCGCCCGTGGATCGGCGAGCACCACCTCGATCCGAACGTCCGGGTACCGCCGATGCAGCACCTCGAGGTGCGTAGCGGGCCTGTAGCCCCTCGTCTCGGAAGTATCTGAGGCGAGGTTGAGAACCAGGATCCGCTGGGCGGAGGTGTCGCTGATCGCTTGCCGCAGGGCGTTGATCTCGAAGTGCGGGAGCACGGAAGTGAACCAGGATCCGGGCCCCAACACCAAGTAGTCAGCCGCCATCACGGCCTCCAGGGCCTCGTTGCACGGCGGTGCGTCGGGCGGGCTCAGTTCGATATCGACAACGGTTCCGCCGCACCGGGCAATGTTGGCCTGGCCGACGATATGGGTGGTTTCGGGCTCGGCCGCGGGCCGGTTCGATCCGGGCGCGATCGGTGTCTCGCTCGTCAGGCCGACGACTTGTGCACGCAGCTCCATGGCCGCAGTCGTGGACGGCAGCACCCGCCCCCTGGCTTCCACCAGGGCACCGAGGTAGTCCAGTCCTGCAACAACGTCGCCGGTTTCCTCCCACAATGCGCTGATCAGCAAGTTGCCTACGGCGTGGCCACCCAACGGGCCGTCACCGGCGAAGCGGTGCTGCAGCACCCGGCTCCACGATCGGCCGACCGGGTCATCTCCGCAGAGCGCCGCCACGGCCATGCGTAAATCACCCGGAGGCGGAATGGCGAACTCGGCACGCAGCCGGCCGCTGCTGCCGCCATCGTCGGCGACACCCACCACCGCTGTGACGTTGTCGGTCAACCGGCGCAGGGCGGACAGCGTGGCGGAGAGCCCGTGGCCGCCCCCGACTGCGACGACCCGGGGGCCATGTTCGAAGGGCGGGAAGGGGGTGCCGGATCCCCCCAGCCGCGACAGCGGCACGTCAGGCGTCTTCCGGCATGTCGCGATGCATCACCAACGTCTGAACCCCGCGTTGGGCAAGCCGGGCGCCAAGCCGCTCGGCCATCGCCACGCTTCGGTGTTTGCCCCCCGTGCAACCCACTGCAACT
The DNA here is from genome assembly GCA_963752505.1 of uncultured Actinomycetes bacterium. Lineage (GTDB taxonomy): Bacteria > Actinomycetota > Actinomycetes > S36-B12 > UBA10799 > JACJWR01. Next base: position 147,823 of record CAVVYM010000006.1, read on the forward strand.
GTCACGTATCTCTTCCCCTCCCGGAGGTAGCCGTCGGCCACCACATCTATCAGCTTCGAATACTGCTCAAGGAACTCCTGTGCTTCCGGATGGCTAAACACGTAGTTCGCCACGGATTCAGCTTGCCCCGTCAGTGGTTCCAGCGCGGTGACCCAATGCGGATTGGGCAGGAAACGCACGTCGGCCACCAAATCGGCGTCCACCGGTACCCCATACTTGAAGCCGAACGAGATCACGGTCACCCGAAGGCGCGCATCGAGATTGCCCTCGAACGCGGCGTCCATCCGCCGCCGCAGGTCATGCACATTCAGCGTGCTGGTGTCCACGACCATGTCGGCTTCACCGCGCAGACTCCGCAACACTTCGCGTTCCCGCGCGATGCCATCGAGGAGGCGTCCGTCGCCCTGCAACGGGTGGGGGCGCCGGTTCGATTCGAATCGGTGGACGAGGACGTCATCGCTCGCCTGCAGAAACAACACGCGTACGGAACTCGAGCGAGCACGCATGTCCTCGACCGCCCGGGGCAACTCCGCGAAGAAGAGCCCGGATCGCACGTCGAGCACTATCGCGAGGCGGTCCACGCCGTGCTTGCTGGCGACCTCCGTCACCGCATCGCGCAGCAAGGCTGGTGGCAGGTTGTCAACCACGAACCAGCCTTGGTCCTCCAGGGCGCGAGCTGCCGTCGACCTACCGGCCCCGGACATGCCCGTGACCAGCAGCAATTCGGGTTCATCGGCCGCGTTCGCGGCGACGGCACCCTGCTTGGCGGGCATGGCATCCCTTTCAGTTGTCGGCGAGAACCTCGCCAGTGGTCACGTTGACCGCCGGCACAGTGGGTTCGTTGCTGAGGGCTTGCACGACCGCGGCAGCGGTGGCCGGGCCGAAACCCGGTACTGAGGCTACTTCGTCCACGGAGGCTTGTCGCAACTTTCGCAGCGAGCCGAAGTGCTTCAGCAGGGCTTTGCGCCGATGCTCGCCGACTCCTGGGATGCTGTCGAGGGCACTTGCTGTCATCCGCCCGGATCGTTTCGCCCGGTGTCCCTTGATGGCGAATCGGTGGGCTTCGTCGCGCACCCGCTGCAACAGGTATAGCCCTTGGCTCTGGCGATCCAGGATCACCGGGTCGTCGTCGCCGGGCAACCAGATTTCCTCGAGTCGTTTCGCCAGTCCGCACACAGCAAGGTCGTCGATGCCCAGCGCATCCAGCGCCCTCGACGCGGCTCGTACTTGCGGCTGACCGCCGTCGATCACCAACAGGCTGGGTGGGTAGGCGAAGGACCCCCGTGAGCCGTCGTCGCCAGCATCGAGTTGGGCATCCGTTCCCTCGTGTCGTTCCTGGAGGTAACGTCGGAACCGGCGGGTCACCACCTCGGCGACGGCACCGGTGTCGTCGATCGGCCCGTTGATGTTGAACCGGCGGTAGTCGGATTTTCGGGGCAGGCCATCTTCGAAGACGACTAGCGAGGCGACCACGTCGGTGCCCGAGAGGTTCGACACGTCGATGCATTCGATGCGTAGCGGTGCCTCTGCCAGTTCCAGCGCATCCTGCAGTTCCGCGAGTGCCTGGCTGCGCGTCGTGAGATCACCCGCGCGGCGCGTCTTGTGCATGACCAGCGCCTGTTCAGCGTTCTTGGTGAGCTCCTCCATCAACTGACGCTTGTCGCCGCGCCGAGGCACTCTGATGTCCACGTTGTGGCCGCGCCGCTCCGTCAGCCATTCCCGCAAACCCTTGAGGTCGGACGGGGTTTGCGAAACGAGCACTTCCCTGGGAACCTGCTCGGGCTCTTCGCCACCGTAGAACTGCTGCAGCATCGCCTCGACTAGCCCGTCCGGACCCGTGTCGTCGACCCGCTCCACCACGAAACCACGCTGACCTTTGATGCGCCCCGAACGTACGTGGAAAACCTGCACGGCAGCCTCGAGGTCGTCGGCCACCAGAGCGAAGAGATCCGCATCGGTGCCGTCGCCGAGCACCACCGCATTGCGCTCGAGCACCTTGGTGAGCGCGCCCAGGTCGTCGCGCAGGCGTGCCGCGCGTTCGTAGTCGAGATCCGCCGCGGCCGCGTTCATCTCGGCAGTGATCGACGCGATCACCGGCGCGGTGCGGCCATCCATGAAGGCGACGAAGCCGTCGACGATCCGCGCGTACTCGAGCTCGTCGACCCGGCCGACGCAGGGTGCGGAGCACTTGTCGATGTAGCCGAGCAGGCAGGGTCGGCCCACGTGCGTCGCTCGGCGGAAGACGCCGTTGGAGCAGGTACGCACGCCGAAGACCCGCAACAACAGATCGACCGTCTCCCGTATGGCCCAGGCGTGGGCGTATGGGCCGAAATAGCGGGTGCCCTTCTTCTTCGCCCCGCGCATCACCACCGCCCGCGGGAACCGCTCACTCATCGTCACAGCTAGGAACGGATACGACTTGTCGTCCCGGTAGCGGACGTTGAACCTCGGGTCGTACTCCTTGATCCAGGAGTATTCGAGTTGGAGCGCCTCCACTTCGGTGCCAACGGTGACCCAATCGACAGCGGCCGCCGAGGTCACCATCGCCTGGGTTCGCGGATGCAGCGACGAGAGGTCCGCAAAGTAGCTGCTCAGGCGCGAACGCAGGCTCTTTGCTTTGCCGACGTAGATGACTCGGCCCAGCGGGTCACGGAAGCGATAGACCCCCGGACCGGTAGGGACGCTACCGCGTTCGGGCCGATACGTGCGCGGGTCGGTCATCTCACCGGAAGGTCCACAGCTGCGGGTGGACGCGGATACGACGACTCACGTGATCTGTAGCGAGCCATCCGCCACCGTGACACTCGCGGGAGCCAGGCCACGGGTGGCCGGCCCCTTCTCCACAGCCCCGCTCTCGGTGTTGAATTCGCTGCCGTGGCACGGGCACACCGCGTTGCTGCCCACCACCGTGTTGCACAGGCACCCCTGATGGGGACAGACGGCGCTGTGGGCGACGAAGGTGCCCTCGGTGGGCTGAGCGACAACGTACGCGGTGTCGTTCACCGCCAGGATCGCTGCGCCACCCACGGGCACAGCCGATGCCGGACCGGCATCACCGGGCGAGCCGGCCCCGCCCGAGTCCGCACCCGCGTCAGCCGCACCAGTTTCGTTGGACTCACCGGACGCGCCACCGCAGGCGGCCAACGTCACTGAGGCCATTCCGATGGCGCCCAACCCCAGGACCGTTCGTCGAGGCAGGTCGAATCGAGTTGTCTCGCCCTCCGTGCTGTCCATGCGATCTCCTCTCACTGGTCTCACTACGCTAGGCCGGGACGCTTGAGGTGCCCAACATGTCTAACAGGAACCGCCCCGTGTGGCTCGCGGGCACCCGCGCGACGTCTTCGGGCGTTCCCGTTGCCACCACCGCGCCACCGCCGGATCCGCCCTCGGGACCGAGGTCTACCAGCCAGTCCGCGGTTTTGATGACGTCCAAGTTGTGCTCGATCACCAACACCGTGTTGCCCGTGTCCACCAACCGCTGCAGGACAAGCAGCAGTTTACGAATGTCCTCGAAGTGCAGCCCCGTGGTCGGTTCGTCGAGCACGTAGATGGTGCGCCCGGTCGCGCGTTTCTGCAGTTCGGCAGCCAACTTGACGCGTTGCGCCTCGCCACCTGACAAGGTCGGCGCGGGTTGGCCCAGCCTGACGTAGCCGAGCCCAACGTCCACGAGCGTCCGCAGGTGGCGCGAGATTGCAGGGACGGCCTCGAAGAAGTCCGCGGCTTCCTCAATAGGCATGTCGAGCACCTCGGCGATGGTGCGGCCCTTGTAGTGCACCTCCAGAGTCTCGCGGTTGTAGCGGGCTCCGTGGCAGACCTCGCAGGGCACGTAGACATCAGGCAGGAAGTTCATCTCGATCTTGATGGTTCCGTCGCCGGTGCACGCCTCGCAACGGCCACCCTTGACATTGAACGAGAAACGTCCCGGTAGGTAACCGCGCACCTTGGCCTCTTCGGTTTGGGCAAAGAGTTTGCGCACGTGGTCAAACACCCCCGTGTAGGTGGCCGGGTTGGAACGCGGAGTCCGCCCGATCGGGCTCTGATCCACGTGCACCACCTTGTCGAGATGCTCGAGGCCCTCCACTCTTGTGTGCCGACCCGGCACCGTCCGGGCGCCATTGAGTTCGCGTGCCAACACGCGGTACAGCACGTCGTTGATGAGAGTCGACTTGCCGCTGCCGCTCACCCCGGTCACCGCGACCAGACATCCGAGCGGGATCACCGCATCCACTTTGTTGAGGTTGTGTTCCCGTGCGCCGACGATGCGCAGTTCCCGGCCAGGCTCCGGACTCCGCCTGACCATCGGCACAGCGATCTCCTCCCGACCTGCGACGAAGGCCCCGGTCACCGAGTCCGGCGACTCCAGCAGCTCGGCGACCGGCCCGCTGACAACCACCTGGCCACCGTGCTCACCGGCGCCCGGACCAATATCCACGACCCAGTCAGCGGCGCGGATGGTGTCCTCGTCGTGCTCGACCACGATCAGGGTGTTGCCGAGGTCGCGAAGCCTGACCAGCGTTTCGATGAGCCGGTGGTTGTCGCGTTGATGCAGTCCGATGCTGGGCTCGTCGAGGACGTAGAGGACACCGACCAGTCCAGAGCCGATTTGGGTGGCCAGGCGAATGCGCTGAGCCTCACCCCCCGCCAACGTGGCCGCAGGCCGATCCAACGACAAGTAGTGAAGCCCGACGTCCACGAGGAACTGCAGACGCTCCCCGACCTCTTTGAGGACTCTGGCCCCGATGGCCGCGTCTCGATCGTCAAGCTCAAGGTCTGCAAGAACGGTTGCGGCCTCACCGATCGGCAGCGACGCGACGTCCGAGATCGACCGACCGCCCACGGTGACGGCAAGGCTAATTGGCTTGAGCCGAGCGCCACCGCACGCCGGGCACGGGACCTCCCGCATGTAGCCGGCCATGCGTTCGCGTCCGGCGTCGGTCTCGGCCTCCGCGTGGCGGCGCTGGATGTAGGGAATCACCCCCTCGAAACCTGTGGTGTACGAGCGCTCACGACCGTACCGGTTGCGATATTTGACGGTCACTGAGTTGCGCTGGCCATCCAGGATGGTCTTGCGGACCTTCAGCGGAAGGTCCCGCCAGGGCGTGTCCAAGTCGAAGCCGAGATCCTCGGCCAGGGCAGTCAGGAGGCGGAGGAAGTACTCGGAACTGGTCCCCGTCGTCCACGGGGCCACGGCGCCGCCGCGCAGGGTGGCATCGGGGTCGGGGATCACCAGGTCCGGGTCAACTTCGTGGCGAGTACCGAGGCCGGTGCACTCGGGGCACGCGCCGAAGGGTGAGTTGAACGAGAAGGAGCGCGGTTCCAGTTCCTCGAAGCTCAAGCCATCGACCGGGCAAGCAAGGTGCTCGGAGAACACCTTGAACCGATCAGGCGCGTCTGTCGGTCGATCCACGAAGTCCAACGTGACCGTTCCCCCGGCCAACCGAAGAGCGGTTTCCACCGAATCGGTGAGCCGCTGCTTCGCCTCCGGTTTGACCACGAGTCGATCCACCACCACCTCGATGGTGTGCTTTTCCTGCTTTTTCAGCTTCGGCGGCTCGGCCAATAGATGCGACTCACCATCGACGCGCACCCTCGAATAGCCCTGCGTCTGAAGGGTTCGGAACAATTCCACGAACTCACCCTTCCGTTCACGCACCACGGGCGCGAGGACTTGGAATCGGGTGCCTGCCGCAAGTTCGAGAACCTGATCGACTATCTGCTGCGGATGCTGCCGGCTGATGCGTCGGCCGCACTGGGGGCAGTGCGGCTCGCCGATCCGGGCATAGAGAAGTCGGAGATAGTCATAGACCTCGGTGATGGTTCCCACGGTGGACCGGGGATTTCGGGACGTCGACTTCTGATCGATACTGACGGCCGGTGAGAGGCCCTCGATGAAATCGACATCCGGCTTGTCCATCTGACCCAGGAACTGCCGGGCGTAGGCGCTGAGGCTCTCAACGTAGCGCCGCTGACCTTCCGCGAAGATCGTGTCAAAGGCCAAACTGGACTTACCTGACCCCGAGAGTCCGGTGAACACGATGAGGGCATCCCGCGGCAGGTCAAGGGAAACATCCTTGAGGTTGTGTTCGCGTGCTCCACGCACGATCAGTCGCTCCAGCACAGGCTTAGCCTATGCGTGACCCCCGACACCGCGCCTACTGACGCCGCCCCCGCAAATCCACCGCCCGCGCCGGCCCCCTCCTGCGCGACCCCCCGGGATCGGTCTAGCCGCCGACGGTTGGAACGTCTCCCGGCTCCCGCGGATCGTTCTCATCGGGATCGATTTCCGCTCCCTGTTGCGGATCGGCGAGGTAGGCCGGCTCACGCGGTTGCGTCTCGTCCGGATCAATCTCGTAGTTCTGATCTGCATCTGACTCGGCCAGCTGACTCCACGTCTTCGGGCGCTCGTCTGCCATGGCTCCTCCTCGATCTTGGGCTGCCCAGGCTACCCAGCGCAACCGCGGGTGTCATCGCGGAACGGTCACCCCGGTGAGCCGCGTCGCGCCCGTCCACCCTGTTGTTGGCCGACTCGCCGATGATCGAAAACCTCTCACCCCATTGATGCGCTCAGACTTCCACTATTGTTGTGAATATTCGACCCGCGTCATGCGGCTACCGCGGGAGGTGCTGACTGTGTCCTCGCCCCCTGCCGAGTCGAGCCCGCCATCTGACTCCAACCGCGGTCACCCACCCGAGATCCTCCTAGTTGACGACGATCCCGGCGCCATCGTGGTGCTGAGCAAGATCCTTGGCGACCTCGGCCGCCTGCGCTTCGCCACCAGCGGTGCCGAAGCGCTGACCCTCGCGCGTCAGCAGCGCCCGGATCTCGTCCTGTTGGACATCGAGATGCCTGAGATGTCGGGCATTTCGGTGTGCAAGGAGCTCAAGCGTGACGGATCCTGGGCCGATGTTCCGGTGATCTTCATTACGAGCCACAATGACCAAGCCTACGAACTCGCCGGCCTGGCCGCCGGTGCAGTCGATTTCATCGCGAAACCACCCCTGCCCCAATTGGTGCGCGCGCGGGTGGCCACCCACCTGCGACTCAAGCGTCTTACCGACTTGTTGCGCCAGAGCGCATCGCAAGATGCGGTCACCGGCATCGCCAATCGCCGTGCCTTCGAAGAGAAATTCCCTAAGGAGTGGCTGCGATCCCTACGCGAGGATCACTCCCTATCGCTCTTCATGATCGATGTCGACTACTTCAAGGACTACAACGACTCACATGGCCATCAGGCAGGAGACGAATGCCTGCACAGGATCGCCCAAGCCCTGTTGGACGGCATCGAGGCACCGGGGGCGTTGCTCGCCCGATATGGGGGCGATGAGTTCGTGTTGGTGGCACCCCGAGTGTCCGTTGAGCAGGCCTGGCGAATTGCCGACGATGTGCGGCGAGAGGTGGCTGACCTCAGACTGCAGCACGCAGCCAGCCCGATGTCAGGCGTGGTGACGGCATCTGTGGGCGGCGCGACGTTCGTGCCCGATACCTGGCGAGGCGCCTTCGCGCGCAGCGCCGCCGACGAGTCGCTGGTCGGCCCGGCAAGCCTGTTGTTTGCCGCAGACCAGGCCCTCTACGCCGCCAAAGAACGAGGCCGTGACACAACTGTGGTGGAACTCCTATTGCCGACTGCGCTGGTCGATCGCACCCCGCCATCGAGCGACTCCGCCGGCGTGACCGCAGATGACTGAATCCCGACGACGTTGGTTGACCGTGGCCGCGGTCGTTCTGATCGGCTTGGCGGCGACCACGATCGCGTGGCGGATCGAATCCTCTCGCGCGGCAACACTCCTCCAGAATGATTTCGATTCGGCAGCAGAACGACCTGGCAGTCGACCTCGCAAACACCTTCTCGATCTACGAGTACGGACTTCTCGGCGCGCGCGGGGCGGTGGTGGTCGCAGACGGCGGGGACATCGACCGGTCAGCAGTTCGACGCCTACAGCGCCACGCTGGACGTCGGGGAGGAATTCCCTGGAGCTCGCGGCTTCGGATTCGTGCGAAAAGTACCAATGGCGGAGTCCGACGAATATGTCGCCAATGCCCAGGCCGACGACTTCCCCGACTTCAGCATCACGGAGATAGCGCCCAACGACGGAACCTTCCGCTACGTTGTCGAGTTCATCCAGCCCCTCGAACCCAACGTCGAATCGATTGGCCTGGACGTGGCTTCCGAAGACCGGCGCAGGGCTGCAGCGGATACCGCCGCAGCCACGGGGGATGCGACCTTGAGCGCCCCCCTGACTCTGGTTCAGGCAACCGAACAACCCGAGCAAGGCTTCCTGCTACTCCTCCCGGTCTATGAAACTGGTGCCCCGTTGGACACCCCGGCGGAGCGAGAGGCAGCGACGGTCGGTTGGACTTTCGCCTCGCTGGTCACCAGCGAGGTTCTCGCCACCATCAACCCCGCCGCACGAGGCCTGGCCTACTCGCTGACTGCAACGCCTCCCGACAAGCGGCGAGCAGCAAGAGTTCTACCGCAGCCCCGACTTCACCGGCGAGGGCGCAGAGGGCCTGGAAACGACCGAAACGATCCAGATTTTCGGCGCCACCTGGACAATGCGGATCACAGCGACGGATGACTTCGTAGCCGCCGCCAAGCGGACGGAGCGCCCCGATCCGTGTCGCGCTGATCGGTATTCTCGCAACCCTCGTCGCTTCCTTGATCACCTGGTCAATGGTGACTGCTCACTACCGCCGAGAACACGACAGACTCGAGCGCGAGCAACGCCTCATCGGCGAAGCGACCGCACACGAGGAACAACGACTGAAGCGAATCGTCAGCCAGCACAAACGCCGGAACCTGGGAATGGAACGTACAGACCGGCGAGTGCCGATTCAACGAGCGGTGGGCCGAGATCGTCGGGTACACCCTCGCCGAGTTGGAGCCCATATCGATCGACACCTGGGAAGCACTCAGCCACCCGGGGGACCTCAGCGCATCGGAGCAAGCGCTGCATCACTACTTTGACGGCGAAACCGACTTCTACGAAGTTGAAGTTCGAATGCGGCACAAGGACGGTCACTGGGTGTGGGTATCCGATCGAGGTCAACTGGTGACCCGCACTGCCGAGGGTGAGCCCGAGTGGATGTACGGGACTCACCTGGACATCACGACCCGTCATGAATTGGCCCGGCAACTGACCGAGAGCAGAAACCTGCTGGAGCGCGCCGGCGACATGGCCCGAATCGGGGGTTGGCGCATGGAGGTTCCCGATGCCGACAGCAACCCCGCCGACGTTCCCATCACTTGGACGTCCACCACGTTCCGATTGCACGAAGTTCCTGACGATTTCAGCCCACACTCGCCAGCGCCGTCCGCTTCTACACACCTGAATCCCAACCCATCATCAGCGGCCTGGTGGAACACGCGCTCGAGACCGGTGAGGGATGGGAGCAGGACCTCCAGTTACGAACGTGGAACGGCCGGGTCATCTGGGCCCGCACCCTCGGCGAGGTCGAACGTGACGATGACGGCCAAATCGTCGCGATCTTCGGCGTTTTCCAAGACATCGACGATCAGAAACGGATGGAGCAGGATCTTCGGTCGGCCAAACATGATGGCCGATGTCGCCAATGCTGCCAAGAGCCGCTTCCTCGCCAATACCAGCCACGAGATCCGAACTCCGCTTAATGCCCTCGTTGGCTTGACCTATCTGCTCCGCGAGTCTGAACTCACGCCCCAACAGCACGAACTCCTGGCCAAAGTCGGGTTCGCAGCCGACTCCCTTGCCGCGGTGATCAACGATGTGCTCGACCTGTCGAAGGTCGAATCGGGTGAAATGACCCTCGAGGAATCTCCGTTGAACCTGCCCGAACTACTCGCACAAGTCGTGGCGGTGCTGGGGCCGACCGCGTTGGACAGGGGGATCGACCTGCGACTGGAACTGGGCGACAACTTGCCTGCGGTGGTTGCGGGTGACGAGACGCGGCTACGCCAGATCGCCACGAATCTGGTGGGCAACGCGATCAAGTTCACGGACGCGGGCGGAGAGGTGGTCGTCGCACTGGAATGTCTGCACCAGTCGGCTGGGAGTGCCCGACTTCAAACTGGTTGTCGCAGACACCGGAATCGGCATCTCGGCCGACGCGCAGGAACGCCTGTTCGACCCGTTCACCCAAGCGGACAGCGGAACTACTCGAACCCACGGTGGGACCGGGTTGGGACTGTCGATAGTGAAAAGCCTGGTCGACATGATGGCTGGGAACGTGGGGGTGGACAGCGAACTCGGGAAAGGCAGCCGCTTCTGGGTTGACGTTGTGCTCAAGCGACCCCAACCTGCGCCGGGCGGGATGCTGGCCGAGAGCAAGCATGCGATGGGCGTCCTGGTGGCGTCGCCCGACGAATCCGAATTGCGCGATCTGGTGCGACTATCGGAGGCCATGGGTTGGCGGGTGCACTCAGCCCAATCAGCCACCGAAGTTGCAGACGGCCTTCGCAGTCTCGCCGACTCCGATCAGCTGCCCCGCGTCATAGTCATCAGATCACCGCTGCTGGACGGCGCCTCGGGGGAAACGATCCGGAACGCCACAGCAAAGCTAGGTGACGCGCGACTACCGTCATTTGTGGTGGTGGTGGACCCGGCTGACGACTACGCGCCACAGCCAGGGTTCGCCGAAGCGGTGGCGGTTCTGCACCTACCGTTGAACGCCTCGACTCTGTTCAATGCGGTGAGTCACGCAGCGACCGGGAGGCACGTTGAATCCCGGATCCAGGACCGGACTGCTGACTCGGTATCTCTGCGTGGCCTTTCCATCGGGGTGGTCGACGACAGTGACCTCAACCTGCTCGTCGCACAACAGATCCTTGAGCTTCGCGGAGCCAAAGTCACGGCCATGGACTCCGGCCGGGAAGTGTTGGCACTGCTGTCTGCCGACCCACGTGCCGTCGATGCCGTGCTCTTGGATTTGCAGATGCCTGACATGGACGGAAACGAAGTCGCGCGCAGAATTCGAGCCGACCTCAGCCTCACTGAACTGCCGATCATCGCCTTGACCGCCGACGCGTTGGTCAGCGAACGAGACGCGGCCCTGACTGCTGGAATGGATGCCTTCCTCACCAAGCCCTTCGAACCGAACGGCTTGGTGGCCACCATCCTCGAACTCACGGGGCGTGCCGACGCTCCGATTGCGCCAGTACCAACCCCTGCACGGCTCCCACCTATCAGCGGGGTGGACAACTCCAGCGCGACCGCGGGCATGATCGGCGATGACCCGGCCGCGTTCATCGACCTGCTCGCCCTGCTGGTGTCACGCAACTCACCGGACAGGTTGCGCGCAATCGCCGAACAGTCAGACCCCATCGATCAGCCCGAGTTGCGGTCCCAACTGCACAAGTTTCGTGGCGGCGCAGCCTCCCTAGGCGCGCTTTCGATGGCGACCATTGCCGGAGACCTCGAGTCGCAGATTCGTTCGGGAACGGCCAGCGAGGAGTCGCTTCGGGCCGGCCTGCGACGCCTAGCCGACTCGTTGGATGCCATGGCTGATGACGTCCAGGCAGCCCAAGCGAGGCGCAGCGTCGCTTCTCTCGAGACCGACGTCGCGCCAGCGTCAAAGGCGGATCTGGCGCATCTGCGTCAATTGCTCGTCGGCCACGACCTGGCGGCTTTGACCTGGCTGGAGTCAAACAGTGGATCCGTTCGGTTGGCCATCGGAGAGGACACCTTCGAACGCCTGGCGGAACTGGTTGCCACACTCAACTTCGATGGAGCTTCAGCGCTGCTCAACTGAGCAGCGCGCGCAACTCCTCCCCACTGGCCGCGGTAGCGGGACCGGTGGGGGCGGCGTCGGCATTGCACATGCGAGTGGCCTGTGGGGCCCCCACAACTGCCGCCCGCAACCATTGGGCCATCGCTGTGAGGGTTGCCTCGCTGGCTTCGAAATCGGACTGCCCTTCGCCGTCCTCCGGTGCCCCCCGAACGCTGATTGCGACGGCGTATTGATTGCCATCGGCAGTCGTCATTAGTCCGACTTGGCGCACGTAGGCCCGACCCTCATCGTCGTAGTCCCAGCCCCCCTTGAAAGCAGGTGAGCCGGCTTGACCGATTCCCCAACGCTGCACGTCAACCACCTCTCCCATGGTTTCCAGTAGCAGGGCAGTGGCATTGGGCGGCAACACGCAACCGCGCGCAACCTCGGCGAAAAACTCAACTTGGTTACTGAGCGGCCAGACGGTCTCGCCCAGTGAGTAGTCATCTGTGGCCTCGGCTCGGGTCGTGGTATCTCCCAGCGGCTCGAAGCACCCCGGTGATGTAATCCAGGACGCCAGCGGAGCCGTCTCCGATTCGGCGCGCGAGCGCAGCGATCAACTCAGCCAGCGCGTCGTTGTCCGACTCGGTCAGAGCCAGCTTCAGCCAACTCCTCCGCGAACCTGCACACCAGTCCCGACCGGGGACCACTGCGGCGAACCGTAAACGGCAGTCACGATCCCCTAGGGTGTCGCCCATGGAGTACACCGGACGTACCCAAGTCGGCGGTGCCCCTCAATCTCGCCAACTGGGAACCCTTGCTTTGACCAAGTTGGCCGTTGGCCCGCTTGACAACAACGTGTACCTACTCGAGGGCAGAGCTGGCACGCGCCTGTTGATTGATGCCGCAACCGACCCGGCCGCGATCGAATCGGCGCTGCTGGTACCGGGTGGACTCGACTGGGTGCTCACCACCCATCGGCACCACGACCATTGGGGCGCCCTCGCCGAGGTAGCCTCGCGGACCGGGGCGCAGACTATGGCAGGTTCCGCCGACGCAGACGCCATCGAAGTAGCGACGGATCGGCGCCTCTCGCACGGCGAAGTCATCGACCTTGACGGCACTGCCCTACGCGTCATCGAATTGCGCGGTCACACCCCCGGCGGGGTGGCGCTCGCTTTCGCCGATGACACCGGCCGATACCACCTCATCACCGGGGATTCGCTGTTTCCGGGCGGAGTCGGTCGTACCACCTCCGACACCTTCGGCGAACTCCTCGCCGACGTCACGACACGCATCTTTGACGTCTACCCGGACGACACCTGGGTGTACCCCGGTCACGGCTGGGACACCAACCTTGGCACTGAGCGACCACATCTCGCGGAGTGGCGGGAACGGGGCTGGTGAGATCCGCGGCCGCAGCGGCAGTTGGGGGGTCGTGGCGTTTCTCGCTGCGGCGTTGGCGGTCTTCATCGTCCGGTCACACGCAACTCCACCGAGGCGATCATCCAGCCGACTCGGGATCCCATGGGGGACTAGAAGTTTTCGTCGTTGGGATCCTTGCCCGACAGCGTGAGGAGGCGCTGCGGAGCCTCGGTGATCGCTAGCCGCGAGGTGATCGTCAAATCAGGGTCCACCGTGACCAACTCCCCAGGTTGCAGCATGAGCCAATCGGCCTCGTCGTCGATCCGTTCACTCGCCACCACCACGATCGGAGTGCTCGATTCGGCCACAACCTGATGGCGGGCCATGCTGGAGCTGCCGTTCCAGCCGTCCTCCGGCCGCCCGGATGACGGCCGCACAACCCGGCGGGCCACGTGCAAGGCACGCTCATCCGGGTATCGCAACGCCCATAGCCAACCGTTCCGGATCACCACCGCATTCAACGAGTACAGCGGTACGTGACGAGCCAACCAGGTGGCAGCCACCACCATTCCGAGGCCCACATCGCCACCGTGGGCATCCGCTTCCTTGGCGATCAGGGCTGCATAGCGCTCAGAGTCGGTGTCTCCGTGCACCAGCGATAGGTAGTCGCCGAGATGGGCATCGACCTCCGACAGGTCGCCAAAGCCCCCGTTGTGAGCGACCAGGATTCCGTTGATGTCGAACGGGTGGGTATTGGCCACCGAGTCCCGTCCTGCGGTCGCATCCCGAACATGGGTGACGAAGGTGTCCCCGGTCAGCCGGTCGACACGACTGTCGAAAGAGCCCACGGCAAGCGCCTCGCCAGCCTGCTTGACAACGTGGGCCTTGCCATCGCGATCAAACCAGCCAACTCCAGCCCCATCCGGGTTGCGGCGGTTCTCCACCTTCATGCTGTCTGGGCCGGTGGTCAGCCAATACTTCACCCCGACCTCACGACGTCCAGCCGTCAATCCGAACAATCGACACATACCTACTCCTCTCGTGGTGCGGGCGGTACAGCTTCGTCCTGCTTCTTCGGCGCGACGAGCGTCCCGGCATGGCCGACCGCAGTGGGATCTCGCCGCACTTTCCACCAACTCGCGAGCGCGGTGACGGTCAGCACCCCGATGATCACCGCCAGCGAGAGCAAGGTGTCGATCTCCGGCACCCAGGGCCACACGCCATGAGCCCAGTGCAGGATGAGCTTCACCCCGATGAAGCCGAGCACGATCGAAAGCCCCAGGGACAGATACACCAATTTGTCGAGCAGGCCGTACAGCAAGAAGAACAACGCCCGCAAACCGAGGAGGGCGAACGCGTTGGCCGCGAAAACGATGTAGGGCTCGCTCGTGATGCCGTACACCGCCGGAATCGAATCCAACGCGAACAAGACATCCGTACTCGCGATGGCAATCATCACCAGCAGCATCGGGGTGAAGAGTCGACGCCCGTGCTCGCGCACGGTCATCTTGCCGTTGTTCCAGTCCGTGCTGAACGGCAGTCGCCGCTCCGCGAAAGCCACCAACTTGGAGTCCTCAACGTCGGGATCCTCGTCCTTGTGCCGGGCGAGTTGAATCGCGGTCCAGATCAGCAAACCACCGAAGATCAGGAACGTGAAGGAGAAGTACTCCAACATGGCAGCGCCGATGAGGATGAATACGGTGCGCATGATCAGCGCGAAGACGATTCCGAACAGGAGCACCTTCTGCCAGTACGCCTTGGGAACCGCGAAGCGACTCAGGATGATGACGAACACGAAGAGGTTGTCGACGCTCAGCGCCTTCTCGACCAGCCATCCGGTGAAGTACTCGGTGCCGTAGGAACTGCCATAGATCAGCCAGATCCCGACACCCCAGGCCAACGCAACGCCGATGTAGAACACCGACCAGCCGGCGGCCTCCTTCATGCCGACCTCGTGCGGCTTGCTGGACACAACCAGGAAGTCCATCGCGACCAGCACCAGCACAGCGAGCACCGTGACCAGCCATGCCATGAGAGTCACGTCCACCTGACCAAGCCTTTCGAATTGCCGGACAACGTCCCGTGCCCACGCCGGGCGAAATGCCAGCCGCTAGGAGTGACCACGATAGTCCCCCACCCGTTGGTCTCTGCTCATACTCCTGCGTCCTGCATGGCACGGAGCTCCTTCTTCAGCTCCGAGACCTCGTCGCGATAGCGTGCGGCCAGTTCGAACTGCAGCTCCTCGGCAGCGGTGTGCATCGCCGCGGTCAACTCCGCAATGAGTCCAGCCAATTCCTCCGCCGGCAGCGGCGCATCGTCGTCGCCTCGACGATCCATGAGTCGGGCGGCACCGAGCGCCGCACCGACAGTCTCGTTGCGTCGGCTGCGGCCGCTGCGACCACCCGCCCGTTTGGCGAGCAACTCCTCGGTATCCGCCTCTTCTGAGGCGATCAAGTCGGTGATGTCAGCGATCTTCTTACGCAGCGGAGTGGGGTCAATCCCGTGCTCAGTGTTGTAGGCGATCTGCTTAGCCCGTCGCCGGTTCGTCTCCGAGATGGCCGTCGCCATGGAATCGGTGATTGTGTCCGCATACATGTGCACCTGGCCGGACACGTTGCGTGCCGCGCGACCGATTGTCTGGATCAAGGAGCGCTCAGACCGCAGGAAGCCTTCCTTGTCCGCGTCCAGGATGCTCACCAGGCTCACTTCGGGCAGGTCGAGTCCTTCCCGCAGCAGGTTGATGCCCACCAAAACGTCGTACTCGCCGAGCCGCAGTTCGCGCAGCAGCTCGACCCTCCTGAGCGTGTCCACTTCGGAATGCAGGTACCGCACGCGGACACCCTGATCAAGGAGGTAGTCGGTGAGATCCTCCGCCATCCGCTTGGTCAAGGTGGTCACCAGCACGCGCTCGCTCTTCTCGGCGCGCTCGTTGATCTCGGCGAGGAGGTCGTCGATCTGGCCCTTCGTGGGCTTGACGACGATCTCCGGGTCGATCAACCCGGTCGGTCGAATCACCTGCTCGACAACGTCACCGTCGGCCTTGGCCAACTCGTAGGGGCCCGGGGTCGCAGAGAGGTAGACAGTCTGGCCAATGCGTTCGACGAACTCCTCCCACCGCAACGGTCGGTTGTCCATGGCACTCGGCAGGCGGAAGCCGTGGTCCACCAGACTGCGCTTGCGGCTCATGTCGCCCTCGTACATACCGCCGATCTGCGGCACCGTGACGTGGGACTCGTCGATCACCAGCAGGAAGTCCTCCGGAAAGTAGTCGATCAGACAGTTCGGCGGGGACCCGGGGCCGCGGCCGTCGATGTGCCGGGAGTAGTTCTCGATCCCGGAGCAGAATCCGACCTGCTGCATCATCTCGAGGTCGTACTGGGTGCGCATGCGCAGTCGTTGCGACTCCAGCAGGTGCCCGCCGCGGTCGAGTTCGGTGAGCCGGGATTCGAGTTCGCTGGAGATGTCGTCGACAGCTCGCGCCATACGTTCGGGGCCGGCCACGTAGTGGGTCGCCGGGAAGATGTACAGCTCCGGATCATCGGTGAGGATCTCGCCTGTGACGGGGTGCAGCGTCATCAGGCGCTCGATCTCGTCGCCGAACATCTCGATGCGCACCGGGTGCTCCTCGTACACGGGGAAGACCTCCACGGTGTCACCCCGCACCCGAAAGGTCCCGCGGGTGAACGCCGCGTCGTTGCGCGCGTACTGAATCTGCACCAGGCGGCGCAGCAGTTGCTGCCGGTCGTAGGACTCCCCCACCCGCAGCCGCACCATCCTGTCGACGTATTCCTGAGGGGTGCCCAGTCCATAGATCGCCGACACGGTCGCCACCACGACGACGTCGCGACGGGTGAGCAACGAGTTGGTGGCGCTGTGCCGGAGGCGCTCCACCTCCTCGTTGATGCTCGAGTCCTTCTCGATGTAGGTGTCCGTCTGTGCGATGTAGGCCTCAGGCTGGTAGTAGTCGTAGTAGGAAACGAAGTATTCGACCGCGTTGTTGGGCAAGAGTTCGCGGAATTCATTGGCCAGTTGCGCCGCCAGGGTCTTGTTCGGCGCCATCACGAGGGTGGGTCGCTGCAGTTTCTCGATGAGCCAAGCCGTCGTCGCGGACTTTCCCGTGCCGGTGGCTCCCATGAGCACCACGTCGTGCTCACCCTGCTCGATTCGACGCGCGAGTTCTGCGATGGCGGCCGGTTGGTCCCCGCTGGGCTCGTAGTCACTGACAACGGTGAAGGGAGCCACTTTGCGCTGCAAGTCGGTGACGGGTCGGGCCATGGCACCACGGTAGACCCAACCACACCTGCGAGCACTGTCTAGGCTGACATGCCATGACGACGATAGGGCTGACCGGCGGGGTCGGATCAGGTAAGAGCACTGTGGCGCGGTTGCTGGCCAATCGCGGTGCGCTGGTGATCGACGCCGATGCGATCGCCAGGGAGGTCGTGGCGCCCGGGGAACCCGCACTGGCGGAGATTGCGGCAACCTTCGGCGGCGAGGTGCTGACCCCCGACGGACACTTGGATCGCCCGGCGCTGGCAGCACTGGTGTTCAACGACGACTCCGCGCGCGAGGCACTCAATGCCATCACGCACCCGCGGATCGGGGCCCGCTCGGCCGAACTGCTCGCAACCGCCGAACCCGGTCAAGTCATCGTCCACGATGTACCGCTGCTGGTGGAGAACAACCTCGCCGCGGCGTACGACCTCGTGGTTGTGGTCGAGGCGGAGAGGGACGTCAGGTTGGCCCGCCTCGCTGACCGCGGCATGCCTCGTGATGAGGCGGTTCGTCGGATGGCGAGCCAGGCAACCGACGAACAACGACGCGAGGTCGCCGATGTTGTCATTGCGAACAACGGCGACCTCGCGTCGCTAGCGGTGAAAATCGACCAACTGTGGTCGGAGCGGATCAGCCCTCGCCGGTGAGCTTCTCCCGGAGTGCCCGCAGGGCCTCGTTGTCGTCCTCGGCCAGGGCTCCGGAAGCCTCCGGCGGGGCGGCGGTGTAGCCACCCGAGGCTGCCTCGGCCTGGGCGGTCGATGCTTCCGCATCGGCCTTGCGGGCGTCGGCGATCTGCTCTTTGTGCTGCTGCCAACGGGCGTAGGCCTCGTTGTACTGGCGCTCCCACTCCGAGCGTTGGTCCTCGAAGCCTTCCTTCCACTCGCCCTTCTCGGGGTCGAAGCCCTCGGGACCGATGTAGTTGCCGTCCTCGTCGTAGGACAACGGCATGCCGTACAGGTAGGGGTCGAACTCATCGGTGTCGTCGCCTACGCCCGATTCGTTGGCCTGCTTGAGGCTCAGCGAGATCCGGCGACGCTCCAGGTCGATGTCGATGACCTTGACGTAGATCTCGTCGTTGACCTGCACCACCTGCTCGGGAATCTCAACGTGGCGTTCGGCGAGCTCGGAGATGTGCACGAGCCCCTCGATGCCGTCATCGACGCGAACGAAGGCACCGAACGGCACCAACTTGGTGACCTTTCCAGGCACGACCTGGCCGATCCCGTTGGTGCGGGCGAAGTGCTGCCACGGGTCCTCCTGAGTCGCCTTGAGGCTCAGGGACACCCGCTCCCGATCCATGTCGACATCCAGCACCTCGACGGTGACCTTGTCCCCGACCTCCACGACCTCGCTCGGGTGGTCGATGTGCTTCCAGGACAGTTCGGACACGTGGACGAGGCCGTCAACTCCGCCGAGATCCACAAAGGCACCGAAGTTGACGATGCTCGACACCACGCCTTCCCGGACTTGACCCTTGAGCAGGGTGTTGAGGAAGTTGTGGCGGGTCTCGGACTGGGTCTGCTCGAGCCAGGCCCGGCGCGAGAGCACGACGTTGTTGCGATTCTTGTCCAGCTCGATGATCTTGGCTTCGATCTCTTTGCCGACGTAGGGCTGGAGGTCGCGCACCCTGCGCATCTCCACCAGCGAGGCAGGTAGGAAGCCCCGCAGACCGATGTCGACGATCAAGCCACCCTTGACCACCTCGATGACCGTTCCGGCGACCACATCGTCGGCCTCCTTCTTGGCTTCGATGTCGCCCCAGGCACGTTCGTACTGAGCCCGCTTCTTGCTGAGGATCAGCCGGCCGTCCTTGTCTTCCTTCTGCAGGACGAGTGCCTCAACGTGGTCGCCGACGCCGACTACCTCGGTGGGGTCGATGTCGTGCTTGATGCTCAACTCCCGGGATGGGATGACTCCCTCGGTCTTGTAGCCGATGTCAAGCAGAACTTCGTCCCGATCCACCTTGACGATTTCGCCGGCGACGATGTCGCCGTCGTTGAAGTACTTGATGGTCTGGTCGATTGCCGCGAGCATGGCATCGGCGTCTCCGATGTCGTTGATGGCGATTTCGCGTGCGGCGGGGGCTTCGGAGAGGTCGGTGGACGACATGTAGAGGTGGGCTCCGGGACTGGTCGTAGGGAATGGTCGAACCGTCAGGACAGACGGGACATGGTCAGCATATCGGCACGGTCAACACGTAGTGGAGCCCGGGGCATCACGCCCCGGGCTCCACGTACTACCGCTATGCGGTGTGCTGTCGTCAGGCTGAAGCTGCGGCAGCCGCCTTCTTCTTCTTGCCACCCATCACGATCAGGATGATCCCGATGATCAGCAGGACGAGGCCGAGTCCGATGAGGATCGGCGTCGCCATTGCGACCAGTGCCAACTGATCGGCGGAGGACTTGATCTCTGCCGCGCCTTCGTCTGCCTTGGCCGGATCCGATCCAGCCACGGACTGCACCTTGGTGACGATGTCCTGCGTACCGCCATCGAGCCGGAAAGTCGTGAGGTCCTTGAGGTTGCCCTCAACGATCTGACCGGTGAGCGGCTCGACGAGGTACTCGTTCTCCGCCGAGTAGAACTCGTACAGGTCGAGGCTACCCTCGGCTGGCACCTGGTCGGCGAGTTCCGGAGCAAGCTGACCCACGAGCCCCTGGGCGAGCGAAGCCGGAACAGAGAGCGGCGCCGCCGGCGTCTGAGTGGGCTCGACGGTTTGCGTGTAGCGGTAGAGGGTCATGTCGTACTTCTGAACCTCTTCCTGGAACTCGGTCGCGACCGGCGCCTGCAAGCGTCGAGTTGAACAACTGCACCGTGTCCTGCGGCGAACCGAAGGGGAACTTCAGCGGCATGACGCCCTGGAAGTCGACGTTGGTGTTGTCGCCGAGGCTGGCACCGCAGCAGTTGATGAGCTCGCTGATCGTCCGCGTTGAACGCGAAGGTGGCCTTGGTGACCGAAAGTTCCTCACCGGTGTCATCACGAGTCGTGGTGCTGTCGGTCACGAAGACCGTGGCACCCTCATCCTTGGCGTCCTGCTGTTCCATGGCCTCAGTGTCGGCTTTGGTGACGCGGACGTTTGAGAATTGAACGTTCTCGTCGTAGGGGTTGCTCGGGTTCGCTACCAACTTGCCCGGGTTCAACACCTTGACCAACTCACCCTTGCCGTAGGTGGTGCTGTCGGTGGTGTTGACCGTGCTGATAGACGCCGTTGCACCGACGACCGGGGCAACAAATCCGGCGATCACGGCAAGAACGCCGACAATCACCAGAATAATGCCAGTTACTTTCATGGGTACTCCTCCATGCGAATCGGAACATCACAATGTGACGCGACACTAGTGCACAACCGGCGTCATCGTCGGTCTATGCGCAAACATACTGCTTCGGCGCGCCCATTCGGCGGATATTCGAATGCCTGCGGTAACTGGCTACTCAAAGGCCTCGGGTGGCGGGCAGGCACAGGCCAAGTTGCGATCGCCGAAAGCCCCATCGATGCGCCGGACCGGCGGCCAATACTTGGCCGCGCCCACAGCTCCCGTCGGGAAGACCCCCAGCGCTCGGGGGTAGGGGCGATCCCACTCACCGACGAGGCACTCAGCCGTGTGGGGGGCCTGCCGCAGCGGCGACGAGTCGACGTCCCACTCCCCGTCGGCGATGTGCTCGATCTCCGCGCGAATCGAGATCATGGCGTCGATGAACCGATCAAGTTCGGCGAGGTCTTCGCTCTCCGTGGGTTCGATCATCAGCGTTCCAGCCACGGGGAACGACATGGTGGGCGCGTGGAAGCCGTAGTCGATCAGGCGCTTTGCCACGTCGTCGACAGTGACGCCGGTGCGCTTGGTCAGGGGGCGGATGTCGACGATGCACTCGTGAGCCACCAGACCATCAGGTCCCGTGTAGAGGATCGGGTAGTGATCTCGCAGACGTGCCGCGATGTAGTTGGCCGAGAGGATCGCCGTCTTGGTTGCTGCGGTCAGGCCGGCGGCCCCCATCATGCGCACGTAGGCATAGGGAATGGGCAAGACACCGGCGCTTCCCCAGGGGGCGCCGCTGACCGGACCGACGCCGCCGTCGTCAAACCCGCGGCCGGTCGGTCCGGCGTCCGGACGCAGTGGGTGTCCGGGGAGGAACGGAGCCAGGTGGGCACGCACTCCAACCGGACCGACCCCAGGACCGCCACCACCGTGCGGGATGCAGAAAGTCTTGTGCAGGTTGAGGTGCGACACGTCCGCACCAAACTCTCCTGGTGCGGCGAGCCCGACGAGCGCGTTGAGGTTGGCGCCGTCGAGGTAGACCTGACCGCCAGCCTCATGGATCATCGCGCAGACGCGCTGGACTTCCTCTTCGAACACACCATGGGTGGAGGGGTAGGTGATCATCAGCGCCGCGATCTCCCCCTCGTTCGCCGCAATCTTGGCCGCGAGGTCGTCCAGGTCGATGTTGCCCTGGTCGTCACAGGCCACCACCACAACACGCAACCCGGCCATCACCGCACTGGCTGCGTTGGTGCCGTGAGCGCTCGACGGGATGAGACAGACATCGCGCTGCGCGTCGCCCCGGGAGGCGTGGTACGCACGGATGGCCAGCAATCCGGCGAACTCACCCTGGCTGCCCGCGTTGGGTTGGACGGACACCGCGTCGTAGCCGGTGATGGCCACCAGCCAGGCTTCGAGTGCCGAGATCAACTCGGCATAGCCTTCGCTCTCATCGGCCGGGGCGAAGGGGTGGGCGTTGGCAAACTCCGGCCAGGTGATGGCCTCCATCTCGGCCGCAGCGTTCAGCTTCATGGTGCACGACCCAAGTGGAATCATGGTGCGGTCCAACGCGAGGTCGGCGTCGGAGAGGCGACGCAGGAATCGCATCATTGAGGTCTCACTGTGATACGAGTTGAACCACGGGTGAGTCAGAAACTCAGCCGTTCGGCGCAGGTTGGCTGGCACCGCCAACTCGGCCTCCGCGGGAAGCACGATTTCCACTCCCAGCACGTCACCCAGCGCCCGCACGAGACCCGACAGTTGAGATTCGTCGATGGTCTCATCCAGCGAGATACCGATCCGGTCAGCGTCAAGTAGGCGAACGTTGAAGCCCGCGTCGCGCAGCCCGGCGGTGACGTTGCTTGCCTGCCCGGTCACGACAACCGCCACCGTGTCGAAGTAGGCCGTGGATCCACACCCGACACCCGCGCTGCTCAGCGCGGCCGCCAGCCGACTAGTTCGACGTGCGATGTCCTCCCCAATGCCGCGCAACCCCTGCGGGCCGTGGTAGGCGGCATACATGGCCGCGACCACCGCAAGCAGGACCTGCGCGGTGCAAATGTTGCTCGTGGCCTTCTCTCGACGGATGTGCTGTTCGCGGGTCTGCAGGGCCAGTCGGTAGGCGGGATTGCCGTCGGCATCTTTGCTGACGCCCACGAGGCGGCCGGGCAGCGAGCGGGCCATGCTTGACCTGGTTGCCATGAAACCCGCATGCGGGCCGCCGAATCCCATCGGCACCCCGAATCGCTGCGCCGAGCCGACCACGATGTCTGCGCCGAGTTCGCCTGGCGGCGTGATGAGCGTGAGTGCCAGCAGGTCCGACGCCACGACGGCGAGAGCCCCGGACTCGTGGGCCGCCTCGATGGGTCCAGAAATGTCGTTGATCGCCCCGGACGACCCCGGGTAGGACAGCAAGACGCCGAAGATGTCGGCTGGCAACGCCTCCTGCGCGGCGTCGAACACCACAAGTTCGATTCCCAGGGGTTCTGCGCGGGTGGCCAGCACGGCCAGCGTTGCCGGGTGGGTGTCGGCATCCACCGCGAATCGCTGCGACTTCGACTTGCCCACACGCCGCGCCAGCGTCATCGCCTCCGCAGCGGCGGTCGGTTCGTCAAGCATGGACGCATTCGCTAGCGGCAGTGCGGTGAGGTCGCTCACGAGAGTCTGGAACATGAGCAGCGCCTGCAGGCGCCCCTGCGAGATTTCCGGCTGATACGGGGTGTAGGCGGTGTACCAGGCAGGATTCTCCACCAGGTTCCGGCGGATCACGGCTGGCATCTTGGTCCCGTAGTAGCCCATGCCGATCATGGACACCCGGGGCCGGTTGGCCTCGGCGATGCGGTGCAACTCTGAGAGAACGCCCTCTTCGCTCAGCGCCGGCGGCAGATCGAGGCTGGCGGTGCGGATGCCAGCGGGCACCGCCGAATCGATGAGCTCATCGACACTGGAGTAGCCGACAGCCGCAAGCATGACGTCGGCGTCGGACTCGCGTGGTCCGATGTGGCGCGCACGGAAGGTGGAATCGTCGTCGGCAGCGACCTGTGCCTGCGGTGTCGTAGTCATCGCGGCTCAGAATACGCCGGGGTACGCACTTGCGCCCCCGAAGGGCGGCCTTGATCAGGCGACCTCGTGAGAGCCTTGAATCAGCCGGTCTTGCGGGAACGTCGAGCGGCGAGCTCGTCGGTCACGCCGTCAGGCACGACGACCGCACCGTCGATGCTCTCCTGCGGGAACCGAGCCAGGGTACCGGCGACCTCCGAGCGCACCCGGCCGATCGCGATGCCGAACACCCCTTGACCACCGCGCATGATGTCGATGACCTCATCCTCAGTGACGCACTCGAAAATCGAGGCACCGTCACTCATGAGGGTGATTTCCGACAGATCCTCAATGCCACGCTCACGCAGGTGCTCAACTGCCTTGCGCACGTTCTGGAGGGAGACGCCCGTGTCGAGGAGGCGCTTGATCACACGGAGCACCAGGATGTCGCGGAACGAATACAGGCGTTGACTGCCGGACCCGGTCGCCGAGCGGATGCTCGGAACAAGCAACCCGGTCCGTGCCCAGTAGTCCAGTTGACGGTAGGTGATCCCCGCCGCAGCACAGGCGGTCGCGCCGCGGTAGCCGAGGTGCGGTGAGTCCGACACATCACCCGAGTCGAACAGGGCACCCTGTTCCCCACGACCGACGAAGCCATCTGTGGCTCCGGACGTGCCCTCAAACTCGGACATCTCTCGCCTCCTCGTCGGCTGACCGCACCCCAACGTGGGCCAACCCCTGCTCCGCAGGCTAGGCAGCGCCGACCTCTTCGTCAACGACATTGGCCGAGAACACGCCCGTGTAATTCCGCTTTTGTGACTCTCACCCTAAAGTAGGGATTCATATTTGATGCATTATGTGATGATTAGCCGCCGGTCACGAGTTCCCTTGTTCGAAATCCTCGGGGTTGACCGAGTCCAAGAACTCACGGAAGGCCTCGACCTCGTCCTCTTCTTCGTCGGGCACCTGGATGCCCGCCTCGGCCAGCACGTCCTCGGAACCCAAGATCGGGGCACCGCAGCGCATCGCCAGGGCAATCGCATCACTTGGCCGGGCACTCACCTCCACGCCGTTGCCCAGGTCCAAGACGGAGTAGAAGACGCCATCACGCAACTCCGTGATGCGCACTTGCTGCACGGGTGATTCCAACGTGTCAAGCACGTCGCGCAGCAGGTCATGGGTCAGTGGCCGAGGCGGCACCACCCCCTGCTGGGCGAAGGCTATTGCGGTCGCCTCGACTGCACCGATCCAGATGGGCAGGTAGCGATCGCCGTTGCGTTCCCGCAGCAGCACCAGGGGTTGATTCGACGGCATCTCGACTCGCACACCCACCACGTCAAGAGGTTCCATAGTTGCGACTGTAACCCCGAAACCCGCACATGGGGAAGTCAGTGCGAGTCTCGATAGCCGTCCCGGATGTGGGCAGCAATCATGGCGCCCTCGAGTTGGCGACTCAACACAAAAATCGGCGCCGCCAGAGATGCCTGGGTGCGGCCTTCCTCCCCCGGTGAGGCCTGAACGACCTGATCGACGAAACCGATATGACGGTCTGCCGCCAATCGGATCGTACGCAAGTGGCGGGCCGAGACCCCGTAGTCCGCAAGGCCGGCCAAAGCAGTTGCGGCCTCAAGTTCGGCCATGCCGTAGCGGCCGTCGTGACCGACGACTAGGAGCCCTTGCCCGAGCGCTTCGGAGAGTTGAGCCTCACTCAAACCGGACTCGCGCAGCAACTCGTCCTCGCTCAGTCGGATATCCGCGTCTCGTCGGCCTTCGGCGTCACGCGAGGGCGTCGCCAATGCTTCAGGCGGCCGCGGTGTCGGGTCGACGATCTCGGGCGGCTCCAGACCGCGACTCATCGCATCAAGGTGCTCGGCGATGACTTTGAGCGGAAGGAAATAGTCGCGCTGCGTACGGAGGATGTAGCGCAGCCGGGCCCTGTCCGCAGATGAGTACCGACGGTAGCCCGACGGCGTCCGAACCGGCGATATCAGCCCCTGCGCCTCCAAGAAGCGCACCTTGGAAACCGTCAGATCGGGGAACTCCTCCGAGAATTCCGCGATCACGGCCCCGATGCCGATGAGCTCGCTCAACTGCCTCCACCCGCACCCGACATGAACCAGAATCGATACTTGCCGATCTGGATCTCATCACCGCTGCTCAATACGGTGGAGGTGACCGGTTCCTGGTTCACCCGGGAACCGTTCAACGAGCCGAGATCGACCAGGTGCCAGTCGCCGTCCAGCCAACGCAGTTCGGCGTGCTGCCGCGACACCGTGATGTCGTCGAGGAAGACCTCTTGATCGGGGTTTCGCCCCACCTTCACCAGCGGTGGGGTGAGGGTGTAGGCCATGCCCTTGTTGGGGCCCTGATTGACCACGATGACAGCGAACTGGGCCCCGGCACCGCTGGGTTCCTCGACTGCTGCCGGCGTCTCCACCGGGGTCAGGGCGCCTGTGGCCTGAGTCGCCTCAGCGCCGGCGGGCGCCCCGCAACTGCTGCAGAACTTGGCTCCGGTGTTGAGTGCCGAGCCGCACGCTGAACAATGCATCGCTTGTGTACCTCTCTGATCGAAATCCGCAGTGGGCGTCAAGCGCTGATGATGGCCTCGTAGCCGGGGACATCGAGGAACTCCGCGCTATCAAGTTCGGCCGCCGGAACGATCTCTACCAACCATCCCTCCCCGTAGGGGTCGTCGTTGATGGTCTCAGGGGCTGTCTCCACTGCGTCGTTCCGGCGGGAGATCCGACCTGTCAGCGGAGCATAGACCTCACTCACGCTCTTGGTCGATTCGACTTCGCCGATGGCTTCACCCGCCTCAACGTCGTCACCAACGCCAGGCAGGGCAACGAAGACGATGTCGCCGAGGCTGTCCTGGGCGAAGTCGGTGATTCCGACGCGGACGGCGCCGTCGGGCTGGATGGCCAGCCACTCGTGTTGCGAGGTGTAGAGAAGGTCAGGAGGAATCATGTTCATACTCTAGCGCCGGTGATCCGCCGGCGTCTGCGTCCTGCGCCGTCACTACCACCTGACGCCAGGCGGCCATCAGCTCATGCGCTTCGTGTTCCCGCGGCGACTCCGCCCACATCCGGACCGCAGCTGCGCTGGGATCCGGCGCGACGAGGACCCAGGCACGGTCGGGGAACATGATGCGCACCCCCTCGGTCTCGTCAATCGGCGCCTCCCCCGCAGCCTCCCGGACGGCACGCATAGCGGAGGCCTTGAGCGCCCATGGCATCGGAATCTGCTCGCGCAGCAGTGTGGTCGAGGGGATGCGAGTGTCGATCTGGCGCAGAGTCAGTCGAGTACGCGCCACCAACCCGAGCAGCACCACGAGCGCTGCCATCGCATCCGAGGATCGGCCAACGGCCGGAATGACGAAACCGCCGTCGGCGTCGCCTGCCAGGATCAATCCCTCGGCTGTGCTGGCTTTGGACAACGCCTGGGCCCCGGTTGGACTCCAGATCATGTGCACGCCGTGATAGGCAGCAACTTGCTCGGCAACCCGCGTGGTGGTGACGGGCACAGCTACGACACCACTGCGCCGCTCCGCCGCCAGCAAGTCCAACACGACGAGTAGGGCCCGGTCGTCGCTGAGGACCCGCCCGGTCTCATCCACGATGGACAGTCGCTCCCCGGTCGGACTGATGCGCACCCCAAGCGCAGCACGCGAGGACGCCACCAGCAGACCAAGCCGGCGTAGCGACTCCGACCGCTCTTCGGCCGAGCCCGTGGTTCGATTCGGCGTCAACCGGGAGTTGACGGTGATGACATCGACTTCCGCCTGCGACATGAGGGTCGGCAAGATCATGGCACCGGTGCCCCCGGCGGTGTCCACCACGATGCGCAGACCAGCCTCCGCCACGCCCGTCATGTCCGTGGCGGACACGACGGCGCCCACGTAGTCCTCGACGGCGCCCATGGGTGCCGAGACTGAGCCGACCTCGGTCGGCGCGGTGCGCATGATGTCATGACGGTTGACGATGCGCTCCAAGTCCTGGCGGGCGCGCTGGTCGATGTCCACCCCGTCGGCGTCCAGGAACATGAGGCGCAGACTGTCCGGCTTGCCAGGCGCGGTGCGGGCGACGATGCCACCGTCGCAGTTGCGCCCGACGTGGCTTCGGGCCACTGGTACCGGACTCATGCCGAGCACGTCGACGTTGAGTCCGGCGGCCGCTAGGGCTCCGATCAACACCAGCGACACGGCGTGGGAGGGCACCGAATGATCGCGGGCAACGGCAACGCGTCCGCCTCGCGGCAGGATGGTGGCGAAGGCACCGGCCACCCGGGCGGCGACCTCTGGGGTGACGTCGATATTGACCACACCGCTGAAGACTTCGTCGGAGAACATCTGCCGAGGCGATCTCGACTCCCACACCACGGTCTCGCCGACCACCTCGCCGGCGGCGATGGTCTTCTTCGGGTACACATCGGCCCCCGAGGTGATGACCGCCTCGGTCTCGAGTCGACAACCGTCGCCGACGCACGATCCCTCTTCCACCCGTGCTCGGTCGAGGAGTTCGCAGGCTTGTCCGACGATGCAGCCGTAGAGGGACGCTCCGGCACCCAGGTAGGCGTTGTCCATGACAACCGATCGCTCCACCACCGCTCGCGGGCCGATGATGCTGTGGCGACCGACGACGCTGAACGGCTCGACCCGAGCGCCGGCCGCGACTCTGACGTGGTCGCCCAACACCAGGGGACCAAGCAGTTCGGCTTCACTACTGACTTCCACGCCGGTGCCGAACCACACGCCCGGCGCAACCTCGTGGCCTGGGATGTCGAGCTTGACCCGCCCGAGCAAAGCGTCGACCTGCACCGAGCGATAGGCATCGAGGGTCCCGACGTCTTCCCAGTAGCCCTCCCCTATGTGGCCATAGAGCGGTGCCCCTCGAGCCAGAAGCTTCGGAAAAACATCCCGCGCCCAGTCAACCGGCTCATCGGTAGGGATTTCCTCGAGCACCTCCGGCGAAATCATGTAGATGCCGGTGTTGACGGTATCGGTGAACACCTGCGACCAATCCGGCTTCTCCAGGAACCTGGTGATGCGACCATCCTCGCCGGTGACGACCAATCCCATTCCCATGGGATTCGCACGTCGTGCCAGGCAGACGGTGACAGCTGCGCCCGTCTCGTGATGGGCCTGCGCCAGGGCGGTGAGGTTCATGTCGGTGACGCCATCGCCTGAAATCACCAGGAACGGCTCGTCGCGCAGGCGGGACTCGGCAAGCTTCACGCTGCCAGCGGTGCCCATCGGCCGCGACTCGGTGGCGTAACTGAGCTGGATCCCCGTATCGGCACCCGTTCCGTGATGTGCACGCACCATCTGCGCCAGGTAGTGCACCGTGATGACGGCTTCCGAGACGCCGTGCGAGCGCAGGAGCAGGAGCAGATGCTCAAGCATCGGGCGCCCTACGACCGGCAGCAGGGGCTTGGGCGTTGACGAAGTGAGTGGACGGAGCCGGGTCCCAGAGCCCCCGGCCATCACCACTGCCTTCATTGCCCCACCATCCTCCGTGCCCGAAGTATGCGCCTCGCCTGCTCGAAGTAGAGCACGGCCGCCCACCAGTAGAGCGCAGTACCCCAAATCACAAAGGCCCAACCGAACACCCGTGCAACAAGCGCGAAGGCCGAGGTGCCGTCACCGAGCAGCAGCAACGGAAATGCGTACAGCAGATTGAACGTCGCCGCCTTGCCGATGAAGTGCACGGGCAGTCCGGTGACTCCCACCCGCTTGAGGAGTGCGAGCACCACGGCCATGATGACGTCCCGCGACACAAGAAGTGCCACCAGCCACCACGGAATGATGCCGCGGGCCAGCAACCCGATGAGAGTCGCGAGGATGTAGAGCCGATCGGCGATCGGGTCCAACAACTGGCCGAGTCGGGTGATCTGGTTCCACCGCCGCGCCAAGTAGCCATCGAGGTAGTCCGTGAACCCGGCAACGACGAGCAGGAGTACCGCCCAGCCGTCAGCCTTCGGAACCAGGATGAGCCAGAGGAAGACTGGAACCCCCAACAAGCGCGCCATGCTCAGCACGTTGGGCAGGGTCAGGATCCTGGAACTCGTGACCTCGGTTTCCTGAACTTCCATGAATCAACGGTAGCGGTACTCGGGCCTAGCGCGCCGATCGCACCGCACGGGCCAGGAGGAATGCACCCAACAGTCCCGCCGCAAGCGCCGCAAGCGCGACAACCACCAGAACGACCTGATAGCGCGGCGGCTCCAGGGTGGCACTGAGCTCGGCGGACACCTGTGCCGTCCCATCGGCGTTCATGACGACGAGGACGCCGCTGCCGTCCTCGTCGTTCCAAGGAACCGCAGCCCTCGAGCCGGCCGCCGATGCCCGCCAGATATCGGCGGTGGCGGGTTCTGGCGCCGGCAGCACAGTGCCAGGCACCGGGCGCACCACGAACACCCCATCGACGAGCTCCGATGCGGCTTCGTAGGGAACCCCGAGAAGGAGATCCTGGACTGCGTTGGCATCGCTGACGCCGGCAAAGACCTCTTGCTCCGAGGTACTCGTCGCCACCACGTAGGTGTCGAGGACTCCGGCGGGCAGGTACGGCGCGGGATCGACGTCGAATCGGTTGACGTAGATGGCCGCACCGGGAACCGACACGTCGGCAACCGGGACCTCGTACTCGCCTTCAGTGCCGAACACTGAGAGCGCCCATCCGACGAAAAGGAAGCCCACCAGGGCCAGAATCACTAGAAGTCCCCCGAAAACTCCCGCAAGAACTCGCGTCACGGCATCCGCTCCTTTGCGCCGCAGCGCTTCCTCCACTTTTCGCCCCAAGGCTACACACCTGCATCCGGGCCCGTGCCCTTCGCACTCATCAGCCGCGCCCGGCCCCGCGATCATGGCAGAGTAGCGGCATGAGTCCCTGCCCCTGCCATGTGCCCGCCCGGGGCTAGGACGATAGATGGAGCTTGAATTCGCCGCCAACCTGGTCTGGGTGGCAGTGGTCGCCGTCGTGCTGAGCCTGTTCTTTCGCCGCCGAGGCATCAGCACGGCACTTCCGCTGCTGGGTTCGGGCATCGCTCTCGGACTGCTGCCGTTGGGCCCTGACGCCCCGGCAGAACCGGAGGTGATTCAGGCACTCATCCTGGCTCCGTTGGTGTTCGGTGAGGCCCTGTCGTCGTCCTACATCGACCTCAAGCGGGTGCGCCGTCCCGTCCTCGGACTCGCCATCGGGCTCGTGGCGCTGACTACCCTCGTCGTGGGCGGCGTGGTTTCGCAGATCGCCACCGCGATGCCGCTGGCCATGGCCTTCGCTTTGGGCGCGGTCCTGGCGCCGACCGATGCGGTGGCCGTCGCCGCTGCCGCGCGTCGGGCGAATCTCCCCCAGCGGCTGGTGTCGATCCTCGAAGGCGAGAGCCTGGTGAACGACGGTACCGGCCTGACCGCGCTGCGGGTGGCCACCGTCGCCGCAGTAGCGGGAACCGTAACCGTGGCGGAGGCGGGACTGATCCTCCTGCAATCGGTGATCGTGGCGGTGATCGTCGGAGCGGCAGCGGGTTGGGCTTTGATTTTCGTGATCCGGCACGGCGCCGACGTGGTCGGAGTCGGCGGGCTACTCCTCATCGCGCCGTTCGGCATCTACATCGTGGCGGAGCGACTCGAGGGCTCATCAATTTTGGCCATTGTCATCGCAGCCCTCATGGCCTCGCATGCCTCCACCTCAGATCCCACCTATCGGGGTCGCCTGCATACGGCCGCGGTGTGGCGGCAGGTCACGTTCATCCTGCAGTCCATCGCCTTCCTCTTGCTCGGTCTGGAGCTGCCGGCGGCGATCCGCGCCCTGTCCACAGACGATCGCCAACTGCTGGTGGTGCTGGCCCCCGCGGTCGTTTTCACCCTGATCGTCAGCCGCATGGCGTTCGTCCTCGGCTCCTTCGGCTTGGATCGACTGCGTCACCAGCCCGAGATGCGCCGATTCAGCAGCGCGCTCATTGTTGGCTGGGCCGGCGCACGGGGACCTGTTTCAGCGCTGGCGGCATTCTCCATCCCACTGTTGACGGCCAGCGGTGACGCGCTCCCCTACCGCGACTTGGTCATCGCGGTGTCGCTCACCGTGATCGCGCTTATGCTGGCTCTGTCTGTGACCCTGGCGCCGCTGGCGAAACGGCTGAAGATTGAGCAGCGGGAGTCCGCCGGACTCACCGCACGTGTTGACACCGCGTTGGCTCGCGCCGCGCTTTCCACGCTCGAGGATGCTCAGGATGATGCGGAGCGGGCTGGAAAGCCGCTGCCGAATGAAGTCGTCAAGGGGCTCCGCAAAGCGGTGGAGGGCCGGTTGGACAAGGCTTCAGACATCGGCCAGATCAGCGATCGCATCGCCACAGCCCGCGCGCTCGGGGTCGCGATGGCTCAAGCCGAGCAGCAGGAACTCTTGCGGCTGCGCACGGAGGAGGGGCTGCCGGACACGGTAGTCCGCAACAGGATGGTGGAACTCGATCGGCGCATCGCCACCTTGCGGGCCGGTGCCTAACCACACTGGAAAACAAGATCGACTTCTGCCTCGGGGAATATTTGCGGGTACGCGCAACTCAATCGTGACCCTATTGGCCTGATCAAACGTCTATCGTTCCCCCATGGCAACGACGACGACGCCGGCAACGCCGAGCAGCGACGACCGCGCATTCTTCGGCCAGCCGCGTGCGCTGAGCACTCTGTTCTTCACCGAGATGTGGGAGCGCTTCTCGTACTACGGCATGCGTGCCCTGCTGGTGCTCTACCTGACCGCGCCCATGGTCAGCGAAGACGGCAACGCCGAGGGTCTCGGCCTTGATGACGGCACCGCAATCGCCATCTACGGTGCCTACACCGGACTGGTCTACCTGACACCCATCGCCGGCGGGTGGATCGCCGACCGATTGATCGGTCCCCGGAACACGGTGCTCTACGGCGGAATAACCATCGCCCTGGGCCACTACCTGATGGCGGTGCCGGTCGAGGCAAGTTTCTGGATCGGCCTGATGCTGATCGCACTTGGCACCGGTGCACTCAAACCCAACATTTCCGGCATGGTGGGTGACCTCTACGACGCCAAGGACACCCGCCGCGACGCGGGCTTCTCGCTGTTCTACATGGGCATCAACATCGGTTCGCTTCTGGCACCACTCATCACCGGCTATGCGGCCGACCGGCACGGCTTCCACTGGGGATTCGCGATCGCCGGACTCGGCATGACCTTCGCCGTGATCCAGTACGTGGTGGGTTGGAAGCATTTCCACGGTATCGGAGCAACGGCCCCGGACCCGGCCACCAAGCAGCAGCGCAACCGGTTCCTGCTCGTGCTGCTGGGATCGGTGCTCTTCGTGGTGGCACTTGCGGGCGTCGTCAGCCTGGTGATGACCGGCAACTTCATCGACGACATGGCCACAGCCATCACGCTGTTCATCCTGCTCGTGCCCTTCTTCTACTTCTTCCAACTCTTCCGCCGCAAGGACTACAGCCAGCAGGAGCGACGTCATGTGCGTGCCTTCGTCTGGGTGTTCCTGGCGGCAGCCGCTTTCTGGATGGTTTTCGAACAATCCGGCTCGACGCTGAACATCTTCGCCGAGAACGTCACGGATCTGAACATCGGATCTTGGGCGATGCCGGCGGCGTGGCTGCAATCCGTGAACCCACTGTTCATCATCATCTTCGCGCCGATCTTTGCCGCGGTGTGGACCAAGATGGCTAATCGCGCGCCCCGGACGTCAGTGAAGTTTGCCATCGGCCTGGTCGGCGTCGGGATCTCGGTGCTCATCCTCGTGATCCCGATGACGGCGTACCAGGAGAACGGCAGCAAGGCCGCTCTTTCCTGGCTGCTCATGACCTACCTACTGCAAACCTGGGCCGAGCTCTTCGTCTCCCCCAACGGCCTCTCCGCGACGACCAAACTGGCCCCGGCAGGTGCCAGCGGGCAGATGCTGGCCCTGTGGTTCCTGGCAACCTCCGTGGGCACCAGCATCGGTGGTCAGATCGGAAAGTTCACCGCCGACAACCCGGTGATGACCTTCATCGTGAGCGGCACGATTCCGATCGCGATCGCAGTCATCACACTGACACTGCGCAAGTGGATCAATCGTTCGATGGATCCGGTGCACTAGCGGTCGACGGCGCGGGAGCCTTCTTGGCCCGCGTCGCCTTCTTGGCCGGCGCCTTCTTGGCCGGAGCCTTCTTAGCCGCCGCCTTCTTAGCCGCAGCCTTCTTGGCCGGCGCTTTCTTCGCGGCCGCCTTGCGCGTCGCCGTCTTCTTGGCGGCCGCCTTGCCGGCGGGAGCTTTCTTGGCGGCTGTCGCGCCAGCTGCTTCCTTCTTCGCCGGCGTCGTTGGCTTGGCCAGGGGGTTCCAGTCCGCCACCCGGTGACCGGTCACCTTCTCGAAGCCGTGGCGCATGCACTCCATGAGCAGGTCATGGTCGGCGACCGCGCGATCATCCATGGCCACGCCGATGGTGGCATTGCCGTCGTAGGTGAGCATCGCGACAAACACCGCAGCACCGATGGGCGGCGGCAGCGGTACCAACTGCTCCACGCCGGCACCGGCGAGGAATACCTTCACCGGCGGCCCCGGAACGTTGGATGCCGTCACGTCGCTCGCTGTCGCGGCCGCCGAAATGATTTCGAAGGGAATGAAGCGGCTGATTTCGGCAAGTTGGTCGGCGAAGCCCAGCGCGGGTTCGGCACGCCAGCGAGAAACGGCGCCGCTGATCTCGTTCATCAACTCCACCGGATCAGCCTGCGCGGTGTTGATCGTGAAGTGGGCGATGCTGACTGCGTTCTGGCCGA
This sequence comes from uncultured Actinomycetes bacterium, assembly GCA_963752505.1. Classification (GTDB taxonomy): domain Bacteria; phylum Actinomycetota; class Actinomycetes; order S36-B12; family UBA10799; genus JACJWR01. Next base: position 182,213 of record CAVVYM010000006.1, read on the forward strand.
AGTCGTCGGACTTCCGAAGGCTTATGGGCATGTTCAGATTCAATTGCTCGACCGGGTGGCCGTGGCGCCGGTGGTACTCCCCCATGGCTTCTGCCACCGAGGCCAGGTAGGCATCGTTGACCGAGTGCCCGACTGACTTTGCGGCGGAGCGAATGTCCTGGAACGGCAGTTGGAAGGCGCCGTAGTGGTAGTTGATGCTGCGCCCGGTCATGATGGGTGAGAGTTGGGCGTTGGGCGGGCGGACGAACCGCAGCACGGAGTCGCCGAAATCCATGAGTTGGCGCACGGCATCGCCGGGGTCCTGCAGGAATCGAGTGGCGACCGGCACCGCTCCCTCCGCAAGCTTCTTCGTGGTTCCCACGATCCAGTCGAAGTTGTCGCGCAGCATCAGTTCGGCGAAGGAGAGCGACGAGATGTGCTCCCCTCTGGGCGCCCGAGGCATTGGGCCGAGGTCGAACCCCTCCGGACTCAGATCGACGAGCGCCGCGCCCAGTTGAATGGCCCCCTGACCATCGGCAACTGCATGGTGGAGCTTCGTGATGACGGCAGCCTTACCGCCGGGCAACCCCTCGAGCACGGTCACCTTCCACAGCGGTCGATCTCGGTCGAAGTCGGTCATGCTCTGGCGCCGACACTCGTCGAGGACCTCCGCCCAGCCGGCTTTGGAAGCCACTCGGAAACGTCGCAGGTGGAAGGAGAGGTCGAAATCGGGGTCCACGATGAGGCGAGGATTTGCCCACGGCACGGGACCCTCCACGATCTTCTGCCGCAGGATGGGAACCTGCCGGCTGGCACGCTCGTAGCGGTCGACCAGTCGCTCCCAGTCCGGTTCCGAGTCCAGGATCAGCAGGCCGAGCATGGTCGAGCGCATGATCGGATCCTCGCTCGCAGCTCGCCAGGTGGCGAAATCCCATCCGGATAGTCGAACTGGGGCAAGTGGCTCGTCAGTCACGTATGACTCCTCAACTCCGCACCGGCGCCAATCGCAGGCACCCTCGATTCTGCCGCATGCCGGGTAGGTCACGCTCACTCACCAGGGGCGGGCCGATCGAGTGAGGCTCCGAGGGCACAACCCGCTCACCGCTGCCAACAGCTAAGCCGAGGCGCTCGCCTCCGGCCGGGCGGCGTCCGGCTGAATCACGCAGCGCCCTGATTCCACCATGCTCACCTCGTCGCAGAGGCCTTTGCTCGCGTCGTCTGGCAATCCGGTGAGGACGACCGTGCCGCCTGCCGCGACCGACTCGGTCAAGACCTCGGCGAATACCCGCTCATCGGACTCGGTCAGATGCGCCACCGCGTCATCTACGAGGAACACTCGCGCGGGTCGGCAGAAGGTGGCGGCAAGCGACAGCAACTTGCGCCCGCGGCGATCCAGCACGCCGACAGGCACGTCGGGATCGACGCCGAAGCGATCGAGGAGGTGTCGGCACCGTCGCGGGTTGGAGTCTCCGGACAACCGGTGCAGGAACGCCAACGTCTCGCCGCCAGTCAGCGCCGGCCACATACTCAGATTCGGCCGGGACGACACGAGCCTGTGCAGCGCAACCGCATCCGACCAACAGTCCAACCCCGCGATGGCAGCTCGACCAGCGTCCGGCTTCACCAACCCGAGCAGCACCCGCATGATGGCCGTGCGCCCGCTTCCCGGTTGCCCGAGCAGACCACGAATCTGCCCTTCGGGCACTTGCACGTTGGCGTCGTGCAGCACGAACTCGTGGCCCGGCGACCACGAGACTTCCACGACGTCAACTGCCAACCCCATATGCTCGATACTGTTCTGCCGGCTCCCGCAGCGCTAGGGTCTTCAGTCCCGAGCCGTCACGGTCCGAAGGCACAACCTGTACTACGCCAATCGGTCACACCGTGTCGTCGTGCCCCTGCTCGGCCTTGGGATCGCGATTCATGAGGTTGCCCAGCATCTCTCGTGGCGACATGCCCTCGTGGACGACCTTGACGACCTCCGCCGTGATCGGCATCTCCACGCCATTGCGAGTGGCCAGGTCAAGGATGCTCTGGCAACTCTTGACCCCCTCGCAGGTCTGTTTGGTGGCCGCTATCGTCTGATCGACGGTCAAGCCATTGCCGAGGTTTTCGCCGAACGTTCTGTTGCGCGACAACGGCGAGGTGCACGTGGCAATGAGGTCTCCGATGCCGGCCAGGCCTTGGAACGTCATCGGATTCGCACCCAGCGCCACTCCCAGCCTGGTCATTTCCGCAAGCCCTCGAGTGATCAGACTGGCCTGCGCGTTTTCCCCGAACTCCATGCCCACGGCCATCCCATTGGCCAGGGCGATGACGTTCTTGACGGATCCGCCAATCTCGGCACCGATCATGTCAGTGGTGTAGTACGGCCGGAAGTAGGCGGTGAAGATCGCGTCGGCCACTTCGCGGGCCGATTCCTCACTGCTACAGGCGACAGTGGTGGCCGCCGGTTGGCGGTTCACGATCTCGCGAGCCAGGTTCGGCCCCGAGATCACCGCAACTTGCGACTGGGACACCTGGGCCACATCGACGATGACCTCGGACATCCGCATCACGGTGCCCAACTCGATGCCCTTCATCAGACTCACCAGAATCGCTCCCGGTGCCAGGTACTCACGCCACGCCGCGAGGTTCTCCCGCAGGGTCTGCGACGGGATGGCGAGGATGACGATGCTGCGGTCACGCAGCACCTCGGCCGGATCAGAACTCGCCCACATGCTCAGCGGCAGTTCGATGCCGGGGTGGTAGCGCTCATTGACGTGTCCGTGGTTGATGGATTCCACCACGTCCGGCTCGCGCGCCCACATCGCGACATCGGATCCGGCGTCGGCCAGCACCATGCCCATGCCCGTGCCCCACGATCCACTGCCCATGACGGCGACTTTTCTCATGTGTTTAGCTCCTTGTCGTTTGCTGCCGAGTCTTTCCAGGCCTTGAAGTTGAGTCGCTGTGCCGGCGGCGCATCGCCGCGCAGGTCCGCGAGCAATTCGGTGATGTCGTCAAGGATTCGCGACGTCGCGATTGAGAGGGTCTCCTGGGTCAGTGGCCCGCCGCGCAAGTCGTCGAGATCAACGGGTGGTCCGATCTTGATGTGCATGGTCTTCCGCGGCAAGAGCTTGAACTCCTTGCGGTACGGACGCATGACGTCCTGCGGACCCCACTGTGCCAGGGGGATCACCGGCGCGCCGGACTCTAGAGCGATTCTTGCCGTTCCGCTGCGACCGGTCATGGGCCAGAGGTTCTCGTCCCGCGTGATGGTGCCTTCGGGATAGACCACGACGGCCTCGCCGTCGGCCACCGCCGCCACCGCTTCCGCGACAGACTTCGCCGCACCGTCGGTGTCTCGGGCGACCGGGATCTGACCGGCGCCTGAAACAACGGAACCGACCACCGGCACCCGGAACAGAGTGTCCTTGATCAAGATTCGCGGCGGTCGACCGTTGTCCCACAGCACGTGGCACATGGGAAGGGGGTCGAACCACGACAGGTGGTTCGCAGCCACGACGATGCCGTCGGTCGGCGAATACCGCCGACGCAGATACTCCGTGCCCTGCCAGTCCCGCTTGGTCCACAGTTGCAGCGTCGGGCGCAACGTGGCCACAGCGAACCAGTAGGTGGGAGTCAGTCGCCTACTTCCATGACGCTCCACGCCGGTGTGACCTCCTGTGCTGAGTTCGAATCATCCTGCCGGTGCAATCCGAGGGTGTCCTGCTGACGACCATAGGGCGATCCTGCGACACTCGTGCCATGATTCCGCGCTCTGACTGGTGCATCATCATCCCGGTGAGCGGAGCCGACGTCGCAAAATCGAGGCTGCAACCGCTCGGTCAGGCACGCACAACCCTGGCCCGCGCCTTCGCCCGCGATGTCGTCGCCGCAACCTCGTCGGCCACCAGCGTCGGCATGGTCGTCATCGTCGGCGACGGAACGTTGCTCTCGGACGCGGACCTGGGAGAGGCCATCGCCGTTGAGGCGGGCGTGGCCGACCTCAACACGGCGATCGCGGCCGGCGAGAGCCACGCCCGGGCGGCGGGCTTTCAACGCATCGCCGCGGTGGTGGCCGACGTCGCCTGCGTACGAGCCTCCGACATTGACGATGCGCTGACCCTCGCCCGCGTCGCAGCACGTTCCTTCGTCGCCGACCACAAGGGTCGCGGAACCACCTTGCTCACGACGACCGGACCCGGTCTGGCCCCGTCATTCGGCACGGGCTCAGCCGCCCGGCACCGGTCCTCCGGTGCGCAGGCGCTTGAGGTGTCGGTACGACTGAGATTCGACATAGACGACCCGGCCGACATCACCCTGGCGATCGCCTACGGCGTCGGCTCGCATACGACAGCGGCCCTTCGCCTCACGAACTAGCCGGCTTGGCGGCTGCCTTCTTCGTGGTGGTCTTCTTGGCGGCTGCCTTCTTCGTGGTGGTCTTCTTGGCCGGTGCCTTCTTCGCGGTCGCCTTCTTCGCGGTCGCCTTCTTCGCGGTCGCCTTCTTCGCGGTCGCCTTCTTCGCCGGTGCCTTCTTGGCCGTGGCGCTCGTCGCGGCAGTGGCTTCCTTGCCTGCCGCAGCTTCGACGTTGTCGGATCCGCCGCCGGTAACGCGTTGGGTCATGTCGCGGGCGCCAGCAACGATGTTCTTGAAGTCGGTTCCCGGACGGAACTTCGGCATTGTCACCGCGCCGATCTTCACCGTCTCGCCGGTGCGGGGGTTCCGTCCGATGCGGGCGGCGCGGAAGACCTGCTCAAAGATCCCGAAACCAGAGATAGCCACCCGCTCGCCCTTGGCGACGCTCTCGGTGATCGCCTGGATGACCGCCTCCACGACGTCAGCCGCCTCCTTGCGACTCATCTCAAGGCGCTCGGCCACCTGCTCAATCAACTGCGATTTGTTCATCTTCGCTCCTCGCTAGGGGTGCCTGGCGGCGCCGTTACGCCTTACGCACCAACACGTCGCCCAACCTATTGATCCAGCGGGCGTGATGCCTGCCTAGCGGCCATCAGGATCCACCCGTGTGTTGGCGCAACAGACTCTCGAGTTCGTCGCGCAGCCGCCGCAGCCTGCGCCGGAGCCGGGCGGCATCTGATTTCGGTTGCTTCACCGCATTGACTAGCGAGACCCACGCCGACTCGAGCCGCTCCCGAGCCTCCTCATCCGGGGCCACCGGCATGGCACGCCGTAGCAGCGCCGCCAACCGCATGAGATCCACGTCGGGGTGCGGCAATCGGTGGTGGGGCTCGGCCGACCATTCCTGGTCGTCTTCAGCACCAGGCGGCCGGTCGTCATCGGACGAATCAGCCTCGACCGGCGGGCGCGGGTTCACGCGTCCTACCCGACGGTCACGGGCAGCCAGGGGCGGCGCTCAGCCTCGAATTGCGCGATCTCATCGGCGTGGTCAAGCGACATGGAGATGTCGTCCTGGCCATTCAGCAACCGCCACCTCACGTGTTCGTCAATCTCGAACGGAGCGGACACATCGCCGAAGCGCACTTCGCGCTCCTGCAGATCGACGGTGACGTGAGCCCCGGGTTCCTCCTCCAGGTACTCCCAGATCTGCTCCACCACCTCCTGCTCGACTATGGCGGCGACAACTCCGGCCTTGGCGCAGTTTCCGTAGAAGATGTCTGCAAAGCGGCTGGAGATCACAGAGCGGAAGCCGTAGGACTGCAAGGCCCACACCGCGTGCTCACGTGATGAACCGGTCCCGAAGTCCGGTCCGGCCACCAGAACTGTGGCGTCACCGTACTTGGGGTGATTCAGCACGAACTCGGGATCCTTGCGCCAAGCGAAGAAGAGCGCATCCTCGAAACCGGTTCGCGTGATTCGTTTGAGGAACTCGGCGGGGATGATTTGGTCGGTGTCAACATTGCTGGCACGCAGCGGAGCCGCCACGCCGGTGTGACTGTCGAAGGGTTCCATAGTTGTTCCTTCCTAGGCTGTTTCGGCCAACGGCGTCAGCGGGTCGAGGTCAACCGGCGCAGACAGGGTGCCCCGCACTGCGGTGGCTGCGGCGACCTGCGGCGAGACCAGGTGAGTGCGCCCGCCTGGACCCTGACGACCCTCGAAATTGCGGTTGGAGGTGGATGCACTGCGTTCCTGCGGTGCGAGCTTGTCCGGATTCATCGCCAGGCACATGCTGCAGCCGGCACCGCGCCATTCCGCGCCGGCAGCCAGGAAGACCCGATCGAGGCCCTCCGCCTCGGCCAAGAGGCGCACCTTCGCCGATCCGGGCACAACGATCATCCGCACACCGTCCGCAACGGCGCGGCCACGGATGACATCGGCGGCCGCGCGCAGGTCCTCCATCCGCCCATTGGTGCACGAACCCAGAAAGACGGTGTCCACGGCGATGTCGCGCAGGGGCATCCCGGGCTCGAGTCCCATGTAGGCCAAGGCCTTCTCGGCGGATTCCCGCTCGGTGGCATCGACGATGTCGGCGGGCACGGGAACGTGTGCGGCAAGCGGCAGCCCCTGGCCCGGATTCGTGCCCCACGTGACGTAGGGCGTGAGCTCGTCTGCGCGCAGTACCACTTCTGCGTCGTAGCGGGCGTCCTCGTCGGTGGCCAGCGAGCGCCAGTAGGCCACGGCGGCATCCCATTCGTCACCCTGCGGGGCATGAGGACGCCCCTCGAGGTATTCGAAAGTGGTGTCATCCGGCGCGATCATGCCCGCTCGTGCGCCCGCCTCGATGCTCATGTTGCAGATGGTCATGCGGCCCTCCATCGAGAGGTTCCGGATTGCTTCCCCGCGGTACTCCAGCACGTAGCCCTGACCACCACCGGTGCCGATCTTGGCGATGATCGCCAGGATGATGTCCTTTGCCGTCACGCCCTCGGCCAGCGTGCCATCCACTGTGATCGCCATGGTCTTGAACGGCTTCAGCGGGAGGGTCTGGGTGGCCAGCACGTGCTCGACCTCCGACGTGCCGATACCGAAGGCCAAGGCACCGAAGGCGCCATGGGTAGAGGTGTGCGAGTCGCCGCAGACGATGGTCATGCCCGGTTGAGTCAACCCCAACTGCGGGCCGACGACGTGCACGATGCCCTGCTCTGCGTGCCCCAACGGGTAGATCGGCACACCGAATTCGGCGCAATTGGCGCGCAGCGTCTCTACCTGGGTGCGCGAGACCAGGTCCGCGATCGGCTTGTCCACGTCCAAGGTGGGCACGTTGTGGTCCTCTGTCGCCAGCGTCAGATCAGGACGTCGGACCTCGCGGCCCGCTTCCCGCAGTCCTTCGAAGGCCTGCGGGCTCGTGACCTCATGGATGAGGTGGAGATCGATGTACAGCAGATCCGGCACTCCCTCCGCGGAACGCACGACGTGGTCACGCCATACCTTCTCAGCGAGCGTCAATCCCATAACAAACTCCTCTCACGCTGCCACTGCTGCTGCCGCACTCCCAGCGACCGGCCCACCAAACACGGCGAGACGGTCAACTTGACTGTCCACTATGTGAGAAGGCAGTATCACTGTGTGGAACACTCTACAGGAGTCGGCGTGCTTGACAAGATCGACCTCATCTTGGGTGCCCTCGAACAGTCCCCATGTTCGCTGGCCGAACTGACGCTGGCCACCGGGATCCCCCGGCCAACGGCCCACCGACTCGCCACCGCGTTGGAACAACGTCGCTACGTGGCCCGCGACTCCGAGGGCCACTTCACCCTCGGTCCGCGTATCAAGGAGCTCGCCGCGGGCGAGGGCGACGACTGGTTGGTGCAGGTGTCAACGCCGATACTCGCCCAACTGCGGGACATGACCTCAGCGAGCGCGCAGCTGTACCGGCGCCGCGGCGATGAGCGCATCTGCGTGGCCTCGGTGGAGCCCACGTCCGGCCTGCGTGACTCGGTGCCAGCGGGCACGCTGCTGCCCATGTCCGCCGGCTCGGCGGCGCAGGTCATGGTGGCCTGGCTGAGTCCGGAGGAAATCATGGACGCCTGCGCCGACGCCAGATTCACGGTCAACGATCTGGCCAGGGTGCGCAAGCGAGGGTGGGCCCACACCGTCGCCGAGCGGGAGCCCGGTCTGGCCAGCCTGTCGGCTCCGGTACGAGGACAGGAAGGGCACGTCGTGGCCGCGATCTCAGTCTCGGGGCCGATCGAGCGCATCGGCCGCAGCGTGCGCCCCACAATCGCCACCTCGGTGCTCGCCGCGGCGGGCCAGCTCAGCGACCTGGTGGTGGCCCGCTAGTCGGCTGCGACCGCACCTGGCGCAGGCCCATGGCCCGATCCGAGCCGGGTCGGGAACCGGCCTCCGGAAGACGTCGAGGGACCCCCCGCTCGTGCGGAGAGCCCCTCGACTTTGCCTGCCTGGTAGCCCCGACGGGATTCGAACCCGCGCTACCGCCTTGAGAGGGCGGCGTGCTAGGCCACTACACAACGGGGCCAGGTGGAGCATCAGCCTAGCGCCTCGCAGCGGAGGCTCACCCGAGCGGGTGTCGCAAGCTGATTGCTGGGGTACCAGGACTCGAACCTGAACTAACGGAGCCAGAATCCGTCGGGCTGCCAATTACCCCATACCCCATGGGATGACCCGTCGAGTATAGATGCCGGATGGGGCATCCGGCAGACGGGGGGCGGACTCCCCGCCGGATCAGCCGGTCGAATCCGGCGTGGACGTGGCTTGTGCGCGGGCGAGCGCGGCCTCAATCCGACGCAGTGACTCCTCGCGGCCGAGCAGTTCCATCGACTCGAACAACGGCGGCGAGACCCGGCGGCCGGTGATGGCCACTCGTACTGATCCGAAGGCCTTGCGGGGCTTGAGTCCCAGGCCCTCGATGAGGGCGCTGCGAAGCGCCGTCTCGATCGTCGGCGTACTCCAGTCCGCAATCGCTCCGAGCGCCGCCAACGCCGCACCGAGAGCCTCAGCCGAGCCGTCGACCATGGCCGCCGCATCGGCCTCTGCCATCGCGAAGTCGCTGCGGGACTGGAACAGGAATCCGACCATTCCGGGGGCCTGATCGAGGGTCTCCATGCGCTCCTGCACCAGCGGGGCAATGGCGGTCAGCACTGCCGCCTGTTCCGGCGTGATGTCGTCGCCCAGCACCTCGGCGCGCTGCAGGAAGGGCACCATCCGGCCAGCGAAATCCGCCACGTCCAGGGCGCGCATCCAGTCAGCGTTGATGGCGGTGCACTTCTTGAGATCGAATCGCGCCGGATTGGGGTTGACTCGGGTGATGTCGAATCGACCTGCCATCTGTGCCAGGGAGAAGAACTCGGTGTCGTCGCCGAACGACCAGCCCAGCAGCGCCAGATAGTTCGCCAGACCTTCTGGCAGGTAGCCGCGTTGAACGTACATGGCGAAACTTGATTCCGGATCGCGCTTCGACAGTTTCCGATTGCCCTCCCCCATCACGTAGGGCAGGTGACCGAACCTGGGTGTGACCCCGGAGCCGACGCCGATGGTGGCGAGCGCGGAGTGCATGGCCAACTGGCGCGGGGTGCTCGACAGCAGATCCTCACCTCGCAGCACGTCGGTGATGCCCATCAGGGCATCGTCGACCGGGTTGACCAGCGTGTACAGCGGTTGACCGTTGGCTCGCACGATGACGAAGTCCGGCACGTGCTCGGCACCGAAGGACAACTCGCCGCGCACCAAGTCATCCCAGGTGAAGTCGCGATCCGGCATGCGGAAGCGCACCACCGGCACCCGGCCCTGGCTTCGGTAGTCGGCGATCTGCTCCGCCGTGAGGGTCCGGCAGTGGCCGTCATAGCCCTGCGGTCGACCCTCCGCCTTCGCAACCTCGCGACGCTGCGCCAACTCCTCCGGGCTGCAGAAGCACTCGTAGGTGAACCCGGCGGACGCCAGTCGCTCAGCCACGTCGGCGTAGATCGCCCCGCGCTGTGACTGCCGATACGGGCCGTGGTCGCCGCCGACCTCCGGGCCCTCATCCCAGTCCAAGCCGAGCCAGCGCATGGCGTCGAGCAGCGCTTGGTACGACTCCTCGCTGTCGCGTTCGGCGTCGGTGTCCTCGATCCGGAACACCAACGTGCCTCCGGTATGCCGGGCATAGGCCCAGTTGAACAACGCGGTGCGCAACATGCCGACGTGCGGATTGCCCGTCGGTGAGGGGCAGAATCGCACCCGCACCGACGAGTCCGGAACTTCTGCTTGGCTCGTCACGCCTGTGATCCTCCCACGCGACCGCGTCGCAACAAACCGAAGTCGATCGCGTCCTGCAGCGCCATCCACGAAGCTGCCACCACGTTGTCGTGCACTCCGACGGTAGTCCAGTAGGCGCTACCGTCCTCCGAACCCACCAGCACGCGCGTCACCGCGTCGGTTCCGCGCACGCCCTCCACGATGCGCACCTTGTAGTCGGCCAGGGCGATCTCGTCGAGTTCGGGGTAGATCTGCGAGAGCGCCAGGCGCAGGGCCTTGTCCAGCGCGTTCACCGGCCCGTTCCCCTCGCCGGTTGCCACGATGCGTTCGCCGCCGGCGTGCACCTTGACGGTGGCCTCACTCAAGACCTCACCGTCTTCGCGCTGTTCGACGATGGCTCGCCATGATTCCACGCTGAACCCGCGCACCGACTCGCCGAGCGCGTTACGCACGAGCAACTCGAAGGAGGCGTCTGCGGCTTCGAAGGTCCAGCCCTCGGACTCCAACTCTTTGACGTGCTCCACCACGTCGGACACCACCGAAGGTGTCGAACTCAGGTCGATTCCCAGTTCCTTGGCCTTCAGCTCCACTGATGCTCGCCCCGCCATCTCGGTGACCAGCACCCGCATGTCATTGCCCACGAGTTCCGGGTCCATGTGGTTGTAGAGGTCCGCGTCGACTCGCAGGGCGGAGGCGTGCAGGCCGGCCTTATGCGCGAAGGCGCTCACACCGACGTAGGGCTGGTGGGTGTCGGGGGGCAGATTCGCGATCTCGGCGAGGGCATGCGACGCCCACATCAGGTTGGCCAGCCCCTCCGGCGGAAGCACGGGGATCCCGAGTTTGAACGAGAGATTGCCAGCCACGGCGAAGAGGTCGGCGTTGCCTGTGCGCTCCCCGTAGCCGTTGGCCGTCACCTGGGCGTGCGTGGCCCCAGCCTCCACCGCTGCCACCGTATTGGCCACCGCGCAGCCGGTGTCGTCCTGGCAGTGGATGCCGATCCGTGCCGCCGGTAGAGCGTCCGCCACGGCCCCCACGACGCGCGCAATACCGCCGGGGAGCATGCCGCCGTTGGTGTCGCAGAGCACCACGGCTTCCGCCCCCGCCTCGTGCGCGGTGCGCGCGACTGCCACTGCGTAGTCCGAATCATGGGCGTAGCCGTCGAAGAAGTGCTCGCAGTCGACGAAAACCCGCCGACCGGCCGCCCGCAGGTACTCCACCGTCTCGCGCACCATGTCGAGGTTCTCCCCGAGCGTGGTCTTGAGGGCCTGCGTGACATGCCGGACGTCGGACTTCGCCACCAATGTGATCGCCGGGGTCTCCGCGGCCAGCAGCGCCGCCACCTGCGGGTCGGTCTTCACGTCGACGCCGGCCTTCCGGGTTGCACCAAAAGCAACCAGCACAGCGTTGTTGAGCGGCAGTTCATCCTTGGCGCGGGCAAAGAACTCGGTGTCCTTGGGCAGCGCGCCCGGCCAACCGCCCTCGATGAAGCCGACTCCCAAGTCATCGAGGATGCGCGCCACAGCCAACTTGTCGTTGACCGAATAGGAGATGCCTTCGCGTTGGGCGCCGTCGCGAAGTGTGGTGTCGTAGAACTGGAATCCGGTCGTCGTGGGATCGAAGTCCGTCACCGGGGGGAACTGGGGGTATTGCGCTGACATTCTGCTTCCAAAGTTTGTGAGGTGAGGTGAATCGGGGCGTCGGGCCGTGATTCAGGAGTCCAACCTCGTCGCTGCCGGCCCGCGGCAACGCCGAGGTCAGCCAATTCGACGAACCCAACCGTGTTGGTCGGGGGCGCGCCCGGTCTGAATGTCCAGTAGGGATTGGCGCAACTGCATGGCGATGGGCCCCGGAGTGCCGTCGCCGACCTCCCAGCTGTGGGTGCGTGACCGCACCGATCCCACGGGTGTGATCACGGCCGCCGTGCCGCAGGCGAAGACTTCAGTGATCTCACCCGATTCACAACCCTCCCGCCACTCGTTGCGATTGATGCGACCTTCGCCCACGTCGTAGCCGAGGTCAGCTGCCAACGTGAGGATCGACTCACGGGTGATGCCCGGCAGCAGGGTGCCGGTCAGCGAGGGAGTGAGCAGGCGCGCGTGCGGACCCTCGCCGTAGACGAAGAACAGGTTCATCCCACCCATTTCCTCGATCCACATGCGCTCTGCCGCGTCGAGCCACACCACTTGGTCGCATCCGCGTTCGGCCGCCTCGGCCTGTGCCAACAACGAGGCGGCATAGTTGCCGGCGCACTTCGCCTCTCCCGTACCGCCCGGGGAGGCCCGGACGTAGTCGTCGGTGAGCCACACCGAGACCGGCGTTATACCGCCCGTGAAATAGGCACCGGCCGGCGCGGCGATGATCAGGAAGGTGTATTCGTTCGCGGGGCGCACACCGAGGCCCACTTCGGTGCCCATCATGAAGGGGCGCACGTACAGCGATCGCTCCGCATCTTCGGGGACCCAGCGGGACTCCAACGCGACCAGCGCCTCGACACCGGAGACGAACGTGTCCTCGGGAATCTCCGGCATCGCCAACCGCGCCGCTGATCGGTTGAACCGGGCCGCGTTGCGTTCAGGCCGGAATAGGGCGACGCCACCATCGGCGAGGCGATACGCCTTGAGTCCTTCAAACACGCTCTGCCCGTAGTGCAGCGCGTTGGTGGCCGGGTCCAGCACCAGCGGCGCGTAGGGCACGATCTCCGGCGGACTCCACACGCCGTCTCGAAACACCGCCCGCACCATGTGATCGACGGGAAACTTCGCGAATCCGGGGTTGCTGAGGATTCGGCTCAGCCCGTCGTCGGTGGTCGGCGTCGCCGTGTGGTGGATGGCAATGCTGTGCGAACTCATGGTGCTCCTTGCGCGACGGCCTCGGCGAGCGTATCGCCGATCTCGCTCGTGCTGCGCTGGTCGTTTCCGCGCGAGGCGAGATCGGCCGCCACCGCATCCTCCACCGCTAGCGAGGCCTCGGGCAGGCCGAGGTGATCGAGCATCATCGCCACACTCAGGGCGGTTGCGGTGGGATCGGCCAGGCCCTTGCCAGCGATATCCGGCGCACTGCCGTGAACCGGCTCGAACATGCTCGGATTGGTGCGCGTTGCGTCGATGTTGCCGCTGGCGGCGCGCCCGATTCCGCCAGCGATGGCCGCGCCGATGTCGGTGATGATGTCGCCGAACAGGTTGTCCGTGACCACCACGTCAAACCGACCAGGGTCGGTGATGAAGAACATCGAGGCGGCATCCACGTGCACGTAGTCAGTGGTGACATCGTCGAATTCGGCTGCGACCTCGTTGAACACGCGGGTCCACAGGGCACCGGCATTAGTGAGCACGTTGGTCTTGTGCACCAGCGTCACGTGGTTGCGGCGCCGAATGGCACGGTTGAACGCGTCGCGCACGATGCGCTCCACGCCGAACGCCGTGTTGAGGCTCTCCTCTACCGCCACCTCGTGCTCGGTGCCCGTGCGCAGCGACCCGCCGGCCCCGACGTAGGGACCCTCGGTGCCCTCGCGGCACACCACCATGTCGATGTCGGCGGGCCCGAGGCCGGCCAGGGGGGTAGTGACCCCGGGATACAGCTTGACCGGACGGAGGTTGACGTGGTGGTCGAGAGCGAAGCGCAGTTTGAGCAGCAGGCCGCGCTCGAGCACGCCGGGCGGCACCGAGGGGTCACCGACAGCTCCCAGCAGTATCGCGTCGTGATCGGCCACCTCCGCGAGCACTGAGTCCGGCAGCACTTCGCCGGTCGCGTGGTAACGGCGAGCGCCGAGGTCATAGTCATCGGTCTGGAAGTCGACGCCGAAGCGGTCACCGGCGGCCGACAGCACCTTGAGCCCTTCGGCTACCACCTCGGTGCCAATGCCGTCGCCAGGGATGACCGCGATGCGGTGGGAAGTGGACACGCGTCTAGGGTAGTGGTCGGCGCCGGAAGTGCGTGCCAATGGTGGCACTACCTCGGGCGCGTGAGGTGCGTACCCGGCCCGGGCTGCTACTTTTGACCCACTATGTTGCAGAGCCTGCTTCTTCGTCGCCGCGGCGAGGCCTGAAAATCCGGCCCCCTCGTCGCGGAGCCTCCTGTGCGCCGGGTTAAGCCTTCAGAACCTCGGGAGAAGCAGTGACCACTTACGACGAACGCAACGCACAACAGCCCTCGGGCATGCCCTTCGAGCGCTACTCGACCTTCACTCCTATCGGCCTCACGAACCGCACGTGGCCGGATCACGTCATCGATCACGCACCGCGCTGGTGCGCGGTGGATCTGCGCGACGGCAATCAAGCTCTGATCGATCCGATGTCGCCGGCCCGCAAGCGGCGCATGTTCGAGCTGCTGGTGTCGATGGGATTCAAGGAGATCGAGGTGGGCTTCCCGTCCGCCAGCCAAACCGATTTCGACTTCGTTCGGGACCTCATCGAGTCAGACCTGATTCCCGACGACGTGGTGATTCAGGTGCTGACCCAGTCCCGGGACCACTTGATCGAGCGGACGTTCGAGTCCATCCGGGGCGCCAAGCAGGCGATCGTGCACCTCTACAACTCCACGTCCACCCTGCAGCGCCGGGTGGTGTTCGGCCTCGACCGTGGCGGCATCAAAGACATAGCCGTGCACGGCGCGGAACTGTGCCTGAAGTACGCCGAGACCGTGCCCGAAACCGATGTCTACTTCGAGTACTCCCCGGAGAGCTACACCGGCACCGAGTTGGACTTCGCCGTTGAGGTGTGCAACGCGGTCAACGATGTTTGGCAGCCCACGCCGGACCGCAAGGTGATCATCAACCTGCCCGCCACCGTGGAGATGGCGACTCCCAACGTGTACGCCGACTCCATCGAGTGGATGCACCGGCACCTGGCCTACCGCGACTCGGTGATTCTGAGCCTGCACCCGCACAACGACCGCGGCACCGCCGTCGCAGCCGCCGAACTGGGCTTCATGGCGGGGGCCGATCGCATCGAAGGCTGCCTATTTGGCAACGGCGAGCGCACCGGCAACGTGTGCCTGGTGACCCTCGCGTTGAATCTGTTCGGGCAGGGCATCGACCCGCAGATTGACCTTTCCGACATCGACGGAGTGCGCCGCACGGTCGAATACTGCAACCAGTTGCCCGTGGCCGAGCGTCACCCCTACGGCGGCGACCTCGTCTACACAGCCTTCTCCGGGTCGCACCAGGACGCGATCAACAAAGGCTTGAAGGCCATGGCTGCTGACGCTGACGAGGCCGGCCAGCCGGTCGATGACTTCCGCTGGGAAGTCCCCTACCTGCCCATCGATCCGAAGGACGTCGGCCGCACCTACGAGGCAGTGATTCGGGTGAACTCCCAGTCCGGCAAGGGTGGAGTGGCCTACATCATGCGCACCGAGCACAACCTGGAACTGCCGCGCAGACTGCAGATCGAGTTCTCGCAGGTGATTCAACACGTCACCGACGATGCCGGCGGCGAAGTCACCCCCGAACAGATGCGCGACATCTTCGGCGACGAATACCTGCCCGACGGCCCGCGTCGGTGGGGCCGCTTCAAACTGCTCGACTACGAACTGTCGAGCGTCTCCGAAGGTGAGAGCCACGTGGTTGCACGGGTACTCGACGGCGACTCCGCGATTACTTTGACCGGCGACGGCAACGGCCCTATTGCGGCCTTCTGCAATGCGCTGTCCGTGCACGGATGTGGACGTGCGGGTACTTGACTACGCCGAACACGCCCTGTCGGCCGGCGGCGATGCCAAGGCCGCAAGTTACTTCGAGTGCGCTGTCGACGGCCGACTGCTCTGGGGAGTGGGGATTTCGTCGTCGATCGTGACGGCGAGCCTGCGGGCCGTGATCAGCGCCGCGAATCGAGCCCTGCGCGCGGAGTGAACCGCCGGTAGCACCGCCACGGGCCTGGGGTAGCGGCCCCGGCCCGTGGTCTGCCACGGTGAGCATATGGACTATGAGATTGCGCAAGTCGAGTTGACGGCAACCCCCACGGCAGTTGTCCGGGGGACCACTCCACAGGCGCAGATTCCGGACTTCCTCGGGTCGGCTTTTGGGGAAGTGATGCGGGTGCTTATTGCCCAAGGCGTGCAGCCGACCGGCATGCCCTACGGCTGCTACTCCCCGCCGGCCGATGGGGTCTTTGAACTCGAGGCTGGCTTCGCAACGGGCTCCCCGGTGCAGCCGACAGGGCGGGTGGAAGCCTCGGAACACCCTGGCGGCTCTGCCATCCAGGTGCTCCACCGCGGGTCTTACGACGAGGTCGGCGCCGCCTACGAAGCCGCCGAGCGGTGGATGTCGGAGCAGGGTTGGGAATCAATCGGTGCGCCCTGGGAGGAGTACCTTGATGACGCGTCGGTGCCGGAACCGCGCACCCTCGTCACCTGGCCAAGCCGACCTCGGGCAGGGCTGGCCTAGCCGCGCTTCCGGACATTTCTGTTTGGGGGCCTCGATGGTGTCGACGACCGTCGACGCCGGGGGTCGCAATGTGGCCGCATTCAGTGCATGGCACGAATTCCACGTAGTGCAGTCATCACGGGTATGGCAAACCTACGTCAGGCGGCAGCCATCCCGGCGAAACCCACCCACAGCAACATCACGGCGAACGCACCCATGGCGGCGACTTGGCGCCACGGACGGGTGCGTTCGTCTGTAGGTGTGAAGAGCAGCATCAGGGCAACCGCTCCTAGGTAGAACCCGAACACGAGGAAAGAGGCTGCTTCGACCACGATTCCCCAGTCGAGTACGACGGCGAGGATGGCCAGCAGCCCCCAGGCCAGATTTGCCAGGCCTACTTCGATCTGGAAATTGTTGCGACGACCGATCCCCCAGCCCATACGCGCCGCATCGGACGCGTGGAAGATCGAGTGCCGAACGAACGAGAGCATGCCACTGACCCCCACCGCCAGTAGCGCTCCGAAAGTCAGCGAGGGTGGATCCTGGTTGAGTTCGCTGAACGCGATGAAGATACCGACGGCGCCTGCCACGTAGGTGGCGATCATCAGCAGCACTGCGGGCCTGGTGCTGGGACCGGGCTCGGCGGCCGGCGCGGCGGACTCTGTCACCTCACCAGTATTACCAGTGCGATCAGCGCGACGCCCGCGACGATGACGATGGCCGCCACCAGGGGGTTGAATCGCTGTTCGTGACCGTCGGTTTCGGCGCCGGATCCCCCGGAATCGGCCACCGCGTCGGTCGGTTGCGCCGATTCCTGACGGTCGTCGTCGCGTCCGTCGGCGGTTTCGGCCATCGCCGTCTGGACCTCGGCAGGGAGGTCGGAGTCGTCTGGTGCGTCGTCATGCTGTGTATCCCCTTGTGAGTCGATTCCCTCCGACGACAGCAGCGATCGCACGATTGACAGGTCGCGGGCGCATTGCTGACACTCTGCGACGTGATCAGCGATGTCTCTGGGCACCTCGGCGTCCATGGCGAGCAGGGCCAACTGCTCGCCGGTCGCGTGGTCGGGAGTCATGTGCGTCGGTGAGTGAAGAACATCCGCCGGTCCTACGGCGCTACTCGCCCAGGTCGACGGCCCGAGCGATGCTGGCGCCTATGCCTTCGGCGATCGTCGCCACCACGTCGTCGGCCACGCTGGTATCGACACTCAACACCATCGTCACCCCGTCGTCGGTACGGCTCACCTGCATGTTGGCGATGTTCACGCCTGCCTCACCGAGACCACCGCCGACGACGCCGACCACACCCGGCCGATCTGCGTACCGGAAGACCAGCATGTGCTCGCTGACCGGCACGTCCACGGTCGCATCGTCGATCTCGACGATCTTCGGTTCGTCGCGCAAACCGACGACGGTGCCGGCCACGGAGAGTCGGCAGCCGTCGGAGCACGACACTGCTACCTTCACCAACGCGCGATGGTCGTCGTACTCGCCCTCGGTGACCAACGACGTCTCGACGCCGCGATCACCAGCCAGCACCGGCGCGTTGACATAACTGACGGGCTCGTCGATGAGCACGGAAAACATGCCCTTCACCGCCGCCAACTCCAGGATGCTGACGTCGAATTCGGCCAACTCCCCCAGCACGTCCACGTCAATCCGGGACACCGGGGCGGGTGCCAGCGCGGTGGCCATCCGCCCGAGATTCTCGGTGAGTTCCAGGAAGGGCCGCACCGGCTCGGCGATCACGCCACCGCGCACGTTCACCGCGTCGGGCACCAATTGCCCCGCAAGTGCCTGGCGCACCGACTTCGCGACCGCCACTCCGGCCTTCTCCTGCGCCTCATCGGTCGACGCGCCCAGGTGCGGAGTGGCAACGACGTTGTCGAGGGTGAACAGCGGCGAGTCGGTGCAAGGTTCCTTCGCATAGACGTCCAGACCCGCACCCGCGACGCGGCCGTCCGCCAGTGCTTCGTAGAGGGCCTGCTCGTCGACGATGCCGCCACGTGCGGCATTGACGATGTGCACGGTCGGCTTCACCTTGCGCAGAGCTTCGTCGCCGATGAGGCCGAGGGTGTCCTTGTTCTTGGGCAGGTGGACCGTGATGAAGTCGCTTTCCGCGAGCAGTTCGTCGAGGTCCACCATGCGCACGCCCAACTGCGCGGCCCGAGTGGGCCGCACGAAGGGGTCGTAGGCGATGAGTTTGACGCCAAATGCACTCAACCGCTGTGCGACCAGAAGCCCGATCCGCCCGAGGCCGACCACGCCGACGGTCTTGTCGGCGAGTTCGACCCCTGAGTACTTCGAGCGCTTCCATTCACCGTTGCGCAGGGCGGCGTGGGCCGGGCTGATGTTGCGCGCGCTGGCGATGAGCAGGCCAACCGCAAGCTCGGCCGCACTGACGATGTTGGAGGTGGGGGCGTTGACCACCATGACGCCCTGTTGGGTGGCAGCGCCAACGTCGACGTTGTCGAGTCCCACCCCTGCGCGCGCGACGACCTTGAGGTTCTTGGCCGCCGCCAGGGCCTCGGCGTCTACCTTCGTGGCCGACCGGATCAGAATCGCGTCGACGTC
The DNA here is from genome assembly GCA_963752505.1 of uncultured Actinomycetes bacterium. Classification (GTDB taxonomy): domain Bacteria; phylum Actinomycetota; class Actinomycetes; order S36-B12; family UBA10799; genus JACJWR01. Next base: position 201,219 of record CAVVYM010000006.1, read on the forward strand.
TGCGATGGCCGGCAGCAGTTCGGCCCGGTTGGCCCCGTCACAGTGTCGCACCTCGAAATCGGGACCCAGCGCAGAAATGGTGGCAGGTGAGAGTTCCTCGGCGATCAGGACGACAGGCTTCGACACGTAGGCTCCAAAGAGGTGGGTTTGACGTCTCCCATCATATCGGCGCACAGGGCCGCCGAATCCTCCGCAGCCCGTGAGATTGGCCACGTAGTCGGTGGCGTCATTGGTAGCGTCGACGAATGGCAACCGACCAAGTGACCCCCGCCAATCGCGATCTGCGCAGCCCACTTGTGGCCGCGGCCGAAGCCCAGCGGCCGACACGGTGGTGGGTAGCCGTCCTGGTTGTTGTGCTGTGCCTGCTCAGCGTTGGCCTCACCGGCGGGTTCGCCACCGAACTCGAGGCCGGATCGCTGGCCTACCAGTCCGTGTTCACGTTCTCGTTCCTTGTGGGCATCGGAGTCCTCGCGCTGTGGCTGGTGTTCAAGGAGAAGCGGCCGTTTCACACCGTCGGGTTCTTGGGCCGGTTCGGCCCCGGCGCGCTGCGATTCGTCATCGGCATCGCCTCAGGGGCCCTCTCCATGGCCGCGGTCGTCGGCCTGCTCATGATCTTCGGCGCGTACGGCCGGGTTGACACTCCGGCGGGCGCCGCGTCGGGATCCGCCGCGCTGGCGGCAGTTGCTCTCATGATCGTCGGCTTCGGCGTTCAGGGATCCGCGGAGGAGATCTGGTACCGCGGCTACCTGCTGCAGACTGCCGCCCGACAGTTGCCGCTGTGGTTTGCGATGGCACTGCAGGCCGTGCTCTTCGGCGTGACGCATGCAGCGAATCCTGGCGATTTCAGTGCTGTCGCCCTGCTCAACATCGTGCTCGTCGGCGTCATGCTGGGCTTCATTGCCTTGGGCCAGGGATCGCTGTGGGCGGTGTGTGGCTGGCACGCCGGTTGGAACTGGTGCCAGGGCAACGTGTTGGGGATTCCGGTGAGCGGTGAGGGCATGAACAACTCGTTGCTGTTCCTGGCTCCGGCATCGGATGCGTCGATCACCGTGTCCGGTGGCACGTTCGGGGTGGAGGGCAGCATCGTGTTGTCGGTGCTGCTGCTCATTGCTTCGATTGTCGCCGCGGTGTACTACCGCCGTGCCGTCGGCGCCAAGCGCTGAACGAAGCGACTGTTCCAGCGTCCGGCCGCGACAGCCAGGGCCACGGATGCACTTCGACGGGCTTGATGTCGTCCGCAAGGCGTCGCCAGCCGGGCACCGGCGCGAAGGTGGTGGCCACCCGAGCCTCCGCGAGCACCGCTGCCGGATCACCCCGCACGACGTGTAGTTCGCGCAGGGCTCCGAGTTCCGCGAGGCACTCGGCGAGGAAGGTCAACCGCTTGCCACTGAGTCGCAGTCGTGCGAGCAGCGCCTCGTCGAAGACGAAGAGCAACGGAAGTGCGGGGTGGGCGCGCGCAGCCGGATCGTCGGTGCCGAGCGATTCCGCCGTGAGCCAGACCAGATCGGGTTCGGCAGTCCGCAGAGTCTGCTCGGGGCCCGCGGTTGTCTCGGGATCTGGATCAGCGCGCAATCGAGGATCCGGATCCGCCAGTGCCTGCGGCGACACCTCGGAGGGCCACTCCTCGATCGGACACCTCGCAGCGAGAGGGCACGAGGCGCATAGGTCGGGTGCGCGACGAAGCACCTGCTGCCGGGAAAATCCGTAGGGTCGACCGGTCGCAGCTCCGACCGTCCACTGCCAGCCAAGCCGGTTCGCAGCCCGTGACCCGTCGAGCAGATGCCGGAAGAAGTGGTCCTCCCCCGTTCGCCAATCCCAGCCCTGACGGACGGTCCAGTGCGAGGCGAACCACATGCGAGTCTGGTTGACGAGCCAACCATCATCTGCCAGTTCACGATTCACCAGTCGTAGGCAAGCCATCTGCGCCGTGGCGGTGGAGGGAGCGTCGTAGGTCTCGTCGCCGCGCGCCGATACCTCGTACCGCAGAGGCGACCGCGTGGCGCCACCGAGTCTTGCGTACAGGTGCCGCGCGTACTCCGCCCACAGCAGCTCGTCGCCGAACTTGGCCACGTCCCGAGCAGGGCCGCGGGCTCCATGGTTCCGGACGCGCACGAGGGTGAGCAGTCCGTGGCGGATGTAGGGGCTCAAGCCGGACGCACCCCGTCGCGCGGGCGGCCACACGTCGTTCCGTCGCCCGGCGTAACCCGCGACGTTGAAGCGCGCTAGTGCAGCGTCGGCCGCCGACTGGCCGCCACGGAACGCCCTGCTGGCAGTTGCCGGGCCGGCGAACAGTCCGCTCAGGTGGGTGCCGACCCACCGCTCGACACCCGCCGTGTCCCCCGCCGCCGGCAGCGAGGGAAGTCGCATCATGTCGCCGACAGTGCGATCAGCGCGCTGCTGTGCCCTCGGTGTAGTCGTCATCGCCGGAGTCGACCCAGCTCATCAACTTGCGCAGGTCGCGGCCGGTGGCCTCGATGGGGTGCGACTCGGCCTTGGCGCGCAGCGCGGCGAACTCCGGTGCACCGGCATCCTGGTCGGCGATGAAGCGCTCGGCGAACGAGCCGTTCTGGATGTCGGAGAGCACGGCGCGCATGTTGTCCTTCACCGACTGGTCGATGACGCGTGGGCCGGACACGTAGTCGCCGTACTCGGCGGTGTCGGAGACACTCCAGCGCTGCTTGGCGATGCCCCCCTCGTACATGAGGTCAACGATGAGCTTCAGTTCGTGCAGGCACTCGAAGTAGGCAACCTCCGGTTGGTAGCCGGCTTCCACCAGGGTTTCGAAGCCGTACATCACCAGTTGTGAGGCACCGCCGCACAACACGGCCTGCTCGCCGAAGAGGTCGGTTTCGGTCTCCTCGGTGAACGTCGTCTTGATGCCGCCTGCGCGCAGGGCGCCGATGCCCTTGGCGTAGGAAAGGGCCAGATCCCAGGCCTCGCCAGTCGCGTCCTGTTCCACTGCGATGATCGCCGGCACGCCGCGACCGGCAGCGTATTCGCGCCGCACGAGGTGCCCGGGACCCTTCGGCGCCACCATGATCACGTCGACGTCGGCCGGCGGCGTGATGTAGCCGAATCGGATGTTGAACCCGTGGGCGAAGAGCAGCGCCTTGCCGGCGGTGAGGTTGGGCTCGATCGCCTCGGCGTAGAGACCGCGCTGGGCCGGGTCTGGAACGAGCACCACGATGACATCGGCCTCGGCACACGCCGTGGCCGGGTCCGTGACCGGCAAGCCCTCGGCGCGGGCCTTGTCGGCGCTGGCCGATCCGGGCTTCAGACCCACGCGCACGTCCACACCGGAGTCGCGCAGGCTCAGCGCGTGCGCGTGCCCCTGGGATCCGTAGCCGAGCACGGCCACCTTCTTGGACTGGATCAGTTCGAGGTCGGCATCGTCGTCGTAGAACAGTTCGGCCACGGGAAAACTCCTGCGCTGGGTAGAGGGTTGGTCGTCGGTTGTGCGTGCCGTTGAACTGGATCCAACGGCGCGCCAGGTTTCGTCGGTAGCGTATACGCCGCCGCTGGCAGCCCCGGCGGCGGCGGCCCTGCCCGGCACTGGTTCGGCCGGGATGCGGATGCTAGGCGCTCAGGCTCCTCGAACGAGAGTCCGTGATGCTCTTGGTGCCCCGACCCAACGCGACGATCCCGGACTGGGCGAGTTCGAGCACCCCGTGCGCGCCGAGCATTTCGAGCAACGCATCGAGTTTGTCACGGGTACCCGTGGACTCGATGGTCAACGATTCGGGCGCGACGTCGACAATCCGAGCCCGGAACATCTGCGCGATTTCGAGGACGTCGGATCGTGTCTCGGTATTCGCCCGTACCTTGACGAACACGAGTTCGCGCTGCACGGAGGTGGACGTATCCAACTCCACGATCTTGATCACATTGATCAGTTTGTTGAGCTGCTTGGTGACCTGCTCGAGCGGTAGCGACGCCACCGAGACCACGATGGTCATGCGGGAAATGTCCGGGTCCTCGGTGGGACCCACGGCCAACGACTCGATGTTGAAGCCGCGCCGGCTGAAGAGGCCGGAAATCCGCGCCAGCACACCTGGTTTGTTCTCCACCAGGACGCTCAGGGTAGTGGTACTCATGTGCTTCTCCTACTCCATCCGGTCCCAGGCCGGCGCGAGGTCGCGGGCCATGGTGATCTCGTCGTTGCTCGTTCCGGCGGGCACCATCGGCCACACCATTGCGTCGCGGTGCACCCGGAAGTCGATGACCACGGGGGCGTCATTGAGGCTCAGCGCCTTCTCGATCGTGGCGTCCACCTGCTCCGGGGAATCCACGCTGAAGCCGTAGCAGCCGTAGGCGTCAGCCAACTTGACGAAGTCCGGGAAGTTGTGGCTGTGCAGGTCGGTGTTCGAGTAGCGCTGGTTGTAGAACAGCGTCTGCCACTGGCGCACCATGCCCAGCGAGGAGTTGTTGATGATCGCGACCTTGATCGGGATCTCGTTGATGGTGCAGGTGGCCAGCTCCTGGTTGGTCATCTGGAAACAGCCATCGCCGTCGACTGCCCACACCGTGGCGTCCGGCCGTCCGACCTTCGCCCCCATCGCGGCCGGCACTGCGTAGCCCATGGTGCCGAGGCCGCCGGAATTGAGCCAGGTGCCCGGGTTCTCGTAGTCGATGAACTGTGCGGCCCACATCTGGTGCTGGCCGACACCGGCGGCGATAAGCGCATCAGGTCCGGAGATCTTGCCAAGGCGCTCGATGACGTACTGCGGCGAGAGCGTGCCATCGTCGGGCAAGTCATAGCCCAACGGGAACCGCCCTTGCAGGTCCTCCAGCGTGCGCCACCACGAGCCGTAGTCGCCGATGCGTCCCGCTTCGTGCTCGGCTGCGAGCACATCGATGAGTTCGGCCATGACGAGGCGGGCGTCGCCCACGATCGGCACGTCGACCTTGCGGTTCTTGCCGATCTCGGCGGGGTCGATATCGGCGTGGATCACCTTGGCGTCAGGCGCGAAGGAGTCCAGTTTGCCCGTCACGCGGTCGTCGAATCGGGTCCCGATCGCGATGAGCAGGTCCGACATCTGCAGGGCTGCCACGGCGGAAACCGTGCCGTGCATGCCCGGCATCCCGAGGTTGAGTCGGTGGCTGTCCGGAAAGGCGCCGCGGGCCATCAACGTGGTCACCACGGGGATTCCGGTCATCTCCGCGAGTTGGTACAACTGCGAGGCCCCGCGGGAACGGATCACGCCACCGCCGATGTAGAGCACTGGACGGCGCGCTTCGAGGATCATGCGAGCGGCGTCGCGGATCTGGCGCGAGTGCGGCTTCACCGTGGGCTTGTAGCCGGGCATGTCGATGCCTTTTGGCCACGAGAAGGAGGTGGCCGCCTGCAAGGCGTCCTTGCTGATGTCCACCAGCACCGGGCCGGGCCGGCCGGTTTCGGCGAGGTGGAACGCCTCCTTGATGGCCCGCGGAATCTCAGCAGGATCGGTGACGAGGAAGTTGTGCTTCGTGATCGGCTGGGTGATGCCGGAGATGTCGGCTTCCTGGAAGGCGTCGGTGCCGATCGCCTTGCTGGGCACCTGGCCGGTGATGGCGACGATCGGCACCGAGTCCATGTGCGCGTCCGCGAGCGGCGTCACCAGATTCGTGGCACCGGGCCCGGAGGTGGCCATACACACGCCCACCCGTCCGGTGGCCGAGGCGTAGCCCTCCGCAGCGTGGCCCGCACCTTGTTCGTGACGTACGAGGATGTGACGGATCTTCGATGAATCCATGATCGGGTCGTAGGCAGGCAAGATGGCCCCACCGGGGATGCCGAATACGGTGTCGACACCGACCTTCTCCAGAGCCTTGACGAGGCTGGCTGCGCCGGTCATCTCATTGTCGGAGGCTGTCATCTGATCCTCACTGCTTGTTGGTGGTGCGGGTGATTGGTACTGGTGTGTTCACGAAAAAACCCCTCGATCCCGATGGGAGGAGGGGTTCGCGCAACGGCGTCTTGCTCAGCCGATGCGCGAGTTGCCTACGAGAATCATGCTCACGCCCAATAGATTAGCGCGGGCGACTCAACGGCGCACCTGCGGCCCCACGATTCACGACTCTCCGTTGAGGCGGGGGGCAACGAGGGGTTGCCGATACTGCAGCCACCTGGCTAGGTTCACCGAAACCAACAACGGAAGGTCGTGCCATGGAGCTTGGAGTGTTCTCAGTGAGTCTCGCGGTGAAGGACCTCGAAGCCTCTCGTCGCTTCTACCAGGCGCTCGGGTTTGAGCAGTTCGGCGGCGGAACCGACATGAACTATCTGATGCTCAAGAACGGCGACGCCATCATCGGGCTGTTCCAGGGCATGTTCGAGGGCAACATCCTGACCTTCAACCCGGGCTGGGATGCGAATGCCGAGGAACTGCCGGAATACACCGATGTGCGCGAACTGCAGCGTCGACTCAAGGATCAGGGTCTGGTCCTGGACGCGGAGGCCGACGAGGACTCGAGCGGGCCGGCCAGCATCATGCTCACGGACCCCGACGGCAACGCGATTCTGCTGGACCAACACCGCTGACGCCCCCCGGCGCCGCTGCACCGTTCAAGCGCCCGCGGGCGACCGTCAGGCGCCCCGGCGTGCACCACGGGCCGTCCGCCCATGACTTCCACATCCGGATCGGTCACCACACCGGCGACTCCCTCAGCCCGGCCGCGAATCCGACCGGGCTGGCTGTTGGCCTTCGCTGCCTGGGCCATCTACCCCTTCGGTATGGGGATGGCCTGGCTGGTCTCGGACAACCTCGACAAGGACACGGCGGAGGTCCTCAAGGACGTCTGGTGGGTGCTTGTGATCCTGGCGATAGTCCTGCACCGGCTCTACGACTTCGCCGCAGATGCCCGCGGCGCTGGCCGGGGCGCCGAGCCAGGAGGTCTCAGTCGCAGACGGCGCCGCGTGAGGCCGAGCCGACCAACCTGGTGTACTTGGCCAACACACCACGGGTATAACGCGGCGGCAGCGGCTCCCACAGTTCCCGGCGACGGGCCAACTCGTCCTCGTCCACCAACAGGTCCAAGGTGCGGGCGCTGAGGTCGATCCGAATCCGATCGCCCTCCTCCACCAGCGCAATCGGGCCGCCGTCGGCAGCCTCCGGTGCGACGTGACCGATGCACAGGCCCGTCGTGCCACCCGAGAATCGACCGTCGGTGATGAGCATGACGTCGCGGCCGAGCCCCGCCCCCTTGATGGCGCCGGTGATCATCAGCATCTCGCGCATTCCCGGGCCACCTTTCGGGCCCTCCCAGCGGATCACAACCACGTCACCGGCCTGGATCGTGCCGTCCTCGAGCGCGGCCATGGCCTCTTGCTCGCGCTCAAACACCCGGGCGGTGCCCTCGAACTTGTCGACGTTCACACCGGCGTTCTTGCACACCGCGCCCTCGGGGGCCAGCGAGCCGCCAAGGATTGTGATGCCGCCGTGGCTGTCGAGCGGTGTGGCCATGGCCCGCAGGATGTCGCCGTCGGGGTCAATCGAATCCAGATCGGCGAGGTTCTCGGCCACCGTCTTGCCCGTGACCGTCAGGCAGTCGCCGTGCAGCAGTCCGGCATCGAACAGGGCGCGCATCACCACCGGCACGCCGCCGACGCGGTCGACATCGCTCATGACGTAGCGCCCGAAGGGCTTCACGTCCGCGAGCAGCGGAACTTTGGAGCCGATGCGGTGGAAGTCCTCGATCTCCAAGTCGATGTCGGCCTCGTGCGCGATGGCCAGCAGGTGCAGCACCGCGTTGGTGGAACCGCCGAACGCCATAACGACCGCGATGGCGTTCTCCAGTGATTTCTTGGTGATGATGTCGCGAGTGGTGATGCCTTGGCGAATCAACTCCACCACGGCCGAACCGGAAGCACGCGCGATGCCGTCGCGGCGGCGGTCGACCGCGGGCGGCGCAGCCGAACCGGGCAGCGACATGCCCATGGCTTCGGCGGCACTGGCCATGGTGTTGGCGGTGTACATGCCACCGCAGGCGCCTTCGCCGGGGCAGATCGCGCGTTCGACCGCATCGACCTCCTCGCGTGTGATGAGGCCCCGGGCGCAGGCGCCCACCGCCTCGAAGGCGTCGATGATGGTGACGTCGCGGTCGCCCAACCGCCCGGGCAGGATCGATCCGGCGTACACGAAGACGCTTGCCACGTCGAGTCGCGCCGCCGCCATCAGCATGCCTGGCAGGGACTTGTCGCAGCCGGCGAAGTTGACCATCCCGTCAAGCCGCTCGGCCTGCATGACCGCTTCCACCGAGTCCGCGATGATCTCTCGGCTCACGAGCGAGAAGTGCATGCCCTCGTGGCCCATCGAGATGCCGTCGGACACGCTGATCGTGCCGAACTGCATGGGGAAGCCCCCGGCCGCGTGCACACCCTCCTTGGAGGCCTTCGCCAGCCGCTCCAAACTCAGATTGCACGGCGTGATCTCGTTCCAGCTCGACGCTACGCCGATCTGCGGCTTGGGCCAGTCCTCGTCGGTCATGCCCACGGCGCGGAGCATGCCGCGCGCGGCAGCTCGCTCGAGGCCCTCGGTGACGTCTTTGCTGCGGGGTTTGAGATCGGTCATGGCTCACAGCCTAGTGAGCGGCTCAGCCCGGCGTCACAACACAGGTCGCCCAGGGTGGCTCGGCTTGTGGCCGCCCATGCGGTGCGGCGTTCCCAAAGCTCGTTCGTCACCGCTTCGGCACGCGCAGCCCGGAGTTGATCTTCAGACCCCGGGGCACGTTGGGGCACAACCGCATCCGCACAATGGACGGCGTGGAACCGCACCTGAACTACCGACGTTTCAGGTTCCCGAGCGCGGACGGGACCTCACTTGTCGGATGGAGCAACGACGCCGACGGCAAGCCGCCGTTGATCGTCGCCAACGGGCTTGGGACGCCACCGGAGGCCTGGCCCACTCTGCTCAGCGACGAACCGGACTATCACGTAGCTGGCTGGAATCACCGGGGCGGGCTCGGGTCGGACAAGCCCGCCGACCCGGAGCGAATCGGCGTCGCCGACCACGTGGACGACGCATTTGCGCTCATGGACGTCATGGGTTGGGACACCGCGGTCGTCGTCGGGTGGTCGATTGGTGTCAACGTCGCCTTTGAAATGGCCAATCGGGAGCCAGATCGGGTAGCGGGCATCGTCGCTTTGGCGGGCGTCCCAGGCGGCACATTCGAATCCGGCTTCGCGAGCCTCATGGTGCCAAAGCCGCTGCGACGGCACGTATCCATGGGTGTGGTGCGCGGCGGTCGGATGCTCGGTGCGCCCCTGACCGCCCTCGCCCGAACAGTGCCCAAGGGCAGGCCGTTCGCGGAGGTGTTGCGCTGGAGCGGCTTCATGATGCCTCACTCAAACCCGGACCACACGCTGCCCTGGATCAAGGCGTTCCTGGAGCACGACTTCCACTGGTACTTCACGCTGGGAGTCGCTGCCGCCGAGCATGAACCGCTCGACCCCTCATTCGTCCAGGTGCCCGTGACCGTCGCTGCGGGTGGCTTCGACGTGATGACGTCGGCCCGAGACATCATGGCTTTCGCCGAGAAGATCCCGCATGCCGCCGTCCACCTTCTCCACGGCACCCACATGCTGCCCTTGGAGTTTCCGGACAAGGTGCTGGAGATGGTCCACGACGTCTATGAAAAGACGTTGGACATAGGCCACATCAGCCACGCAGCCACCCCACGGTCGTCCACGGCCTAGTGCGCCACGTTGCGTGCGCCCCTCAACCTGGCCACCCGCGGGCGCGGAGCCGTTGGGCAATCGCGTCAAGCACCGCGTGGGTGCGATAAGCCATTCCGGCGGCCGCCCAGCGAACCATGCCGTGGCCTGCGTCGCGCAGCGCCTGCTCGCGGGCACTTTGGTGAACCAAGGATTCGTCTGGCTCGCCGACCGTGCCGTCGTACTTGATGCGCCCGTCGCATTCGCCGATCAGGTCGAACTCCTCCCAGTAGAAGTCCACACGCATCACGCCGGCGCCAGTCTCGATGTGTGCCTGGCAGCGTGGCATTGGGAGACCTGCGTCCACGATGTGACCGAACGACAGCGACTCAGCTGGCGATTCACGCAACGGGTTGGTGTGCGTGATGACCTGGGCCACCGCCGGACTGTGGTGCGCCCGGCACACGGGCGCGTGCAGGAGTGGCTGCAGCGCGGCCATCTTGGCGGCGTGTGGGAGTTCCGCCGTGCCGTGGTTTCGGGACCCGCCGCGGAAGGCCGCCAGGTTTCGGCGCGCGATGAAGTCCGTGACCATCAGTGCCTCCGGCAGCGCGAACTCCGCCGCGAGATCTATCGCGGTGCGGGCTTGGCTGGTGAGGCGCAATCCCGCGTACACGGCCCCATCCACGTCGGTGACGGCATCCGCCGGCAGCCGCCGCACGAGGACCTGAGGCCTGATTGTGCTGCGGGCTGTGGGAGTGACGTTGCGGGTGAAGCGAGGTTGCGCCTGCGCTACCGTCTCGGAGTTCAGCAGCGGGAGGCCGTGCACGAGTGCGGCGGTCTCGTGGCTGGCCACCAAGTTCGGGTTGCGCAGCTGATGGGCCAGGGCGGTCACGAGATGCCTGTCCGGCTGCACCTCGGGCATTGATCCGGCGGCGATGAAGACACCTCGAATGATCACCGCGGTTTCCCCTCGGCTGATTGAGGCGGCCAGCGTCTTGGGAGATACTCCCGACGTTGCACGGGTGAAGGGAACGGCTGGTGGGGTCCATCTCGAGCGCGGCATTCGACGAGCATGCGGTTGCGGCACTGCACGGCGAAGCACGCCAGCCTCATCTGTGGATAAACGCCGACTAGATACGCGATTGCCCCGGGTCTCAGGTCGATCGATGGCGAACTGCACAATTTCGTGCACTTTATGCGGTCAAATCGGAGCCGTAAGTAGCTGGAAATCTTGCAGGTGGCCCTCTCGACCCCAATCAGCGGCTGGAAAGGGATAGGAACCTTTGCCACTGGCTTCAACTGCTGCGAACAGACCCAGGGAGGGTGAGGCGGGTTGAAGCGGGATGGCATCGCGCGGGCGGCAATTGGTGTCGGCCCGGCGGCCGGCAGTGTTGCCTCCGCGAAAGGTGCCGGGGCGACCGGTTGTGCGACCGCCCCAGAAGTACCCGACACCAGTGGGGCAATCCGCCAACTGACCGAGCTGATCCACTAGCCAACCGGCCCGCGCAACACCTCAACTGCGGCGGCCAGGTCCGCGGGGTAGCTCGACGAGAAGCGTAGGCGCTCACTCGTGGCAGGGTGGGCGATTTCGAGCTCCTGGGCGTGCAGCCACTGACGGGTCAGGCCTAAGCGTTTGGCGAGCACAGGGTCGGCGCCGTAGGTGAGGTCGCCGCAGCAGGGGTGGCGCAGGGCCGCGAAATGCACCCTGATCTGGTGGGTACGCCCGGTTTCGAGGTGAACCTCCACCAGCGACGCGTAGGGAAACGCCTCAAGGGTGTCGTAGTGGGTGATGCTGGGCTTGCCGCCGGACACCACCGCGAACCGATGATCGGCCGTGGGGTGACGGTCGATGGGGGCGTCGATTGTGCCGCGGGACGGATCTGGATGCCCCTGCACCAGCGCGTGGTAGACCTTGTCGACGCTGCGCTCGCGGAACTGCTGCTTGAGGCTTGAGTAGGCCCCAGCAGAGCGGGCCACAACCATGAGACCACTGGTGCCCACGTCCAGTCGGTGCACGATGCCTTCGCGCTCGGGCGGGCCCACTCGGGCCACCTCTATTCCCTGCGCGGCCAAGCTCGCTGTCACGGTGGGCCCGGTCCATCCGGGACTGCCGTGCGCAGCCACGCCCACCGGCTTGTCGATCACAACGAGGTCCTCATCGAGATAGACCACTTCGAGCGGCGTGGTGTGCGCCGTCCCGATGGGCGCCGGGACATCTTCGGCGACTGTTGGCTCCGGCAACTCAACCACGATCGCCGAATCTTCCATCACGCGATGGGACTTCGCCACGACACGATCGTCGACGGTCACTGCGCCATCGTCAACGAGCCCGGCCGCCGCCGAGCGCGATAGCCCCAGCATGCGAGCCACAACGACATCGATCCGCTCCCCCGCCAGCGACTCGGGCACCGGCAGATAGCGGCGACTCACGCCGACGCGCCGTGGGCGGTCCCGGAATTGCGCGCGCCCGATTTCGATGAGTCGGCGTGTCTCGTGCCGTCGAAGTCGATGCCCAACAACGCGAGCACGACCATGAGAATCGCCGAACCCACAACAGCCATGTCGGCAACGTTGAACACCGGCCAGAACGGCAGTGCCAGGAAATCCACGACGTGGCCGCTCAATCCGCCCGGCTCACGAAAGACGCGGTCGGTGAGGTTTCCGATCGCGCCGCCGATCATGCCGCCGATGGCTATCGCCCACCACACCGAACGCAGGTTGCGAGCCCGGAACATCAGCACGGCAACGATCACCAGGGCGATGAGGCTGACGAAGATGGTCGATCCCGCGCCCAGCGAGAAGGCGGCCCCCGGATTGCGCACGAAAGTCAACTGCAGAACGCCCCCGATCACCTCTACCGGCGGTTGCCCCTCCAGTCGAGCCACCGCCCACACCTTGGTGAGTTGATCGACGATGAGCACCACGACCGCCGCGATCACCACCACGAAGGTGGTTTTGCGTCGAAGCGGCGGAGCCTCCGCGGCACCACCCTGCGGCGCTGGGGTACCTGCGCTGATGTCAGCCACCCTCGGCGATCTTGCAGCCCATGCACATGGTCGCTCGCGGGTAGACCTCCAGCCGGGCGCGTCCGATGGACTGCCCACAGCTCTCGCATACCCCGTAGCTGCCGGCGTCGATCCGCCCGATGGCGTGCTCGATCTGCCGCAGGGATTCACGCACCTGCTCCACCAGGAACATGTCCTGCTCGCGCTCAAAAGTCTTGGATCCGACATCGGCCAGATCGTCACCGCTGCCATCGCCGGAGTCGGAGATGAGGCCCGCAATGTCGGACTCCGAGTCGGAGATGTCGCTTCGCAGTTCGGCGGCTTCCGCCTCCAACTCACCTCGCAACGTCGCAAGTTCGGACTCGCTGAACAACTCAACCGCCGGACTGGTCATACTCGACATCCCTTCGCCTTCAACAGTGCGTGCTGACCACCGAGGGTACCTGAGTCCCCTAGCGGCAACCCAATTCGGCATTCCGTCAAGCGGTATTCTTTGGTGCCGGCGTGGATCGCACGATGCCACCCACGCCCTCGTGCGATGCGAACCCAGCCATGGAGGTGGGATGTACCGGCCTGTCCCCGCTCGAATCGACTTGCCTGCGATGGAGCTTGAAATCCTGCGGCAGTGGCAGGAGCGCAACGTCTTTCACCGCACGCTAGCCGCCACCCGCGAGGGCGAACCCTGGGTCTTTAACGAGGGGCCGCCGACCGCTAACGGCACCCCCGGCACCCACCACATTGAGGCCCGGGTGTTCAAGGACGTCTTCCCGCGTTTCAAGACCATGCAGGGACGCTACGTGCCCCGCAAGGCCGGGTGGGATTGCCACGGACTGCCCGTGGAGTTGGCCGTTGAGAAGGAGTTGGGGTTCTCCGGCAAGCCCGACATCGAGGCCTACGGAATCGAGGAGTTCAACGCGAGATGCCGCGAGTCGGTGCTGCGCCACGTGGCCGAATTCGGCGTCATGACCGAGCGCATGGGCTACTGGGTGGACATGGACGATGCCTACTGGACCATGTCGAGCGACTACATCGAAAGCGTGTGGTGGTCGCTGGCGCAGATCCACAAAGCCGGTCTGCTGGTGGAGGATCACCGCGTCTCGCCGTACTGCCCGCGTTGCGGCACGACCTTGAGCGATCACGAGCTGGCGCAGGGCTACGAGACCGTGCACGACCCCTCGGTATTCGTGCGCATGCCCGTCACCTCCGCCGACATCCTCGAGCAGTTCCCCGGTCTGACCCTGCTGGTGTGGACCACAACTCCCTGGACGCTCGTCTCCAACACTGCCGTGGCCGTGTCACCCACCGCCAACTACGTGGTGATGCGCACACCGGACGGCGAAACCCTGCTCGTCGCCGAAGCGCTGCAGGAGCGCATCTCACCGGACGCCGAAGTGCTCGCGACGCTGCCAGGCACCGAATTGGAACACCTGGGCTACACACCGCCGTTCGACCTCGTCGACGTGCCGGATGCCCACTTCGTGATTCTCGGCGACTACGTCACCACCGACGACGGTTCCGGGCTGGTGCACATCGCGCCGGCCTTCGGAGCTGATGACCTCACCGTGGCTCGGGGCTATGAACTGCCGGTGATCAACCCGGTCCACGCCGACGGCACGTTCGACGCGCAGGTGCCGTTGGTGGGTGGGATGTTCTTCAAGGACGCCGACCAGGTGCTGGTGGCCGATCTGCAGGCGCGAGGGCTGCTGTTCCTCCTCCTGGACTACGAACACAACTACCCGCACTGCTGGCGCTGCCACACGCCGCTGCTCTACTACGCCCAGCCGTCCTGGTACATCAAGACCACGGCGATCAAGGATCGACTGGTCCGGGAGAACGCCTCGACCAACTGGATCCCGGAGACGATCCGCGACGGTCGCTTCGGCGACTGGCTGGCCAACAACATTGACTGGGCCCTGTCCCGCAACCGGTACTGGGGCACACCCCTGCCGCTGTGGCGCTGCCCGGCCGGGCACATCACCGCCGTGGAGTCGCTGGCCGACCTCTCGGACAAGGCTGGCCACAACGTTGAGGGGCTCGACCCGCACCGGCCCTTCGTCGACGACGTGACCATCAACTGCGACACCTGCGGCGTCCCCGCCACCCGGGTCCCCGAGGTCATCGACTGCTGGTATGACTCCGGTGCCATGCCGTTCGCGCAGTTCGGGTACCCGCATCGCAACGTCGACCTGTTCAAGGCTCGCTACCCTGCCGACTTCGTGTGCGAGGCGATTGACCAGACCCGAGGCTGGTTCTACACGCTTATGGCGGTGGGCACCCTGGTGTTCGACCAGTCGTCCTACCGCAACGTGCTGTGCCTCGGTCACATCTTGGACGCCGACGGCCGAAAGATGAGCAAGCACCTCGGGAACGTGCTCGAGCCCATCCCGCTCATGGATGCCCACGGCGCCGACGCGGTTCGCTGGTTCATGCTGGCGGCCGGTTCGCCGTGGCAGGCCCGACGCGTGAGCCACGAGGCCATCGACGACGTCATCCGCCGCGTGCTACTCACCTACTGGAACACCGTGAGTTTCCAGTCGCTCTACGGCCGCATCGCCAACTGGGATCCGGCCGCTGATCGCGAGGGTCTTGCGTACACGTCATTGGATAGGTGGGTGCGTTCGGAAGGCCAGCGGGCCATCCGCGAGGTCACCGTGGCGCTGGAGGCCTTCGACACCCAGGTCGCGGGGCGCGTCCTCACCGACTTCGTGGATGACCTCTCCAACTGGTACGTCCGCCGCAGCCGACGCCGATTCTGGCAAGGCGACCCGGCTGCCCTCGCCACGCTCCACGAAGCGCTGCAGACCGTGACCCTACTCATGGCCCCGTTCACACCGTTCATCACCGAGCGCGTCTGGAACGACCTCTTCGCAGACGCGTCCGGTGTCGACTCGGTTCACCTGGCCAGGTGGCCACAGGTGGATGAGGCGCTCATCGACGACTCGCTGGCCGCCGACGTCGCCACGATTCGCACCCTTGTCGACCTCGGCCGGTCAGCCCGCGCCGAGTCAGGAGTACGCACCCGCCAGCCGCTCGGCCGCGCGCTGGTGGCGTCGACCCGATGGAACGCCATGGCCGATGACCTCCGAGCCCAGTTCACCGACGAGGTGAACGTCCTCTCGGTAGTGCCGCTCGCTGACGAAGCAGGCGACCTGGTGGAGGTGACGGTGAAGCCCAACTTCCGCGCGCTCGGCAAGCGATTCGGCAAGCGCACACCGGTTGTTGCCGGGGCGCTGCAGCAGCTGCCCGGAGCCGATGTGGCAGCCCAGCTGCGCGAATCCGGATCCGTGACAGTCGCGACCGCCGACGGCTCCGAGGAGTTGACAGCCGACGACGTCATCGTCACCGAACGGCCAGTGGCCGGGTGGAGCGTGGCCAGCACGGACGGAGCCACGGTGGCGTTGGACCTGGAACTCACCGACGAACTCATCGGGCTAGGTAACGCCCGTGAAGTCGTGCGAGCGCTGCAAGAGGCACGTAAGAACGCCGGCCTCGACGTGACCGACCGCATCACGGTCGCCTATGAAACGGCAACGGACGACGCCCTCTCTGTGCTCAGCCAGCACGGAGCGAGTATCGCCGATGAGATTCTGGCCGTGCGATTCGAGCCCGGAACCGTGCCCTCCGATAGCGCAACCGACCTGCCCGACTTGGGCATGAAGTTCAGCCTTGCGGTGGCCGACGCCTGATTCGAGTCAGGAGCGCGGCGGCGGGAAGGTCCAGGATCCTCCCGCAGTCGGCGGCTGCGGGTTGGCGACCGGCTGAGCCGGACGCTGCGGGTTGGCGACCGAGGCCCCGGTCGGCGGCGGCAGGTTGGTTGTTGGCCGTCCCGTGGGCGGCGGCGTCGCCGCGAGCGGGGGCCCTGCGACACCGGGCCGTTGCGGCCCTCGAGGCCCCGGCCCGTTGATGACCGATCCCGCGCCCGGCCGCGCGGTCGGCGCCGGACCGCCGTTCCACACCGGAGGGCTGGCCTGCGCCGCACGGCGCGGCTGGAACTGCTGTGGCGCTGGCAGCGCCGGAGTTCCCCACCCCGGCGGCCCACCTGCAACCGGTGCTCCGCCGAGCAACGCGAGCAGCTGGCGGGCCGTGGCGCGGGCCTGTTCCAAGTTCGCGGCGTGGGCGCGGTCGATGTCGCCGAGCTGGCGTTGCAGGCGACCGATTTCGACGACCATCTGCTCCATGCTCCACTCGATTTGATCGAGGAACGAGTCGACTTCCTCCACGTCGTAGCCGAGGCGCATGCGGGTCGTGGTGAAGACCACGGACCTCACTTCGCTGGGGGTGACGGGCCTACGGTGCGGACCCGGAGAGGCGCCGCGCGCTGAATAGGACACCTAACACCACTCCTGCCGAAGGATCGTCGAGTCGTCACTGGTCTTCTGATGATCACGCCGGTGACGACTGCTCTGGTAGCTACAAGGCAGACGCCAACGCGATGCCCACCTGCAACAGTATGAGCAGGACCAGGAATGAAAGATCGAGCGCCACCCCGCCGAGTCGCAACGGAGGGATGAATCGGCGCAGAAAATTCAGTGGCGGATCCGTCACTGTGTACACGGCTTCGGCGGCCACCAAGATGATGCCCTTCGGGGTCCAGTCGCGGGAGAACATCTGGATGAGGTCGAAGGCGAAGCGGGCGAAGAGCACCAGAATGTACAGCCACAGCACCGTCGCAACGATCTGCCCGATGCTGCTCATGGAGTTCTCCTGAATAGGGGTGCTGAATCAGCGGGCGAAGTGAGCTGCGCCGCTCACCTGCTCGCGCGCAATCGCGGAGACATCCACTCCGTCCGGAGACAGGAGGAACACCTTCGGCGTAATGCGCTCAATACTTCCGTGCAGCCCAAATACTAGTCCGGCGGCAAAATCCACGATTCGCTTGGCATCGGCATCGGACATTGACGTGAGGTCCATGATGACTGGCGCGTCGTTGCGGAACTCTTCACCGATGCGGCGAGCGTCGTTGTACGTGGTAGGCAGGACACTGGTGATCCGGTAGCCCGGGCGCTCCCATGGCCGCGACAATTGGTGCACCGATCCGTGCCCGGAATCCTCGTGCACAGAGGGCTCACCGGAGCTCTGGGTCACCGCGACTCGATCAACCGGGCGATGCCCATCGTGATCGGTGTAGTACTGGTCGTCCTCGACAAGACCGAGGTAGGTGGCCATCCGTCGGATCGCACCAGCCATGAAAGTCTCCTCCTGCACCGATGTTGAAAACGTCTGAGATTGCGCGTGTTTCGGGTCCGCGCTAACTGCACGTTACCCGACCGAAGGCCTCGGTCCGAGGATCGCCGTGCCCAGACGTACGTGTGTCGCGCCAGCCGCGATAGCCGCTGCGAAGTCCCCGCTCATACCGGCCGAAATCTGGGTAGCGGACGGGTACTTGCCCTGGATGTTCCGGGCGACGTCGGCGAGCACAGCGAAGGCTGCGGCGGGGTCGCCGCCCAGCGGCGCCATGCCCATCACCCCACGTAACTCAAGGTGCTCCGAGGCAGCAATCGCATCCGCGACCGCCAGGGCGCTTGCAGGTTCGACACCGCCACGGCCGCCCTGGGCTGCTGGCGCAGTCGGCGCGACGGGGTCGAGATTGACCTGCACCAGACAACCGATGGTGCGCTCGTGGGCAGCTGCCCCTCGTTCCAGCGCGGTGACGAGGCTGAGTCGATCCACCGTGTCTATCTGGTCGGCGTAGGCGGCCACCGCCCGCGCCTTATTGCTCTGCAGCTGGCCGATGAAGTGCCACGTCACCGGTTGCGAACCCACTTCGGCGTGCTTGGCCGCAGCCTCCTGATGCCGATTCTCGCCCACCTCGGTGATTCCGGCCGACGCTAGGGCCACGATGTCCGAAGCCGGGAACTTCTTGGTGACGGCCACGACCTCGACGTCGGCTGGCTCGCGGGCTGCGGCGCGCGCCGCAGCGGCAATCGCGTCCCGTGCCTGCGCCACGCCCGACCGCAGCTGGGCCGCCCGCTCTGGTGTCGGCGTGCTGCTGTCAGCGGTCACTGAGTCCACCAGACGGCGACACCCTGTCGACCGGTCTTACCGTCACGACGGTAAGAGAACAGCTGTGGATCCTCCGCCGTGCAACCACCCACCTGTTCCACCATCAGACCGACTGCTCGCAGTTGAGCCATCAGGCCGGCGCGTACGTCGATGGCTGGCTGACCATCGGGGGCCACTGCAGCGCTGGCAGGGGCAGCGTCAGCCGCCAGCCGAGCACGGTCGGGCGGCACCGGATAACAGGATCCGCAGATTGCCGGGCCCAACGAGACTCGAATCCGATCCTTGGCTGCGCCAAGATCCTGCATTGCCACCAGGGCGGCCCTCACCACTCCGGAGACCATTCCCTGCCAGCCGGAGTGCACCGCGGCCACGACTCCAGCTTCGGCATCCACGAGTGCGACGGGCACACAGTCCGCCGAGAGGGCCACCACCACGAGACCTGGGGTGGCCGTGACGAGGCCGTCAACGGACTGCACCTCGCCCTGGGTGCCCGAGTCGACCACTTCGACATCGGCACTGTGGCATTGGCGCATGAAGACGACGTTCGAAGCATCAACCCCCGCCAACTCCGCAACTCGCGCACGATTGGCTGCGACGTGGGAAGGGTCGTCTCCGACGTGAGCCGCCAGGTTCCAGTCGTCGAACGGCGCGTCCGATACCCCGCCAAGCCGTGACGTGAAGACCCAATGGGCCTGTCGATCGGACGTTGTGGTTGGAGGCGAGACGCTGCCATGCCAATACGTCACGCGCGCACTGCCTACTTCAGGAAATCCGGCACGTCGAGATCTTCATTGCCCGTCGCCTCTGAGTCGAATTGCACATCGCGCACCGCAGACTCGCTGCTGGTACGGCCAGCGGCGGAACGGGCGGCAGCGGCCGTCGCGGCGGCGGAAGCACCCGAGGCGCCAGCGTCACGAGCCTGGCCCTGCTTGGCGTTCTTGGGCTTGAGCGGCTGCGGCTGCCCACCGTCGAAACCGGCGGCGATGACGGTGATACGCACCTCGTCGCCGAGGGTGTCGTCGATGACCGCGCCGAAGATGATGTTCGCTTCCGGATGTGCGGAATCGGCCACCAGTTTCGCCGCTTCGTTGATCTCGAACAGGCCGAGGTCGCTGCCGCCAGAGATGCTGAGCAGCACGCCGTGTGCGCCTTCGATGCTCGCCTCGAGCAAGGGCGAGGAGATTGCCTCTTCAGCCGCGGCCACAGCACGGTTCTCACCGCGGGCGGAGCCGATGCCCATCAAGGCGGATCCGGCGCTGTGCATAACCGACTTCACGTCGGCAAAGTCAAGGTTGATCAGACCGGGGGTGGTGATGAGGTCGGTGATACCCGACACGCCCTGGTAGAGAACCTGGTCGGCCTGCTTGAAGGCGTCGATCACGCTGATCTTGCGGTCCGAGAGCATGAGCAGTCGGTCGTTGGGGATCACGATGAGGGTGTCGACCTCAGTGCGCAGGCCGTCGATGCCACTCTCTGCCTGCGTGGCACGGCGCCGGCCTTCGAACATGAACGGCCGGGTCACGACACCGATCGTGAGCGCGCCCATGCCCTTGGCGATCTTCGCAACCACCGGGGCGCCGCCGGTGCCGGTGCCACCACCCTCTCCCGCAGTGACGAAGACCATGTCGGCACCCTTGAGGACCTCTTCAATCTCCTGCTGGTGGTCCTCGGCCGCCTTCTTGCCGATTTCTGGGTCCGCTCCAGCACCCAAGCCGCGGGTCAGTTCGCGGCCGATGTCGAGCTTGACGTCGGCGTCGCTCATCAACAGTGCCTGAGCATCCGTGTTGATCGCGATGAATTCGACCCCCTTGAGACCCGATTCGATCATGCGGTTGACCGCGTTGACGCCGCCGCCGCCGATACCGACGACCTTGATAACGGCGAGATAGTTTTGCGGAGACGCCACGTGTTGTTCCTTCCGAGGTTGTCGCTTGCGCGCGACGATGCTGGTCTGCAGGTGAATCGCTGTGAGCAGAGCCTACGCGCTGGCAACCCCGCGCCCGCAGCCAACCTCACAATAAGCTCCCCATCTCACCCAAAACTCTCAACTTCAAGTCAAAGGTTTGATGGGGCCTTCAACGATTCTTCCGCTACGCTAGCCACCCCTCTGACGTAGGGCAAGGCGCCCCGCAGTGGAAGTCAGCAATCTCCTGGCGGATCGCCAGCCCGATCAACCACTGCAGCCCCACTGGGTAACAAAGCACCCTATTTCTGATCCCTGTGTTGAGACTTACTGTTGCGGGGCGGTCAACTGTGCCGGCTGCTCGCCGCCGCTGCCCGGCTGGGGTTCAACCAGAGGTTCAACCCCTGTTCCGGCGGGATCTTCGCTCTCACCCGCTCCAGTTTCGTCCGTCACCGCGCCGACTTGCTGCTCGGCCTCGGCAGACGGTGTCGGGGTGGGTGTCACAGGGCCCCCGAGGGCTTGATCCGCCAGGCGTGCAGGCCGTTCGGCAGCCGTGACCGGAGCCCCCGGCGCAGACAGGTCGTACCAACCCGATTCCGGTACCGACAACAGCAGCACGCTCAACGTTCTGGCCTTGATGTCGTTGCTCTCAGGAGCGCCCCACCGAACAACCCCACCGTCGTCACGCAGGGTCAGTTCTACGACGTCATCCTTGATGGCCGCCCATTGCACAACTGCCAGCACCTCCGGACTGATGTTGGCCAACGCCTCGGTCAACTTCGGAAGCTCTTCGCGCGAGCCGAGCAATTCCGGCACGTTGTCAGGCTTGTCAGCGATGCTAGCCATCGCTTGCGCGTCCGACCCGAGCACATCGAACTGGTCACCACCGGTGCCGACGAACCCCACGGGCAGGCGTTCCTCGATAGCGACCACGAGCGTCGCGGGCCAACTGCGGCTCACGCGCGCCGATCTCACCTCGACCAGTTGGCTGACCTCGGCTGCAATCGTGGCCGTGTCCACCGACGCGAGTGGCACACCGAGCGCACCAGCGGCCGCGGTTGAAACGGGTTGCTTCAGACCGGCGGACGCACCGACCACTTGCACTTGCTGCACCCGCAGCCACGGCGAGCCCCACACCAGCCAGCTGGCACCCGCCAGGAGCGCCAGTGCGGCGAGCACCGCGACGCCTGCCTGAATCCATCGCCGCCGGTCGATGCGCGCCAGTCGAGGACGCTGTCGTCGGCGTCGACGCGCACCGTTGGTGGCTGCGCCGTCTTCGGGCCGGGTGTCTGTCGGCCGTTGCGTCAGTGTCATTGATCGTCTGCTCGGACCTCGAGGAGATCCAGAATTGCCGGGGCCATGAGGGCGACATCGCCCTGACCGATGGTCATGATGATGTCTCCCGGTTGAGCCCGGTCCACTAAGTGTCCTGGCACCGCGGGTGAACTGGGTTCGAAGAGAACCTGCTCGCCCGGCAACGGAACCGCTGCGGCCATGGTCTGGCCGCTGGCACCGGGTATGGGCTCCTCGCCGGGCGCGAAGACCTCGAGCACCACAACTTCATCGGCCAGGCCCATCGCCTCGCCGAATTCCTGGACGAACATGGCCGTGCGGTAGTAGTGGTGAGCCTGGAAGGCCATGATGATCCGACCCTCACCGGCAACTTCTCGCGCCGCTCGCAGGGTGGCCTCGACCTCGGTGGGGTGGTGGGCGAAATCGTCGAACACTCGGATACCCGCGACTTCCCCGCGGAAGTCGAACCGTCGCCGGGTGCCGGTGAAGTCCTCCAACCCGCGGGCGGCGTCCACATCGGAAAAGCCCAGACCGATCGCCGTGGCAAGCGCGGCCGTGGCATTGAGAACATTGTGCGCCCCCGGCACCTGCAGCGTGATGCGCGGCGTACGCACGCCGTGCACCGCGACGTCGAAAGTCCACCCGGTGCCGCTGCGGTCATGCACGGAAATGTGGTAATCCGCCTCTTCGGAGAAGCCGTAGGTGCGCACATCGACCCCGGCTTCGCGGCCAACTCGAATCACCCGCCGTGTCTGTTCATCATCAACGCAGGCCACGACGAACCCCGACCGTTCTCCGATGTCGAGTGTGAACTGTTCGAAGGCTTCGATGAGAGTTTCGAAGTCCTTCCAGTAGTTGAGGTGATCGGGCTCGACGTTGGTGATGATGCCGGCGATGGCGCCGAAGCGGAGGAAGGAACCATCACTCTCATCGGCTTCGGTGACGAACACGTCCCCCGACCCGCGGTGGGCGTAGGCGCCGGTCTCGTGGAGCTCTCCACCAATCGCGAAGCTGGGTTCGGCGCCGCAATTCTGCAGTGCGACGGTGAGCATCGATGTGGTGGTGGTCTTGCCGTGTGTGCCCGTGACGGCCACCACTCGGCACCCCTGCATCACCAGCGCTAGGGCGTCGGAGCGATGGAGGATCGGAATCCCGAGTTCTTCGGCACGGCGAACCTCGGGGTTGTCCGCCGAGATCGCAGTCGAACGCACGACCACCGTGGTGTCGTCGCGCAGGTGAGCCGCATCGTGGCCGATGGCGATTTCCGCTCCAAGTGCGCGCAGGGCCGTCAGGCGACGGGAATCCTTGGCATCGCTGCCGGTCACAGTGACGCCCTCGGCCAGCAGAATCCGGGCGATGCCCGACATACCGGAGCCGCCGACGCCGATGAAGTGCACCGGCCCGGCGCCCATCTGTACTTGTGACGATTGTTCGGTCATTCATCCTCCTGCGGCTGCGGCGCGAAGCGTCATCTCAACGAGCTTCTCGGTGGCACCTCGGGTGCCCTGGCTTGCTGCGGCGTTCGACATGGTGGCGATCGTGGCGGACTCGGTCAACAGCGGCACCACGGCCTCCAGGAGCGCCGACGCGTCGAGATCTTCATCTGCCACTTCGATGCCGCCACCGGCCTGAATGACCCCCTGGGCGTTGCGACGCTGCTCCCCGTTGCCAACCGGCAGCGGGACATACACCGCGGGCAGGCCGACGGCGGAGAGTTCACCCACGGTCATGGCACCGGCTCGGCACAGGGCAAGATCCGCCGCGGAGTAGGCCAGATCCATCCGGTCGACGTAGTCGACGGTCACGAACCCCGGCACGGCCTCGGGTGGGTGCTGATCGGCGTTCTTGCGTCCGACCGCATGCAGCACCGATATGCCGGCCGCTGCCAGTTCCGGTGCGGCGGCCACAACGGTGTCGTTGAGCCGACGGGCGCCCTGCGAACCGCCAAACACGAATAGCACCGGGCCCTCGGACGGGAGACCGAAGAAGTCCCGGGCAGCAGCGCGGTGAGTGGCGCGGTCGAGGTGCGCGATGACCGGGCGCAACGGTAGACCGACGAGCGTGGCGTGGGGCAGCGATCCCGGTGCCGTCTCCGCGACGTACGGCGTGAAGCGGGCACCGATCCGATTGGCCAGGCCGGCCTTGGCATTCGCTTCGTGCACCACGATGGGAATCCGCTTGCGTGCTGCGAGATAGGCGGAGAGCGCGACGTAGCCGCCAAAACCGACCACCACGTCTGCGTCTCGACGTTCGAGCGCCTCGCGTGTGCTGCGCACCGAGGTCCGGACCCGACCTGGCAAGGTCACGAGCTGGCCGTTGATGGACCGGGGCATCGGAATGGGCTCGACGATGTCGAGTTCGTAACCGCGCGCTGGTACCAGCGAGGTCTCCAGTCCTTTCGCGGTTCCCAGCGCCGACACCGTGATGTCAGGCGACGACGCCACGAGGGCATCTGCGAGGTTCAAGGCGGGCTCAATATGACCCGCGGTGCCACCACCGGCGACGACAACATGCATCTCTAGCGCGCCGCCGACGAGGGAGGGCCGGCAGCAGCGTTGTTTTCGCTGCGACGAGCCTGCGAAACGCGTTTCATCCGGCGGCGTTGCAGGGCACGTGCCCGGATCGTCGCTGCGGCCGCGGGCTCCTGCCGCGCAAAGGCCAACAGCACTCCCATGGCACATAGCGTAAACAGCAGCGAAGTCCCGCCGTACGAGACCAAGGGCAGCGGTACCCCGGTGACGGGCATCGTCCCGATCACCGCACCGATGTTGATCATTGATTGGGTAACGATCCACGCAACGATTGCCACCGTCGCCAGGCGCACGAACAGCGAGTGGGTGCGCCTCGCAATGCGGATGCCGAGCAGACCGACGAACAGGAACAAGATCATCACAACCAAGGTGCCGATGAGGCCGAGCTCTTCGCCGATGATGGCGAAGATGAAGTCGTTGTGCGCCTCCGGCAGAGCACCCCACTTCTCACGGCTCGCCCCGAGACCGACGCCCCACCAGCCGCCGGTGGCAAGCGCCATGCGGCCGTGAATCACCTGCCAGCCGGCCCCGGTCGGGTCGGCCTCGGGATCCAGCCAGGTGGCGAATCGCTGCATGCGGTAGCCCTCAGTGAGCGACATGTATGCGATCAGCAGGAGCAGCGCGCTGCCGATGGCGATGAAGAACCGGAACGGGATGCCGACCATGAGCAGCATCGCGGCGATCATGGGCATGAAGACGAGGGCGGTACCGACGTCGCCCTCCAGGAGCACGAGCACCACGACGAGGCCTGCCATGGGTAGAAAAGGCAGCGTCACGGCGCGCCAGTTGTCCCACGATCCGGAACGCATGCTGAGCAGGCGCGCGCCCCACAGCGCGAGCGCCAGTTTGGCGATTTCGCTGGGTTGCAGGTTGAAGCCACCCGGCATGCGGATCCAGTTCTGCTGGCCGCCGACGTTCACGCCGATGCCCGGAATGAGCACCAGCACGAGCAGAATCAGCGCCACCATCATCAAGATCGGTGCCGCACGAACGTAGAAATGCAGCGGTCGGCGAGACAGCCAGAGCATGGCAGGCACGCCGATGAGGGCGGCGAGGAACTGCTTCTGGAATTGGCTGAAGATCGATCCGCTGTCAGCGATCGACTCGACCGACGACGCGCTGAACACCATCACCAGGCCGAGTCCGAGCAGGGCCAAGATGATGATCAGCAGGAGCGTGTAGTCCGCAAGAGGGTGATCCAGGAATGAGAGTTTGCGCTCCGCTTCGGCGCCCTCGCGCGAGCGGCGTCGACGCCGGGAGGTGCCGGTGGACGACAAGTCCTCACTCCCCTTCGAGGGCACGAACCGCAGCAGCAAATGCGTCGCCGCGCTCGGCATAGTCCACGTACATGTCCCGTGAGGCGCAGCCCGGCGCCAGCAGGACGGTATCCCCCGGCTCAGCCAACGCGGCTGCCGCCTCGACCACTGCTGTCATCGCACCAGTGTCGGTGTCAGCGACCTCAACCACCGGAACATCCGGTGCGTGTCGGGCAAGTGCATGCGCGATCACCGCGCGGTCCAGCCCGACGAGCACGACGGCGCGCATCCTGGGCGCTGTGGCGATGACGAGCTCGTCGAAATCTTGGCCCTTCGCCTGCCCGCCGGCCACCCACACGACGGATTCGAAAGCTCGCAGCGACGTCAAGGCCGCGTGCCAGTTCGTGGCTTTCGAGTCGTCGATGTAGCGCACACCGCCCACCACGCCCACCTCTGCGATGCGGTGAAGCGCCGGCACGAACGTGCGCAGGCCTTGGCGGATGGCGCCAGCGGGGACTCCGTAGGCGCGCACCAGAGCCGCTGCCGCGAGGGCGTTCTCAACCTGGTGGGGCGCGCTGGGGACCACATCGGTCACAGCGGCCAACTCCTGTGCGGAGGTGGCTCGTTGAGCCGTGAAGGCCCGATCCACGAGGAGGTCCTCCACCACTCCGAGCTGGCTGGGCGCCGGCACACCCAGGGTGATTCCGATCGCGCGGCACCCTTCGACCACCTCGGCGTCGACCACCATCTGCTCCGTGACGGGATCCGCAGTGTTGTAAACGCAGGCGACCTGGGTTCGCTCGTAGGCGGTGCCTTTGGTGGCGACGTAGTCGTCGTAACTGCCGAAGTAGTCCACGTGATCCGGTGCCACGTTGAGACACACGCACGCCAGCGGCGAGACCGAGTACACGAAGGGCAGATGCGGGGCGCCAACCTCCACGACCAGCACGTCGTAGGGTTCCGGGTGGATCACCGCGTCGATGAGGCTCACCCCGATGTTGCCGACCGCGGCCGTGCGCAGACCCGCCGCGGCAAGCATCGCCGCGGCCATGATCGTGGTGGTCGTCTTTCCGTTGGTGCCGGTCACGTAGAGCCACGGCGCAGGCTTCTCGGCCGGTCGCAACCGCCAGGCCAGTTCGAACTCTCCCCACACCGGAGTACCCCGCTCGCGGGCAGCGGTGATCCAAGGCGAGTCCAGCGGGATACCGGTCGACACGACCAGCACATCCCCCGGCGGTAGTTCGTCGCCAGCACCGAGGTGCACGTCGGCGCCGAGCACCTCGAGGATCTGCGCCTTCTCGGCGAGCGCCGGGGTGTCGAAGGAGTCGATCACGGTGACGCGGCCACCTCTGCCCAGCAACGCAGCCGCGCCCGAGTAGCCGGCGACGCCGAGGCCAGTAACGATGACATGGAGGGACTCCGGTGCCACGTCAAGGTCGAATCCGGGTCCACCCGTCTCAATCATGTGCGCACCCACTCGGCATAGAACAGCGACAGACCCAGCCCGACGAACAGACCTTGGAGAATCCAGAAACGCGTCACAATCGTCACTTCGCCCCAGCCCTTGAGTTCGAAGTGATGGTGGAGGGGGGCCATGCGGAACACCCGTTTGCCGGTCAGTTTGAACGAGGCCACCTGCAGGATCACCGAGACCGTGGTGAGCAGGAACAGGCCGCCAATGAGCACCAGCAGCAATTCGGTCTGGCTGAAGATCGCCAGGGCCGCGATGGCGCCACCGATTGCCAGCGACCCGGTGTCGCCCATGAAGATCTGCGCAGGTGAGGTGTTCCACCACAGGAAGCCGACACAAGCGCCGGCACACGCTGCGGCGAAGACCGCAAGGTCCAACGGATCTCGCACCTCGTAGCAGCGTTCGAAGCGGGTGAATGCGCAGTTCTGGCCGTATTGCCACACGCCAAGCAGTGCGAAGGCGGCAAAACTGGCCACGGCAGCTCCCGCCGCCAGGCCGTCGAGGCCATCTGTGAGGTTCACCGCGTTCGTCGTAGCCGTAATGAGAAGCCAGATCCACAGCACGGCGAGCGCGATGGGAAGCACGATCGGGGTATCGCGCACGAACGAGATCGCCTGTGACGCCGGAGTGCGATCGAACTCGTCCGGGAAGGACAGCGACATGACCGCGAAGGTGATGGCGATGAACGCCTGACCGCCCAGTTTTGTCCGAGCCCGCACGCCAGTGCTGCGTTGCTTGAAGATCTTCAGGTAGTCATCGACCATGCCGACGAGCCCGAGGCCCACTGTGAGATAGAGGGCCAGCAGTCCGCTGACCGTCGGGGGACGCCATGCCACCAGGTGGGCCACGGCGTAGCCGAGGAGCACCGCGATGATGACCGCCAGGCCACCCATGCTGGGCGTGCCCTTCTTGCCCTCATGCTCGGGGTACTGGATCCCGTCCTTGGAAACTCGGATGGCCTGAGCGAGTCGGCGACGACGCAGCACGCTGATGAGCAACGGGGTGCCCAGCAGGCTGACGGCGAGCGCGACCGCTGCGGCGAGTACTACCTGAATCATGCGTCCTCCTCCGAGAGCAAGGACATCGCCAACCGTTCCAGCCCGGCCGAACGGGAGGCCTTGACCAACACGATGTCGCCCTCGGTCACGTCCGATTCGAGCACCGCGAGTGCCTGCTCGATATCGGGCACCCACATGGATTCGTTCCCCCACGAACCCTCGTGGGCCGCGCCCAAGTGCATCGGCTTTGCGCCCTCTCCGACGACGATCAGGCGGTCGACGTCAAGCCGCACCGCCAGTCGCCCGATTGAATCGTGGGCGGAACGAGATTCGTCGCCGAGTTCGAGCATCTCCCCCAGCACCGCCCACGTCCGACCGCCGCTGGCTCGACCCATGGCGACCAGTGCCTTGAGCGCGGCGCGCACGGATTCGGGATTGGCGTTGTAGGCGTCATTGACCACGGTCACACCGGACGCCGTGGTGGTGATCTCCATGCGCCACCGACTCTGCGACGTCGCCGCGCTCAGGGACACAGCGACGTCGGGCAGTCCCATCCCGACGCCGAGAGCAACCGTGGCGGCCGCGGCAGCGTTGGCTGCCATGTGTTCGCCGGAGACCTGCAGCGCCACGTCAGCGACCTCTTCGCCCGACGTCAGCCGAAAACTTGGCCGTGCCCGGGCATCGAGGGTCACGTCGGTGACGCGCACATCCGCCGAGGGCGACTCGCCGAAGCGCAGCACCCGGGCTGGCGTGCGCTCGGCCATGGCGCTCACCAAGGGATCGTCGGCGTTGAGGACCGCCAGTCCGTCCTGCGTGAGGCTTTGCACCAGTTCGGACTTGGCCTCGGCGATCGCTGCTTGACCACCGAACTCGCCCACGTGGGCGGACCCCACGTTGATCACGAGTCCGACATCCGGTGCGGCGATGCCAGCACAGATACGCGATGTGCCCTTTGCCCCGCGCTCCCATTTCAAGCACCAGAAATCGCGTCTCGGCATTGCATTGCAGCACCGTCAGCGGCAGGCCGAGCTCGTTGTTGAACGACCCTTGCGGCGCCACCGTGGGCCCGAAAGTGGCAAGCACCTGACCCAACATGTCCTTGGTGGACGTCTTGCCAGACGAGCCGGTGATTCCGATGGTCGTCAGTTGCGGCAATTGTCGGTGCACGGCCGCAGCCAACCGACCGAGGGCCGCAACCGTGTCGGACACCACGATTGCGGGGCCGGCCTCAATCGGCCGCTCGCAGAGGATCGCGGCAGCACCGGCATCGAAAGCCGGGCCTGCGTAGTCGTGACCATCGCTGTGTTCTCCGGCTATCGCAATGAAGAGATCACCGGGTTCGACCTTTCTCGAATCGATGGCGACCCCGGAGATGCGCACATCACCGGGGTCGCCGCCGTCGGATGCGCCGAGCAAGGAGCCCTCGACTGCCTCCTGCACCTGACGTAGTGACAGCGTGATCATTGCGCGACATCCTCCAGCGCGGCGGCGAGTTCCTCAACATCATCGAAGTGGTGCGTCACGGAGCCTACTTGTTGGCCTTGTTCGTGCCCTTTGCCGAGCACCAGCACTGCGTCGCCCGCCCCTGCCAGCGCTACCGCTGCCCGAATGGCCGCCTGCCGATCACCGATCTCGTGCACCTCGGCCCGTTCGTCGTCGGGCACGTCGCTCACGCCCGCCAGCATCGCCGCTCGGATCAGCGCCGGATCCTCCGAACGAGGATTGTCGTCGGTGACCACGACCACGTCGGCCAGTCGGGCAGCGGCCTCACCCATGAGCGGCCGCTTGGAGGCGTCCCGATCTCCGCCGCAGCCGAGGACGGCGATGACCCGGCCGTGGGTGGCGATGATGGCGCGTTCCACGGCGTCGGGGGTGTGGGCGTAGTCGACGAAGGCCCGGATGCCGCGCTGGTTGAACACCGACTGCATGCGACCGGGAACGCCCGGGCACGCCCGGACTCCGACTGCGGCCACCTGCAGCGGAACCTCCACTGCCACGGCCGTCGCCAGCGCGCCGAGTGCGTTCGCCACGTTGAATACCCCGGGCAGGCCAACTCGGCAGGGAACGGGCTCGCCTTCCGGTGGCTTTGCCAGGAAGTCGCTGCCGTGGTCGTCGGGCTGCACGTCGGCGACAGTCCAGTCGGCGTCGACACCAGTCACCGCGTAGGTGACAGCCGTGGGCCACCTCGTGGCCAACTGCTCGCCCCAGGAATCATCCAGGCAGATGACTCGGTGGGATGCCATGGTGAACAACGTGGCTTTGGCCTCGAAGTAGTCGGCCATGGTGCCGTGGAAATCCAAGTGGTCCTGGGTGAGATTCGTGAACACTGCAGCGTCGAACTCGACGGCGTTCACCCGGCCGAAAGCCATGGCATGCGAGGACACCTCCATCACGACTGCGGTCACGCCCTCGTCCCGCATGTGGCCGAGGATCGCGTGCACATCGACCGCCTCGGGTGTGGTGCGTTCAGTTTGCAGCAATCGACCGGCAACGCGATGGCCGGTCGTGCCCATGACTCCGGTGACGTGTCCGGCAGCGGCCAGCACGGACTCGATGAGGAAACTCATGGTGGTCTTGCCGTTTGTGCCGGTGATGCCCACCACCAGCATGGAGCGCGACGGGTGGCCGTAGACCCTCGAGGCAACCTCCCCCGCCAGCGCGCGCGGATCCGCGACCACGATGAGCTCGACGGATCCCGCCGCCGCGCTGGCCGCAACCAGGTCGGCCCCCGCTGCGTCGGTCAGGATGGCCGCTGCACCGGCTTCGGCGACGGCTTCGGCGAAACGAGCGCCGTGGACATTGGCTCCGCCAACGGCGACGTAGAGATCACCCGGCAGCACGACGCGCGAGTCCATGACCACACCGGTGACGGACACGTCGGAAGGGTGGCCCGGGAACAGTTCAGCCAGCGAGATCGGCCGAGTCTGCGGCCGGGGTGAAGGGATAACCACGGCGTCAGGAAGTCGTGGGGTCTTCGCCGACGAAGATGGGCAGCAGCGGCTCATCGTTGTTCGTGGGCGGAATCCCCAACGAGATCAGCGCGGCTGTCATCACCTCCTTGAATACCGGAGCACCGTTCGACGAGCCCATGTAGGTCCCCTTGGGATCCTGCACGATGACTGCCGCTACGAGCTCGGGGTCGTCGGCCGGCGCAACACCGATGAAGCTGGCGGTGTAACCCCGGTAGCAGCCGCAGCTGTCGTCGATCCGGTTCGCGGTGCCGGTCTTGCCACCAACCCGGTAGCCGGGAATGGCGGCGTTGCTTGCCGTGCCGTCGGGGCTCACCACACCTTCCATCATCTTGAGAACGGCATCTGCGGTTTCCGGTTCAACGACTTTGGTGGTCTCCGGACCTTCAATCGGCACTTCCTCGCCGTCGGCACCGATGACGGATTCAACGATGTGCGGTTGCACCCGCACACCCTCATTCGCGATGGTCTGGAAGATCGACGTGATCTGCAGCGCCGATACCGACAGACCTTGGCCGAAGGCCAGCGTGGGGAACGTCGAATCTGTCCATTCAGAGGTCGGCGGCACGTAGCCGCTTGCCTCACCCGGGAAACCGGCGCCGGTGGGATCGCCGACCCCGAATCGACGTAGGTACTCGTAGAACTTGTCTTCACCGATGAGCTCGGCGGCCTCGATGGAGCCGGTGTTCGACGACTTCGCGAGGATTCCCGCCAGTGTCATCTCGTAGGTGGGGTGCGGGTCGTGGTCGCGGAACGTGCGCGTTCCCCGGTCGATGCTGTCCTTCACCGTGAACGGCGTGAGCGGATCCGCCTTGCCTTCGTTGATCACTGCGGCCATCGTCATGATCTTCGACGTCGAACCAGGTTCGAAGGCCTCCACGACCGCACGGTTCTGCAGGTCCTCGGGCTTGCCGGAACCTGGATCGTTGGCATCGACGGTGGGCACGGAAGCCATCGCCAGGATGCGGCCGGTCTTGACCTCCATCACGATGACCGTCCCGCTCTGGGCCCGGGACGCCGCCACCTGCCTGCTGATCGCGTCCTGAGCCAGAAACTGCAGGTCCTGGTCCAGCGTGAGACGCAGCGAGTCACCGGTCTGCGGTGCGACCAACTCATCAGTCGCGGTGGGGATCAGCCGTCCGTTGGAGACCTCCACCCGCCGCAAACCGTCCACCCCGGCCAGGGTGTCCTCTTGAGCCACCTCCACGCCTGCCAACCCGTGACCGTCGAGGCCCACGTAACCGATGACGTTGGCCGCGAGGTCACCGCCCGGGTACTCCCGGTTCAGAGTCGGTTCGAATCCGAAGGCGGGCTCCTCCATCTCACGCAACGCCGAGGCCTGCGCAGGCGTGATGAAGCGTGCCACGTAGGCGAACTTGGCGTCGCCGACCAGGGCCTTCTCGACCTCGTCCGCAGGCAGGTCGACGATCGGTGCGATCCGAGCTGCCAAGCCAGGAGCGTCTTCGACGAGCGTTTGATCCACCGCGAAGTTGAAGGCCTCGACCGACTGCGCGAGAGGCATGCCGTTGATGTCGTAGATGGTGCCTCGCTGACCTGCCAGCGGAGTAGAGGCGAGGCGGGAGGATTCGGCCCGTTGGGCCAGGGCACCGGTATCGACGATCTGCACTTGGATGAGCCGCAGCGCCGACACCACCGTAAGGAGGACGAGCACCAGCGAAATGATGCGCATCCGCTTGACTGGGCTACCCCGACGATAGGTGAGGTCGCCGTCGCGGTACTTCTGCCACCAATTGCGCCGGGTCGGCTGCGACGAACGGTGTGGTTGACGGCTACCCGACCCGGCGGGCGGCGGAGTGCGCGTGGCGCTCACTGAGCAGGCTCCGCGGGCACCGTCGTGGCGGGAACCAGACCCACCGCAACTTCCCCGCCACCATCGGCCGTGGGGGTCACGTCGCCGTCGACCCCCAGATCGCGGGTCGGGTCCGGGCCTTCCGCGGCTTTCGGCTCCCCCAGCAACTGCCCAGTGCGCAGGTCGACGAAGACGGGATTCGGGTTCATGACCATGCCCATGTCAGCTGCCCGCTCGGCGAGGGCTCCGGGGGTGTCGAGCAACGCTAGTTCGTTGGCCAGCGCCTGCTCCTGCATGACCAGCGATGACTTCTCTGTCATCAGTTCGTAGCGTTGAAAACTCCCCTTTGCCATCAAGGTGTTCAACGCGAGCATCACCACCAGGCTCACGGCCAGTGCTGCTGCCACGAGCAGCAGAAATGTGCGGTTGCCGAGATTCGCGATGGGCCGCATCGCCACGATGCGTTGGGCCAGGCCCGCACGGGAACGTGATTGCGTGCGTGGGTGGCGCCGCAGCGTGGGCACAGTAACCAAGACCCGTGACGTGTCGTGCGGCATCGCGGTCACGGGTTCACCTCCACTCGCTCGACGGCTCGCAATCTCACCGATGCGGACCGGGGGTTCTCTGCGATTTCCGTCGCTGACGCTACCTCCGCACCCCTCGTCAGCAGTCGGAAGCGAGGCCGCGCGTCGTCAGGAATCACGGGAAGATCAGGCGGGGCGCTGACCTGGGACGCGGAAGCGAAAGTTCTCTTTACGATTCGGTCCTCGAGTGAGTGGTAGGCCATCACCACGACCCGACCGCCGACCGGCACCAGATCCAGTGCCTGCGGCAGAACGCGTCGAATCCCTCCCAGCTCGTCGTTTACTTCGATGCGCAGCGCCTGAAAGGTCCGCTTGCCCGGATGACCCCCGGACCGTTGCGAGGCCGCCGGGATCGCCCGTTGCAGCACAGCAAGCAGGTCCGAACTCCGCTCGAAGGGCTGCCCGTCGCGCTGGGCGACGATGGCGGTGGCGATTCGTTTGGCATACCGCTCTTCGCCGTACTCCCGCAGGATTCGAGTGAGGTCGGCCGTCGAATAGTGCGCCAGGATGTCGCGCGCAGTCAGGTCGGACTCCGGATTCATGCGCATGTCCAGCGGGGCGTCGACCGAGTAGGCGAAGCCACGGTCGGCGACGTCGATCTGCATGCTCGACAGTCCGAGATCCAGCAGGACTGCTCGGACTCGGGCGGCAACGCCCAACTCGTCGACGACGGACGCCATCTGGTCGTACCACGCGTGTGCCGGCACGAAACGCGCACCGAACGGGGCCAGCCGCCGCGACGCGTTGTCGAGAGCCTGTGGGTCGGTGTCGATCCCTACCACCGTCACCTGCGGGAATGCTCGCAGCACGGCCTCGGTGTGGCCACCGAGGCCGAGGGTGCCGTCGATGAGAACCGGCGGCCCGGCGGCCGAATCTGCGGCCTCAGTGGAATCCGTTTGCAGTGCAGGACCCAACAGTGCCACGCAGCGATCCAGCAACACCGGGATGTGGTGCGACACCGGGGCACCTCCTTGTGCAGCGACGGTTCCAGCTTGCGGTGACTTGCGGGGAACCCGAGTGCCGCAGCAGCTCGGGGGTTCAAAAAGGGGCTCACCGCCACGTGTGATCGGTGAGGTGAAGCCAGGGAGGTGAAATGGTCATGCCGCCTGGTCCCGTCCCGTCACGACTCACGGCTATGCACCGGGGAAGTGTGCACAGGGCGCGGTGTCGGGGATCGGGGAAGTACCCCCGGCACACAGTCGACGGGAAAGGGCCACACGGCATGGCGGATTAGAACAGCCCGGGCACCACCTCCTCGGAGAGATCCGCGAACTGCGGCTCCTGGGAGTCCAGGTAACGCTCCCATTCGGCGGGATTCCAGATCTCCACCGTGGCGTGGTTACCCACCACGACACAGCCAGCCTCAGGATCAAGACGGGCATAGTCGCGCAGCGCTGGCGGCAGGGTGACGCGACCCTGACGATCCGGCACTTGGTCGAAAGCGCTGGAGAAGAAGATCCGGGAGTAGGCACGGGCCCGCGCATCCGACCTGGACGCCTGCAGGATGCGACTTGCGTAGTCCTTGAACTCCTCGGCGGGCCACACCACCAGGGAGCGATCTTGACCCTTGGTGAGCACCACGCCTGCCACGAGGTCATCGCGAAACTTGGCGGGCAGCGTGAGGCGACCCTTGTCGTCAAGTTTCGGGTGGTGAGTGCCCAGGAACACGGCAAACCACCTCCACATTGTGCGCCCGAACTCCAGTTCGCCCCACTTTACCCCACTTCACCCCACAATCAACCCTCAGATGGTGCCATGGCCCCACTTCACCCCTCATGGCGTCGCTTGTGATCACACGGGGCACCTGCAACTGCGCGGGGACGGACGTGGTCAGCGCTCGCCGGTGGAATGTTTCACGGCATGAAAAAAACCGAGCGCCCTCATGTTGAGGGCGCTCGGTTTGTCTGTCGTGTAACTACTCGGGGTCACCTTCATGGCGGTGACGCCAGCGATCCTCCATCTTCCCCATGAAGCCGCCTGATTCGGTGGGGCTCCCGGTGGAACCGCTTGAGGGCCCGGGTTGTGCGCCCGCATCCTTCTTGGCCGCGGGCGCCTCCGTCGTGGTCCCGCCGGTGAACGCCAGAATCGCTCCCCCGAGCATCACTACGAATCCGATCACACCGACCACGGGTAGTTTGACTGCCACGCCTGCCAGAAGGAGCCCGAGGCCCAGCGCGGCGACCACCACGCCCAGAACCAGTCGTTTGCGCGAGCCCTGCCGGATGACCGGTTGGCGCAGGGTCGAGGCAAACTTGGGATCCTCGGCGTATAGCGCCCGCTCCATTTGTTCAAGCAGACGCTGCTCGTGCTCGGATAGTGGCACGGCCCACCTCCACGTCGAGATTGTTTTGTCGGCCGCTCGTCGGCTGAGAAGCCCAGGATAGGCGCGTTCACCGTGATTGCGAAACCCAGACTGGGAAATGCTTGGTGAAAATTGCGCCTGACCTCCGCTCGGCTCAGCCGACAGGTCCGACATCTGACTTCTCAAGTATCCTCCCACGGCTGGCGCACGACCAGCCGGGCCGGTCGGATCGCATCCTTGCCATAGCGACGACTGGCCCGGTCCACCGCCTGTTCGGCTTCCCGCCACCCGTGCTCGCGTTCACCCAGCAGAAGTTGATGCGGGGCTCCGTCGGAATCACTGAGGTTCGCCATGCGGACTCCCACGAGTCGGATGCGTGCCCGCTGGAGACCCAAGGCCTCGAGTAGTTGGTTGGCCGTGCGATAGACCTCCTGCCCGACATCCACCGGTTCGGCCAATGTTCGGCTGCGTGTGAGAGTGGTGAAGTCCGCGAATCGAACTTTGAGCACCACGGTGCGACCCACCACTCCGGCCGCACGCATCCGGGCGGCCACCCTCTCGCTGAGGCGCAGCACCTCCGCAGTCACGACCGTCATATCGTCCACATCGACCGGGAAGGTCTCCTCGGCTCCGATGCTGCGTTCCGGCTCGTCGCGCCGCACGGCCCGCTCATCGCGTCCCCACGCCAGGGCGTGCAGCTGCCTTCCGGCGGCATCGCCCAGCGCCCGTTGCAGGGTGACCGGCGGAGTACCAGCGAGGTCACCCACGGTGCGCAGTCCGAGGCGGTGCAACTGCTCCTCAGTACGCTGACCCACGCCCCACAGTGCCCCCACTGGAAGGGGATGCAGGAAGGCGACCACCTCGTTGACCGGCACCACAAGCAAGCCGTCGGGTTTGCTCTGCGTCGAGGCTAGTTTGGCCACGAACTTGGTGCTGGCCACACCAACAGAAGCGACCAGCCCCTGCTCGTCGTGAATCCGTGCTCGGATCAATTCGGCGATCTTCCGAGGGGAGCCCAACCTGCGCAGCGCTCCTGCAACGTCGAGGAAGGCCTCGTCGAGCGCCAAAGGTTCGACGAGATCGGTGATGCTGCGAAACACCTCCATGATCCCTTCGCTGGCGCGAGCGTAGTGACGATGATCCGGTGTGATGACGACGGCGTTGGGTGCGAGTCGACGTGCCCGGGCCATCGGCATCGCCGAATGCACCCCCAACTCCCGTGCTTCGTAGGTGGCGGAAAGAACCACACCCCGGTTGCCGGAGCCACCGACAATCACCGGTTGCCCCCGCAGGTGGGGTCGGCTGAGCAATTCGACCGAGGCGTAGAAGGCGTCCATGTCGACGTGGAGGACGGTGCATCCCGTGTCGTCGTCACCTGCCGACGACAGCCGCGGGCCCCGATTGAGTTGGGACCTACTCATCCCTGACCCCTCTCATCGGCCCGAACTTCCGTGACTGCTGTGCCACAGTTTGGCGGGCGCGTCCTCCGCGGCCGACACAGCGCCCACAATGCCGCGGCCATTTGCGACATCGCCACCTGCGGGGCGGATGTCGGCATACGGCGACTTCCGGAATCCGCTGGCGTACTGCCAGACACGGCCGGCCGGCGTCCTGGCACCACGGCCGGCATCTGCCGGGCTCGGGGCATTCATGATGACCTCGCCGACCGCAGCGACCCCTCCTGTGAGCCATATCCGATGCATGGCGGTCAGATCCCAGCAGCCAGTGGCCCGCAACGACACTCCCCGGGGCCCGGTACGGCGTACCCGTCCGCGCACCAGAAGCAACCAGGAACCGAACACCACCTGGGCGTATGGGTCTTGAGCATCGGGAAAGAACGTGGTGTCAATCGGCCCCGCCCCGTCGTCCAGGGTGAGGAACACCACCCGATGCCCACTGCGGATCGGCGGCGTTTGGGTTGCGACCTTGACTCCGCCCACCACGATCTCCTGGCTGGAGCGGCACTTCAGCAGCCCAGTCGATCGAGTCGCCCCGAGCTCAGCAAGCATGGGTGCGTAGAAGTCGACCAAATGCGCGCTGGCGTCGAGGCCGAGCACCGCGAGTTCGGCCTGCACCCGGTCGCTTGCAGACATCTCCGGCAGACCACTCGGCGTGGTGGTCACACACGACTCCCCCAGGTCCAAACTCAACTGCACTGTCGGAGCGGATGACGCCGCCACTGGCGCTTGCCCCTGGCGCCTGGCCGCGGTCACCGAATCGAAAGTGGTCGCCGGATGGGAGGTCGGTGCCCCTGCCCGTCGACGCTTCTTGGACCCGTTGTGACGCCGGTCGATGCGATCCACCCGGTCGAGATCTGCGACCTGCAACAGCAGATCTCGGCGGGTGATCCGGCGCTGCCCGTTTCCGGCGACCACTGCCATGCCGAGCACCGAATCGAACGCACCGGTGACGATCAACCCCTCCACCGTCGTTTTGCTCGCCCCGGAGCGTCGCCAGAAGTCGGGGAGATCAAGGTAGGGCTGACCCGCCACGATGCTCGCCACTTCGGCATCGCTGATCCCCTTGACCTCGGCGAGCGCCAACCGGATCCCATAGCGTCCCGTGGTCTCGTCGTGCTCCACCTGGTAGGTGGCAACCGAACGGTTGACGTCCAGCGGTAGCACGGCAATTCCGTGCTGGCGGGCGTCATCGAGGATGAGCCGCTTCGGATACATGCCGGGGTCATGGGTGAGCACACCTGCGTAGAACGCGGCCGGATGATGGGCTTTCAGCCACGCCGAGTGATAGGTGGGCAGCGCGAAAGCCGCCGCATGGGCCTTACAGAAGCCAAATGAGGCAAAGGCGCGCAGCACCTCCCAGGTGGCCTCGATCGTGGCGACGTCGTAGCCCTTCTCGTGAGCGAGCCGGTAGAACCAGCCCCGCACCTGTTGCTGGCCATCGGGACTGCCCATGGATCGGCGTACTTCGTCGGCCTCGGCGTGGCTGCAACCGGTCATTACCGCGACGATGCGCAGCACCTGCTCGTGATAGACCACCACGCCATAGGTTTCCGCGAGTGCCGGACGGAGATCGTCATGGATGTACTCGGGGGCCCGCCAGCCGTGACGTGCCCCGAGGAAGGGGGTGATCATGTCGCTCTTCACCGGACCGGGGCGGAACAGGGAGATGTCGATGATGATGTGGTCGAACGTCTCCGGGGCGAACTTGCCGAGTAGTTCCCGTTGACCGGGCGATTCGATCTGGAAGCAGCCCAACGTGCGAGTGGAACGAATCAACTCGAACGTGCTCGAATCATCGAGCGGAAGGTCGTCGAGCACGATCTCTTCAGCATCCACCCGGCGCACCTCGGCCACCGCATGCTGCAGCGCCGATTGCATCCGGATGCCCAGCACATCGAGTTTCAGGAAGCCGAGAGCCTCAACTTCGTCCTTGTCGAACTGACTCATCGGAAAGCCCTGCCAACTGGCTTCCACCGGTGTGCGGTCGAGCATGGTGGCATCCGACAGCAGCACTCCGCAGGGGTGGACCGCAATATGGCGGGGTAGACCGTCAAGCGACTCGACCAGATCGAGGAACACGTCCAACTCGCCGCTGGCTGCCAACTGGCCGATACCCGAACTCCGCAATTCGGGCAGATCCTGCAACGCCGATCGCACGTCGGCCGCCCGGATGTGGGGGAAGGCCTTGGCGAAAGTGTCGATCTCGCCAGGGGGCATGCCCAGGGCGGCACCCACATCGCGGATTGCGTGGCGCACCCGGTAGGTATCACGCATCGAGACGCACGTGCAGCGCTCACCGCCGAATCGGTCGAGGATCCGCTCGTACACCTCGGTCCGGCGTGCTGATTCGACATCGACGTCGATGTCGGGCAGGGATCGCCGCAACGGGGAGAGGAACCGCTCCATCAACAGGTCGTGTTTCAGCGGATCGACCCCGG
Source organism: uncultured Actinomycetes bacterium (assembly GCA_963752505.1). GTDB lineage: Bacteria > Actinomycetota > Actinomycetes > S36-B12 > UBA10799 > JACJWR01. The sequence goes on from CAVVYM010000006.1 coordinate 240,870, forward strand.
AGATGCCCAGAAGGTGGTTCACCAGGCTCCCCGCACCTGACCCTCTGGCAGCTGCGCGCACGCCCATCTCACGGATGAGATCAACAACCTCGGCGACGGTGAGGAAGTAGCCGGCGAATCCAAGGTCCGCGATGGTGGCCAACTCCGCCTCGAGCCGGTCGCCGGCAGCACGGCGATGCCCCCAGCCTCGGCGGTTCAACTCGGCCTCGCAGCGCGATCGGAGGAGGTGCTGCGCTTGCGCCGCTTCGGCGTCCACCAGCGCCCGGCTTCGTCGGCGAGTGTCGTATCCGGCGAGCACTGCGCCCACCTCTCGGGTGGCACCGGTTCCAAGTGCGCCCCGGCGCTGCACCACCTCGAGTTCGGGCACGTGGATGTCGCCAAGGCCCACGTCCGCAATCGGATCGAGCAAGCACTCCTGGGCCACCGCAACAGTGCTGGCCAGCAACTCCCGACCCAGGGACGCCACGCTGCCGGTGTCGACGAAACCGGCGATCTCTGCAACCACCGGGCGCAGTTGCTCCCAACTCTTGAGGTAACCCTGTGCGTTGGCGCGGTCAAGATGGCGCACATCGAGCGGCACGAGTCGCCGAATGGCGTCTAGCGTGTCGGCCACCGGAGCGCTCGCGGCAGACACATAGCGAACGGCGTTGCTCAACACCGCTGCCACCCCGCACTGCTTGGCCACCGACAGTAAGCCCGCAGCCGCCCGAGCCGAACGCACCACAGCGTTGGCAGATCGTCCGGCTGCTCCCCCTCCCCCGTCTCGGCTGCGGTGCGATGCCACCTCTACCCGCACCGCCGCTGGTCCGACTCGGGCGAGCCACCAACGGAGTTCGGTCGCCGCGACATCTGGTCGCCGCCTGGCAACTGCCTGCCCAACAGTCGAATCGGCTCCGAGAAGCACGATGAGATCCCCGTGACGGACGTACTCAGCGATGAGTTCTGCCGTCGCCGCCGGCTTTCCGCGCTCCCCTCCGAGGTGGACTGCGGACACCAACCGGCACAGCGCCGCCCACCCCCGCCCGCCACGTGCAAGCACGACGGTGCGCGAATCGGCCTCCCAGACTGCTGCTCCACCACGAGTCGGAGTCCGCTTCGGACGACCCGGGCCGCCCGCTTGGGACACCTGCTGGTGCGTAACGGAGAGATCGACCCCCAAGATGCAGCCAACTCCCGCCTCGCGGCACGCCTGTGCGAACCTCACAGCGCCGTAGAGACCGTCACGATCAGTCAGGGCGATCGCACGCTGCCCCAATTCAGCGGCCTGGTTCACGAGTGCGTCGGGTGCCGAAACACCGTGACGCAAGGAGAAGCTCGAGACCGTCCGGAGGTGGACAAACGGATCCATCATCACCCCGTCTGCCTCAAAACCGGCATAGCACCCAGCTCCTGCTGGTGCGCCACCCCTAACTGCCGGCACACCAAATCGAGGAAGCACTCCGCATCCCGGGTGAGATCTGCTGCCTCCCGCGGCGTCACCTGCCCCAGACCCGCTTCAGCGGCGGCCCGCTTTGACGCTCCCGCTGCGAAAAAGGCCGCCCACTCCGAAAACTCGGGCGCCATGACCGTCAGCAAGTCCCATGCGCTGCGCGGCCGGCGACGCCCATTCGGTTTGCCCTTGCACGCGAGGACGGCGGCGGCTGCGCGGAGCGCCGCCAGGTGGGCCAGCGCGTACTGCTCACGTGGTTGTTCGGCACTCGAAGCAGCAGCGATGCCGCGTGCCGAAGCAGCCAGCAGATCCTTTGCAGCCGACGGTACCCGCGCGGGTGTCGGAACGTGGATCATGGTCAATCCCTCCTTGATGTGGTGAATGGCGTCGCTTGGTTCGTCAGTCCCAGACCCGAGTGAGCCACCATCGCTCCGATCCGGGTTCGTACACGAGGTCGTAAGTGCCGGGTGCCGACTCCGCCAACCTCGGACGCCGCTCAGCCCTCGCCGTGACCCGCCACACCAGGTGCTCTGCCAACTCGCCATCGAACGTCATCGGTATGGCTCGCGGGCTAAGCGCAGCGCCGCGTCGCCACCATGGGATCGCCTCGATCCAGTGGCTCAACACATCAATGACCCGATACCACCGTTGACCGCGACGGAAGCGCACTGGAGGTGACTCCGTCGTGATCAACGCACCCTCCCCACCTGTGGGTGAGCTGGCGGTCTGCACCAGGCAGATGTCCTGGTGTCGTCTGCTCATGAGGCCCCTCCGATCGCTGGTCCACCTGAGGAGGCGGACGGGTTGATGTGTTGCTGTGGTGACTGCCGTGGCTGGTCGCAGTAGTGCTGAGTAGTTCCCCATGACAGCCATAATCGAACATAGGTACGACAAATCCAGTGGAGCAGGGTTGAACTCACCGCGTCAAGACGTTTGACACATTTTATCGAACATATTTACTAAGACTTGGTGCTAGCCTCTGACCATGACCGGCACCCAACCTCCGGCGGGGGCCGACCTCCCCCCGGTAGCCGCCAGATTCCGGCAACTACTACTCGACAGCGACCACCCCGACACCGTCGTCGCACTGCCCGACAGCGCCCGCACCGCCGCGGAGGCAGCAGTCGCCCTGGGCACCACGGCCCGCCGACAACCGTGACCTGACCCCACCTGCGACATCCCCGAGAAGTAGCGAAACCTGTTGCACTGCAACGGTTTTGATGAGATGGGAATCACTCGAAACGGGGCCCTTCAGCCCTGGCATTCCGGCCGGAAATCCGTACCGTGGAAGTATGGCTGCCACCCCACCTTCCGCACCTGCCGCCGACCACGTGTCGGCCGTCGACGTGCACGCGGAGCACCTCGTGGTGCGCAGCCGGCTCGGCTCACGCGTGGTGGGGCCGCTGACCTTCGACATAGCGCCCGGAGCCTTGGCGCTTGCGACCGGCGACAGCCCCGCCGGCCGCTGGGCACTGGCCGCCGCACTCACCGGTCGACTACCGCTGGAGCGCATGCGCGCCGTGGGATCGCTGTCCGTGGGAGGCATGACGACACCGCCGATGATCCGCAACGTCTCGGTGCTGGCACAGTCATGGCGCATGCGGCGGGTACCCGAACCCAGTGACCGCCGACTGGGGGCCATGGCGTGGGCCCGGCGCACGGACGCGGGCCTCGTCGTGCTCAGCCCAGGCCTCGATGGACTGGACGCCGCACAGCGCCAAGTGGTGCTCATTGGGGCTCAGGAGTTGGCCGCGGAGGGCCGCACTGTGCTGGTCACCGCGCCGCAGAGCGCGATCGGGGCCGCAGAGCGGCACCTGGTGAGCGATACCATCGCGTTGGCCACAGTCGGCCGCACAACCTCTGCAGCCTGAGGAGGGCGATGGACGCGCGCGATGTGCTCACTTTGGGCATCTGGCATCCGGCAACGGCACTGATGGACCGACTCAGTCCGACGCCGCAGGGCTCACGGATCCCGGCGACTCCGGCCCCGGACTTCGCTGCCGGGCTAGCGTTCCACAGCCTCGGGCACGGCACTCCAGTAGTGCTGCTGCATGGCCTCGCGTCCAACCGCGGCGCCTTCAACCCGGTGTTCACCGAACTAGCCCGTCACCACCGGGTTATCGCGGTGGATCTGCCCGGCCACGGCGACTCGAACGCGCTTCATCCCGGCGAGCCGTTGACTCCGCGCGCACAGGCCTTCGCGGTCGGAGAGTTCCTTGACACGTTGGGAATCGAACGAGCCCACCTGGTGGGAAATTCACTCGGCGGCTGGGTCGCCCTTGAACTCGCCGCAGACGGCCGCGCCCTCACGGTCACCGGACTGTGCCCTGCCGGCCTATGGCGGCCGCTGCGCAGTCGCAGCCCACTCCTTGAGTTCAACCGTCACGCGGCCCAGGCAACCGGCATGCTGGGCGAGTTCCTCATGCTGATCCCCCAGCTGCGCGAACTCGTGTTCGCCGGGGCCCTCGCGCGGCCCTACCGGTTGGACTTTCCAACGGCGCGGGCGGCAATCGCGGCCCAACGCGTCGCCACCGGCTACGACGAAGCGCACGACGGCATCGTGGGTGCGAAGTTCGATCGAGCGCGCATGGTCACCGCAGAGGTTCCGGTCACCATCGCCTTCGGCGACGACGATCAGTTTCTGCCGGAATCCACCAGTCAGTTGCGCCACCTGGCACCACTGCATTCCCGCTGGGTGGTGATGCCTCGGGTCGGACACGCTCCGATGTGGGACGACCCGGAGGGCACTGTCGCGCTGATTCGGTCCACCATCAGCGGCTGAATCACCGTCTACCATGCCAATCGTGGGCGATTCCCTGGTTCAGATGTACGTCTGGCGGGTTCCGTCCCGTCGACTGCCGAACGCCCTGGCGCGCATGGCGGGTGGCCGCCGAGCACTGCGGCGGGTACCCGGAGTCGCCTTCGCGAAACTGTTGGGCACCGGATCAGGCGACACTTTCACCACGCGGGATGCCGACCTCAATCACTGGGCCATGCTCGCCGTGTGCGACACGACCGAATCTGCCGACGGACTCGCTGCATCATCGATCGTGCGGTCCTGGGCGGAGATCGCCGAGGAGTCCCTGCGAATCGACCTGACCCCACTGATCAGCAGGGGCCAGTGGAGCAGGCAGGAGCCGTTCGCAGTGGACCATCCGCCGAGGCGCTGGGATGGGCCGGTGGCCGCACTCACCCGCGCGCGCATCAGGCCCCGCATGTGGCGCCGTTTCTGGTCGCAGGTGCCGCCGGTGGCCGACGACCTGCGCGGCCGATCCGGACTGGTTCTCAGCCTGGGTATCGGGGAAGCCCCGGTCGGACTGCAGGGAACTTTCAGCGTCTGGGAATCGAACGCCGCACTGACCGAATTCGCCCAACGCGGCCAAGCCCACCGGGACGTGATCGCCGCGACCGGACGGCTGAACTGGTACGCCGAGGAATTGTTCGCACGCTTCGCCGTCACCGGTAGCCGAGGTAGCTTCAACGGAGTGGCCATCGAGGCGCCACCAACGTCCGGGGGCCCCGCACCGTCATGACGTCCCTCGCCACCCGACTGCCGTGGGTCTTCACCTGCGCCGCAATCCTGGCCCAAATCGCGTGGCCGCTCACGAGCGGCACCGGTCGCGTGATCAACACCACCGTCGTCGTGGTGCTGTTCGCTGCCGCGTCGGTAAGCCACGCCGCAACGCAGCGGGGGTGGCGATGGGCTGTCGGCTACACCGCGATCGCGCTGGCGATCGGCCTCGGTGTGGAGGTGCTCGGCACTGGCACCGGGTTCCCCTTCTCGGCCTACGAATACACCGAAACGCTCCAGCCGCAGGTGCTTGGCGTGCCGGTATTGATCCCGCTGGCCTGGACGATGATGGCGTACCCGGCTTGGTTGGTCGGTCGTCGTCTGACCGGCGGTCGAGCGGTCCCCGGGATCATCGTGGGTGCCTACGCCCTCGCATCGTGGGACGTCTTCCTCGACCCGCAGATGGTGGGAGAGAACTACTGGGTGTGGCTCTCCGAGGGTCGGGGGCTGCCCGGGATCGACAACATTCCGCTGGCCAACTACGCCGGGTGGCTGCTGGTGTCGCTCGTGCTGATCGGCGCCATCACACTGCTCCCCACCGACCGGGTTGTGCGTCCCTGGTCTGCCGCCGATGAGGGCGTGCCCGCGGTGTTGTATGGCTGGACGTGGCTCGGCGGAATCGTCGCCAATGCGGCCTTCCTCGGCCGGCCGGCCGTGGCCCTCTGGGGCGGCCTGATCATGGCTGTGGTCGCGGTGCCCTACTTCTCCAGCGTCATCCGCGACGGTCGCGGTAACCGCGTCGCCCACCCGACATCTGCGATGCAGGACTGACGGGCCCGCCATGACCGCTCACCTGCCCCGTCGACGAACCGCCTGGCGTATCTCGCTCGCGGCCGCTGCGATCCTCGCCGGCGTCGGCACGCTGAACAGCCTGCGCAATCTGCGTGTGGTTCCCGCTCCCCCGGCCGACACTCCGACAACTGCCCGGCAGCGGGAGAGCATCACCGATTCAGTCTCGATTCTGCTTCCCCTGCGCGATGAAGCGCACCGGGTCGAGCCCTGCCTGGCCGCGCTGGCCGCCCAGGATTGCAGCGAGATCATCGTGCTCGACGACAACTCCAGCGACGGCACCGCTGAGGTCGTGCGCAGGGTGCTCGGTGGCGATGCGCGGCTGCGTCTCCTCGAAGACGGATCCGAACCACCAGCTGGCTGGCTCGGAAAGACCTGGGCCTGCGCCCGCCTCGCGGCGCAGGCAACCGGCCAGGTACTGGTCTTCGTCGACGCTGACGTCGTGCTCAGCCCCGACGCTACGCTGCAGGCCCGCAGGATGCTCGAACGTGCCGACTACGACGTCATCTGCCCGTATCCGCGACAAGTGGCGGTCGGGATCATCGGCCGATTGGTACAGCCCCTGCTCGAGTGGTCGTGGCTGACGACGCTGGTGCTCGACCGCGCCGCCACCAGCACCCGGCCGAGCACCGCGACCGGCAACGGGCAGTTCCTCATGATTCGACGTCGCGCCTACGCCGCCGCCGGTGGTCACAGTGCCGTGCGATCCGACGTGATCGAAGACGTCGCACTCGTACGAGCAGTCAAGCGAGTCGGCGGAACAGGCGGGATGGCCGACGGGTCGCTGCTGGCAACCTGCCGGATGTACGACTCCGACCAGGAATTGATAGCCGGCTACACCAAGAGCCTGTGGTCCGCCTTCGGCTCCGTGCCGGGGGCAGTCGGCGCTGTCGGGATGATGGGCATGGTCTACCTCATGCCGGCCATCGCGGTGCTCGTGGGGCCGACTCGAACCGAGCGCCTGCTCGGCCTCGCCGGCTACGGTGCCGCTGCGGCGGGCCGCGTAGCGGTGGCTCGGCGCACAGGCCAACGGGTGGTGCCCGATGCGCTGGCGCATCCGTTCAGCATCGCTGCGTTCGCCGGACTGGTCGCCACATCGTTTCGCCGTCGACGGGCCGGGCAACTCAGCTGGCGAGGTCGTCCGGTGGTCGTGGTGCCGCGTGGTACCGGGGGGCCTCGCCCGTGACCGCAGCCCAGAGCCGGGTGCCGTACTCGAAGTGCCACCATTCCCTGGCCAGCACCACGAATCCCTCGCTACTCATGGCCGCGTAGAGCAGCCGCCGCAACTGCCGGGCCGTCGAATCAGCGGGTGACGCCGGACTCACGTGCTCCAGCGCAGCGGCGAACGCACGCTCGGTGAACTCGTCGAAGTCCGTGCCGAGGCCAAGAGCCTGGCCCTCGAAGGTCAAAGTGAGGTCGACCGTGCCGCCGGTGCTGTGCGGGGTAGGTCTGCGTGGATCACCCGACGGCCTCGCCACGAACCCCACCGGTAGTCCCGGTTGCGCGTAGGCACGGTCGTAGAGGAACTGCTGCAACCGCGGGTCGCGCCAAGCATCGAAAACGGCGATTCCGAATGGTTCGGGCAGCCTCGCGGCGGCCGCTGTGAGCCGCTCGACCGCGCCCGACCGCAGGTAGGCGCCATCGACGGCGTAGGGGAATCCGTGCCGCGCATACACCGCAACGTTGTGGACTCCGTCGAGGCGTACCAGCGGCTCACCGTCACCGACAGCGTCATCGCCAACCGCAGGCAGCGGCCCTGCCCCGACCTCATCGGCATCCAACAGCGTGGGCAGCGGATCGACGATGACCTCGGTGGCCGCCGCGAGGGGGTGACCGGGCACCGTGGCCCACGCGTATTCGGACATGGGCACATCGTGCCGCATCGGAGGGCTCTGGCACGCTGGGGGCGTGGCACGCATCGTGGTGGTTGGCGCCGGCATGGGCGGCATGGCGGTGGCGGCGCGGCTCTCCGTGAAGGGGCACGCCGTGACGATCCTGGAGCAGGGTGACACCTACGGGGGGAAGCTCGGCTCCTACCGCCGCGATGGTTTCGCGTTCGACACCGGGCCCAGCCTGCTCACGTTGCCTGCGGTGTACCGCGATCTGTTCATCAAGACCGGCCGCTCCGAACTCGATGATGTGGTCGACCTACGGCCCGTCGAACCCGGCTTTGCCTACACCTGGGCCGATGGCACGCGCGCGGAACTCCCCGGCGCGGGAGCCGGGGCTGTTGCGGCCGCCCTCGGCGACGCCCTCGGGGGTTCAGCCGCCGACGACTGGAAGGCGTTGATGCGCCGTGCAGCCGCCGTGTGGCGCCTGACCCGACGTCCGGTGCTGGAATCGCCGTTGACCAGCCTGCGTGACCTGCTCCCCCTGGCGCGCAGCGCCTCGGACATTCGCCTGGTCGCCCCCTGGCAAACGCTGCGCCGGGCGGGCACGTCACAACTGCGCGACCCGCGCCTGGTCACCCTGCTTGACCGCTACGCGACCTACACCGGATCTGACCCGCGCAAAGCACCTGCGGCCTTGATCACCGTGCCCTATGTGGAGCAGGCTTTCGGGGCCTGGCACATCGGCGGCGGGATCCGCATGCTCGCCGACGCGCTCTACGCGCGCCTGCTCGAGCGTTCGGTCAACGTCGAATTCGGTGCGCCGGTGAGCCGAATCGAAACTGCTGGTGGACAGGTGCAGGCCGTGCACACCGCGAATGGGCAGCGCCTCGAAGCCGACGTTGTCGTGGCGAACGCCGACGCCACCGCGGTCTATTCGACGTTGGTCGATGATCCTGCCGCCCGGCCGGCCGCCCGATCTCTGGCCAAAGCGACGCCGTCGTTCTCCGGGTTCGTTCTACTGCTTGCCGTGAAGGGACGCACACCGGGCCTGGAACACCACAACGTCTGGTTTCCGGCCGACTACGACGCCGAGTTCGACTCACTGTTCGGCCGTGGCGCCAAGCCGGTGGAGGATCCGACCATCTACGTGTGCTCGCCGCACGACGACCTCATGCGTCCGGATGCGGACCACGAATCCTGGTTCGTGCTGGTCAATGCACCGCGCCAGGGCACCGGACCGGGCTGCATCGACTGGCGCGCGCCGGGACTGGCGCAGTCCTACGCCGACCACCTCATTGGCGTCATGGCGCGACGCGGCATCGACGTCGGCGATCGTCTGCTGTGGCGTGTGATTCGCACTCCCGCGGACCTTGAGGAGGAAGCGGCGGCTCCGGGCGGCGCCATCTACGGCACGTCCTCGAACGGCACCCGCGCTGCCTTTCTGCGCCCTGCCAACGAATCGCCGGTCAAGGGATTGTTCCTGGTGGGCGGATCCTCGCACCCCGGCGGCGGTTTGCCGCTGGTTGGGATGAGCGCGGAGATCGTCGCCAACCTCATCGGCCGGGCGTGACCGACGCACCGTCAGGCGCTGTTGCCGTTGAGCCGCCGGCGAATCGTAGCGAGCACCTGACCGGTGCCGACCGTAGCCAGCCCCAACGCCACTGCGGCACCGACGACAGCCAACAGCACGACGTCGCCGCCGTAGAGACCGTCCGCAAAGAGAAACATCCCGACAACGAGAACACGGCTGGGGCGCTCCCACACACTCACCACGCCGATCTCGCTCATGCCCGCGGACCCGGCACGGGCCCTGGCGTACTCCTGCAGGAACGTGAGAACCGCGGCGAGGGCACACACCCACGCTGGCGCCCCCGCCAGCCACAGGGCGAAGAGGAAGAGCATGTCCGCCACGCGGTCCACCACTGAGTCGTAGACATAGCCCCAGGTCGTGGTGCGCGACGTCATCACAGCCACGGCACCGTCGAGGTTGTCGACCAACCCGGACACGAGCACGAGAACTCCGGCCAGAACCAACCACCGGCCACCCGCCCAAGTCGCGAACACCGCGCCAGCAACGATGACGAGTCCGCCGGTGGTCACTGCGTTCGGCGACGCCCGCACGGCCACCAACGGCCGCGCCAGGGCGTGCACCACCGACAGCCAGAAGTGCACCAGCCGATTCGACGCCGGATCCATGCCGCCGTGAAGGTCAGCCCAGCGGCGCAGGTACTCCTCTCGGCTCATCACGGGCATCAGCGCGCTTCGAGTCCCAACTCCCGGAACACCTGCAGGGTGGAGTTTGACCGGTTCAGGGTGTAGAAGTGCAACCCAGGAGCACCTTCGTCCAACAAGTTCTGACACATCTGCGCAGCCACTTCGACCCCGAGGTCGATCACTGCCTCGGAGTCATCGCCCAGGGCCAGGAATCGCTCGGCCAGTGCGGTGGGGAACGCTGCGCCGGAGAGTTTGGCGAACCGCTGGATCTGGCTCACGTTCGTGACAGGCATGATGCCGGGCAGGATCGGCATGTCGACGCCAATCTGCGCCGCGCGCTCCACCAGCCGGAAGTAGTCCGCGGCGTCGAAGAAGAACTGGGAAATGGCGAAGTCCGCCCCCGCCTCCTGCTTGCGCAGGAGCACCTTCGCATCGTCATCCAGGCTGGAGGCCTCGGGGTGACCCTCCGGGAACGCCGCGACTCCCACGGTGAAATCCCCGCGACTCTCCACCAACGTTACGAGTTCGTCCGCGTGCTCGAGCCCACCCGGATGCGATTCCCATGGTGCATCGAGGCCGCCGGGCGGGTCGCCGCGCAGCGCCAGCACATGATGGACACCCGCCGCCGAGTAGGCATCGACTATCTCGGTGAGTTCGTCGCGGGTGGACCCAACACAGGTGAGGTGGCCCACGGGCAGCAGATCCGTCTCTTGCGCGATTCGGCCGGTCAGGCGGATCGTGCGGTCGCGGGTGGATCCGCCTGCACCGTAGGTGACCGAGACGAAGGTCGGCGCCAGGTGATGGAGATCATTGATGGTGTGCCAGAGGTTGCGCTCTCCCACGTCAGTTTTCGGGGGGAAGAATTCGAACGAAAAGGACTTCCCGCCCTCCGCAACATGCTGGGCAACTGAGAAAGACATGGTGGCAAGGATACGCCGCCCATCGACTGTCTGCGTGCTCCCGCCAACGGTGCGCCGTAGGCTGGGGCCATGACGGCCTCCGACCGCCCCTCCCCGCTGGACACCGAAGATCTTCGTACTCGCGTTGGCAAATCACTGCACTCCTTCTTGGCCAGCCAGGTGGACGTACTCGACGGTGTGTCCTCCGACGTGTCGCCGCTGTCCGAATCGGTCACCGAACTGCTGGCCGGCGGGAAGCGACTCCGGCCGGCGTTCTGCTACTGGGGATGGCGCGGCGCGGGCGGCGAGGACGCCCCGGCCGCCCTCGAGGCAGCTGCGTCGTTGGAGTTCCTGCAGGCCTGCGCCCTGATCCACGACGACGTCATGGATGGATCCGACACCCGGCGCGGGATGCCCGCCGTGCATCGCCGGTTCGCCTCACTGCACCGCGGCAACTCCTGGCTGGGTTCATCGGAGGCGTTCGGCGTCGGCTCGGCGATCCTGGTCGGCGACCTGTGCCTGTCGTGGGCCGACCAGATGTTGTTGAGCAGCGGCCTCCCTGCCGATGCCCTTGCTCGCGGCAAGCCCGTCTACGACGAGATGCGCGTCGAATTGATGGCCGGGCAGTACCTCGACCTGTTGGAGCAGGCGCGCGGCGGCGGCTCAGTGGAGCGCGCGATGAGGGTGGTGCGATACAAGTCTGCCAAGTACACCATCGAGCGCCCGCTGCACCTCGGGGCCGCGTTGGCAGGGGCCCCACGCCACGTGGTGGATGCCTACAGTGCCTACGGCCTTCCACTCGGTGCCGCGTTCCAACTGCGCGACGATGTGCTCGGCGTGTTCGGCGATCCAGAGGTGACTGGCAAGCCCGCCGGCGACGACTTGCGCGAGGGTAAACGCACGGTGCTCGTGGCTCGGGCTCTCGAATCGGCCTCACCCGGCCAGGCCCACGTGCTGCGCACCTACCTCGGCGATCCCTCCCTGGACGCGATGCACATCGACCAGATGCGCGAGATCATTGTCGACACCGGCGCTCTGGCTCAGGTAGAGGGACTGATCGGCGAACTGGCGGACGAGGCCCACACTGCCATCGCCGAAGTCGACCTCAATCCGCCTGCGACTGAAGTCCTCACCGATCTCATCGTGGCTGCAACCTCAAGGAAGGTGTGACATGGCGTCACTCAAGCGTTGGCTGCCGGGACCCCCTCGGACCGTGTCCGGGCCGACTGATCGCGTCGTGGTCGTCGGCGCGGGGCTCGCGGGACTCTCCACGGCGATGAGGCTGGCCGGCGCCGGTCGCGAGGTCACGGTGTTGGAAAGGGAGGCCGTCCCGGGCGGACGGGCCGGCCTGATTGAGGATTCCGGCTACCGATTCGACACTGGCCCCACAGTGTTGACGATGCCGGATCTGATCGCCGATGCCTTCGACTGCCTCGACGAGGAGATGTCCGACTGGCTCCAACTCGAACCGGTCAATCCGCTGTACCGGGCCTACTACCCCGACGGCTCCCAACTCGACGTCCACTCTGACACCGAGGCAATGACCGAGGAGATCGAGCGGGTGATCGGTCCCGGTGAGGCCGCGGGTTACCGACGCTACGTCGACTTCGTCTCGAGCCTCTACCAGTACGAGATGCGCGACTTCATCGACCGCAACATCGACTCGCCCCTCGATCTGCTCACCCCGGACCTCGCCCGACTGGTTGCGATCGGCGGATTCCGCAAACTCGCACCGAAGGTGGAGCAGTTCCTGCAGGATCCGCGCACCCAGCGGGTTTACAGTTTCCAGGCCATGTACGCCGGGCTCTCGCCCTATGACGCCCTGGCCATCTACGCCGTGATCGCCTACATGGACTCCGTGGCCGGGGTCTTCTTCCCCAAGGGCGGCATGCACGCGGTGCCGAGGGCCATGGCGGCAGCCGCCGAGAAGCACGGGGTGACGTTTCGCTACAACACTGAAGTGATCCGGGTTGACCTCGACGGCGATCGCGCCACTGGCGTCATCACCGCCGATGGTGAGCGGATCCCGGCTGACGTAGTCGTGCTCAATCCCGACCTTCCCGTGGCCTATCGAGATCTACTCGGCACAGAGCCGTGGTCCGTGCGGCGCCTCAACTACTCCCCTTCCTGCGCCTTGTTGCTCGCCGGGTCCGGGGAGCACTACTCGAAGATCGCCCATCACAACATCCACTTCGGCCGATCGTGGGAAGGCGTCTTCACCGATCTGATCGACGCCGGGAAACTGATGACCGACCCCAGCCTGCTGGTGACCAACCCAAGTCGCAGCGACCCGAGTTTGGCGCCCGACGGCAAGGAGATCTACTACGTCCTGTTCCCCACGCCGAACCTCGATGCCGGTATCGATTGGGCATCGGAAGGGCCCCGCTACCGAGACGAGATGATCGCAACCCTGGAGGCTCGCGGCTACGTGGGCTTCGGCGATGCCATCGAGGTGGAGCACCTCACCACGCCCCAGGACTGGGCGGATCGTGGAATGGAACGTGGCGCACCGTTCGCCGCTGCGCATTCGTTCGGCCAGACCGGACCGTTCCGCCCGGGCAACCTGTGGGGACGCAACGTGGTGTTCACGGGTTCCGGGACGCAGCCTGGCGTCGGTGTTCCGATGGTGCTCATTTCGGGTCGCTTGGCCGCCGAACGGATCACCGGCCTCGACCGCTCCTACTCGTCCCGCGCAATGCGGCATGCCCCGCAATCCAGCAGAATCAGCCCATGAGCGATGCGACGAGCCTGTACGACCTGACCTACACAACCAACCGCGGGGACGTGGTGCCGCTGTCGGAGTACACCGGCCGGCCGGTGCTCATCGTCAACACAGCCAGCAAGTGCGGTTTCACGCCGCAGTACGAAGGGCTGGAGGAGCTCTACCAGCAGTTCGGCGACCGCGGCCTCGTGGTGATCGGATTCCCCTGCGACCAATTCGCGCACCAGGAGCCCGGCAACGACGACGAGATTGCCGAGTTCTGTTCGCTGAACTACGGCGTGACGTTCCCGTTGTCGACGAAGATCGACGTGAACGGCTCGGATACCGACCCCGTCTTCGCGTTCTGCAAATCCAAGGCCGGTGGGCTCATGGGATCGACCATCAAGTGGAACTTCACCAAGTTCCTGGTGGCCCCGGACGGCACGACCGTCACGCGCTACGCCCCGAAGACGAACCCCGAGACTCTCGCCCCTGATATCGAGGCAGTGCTTCCGACGCCTGAGTGAATCGTCGCCGAAGTACCCCGGCGGCCTCAGGGATCCGGCCGAGGGGCGGTGGCGGGGCTGGGCAGCGGACCGACGATAGTCTGCCTGGCGGCCACCCCGGCCGCGATGGGGTTCTCCGGCAAGAGGCCGTGATCGCCCGGGGCGCCCAGCAGCAACCGCCGCTCCCGCGGGCTGGTCATCAGCACCACCGCGATGATGCCGGCAACGATGAGCAGCCCGATGCCCTCGGAAAGCTGCAGGTAGGTGTCCTGCGTGGAACTCGACGTGGCCAAGGCGTGCAAGGTAAACACCGCGGTGCCGAGCAGCACGACGCGGAACTCGTTGCGCCGCAGACCTGCTGCCACGAGCAGCGGCAAACACCACAGGACATACCACGGCTGCACTACCGGACCCAGAAAAACGATGGCGGCGAACGCAAGACCGGCCGCCCGGGTGGCGGATCTGCCCTCGGGTTTGAGTGCCAGCCAGGCGATGAATCCCAACGCCAACAACTGCCCGATGGCGCGCATGATGGCCACCATGGTGTCCACCGAGGCGATACCTGCCCAACTCGTCACCTGTCCGGTGATCATCCCCAGCGCAGTGGGCGGTGACAGCCAGGTACGCACCTTCCCCGGTGTCGCCAACGCATCGAGCCACCCCAAGCCCGTCCGGCTCAGCAGGCTCAGGGCCGCGAAGACGACGATGACGATCACCCCGGCGTACACCCACTTGACCACCCGCGACCAGAATCCGGCCCTCGTGCCGGCCCAGATCAGGCCGATGAACGGCAGCGCCAGCAACCCGATGGGCTTGACCGCGCCGGCCAGCGCGATCAGCACCACGGCGGTCACACAGCGGCGCTCAATCGCCATGACGAAGGCCACCGTGATGAGCCCCACCATCAAGGCGTCGTTGTGGATTCCGACGATGAAGTGCATGTAGACCAGCGGGTTCAGCGCGACCAGCCACAGCGCCTTGGAGCTGTCTATGCCGTGCAACTGCGCTAGCCGCACCACACCCCAGGCCATCATGGCTACGCCCACCACGGCGATGAGGCGGAAGACGTAGGCACCGAACAGCGGATCACCGCCGGTGAAGTCCGCGACCCCACGTTCCAGGATCAGGAACAGCGGGCCGTACGGGGCTGGCGATTCGCCCCACAACGGGTCGGCTCCGGTGCCAAACCAGCCGGGCACCGCGACGACCCCCGAGGTGTAAGGGTCCTTCCCCTCCTGCAGCAGGAGACCCTGCGCGTAGTACGAGTACACGTCGCGCGAGAACAGTGGGAACGCAAAGAGCAGCGGCAATCCCCAGGCGACCATGGTCCCCCAGAGCCGACGGGCATCGCGCAACGACGAGTGCATCACCCCGAACCCCAGCGCCAGCCACGATTGCAGCAGCAGACCCACGCCCAGCAGCACCGAGATCTTGGAGATGATGGTGCCCGAGCTCGAGCCCCTCAGCGATTCCACGAGCGGCACCGAGTTGAGCCCGGAGCTCACGGGAAGCCAGCCGACGCCCAGTGAGCCCAAGGTGATCAGCAGCGAGGCGACGACGCCCGGCACCACATACCGCAGGGCGAACGCGGACGGCGGCTCGGTATCCACCGACTCGGGGTCGCGCTCCAGTACCGCCACCGCACAAGGGTAACCGGATGCGAGGCTGGCAAGATGGGCGCGTGAGCACGCGGGAACTGGATGAGGCAGGAATCACAGATCCGGCGCTGCGCGCGTCCTACGAGCGATGCCGGGCCCTCAATGCCGGCCACGGCAAGACGTACTACCTCGCAACCCTGCTGCTGCCCCCCGGTAAACGACCGTTCGTGCATGCGCTCTACGGATTCGCGCGCTACGCCGACGAGATCGTCGACGACCTCGGATCGACTCTGAGTGCAGCCGAGAAGTCAGCTGCACTCGACCGCCTCGGCGAGGAGTTCTTCGCCGACGTGGCGCGCGGCCATTCCAGCCACCCGGTCTCGTCCGCAGTGGTCGACACGGTGCTGCGGTGGAACATCCCGACGGAGCACTTCGAAGCGTTCCTGCACTCCATGCGCATGGACCTCACGGTCGCCAACTACGACACCTACGACGACCTCTACGAGTACGTCTACGGCTCGGCGGCCGTGATCGGCCTGCAGATGATCCCGATCCTCGAACCGGCAACTGCGGAGGCCAACGCCCGAGCAGTTGACCTCGGAGTCGCCTTCCAGTTGGCCAATTTCATCCGCGACGTCGATGAGGACCTCGACCGCGGCCGCATCTACCTGCCGCTGCAGGAACTCGCCGAACACGGAGTGACACCTGAGGTTCTCGGGCAGCGGGTGGCCACGCCGGCCGTCAAGGCCGCCCTTGCCGCCCAGGTCGAGCGGGTGAGAATGCTCGAAGAGCGCTCTCGCCCGGGCATCGCAGCGCTGCACCCAGCCGCGCAACCCTGCATCGAAGCTGCCAGGGTGCTCTACTGCGGCATCGTCGACGCAGTAGAGGAGATCGACTACGAGGTGTTCGACCGCCGGGCCACCGTGAGCATGTCGCGCCGACTGCGTGTGGCGCTACCGGCCTGGCGGCAGGCCCGCCTCGCCCGGCGCCGATTCGGCCCCGGACGCATCAGCGCCGCCTGAGGTCGGATCAGCCATCCGCCGCGCCCCTGGGAACCCCTGAATCGGTGGCCCTGAGTAGGGAAGTCGCTGAACGCCCCTGCGCCCCCACCACACCCACAGGCTCAACGTCAGCAGGATGAGTGCGAAACCGAAAAGCAGGTCTTCGACCGGGGCGAAGAGAATCCTGCCGTCGCCGATGAGGGGCGGCGCACCAACGTCCGGTGTGGTGGATCCGATGATGACGTCACCGTCGTAGCGAACGATGCGAAATCCGGTGAGCACGCCGTTGGTCAACAGCTGGAAGAACACGATGATCGCGTAGGACACCCAGAAGGCGGTCCGGGTGATCAGCCGGGTGCGCAGCACCCACATGTCGATCACAACTGCGAGCACCACGCCCAGTACGGCTAGTTGGGTGTAAGTCATCGGTCGACCGTCCGAATCCCGTCCTGCACCGTGCCGGGCGGTTCGTCGCCCACCTGCCAGCGCTTCACTCCGCGCACCGCCTCCAGCGTGAGGATCGCAGCCAGCGGGATGACCAGGAAGAACAGCAACTCGTCGAGCGGAAGGTCACCGGGGAGGTAAACGCCGGTGATGCGCTCCGAGTCGAACCACCAGTGCTCCCGACTGATGGCGTAGAGGTCCCACACCACGAAGATCGCGGCGGCCGGCACGATGGCGAGCAGGAGTCGGCGCCAGCGGCGATACACCCGAGTGCGCACCACCACCTCCAACCACACCGTCCCGATGATCACGAAGACGAGAACGGCCAGATACGAGAACCGCGCCATCAGCCGCCGGTGCCCAGTTTGCGATGGTCCCAGGAAGTCACGTCAGGGTCGGCCAAGCGCAGCGCCACCTGCTTGCTGGCACGGGGACGGTAGGCCTCGGCGGCACTGTCCCGATGTGCTGGATCGAGACCCTCGTACTTGACCATCAAGTCGGCCACGATGCCGCAAATGATGTCCTCGTCATGCACGAGTTCGATCCGGCCGGTGAGTTGGACCCCGCGTAGTTCCGCGTAGCGCTCCCCCGTTTCGGCCAGCAGCGCACACTTGGGGTCCCGTTCCAGGTTGCGCACCTTCTGCGACCTGCCGTACGTCCGCATCCAGAGGGCGCCATCGTCACCGCGCTTGAACCACATCGCCACCGGGTCGGGGTAGCCGTCCGGGCCATTCGTGACCAAGATGATGTTCTTGGTGGCAGAGAGGAAGTCGTCGATCTCGGCCGGGGTCATGCTGATGGACGCGCGCTGGTTTGCCATGCGTCTATTGTCCACGGCTCACAGACAGGCACGACTTCAGCGGCCGATCAGGGTCGGACAGCGCATCAAGATCGGCCCAGGGCGCCCCGTCTGGCGCCGCGGATTGGGCCTTGCGGGCGGCCACCGCGTCACGCGGCCGATCACACGCCAGCAGCGCGGACAATCTGCCCTCGTCGTCGAGCCAGCACATGCTCCAGGCACCTGACTGCGGGTCGCCGCGCACCACGAGTGTGGCGGCCCGATAGTCGGGCAGGTAGCCGGTCCACTGCAGCATGTGCCCGAACATCACCGACCAGAAGTAGGGCACCGCATCGTAGGGTCGGGGGCGCTCCGCTCCCGGCGTCATACCGGCCAGCAGTGCCCGCGCAGCCACCGCAGGTGCATCCATGGCGTCTTGCCAATGACCCCCCGGGAGCAGCGCCGAATAGCGTGGCGACCATCGGCTGATGGCGTCGCCGACCCCGAACACCCGCGGGTCCGCAGACTGGAGCCACTGGTCGACGCGCAACGCCTGACTGCCGGGCACCAGAACCAGGTGAGTCGAAGCTAGCCAGGCGGTGTCCGGTCGCACCCCAAGTGCGACCAACGCCGCATCGGCCACCAGCTCCGTGCCGCCGAATCTCACCGCGACCCCGCCGCCGGCTGCCTGGTCGGACGGCGGCAATTGCGCCACGGCATCGACGGGAAGCCCCAACTCGACCGTGATGCCGGCCTCGTCGCACCAGGAGTGGGCGAGCCTGCCGACCTCCGGCGGCAGCTGCGGCAGCAGCCAGGCGGCTCGTTCGATCACCGTCACCTCAACGCCTGCGGCGGCCGCGAGGGAGGCCATCTCCAGTCCGATCCACGACCCGCCCAGAATGGCCAGAGACGACACGGTCTCGTCGGCGATGATGCGGTGCAGGGCCAGGGCGTCTTCGCGGGTTCGCAGTGCCCGGACCCGATCGGACAACTGCCAGCCGGCGGGCACGACCGGCGCTGCCCCGGTGGCCACCACCACGGCATCCGCTTCGAGGTTGGTCCCGTCGGGCAGTTCAACGGCGAGCGGCTCCGTGGCCTCGATCGACGCACCCTGCAGACCGACCGCGGCCGTGCCCGGCCGGAAGTCGACGGCCAATGCCTCGAAGTCGTAGGCGAGATCACCGGTGTCGGATTCGGGTGCACCCTTCGACAGCGGCGGGCGGTCATATGGCGGGTCCGACTCCCGGCCCAGCAGGATGATGGAGCCGTCGAAGCCCACCTCACGTAGCTGGCCGCAGGTCTGGGCGCCGGCGAGGCCGGCACCCACCACGACCACAGTTCGCTCATCGCCCACCGGCATCGCCACGTGGTCATCGTAGGACCATCTCGGCGTACGCTCCCATTTCGGTCGGTCGAAGTACGAGGGTGCTCGTACAATCGTCTGTCGTGGCCACCATGAGCGACAGCATCACCGGCCGCCTGGTCGACGGGCGGTACCGCGTGCTGTCCGAGATCGCTCGCGGCGGCATGTCGACGGTGTATCTGGCCAACGACATCCGGCTGGACCGCACGGTTGCGCTGAAGGTGATGCATCGCTCGTTCGCCGAGGATCCCGGCTTCGTCGCCAGGTTCGAGCACGAGGCGAAGGCTGCCGCCCGGCTGAGTCACCCAAACGTGGTCGCCGTGTTCGATCAGGGCAGCTACGACGGCCTGGTCTTCCTCGTCATGGAGTACGTGCCGGGCCACACCTTGCGCGATGTGATCCGCACCTACGGCATGCTCGAGCCGGCGCGCGCCCTCGGCGTGGTCGACCAAGTACTGCTCGCGCTGACCGCAGCGCACGCCGCGGGATTCGTGCATCGCGACATCAAGCCCGAGAACGTCCTCATCACCGAGCGGGGCGTCGCCAAGGTGGCCGACTTCGGCCTCGCCCGCGCCATCACCGGAAGTGTGCCCACTGCGAGCACACAGGGTCTGATCATCGGAACCGTCGCGTACCTCTCGCCCGAGCAGGTTGAGGCCGGCGTCGTCGACCAGCGAAGTGACGTCTACTCGTGCGGCGTCATGCTGTTCGAACTCCTCACCGGCGAGGTGCCTTTCACCGCCGAATCGCCGCTCGCCGTCGCGTATCGCCACGTCAACGACGTGATTCCGGCACCGAGTTCGATCGTGAAGGACGTTCCCGAGTACGTCGACGAACTCGTCCTCACCGCCACGGCCAAGAATCCTGCCGACCGCTTCGCCGACGCCTGGGAGTTCGAGCAGGCGCTGGTGACGGCGCAGAACCGCATCATGGGCGAACCACTCGGGGCGCTGACAGCCGGCGTCGAATCGTCTGCATCGGAGTCCGAGGACCTCACCGAAGTGCTCCAGCCCGCCTTCACGACCGCCGTCCTCGCGAGCGACGATCCCGACCGGACCACGGTGCTCGATGGCCCTGCGGACACCGTGGCCGACCCCACAGAGCCCGTCCCGCTGGCCGTGCCACCCCGACGTGACGAACCCTATGTTCCGTCGAAAAAGATCAAGTCGTCGAGTCGGGCGAAACGATCAATCTTCATCGTCATCATCCTGCTGCTGGCTGCGCTCGTGGGCGGCATCGGCTGGTACCTGGGATCGGCCGAGTACGTATCCGTCCCGGATGTCACCGGCCAGTCCATCGACGATGCGAACGTGGTGCTGGCCACGCAGAACCTTCGATTGGCCGAGGCGTCGGTCGAGCCGAGCGAGACCGTTGCCGAGGGACTTGTGATCCGAACGGATCCGCCGGTCGGTGAGCGGGCCCGGGCCGGATCGACGCTGGCGGCGATCGTCTCCAGCGGCCCGCAATTGTTCAACGTTCCCAACGTGCAGGGGACGTCGGTGCCCGACGCCACGGCGGCATTGGAGCAGGCCGGATTCTCGGTGGCCGGAACCGAACAGGTCTACGATCCGCAGATCACCCGGGACCTGCTCGTGGGCACCAGCCCTGCCGCCGACACGGCTCAACGGGCAGGCACGGCCATCACCCTGATCGTCTCGCGCGGACTCGAACCTGTGGTGCTGCCCGACTTCGCCGGTCTGCCCACGGAGGTTGCCCAGCAGCGCACATCCGATCTGGGTCTGCTGTCCAGAGTGCGGCAGGACTTCTCGGACACGGTGCCGCCGGGAATCATCGTCACCTCCGAGCCCGCGGCCGGCGCCACCCTGGTGCCCGGCGACACTATTCAACTCGTGGCGTCGAAGGGGCCCGCGCCATCGACGGTGCCCGACGTGGTGGGCATGGGGCAGCAAGAGGCGATAACCGCGCTGCAGGAAGCAGGCCTGCAACCGCTGTCGAAAAACCAATTCCCCATCGTCGTGCTCGACCGCGTCTATTCCCAGGATCCTGCCGCTGGCACGCAACTGCCACGCGGCAGCACGGTGACCATCAGCATCGTGTGAGGCCCGCAGGCCTACTGCAGGGGCGGTCCATCGTCGGGTCCCTCCTGGTAGGAGTAGCGCTGCTCATCCCATGCCCGGCCCCGATTGTGATAGCCGCGATCCTCCCAGAATCCGCGCCGATCCCCCACCAGGTACTCGACGGCCCGCACCCACTTGGCACTTTTCCACGCGTAGAGGTGCGGGCACACGTAGCGCAGTGGCCAACCGTGCTCGGCCGAGAGGTCCTCGCCGTTGCGGGCATAGGCGAACAGCGAGTCGTCGGCGAGGAAGTCGGTGAGCGCGACATTGGCTGAGTAGCCATACTCGGCCCAGATCATCACGTGGGTCACGGATTCGTGCGGCGGGCACGCCTGTGCCAGATCCAGCGCGCGAACCCCCCGCCAGAGGTTGTCGAGCATGCTGAATTTCGTGACGCAGTGGAAATCGGCGAGCACCTCGGACTGCGGCAAGTCGTGCAACTCGTGGTGCGTGAGCACGCGCTCGCCGCCGTCAACGGTGGCGCCGAAGATGCGAAGGTCCCAGGTGCGCAGATCCGTCCGCGGGACCCTCCCATAGTGAAGGACCGGCCAGCCGCGCGGAACGTACTGTCCGGGCGGCAGGCGACGCCGCGGGAAATCTTGCGGCGGTCGGTCCGGACCCAGCATTGTCACGCGCCCAAGTACCCCTCGTGCCGCAGCAACTGCTCCTTCGTAGCCGGACCAAAGCCGTAGTGACCGAGCCCACCGCCGGAGCGGACGATGCGGTGGCAGGGCACGAACGGTGCCACCGTGTTGGAGGCGCACGCACTTCCCGCCGCCCGCGACGCCCGCGGGTTGCCCGCGGCCGCGGCCAGTTCGGCGTACGTCCAGGCCTGCCCGGCCGCGATGTCACGCATCGCCCGCCAGGCGGCCACGCGGAAGTCGGGGCCCGACTGCGCGACTGCCACCTGGTCCAAGGCGCTCACGTCGCCGTCGAAGTAGGCGGCCACCGCCTCTGCGACCTCCGGCAGATCGGCCGCAGCCATGGAATCGACGGGCACCCCGGCGATGTCCCCCACCGGGCCGAATCCGCTCGCCACCACCGGCCCGCTGGGGCCGGCCTCCCGATCGCCAGTGGCCGACGCATCGCAGACCACGGTGAGGGTGCCCACTGGGGTGTCGAACGCGCGGTAGGCCAGTCGCCGATCAGGTTCCACTGAGCATCTCCGCGACGTCAAAGGCGAGCTCCAGGGACTGCTCCCGGTTGAGCCTCGGATCGCAAGCGGTCTCGTACCTAGTGCCGAGTTGATCCTCCTGCGGCCCGTCGGTGCCACCCACGCACTCGGTGACGTCGTCGCCGGTGAGTTCGATGTGGATGCCGCCCGGATGCGTGC
Source organism: uncultured Actinomycetes bacterium (assembly GCA_963752505.1). Lineage (GTDB taxonomy): Bacteria > Actinomycetota > Actinomycetes > S36-B12 > UBA10799 > JACJWR01. The sequence continues at coordinate 263,406 of CAVVYM010000006.1, forward strand.
CGAGTTCCCGATGCACCTCGAAGAAGCCGGTCACCTCGTCCTCGATGTCGTCGAAGAGTCGCGTCTTATGTCCGGACGCGGCCGTGCGGGTGTTGCCGTGCATCGGATCGCACACCCACACGACTTGCCGGCCGCTGGCTTGCACCTTCTCGACGATCGGCGGCAGGCTGTCGCGGACCTTGTCCGCGCCCATCCTGGTGATCAACGTCAGGCGCCCCGGGCTGCCGTGGGGATCGAGTTGCTCGACGAGTTCCGCGGCAGCTTCCGGGGTGGTGGTCGGGCCAAGCTTGACGCCGATCGGGTTGTGGATGCGGGCGGCGAAGTCCACGTGGGCACCCTGCGAATCCCGCGTGCGCTCCCCCACCCACAAGAAGTGCCCGGACACCGAGTACGGCAGGCCGGTGCGCGAATCAATGCGCACCAGCGGCTTCTCGTAGTCCATCACCAGGGCCTCGTGCCCAGCGTAGAAGTCGACCCGTCGGAACTCCTCGGGGTTCGCCCCACAGGCGTGCATGAACGTGAGGGCGCGGTCGATGTTCGTGGCCATGGCCTCGTAGCGCTGGCCCGCCGGACTGTCGCGCACGAAATCCTGGTTCCACGCGTGCACCTGTCGAAGGTCCGCGTAGCCACCCTGGGTGAAGGCTCGCACCAGGTTGAGCGCGGCACTCGAGGCGTTATAGGCCGCCATCAACCGATTCGGATCAGGGCGACGGGCGCCCGGCTCGAATTCGATTGCGTTGACGCCATCGCCGAAGTAGGAGGGCAGCTCGACGCCGGTGCGGGACTCGGTCGGCTTGCTGCGCGGCTTGAAGTACTGCCCGGCCATGCGCCCGATCTTCACCACCGGCATGCCCGCGCCGTAGGTGAGGACGACCGACATCTGCAGCAGGGTCTTCAAACGCGCGCGAATCGAATCCGCGGTGTTGGCCTCAAAGGTTTCGGCACAGTCGCCGCCCATGAGCACGAAGGCCTCACCGGCAGCGACTCGGGCGAGGTCGGCGTGCAGGTTGTCGCTCTCGCCGGCAAACACCAGCGGCGGCTGCAGCGACAGTCGCGACTGGACCCGTCGGAGCTCTTCGTGGTCCGGCCACACCGGTTGTTGGGCCGCAGGCAGCTCGGGCCAGTCGATCACCGGCGTCATCGCGAGTCCGTCGGGTTGGGCGGTCATGCGCTAAGGGTAACGAGACGACTACCCTGCAGCGTCCGGTGGCATGGGCTGGGGATTATCGGGCGTCGTGGTCGACGACCCGGACTGCGTGGCCGTCGCCGCCCCGACGTTCCCCTGGGCGATCTTGGCGAAGAAGTCGGTCTCGGCCTGGCGACGCGGGTAGGCGATGACAACCAAGGCGATGGCGCCAAGCACCAGAACCATGGCGATCGCGATCGCCCACTGCTTGCCGTCTGTGAACGCCGTCGACGCCGCGTCCACAATCTCCTGCTGAACAGACGCCGGATACTGCTGCGCGACCGCCTCCGCGCCCTCGAAGGAGGAGAGCATCTGCTGCGCCGCTTGAGTCCCCAACGCTTCCGACTGTTGCGGGCTCAGGGCACCCAGCGCGCGGGAGATCGACGCGCTATAGGCGACGGCCAGTGCACTGCCCATGATCGCGTTCATGACGGATCCGCCGAAGTCGCGGGTCAGGTCGGTGAATGCCGATCCCATGCCGGCGCGCGCGGTTGGCAACGACGCCATCAGGGCCTTCGAGGCTGGAGTCACGGACAGACCGACGCCGGCACCACAGAACGCATAGGCGATCAACACGTGGTACCAACTGGCGCCCGGCTTCCAGAACACCAAGATCCACAGGAACGCCACGACGACCACCGAGAGACCCAGGGTCAGCGTGGTGCGGCCTCCGCGCCGGGCGAGCATGGCCCCGGCCACGATGGAGAGCAGGATCAGCATGATTGACGCGGGCAACTGCATGATTGCCGCGGTGAGGGCGCTGTCGCCGAGCACGTTCTGCGTGAATTGCTGACCGATGAGCATGGTGCCGATCAGCGATCCGAACGTGATGGTGCCCGCCAGGGCCGCGACCCAGAAGCTCCTCGCCTTCGCTGCATCGAGATCCACCAACGGTCGCGGAGCTCGGCGCTGACGTTTGAGAAACAGCACCACAGCGAGGGCCGAAATCACGACTCCCCCGATGACCACCGACCAGCGGAAGCTAGCAATGCTCTGCAACGCTATGACGAGCGAAGCCACACCGATGACGCTGAGAATGCCGCCGAGGTTGTCGACACTGCCAGCGCTCTCACCGGCGTGCCTGGGAAGCACCCACGATCCGAGCACCAGGGCGACGAAAACTATCGGCACAGTCAGGACGAACACCGACCGCCAGTCGAAGTACTCGAGCAGGAGGCCGCCCAGCAGCGGCCCCAGAGCCGCGAATCCACCGCCTACACCCGACCAAATGGCGATGGCTCGGGTCTGCGCGCCGCCGGAAAAGAGGGCAGACGTGAGCGACAGCGTGGTCGGGAAGAGCAGCCCCGCGGCCAGCCCGGCGAGGAAGCGGCCGCCGATGAGCACCTCGACGTTCGGCGCGAACGCGCTCAGCAGCGCCGTTGGGATCGAGAAGAATGCGCCGAGCTGGAACATCAACTTGCGCCCGTATCGGTCGCCGATGGCACCGAAATACAGCACCGAGCAGGCAAGACCCAAGGTGAAGGCGTTGGCGACCGCCGTCAGCTGGGCTTGACTGGCGCTGAGCTCCCTGCCGATGGTGGGCAGCGCGACGTTGGCGATGCCGATGTTCATGTTGGCCGCGACGGCGCCGATAACCAGGGCGGTGAGAACTAGGCCACTGCGGGACGGTTTGGTGCCGCGAGCTGCAGCGGGCGTGGTGGTGGACGTTGGCACGGGGGAATCATCGCAGGTCAAGCCCGCCGTCCGCGTGCGGATGAATCAACGGGGTCCGGCGGCTGTGCCGGCCGGCAGCGCTCGGTGTGGCCTCGGATCCACGTTCTCCCAGCGGACCCCGTTGATCCCTCACCGCGGCGCCCAGACGGAGCGTCGGAACCACCGAATCCCGATTCCCGCTGCACGACACCCACGCGCAAGCAGAGCGAATAACACCCCCCTCTGGGGGTACCGTGGACGGCATGACTTTGCTCGCCATCGACGTCGGCACGACCGGCGTGACCGCCCTGCTGGTATCCACCGACGCCAGCGTCGTTGCAAAGGGCTACCAGGAGTTCCCCCAGTACTTCCCGCATGAGGGCTGGGTGGAACACGATCCGGCAGAGATCTGGGACGCCACCCTGGCAGCCTGCGAACAGGCCCTCGAAGGCGACGAGGTGCCCAGCGCCATCGGGATCACGAATCAGCGCGAGACATTGGTCTTGTGGGATCGCGAGACCCTAGGCTCACCCATGAAGGCGATCGTCTGGCAGGACCGTCGCACCGCCGGCATTTGCGCCCAGCTCAAGGCCGACGGCTACGAGGAGATGGTGGCTGAGCGCACCGGTCTCCGACTGGACCCCTACTTCACTGGCACCAAAATCACCTGGGTCCATGACAACGCCCCCCACGTCTACGCCGGCATCAAGTCCGGTCACACAGCGATCGGCACCGTTGATTCCTACCTCATCGCCCGCCTGACCCGCGGCCTGCACCACGTCACCGACGCCAGCAACGCCAGTCGCACCCTGCTCTACAACCTCGCAACGGGTGACTGGGACGACGAACTCTGCGACCTCTTGGACGTGCCCCGCCATGCCCTTCCGGAGATCGTCCCCTCCTACGGTGAGGTAGCAACGACCGATCCGAGCTGCTTCTTCGGCCTCTCGGTGCCGATCGCCGGCATCGCAGGCGATCAGCAGGCGGCCCTGTTCGGGCAGGCCTGCTTCGTGCCGGGCTCATCGAAGTGCACCTACGGCACCGGTTCGTTCGTACTGGTCAACACCGGCGAGGAGCTCGTACGATCGCAGAACGGTCTCCTCACCACGGTGGCCTGGCAGCACCCGGACGGCACCCGCGAGTTCGCCCTCGAAGGCGCCGTCTTCGTGACCGGTTCGGCGGTTCAGTGGCTGCGCGACGGGCTCGGCATCATCCGCAACGCGGCCGAGTCCGAGGAGTTGGCCTTAAGCGTGCCCGACAGCGGCGGTGTGGTGTTCGTGCCCGCCCTGGCGGGCCTCGGCGCACCGGACTGGGACCCGCAAGCCCGCGGCACCATCCTCGGCATCACCCGCGGCACCACCCGCGCCCACATCGCACGGGCCACTCTCGAAGCCATCGCCTACCAGGTGCGCGATGTGGTGGACGTGATGGTGCACGAGTCCGGGGTGAAGCTGCCGAAACTTGCGGTGGATGGCGGTGCCTCGGCCAACAACTTCCTCTGTCAGACCCAGGCCAATCAACTGCAGGTTCCCGTCGTACGGCCCGCGGTGCTGGAAACCACCGGAATGGGGGCGGCCTTCCTGGCGGGACTCGGCACCGGCGTGTGGACATCGCAGGAGGAACTCGCGCTCACCTGGCGCGAGGACGCGCAATTCTCACCTGGGGCCATGGATGCCAAGGGCCACCGCCGCTGGCGCACAGCGGTGGAGCGCTCGCGCGGCTGGGCCTCGATGGACTAGCGGGCAGGACATGCAGGCGAGGTGACAGCGCACATGGGTGATCCCGAACTGACCGGCCAGCCTCGCTTCGCCGTGCTGATCGACGCCGACAATGCACAAGCGGCAGTCATCAAGGGGCTTCTCGCCGAGGTTGCGCGCTACGGCGAGGCCACCACCCGGCGGATCTACGGCGACTTCACCTCGAATCAACTCGCACAGTGGAAGCGCGTGATTCAGCCGCTGGCCATCAAGCCCGTGCAGCAATTCGCCTACACGACCGGGAAGAACGCCACCGACGGCGCACTGATCATCGACGCCATGGACATGCTCTACACCGGCCGCTACGACGGCTTCTGCCTCGTGAGCAGCGACAGCGACTTCACCGGCCTGGCGCTACGCCTGCGCGAGGCCGGCCTGGTCGTCCTCGGATTCGGCGAACGTCGCACACCCGAGGCGTTCCGCAAGGCCTGTCACCGATTCGTTTTCACCGACCTGCTCAGGCCGGAAACCGAAGCCCGGCCGCACGAGGATCCGACGCCACCGACGGAGGTGAAGACCTTCCCGGAGCGGGAGGTCGTCGCCGCGGTCGATGAATCCGCCGACGACAGCGGTTGGGCGAACCTAGCGACCGTGGGCAGCTACCTCAACAAGGTCCAGTCCGATTTCGATTCGCGGGACTACGGCTACCGCAAGCTTTCCGACTTGGTGACCGGTCGACCCGACTTGCTGACCGTCGAACGACGTCGCGCCAACGGCCAAGACGTCGTCTACGTCCGCCGCGTCACCTGAACCGCGCAGTTTAGGCAGCGACTTGCGCCGGTTCCCCTTCGCTCCCGACGGATTCGGCGGGCGCCTGGGGTCCGGCGGTGCCCTTCGCCCGCGCGGCGTACATGTCGACGTATTCCTGACCGGAGAGTTCCATGAGTTCGTACATGATCTCGTCGGAGATCGAGCGCAGCACGAACCGGTCGTTCTCCATCCCCTCGTAGCGGGAGAAGTCCAGCGGCGTGCCGATCTTGACCCCAACGCGCATGATCCGAGGCCGCTTGGAACCGATGGGCTGAATCTTCTCCGTGTCGATCATCGCCACCGGAATCACCGGGACGCCCGCTTCCAGCGCCATCCGAGCCACGCCGGTCTTGCCGCGGTAGAGGCGCCCGTCGGGTGAGCGGGTGCCCTCCGGGTAGATGCCGAGCAGGTGCCCCTCACCGAGGATCCGAAGTCCGGTGTTCAGGGCGTCCTCCGCAGCCGAGGCACCCGACCGGTCGATGGGGACCTGGCCGACGCCGGTGAAGAACATGCGCGAGAGCCAGCCCTTGAGGCCCTTGCCGTTGAAGTACTCGGCCTTGGCCAGGAAGGTGATGCGACGCGGGCAGACCAGCGGCAGGAAGAACGAGTCGGAGAACGAGAGGTGGTTGCTCGCGAGGATGGCCGGACCGGTCTCCGGAATGTTCTCGAGGCCTTCGACCCGAGGTCTGTAGAGCAGGCGCAGCAGCGGCCCCAAAAGGACCGTCTTAAGAAACCAGTACAGCACCAGTACTCCTCGAGGTTGTACGACCCGACCACACCCGAGACCCGGGAATCGCTCGCCCGAATCTTACGTGCACGCTCACCGTCCCGTCGATGCCCATCGCTGCTCCGGGGTGGGTTGCGCTTGAAACGACCGTGGCACGTGCGACGATACCGTTAGTGCGGGTGCGCGAGGGTGCCTATTGCACCACATTGCTCCCCATACCCGCCGATCAATCGAGTCATACCCGCGACTGCAAAGGACTTGCCGATGCCCCTCCTTACCGACGCCGATCCCTTCTACTTCGATGGCGGAAGCGTGGGAGTGCTCCTCGTCCACGGCTTCACCGGGAGTCCCCGATCGATGAAGGACTGGGGCCGTTACCTGGCGGACGCCGGCTACACCGTGTCGGTGCCTCGGCTGCCCGGGCACGGCACGTCCTGGCAGGAGATGAACAAGACGCGGTGGGAGGACTGGTACGGCGAGGCCGAGCGCGAACTGCGCGACCTCAGCAGCCGCTGCGACTCGGTTTTCGTGATGGGCCTATCCATGGGTGGGTCGCTGGCTCTCCGCCTCGCAGAACAGAATCCCGACATCGACGGCCTGGTGATTGTCAACGCCGCCGTCCACACCGAGCGTCCGGATCGCCACCTGCTGCCGTTCATCCGCCACGTTGTGCCCGCCTTCCCGGGCATCACCAACGACATCAAGAAGCCGGGCATCGACGAAGGCGGCTATACCAAGATTCCCCTGCAGGCGGCGTACTCGTTGCAGCAACTGTGGGCGCAGGTGAAGCGCGACATCAGCAACGTGAAGCAACCCCTGCTGGTGATGCGCAGCGCGGAGGACCACGTTGTGGAGGCTTCCAACACCGAGTGGATCCTCGACCACGTGGCCAGCGACGACATCACGTTCGTGGAACTCGAGAACTCCTACCACGTGGCGACCATGGACTACGACGCACCGCTGATCTTCGCCGAGAGCGAGGCGTTCATGAAGCGGCTGGCCAGCGCCACCGTCTAACCCGATGCGAGGCTGATCCGCCGTGCGCACCAGGAAGATGCCATGAGCACCCCCGACGAGGCCCGACCCGACCTCATCCCGCTCATCGACCTCGAACCGGCCGAAGCGGAGAAAGTGGCCGATGCGATGTCCAACGTCGGGCTCGAAGCCGTGTTGCACCGACTCGACATCGGCGCGCGCGAAGGCACGATGGCCAAGGCGTTGGTGCGCCTCTACGTGCCGCGCGGGCAACTCAAGGACGCCCGTGCAGTGGTGCGGGGCGTGCTGCCCGACTATGCGGGCGCGTCGGCGGAGAACAGACCCGAGACGCTCGCATCAGGTGAGGAGAAGGCCTGGGCCGAGATCGTGGCGGACCTGCGATCGGACGGCTTCGACGAGCCCACGGCACCTCCGCCTGCCTACCAGCCCGATCCCCCGGAGCGCTACGTGCCTCCCGAGCCGCCGCCGATCGGCAGGCCGAGCCACACCACGACGCTGTCCTGGGTGGGACTCATCGCCGGCATCGCCGTGGCGATCTTCGGCGCATCGGTATTCGGCGGCGGCACCGTGGCGGTGCTGGGCATCGCCATGTTCATCGCCGGATTCGTCTCGCTGATCTACCGGATGCGCGAGCGCGATCCGGACGACGATGACGACGGTGCAGTTGTGTGACGTTCGCGCGCCACAACCCGTACTCGTCGGCAACAATGGCCCCGCACGGCCTATCCAACCGGGCTGATCAAGGGAGCATCGCCGAAAATGATTACCGAGAAGATCGAGCTTCGGGGCCACGTCATCGACAGCGGCCAGTTGGGCCGGGTACTCGACGAGGTACTTGAGGTCGGTGGGGACTACCTCGTTGAGCGTTTCGTGCTGGGCAAGTCCAAGGAAGACGAGTCGTACGCTCGCATCGAGGTCAGTGCCGACGACGCCGGGGTGCTGCGCGAAATCATGTCGCGCATCACCCAGGAGGGTGTCACAGCGGTTGATCCCAAGGACGCCACGCTGGAGCCCGCCCCAAGCGACGGGGTCTTCCCCGAGGGTTTCTACGCCAGCACGAATCTGCCGACTCATGTGCGCATCGCGGGTGAGTGGGTGCTGGTGGAGCACCCCGAGATGGACTGCGCACTGGTGGTCGACGGCTTCTCAGCGCGCACGGTGCCGATGTGCGACGTGCGCGCCGATGAGTTGGTCGTCGTTGGCAGTTCCGGCGTGAAGGTGACAGCCCCCGCCGCAAACCCACTCGCTGACGAGAGCGTGTTCGAGTTCATGAACTCGGTGGTCTCCTCGGAGAAGCCGCAGGCGTTGCTGGTGCGCCAGATCGCCGAGGAAATGCGCCAGACCAAGGCCGACGGCAAGAAGATCCTGTGGGTCGGCGGCCCAGCAATCGTGCATACGGGCGGATCCGCCGCCATGAGCGAACTCGTCCGAGCGGGCTACGTCAACGTGCTGTTCGCGGGAAACGCCCTGGCCACCCACGACATCGAGGCTGCCATGTACGGCACCTCGCTCGGTGTGGATCTGTCGAAGGGATCCGGCGTCGAGCACGGGCACGAGCACCACTTGCGCGCCATCAACCGCATCAGGTCGTACGGCTCGATCCCCAATGCCGTTGCCGCCGGCGCGCTGACCTCGGGGATCATGCACGCCTTGGTAGAGCAGGGGTGCCCGTTCGTCCTCGTCGGTTCGGTGCGCGACGACGGCCCGCTGCCCGACGTGTACACCGACGTGATCGCCGGTCAGCGCGCCATGCGCGGGGCGATCGCGGACGTCGGATTCACCATCATGGTGGCGACCATGCTGCACGCCATTGGCACGGGCAACCTGCTGCCCGCCAGCATCCCGCTGGTCTGCGTCGACATCAACCCGGCCACCGTCACCAAGTTGGCCGACCGCGGTAGTGCGCATGCCACCGGGGTCGTCACCGACATCGGGCTGTTCCTCGAACAACTCGCAGATGAACTTGTCCCGGAACGTTCGCGTGGCTAACGCGCGCAGGGGCGCCCTCGGGGTGCTCGGCAGCACCGCCGCTTCACCGTCGGCCGTTCCCGGTGGGGGCGTACGGACTTCCTCCCCCTAGAACCCTTACGCCCCCACCGGTCGGCACCAAGCCCCCTCCGACCGAGTGGCGGCAGCTTCCCCGACTTGCGTGCCGCTGCCCGGCTCTTGGTGCCAGAAAGAACAATACCGACTTTGGCGAATTCAGCCGCACAGTTGTCCACAGCCCATTGCCAGCAGCCCATTCCAGCTCGCGCGCCGCGGGCCGCGCACGGCAAGGAGCACCGCCGGGCACTAGTCGTAGAGCCGCACGACCTCGTCGGCGAATTCCGCCATCACCACATTGCGCTTGAGCTTCAGGGACGGAGTCAACTGCCCGCCATCTTCGGTCCAGTCGGTCTCGAGGATGTGGTACTTCTTGATCGCTTCAGCGTTCGAGACTGCCTTGTTTGCCGATTCGACGGCGGCTGCGATCTCCTCCCGCACGGCCTCGTTGTTGGCCGCCTCCGCGACGGTGAGAGTTTCCGGCTGCCCGTTCAACCCGGCCCAGGCGGCAAGCGATTCGGGATCAATCGTGATCAAGGCGGCGATGTAAGGCTTCTGATCGCCGACCACCATGCACTGGCTGATCAGGAAGTGAGAGCGCAGGCGGTCTTCGAGCACCGCCGGTGCGACGTTCTTGCCGCCAGCGGTGACGATGAGTTCCTTCTTGCGGCCCGTGATCTTCAGGTAGCCGTCCGCATCGAGTTCGCCGATGTCGCCGCTGTGGAACCAGCCGTCGGAGTCGATGACAGCCGCGGTGGCTGCCTCGTTGTTCCAGTAGCCCTGGAAGATCTGGCCGCCGGCGATCATGACCTCGCCGTCGTCTGCGATGCGGATGCCTGCACCCGGGATGGGCTTGCCGACGGTGCCGATCTTGACCTTGTCGGGACGGTTGATGGTCGACGCACCTGTGGTCTCGGTGAGGCCATACCCCTCCAGGATCGTCACCCCGACACCGCGGAAGAAGTGGCCGAGCCGCTCACCCAACGGTGCTCCGCCGGACACCGCGTACATGACCCGTCCGCCCAGCGCCGCCCGCAATTTGGAGTAGACCAACTTGTCAAACACGAGGTGTTTCAGGCGAAGCACGATGCTGGGTCCGGAAGCGTCCTGCGCGCGGCTGAAGTCGACCGCCGTACTCACCGCAGCATTGAAGATCTTGGACTTGCCGCCCGCGGCTGCCTTCTGCTCTGAGGAGTTGTAGACCTTCTCGAACACCCGCGGAACCGCGAGGAGAAAGGTCGGCTGGAAACTTGCGAGGTCGCCCAAGATGTTCTTGATGTCCGCGGAATGGCCCAGGATCGTGCCGGAGTTGATGCAGCCGACTTGCACGACGCGCCCGAAAACGTGCGCGATGGGAAGGAAGAGCAGGGTGGACGCATCGTTGCGCAGGAACAGTTCCGGCATCGAATTGACCACGTTGCGAACGTCGAACATGAAATTGCCATGCGTGAGTTCGCAGCCCTTGGGGCGCCCGGTCGTCCCTGAGGTGTAGATGATTGTGCAGAGGTCGTCGGGGCCGACTCCGGACCGGCGGGCGTCAACGTCGGCGTCGCTGACCTGCGCCCCGGCCGCGACCAGCGCGTCGATGGCTCCCTCGTCGAACACCCACGCCGTCGAGACTGCGGGCAGGTCAGACTTCACCTCGAGGAAGGCGCTCTTGTGCTTGGCGCCCTCCAGGAAGACCGCGACCGCATCGGAGTCGGAGAGAATCCATTGCACCTGCTCGGCCGATGAGGTCTCGTAGATGGGCACCGTGACGCCACCCGCGTACCAGATCGCATAGTCGACCAAGGTCCATTCGTAGCGCGTGGCCGACATGACTCCGACGCGGTCGCCCGGTGCCACACCCGCAGCGATGATTCCCTTCGCCACTGCGATGACCTCACGACGGAATTCGGACGTGGTGATGTCCGTCCAGTTGGCCCCCAGGCTGCGCCGGAGCATCACCTCGTCGGGATCCTGGCCGGCGCGCCGTTCGACGTCGTCGCACAGGTTGCCAAACGTCGGGTATTCGATGAGCACGGGCTCGAGGATCTCTCGCATGCGCGGCTTCCCTTTCAGAGTGTGGAGCAGGTGGTTGTGTCGATCGGACTTGCGTGCACTGAAATGCGACGCGACATCCGGAGTCGGGGTTGGCAACACCTTGCCACGAGCACTCCAATGTGCCCAACGTCACACGCCCGTTCGAGGCATTCGCTGGCAGGCTGGCCCCATGGTTGGGGTAAATCTCGTGGATGAGACGTTCATCGCGGCGCCACCCGCAGTGCTGGCCGAAGTGGTGGCCGACCCGCAGCGATGGCGGACCTGGTGGCCCGATCTGCGGCTCACGGTTTTCATGGACCGCGGGGTCGCAGGCCAGCGCTGGTCGATGACCGGAGCGCTGCTCGGCTCGTGCGAGATTTGGCTGGAGCACATGCTCGACGGCACCTGCGTGCACTACTACCTGCGCGGGGACCCCACCGATCGCGATCCGACGGTGGGCGTGGAGTTGCCGGACTCCCCGGCGGGCTGGCGCCGAGCTGATGCGTTGCGGCGTGACCGTGCGCTCGCGTGGAAGCAACACGTGTGGGATCTCAAGGATGAACTCGAATCGGACCGCCGGCCCGGCGAACCTGCCAGTTCCAGCGAGCAAACGACACCCGCTGGTCAGTAGGGTCAGAGCGCGTATCGACACTGCGCGAAATGCGTACCCCCGTCGTTGGACATCGGCGGTACGGTTGGCGCTACTTGTTTCACGACCCAGGAGGATTCGTATGGCCGACATGACCGAAGCTGAGATCGTCATCAACGCGCCCGCATCCGAGATCATGGATGTCATTGCCGACCTTGAGAACTACCCTGCATGGAGCGATGGAGTGCAGAAGATCGACGTGCTCACCGCCTTCGACGATGGTCGGCCGAAGACCGCCCGTTGGACAGTGGACGCCGGCATCATCAAAGACGTGTACGACTTGGAGTACAGCTGGGATGGCAACCACTCGGTGTCCTGGACCCTGATCCAGGGCCAGATGCTGAAGCTCGACGACGGCACCTACACCCTCGACGAGCAGGGTGGCGAAACCAAGGTCAGCTACAAGCTCAAGGTCGACCTCAACATTCCGATGCTGGGAATGATGAAGCGCAAGGCTGAGAAGTCGATCGTGGACACCGCGCTGCAGGGGTTGAAGAAGCGCGTCGAGGGTTCCTGACGTGACTGGACCGCCAGAGCGCGAGCGACCGCCCTGGTGGAGTGCCAACGATGAGCAGTTCGCGGGTGCAACGCCGCTGTTCGATGGCTCCGATGCCGAGGGCGCGGGCTCCGCTACAGCGGACTCGGAGCCACCCGGCGCAACCGCGGGCGGCTCGGGCTCGGCGGGTTCAGCGGGCTCGGCGGGTTCAGCCGGCTCCGCGGGTTCGAGCCGGCTCGGCGGGTTCAGCCGGCTCCGCCAGTTCGGCGATCTCAGAGGCACTTCGGCTAGCGGCAGCCGTCACTGCGTGGTCCAACGAATCCGGGCTCACCGACACACTGCGCGACATCGCCAACGAGGCGACCGAAACTCTCTCCGCCATGGCGTCTGGTGACACGACGGCCGGCGGCGACGCTCCCACCGCGTCGACGTCTTCAGCCGAGAACGCGCAACCCCCCTCGACCGATTCGCAGCAGTGGTTCGCGCATCAGTCCGTGTGCGACTACTGCCCGCTCTGCCGCGGACTTGATGTGATGCGCACGGTGCAGCCTCAGATGTCGCGGGGCCTGGCAGAGTCGATGGCCTCCGTCACCACGGCGCTCAACTCCGCGCTGGAATCGCTAGCAGCGCGCAACCGACCCCGGTAGCGCGCCAGACTAGGAGCAGTTCGTCCGAAACGGCTCATCCACCCCGCGCCACGTGGCTGGGGATGCGGCCGCAATCGCCTCGCAAGGATCGGGATCCAACATGAGCCTCACAATCGGTGTTGACATCGGCGGCACCAAGATCGCCGCCGGCGTAGTCGATGAGGATGGCAAGATCCTCACCCGCACCAGACGCCGAACGCCTAATCGGGACCTCGACGCCGTCATGGGCATCGTCAACGATGCAATCTCCGAACTTGCGTCGCGCCACAAGATCGCGGCTATCGGAGTGGGAACCGCAGGCTTCGTGGACACCGCACGGTCCCGCGTGTTGCTGGCGCCGAATCTCGGCTGGACCGATGCGCCGCTGAAGATCCTGATCGAGCGAGCCAGCGGCCTTCCGACCGTGATCGAGAACGATGCGAACGCCGCAGCCTGGGGCGAACGCAGGTACGGCGCAGGCCGCGGGGCGCTGGATGTCATCGCGGTGACGGTCGGCACCGGAATTGGCGGCGGCCTGATCTTCGGCGGCAGGCTGTACCGGGGCAGTCACGGCATGGCAGCCGAAGTCGGCCATCTGTGCGTGGCACCTGGCGGACGTCTGTGCGGCTGCGGCCTGCGCGGCTGTTGGGAACAGTACGGCAGCGGTAATGCCCTCGTGCGCGCTGCGCGCGAACTCGCCTCCGACCGGCGCGATGAGGCCAAGGTGCTGTTGAGCCTGGGGGACGGCACGCCAGAAGGCGTTGCCGGGGCCCACATCACCGAGGCGGCCAGGATGGGAGATCCGGTTGCTCTGGAAGCATTCGCGGTCACCGGCGAATGGCTCGGTCGCGGTATGGCCGACTTGGCTGCCGTGCTGGATCCGGAGGCATTCGTGATCGGTGGCGGAGTCTCCGAGGCTGGCGACTTGCTCTTCGTCCCCACTCGCGCCTCGTTCCTCGACAACCTCACCGGGCGGCAACACCGCGAGCCCCCCGAACTTCGCCTCGCCGAACTGGGCAACGACGCCGGCATCGTCGGTGCAGCGGATCTCGCCCGCCACTAGGCGCGCGCCACAGTGATGCCATCCACTGTGGATAACTCCCGCGGCCGAAGGCGCTGCGCCCTCTAGGCTGACCTCACGATGCATGCCACGAGCGTGCGGAGGAATGGGGGAAGTCCGATGGTGCAAAGTGCGAGGTCAGTCGTCGTTTTCTCGCCTCGGGGTGGAGCGGGAACTACCACCGTGGCGATCGCAGTGGCGATGCGCTGCGCTAGCGGACTGCACGACCCTCGGTCGGTGGCCCTACTCGACTTCCACCTGCCATTCGGCAACTTGGTGGCGATGCTGGGCCTGGCAGCCCCGACCAGCCTGGCCGACGTGGGCACGCTTGAAGGGGCCGACTCTCTGATGGGGCTCTTCACGCCCACCCCGTTCGGCGTCAATGTGATCGCGAGCCCGGTGGACCCACTGGTCGCGGAGGGCATCTCGGAAGACGAATGCGCCACAGCCCTCGGCTGCGCCAAAGCGACTCACGCGCTCACGGTGGTCGATGCCGGGACGTCACTGTCGGAGGCGAACGTGGCGGCGATCGACTCAGCCGACTCTCTCCTGATGGTCGTCAACGATGACGAGCACCACCTCCAGGCGGCCACGATCGCGCTCCGGACCCTGCAACTCCTCGGCATCGACACCCACCGCCTGGTGCTGATCGTGAACCGCCGTGCCGTTCTGAATCCATCGGCACTCGCAGAGCTCACCGGCCAAGTGGGGCATCCGGCGATCTGCGCACTTCCGGAAGCGGCGGAGCTGGCACTCGCCGCGCGACGGGGTCGGCACCTGGTGCGGGACTGGCCCGACCATCCATGGTCGCTTGCCGTCAGCCAGATCGCCGACGCCTTGGTACTCGAATCGTCCCCGCCCTCGGCACCAGAGCCATCAGCAGGTCCCAGGTTGCGCCGCCTTCGATGGCGTTCGAGGCACGTCGATCAACCGATGGGGCCGCCCTCATCGGTCATTAGGAGGAGTCCCATCGGCTGAAGGGATGGCTCCGAGGTGTCAAACGTGGCAATCTGACTCCCATGACAGAACGCCCGAGCGCCTCCTGGGTGGATCGGCTCACCCAGGCGGGATGGGTGTATCGCACAGGGGTCGCAGTTCGGTTGGCAGCAGTCGTCGTCGGAATCGTCGTGTCCGCTGCCCAGGGACTGCTCGACCAGAGCTGGAACCTCGCATTGCTGCTCGGCGGCCTCACCCTGACCGTTGGCCTCAAAGGCATCCGCTGGGGCGGATCCGCACCGTGGTGGACCATCCTCGAACTGACTGTGGCCGGGCTCTTCCTAGGAATAGCCGAGCCGTTCAATCCCTACTTCCTGCCCTATCTGTTGGCGGCCGGGGCAACAGCGGGAGTGGCGTACGGCATCGTCATCGGTCTCGCGGGCCTTGCTGCCAGCGGCGTCGCACTGCTGCTGGCCACCGGAGTCGGAGGAGCCTGGCCGACGTGGAACGAGTTCGTCACGCTGGCTCAGTGGTACCTCGTCGCCGCGCTGGCAGTCCTGGCCGCGGGCTGGTCGCGCGTCCTCATCCGCCGTCGCCGTCACGTCGGCGACCGCTACCAGGCGGCCTACCAACTACTCGTCCAGCTGCGTGAGGTGACCCGCAGCCTGCCCACAGCCCTCGACGACGTGACCGCCGCGACGACCATGCTCGACCTGATCGGACGCTCGGTGCCTTTCGACCAGGCAGCCGTGCTGCGGATCGACGACGACGGCCCACCGCAACCGCTCGCCGTCAGCGGCGGTGATGCCCTCCCCTGGTACCCAGACCCCGATTCATGGCTCATGCGCCGGGTCGATGAGGAGGGCAGCGCGGCGCAGTCCATGGTCTGGCTTGCCACGGGAACCTCCACGGACCCCGGCGCGCACCGTGCGTTCAGAGCCATCGTCCCGGTGGCAGTCGGACGCACTCGGGTTGGGTTGGTCACCCTCCAGCGCACAACGCCATGGACCGACGAGCAACTAGCCACCGCCAGCGACCTCGTGGACAAGTCCTCGCTGATGCTGGACACCGCCTTTGTCTTCGGCGACGTGCGGTCCATGGCCACCACCGAGGAGCGGCGCCGGCTCGCGCGGGAGATTCACGACGGCATCGCGCAGGAAATCGCCGGTCTGGCCTACGTGGTCGACGACGTGACCCACCGGGAGCAAGATCCCGCGCTGGCGGCTGATCTGGCGACGATCCGGGAGGAACTCACCCGCCTCGTCTCCGAACTGAGGTTGAGCATCTTCGAGTTGCGCAGCGGCGTGGAACCCGGCCTTGGCCTGGGTTCGTCGTTGTCCACCTACGTGCGCCAAATCGGCACCCGGGGCGGCATCACCGTCCACCTGGTGCTTGAGGAGGATGCCACTCGCCTGCCCGCCGACATCGAGGTTGAAATCATGCGCATCGTGCAGGAGGCCATCACGAACGCCCGACGGCACTCCCGGGCCAAGAACCTCTGGGTCACCCTGCGCACCTCACCGCCGCGCGCCTTCGTGCGGGTCGCGGACGATGGCGTCGGTCTACGGGGCAAGCGCGGCGACAGCTACGGTCTAGACATCATGCGTGAGCGTGCAGTCAGGATCGGCGGTCGACTCGATGTCCGCCAACGAGTTGGCGGAGGTACCGTGGTGGATCTCACCGTCGGCGACTACGTGGTGCCCACTTCTACCCTGACAGAGTCAGCGGCCGACAACACAATGCACCTGCAACGAGGAGCGAGCGCGTGACGATATCCGTCCTGCTGATCGACGATCACGAGATCATTCGCCAAGGCCTGCGCCGAGCCTTCGAGCGGCAGTCAGACTTCGAGGTCGTGGGCGAGGCCGACACCGTCGCCGAGGCCATGCGTCTGGTCGGCCTGTTGACCCCCGACGTCGCCATTTTCGACGTGCGCCTGCCTGACGGATCCGGCATCGATGCCACCCGAAAGGTGCGTGAGGCGCACCCGGACATCGGCGTCGTGATCCTCACAATGTATGCCGGCGACGAGCAACTCTTTCAAGCCTTGGAGGCCGGGGCGTCGGCGTTCGTGCCCAAGAACGCCCCGTCAGAGGACGTCGTCGCCGCCGCCCGGCATGCTGCCTCCCTCCCGGGATCATTCAGCGCGAAGGACCTGGCCGAGGCGATGCGGCGCCGGCTCAGCCCCGCCGGGCCGCAACTGAGCCCCCGGGAAACGGAGGTGCTGGGCCTGTTGGCGGATGGTCTATCGGTGGCGCAGATCTCCCGACAGCTCTACATCTCGGACTCCACCACCAAGACCCACATCTCGAAGCTCTACGACAAACTTGGCGCTGCCAACCGCGCCCAGGCACTCATGGCAGCACTTCGGCTGGGGCTACTCAAAGATCACACTGAGCAACTCCCCTAGCCTTGTCCGCCCGAGCGAAGATCCTGGCGATTGCCGCGCTGTTCGTCGCCAGTCGCGCCGTCGTTGCCCTCATCCCGTTCGGGGGTACGCCCTATCCGCTAGGGCACCTCGTTATCAACGATGTCAATCTCTACGCCCTATGGGCCGACGCACTCGCAGCAGGAGAGTTTCCGTCCGACGATCCCATGTGGCAGTACCCGCCGTTGGCCGCGCCACTGTTCCTGCTGGGGCTGCTGGGACCGCGCTACGACTTCGGTTTCATGGCCATCGCGCTCGCCGCCGACACGATGGCCTTGGTAGCCCTGCTCGTGGCCGCGCAGCGCCGCAACCGGTGGGCGGGAGCTTGGCTCTGGGCCGGCGCTGCCGCGATCGTGGGTCCGGTCTTCCTGACTCGGTTCGACGTGTTTCCCACTGCAGCCGTGATGGGCGCGCTGCTGCTGGCGGGCCGACACCCTGCTGTCTCAGGTGCGCTCATTGGATTGGGCGCCGCGCTGAAGGTCTGGCCCGTCATCGCGGTTGCCGCCCTGCGCCGCTCTCAGTTGCTGGTCGGCACCCTTGCAGTCGCGATTACCCTCATCGCCTCAACGGTGACCCTTAGGTTGATATTTGGAGATCAAGCACTTTCCTTTCTTCGAGGCCAATCTGAACGTGGACTGCAGATTGAGAGTGTCGCCGGAATTCCGTTCGTCATCGCCAACGCTCTCGGCGCCGAGATCGACGTGGTCTTTCGGTACGGCTCGATGGAACTTGACGTCGCTGGCGCCGGCGCCGCGGGAACGGCGGCAACGATCGTGGGACTCGGCCTGCTCGGTTGGCTAGCTCTCCTGCGCGTACGTGGCCGCCTCGAGGAGGTGCCGGGCCCAGACGTCGCATTTGCCGCAGTGCTGGTGTCCGTGATGGCCAGTAGGGTCTTCTCCCCGCAGTACTCGATCTGGCTGGTCGGAGTGGCCGCGGTCTGCCTCGCGACGCCTGGCACCCGCATGCGAGGGCCCGCGGCCCTGGTGTGCGCCGCCGCAGTCGTGACGCAGGCGATCTATCCGCCGCTCTACACCGAACTGATCAACGGCGATGACCTCGCCAGCGCGTTGCAGGTGATTCGCATCGCGCTGGTGGTGGCCGCCACCGCGCTCGCCGTCGCCTCAGTCGTCCGGCGAGACATCCGGGTCGATGCCGGCCAACAACTCTGATAGACGCTTGGAGATCAGCTCCCAGCGCCAGTACCGTTCGATCCATTCCCGACCGCGCGCGCCCATTGCCGCGGACCCCTCCGGATCCTGGAGCAGCGCAGCCACCCGCTGCGCGGCTGCCGCGGGGTCACCGCCCCGCACCACGTAGCCGGTCTCGCCTTCGACCACAGCGTCCGGGGCGCCGCCGGAGTCTCCCGCCACCACCGGCAGCCCCGTCGCGCTGGCCTCCAGGTAGACGATTCCGAGGCCTTCGACGTCAAGTCCGCGGTTGCGGGTGCGGCACGGCATGGCGAACACGTCGCCGGCCGCGTAGTGAGCGGGCAACTCGGCCCAGGGAACAGTGCCGGTGAGCACAACGTCGTTGTGCAAGCCGTTCTTGGCGACGAGCTCCTCGAGCTTGGGCTTGTAGGGACCGCCGCCGACGATCAGCAGAGCCGCATCGGGCACCTTCCGCTTGATCAACGGCATCGCTTCGATCATGGTGTCCTGGCCCTTGCGCGGCATCAGCCGCGAAACGCAGACGACGACCGGGCGGTCGGCCAGGCCGTAGTTGGCACGCACTCGGCGGCCGTCGTCACGATTGCGGGGGTGAAACGCGACATCGTCGACACCCGGCACCAACCGGCGCATGCGGACTCGAGCCTGTCTCGACAGCGCACCGGAGATCCGACTGCGGGTGTACTCCCCGAGGTAGGTGACCGTATCCACTGAATTGCCGATGCGGCGCAACGCCTGGCGTGCGCCCGGCAGCATCGCCCACCCTGCTTCGTGCCCATGGGTGAGCGCCACGATGTGCTCGGCCCCGGCCTTGCGCAGCGACGGGGCCATCAACCCCAGCGGTGCGGCAGCGCCGAACAGCACCCTCGTCGCCTCGCGCTCGCGCAGCAGTTCCGTGGCCCTCGAAATCACGAAGGGTTCGGGCAACATCAGCGACCTCGGGTGCCGCACCACTTCAAACTGCTGTTGCTCGTCGAATTCCTCGGCACCGCGCCATTTCGGCGCGTATACCGTGATCGATTCCGGCGGCTGCCGGCTCACGAGGCCCTGGACGAATGCCTGGATTCCTCCGGCCCGGGGCGGGTAGTCGTTGGTGACGACCAGAGTTCGGCCGACGTCCGAGGCGGCCGTCACGCTGCTGGCCGCGATGCTGCGACAAGATTGTCGCGGTAGTAGTCGTTGAGGGAATCGAGTCGGATGCCATCCAGGGGGTTCGCCGCGTGCACGAACCTTCCGTCTCCGATGTAGATACCCACGTGCTGGTGAATCGAGTAGAAGTAGAGCAGGTCGCCGGCTTGCAGGTCGTCGAAACGCACTGGCCGAGTTTCGGCGTATTGCGTTCCCGAGTAGTGGGTCAGGGCGACGCCGGATTGGGCCCAGGCCGCCTGGGTCAAGCCGCTGCAGTCGTAGGCAGTCGGGCCGCTGGCACCCCAGACGTAGGGGCCGCCGACCTTGGACAGGGCGAAGTTGACCGCGCGCATCACGGCCTCGGCTCGGTTGGCCGGCGGCGACGATGCCGGCTGGTCCGGCCGCGACAACGGGTCTACCCCGGTTGACCCGACCGTGGGTGGATTCGAGGCCGCGGCTGCCTCCCTCGCCGCGAGCAGTGCCGCGGCCTCCGCGCGCTCGCGCTCCCGTTCGGCCTCTGCCTCGGCGATGAGGCGCTGCCGTTCCTGTTCCTCCAGCGAGGAGAGGAGTGCCCGAGCTTCGGCTACCCGCTGGTCAGCCTCCGCTTGGAGCACTCCGAGCTGTTCCGTTGCCGCGCTGAGGCGCTCCTGCTCGCGTTCAAGGGCATCGGCGGAGACCTTGAGAGACAGGGCCTGCTCGCGGGCGTTGGCGACCACGGTCGACTGATTCGACGTCGCGGCGGCGAGCCGATCGAGATCGGCCAGGAACTGGTTGGGGTCGTCAAGGGCGAAAGTCAGCGTGGGGCTGCCCGAAACGCCGTCCACATATAACTGCCGCGCCATGGCCTCGAGGTTGCGCTGTTGGTTCGCAAGCTCGATGCGGGATGCGGTCACCTGCCGACTGAACACCGCCAAGCGTTCCTGCGACCGGGCGAGCACTGCCTTGGCACCGTTCACCCGCTCGGCTGCGGCAGCGCTGGCGCGCTCCAATTCCTGCAGTTGGCTGCGCACCTGCGCGATGGCGCCGGGGTCGGCGTGAACCGTGGCAGCGGCGGGCACCAGCAGCAGGCCAGCAGCGAGGAGGACACCGACCGCACGGGCCCCGCGACTACTCGCGGAACTGCCACGCTTGGGCACGGTGTACCCCCTTCATTCGGGTGGACCCAGCCTATCCCGCGGCGGCAGGCGGACGCTGGCGATACCGCCCCGAACTGTGGACATCGGGATCCTGGTCGTCCCGCCCTCCTCGCACGAGCCGCAGCGGTGGCACCAATCCGGAATCCGCCAACACCGCGATCGCCCGCTGCTCCTCGTCGTCCAATCCCTGGTTCGGGCTCCCGAGGAGCACCGAGACCACGCAATCGTCGCAGGCGAGGTTGCGCATGGCGCATTCGCCGCAATCGATGTGCAGCGGTGCCGAACCGGTGCCCGCGCCCGCCTGGTCGGTACTCATGCGGTCGAAACTCATGAGGTCTCCCTTGCTCAGTAGCAATCATCGACCAGCCCGCGAGACCCCTGCTGGGTTCAGCTGGCCAGCCGCCGTCTGACTCGACAGACGCTAGGAGGTACCTCCGACAACTCCTCTGTCGCGCAGTTCGGCGACCTCTTGGGCGGTCAGCCCCAGGGACGTCAACACGTCGACGGCGTTGGCCCCAAGCGGAGCGACTGAGGCGCCCGGCGATTCCGGCAGCCAGGGCACCGCGCGCACCACTGGCGCCGCCCCGCCGTCCTGGCGCGCTGCGTCGACGATCACCTCACGCTGCACCGCGTTTGGATCGGCGAAAGCCTCGGCGACGTCGTTGACCGGTGTGACGCAAGTGTCGTCGGCCATGAGTAGTTCCAGCCAAGCCGCCCGCGGTCGCGTCGCGAAGGTGGCCGCGAGGTCGGCCCGCAACTGCGCCTGCTCGGCCAGGTCGTACTGCCGGGGGGCGAACTCAGGCACGCCCATCAGGTCGCACATCCGCGAGAAGAACTTCGGCTCCAGGCCACCCACCGCCAGCCATTGGTGATCCGCGCACTCATATACGGAGTAGCAGGCCAACGCGCCGGTGAGCATGTCGCGGGGGCGAGGCAGCGAGCCCTCGCCCGCTGCGAGGTGCCCGGCCGCCAAGGTCGTCAACGACAGTGCGGCGTCCGCCATGGCGACTTCGGCCCGGTACCCCTGGGCACCATGATCCACCGCCCGCAGACCCGACATCACGGCGAGCGCGGCCTGCAATCCGGTGGCCAAGTCGGCTGCCTGCACGGCGGGCATCGCAGGCCGTCCGTCGTCATCAACACTCAATCCGACCAGCCCCGCAAGCGCCTGCACGTTCAGATCGTGGGACGGCAGCGTTCGATAGGGCCCGTCGCCGCCGTATGCAGTCAGGCTCACGTGCACCAACGTCGGATTCAACTCGGCGAGGGCGTGATCGGAGAAACCCAGCCGGTCGAGCACTCCGGGACGGAAGGAATCGAGTACAACCGGGGCGGAGGAGATCAACCTGCGCAATACGTCGGCCCCCGCTTCTGACTTCAGATCAAGCGCCACCGAGGATTTCCCCCGATTGAGCACGAGATTCGCACCGGACTCCCCGTTGGCGGTGAACGGCGGGGCCAATCGGGTGCCATCGCCGGTGAGTTCCTCGATTTTGATCACTGTGGCACCGAGTCCGTACAGCAGCAGCGACGCATAATTGCCCGGCAGCAGCCGGGTGAGGTCGAGGATCGTCACACCGGAAAGGCTCGGCGTGGCCAAGGCGAGGCCGGACGTCACCGTGCCGGTTCCTCCGATGGCCCGCCGGCGTCCGGCCGGGCCACCAACTCGATCGAGTCGTCGGCGCCGCACCAACGGCAGATGACTTGCTCCACCACTTCCCGGAGCAAGTCAGACGATTCCACCGCGACGTCCCCGCCAAGGTCGAAGTGCCAATACTCGGAGGTCCGTCGGCTGCGCACCACATCGAAACGCGTGAGGTTGCCGCAGCGGGCACACCGCCACCGACTGGTGTCGCCGGGAAGTGCAACTGCCATGGGGACCATCACCTTCTCTTGTCATCGCGCAGCACCAGCACCTTCATGGCGTCGTGGGGCAGACCGCAATCAGTCCGCCCGTGCTGCGAGTGGCCGTGCGCCACCGCGCCCAATACGTCGTTCACTCAGCCTAGCCCTGCGTCCGGCGCGTTTCGCCCCGGTGTCGGACCGCTGAACTAGCGTGACGCGCATGACTGCCGGGCAGACCACTCTCGAGGACATTGGCACGCCGCTGCACACGGTCGACTTCTGCATCGTCGACCTTGAGACCACCGGCACGTCACCCTCGTCCCTGGGTATCACCGAAATTGGCGCCGTGAGAGTGCGTGGCGGTGATGTCGTCGGTGAGTTCGCCACGCTCGTCAATCCCGGTGTGCCGATCCCCGCCTACATCGCGGTGCTGACCGGCATCAGCAACGCCACGGTTGCGACCGCGCCGCGCCTGGATGCGGCACTGCCGGCCTTTCTTGAGTTCGCCCGCGGGGCGGTCATGGTGGCTCACAACGCACCGTTCGACATGGGATTCCTGCGCCACGCAGCCGACGCCTTGGGATACGAGTGGGCTCCGCCGGTCGTCCTCGACACCGTGCGACTCTCCCGGGCAATCCTGCCCCGAGGTGAGGTCCCCAACCACAAGTTGGCCACTCTGGCCCAGCACTTCCGGGCCGAAACCCGCCCAACTCACCGCGCGCTCGACGATGCCCGGGCCACGGTTGATGTGCTCCACGGCCTATTGGAGCGGGTCGGCAACCTGGGCGCCACCTCGTTGGAAGACGTGCTGAACTACTCGGGGAACGTCACCAGTGCACAGCGGCGCAAACGCGGCCTCGCCGATGGCCTCCCGGCTGCGCCGGGGGTCTACGTATTCCAAGATGCCACCGGCGAATCGCTGTACGTCGGCACGTCCAAGAACATCCGGACCCGGGTGCGCACCTACTTCACCGCAAGTGAGCAACGCACCCGGATGGCCGAGATGGTGGCCCTCGCAACAACTGTGACGCCCATCGTGTGCGCGACTCCGCTGGAGGCAGCCGTGCGGGAACTGCGGCTGATCGCTGAGCGGAAGCCGCGCTACAACCGCCGTTCCCGTTTCCCGGAACGCGGCCGCTGGCTCAAGCTCACCGTTGAGCCCGCACCCCGGCTCAGCCTGGTCAAGACACCCAAGAACGACCGCGATGCCGGCGCGGTGTATCTCGGACCCGTCTCGCGCCGAACAGCCGACGAGGTGGTCGAGGTGATGCAACTGGCCACTTCGCTGCGCACCTGCTCTGAGCGGCTGAGTGCACGATCCAACCGCACCCCCTGCGGGCTCCACGCCCTGGGTCGATGCGCCGCACCGTGCCTGGGCGGGCAGGCCCTCGACGACTACCAGGTTGCGGTTGAGTCCGCGCGCGAGGCCCTGACGCACAACACTGCCGAGGCCACAGGCGCCGTGATGGCCAAGATCCGGGATCTCAGCGCGCAGCAACGCTACGAAGAAGCGTCCGCGTGGCTCAACCGACTGACTGCATTCCTGCGCGTGGTCGACCAGAGTCAGCGCCGCCAAACGTTAACCGACCTCGGCCAGGTCGTTGCAGCCGAACTCGTCGACAGCGCCTGGCACATCCACGTGATTCGCCACGGCCGCCTCGCCGGTGCAGCCGTGAGCGAGGCCCACAGCGACGCAATGGCGGTGATGACGTCGCTGCTCGCGATGGCAGAGCACGTCGATCCCCCGGACGGCCCCGGTCCGGCGAGCCTCCCGGCGGAGGCCGACCTGTTGCTGACGTGGCTCGATTCACCCAACGTGCGGCTGATCGCGGTCGATCAGCCTTGGGCCTTGCCGCTCGGTGCGGCCGCCCGCGACCGGCACGCGCTGGCGAGCACGACCTCAGCCGAAGGTCGCAGAGAGCCCCACCCAGCGGTCGAGCACGTCGCGCGCCCGGCCTGAGTCGATGGATTCGGCGGCCACCGGCACCGCGCGAGCCAGCCGTTCGGTTGCCGAATCGGATACGGGCCCGTACTGGCCTTCGCCGGTTGCCGCGTCCCAGGCCACCAAAGCGAGTCCGGTGTTGAGCAGCACGGCGGTGCGTACCGCGCTCATGGCACCCTCGTCGGCGCCGTCGAGCACCTCACGTGCCACCTGGGCGTTGTACGCGGCGTCGCCGCCAGCCAACAGAGCCGCGTCCTGAGTCCGCAGACCGGCCCCGGTCGGGTCGACGCTGTCGCCCCGCACCCCGACGCCTGTCACATCCCAAACATCCGTGGCAGATTCGACCGTCACTTCGTCCAGCCCGTCGGTGCCGCGCACGACCATGGCCCGCAGCCCCCGGCCAGCGAACACCTGCGCGATCAGTGGCGCCATCCGGGCATCGGCCGAACCCACCAAAGAGGCCGAGGGTTGCGCCGGATTGGCCAGCGGTCCAAGGATGTTGAACACCGTGGCGATGCCCAGTTCGCGCCTCGGCGGACCCGCGTGGCGCATGGCGGGGTGGAACACCGGGGCGAAGCAGAAGCCGATGTTGGCCTCCTCAACGCAGGCGAGCACGCCGTCTGGACCCATGTCGACTTTGACGCCCAACTCAGTCAGCACGTCGGCGGAGCCGCACGCCGACGACGCCGCCCGGTTCCCATGCTTGATGACCGTGGCGCCCGCACCAGCGGCCACGATCGCCGAGATCGTCGAGATGTTCACGGAATTCGAGCGGTCGCCGCCGGTGCCCACGATGTCGAGGGCAGGCCCCGAGTATTCCAGCGGCACGGCGACTGCCAGCATCGCCTCGACCAGACCGTCGACCTCCTCCGGCGTCTCGCCCTTGGCCCGCAGACCGACCACGAACCCAGCGATTTGCGCCGGTGTCGCCTCGCCCGCCACGATCTGCCCCATAGCGGCACGACACGTGTGCGCCTCAAGGGACTCACCATTGATCAACGACGTCAGGACGCCCGACCAGTTGAACAGTGCGGTCATGTTGCGGGCGACGCGGCAATGCCCCGCCGCAGCAGTTCGGCAGCCGCCCGAGCCAGGTCGAACGGTGAGAGCGGCCGCGGCACGACGGCGTCAGCGCGCGACCAGGTCGCAAGCCAAGCGTCCTGGGGGCGTCCTGTGAGAACCAGAATCGGCGGGCATTGGAAGATCTCGTCCTTGAGCGCTCGCGACATCCCCATGCCCCCTGGGTAGGCCTCACCGTCAAGAATCGCCAGGTCGATACCCCCGGCGTCCATTGCGGCCACCGTGGCGGGTTCGGTTGCGGTCTCGGTGATGACGACTTCGGGGAGATCCGCCGCCGGGCGCCGGCCCAGGGCGGTCATCACCTGCGCCCGGACGTCACGGTTGCTGCTGTAGACGAGGATCGACAGCTCAGAGGTGGTGTCCTCGTGTTTCATCGCTTACCTCACGGGTGGGTTAGGGCGGTTGGGACGGAGGATTCAGGCTGACCTGCTGCCCACGATGCTACCCCGAGCACCGCCAAAACTTCACCGAGTCGGGGGGTCGGACTGTCTAATCAACGGATACCTGCCAGAATGCGCCCGTGGCTACTGCAACTGCTGTCAAGAACCAGACGTCACCAGAAGCGCCGGTGAACCGGCCGAACATGGTGGCTGTCGGCACCATCGTGTGGCTGAGCAGCGAACTCATGTTCTTCTCCGCGCTGTTCGCGATGTACTTCACGCTGCGGTCGGTGAATCCGGAGGTGTGGGCGACCGACTCGGAGATGCTCAACGTTCCCTTCGCGGCCGCGAACACCACGATCCTGGTGCTCAGCTCAGTCACCTGCCAGTTGGGTGTTTTCGCCGCCGAGCGAGGGGACGTGAGGAACCTGCGCAAGTGGTTCATCATCACCTTCATCATGGGCGCGGTCTTCATCGCCGGCCAGGTGTTCGAGTACGCCGAACTAGCCCACGAAGGGCTCACACTGAGCAGCTCGGCCTACGGCTCGGCCTTCTTCCTCACCACCGGATTCCACGGTCTACACGTGACGGGGGGACTCATCGCCTTCCTGTTCGTGTTGGGCCGCACTTACGCGGCCAAAAGATTCACCCATGAACAGGCGACGTCGGCGGTGGTCGTGTCGTATTACTGGCACTTCGTCGACGTGGTCTGGATTGCTCTGTTCACCGTGATCTACCTGATTCGGTGACACGATGCGAGTAGCCGAAACCCGGCGAGGCTCAGGGTTGCCGGGCGCACTATCCGCTAGACAATGGTTTGGGTTCCTCGAAGCAGAATGGGGCAGATCGTGAGTAGCGCAACGTCCGTGCGACGCAGCCGATGGGCGGCACTCATCGCCGTCGTTGTTGCACTGGTGGCGGTGGGGGTGACCTATGCCGTGCTCAACGCTCAATCGAAGGCTTCGGCCGCACCTACTGAGACCGCTACGTCGGCCCAACTCGAGGAAGGGCGCAAGCTCTTCCTCGAAGGCTGCTCCAGTTGCCACGGCCTGAACGCCGAAGGCATCGACGGGGCAACAGTCAACAATGGCGGCAACGGCGGCCCCAGCCTCATCGGCGTGGGTGCCGCATCGGTGCATTTCCAGGTGTCCACCGGTCGCATGCCACTGGCCGGACCGGCCGCGCAGGCCCCTGTGAAGTCGGTCGAGTACACCCCGGAAGAGACCGAGGCGCTCGCGGCCTACATCGCCTCCCTGGGCCCCGGCCCGGCGAGCCCGACCGAAGAGCAGTTGGACTTCTCCGAGGCCAGCGTGGCCGAGGGTGGCGAACTCTTCCGCACCAACTGCTCGCAGTGCCACAACTTCGCAGGCCGCGGCGGTGCCCTCAGCGACGGCGCCTATGCACCCAGCCTGCTCGACGCCACCCCGCAGCAGATCTACGAAGCGATGCTGACCGGCCCACAGCAGATGCCGGTATTCAGCGACGCCTCACTGACCGTGGAAGAGAAGCAGGCCCTCCTGGCGTACATCGACGACCTGCGTACCGCCCCCAACCCGGCAGGGCAGGACCTCGGTAGCCTCGGCCCGGTCGGCGATGGCCTCTTCGCCTGGCTGGTGGGCATCGTCTTGTTCGTAGCAGTTGCTGTCTGGATCGGAGCTAGGGTTCGATGACCGACAACACACCCGCCGCAGAGTCGCCGGAATCCTCGACCGCCACCGGCGCCGAGGTCGTGGCCACCAACCAAGGCCACGACATCCCCGGCCTCCCGCCGCACCGCCCCCGCCAAACCGACATCGATCCGCGCGCCGCGAAGCGGGCCGAGCGGCAAGTCGCCCTCATGTTCCTGGCGTCTGCCCTGATGACGGTGC
The DNA here is from genome assembly GCA_963752505.1 of uncultured Actinomycetes bacterium. Taxonomy (GTDB): domain Bacteria; phylum Actinomycetota; class Actinomycetes; order S36-B12; family UBA10799; genus JACJWR01. The sequence goes on from CAVVYM010000006.1 coordinate 291,280, forward strand.
TGTTCGTGGTGGCGTTCGTACAAATCCCCACCACCGACACCTGGGCGGTACCGTTCTTTGCCGCAACGATCAACGCCAGCAACACCGCGCTCGGCGTCACGTTCGGCCTGGCAATCTTCTTCATCGGCGCGGGCGCCATTCAGTGGGCCAAGAAGCTCATGCCCGACAAAGAGGTGGTGCAGCTGCGCCACTCGCTGACGAGCACCCCGAAGGAGCGCGAGGAGGCCTCCGAGGTCTTCTGGAACGGCGCCGATGAGTCAGGCTTCGGCCAGCGCAAGATCATCCGGCGTAGCCTGCTGCTGGCGATGGGGCTGTTCCCTATCCCCCTCGTGGTGATGCTGCGCGATCTGGCACCGGGACCGCTCGACATAGGCGTGCTGAAGGAGACGCTGTGGGAGGAGGGCTCGCGCATCGTCACCGATCCGCTCGAGCGCCCCGTTCGTCCCGCCGATGTCCCCATCGGCGGTGTGATTTCTGCCATGCCCGCCGATCTCGTCGAGGTACAGCACGAGGAGGGCAACCTCAACGCCCGGGCCAAGGCGGCGATCATCCTGGTGCGCATGGCTCCCGAGGACATTCAGAGCCAGCAGGGCGAGGGCTGGGACTACCAAGGCATCCTCGCTTTTTCGAAGATCTGTACCCACGTCGGTTGTCCGATTGCGCTCTACCAGCAACGGACCCATCATTTGTTGTGCCCGTGTCACCAGTCGACTTTCGACCTCAGTGACTCAGGCAACGTCGTGTTCGGGCCCGCGGCGCGCGCATTGCCACAACTGCCGATCTCGGTGGACGAAGAAGGCTTCCTCATTGCACGGAGCGACTTCGACCAACCTGTCGGCCCGAGCTTCTGGGAGCGTGACCGCTGATGAGCGCCACAGTCAAGGCCGGCGAGAAGGCGGCGACCTACGTCGACGACAGGTTCGCCTCTGCCAACTTCTTCAAGCGCAGTCTGGGCAAGGTCTTCCCCGATCACTGGTCCTTCATGCTGGGCGAGATCGCCCTGTACTCGTTCATCGTGATCCTGCTGTCGGGAACTTTCCTCACGTTCTGGTTCAAGCCGAGCATGGTGGAAGTGATCTACGACGGCTCCTACGCACCGCTCAAGGGCGTCGAGATGTCCGAGGCCTACGCCTCCACGCTGGACATTTCGTTCGACATCCGCGGCGGCTTGCTCATGCGCCAGATTCACCACTGGGCCGCCCTGTTCTTCGTCGCGGCGATCTCGGTGCACCTGCTGCGCATCTTCTTCACCGGCGCTTTCCGTAAGCCGCGCGAGTTCAACTGGCTGATCGGCGTCGGGCTGCTGACGCTGGCACTCGTGGCCGGATTCGCCGGCTACTCGCTGCCTGACGACCTGCTTTCCGGCACCGGCCTGCGGATCGCGCAGGGCATCATGCTTTCGATCCCGCTGGTGGGAACCTACCTGTCGTGGTTCGTGTTCGGTGGCGAGTTCCCTGGCACCGACATCATCTCCAGGCTCTACGCGGTGCACATCCTGCTGGTTCCAGGCATCATCCTGGCGCTGGTGACCGCGCACCTCATCATGGTCTGGTACCAGAAGCACACCCAATTCCCCGGTCCAGGACGCACCAACGAAAACGTCGTGGGCTATCGCCTGATGCCGATCTACATGGCCAAGGCCGGCGGCTTCTTCTTCGCGGTCTTCGGCATCACCACCCTCATCGCAGGTCTGGTGACCATCAACCCCATCTGGGCTTACGGTCCGTACACCCCCGACCAGGTGACGGCAGGCTCCCAGCCTGACTGGTACATCGGCTGGCTCGAGGGCGCGCTGCGCATGATGCCCAACGTGGAAACGGTGATATTTGGCTTCACGATCAGTTGGAACATCCTCATACCGGCAGCGGTCGTGCCCGGACTGGTGTTCACCGCCATGGCCTTGTATCCGTGGCTCGAGAACTGGGTGACCGGCGACACCAAGGAACACCACATCCTTGACCGGCCGCGCAACAACCCGACGCGCACCGGTATCGGCGTCATGGCGCTGACCTTCTACATCCTGCTGTGGATCGGTGGCGGCAACGACCTCATCGCCCGCTTCTTCGACGTGTCGGTCAACGCGATCACCTGGTTCCTGCGCATCGGGATCTTCGTGCTGCCGCCTATCGCCTTCGTGATCACCAAGCGCATCTGCTTGTCGCTGCAGCGTCGCGACCGCGACAAGCTGCTGCATGGCCGCGAGACGGGCCAGATCCTGCGCCTTCCCCACGGCGAGTTCATCGAGATCCACGGCGCCATCTCGGTTGAGGAACGAGCCGTGCTGCTGTCGAAGCCCGAGATCGCTCCGCTGCCGTTGCCGGTGGCTGAGGATGCCAACGGCGTCAAGAACAAGAAGGCTGGCCGCAACCGACTGCGCTCGAAGTTGTCGAATTGGTTCTACGGCGACAACATTCCGCTCCCCACACCTGAGGAGTTGGCAGCGGCCGACGCGCACCTCGCCCACGAAATCGAGCAGACCACCCCGGTGCTCGACGAATCCACCGCATTGCGCGTGGGCACGCCAGGCGTCATCGCCGACGAGGGCGTGCTCCACGACGATCCGGAACTCGTCGCCACGGCACGCGAGGCTGCCAGGACAATCGAAGCCGAGCGCGGCGAAAGCAAGCCGTAGCGCGGACACGTCACCGCACGTAGCGAGGGCCCCTCCCCCAAGTCTCGGGAGGGGCCCTCGCTACGTCTGTGAACTACCTGAGTGCCCACCTACGTCCGTGAGCCACCTGAGTGGACACCTTTGTCCGTGAGCTACCTGAGTGCACACCTTTGTGCCACTAGGGGGTCCTCAAGCTGCTCCTAGTGGCACAAAGGTGTGCGCTCACCGGGAGGGGTGGCTCTGCGTCAGGCGCCGACCGGGGTGGCGCCGTCCGGACCAACATTCAGGGCGCCGGTCTCCGACCGTGCCAGCCACTGATCCCAGTTGTAGTTCCAGGCGGTCACACCGTTGTCGGCCTGCCATGGGTAGCCGGTGCCGAACGTGGTGATCACATCGCCCTCGTTGGCCTGGTTCCACAGCCAGCCGGCGTTGTCGGTGGTCATGCTGATGCAGCCGTGGCTGAAGGCGTAGTTGCCGAAAGCGGCATTGGCCCAAGGCGCCGCGTGCAGGTACTCACCGTGTTCGGTGAGGCGCATGGAGTACTGCACCCTCTCAGCCACGTAGGGCTCCGGTGAACCCGGCGCCGAGCGCATCGTGATGGTGCCCTCTTTCCCGGTAATCACCTTGACGCCCTCGTGGGTCTCGAACCCGTCCTTGCCGATGGTGACCGGGATGGTCTTCAGCGGCACGTCGTTGCGCGACACGGTCATTTGCAGGGTGTTGACGTCGACGTTCATGACGACCTTGTCGCCCACGTTGAAGTGGATACTCGGATCGGAAGCGCCGTAGGCCGTCTCGTTGAGCTTCACGCCGTACAGGTCCCCCACGAAACTCACGGACGTGCCACTCGGCCAGAAACCAGTCGGCCGGAACGTCACGCGGGTATTGGCCTCATTCCAGGACCAGGCGCCTTCCAGCGGCACCGTGCTGGTGACCGCGAGGCGCTCTTCGACCGCCTTCTTTTCTGTCACGGGGACGTTGAAGTTCACGATGATGGGCATGCCGACGCCGTAGGTGTCGTAGTCCGCCATGTACAGCACCGCGGCGTTTACCTGCTCCTGCGGATCGACGGTGGTGAACGAATCCGTCATCTGCTTGGTGCGGCCTTCACCGTCCACTGCGACAGCGTTGATCTGATAGGTGGTGCCGAAAGGAAGCTCCAGACCCGCCTCAGACGTCCAGGAACGCCCGTCAGGCGCCATTTGGCCCGGAATGCTCCCCATACCACCAGAGACGTCTACGGACGTCAGACGGCCTTCGTCGACCTTCACTACGACCGGGTCCAGTACCGAGACGTTCCTTGCGCCCGCCTGATTCACGGCGAGCACGGCCGCACTCTCATCGTTCCCCGTGCCCGCGGATGCTGTCAGCATGGGACCGCACCCAGACACCAGCAAAGTCGCCCCCAGGCCGCCGGCAACTAGGGCAAGCACGCTCGCCTTCGACTTACGCTCCACGTGGGTCGCTCCTTCTGTAGTCGTCTTAGCTCTGCCGCCGAACCGCTTCCCTACCGTCGTGGGGTGTTCCTGACTGTTCGTCAAACGCATCGTCAGGAACGCTGCACAACGCATGTTACGTCGATTGCGACACGCTCGTATCAAGGTCTGGGATACCCAATTCTACGAGACTTGATCGTAGCCCGAGCGTGAGAAACAACACGGCCCCGCATCCGGCATGTCGGATACGGGGCCCTGCCGATGTCGGTTCAGCTAGTGGGCGTGATCGCCTCGGTAGTACTCGAAGACGAATCCCCACACCGAGAACAGGATTGCAGCCACTCCGAAGGCCACCAGCCAGGCTGCGAAAACGAAGCCGAAGGCCACGATGGCAACGCTTGCACCGACGGCCAGCGGCCACCACGAGTGCGGGCTGAAGAAGCCGTAGTCGGGGTCGGCCTGTTCGATCTCAGCGTTGCCGTCGTCCTCCGGCAGTGAGCCGATCCGGCGCGCCGTGAAACTGAAGTAGAAGCCCACCAGGAACGACAAGAAGGCGGTGAAGGCCAGCACGATGGTGCCGATCCAGTCGATCTTGCCGTCGTCCGCGATGGTCCACCAGCCGTAGACCACGGCCACGAAACCGTAGAAGACCATGCCCCAGAGGAAGAGTTTGCCGTCGAGTTTCATCGGTTACTTGCTTCCCTCGTCGTCTGTCGTGGACTTCGGGTGATCGAGCAGCGCGGTAGCGCTAGCCGAACCGGTCTTGCCGTGGCTGATGTCGGGTCCGCCCACGAGACCGTCGAGGCGGTTCTTCCCCACGGGCAGATCGGACTGCGCGTGCTCAGGGTGATGCAGGTCGAACGCCGGCCGCTCGGAGCGGATGGGGGGCAGCGACGTGAAGTTGTGTCGCGGCGGCGGGCAACTGGTGGCCCACTCAAGAGATGCTCCCCAGCCCCAGGGGTCGTCGACCTCAACCTTGGGCGCGAACCGCCAGGTCCGGTAAACATTCCAGAGGAAGAACACTGTGGAGACGCCCAGAATGATCGCCCCGATGCTGGAAATGATGTTGAGGGTCTCGAATCCGTCGGATTCTAAGTAGTCCGCATAGCGTCGCGGCATGCCCTCCGCACCGAGCCAGTGCTGCACCAGGAAGGTCACCTGGAAGCCGATGAACAGCAGCCAGAAGTGCACCTTGCCGAGGCGTTCGTCGAGCATCCGGCCCGTCCACTTGGGCCACCAGAAGTAGAAGCCGGCGAACATCATGAACACCACGGTTCCGAACACCGTGTAGTGGAAGTGGGCCACCACGAAGTAGCTGTCAGAGACCGCGAAGTCGAGCGGCGGCGAGGCCAGGATGATGCCGGTGAGGCCGCCGAAGAGGAAGGTGACCAGGAAGCCCATGGTCCATAACATCGGTGTTTCAAACGTCACCGATCCTCGCCACATCGTGCCTATCCAGTTGAAGAATTTCACACCGGTCGGCACTGCGATGAGCATGGTCATCAAGGCAAAGAACGGCAGCAGCACCGCACCCGTCACGTACATGTGGTGAGCCCAGACCGCGACCGAGAGGCCCGCGATGGCGATGGTCGCGAACACGAGGCCCTTGTAGCCGAAGATCGGCTTGCGACTGAACACGGGGATGATCTCGCTGGCCACACCGAAGAACGGTAGGGCCAGGATGTAGACCTCCGGATGGCCGAAGAACCAGAACAGGTGCTGCCAGAGAATGGCGCCGCCGTTCTCGGCCGAGAACACCACGGTGCCGAACTTCCGGTCGGACTCGAGCACGATCATGATCGCGGCGAGCACCGGGAACGCCACCAGCACGAGCACGCTGGTGAGCAGCACGGTCCAGGAGAAGATGGACATGCGGAACATCGTCATGCCCGGAGCGCGCATGGTCACGATGGTGGTGATGAAGTTCACCGCGGCCAAGATGGTTCCCAGACCACCAATGGTGAAGCCCATGATCCACAGGTCCGCACCCTTGGACGGCGTGAAGGCCTCCAAGGAGAGCGGGGTGTAGGCGAACCAACCGAAGTCAGCAGCTCCCGACGGTGTCAGGAAGCCGGACATCACGATCAGGCCACCGAAGAGGAACAGGTAGAAACCCAGCATGTTCAGGCGCGGGAACGCCACGTCCGGGGCCCCGATCTGCAGCGGCAGCAGGATGTTCGCGAAGCCGACGAACAGCGGCGTCGCGAAGAGCAACAGCATGATGCTGCCGTGCATCGTGAACATCTGGTTGTACTGCGCGTTGCTGAGGAACTGCAGGCCCGGGTTGGCCAGTTCGGCGCGGATGGCCAGGGCCATCACACCGGCGATGAGGAAGAACACGAAGGACGTGATCAGGTACATGTACCCGATGACTTTGTGGTCGGTGGACGTGAGCCACTTGACCACGGTGCGCCCGTAGTGGGCCTTTCGGGCGGCCTTCCGGTCGACGGGGGCGTCAATCGCTGCCTGTGACTCCGGGCGCTCATTGAGAATGGTCATGCGTCACTCCACATCCTGTGCGGCGTCGGTGAGTCGGCCCGAGTCTGGATCGCCAGTCTGCCCCAACGCTCGAAGTTCGTCCATGTGCGCATCGAACTCGGCGCGCTCGACAACCTTGAGGTTGAAGAGCATGCGTGAGTGATCAACGCCGCACAACTCCGCACACTTGCCGGCGAACGTCCCGAGCTCGTTCGGGGTCACCTCGAAGGTGTTGATCCGACCGGGGATCACGTCCATCTTGAAGAGGAACTCGGGCACCCAGAAGGAGTGGATGACATCCGGGCTGCCTAGCCGGAACTGCACCTTCTCGTTGACCGGGAGGTACAGGGTGGGAAGTTGATCCTCTTGCAGGCTCGGCTGACCGGTGTCGTACACGTCGTGCTCTGCGTAGTAGAAGTTCCACGACCAACGGAAGCCGGTCACCTCGACGGTCTCTGCCTGGTCGTTCGAGACCTCGGTGAGAATCGCCTCGTCGCGCACGGTGAAGAACACCAGCGCCAGCACCATGGCGATGGGGGTGACGGTGTACATCACCTCGATCGGGATGTTGTAGCGCAACTGCTTGGGCATGCCATCGCCCTGGCGGCGCCGGTAGGCGATCGCCGCGTACAGCATCAATCCCCAGGTGAGAATGCCGACGGCGAAGGCCGCGATCCAGGTGCCGTTCCAGAAGTGCAGCGTGATCGCTGATTCTTCCGTGGCACCCGACGGGAAGCCGAAGTTGTACTCGTAGCCCCACCAGACCAGGCCTGCCAGCACGACACCCATGAGGATGACTGCTGCCCAGCCTGCCCCGCTGGGTCCTCGCTGCTTACCGGACGATGCCACAGCGCACCTTTCGTCTCGGGTCTTGGCACGTCTACACCTTTACAGGCGCAGCGCGCACGGGGCCTTGGCAACCCCACGGGGTGAGATTAGCGCAGGTCTTGGCGCCGCGGGATCCGGGGCGCGCGTTCGACCCGTGACAAAGTGCCTGAAAATCAGGCCATACCGAGCAAACCGGGCCAAGATGGGCGTGTGGCAAGGGTATTTCTGGCGGCCGAAGCCGGCCAACCGATGGCCGAGGTGGTGCGTTCGGCCCGTGTCCGCGCCGAGTCGATCGGCTGGGCCTCCCCCGCGCTGCGCGCCCACGAGGGCCGGACGTCACGGTCGATGTTGGATTCCGCGGCCGCATCGCTGTCCACCTCCCTCGCGGCGCCCGGCGCCCGCGTGGCGTTCTACCCCGGCGGCGCCATCGCACTCGACACCGCGGTCCGTCGATTGGGTCGGCTCGATCTGCCGGCCGTGACTTCGGCGGCGGATCGCGAAGTGATCTTGACCGCTGTAGGTGCGCGCAATGTCAACGGATCCAGCGTCGGGTCGGGTCACCACGTCGCACCGCTGCCGGTGGATGCTCTCGGCCGGGTGCGCCTCGAGGAGTTGGCCCGAGTGCTCACCGACGAGCGCGTCGGCCTGGTGGTGTTGGCTGTGGGCAATCCAGAGGTCGGCACCCTCCAGCCGCTGACGCAGGCCCACGAGATGTGCCGAGACGCCAGCGTGCCACTGCTCGTCGACGCCACCATGGCCGCCGGACGTCTGCCGTTGCCCCCTGATTGGGACGCCATCGTCGTGGACGCCCGCTCCTGGGCCGGCGGCGAGGGGATCGCCGCCCTCGTGATTCGACCGGGAATCAGCTGGACCACCACCGATGACGTCGACGTCCCTGCGCTGCCGATGTCCGCGCCACCCGTGCCCGGCTGCGCCGCCGCGGCATTGGGACTGGAGCTTGCGGTGGCGGGCGCTGCTGAGCGTGCGGCGGCAGACCATGCTCTGATCGCCCGGGCACGCCACCAACTGGCCGAGATTCCCGACGTGGCCCTCCACGGCGACCCCGCGGTGCGGCTGCCCCACGTCCTGGGGCTCTCGATCCTCTACGTCGACGCAGAGGCCATGCTGCTCGAACTCGACCGCCGCGGGATCGCCGTAGCGAGCGGCTCGGCCTGCGCGACCCGATCCGGCGAACCCAGTCATGTGCTGGCCGCCATGGGCGAGTTGACCAGCGGCAACCTCCGCGTGACCCTGCCGCTGGGGACCCAGCGCGACGACATCGATGCGTTGCTCGAGCAGCTGCCCAGCGTGGTGGCCGACCTGCGCGCGGAGGTCGGGTTGTGAGTGCGGACCGCATCGTGCTCGACTACCGCGGGCACAAGTGCCCCGCCCCGGTGATCGCACTGGGCCGACAGGCGTCGGCAACCCCAGGAGCGCTCGTCGAATTGCTGGCCGACGACCCCGCGGCCCAATTCGACGTCGCCGCCTGGTGCCGCATGCGGGCGGCCCACCTCGAGACCACCATCGACTCGCGGTCGGCCGCAGGCGAATCGTGGCTGACGTTCCGCATCACCCTGCCCGCCGCTGGCTGACGATCAAGCGTGCAACGCGGCAAAGGCTCCCGGCACCCGCTGAAGCCTCGGCAGCGACGCGAGGTACTCCCCCCTCGGCAGCCCGCGGAAGCCCAGCGATGCGAGGTGGTCGGTCAACCACTGCGCATCCACGAGCCGATCCGGACCCCATTGACCGCCGAATACGAGATCGGACAGTCCGGCGACGGCCGCTTTGGAGGCATCCGTGACCCGGCGGAACTTACTGTCAGCGCAGAAGAGGCCGCCCAGTTCCACGCCGATCAGGCCCCCGACCAGATCGCCGGCCTGCCAAACCTCAACCGAGTGGGCCCAACCTGCCTCGGCCAGCCGGAGGTACGTGGCCTGATAGTCGTCCGTTATCCAGCCGTGTTCCCGACTGGGGTCAGCACAACCTGCCAGCACGTCGTCGAAGGCTTCGTCGTAGGTGATCGTGAATCGTCGCATCGACCGCCGCAACGAGCCGGAGACATGCATCCCCGGGTGGCGCAGCACGGCGCGCTCGGCTGGCGAGTACCAGGCGGGCGCTTGCAGACCGGGGCCGATCTCGACGTACATGGGGAACTCGCCCCGGCCGTAGCCGGCGACGATTTCGTCTGCCGACACCGTGCCGCCCAGAGCCACGACCTCGGTTGCTGCCGTGACGTCCGGGGGCACCTCCCGACGAGGAAGATGAACGCTCGGCATGTCAGTGGGTGCTGGCCTCGCGGATTCAGGCCGGCACCAGCACTGCCGCCACATCCGCGGCCGCTTCGGCCCCGTAGGCCTGCGCAAATCGCTCGGCGAAGTCCACCTGGTCGAGCACGTACTCCTGGGTCCCGACGGTCTCGATGACCAAGGTGGCGAGCATCGAACCGACCTGGGCGCATCGTTGGGGATCCAGGCCCCAGGCAACCCCCGCCAGGTAGCCGGCGCGGAAGGCATCCCCGACACCGGTCGGGTCGGCAAGGCCGCGCTCGGGCGGAACCCCGACGCGGGCGAGCTCACCGGCCGATGTCTCCACCTTCGCGCCGTTCTTGCCCAAGGTGGTGACCCGGACGCCGACCCGATCAAGGATCTCGCTCGCGCTCCAGCCGGTCTTCTGCTCGGTGAGGGCCGCCTCGTACTCATTGGTGAAGAGGTACGCCGCGCCGTCGATCAACTGCCGAATCGACTCGCCGTCCATGCTGGCCAGTTGCTGCGACGGGTCGGCTGCGAACGGAATGCCGCGCTCGCGGCACTCCTGCGTGTGACGCAACATGGCGTCGGGATCGTTCGGGCCCACGATGACGAGGTCGATGGCGCCGTAGCGCTGCTGGAGCGGGCCGATCTCGATGTTGCGGGCTTCGGTCATCGCGCCTGGGTAGAAGGAGGCGATCTGGTTGTGTGCGGAGTCCGTGGTGCACACGAAGCGGGCCGTGTGACTCACCTCGGATTCAACGACTGCGCTGGTGTCGACGCCGTGGCGGTCGAGCCAGGACCGGTAGTCACCGAAGTCGTGGCCGACCGACGCCAGCAGGATCGGATGCAGCCCGAGACTCGCCAACCCAAAGGCGATGTTGGCCCCTACCCCGCCGCGGCGCACCTGCAGGTCGTCAACCAGGAACGACAGGCTGATCGCGTGGAGTTGGTCGGCCATGAGGGAGTCCGTGAAGGATCCCGGAAAGGTCATGAGGTGGTCGGTGGCTACTGAACCGGTGACACAGATACGCATGGTGGCAGAGTCTGTCAGACGCGGAACGAGCCTCCTACGCGACACGTCCGTGTCGCGTAGGAGGCTCGTATCGCAATGGATTCCGTCAGTGGAACGAGTCGCCGCAGGCGCACGAGCCGGTGGCGTTGGGGTTGTCGATCGTGAACCCCTGCTTCTCAATCGTGTCCACGAAGTCGATCACGGCGCCGCCGAGGTACGGGGCGCTCATGCGGTCGGTGACGACGCTGACGCCGCCGAAGTCCTTGGAGACGTCACCGTCAAGGGCGCGGTCGTCAAAGAACAACTGGTAGCGCAGACCGGAACAGCCACCGGGCTGCACAGCGATGCGCAGCGACAGATCGTCGCGACCTTCCTGAGTCAACAGCGCCTTGACCTTGGAGGCCGCAGTCTCGGTGAGGACGATGCCCTCCACCGTGTCGGTGCCATCGATGACGCTCTCAGTGGTCATATCTCTCCTCCCGGATGCACGGACACCTCGCCCGCGACGTGCTCGCAACGAAAGGCAAGCCTAACTTATTCCCCGCCCCGCGCAGATCCACGCTCTCGCTGGCCCCGCCGACGGCTGTCCGACCACGTCTTGGCCACCCGGGCGGCGGCGGACGACAGTGCGCCTGCCGGATCCGCGATCGATTCGTCGACGCCACCGACGATGTCGCTGACGCTGTACGCGGCCGCCACCCCGGTGGCGGTGTACTCGCGACGCCCCACGAGCACCTGCCCGGCCAGCACCACGCACGGTTTGGCATCTGCCAACGCCACGGCCGCCACACCGCTGACGACTTTGCCCCGCAACGACTGCCAATCGAACATGCCCTCGCCGGTGATCACCAGGTCCGCCTCGGCCACGAGATCCGCGAGTCCCACGATGTCCATCACGGTGGCGATCCCCGGCACTCTGCGGGCACCCAGCAACATGAGCGCGTAGCCGAGACCGCCAGCCGCCCCCGCCCCGAGCGCGACGGCTGGATCCTTGCCGTTGGGCAAGGTTCCCAGCAGTTCGTGGAAATGCTCCAGCGACCCCTCCAGTCGCATCACCTGCTCCTCCGAAGCACCCTTCTGCGGGCCGTACGAGCGGGAAGCCCCGCGCAATCCGAGCAGGGGGTTGTCTACGTCGGTGGCCACCACCAGTTCGACGTCCTTGAGTAATCGACGAGGCTCCCCGACGTCGACCTCGCGCAGCCGTCGAAACTGCCGTGGCCCGCAATCCAGCGGGCCGTCAGCGGTTGCGCCCAGGGCGGCGAGCATGCCCGCACCAGCGTCGTTGGTGGCCGTTCCGCCGAGACCGATGACGATGGTCTCGGCCCCCTCTGCCATAGCCGCCTTCAGTAGCTGACCGACGCCGTAGCTGGTTGTGTCCTCCGGATTGCGCTGATCGGCTGGCACCTGGGCGAGCCCGCAGGCCTGGGCGGCTTCGATGTAGGCGGTGGTGCCGTGCATGGCGAAATCGGCTGGCACCTCGTCGCCGAGCGGCCCGGTGACGGAGGTATCCACGATCTGCGCGCCAAGGGCCACCGCGACGACGTGGACGAATCCGGGCCCACCGTCGGACATGGGCCGCTCGATGGTTTCGTCGTCGCCGGCCACAGAACGCCAACCGGTCGCTATGGCGTGGGCGGACTGCACTGCGCTGAGGGTCCCGGCGAATGAATCGGGGGCTATGAGGAGGCGCACAGAGGACCAATCTACCTACCTGCATGCGAAGATGTGGCCATGTCGTCGATTGGCGGATTCACCGAACCGGACGCAACTCCCCTCGCGCTGCTCCTCCTAGGCCAGGATTCCGATCCGCTCTCGGAGCGTGGCGTCGACTGCCCGGGCGACCTGCCGGCACCCAGCGACCCGGATTTGGTGGCGCGGGCACGGGCGGCGAAAGCGGCCCTCGGGGATCGCGTCTTCGTGCTCGGCCATCACTACCAGCGCGACGAAGTGATCGAGTTCGCCGACGTTACCGGCGACTCATTCAAACTGGCCCGCGAGGCGGCCGCCCGCCCCGACAGCGAGTACGTCGTGTTCTGCGGCGTGCACTTCATGGCTGAGAGCGCGGACATCCTCACCTCCCCATCTCAGCGGGTGGTGCTGCCGGATCTGGCCGCTGGTTGTTCGATGGCCGATATGGCGGCTATCGAGCAGGTCGAGGCGTGTTGGCGCGAACTCGAGGCGGTCGGCGTGGCCGAAAGCACGGTGCCGGTCACCTACATGAACTCATCTGCGGCGATCAAGGCCTTCACCGGCCGTCACGGTGGCACCGTTTGCACCTCCAGCAACGCCAAAGCTTCCCTGGAGTGGGCCTTCGAGGCCGGCGAGCGGGTGCTGTTCCTGCCGGATCAGCACCTCGGACGCAACACCGCGGTATCGGACTTGGGACTCTCCCTCGACGACTGCGTGGTCTACAACCCGCATCGGCCCCGCGGCGGCCTCAGCGACGAGCAACTGCGCCGGGCGAAGATGATTCTGTGGCGGGGGCACTGCTCGGTGCACGGGCGATTCACTGCCGAATCGGTGGCCGACGTGCGCGCGCGCATCCCCGGTGTGAACGTGCTCGTGCACCCCGAGTGCCGCCACGAGGTGGTGCTGCAGGCCGACTACGTCGGCTCAACCGAGCACATCATCACCACGCTGAACGCCGCCGAAGCGGGCAGTTCGTGGGCTATCGGAACCGAACTGAATCTCGTGCGTCGGCTGGCCGAGCAGCACCGGGACAAGCAGATCGTCTTCCTCGACCGCACGGTGTGCTACTGCTCGACGATGAACCGAATCGACCTGCCGCACCTGGTCTGGGCCCTGGAGAATCTGGTCGAGGGCCGCGTGGTCAACCAGATCACCGTCGACGAGCAGGATGCTCGCGATGCCCGCGCCGCCCTGGATCAGATGCTGGCCCTGCCGGGCGTGGCGGCACCTCGCGACTGAGTCCGGCCACACTCCCCGGGACTACCCCAGTCCGGGGGCACCCCAGATCGCGAACCAGCGCGAGAGTTCCGGCTCAACTTTGAGGTCGTCGGTGACGAGGTCGCGCACCTGCAGTTCGACGATGTTGTCGCGGCGCTGTGCTCCCGCCTCGGGGTCGGGCACGAAGGGGTAGAAGGTGCCCTGCTTGAACAGGTAGACCAGTGCCAGTTGCCGGTTCCGGTGGTCACTGAACGTCACCAAGGTGCACAGCAGCGTTGGCCCAAAACCGGCGTCGACGAGGCTGACGTTGACGGCGTGGAGGTCCGTGACCAGCGTCGACATGTCCGGTGGGTCCGTCGTGAGGACCACCCAGGTGTAGCCGTATTCATCGGTCTTCACTTCGATGGGCAGCGATCCACTGCCGCTGATCAGAGCCGTAACGTCATCGGCCACATCGGCGAAGGCTTTGCCCTCCGGCGCGCGGAAGGCCACGGCACCGCTGCCACTGGGGACGAAACCGACTGCCGCTTCCAACGTGATGGCGGCGCTAGGCAGGCCGAAGAGATTGTCCAGATCGGGCTTGGGCGGCTTCTTTCGCCCCATGATGGCGTCGAACATTCCCATGGCCGAACCCTACGTCGTCGCCAGCGCCGCACCTCGCGGCGCACTGTCGGGGCTCACTGACCGAGTTGTGCGGCGACTTTGGCCAGGTTCTCCAACCGCTTGTCGAGCGGGGGATGCGTCGCGAACAGCGCGGCCAGGCTCTGCCCGGGGGCGAGCGCCGGCGCGAAGAAGAAAGCGTTGAAGTTCTCCGCCGTGCGCAGGTCGCGCGACGGGATTTGCGCCATCGACCCGGAGATCTTCTGCAGCGCCGTCGCGAGATGGGTTGGTCGGCCGGTCAGCAACGCTCCGGCGCGATCGGCGGCGAGTTCCCGGTATCGCGAGAGCATCCGGGTGAGCAAGAAACTGATGAAGTAGACCATCACCGACACCACGAGCACGGCGATCACCATCAGCGCCGCATTACCGCCATCGCGACTGCGCCCGACACCGCCCCACATCACCATCCGCGTCATGAAACCGGCCACCACGCCGGCCACCGAGGCGATCGTCATCACCAGCACGTCGCGGTGGGCGACGTGGGACAGTTCGTGGGAGAGCACCGCCTCCACCTCATCGCTGTCGAGCCGGGCCAGCAGGCCGGTAGTGACGCAAACGACGGAACGGTTGGGGCTGCGACCGGTGGCGAAAGCATTGGGCATGTCGACATCGGAGATGGCAACGCGCGGCTTGGGCATGTCGGCCATGACGCACAACCGATCCACGATCGCGTGCAACTGCGGCGCCTGCTCCGGTGTGACAACCCTGGCTCGCATGCCGTGCAGCGCCATGGTGTCGGAGAAGTACCACTGCGCGAACAGGGCGCCGCCGGCGATGATCATGGCGAACAGCCAGCCGACACCCAGCGCGATGAGAAGTCCGATAACCACCACATAGAGCAGGCCGAGCAGGAACATGGTCAGGCCCATGCGGGTGGAGAGCCCTCGATCGGGCGCGTAGCGGGACTTCATGCTCTCAATTGTCCCTGCTGTGCGGGGCTGCGCGACCGCAGCTACTTGGACCCATCGTCCACAACGGTGGCGTCCTCCACGTTCGCAGCGGGTGCCGCTGCCCCACCGGCGTTGGACTTCGGGGCCTCCACAGCGGGCCGCTCCTCGGCCGCGCTCACCTCGGCGCGCATCGCGGCGAGGGTGTCCTCCACGTCCGAGTTCGACGATAGGCGCTCGAGTTCGGCGGTGATGCTGTCCTTGGACGTCCCGGTGGCATCCTCGAGGGCCCCGGAGGCGAGGAGCTCGTCGATGGCGCCGGCACGGGCGGTCATCTCGGCGGTCTTGTCCTCGGCGCGCTGGATCGCGAGGCCAACCTCGCCGAGCTCGTTGGAGATGCCTGAGAACGCCTCGTTGATCTTCGTTTGGGCTTCGGCGGCCGAGTAGGTGGCCTTGATGGTCTCCTTGCGGGTCCGGAACGACTCGACCTTGGCCTGCAGTTGCTGTGCGGCTCCGGTGAGTTTCTCCTCCTGGTCCTGCAGCGTGGCCAACTGCCCCTGCAAGTCGCTGATCTGGTTGGTCAGCCCGCTCCGGCGGGTCAGCGCCTCACGGGCGAGGTCCTCCCGACCGTGGCTCAGCGCGGCCCGGGCCTGCCCCTCCAACTTCGTCGACTGGGTCTCCAGGCCCTTGATCTGCAGTTCGAGGCGTTTGCGCGAGGTGGCGACATCGGCAACGCCGCGGCGCACCTTCTGCAGCAGGTCAAGTTGCTTCTCGTAGCTGTAGTCGAGGGTCTCGGCCGGGTTCTCCGCCCGGTCGAGGGCCTTGTTCGCCTTCGACTTGAAAATCAGCTTGAAGCGCTGCCACATGCCCATGAGATTCCTTTCACCAAAGTCTGCGCGGCCGGTGAGAGGTTCCGCCGCCGTCGTGGGCGGACACACCTGCCGCATTGGTGACAAGCCTAAGCCATAGCAACGACATTCACCGCTGACAGCAGTGGTTGGCGACGCGTGGGGCGCCCAGGTGGCAGCGACGTCGTACGCTAGTGCAGTGTTTCGCCGATCGAAGCCTAGTGACCAGACGACCGCTGCTGACCAAGCCCCGGAGCCTCCCGACGAGCTCCAAGGCAAGGGTCACCCCACCCCCAAGCGCAAGGATGCCGAGGCCGCGCGCAAGCAGGCGCTGAAGATCCCGGCTGATCCCAAGGCGGCCAAGCGGGCCATGCGCGAGCGTGACCGCCAGGCTCGTGCCGAGCAGCGCGAGGCCATGATGCGCGGTGAGGAGCGAGCCCTGCCGCAGCGCGATCGCGGCCCCGTGCGCGGCTACGTGCGTGACTGGGTGGACAGCCGTCGACTCGTCAGCGAGTACTTCCTGCCGCTGGTGCTGGCGATCCTCGTCCTCACCCTGGTGCCCAATGCCCAGATTCGCTACTTCGCCAGCCTGACGTGGTACGCGATCATGCTGCTGATGGTCCTGACGCTGGTGTTCATCGCCATGCGACTGAAGTCGGCCCTGGTGGCCAAGTGGCCGGAGAAGGCTGATCGCAAGGGCGCGGTGTTCTACGGCGTCATGCGAGCCCTGCAAATCCGTCGGCTGCGGGTACCGCTCCCCCGAGTCAAGGCCGGCGGCAAGCCCGTCCCACCGAAGGGAAAGTGAATGGAGCACCGCCACCTCGGCCGTTCAGGACTGAAGGTCTCTGAACTCGCCTACGGCAACTGGATCACCCATGCCAGCCAAGTGGCCGAGCAAACCGCCGTGAAGTGCGTGCACACCGCCCTCGACGCCGGCATCACGACGTTCGACACCGCCGATGTGTACGCCGGGACCAAGGCCGAGGAGGTGCTGGGCCGGGCGCTGGCCGGGCAGCGTCGGGAGGGCCTGGAGATCTTCACCAAGACCTACTGGCCGGTGGGTCCGGGCGCCAACGACCGCGGGCTGGGACGCAAGCACATCATGGAGGCCTGCCACGGCTCGCTTCGGCGCCTCGGCGTCGACTACGTCGACCTCTACCAAGCTCACCGATACGACTACGAGACACCACTGGAAGAGACGCTGCGCGCGTTCGACGACCTGGTGCGGCAGGGCAAGGTCCTCTACGTGGGAGTGTCCGAGTGGCGCGCCGAGGAGATTGCGGCCGCGGTGAGTCTGGCCGACGAGATGGGATTCGACCGCATCGTGTCGAATCAGCCGCAGTACTCGGCCCTGTGGCGGGTCATCGAGTCCGAGGTGGTGCCGACCAGCGTGGAGCACGGCATCGGCCAGATCGTGTGGTCACCGCTGGCCCAAGGTGTGCTCACGGGGAAGTACCGGCCCGGCCAACCGCCACCGCCGCAATCACGGGCTACTGACCCCACCGGCAGCCAATTCCTGGCCCGATGGCTGTCCGACGACGTGCTGCACGCGGTCGCGGCGCTGGCGCCGATTGCCCGGGACTGCGACCTGAACGTCGGCCAGTTGGCGCTGGCATGGGTGTTGAATCACGACTTCGTCTCTGCCGCGATCATCGGCGCGAGCCAGCCCTCGCAGATCACCGAGAATGTGCACGCGGCGGGGATCGACCTCGACGACGATGTGATGGCTGCCATCGATGCGGTGCTCGCAGACGTTGTCATCACCGACCCGGCCCTCACCACGTCGCCGACGCATCGGCCCTGACTCGACACGTCGGGCGGTGCCGACCAGACTTGGTAGCAGGACAACGAAGGAGTCACCTCATGAGTTTCGTGTGGCGGTATGAACGGGCGGACGGCACCGTCATCGTCGATCTTCCGGCAAGCGCTACCGGGGAGCAGTTTCCCTCCCAATCCGATGCCGAGTCGTGGGTCGGGGAGTCGTGGCGGGAGCTGCTCAGTGACGGTGTGGACGCCGTCACCTTGCTGACCGACGGCGACGTCGTCTACGGCCCCATGAGCCTGCACCCTGCCGATTAATCCGCGCAGCCGGAGGATGCGATCGGCCCGTATGGTGCAATAGAAGAAGCCGCACGCGCGAAGTCTTCGTGTCGCGGTCGAGCGCCATCTACGCACGCCAGGGAAAGCCGGTGCGAATCCGGCACTGTCCCGCAACCGTGAATGCGGCTGATTTCAGCGCAGTCGCATAGTCGGAGCACCTGGGGATGACGCGTCCTAGCCAGCGCCGAGGTCAGCGATGGAGGGGCCGCACGTTGCGGCGCAACCTTCGGTCCGGACCCCGGGATACCGACCGAGAGGAGCGCCCATGGCCGCCCGCCGCACGCTGGTCGCCGTCTTGGCGGCGCTGCTCGCGGTGCCGGCCTTGGTGTTCGGTGCATCCCCGGCGCAGGCTGATCTCTATCGCTACTGGTCGTTCTGGGAACGCCAGGAGGGTGCCTGGGTGTTCATGGAAGTGGACCCGGCGTCCGTGGTGCCGGCGAACGGCGCGGTGAACGGCTGGCGATTCGGGGTGGGCGGCATCGATGCCAACACCAACCGTCCGCCCCGGAGCAAG
This sequence comes from uncultured Actinomycetes bacterium, assembly GCA_963752505.1. GTDB lineage: Bacteria > Actinomycetota > Actinomycetes > S36-B12 > UBA10799 > JACJWR01. Next base: position 309,810 of record CAVVYM010000006.1, read on the forward strand.
GCCGCGTTCGCCGAAATCTGCGGGCCTTCCGCCGCCCCCGAGGGTGAGAAGCGGGTGGCTGTGGTCATCGACACCGGCACTTTCCAGGACGCCCCGGCGAACGTCCCACCGCCGGAGCCGGTGGCGGTGTGCGCCACCGTGCCGATCGAAGCGAATGCGGTGCAGACACTGCAGTCGGTGGCGAGCACCCGCGTCGATGACGGACTTGTGTGCGGCATCGCCAACTATCCCGACACCGGTTGTGGCGACGTTCTGCCCGGCGCGAGCACGGTGCCGTCCGACAGCCCAACCGAATTTGCACTCCCCTCCGAGGAGGTGCCCCAGGAGGACGGTGTGAACGGTCCCGAGGCACCCGTCGCGCTGATCCTGGTCACGGGGGTCGCGGTTGTCATCGCCGTGGCCGGTGTCATCGTCGCGCGCAACCGGCGGCGCTGAGAGAGCCAGCCGCGCCATGACCGCTACCACTTCAGCTGCTCGCTCCTCCGGACCGCATCCACCCGGCCGGTGGCTCCACCCGGTGGCTTGGTGGCTGTGGGCACTTGGTCTGGCCACCGCCGCCTCACGCACCACGAATCCGGCCCTGCTGATCTTGATCGTGGTTGTCGCCGGCACCGTCGTGGCCGCGCGTCGACCCGATGCCCCGTGGTCGCGTTCCTTCACGGTGTTCCTTCGCCTCGGTCTGCTCATCGTGGCGATCCGAGTGCTGTTTCAGCTGGTATTCGGCCTGCCGCAGGGCACCACCGTGCTCTTCACGCTGCCCACGGTGAGCCTGCCCGACTGGTTCGCCGGCGTGCGCCTGGGCGGCAGTTTCACGGCTGAATCGCTGCTCTTCGCCCTCTATGACGGTTTGCGACTGGCCACGGTGCTCGCGTGTTTGGGTGCGGCCTCGTCGCTGGCCTCGCCCTACCGACTGCTCAAGACGATGCCCGCCGCGCTGTACGAGGTGGGGGTCTCGCTGGTCGTGGCACTGTCGTTCGCCCCCGCCCTGGTGACCGACCTGCAGCGGGTGCGCACCGCCCGTCGACTACGGGGACGGCCCACCTCGGGTTTGCGCGGCCTCGCCGGCTCAGCGATGCCGGTGTTCTCCGGTGCTTTGGATCGGTCGATCGCGCTGGCCGCAGCCATGGACTCCCGCGGCTACGGCCGGATGGCGAACCTCTCGTTGCGAGAGCGACGCACCACTGCGGTCCTGGTGCTCGGAGGCCTGCTGGGCACCTGCCTGGGCCTTTACGTGCTGCTCGACGGCTCGGTCGCCGGCGCCGCTGGGCTTCCAGTGTTCGTGATCGGCTTGGCGGCAGCGGCCCTCGGCCTGCTGCGCGGCGGGCGCCGGAACACCCGCACCCGCTACCGCCCAGATCCGTGGCGAACGCCAGAGTGGCTGACCGTCGCCGCGGGGATCGCGGCAGCGCTTGCCGTGGTGATCGAGGGTGTCATCAACCCGACCGCTCTCAACCCCCAGGTCACACCCCTGGCGTGGCCGGAGGTGCCCGTCATCGCCGTCCTGGGAGTGCTCCTCGCGCTGCTACCGGCCTGGGTGACCCCGCCGCCGCCGGGCATCACACGCCGCACGGCCGACACGGCCGACACAGCCGATCGGCAACTGGCTGTGGGGGTGCTGAAGTGATCGACTTCTCGGACGTCACGTTCCGCTACCAGCCGAACTCCCCCACCGTGCTGGAGAACGTCGATCTGCACCTCGACGAGGGCGAACTGTGCCTGGTCGTGGGCCAGACGGGGTCGGGGAAGTCGACCCTGCTGCGCGCCATCAACGGGCTGGTCCCCCACTTCACCGGCGGGGAGCTGAACGGCCGCGTGACGGTGGCCGGTCGCGACACCCGTGACTACCCGCCACGGGAACTGGCCGACGTCGTGGGCGTGGTGCTGCAGGATCCGATGAGCGGATTCGTCACGGACATGGTCGAGGACGAACTCGCCTACGGGATGGAGTCGCTCGGCCTGGCCCCGGACGTGATGCGCAAGAGGGTCGAGGAGACGCTTGACCTCATGGGTCTGGCCGACCTGCGCAACCGGCCGCTGTTGTCGCTCTCAGGGGGCCAACGCCAACGCGTCGCCATCGGCTCGGTGCTGACCGCGCACCCGCAGGTGATCGTGCTGGACGAGCCCACCTCCGCGCTCGATCCCGGAGCTGCCGAGGAAGTGCTCGCCGCCCTGCAACGACTCGTCCACGATCTGGGCCTGACGGTGGTGCTGGCCGAACACCGCCTCGAACGGGTGGTGCAGTACGCCGACCGCGTCGTTGTGCTCGAACCAGCCCACGCGCCAGCGTCGGGCACGCCCGAAGCGATGATGGCGGTGTCGCCGGTCGCGCCGCCGGTGGTGCAACTCGGGCAGTTGGCGGGCTGGTCGCCGCTGCCGGTATCTGTGCGCGACGCCCGCCGTTTGGCCCGCGACCTGCGGGCGGACCTGGCTGCCGTCAGCACCGGCGACGTCACACCCCTAGCCACCTCAACGCCCGACGCAGTGCCCGCCGCCGAGGTTGTCGCCCCGGTCGTGGCGCCACCGCCGAGCACCCGACGACGCTTCCTGCGCCGACGGAGTTCGCGCCCGGCCACCATCGCCCCGCCCGAAGCAGCCGCAGTACTCGAATGCCGGGGGGTCACCATCTCGTATGGACCAGTGCCGGCACTTCTCGACGCCACGCTGAATCTGCGCGCCGGAGAGGTGGTGGCGCTCATGGGGCGCAACGGCGCCGGCAAGTCGACCCTGCTCAAAGCCGCCGTCGGCCTTCTGCCCCCGGACTCGGGCAACGTCGTGGTAGCTGGACACAACCCGGTCGGCCTGCGCGGCAAGGACCTGCTGGGCAGGGTCGGATTCGTGCCCCAGGAGCCCGCCGACGTTCTGTGCGAGGACTCGGTGCGGGCGGAATGCGGCGCGGCGGACTCCGACAGCGACCTTCCACCGGGCACCACGGCCGCCCTGCTGGCGGAGATCTCGCCGGACGTGGCACTCGAGGCCCACCCCGGGGACCTCTCCGAGGGGCAGCGGCTCAGTCTGGTTCTCGCTCTGATGCTCGCGCCAGGGCCGCCGCTGCTGCTGCTCGACGAACCCACCCGTGGGTTGGACTACGGCTCGAAGGCGCGACTGGTGACAGTGCTGCGGCGATTGGCCCACGCCAACACGGCAGTGCTCATGGCCACCCACGATGTCGAGTTGGTGGCGGAGGTGGCCGACCGGGTGGTGATCCTCGCCGAGGGCGAGGTGGTCGCCGACGGTCCCACGCGGGACATCGTCACCGCGTCGCCGATCTTCGCACCGCAGGTGGCGAAGATCATGGCGCCTGAACCGTGGCTGACGGTGAGCGATGTAGCCGAGGCCATGGCGGTTGCGGGATGACGTCGACCGTGGCCACGCCTCGCGCCCCAAGGCCGGCGGCGCGCACCGCGCGCAGGCCGGGGACGTTCCGGTTGCGATCGGCACTGGTACTCGCGGGTGTCTCCGCGGTGGGCGTCATCGCGTTCTTCTGGCCTTTTCTCGCCCAGCCGAACAGCGCCATCCTGGGCCACTCCGCCGATGCGCCATGGGTGTTCGCCGTGGTGCTCCCCCTGCTGCTCGCGCTGGCACTCGCCGAACTCTCCGACGGCGGCCTTGACTCCCGTGGCATCGCGTTGCTGGGTGTATTGGCGGCGGTGGCGGCGATTCTGCGCCCCTTCGGTGCTGGCACGGTGGGCTTCGAGCCGATCTGGGTGGTGATCATCCTCGGCGGTCGCGCGCTCGGCCCCGGCTTCGGGTTTCTGCTCGGCAACATCTCGCTGTTCGCCTCAGCCCTGCTCACCGGCGGAGTCGGACCCTGGCTGCCGTTTCAGATGATCGCCGCCGGGTGGGTTGGATTCGGCGCGGGGCTGCTTCCGACCGTGCGGGCGCGCTGGGAGCCGGCGCTGCTCGCGGCCTATGGCGCCGTGGTGGCGGTCGGCTACGGCTTCCTGCTGAATCTATGGTTCTGGCCCTGGCTCGCACCGGCGAATTCGGCCATCGCCTTCGTGCCCGGCGACCCGGTGGTGGACAACCTGAGCCGCTGGTTCGTGTTCAACTTCGCCACCTCGCTGGGGTATGACATCCCCCGCGGAATCGTCGTGGCCGCCTTGCTAGCTCTCACCGCGCGCCCAATCCTCGCTGCGCTGCGGCGGGCCACCAGGAAGGCGTCCTTCGACCAACCGATCGTCTTCGCCGATCCCGACGACGCCACCCAACCGTCGACCCCATGAGCAGCCACCCCGCCGGACTACGCACGATCGTGCTGGGTACGGGTGCAGCCGACGGCCTGCCGCAACCGTTCTGCGCCTGCGCCACCTGCAGCGACGCCAGAAGCCGCGGACGCGCGCGCCTGCCGGGCGGTGTGCTGATCGATTCGACCCTGCTCATCGATGCGCCGGCCACCCTCACCGCAACCACCGCACGGGCCGGGGTGGACCTGCGCCAGGTCCGGGCGATAGCCGTGACCCACGCCCACCACGACCATTGGGACCCTTCGATCCTGCTGCACCGGCAATGGATCGACGACCACGAATCGGCCCGCGAAACGTCGCACCCCCAGCTTGCGCCCCTGACGTTGATCGGACCACCGGCAGTGCTCGAAAGCGCCCGCCCATGGCTTCCCGCGGCCAGCAACGTGACCCTGGTGCCCGCTGTCGTGGGAGAGTCCCACGAGGTGGCAGGGCACCGCATCACGGTGCTTCCGGCCACCCACGGCCGCGCACGGGCCGGTGAACCGACCGATCCGTGGGCCGCTGAAGCGGTGCTCTACGACGTGCGCTCGGCGGGTGCCTCCCTGCTCTACGCCGCCGACACCGGTGCCGCCGATGACGCCCTGCTCGCGGCGGTTGCCGATGCCGCCTACGACGCGGTGTTCCTCGAACTCACCTTCGGCGTCACCGCCGTCTCGCCGGACGAAGCCGCGAGCCCGAGCACGCCCGGCCACCTGGACCACACCACCTTCCCCGCCTTGCTAGCCGACCTGCGCAAGGTGGGCGCGGTCACCTCCGCCACCGAGGTCATCGCGATCCATATCGGCCACCACAATCCGCCCGAGGCCCAACTGCGCCACATCCTGGCTGGCTGGGGTGCCAGGTTGGTCGACGACGGCACCGAATTGCAGGTGGGCGACGGCGCGCCTTCGGGTCGGGCAGGAGCGTGCATCCTCGCCACCGGCGGGGCACGATCCGGCAAATCCGCCTACGTGGAGGCACGGGCGGCAGACAGCGGACGTCCCGTGACCTACGTGGCCACCGGCTACCCCGCCACCTCCGATGGTGAGTGGGCCGACCGCATCGCCGCGCACCGGCGACGGCGACCCGCCGAGTGGCGCACGCGCGAGACCGCCGACGTCGCGGCAGCGCTGACCGCCGCACCGGACGGTGAATGCGTGATCGTGGACTGCTTGACGCTGTGGCTCACGCGGGTGATCGACGCTGCGCAGGCTTGGGAACGCCCCGACGCTGCGCGGGCAGCAGCCGACGCAGCCGTGACGGACCTGCTCGCGGCCCTGGCCGACGCGGGTCGCCGCGATGTCGAGGTGCTGCTCGTGACCAACGAAGTGGGCTCGGGTGTCGTGCCGGAACGGGACTCGGGGCGGTTGTTCCGTGACCTGTTGGGCAGCACTAACGCCGGGGTGGCCGCGGTGTGCGACCACGTCGTGCTGCTCGTCGCCGGGCGGCCGCTCGTGCTGGAAAGGAACCTCGATGACGTTCACGCCCGTTGATCTCGACGACTTGGCCGCCAGGGTCAGCCTGCCGTCGGAATCGGCGCACGCCGACGCGCTGGCCCGCCAAGCGATCCTCACCAAACCGCAGGGCGCGCTGGGCAGGCTGGAGGAGTTGTCCGCGTGGCTGGCCGCGGCTCAGGGCACGTGCCCCCCAACGGTGCCGCAGCGTGCTCGGTTGGTGATCTTCGCCGGGGACCATGGCATCGCGAAGCGAACCTCCGCCTACCCTCCCGACGTCACCGCCCAGATGGTGTTGAATCTGCTGTCGGGCGGCGCGGCGGCGAACGTGCTGGCGGCCCAGGTTGGCGTCGGCATACGAGTGCTCGACCTGGCCGTCGACATCGACTGGGCCGCGGCGGGATACGACGTGCCGCCGGCCCTGACCCGACACAAAGTACGGCGCGGTTCGGCGCCGCTGGACCTCGGCGATGCGCTGACCCGCGAGGAGGCGGAACTCGGATTCGCAGCGGGGGTCACCGCGGCCGACGAGGAGATCGACGCCGGTGCTGACCTGCTCATCGCCGGCGACATGGGCATCGGCAACACCACTCCGGCTTCAGCGATCATCGGTCTGATGTGTCGCAAGAACGCAGCCGAGGTGGTCGGTCGCGGCACCGGGATCTCCGACGATGTCTGGATGGCGAAATGCGCGGCGGTGCGCGATGCGATGTTTCGCTCGCGGGACCGGCTCGGCGACCCCATGGGCCTGCTCGCCGCCCTGGGCGGTGCCGACATCGCGGCCATGACCGGCTTCCTGGTGGCGGCTGCCGCCCGCGGAGTGCCGGTGATCCTCGACGGGGTGGTCATCGGCGCGGCCGCGCTGGTGGCCAACTCGATGGCCTACCGGGCACGCAACTGGTGGCTGGCCGGACATCGATCCGTTGAGCCCGCCCATGGCTTCGTGCTCGACCGCCTTCGTCTGCAGCCCGTAGTCGACTTTGGCATGCGGTTGGGGGAAGGCACCGGAGCCCTGGTGGCGCTGGCAGTGGTGCAGTCGGCCGCCGCGACGCTGGCCGAGATGGCCACCTTCGACGGAGCGGGGGTATCGGGGCCGGTCGTGGATTCACCGTGACCGACAAGCCATTGCCGGCCGGTGACGCCTCCCGGCCCATCGATGGGTTGCGGCTGGGTATCGGAACGTTCACCGCAATCCCGGTGCCGGCACCGCGAGCCGTGGACCCTCCGGCCTGGCGGATTGCGCTGCTCTTGGCCCCCTTGTGGGGAGCTGGACTGGGAGTGCTGGCGGGCGTTCTCGGCGCGACGGTCTGGTGGCTCGCCACGGCCGCGGGTCGGCAGGGTCCGCTGGTTGCCCTGCTTGCAGGCGGGCTCATCTTCGGCGCCTATGCGCTGCTCACCCGAGGTCTGCACCTCGACGGCCTCGCCGACACCGCCGACGGCTTCGCTTCCTCGCGACGCGGGGCCGCGGCGCTCGCGGTGATGCGCGACCCGGCGCTCGGGGCCCTCGGCGGCCTCACGCTGACCGTGGTGGTGCTGCTGGCCGCGGCGGCATTGGGCCAACTCGTCAGCGCGCCGGAATCCGGGCCTGCACTCGTGGTGGCGACGGTCGCTGCCGTACTGCTGCTGGCCCGCGCCCCGCTGCCCTGGATCACTCGGCGGGGCACCCCGGCGGCGGAGTCGGGATTGGGTCGGGGCGCCATCGGCGCGTTGACTCCGATTCCGGCAGCGGCCGCCGGCGCAGGCTGGACGATCCTCGGCGTGGTCGTGCTGATCGGGGTCGGTACCAGCGCGTGGGCTGCGGTGGCCGGCGCGGCGGGCGCCTGGTTGGTGGCAGTGGGCCTGCGGACGGCGGCCATCCGCCGATTCGGTGTCGTCAACGGCGACACGCTCGGCGCTGCGGTGGAACTCGCGGCCGTCTGGTTGCTCGTGGTGGTCGCCCTGGTCGGGTGACGCCTGCGCCCGGAAACGAGGAGTCGGATTCAATCGACCGGTCCGGGGTCTTCACTCAGGCACCGGCCTGCACTCCGGTCATTTGCTCGGGACTGAGCGTGCCGCCATTCGCCGCGGCCAACTCGAACAGCGGCAGGTGGGACTCCTGCGACGCCCGCCGCAAGTTCCCGAGAACTCGCACCAGGGTCGCATCCGAGGTCTGGGTGAGAAGTTGGTCGTACATCTCGACGTTGAGCACTTCCCCGGCGGCCCAGGCCTGTGCGGCGCTGCCCAAGTCGGCAGGAGCGGTCAGCTTCCCAAGGTAGGGATTGGGTGGTGCCTGCACGTCCAACCGGTCGAGTTGGCGGATGAGGGCGTTGATGTGGCGCTCCTCGGCTGCCTTGATGTCGACGTAAGGCTGGACTTCGCCGAAGGAGTCGATCACGGCCGAGTAGCTGGCCGCAGCGGCGTACTCGCCGTCAGGGCCCATGAGGGCCTCCCAGGCCACTGCCGCGTCGGTTCCGGCTTCCGGCCCCGGTGGGATCTCGACGACCGGCGCATCCGACGCGCTGGGGCTGGCCGCGGCCGACGTCGATCCGGCGGACTCCGGGGCGGCACTGACGCCAGGTGACTTCGAGGTGGCTGCTGATGCGGCGTCGGCGTCGCCGCTGCCGCTGGAACCGCAGCCCACGACCAACCCGGACATGGCCACGCCGACAGCTACTACTGCGAATCTGCGACTCATCTTTGCTGGCTCCCTTCCAAGCACCTCAGCCCACGATACCCCCCTGGGTATATCGGCTTGAATCCCCATCGGCCGGACCACGGGGATAGGGTCGTACACCAGGCGACTGCGTTCCCTACTCATCCGGCTTTCGGTAACCCCGCAGGTACGCCGTTGCAGAGACTGGAGGATCACATGACCCAGGTGCGCCACCTGACTCGGTCGCCCTGGCCGGTTGAGTTGTACGGCCGCGCTGCGGCCAGCGCCGTCCTGCCAAGGCCGCTGTGGGGTGGATCCGCCCTCCCGAGCCAGGTGCTCCAACTGTGGGATGTCCGGCCCAGCGACGAACGTGTCGACGCCTACTGCGAGGTCACCGGATTCCCCGTCGGCCCGACCCTGCCGGACACCTTCCCGTCGCTGTTGGGGTTCGGCTTGGGCCTGCGGCTCATGACCGACCGCGGCTTTCCCCTCAAGGCCCTCGGCATGGTGCACGTCCAAGACCGCATCGACGTCCATCGTCCGATAGCCCGTGGCGAGGTGCTCTCGATCTCAGTCAGTGCCCGCAACCTGCGCGGCCACCGCAAGGGCACCCTGGTGGATCTCGTCACCGATGTGAGCACCCGCGGGGAGGTGGTGTGGTCGGAGGTGAGCACCTATCTCAGCCGGGGCAGCAGGGTGGCACCGCCACCGGCCGAGTCCGGTGGTCCGGAGGACTCCCAGGGCCCACCGGCCTCCCCGGTGCCGCCGATCCCGCAGATCCACAACGTCGAGGTGGTCGAGGTTCCCGACGACATCGGGCGGCGATTCGCCGGCGTGTCCGGCGATAGGAATCCGATTCACCTCCATGCCCTCTCGGCGCGGGTGTTCGGCTTCCCGCGCGCGATCGCCCACGGGCGATGGACCATGGCCAGATCAGTCGCGGCAGTCGCCGGCGACTACCCCTACCCGGCCCACATCGATTCCTGGTTCCGCGCCCCGGTCAGTCTGCCGTCCACCTGCCAACTAGTGATGAACACCCAGGGCACCACGACGCAACTGTGGCTGACCAGCGCGGACCGCGAGACGATCCACGTCTACACCCGCATCGCACGGGCGTGATGCGGGTGCGCGTCGACGGCTAGCGCCGCACCACGTGGCCAGCCGCGGCGAGCGCCTCCTTCACCTCGCCGATGGTGAACTCACCGAAGTGGAAGACGCTGGCCGCCAGCACCGCGTCGGCGCCGACGTCGACTGCCGGCGCGAAGTCGCCGAGAGCCCCCGCCCCTCCGCTGGCGATCACCGGAACCGGCGACACCGAGCGTGCCGCGGCGATGAGCACCGTGTCGAATCCGGCCTTGGTGCCGTCGGCGTCCATGGAGTTGAGCAGAATCTCCCCGGCGCCGAGTTCGACCGCGCGCTCGATCCAATTGATCGCATCGAGCCCGGTGCCGCGTCGGCCACCGTGGGTCGTCACCTCAAAGCCGCTGGCCGTCGGCTCGGCGCCGGCGGGCACGCGCCTGGCATCGACGCTGAGCACCACGCATTGGGATCCGAATCGTTCGGCGGCTTCGAGCAGCAGTTCGGGCCGAGCGATGGCTGCGGTATTGACGCCCACCTTGTCCGCGCCGGCGCGCAGAAGGCGATCGAAATCGTCGGTCGTGCGTACTCCCCCACCCACCGTCAGGGGTATGAACACCTCTTCGGCGGTGCGCGTCACCACCTCGTACATCGTGGTGCGGTCCGACGAGGACGCGGTGATGTCGAGGAACACCAGTTCATCGGCGCCCTGCTCGCCGTAGGCCCTGGCCAGCGCCACGGGGTCGCCGGCGTCGCGCAGGTCGACGAAGTTGACGCCCTTGACCACCCTGCCGGCGTCCACATCGAGGCAGGGGATCACCCGCACCGCCAGGCTCACAGCGGGGACTCCTCGCCGACCGCGGCCAGCGCCTCGCCCAGCGTGAACGCCTGTGCGTAGAGGGCCTTCCCGACGATGGCGCCTTCCACCCCGATGTCGTGCAGCCCGGCCAAGGTGCGCAGATCGTCGAGGCTGCTCACACCGCCGGAGGCCACCACGGGACGATCAGTGGCCGCACATACCGCCCGCAGCAACTCGACGTTGGGCCCCGTCATGGTGCCGTCACGGCGCACGTCGGTGAGGATGTAGCGCGCGCATCCCTCCGAATCGAGCCGTTCCAGGACCTCGTAGAGTTCGCCGCCGTCGCGCGTCCAGCCGCGTGCCGACAGCGTGGTCCCCCGCACATCCAAGCCGATGGCGATGCGATCGCCATGGCGGGCGATGGCCGCAGCGCACCAGCGCGGGTTCTCCAGCGCGGCCGTACCGATGTTCACCCGCCGGCAGCCAGTGGCCAGCGCCCGTTCCAAGGACTCATCGTCGCGGATGCCGCCGGACATCTCGACGTCGATGTCGAGCTCGCCCACCACGTCCGCGAGTAGGTCCGCGTTGCTGCCACGGCCGAAGGCGGCGTCGAGATCGACCAGATGGATCCACCGCGCTCCAGCGGATTGCCAGGCCAGCGCGGCCGCCAGCGGGTCGCCGTAGTTGGTCTCGGTGCCGGCCTCGCCCTGCACGAGTCGCACCGCCTGGGCGTCGGCCACGTCGACTGCCGGAAGGAGTTCGAACATCAATTACCGTCCCATTTCGATCGTTGTTGTGCTGGCCGCCCTCATCGCAGGGTGTCGAGCCAGTTGCGCAGCAGCGCCAAGCCGGCATCGCCGGACTTCTCGGGGTGGAACTGCGTCGCCGTCAGGGGTCCGTTCTCCACTGCCGCGATGAAGCCCCCGCCGTAATCGCAGGTCGTCACCAACGGCGGTGCCATCGACGACGCCGGGTAGGTGAGGTCCCGAGCCGCGTAGGAGTGCACGAAGTAGAAGCGCTCCCCCTCGATGCCGGCGAACAGCGCCGACTTCTCGGGCGGCGCCACGGTGTTCCAGCCCATGTGGGGCAGGACGTCGGCCTCGAGGCGTTCCACGCGACCCGGCCACTCGCCGAAGCCGGGCACCTCTTCCCCGAACTCGTCGCCCACCTCGAACATCACCTGCATGCCCACGCAGATGCCCAGCACCGGTCGCGCCCCGGCCAGCCGCACGTCGACGATGCGCGGCCCGTCGACCGCCTTGAGACCGGCCATACACGCGGCGAAGGCACCCACACCGGGCACCACGAGGCCGTCGCAGTCGAGGGCGGTGGCCTCGTCGGCGGTCACCGTCACGTCGGCCCCGACGGCGCTGAGCGCCCGAGCCGCCGAGTGCAGGTTGCCGCTGCCGTAGTCCAACAGGGTGACCCGCGGGCGACGACCGGTGGGCGACGGCGTCGCCGTGGCAGTGCTTTCGCCCGTCATGCCGGATCCCACCACATGACCGCACCCACCAGGCAGAGCACGGTGGCCACCGCCATCGCGACCACGAGGATCGGCCGGCGGGTGCGGGCGAACGAGATGAGTCCGCCGACGAAGAATCCCGCGAGGAGGAGCAGTGCGAAGGGCAACCAACTCATGGTCTACAGCGCACCCTTGGTGGACGGCACGCCGGCGACGCGTGGGTCGAGCGCCACGGCGTCGCGCAGCGCCCGGGCGAGGGCCTTGAACTGCGATTCGACGATGTGGTGGCCGTTGCGGCCGGAGAGCACCCGCACGTGCAGGCAGATTTGTGCTGACGAGGTCAACGATTCGAAGATGTGGCGGGTCAGCGTGGTGTCGTAGTCGCCGATCATCGGCACCATCTCGGGTTCCTCGTGCACCAGGTAGGGCCTCCCCGACAAGTCGACAACGACCATGGTGGCGGCCTCGTCGAGCGGCACCACGGCGTCGCCGAAGCGGCGGATGCCGGCTTTGTCGCCAAGCGCGCTGCGCAGCGCCGCGCCGAGCGCGAGGGCGGTGTCCTCGATGGTGTGGTGGGAGTCGATCTCGAGGTCGCCCTCGGTGCGGATGTAGAGGTCGATTCCGCCGTGCTTGCCCAACTGGTTGAGCATGTGGTCGTAGAACGGCACGCCGGTGTCGACGTCGGCCACGCCCGTGCCGTCAAGGTCGAGCTCTACGAGCACCGACGACTCCTTGGTCTTGCGCTCCACGCGTGCGGTGCGACTCATGCCAGAACCTCCTCTAACGCCGCCATGAAGGCGTCGTTCTGTTTCGGAGTGCCGATACTCGCGCGCAGCCAACCCTCGGGCCCGGTCTCGCGGATGAGCACCCCTCGATCAAGCAACGCCTGCCAAACCGCGTGCCGGTCGTCGAACACCCCGAACAACGCGAAGTTCGCATCCGAATCGGCCACGGTCAGACCTTTGTCGCGCAACCATCCAACCACCCGGTCGCGTTCCGAGCGCAACAGGTCCACCGCGGCCAGCAACTCCTCGGCGTGGGCCAGCGCGGCCCGCGCCGTCGCCTGGGTGATGACCGAGAGGTGATACGGCAGCCGCACCACCCGCAATGCATCGATAACGCGAGGGTCTGCCGCCACATAACCGAGTCGTGCGCCCGCCAGGGCGAACGCCTTGCTCATGGTGCGGCTCACGATGAGGTTGGGGTGCGCGGGCAGCCACGGCAGGGCGGTGGTCGCCGGGTCACGCGCGAATTCGGCGTAGGCCTCGTCCACCACAACGATTCCCGGCGAAGTCGCGAGCAGGGCGGCCAGCAACTCCGGCTCGGCAGCCGTGCCGGTCGGGTTGTTCGGGGAGGTCAGGATCACCACGTCCGGCGCGACTTCACGCACGTGTTCGGCGACCGCGCCGGGATCGAGGCGGAAGTCCGCTGCGCGCGGGAAGGTGAGCATTCCGGTGTGGGTGGTGCGGGCGTACTCCGGATACATGGAGTAGGTGGGCGGGAAGGTCAGCACCGTCCGCCCGGGCCCGCCGAAGGCCTGCAGGATCTGCACCATCACTTCGTTGGAGCCGTTGGCCGCCCAGACGTTCTCGGCCCTCAGCGCGTGCCCGCTGGGCACCCCGGCGTGCCGGTTGAGGTAGTCGGCCAGGGCCTCGCGCAAGGCCGTGGCCTCGCGATCCGGGTAACGGTTGAGGTCGGCTGCGGCGGCCGCCACTGCGTCAGCCACCTCGGCGGCCACCAGCGGACTCGGCCCGTAGGGGTTCTCGTTGACGTTGAGCTGCACATCAACGTCAAGTTGAGGTGCACCATACGGTTCAACGCCGGCGAGTTCCGGCCGGATAGGCGGTGTCCAAGGAGAGTCCGCGGGGCGATCCCCCGCTGCTCCGCCCGCGGCCGGGGCATCGCTCACGCGCGGGTCCGGACGGTGATTGCCGCGGCGTGACCGGGGAGGTCCTCGGCCTCGGCGAGCGTGGTGACGACATCGGCGATCTCGGCGAGGGCGGATTCGGTGTACTCCACCACCTGCACGCCGCGCAAGAACGTTTGCACGCTCAAGCCCGCGGAATGGCAGGCGCAGCCGCCGGTTGGCAGGACGTGGTTCGAGCCGGCGGCGTAGTCCCCCAACGACACTGGCGTGTGGTTGCCGACGAAGATGGCGCCAGCGTTGCGCATCTGCATCGCTCGTTCCCGCGCATCGACGGTCTGGATCTCCAGGTGCTCGGCGGCGTAGGTGTTCGCCACGGCCACGGCGGCGTCGATGTCGGCGACGATGATGATTCGACTCTGCGGGCCGCTGAGGGCCTCAGCGATGCGGTCGGAGTGTTTGGTCGCGGCCACCTGCTCTGCCACCTCAGCCTGCACCGCGTCGGCGAGCTGCGGGGAGTCCGTCACAAGCACGCTCGCGGCCACCACATCGTGCTCCGCCTGGCTGATGAGGTCCGCGGCGACGTACGCCGGGATCGCCGAATCATCCGCAACGATCATGATTTCGGTGGGGCCGGCTTCGCTGTCGATGCCGATGAGTCCGCGCAACAGTCGTTTGGCCGCAGTCACGTAGATGTTGCCGGGCCCGGTGACCATGGACACCGGCACGCATGCCGGAGTCTCGGCGCCGAGGTCCGCACCGTAGGCGAAGAGCGCCACCGCCTGCGCACCGCCGGCGGCGTACACCTCGTCGACACCGAGCAGCGCGCACGCAGCGAGGATCACCGGGTGCGGCCAGCCGTCGTTGTCGCGCTGGGGCGGCGATGCAACGGCCAGCGATCCGACGCCGGCCAACTGGGCGGGCACCACGTTCATCACGACGCTGCTGGGGTACACCGCGCGACCCCGGGAACGTAGAGTCCCACGCGGTCCACGGGCACCCAGCGCTGGGTGATGGTGCCCCCGGGCGCGACCTCGATCGTCTCGCTGCTGCGGGTCTGGATCGCGTGGACCGCCCGAACGCGCTCGATCGCACGGTCCAGAGCGTGCCGCACGGCCGGATCGAGCCCGGCCAACGAAGCCTCGAGCACCGCCGTCGGCACGCGCAGCGACAGCGGCCGCACGCCGTCGAATCGTTCCCCTGCGTCGAGGACAGCAGCGGCGCCGCGGGCGCGGACGTCGTCGACGACGGGCGTCACGAGTTCGAGCGCCTCGGCGACGTCGAGGCCCGCGCGCGGCAGCGGTTCGCGCGCGGGGTGCGGGTTGCCCCGGAGGTCGGTCACAGTCAGCATCGGGCGGTGCGTCACAAACGCAATGGTACGCGGCACGGCGGCGCACGAGCATTGACCCGCATGGCGACGCGACGCGGGGAGCACCCCGATGCCGCCACCTGGTCAAGACCCCGCGCGACCGCTTCCAGATGCAGGTGCGGCCCTGGTGCCCTCGATACGGTGCCGAAGCGCCCAAACTGGCCCGCTCCTGCGACCACGGCGAGCGCAGCCCGGCCTCGCGCAATAACGTTGGGACATGGCCAGCACAGCCTTCATCCCGCTGTTCCCCCTGGGCAACCAGTTGGTTCCGGGCCTCGTGATGCCGCTCGTGCTGTTCGAACCGCGCTACCTGGAATTGGCGAAGGACCTGCAGACCATGCCAGCCGATGAGCGCCGATTCGGCATCATCGGGATCCGGGCGGGGCGCGAAGTCGGTTCGGGTGGGGCGTCGGCCCTGTTCGACATCGGCACGGTGGCAGAAGTGAGCGAGATCAGTGAGAACGCCGACGGCACCTTCGCCGTGCAGGCGGTCGGTTCGCAGCGGTTCCAGTTGCTGTCGGTGGATGACTCGCGCGAGTATCTGCAGGGCGAGGTGGAGTTCCTCGACGAGCCGGAAGGCGAAGCACCGGAGGAAATCGCCATTCCGGTGCGGCGCTCGTTCACGGCCTATCGCGATGCCGTCGGCCTGCGGGTGGATCCGTCGCTACTGAATCCCCGCCTGCTCAGCTACATCGTGACCGCGGCGATGGTGCTGACCGGCGAGGAAAAGCAGGAGCTCCTCGCGGCACCGGACACGGCTGCCCGGCTCGAGTTGGCCCGCCGCAGGTTGCGTCAGGAGTTGCGCATCATCTCAGCGCTCGCGAGCCTGCCCGCGGTGGACCTCGTCAACACCGAGATCTCCGCGAACTAGCATCGGCAACTGATGGGCAAGCACAAGAAAAAGTCGAAGAAGGCGGATCGTCGCTCTGCCACCCGGGCAACCGCGCTGCTGACCAAAGCGGGCGTGGACTTCGCCACCCACACCTACGAGGTCGACGGGTCCGGCGACGCCCCCTACGCGCTTGAGGCTGCGGACGCCCTCGAGGTACCCGCCGGTTCGGTCTTCAAGACGCTGGTCACGATGGTCGACGGCGATCCGGTGCTCGCACTCGTGGGCGCCGACAGCCAGGTGGACCTCAAGGCACTCGCCCACAGCGTCGGCGGATCCAAAGCCACCCTCGCCGAGTCGCACGACGCCGAACGACTGACGGGCTACGTGGTGGGTGGCATCTCTCCGCTGGGCACGAAACGCGCCATTCCCACGGTGGCCGACGGCTCGATTCTGGCGCCATCGACGATCTACGTGTCGGCGGGCAGGCGCGGCCTGCAGGTGGAGGTGGCGCCGTCAGCTCTCCTGGACCTGCTCAACGCCCGCACTGCCCCGATCGCGCGCCAGCGATGACGCGCCCGGGCCAGTAAGTGCGACGGCGAACACGATCGCGACGACAGTCGGCCACCACACGATCATCGCCCAGGACCGAAACTGCAGTCCGGCGCTCACTTCGACACCATCGGCCAAGCCGACTGCGGTCGTGACCGACGCCGCGATCCCCTGGCCGATCAGCACAGCGATGGTCATCGCCACCATGCCGCCGGTGACCAGGCCGAGCAGACTTGCCATTGGGCGTACCTGGCCGCGCAGCGACCAGAACAGGGCGAGGCCGAAGCCCGCCAACGCGCACATGATGCCGAGCACGAGATCGGCGAAGTAGTACTCCTGCGGCTGGGCGCTGGCCCGCAGGAACTGCTCATCGGAGACCACGAAAGTGGCCTGCGGCGCTGCGAGCGCCCATGCCATGCCCACCAGCACTCCGGCGATGGCCGAGACGATCACCCAGCCGCCCCAGGTTCGTGCATTCACGCGGCACCGACGCAGCCAGGTCCGAGCAGCGCTTTGAGGTCGCCGAAGAAGGCCGGGGTCGGACTCACCCGCAACGAGTCGGGCAGCCGCATCACGGTGGTGCGGGGACCATGCACCAATCGCAACTGCACCTCGGATGGCCCCGGGTGCGTGGCCAGGATCTCCTTCAGGCTGTCGATGGTCTCTGGAACACACCGCCGCGAATCGAGGCGCACCGACACCGGCCCGGAACTGTCGGTGTCAAGGTCAGGCACCGTCACTTCCATCGCGACGAACTTGACGGCCTCCTCCTCGCGCTTGTCGAGGCGGCCCTTGACAAGAATCACCGAGTCCTCCACACAGTGCGGGCCCACGAGTTGGTAGGTGTGGGAGAACACCATCACGTCGATGGAGCCCGCGAGGTCCTCCAGCGAGATGATGGCCCAGGAATCGCCCTTCTTGTTGATCTTGCGCTGCACAGATGTGACGAGGCCGCCAATGGTCAAGACCGTGCCGTCGGCGCGGTCCTCGGCATAGAGCGTTGCGATGGGAGCATCAACCTTGGCTGAAAGGATGTGCTCGACGCCGTTGAGCGGATGGTCGGACACATAGAGGCCGAGCATCTCGCGCTCGTAGGTGAGCATGGTGCGCTTGTCCCACTCACCGCTCGGGATCTGAATTTCGGCGCCGGCCACCTCGCCGTTGGTGAACCCGCCGAAGAGGTCGAACTGACCGGCCGCGGCCGCCTTCTTCACCTCCACCACGGCATCCACGGCGTCGGCGTGCACGGCGACGAGTCCGCGGCGGGGGTGGCCTAACGAATCGAAGGCCCCGGCTTTCGCCAACGACTCCAGCACCCGCTTGTTGCACACCACCATGTCGACTTTGTCGAGGAAGTCCGGGAAAGAGGTGTAGGCGCCCTTCTCGGTGCGCGCGCGCACAATGCCGTCGACGACGTTCGTGCCGACGTTGCGCACCGCACCGAGGCCGAATCGGATATCGGTGCCGATGGTGGTGAAGTTGGCCGCAGATTCGTTCACATCCGGCGGCAGCACCTTGATGCCCATCTTCCGGCACTCGTTGAGGTAGATCGCCGACTTGTCCTTGTCGTCCTTGACGCTGGTGAGCAGGGCCGCCATGTACTCGGCCGGATAGTTCGCCTTGAGGTAGGCGGTCCAGAATGACACCAGCCCGTAGCCGGCGGTGTGGGCCTTGTTGAAGGCGTAGTCGGAGAACGGGACGAGGATCGCCCACAAGGTGTTGATGGCGTCATCGGAGTAGCCGTTCGCCACCATGCCGTCGTGGAAGGTGCCGAACTCCGCGTCGAGGATCTCCTTCTTCTTCTTGCCCATAGCGCGACGCAGCAGGTCGGCCTTGCCCAGCGAGTAGCCGGCCAGTTGCTGAGCAATCGCCATCACCTGCTCCTGATACACGATCAGGCCGTAGGTGTCGCCGAGGATGTCGGCGAGCGGTTCGGCGAGGTCCGGGTGGATCGGCTCGACCGGTTTGCGCCCGTTCTTGCGGTCGGCGTAGTCGTTGTGGGCGTTCGCGCCCATGGGCCCGGGCCGGTAGAGCGCCAGCACGGCGGAGATGTCCTCGAAGTTGTCTGGCTGCATGCTGCGCAGCAGCGAACGCATCGGGCCACCATCGAGTTGGAAGACGCCCAGGGTGTCACCGCGGGCGAGGAGTTCGTAGGTGGGCCGGTCCTCGAGTTCGAGGTCCTCGAGGACGATGTCCTCACCGCGGTTGGATCTGATGTTGAGCAGACAGTCGTCGATCACGGTGAGGTTGCGCAGGCCCAGGAAGTCCATCTTGAGCAGGCCCAGGGTCTCGCAGGCGCCCATGTCGAATTGGGTGATCACCGCGCCGTCCTGGTCGCGCCGCCAGATCGGGATCACGTCGAGCAACGGTTCCCGGCAGAGGATCACACCGGCGGCGTGCACGCCCGGCTGACGCTTGAGCCCCTCCAGGCCCTTCGCAGTGTCGACCACCTTCTTGACGTCCGGATCGGCCTCGTAGAGGGCGCGGAATTCGCCGGCCTCACTGAATCGCTTGTGAGACTTGTCGAAGATGCCGGTTAGCGGGATGTCCTTGCCCATCACCGCCGGCGGCATGGCCTTGGTGATTTTGTCGCTGAGCGAATAGGGCATCCCCAGGGCACGAGCCGAATCCTTGATCGCGGCTTTGGCCTTGATCGATCCGTAGGTGATGATCTGGGCGACGCGGTCCTCGCCGTACTTCTCGGTGGCGTAGCGGATCATGTCGCCCCGACGGCGCTCGTCGAAGTCCATGTCGATATCGGGCATCGAGACACGCTCGGGGTTGAGGAACCGTTCGAACAGTAGGCCGTGTTTGATCGGGTCGAGTTCGGTGATGCCCAGCGCGTAGGCGATGAGCGCACCCGCCGCCGAACCACGACCCGGTCCGACGCGGATGCCGTTGTCCTTCGCGTACTTGACGAGGTCAGCGGTGACCAGGAAGTAGCCCGGAAAACCCATCTGGCAAATGACGCTGACCTCGTACTCGGCCTGCTTGCGATGGGTCTCCGGCACCGGATGCGGGGCGAATCGGGCGACCAGTCCGCGCTCGACCTCCTTGATCAGCCAGGACTCCTCGGACTCCCCCGCCGGAATCGGGAACTGCGGCATGAGGTTGGCACCCTCGTGGAACTCCACGTTGCACCGCTCCGCGATGAGCAAGGTGTTGTCGCAGGCCTCCGGATAGTCCCGCCACAGCGTGCGCATCTCATCGGCGGACTTGAGATAGAAGTCGCGCGCGGAGAACTTGAACCGCTTCGGATCGTCCATGGTGGTGCGGGTGCCGATGCACAGCAGGACTTCATGCATGTCGGCGTCGTGCGGGTAGACGTAGTGCAGGTCGTTAGTGGCCAGCAGGGGGAGGTCGAGGTGGCGCGCGATCTGCAGCAGTTCGTCGCGATGGCGCTTCTCGATGCCGATGCCGTGATCCATCAACTCCACGAAGAAGTTGCCCGGTCCGAGGATCTCGCTGAAGTCGGCGGCGGCCTTGAGCGCCTTGTCGTACTCACCCGCCTGCAACCAACGATTCACCTCACCGGACGGGCAGCCGGTGGTGGCGATGATTCCCTTGCCGTGCAGTTCGAGGAGTTCGCGGTCGAATCGGGGTTTGCGGTAGTAGCCCTCGAGCGAGGCCAACGACGACAACCGGAAAAGGTTGTGCATACCCTCAGTGGTCTCGGCCAGCAGCGTCATGTGGGTGTAGGCCTGCCGCCCCCGGCCGGGATTCGGTTCCCCGTCCTCACTGGCGCCCTCGTCGTAGCCGCCGCCGAAGTCGAAGGGCGCACGCTCGCGTCGGCCCTGCGGGGCGTAGTACCCCTCCATGCCGATGATCGCTTTGACACCGGCGTCCTTGCCGCGCTTCCAGAAGTCGTAGGCCCCGTAGACGTTTCCGTGGTCGGTCATGGCGACGGCGGGCATGCCCATCCGGGCTGCCTCGCTGAAGAGGTCATCCAGGCGCGCGGCACCATCCAGCATCGAATACTCGGTGTGGACGTGCAGGTGGACGAAATCGCCGGACGAACTCATCGGTCACAACCCATAGATCACTTGCCTCCCATAGCTGGCCTGCCATGGCCGTCCCCGAGAATACCTGGGACATCCGACAGCGCCGTGCAGCGCGATGCTCGTCGTTTCCATAGCCGACTGGCTCACGGTTGAGTTCCGTTGGCCTCCTCGCGACTCGGCGCGCGCGTGAACCTCGGCATTGGCACCCACCGCCGCACCACGACGCGGGCGGTCAATCGGCAACCACGCTCTGCACCGAGTCCTGCACCTCGGCCACTTCCCCGGACGGGTAGGCAGCCGCACACGGCCATCCCGACTCGTCGAATTCGATATTGGACGCGTCCGGGGTGCTGAATGCATAGACCACCGCATTGAAGTAGTCGAGGCCGCTTGACTGCATACCGGGCACGCTGGCCAACGCCTGGTCGAAACTAATGCCCGCGTCGGTGTTGAACGTTGCCTCGGTGACGGGTTGCTGGATCTGCTCGCAGGTCAGGCCTGGGGCGTAGGAGGTCGGCGAGCCTGCCTGCCCGGATTCGCGTTGTTCGGTTGCCGACGGCCCGACGATGAATCCGCCGTCGGAGTTGACCACGACAACCGCGCGGGCATCGGCGGCGCTGTTGAGCCGAGGCGCGCACGTGATGACACTCCCCCTCGCCACCGGACCGGCCAACGAGCAGTCAACTTGGATTGCCTGCGGCGGCATGTCGTCGGCTTCCGCCAAGGTGGAGCGGATCTGATACGTCGTGCGGAGTGGTGCGGTCCAGACCACGTCTTGCCCGGTGCCGCTGACGGTGATGGGGTCGGCGAAGAACGCGTCGACCTCAGCAGCGTCGAACACGTCACTGCACGGGCGTCCCTCACCGCTCGGATCAAGTTCACCCGGCCGGTCGGTGTCGAACCAGTAGTACACGACTTGCGGGTAGCTCAGGCCCCCCTCCTGCCAGCCTGAGACTCGTGGCTCACCGTCCGGCCGCACGAAGTCCGGACCCGGGCGAGTGTCATCTGTCGGCGGCGCGGCGAGTTGTTCACAGGTGAGGCCGTCGCGGTACAGCCACTCCGGAGCAGGTTCCGTGGCACCCGCCTCCTGCTGGGCGAAAGTCAGCTTCCGGGCGGCCGAATACACGTAGGCGTCATCTTTGACCATCATCACGAGCACATCAACCCAGACGATTTCCGAGGGATCACTCACGGTGAA
Organism: uncultured Actinomycetes bacterium; assembly: GCA_963752505.1. Classification (GTDB taxonomy): domain Bacteria; phylum Actinomycetota; class Actinomycetes; order S36-B12; family UBA10799; genus JACJWR01. Next base: position 331,270 of record CAVVYM010000006.1, read on the forward strand.
ATCGCTCATGTACAAGCAGGCCACGGCGTTGCCTTCGCGCAAGGGACCGCTGCCGAATCCACCGCTGAAGGGGTCCGTCATCCCGCACATGAGGTTTGCCTCCCCGAACTCTGACTCCAGCCGAGGCAGGAGGTCCTCAGATACGTCGTTGACCGTCACGGCCGTGCCGCCTGCGGAGTCGGCACCGCCGGCGGAGTCCGCGCCGCCGGAAGAATCGGCGCCGCCACAGCCCGTCGCGAGCGCCAACGCCGCACACCCGATCACGGCACCAATTCGCATTCCACCCTTCCCCATCGCCAGCACCTCCCTACCCCCACGCTACGACAGGAAACCTGTTGCGACTGAGTGCATTACGCCATCCGGACCATCGGGCCTGCGCGGTCCGGGCCAGCGGCTGACCGACTCCAGTTGGATTCTGACCTACCCTTGCCCCGTGTCCAGAATGGAGAGTGCCTCGCTGTGAACGGCCAACTGTCCGGGCGGGCCCAGCGAGCGGAGCCGTTCCACGCCATGGCGATTGGTCAGCGCGCCGCGGAACTAGCTGCCGCCGGTCGCAGCATCGTGCGCCTCAGTCTCGGCGAGCCGGATTTCGGGGCTCCGCCGGCAGTGACCGCAGCCATGCGCGCCGTGATGGACGGCCGACCCCTTCCCTACACTGCGGCGCTTGGGATGCCGGAACTGCGAGAGGCGATCGCCGGGTTCTACGCCGACCGCCACGGCGTGACCGTTGACCCCGGGCGCATCATCGTCACCTCCGGAGCGTCGTCCGCGCTGTTGCTGGCGGTCGCTGCCACCGTCGATCCCGGCGACGAAGTGATCATGGCTGACCCCTCGTACCCGTGCAATCGCCAACTTGTGGAGTCGTTCGGCGGCCGTGTCGTTTCCGCGCCAACCTCGGCTGTTCAGCGCTACCAACTTGACGTGGCGTCGGTGGCGCAGGCGTGGACCGCCCGCACCGGCGCGGTGATGGTGGCGACGCCGGCGAATCCGACGGGCACGAGCGTGCCACCTGCCGAGCTGGCCGGAATCTGTGACCTCGCCCGCGACCGCGGCGCGTGGCGAATCATCGACGAGATCTACCTGGACCTCGCCGATCCAGCCGAGGACGGAACCCCGCCCGCCACTGTGCTTGCCACCGACCCGGACGCGATCGTGATCAACAGTTTCTCGAAGTACTTCGGCATGACAGGGTGGCGACTGGGCTGGGCGGTGTTGCCCGAGGTGCTGGTGGGGCCGGTCGAACGACTAGCGGTGAACTACTTCCTGTGTGCCGCCGCGCACACGCAAACCGCAGCGCTGGCCTGCTTCACCGACGAGTCGATGGCAATCTGCGAGGACCGTCGCCTGGAGCTGCTCGGTCGCCGCCGAATCGCCCTCGACGGCCTTGCCGACATCGGGCTGTCCGTGCCTGTCGTTCCGGACGGTGCGTTCTACGTGTACTTCGATGTGTCCGGAACCGGTATGGATGCGTGGAGCTTCTGCGAACGGGCGCTGGACGACGTCGGGGTAGCGCTCACCCCGGGCCGGGACTTCTCCCGCACGACTGCGGACACCCACGTCCGGCTCTCCTATGCGGCCTCCCGAGACGACCTGCGTGAGGGGCTCGCACGGCTATCGCAGTTTGTGGCTCGCCTCGGCTCGGCACACCCCCGCCGCCAACGTGGCCAGCACGTCAGCGCGACCCGCAACCCCGACGGGTGAGCGTCAAGCGGACTCGCACCCAAACAGCGCCGCATCGGGACTCGATCAGGCCGCCGTTTCGGCCATCGCCAACGACATGCGCACGTGGCCCCACTCGTCGCGCGGCGACTTCACTCGCACCTACCCGTACTCACCACGCACCTGGTCGGCGCGGGCGCGAATCGCCTCCCGCTCGTCGTCTGCCAAGGCGCGCGCGTTGCGGAGCTGCAAGGCCATCCGGTTATTGCTGGCGAGGGCATCCTCATGCCGCAGCAGGAAGTCCCAGTACAGCGTCGTGAAGGGACACGCGTCCGGGCCGGTGCGCGCCGCAGGGTCGAATCGGCAACTGCGGCAGGCGTTCGACATCCGCGAGATGTACTTGCCGGTCGCGACGTAGGGCTTCGACGCCATCACACCACCGTCGGCAAACTGCGACATGCCGAGCACATTGGGCAACTCCACCCACTCGACGGCGTCCACGTACACCGCGAGGTACCACTCATGCACCGCGCGCGGGTCCACCCCGAGCAACTGCGCGAACAGTCCGGTCACCATGAGTCGCTGGATGTGGTGGGCATAGCCGTAGCGCAGGGTCTGCCCGATGGTGTCCTGCAGGCAGGCCATCGGGGTGTCCCCGGTCCAGTACCAATCGGGCAGTGGACGCTCCGCGCGCAGCGCATTGAGTTCGGCATAGTCCGGCATCCGGGTCCAGTAGATACCCCGGACGTACTCTCGCCAGCCGAGGATCTGTCGGACGAATCCCTCGACAGCGGCAATCGGCGCATCTCCGGCCTCCCAGGCTGACACCGCTGCGGCGATCACCTCGCGAGGGTTGAGCAGTTTGAGGTTGAGCGCCACGGCCAGCCGGGAGTGGAACAGCCACGGCTGGCCCACCCACATCGCGTCCTGGTAGCGCCCGAAGAGCGACAGGCGGTTCTCGATGAAGTCGTCCAGCGCCGCCAGTGCTTGGGCGCGGGTGACCGGCCAGCCGAATTGCTCCAAGGAGCCCGGGTGGTCGGCGAAGCGAGTGTTCACCAGGTCCAGCACACCGGCGGTGACGGCATCTGGGATGAATTCGACCGGCGCCGGGAGCATGCCGGGGCCGTCGGCCGGAAACGCCGATCGGTTGTCGGCGTCAAAGTTCCAGGCCCCGCCCGCTGGCTGGTCGCCGTCCATCAGCACGTCGGATCGGCGACGCATCACGCGATAGAAGTACTCCAGTCGCAGCTGCTTGCGCCCGGCGGCATACTCGGCGAACTCCTCGTTGCTGCACATGAAGTGCCGGTCCGGTCGTATCTCCAACGGCAGGCCGAGGCGATCGGCGGCTTCCCGTAGTTGCTCGAGCACCCGGTGGTCGCCGGGTTGTGCCATGACGAGCCGTTCGGGACGGTGCCCCGCCACGTCAACTGCCAGCGCCTCGGCGAGGGTTGCGGGCTGCGCTGCGCCGGCATCGGATCCCAGCGCCTCGGCGGGGGTTGCGGCGCGGCTGCGCTGCGCCGGCATCGGATCCCAGCGCCTCGGCGGGGTCGGCCGTGAGTTCCCGATACATCACCGTTCGACCCGACGCCCGCAGGTCGTCGCGGAAGTGCCGCATCGCGGCGAGGAAGACCGCAATGCGTGCTTTCGCCGACCAGACGTGGGTCGACTCCTCGACAACCTCGGCCATCCACACGGCGTCCTGCGCCGGATCGAATCCGTCGAACGCGGCAGATTCTGGGTCGAGTTGATCGCCGAGGACGAGGACGAGGGTGCGCACCCGGTCATTGTGGTGTGCGGGCGGGGCAACCGCACTCCGCCGCGAGGTTGACGGTCTTGAGCGACAAGGGGCTTCGCTGCCACGGCTGGGCTTGGGCGTCCCCTAGCGTGGTGCCGTGACCGAAACCCCGGACTTGGACGTCCCCTAGCGTGGTGCCGTGACCGAAACCCCGGACTTGGGCGTCCCCTAGCGTGGTGCCGTGACCGAAACCCCGGACTTGGGCGAATCTCCCGAGGTTCAACCGCCGGGAGGTTGGCGGAAGGTCGGGAAGTTGGCCCGTTGGGCGTTGCTGTTGGCAGCGCTCGTGGTCTTGTGGCTGATCTTCAGCGCCGTGGACTGGTCGGCGGTGGCATCGGCGCTCGCGAACCTCACGTGGACTGCGGTCGCAATTCTGGTCTGCTTGACAGCGATCCGTCAGTTCCTCACTGCTGCGCCTCTGGCCGTGTTCATCCCGGGTTTGGGCTATTGGCGGGCACTCCGGAACGACACCACGGCCGCCCTGGTCGCGACCGTCGCGCCACCGCCGTCGGATATCGCGATCAGGCTGGCGATGTTCAGGTCATGGCGCATCGATCTGGTCCAGGCCACCTCGGGCGTGTCCATCACGACGTTGCTCTTCTATGTCGTTCGGCTCGCTGCGCCGGGGATCGGCCTGCTGCTCCTGTTCACTTCCATCCGGCTGGATCTTTCGACGGCGGCGATGGCTGCCGTCAGTGTGCTCGCGGGCCTTCTCCTGATAGGTGCCATGGCAGTGGTCGGTAGGTCAGAAGGCGGCGCCCGATGGATCGGTCGGGGCGCTGGCCGGTTGGCGGCGCGGGTGAGGCCAGGCCGCGTCGAGCCGGATTCGTGGGAGTCAGCGGCGCAGCGCTTTCGGCTTGAATTGCGTCGGCAGCTCGCCTCGGGCTGGTTGCCCGCAACTGCGTTCCTGCTAGGAATGCTGGCGACTGAAGCAGCCCTGCTCGCCGCAGCTGTGCGCTTCGCAGGGGTTCCCTCGGACGTTGTGACGGTTTTCGTGGTGGCGGGAGCGCTGCTGCTCACCTACCCACTCACCATGTTGCCCATGCTGGGTCTCGGTGTCATGGACCTGGCGATCTACTCGATCCTGGTGCACGAGGCGGGGTCGCAGTGGGGGCCGTCAATCGTGGCGGGACTCATTGTGTGGCGGTTGGCGACCATGGGCGTGCCGCTGCTGATGGGGCTCGTCTTCCTGGCCTCGCGCTCCTCTGCCCGGGCGACGGACAACTGAGCACCTCGCGGATTCGGCACCGACGTGTATTGATGTGAGCCCTATTGACACGAATCCGTATTCATGTTGATACTAGTCACATGAATACCGGCCGACCGGATCCGAGGCCCTTCTGATGGCGCGCACCTACGACATGAGCCGCCGGTCGGCCCAGGCAGAGCAGACCAGCGATCGCATCGTCGCGGCAACCGAGGCGCTGGTGGCCGCCGGTCCGCTAACCGAGGTCACCCTCGCCGCAATCGCAGAGGGGGCAGGGGTGACGGTGCAGACGGTGCTGCGCCACATGGGGTCTCGCGAGGGGTGTATCGCGGCCGTCGCGACACGGGTGGCGGCCAGGGTTGCACAGCAGCGTGGCCACACCGAGCCCGGCGACGTTCCCGCCGCCGTCGCAGAGCTCATCACCCACTACGAGGCCGAGGGTCGCCTGGTGCTCAACCTGCTCGCCCAGGAGCAGGGTTCGGACGCCACCGCGGCCCACGCCGTGGCCGAAGGTCGAGCATTCCACCGGGCCTGGGTGGAGCGTTGTTTCGGTCCGCTTCTGCCGGAACTGAATCAGGAGTCCATCGACGCCGTGGTGGCAGCCACCGACATCTACGTCTGGAAACTCATCCGCCTCGATCTCGGGCGATCGGCCGCCCACACCCAATCAGTGATCGAGCGCCTCACCAGCGCCGCCTTGGAGGATTCATGAGCCGCATCCTGATCTACACGTCGCCCGCCCGCGGGCACCTCTACCCGATGATGGATACAGCCCTGGCGCTGCGCGACGCCGGACACGACGTGACCGTGCAGACCTTGCCAGCCGAGCGCGAGGTCGTCACCGGCGCGGGTATCGCGCACCGGCCGATCTCACCGGCGATCTGCGACCTGACCCTGGCCGACTACCTCGGATCGAATCCGCTGGCCCAACTGCGCCGCACGTTGGACTGTTGGTCGCAAAGGGCACCGTACGAGATCGACGATCTGCGGCGATCCGTTGCCGAGGTGGAACCCGATCTCCTAGTTATCGATGCCAACTGTTGGGGAGCGGCAGCGTTCGCAGAGAGCCGATCCGAACCGTGGGCGATGTTCCTGCCCTACGTCCTGCCGGTGCCGTCACCGGACACCCCAGCGTTCGGCCCCGGCTTCGCGCCACCACGCAACGCTTTGGATCGGCTGCGAGACCGGCTGGTGTGGGCGGTGCAGCACCGAGCCGGCAAGCCTGCGGTGACGCGACTCAATGCCATCCGCGCCGACCTGAGGGTGCCCGCACTACGCACCGTCTCCGACATCTACCAGCGTGCCGATTCGCTGATCTACCTCACGGCGGAACCGTTCGAGTACCCGAGGAAGGACTGGCCGCGGGGGGTCCATCACGTGGGTCCCGGGCTCTGGGCACCCCCTGGTGAGGCACCGGACTGGCTCGCGGGCCTCCCCCACCCGCGCGTGCTGGTGAGCATCTCGACGGAGTTCCAGGACGATTCCGCCATTATCGACGCTGCCCTGGAGGGGCTCGCCGAGGAGCCAGGCAGCGTGATCGTCACCTCGGCAGCCGCGGACCCGGAAACGTTTTCGCCAACCGGAGAGCACGTCCGCATCGAGCGTTTTCTGCCGCACGCCGCAGTCGTTCCGCAGGTCGACGTCGTCGTGACCCATGGCGGGATGGGCACCGTCCAGCGCGCCCTCGCCGCCGGGGTGCCGCTGGTGGTGGTGCCCTGGGGTCGCGACCAGTCCGAAACCGCCCGAAGGGTGGAACTGTGCGGTGCGGGGGTCATGGTGCGCCCGGGCAGGTTGACTCCTGAGCGGCTGCGGGACGCTGTCCGGGAGGCGCAGACCTGCACGTCCGGAGCACTCAAGGTGGCCGAGGGATTCGCTGCTGCCGGCGGTGGAAAGCGGAGTGCGGAACTTGTGTCACAGGCGCTTGACGCAAATCCGCGACTGCTTAGAGCGAGGGCGCTCCGCCGTGCCTGGGTTGATCCGTTCAGACATGCCGAAAGCCGGGTTCACGTGCTTCGGCGGGTGCGCCTCGAAGTCGAACATTCCGATGATCAGGACCGCCTTCGCGCCTGCCAGCACCTCGGCATGTGTGCTCGAGGTGCTCACGCCACCGTCCATGCAGAGTCGGTCGCCGAGCCAGGTGGGCCCATTGGCGCCGGGCAGCGACGAACTTGCTGCCGCCGCTTGAGCGACCGTGATGTCACCGCCGGCACCCACCAGCAGTGGCTCCCCGGTGTAGCAGTCCGTGGCACTGGCGTGATGCCCTGCGGGCCACGCGTCAAGGCCCAGCAGTTGCTCGAGTGCCTGAGAAAACTGCTGCAGCTTGCCGCCCATGACACTTGCACCGACGATTGCTCCCGCGCTGGTGCCGATGGAGACGTCGGCGCTGCTGATGTCCACCCCTCCCTGGAGCAACCCCTTCGCGTACCCCACCATCCACGCGATGAACCACACACCTCCACCGCCGAACGCCACCGCCCGCTGGGCCCCAGCGCCGATCGGCTCGGCATCGGCCGTCACCTGAACCGGCATGGGCTACCACTCTCCGCGTCCGCGTTCGCTAGCGCGCTGCTCCCGTTCGCACGTCCGGCCCCGCGGGGCGCGACGCCGACCGGGAGCCTGTCGCCCGGAATTCTAGGGCAGGTTGAGGCCAACTCGCCCCTGCTGACGCCCAACCTGCCTAGCCGGAATCCAGATACCGCGGCACCGGCAACCATCCCGTTCTCGTGTGGAAACGCGAGGGCATGCACCGGGTTGATGTCCTCGCCGTAGAAGACGCCAAGAGCGTGGCAGTAGTCATCTCACGTGCAAGGTCCACGATCCGCGCCAGATTCGCCTCGCACCGCGGAGCCTCCACTTGGCCCCATCGCCGATGTCAACAACCGTTGCCTCAACCTCGCCCGACTGTTGTTCTCCGTCAGCGGTGGGCGGTAGGCGTGTGTGCACTTCCGACGCCATCCGCCCCGAAGCACACAGCCCGGTGACGCACCCCTCACACAGTGGGTTTCGGCGGCAATTCCTGCTGCAGAGCTACTTCTCGAATCTCAGCCACTTTGGCGTCAAGGTTGTCAACTGCCCGGGCGTAGCGAAGAGTGATCGCCTGCGATTGGCTTTCGAATCGCTGGTAGCCCGCCGTTGAGGCCAAGGGGCAATCCAAACCGAAACACCTTTGGTTGGCCTCTAGTCCTTCAACCATGCTCTGCATGCCATCAACCGCTTCGGTCAAGACCGCAAGGATCTCTTCGTGCTGCGGGCGAAGCGCCTCGGGGACCGTCAATGCTGACAGACTGTCGCGCACCGCTCGCCGCTCGCTGGTTCCCGTCGTGAAGTAGTCCACGGCGTCTGAGTACCGATAGGTGTTGCTCTCCTCCGCGCGGGAAAGCCAATCAGCTGTTTCGTTGCGCAACTGGTTGTACCTGGAGATCTGAGCCTGAGCCTGGCCATCGTACTGATTGACCGCTGCATTCTCTTTCTCCCTGGCGGAGGTGGCGAAGGCCACTTCCATCTGCCAAGTCGCCAACGCTTCCTGCCCACGCGTCACCACGAGATCGATGTTCGTCAGAGCAGAGGCTGGGTCGAACGACTTGCCAGGGTCCACCATGTCCCGCACTGCTTCGTCAACCGTCTGCCGCAACTGCGGCCAGTTGTCCAGAGTGTCCGCGTTCAACGCCTTCAAGCCAGCGATGGCGCTCAAGGCCGCCGCAGCGCCTTGAGCACGTGAGTCCATCGACGGCTCCTCCTCAAGCGCGAGACCGTCGTCGGCTGACCGGTTGGCCACCACCTGTACATCGACCGTGGTCTGTGCGGTCGCGAGTTCAGCGAGCGCAGATTCCACCTTGCCCGTGGCCTGCTTTGCGACTTCGTCACGCTGACGCTGCTCATCCTCAGCCTGAGCCGCGAGCTGTGCCTGGGTCTGGTTGTGGTTCATCCAGGCGAATCCTCCGGCGCCCAAGGCGACCGTGGCGACAGCAGCTGCCGCAATGATCAAGACCAGACGCGTCCGCTTGCTCGGTGGTTCGGGGCTGGCCGCGGGGGCCGCATCCGCTGCTTCATCGGCGTCGCTCACCTCACCCTGCGGGCCGAGAGAAGTGTCCTCGACAAGGCGGGGACTCCCGTCGTCGCCTGGGACCTCCGTTACCTCGGTATCCGATTCGTTCGCTTGATCGATGGAATCGCCCTGGTCGCCGTCAGTCTCCATGGAGAACTCGCGTAGCGCCGCTCCACAGCCGGGACAGAATGAAGCCCCCGACGGAAGTGACTGACCGCAATTTGGGCAGTAATGCAGATCCGACCCCGACATCTCTCGCCTCCCGCGAAACACTCAATGCCAGGCTACTCCTGGGCCTGGCCGATTCCGCCCCCGGCAGTGGTGTTTGCACCTCAGTGGAGAAGGCCGACCAAGGAGGGGGCGATTTCGTTGTCGGCGTGCCTGTCCCGCCGAACCAGAGCCGGCGACGAAGCCCTCAATATGGCTGCGTTTGCCGCTCACGCGAGGCACTCCCTCCCGATACTCGATGCGCCAACGGCGCGGTGGCTGGCCACAGGCCTCAGCGGGACGCGGCGGTTTCGCGGGTACATGTGCGCCTGACCGGTGCCGAGGCCTCTTCCGTGCCACGATGACGCCATGGCCGTGTGGGGACCGGAGCGCGATGCCGCCGTACGCATCGCCGCGATGGCCTACATCGACCGCATCACCGAACAGTCCGGCGGCGCCATCACCCGAGCCCAACTCGAAGCCTTCACATTCGACGGCCACCACATCAAACTCATCGACCAAAGCCGCGGCATCCGCAACCCGGCGATGCTGCCGGCCACCCTGTCGATCCTCACCAACCCCCGCTCCGGCTACCAAGACCAGATCGGCCCCGACGGCTTCCCGCGCTACAGCATCCGCACCGGCGACTGGGCCCAAGGCGACAACCGCAAACTGCACGCGGCCTACGAATCCGAAGTCCCGATCATCTGGCTGCAAACGATCTCGCCGGGCCGCTTCGCCGCAGTGGCGCCTGTGTACCTGATCGCTGCCGACGCCAGGGTCGGCAACTACACCCTGGCCATCGGCGAGGAACTGCGCTCCGCATTCCGCTCGGCCAACCCCGCTGGAGGCCGCCTACGCCGAAGCGATCACCCGGCGACGCCTGCACCAACCGATGTTCCGGCTACGCGTGATGGACGCCTATGCCGAACGATGCGCCATCTGCTCACTCGGCCACCCGCAACTGCTCGACGCCGCCCACATCATCCCCGACCGCGACGTGCGCGGCACACCAACGATCAGCAACGGCATCTCCCTATGCAAGATCCACCACACCGCCTTCGACGCCAACATCGTCGGGATACGACCGGACTACGTGGTGCAGGTGTCGCAGCCGCTTCTCGATGAGATCGATGGGCCGATGCTGCGTCACGGACTGCAGGCATTCCACGGGCAGGGGCTGCGGGAATTGCCGCGCCGGCGGGCAGACCGACCGGACGAGGGGCGGCTAGAGGAGCGGTACGCGGAGTTCCTGCGGGCGGGGTGAGGAGGCCAGTATCGCCCGCACTCGATGAGCGCCACAACAGCACGCGCTGAAATGCCAACGCATTCAGCTGTCTGGACGCGATCGAACTCCTAAGGCCTAGCCGGCCGGGATGCGGGTTCATCGCGCGTGCGGATTGAAGGCTTCAATCCGCCAAACGAGCCAATTCATCCTGCGACGGTGGGGTTTGCGGCCGAGCGCGACGAGGTACCGATCCCGTCAAAATCACAGGCGCTGGTCCCCATACTGTGGGCCAAATCGAGCAGGCACAGTTTGATCTGCTTGTACGTAGACCCATTCGACTGCCGCTGCCATGGCTCGGGGATCAGACCAAGCCAGGCCATGTTCTCGCCGCTGACACTGTTTCACCCGCCACACTGCGCCGGGTACGCCACCAGCAACATCGCCGACGCGATCGCCCCACCGACGAAATGTATCCGCGGCAGCGCAACGTCCCAGCGCTGGGCAAGCGGTGCGAGTCGTCCAGCAGAGTGGCCATGCCGTCGCGCAGGGCCGGCATGTCGGCAGGGACCCGCGGGGTGTTGCGCTCCAACTCGCGCCAGTGTTGGTTGATCTTCACGCAGCAAGTCCGTCACGGTCGCGGCGGTAAGTGAGTCCAGATTCTCAGGTCGAAAAGCGGTATCGAAACGCGCGACAACCTAGCTGTCGGCGTCGTTCATGATCCGGAACTCGGGGATCTCAAGGCTGCGCTCAACCAGCGGCGGAGGAAAGGCAGTACTTCGGCTTTTCTACGGCGGATCCGGTGGCATCGGCAAGCTGGGGCTTCCCCTCCTGAACGTTCACTCCCATCGCGCCGCAGGGGCCCGACGGTCGCGCCGACATCGACCACGGCCTCAATTGCCAAGCCCGCGCCTTCACGATCAGCACCACGGGCTACCGAGTGTCCGGGTCGATGTACAGGCCGACTCGATCTGGACGGCCTCCAAAGACAGGACTACGGCTGCGAGGCCGCGCAAGCAACAAGCCGACTCCGATTCGCCTCGGGACTGGACGTCCCGTGATCCCCACCATCGTAATCCCCACCGGGCCTCTGTGCCCGCTCGCCATCAGGAGCAGCCCAGCCCGGCCGGCGGCGAAGACGCGCGGTTTGCCTAGACAGATGCGCCAGCCCACTGCTGCGCCGCCGACGTCGCCCACCTGCACGGACGCCTCAGATACGCCTGTTCACGGCCGGAAGCGCTGGGTTCGTCAAGCGGCCAGAAACCTACGTGCCGGACCCCTCGGAGACCGCGCTCGACACCACCACGGGGAGAGACATGGCAAGCCAAAGCGCACGCACCATGACCCGCGCAAACCCGACCTCTTCGCTCAACAGAACCCCGCCCTCCCGTCACACACGCTGGCCGGGAAGGACTCCGGATACCGAATGCTTCCCCGTAAATCACGCCTCCACCAATGTCCGTAAGACCGTGTGGGCAGACCTCGTGAGCTCGCCTCGACCCCTCATTGTCGCGGGCTACAGCTCAATCGGCGAGATCATCGACTTCGTAGCGACATGGGACCGCGGCCAAGACACCTCCCAAGCCCGCGTAGTGCTCGGCACTCAGCCGTTTCCCTCCACTCGTCGCCACTTCCTCGACCCGACCGCCGAGTTCACTGAGCACGCTCGGGACCACTGGCTTGACCAGGGGATTTCCCTCAGGTTGTCGAGCAAAGTGATCGGAACGATGCAAGCCCTCGACGAGGGCCGACTGGATGTCCGGGTGGTGGCCGGTGAGTGGGCACTCCACTCCAAGATCTATGTCGGAGAGGACGCGGCCACTCTCGGTTCAAGCAATTTCACGGGCGCTGGGCTGGGCAAGCAGGTCGAAGCCAATGCGCGATTGATCGTCATCGCGAACCTGCCCGCTATCGCGAGACAAGCCTCATGGCGGAGAACACCTGGGAAGTGGGGGTCGACTGGAACGAGGAATTCCGCGCGCTGCTGAACGACCTCCTTTTGTTCGTTCCCTGGCAGGCGGCCCTTGCTCGCGCGTGCGCGGACCTGCTGGAGGGCGAATGGGCCAGCCGCTACCTTCCGAATGTGGTGGAACGGCAGAGGCTGTGGCCGTCCCAGGTCACTGGAATCGCACAGGCCCTCTGGGTGATCGACAACGTCGGAAGTGTGCTGGTCGCGGATGCCACGGGCTCGGGCAAGACCCGGATGGGAGCCCATTTAACGCATGCAGTGAGAGACCGCCTCTACCAGACGGGTCGCGTGCGCCGAGACTTGGCAGTCCTTGTCGCCCCACCGAATGTGCGATTGACCTGGGAGAAGGAAGCCATCGCATGTGGCCTGTCGCTGAAGGTGGTAAGTCACGGCAGTCTGAGCAGGGCAGAGGAGTCCCTAGAGGCAGACTCCGTCGAAGGCGCCCAAGTTCTCGCCCTTGATGAGAGCCATAACTTCCTCAACCGAACATCGAACCGTACGCAGAAGGTGGTCGAGAATTCCGCTGACCACGCCGGCCGTTCACAGCGACTCCGATTAGCAAGGGCGCCAAGGACTTGCTTGCCGTCGTCGAACTCCTTGGGGCGGACAACTTCGAGGACGCCACAATTGACAATCTGCGCGAGTCGCTGGAGAAGCGTCCGAACGCCGAATTGAGCAAGACTCTTGCGGACAACCTTCGCGAGGAGATTCAGCGATTCACCGTGCGGCGCACCAAGGCAACGCTGAACACCATGGTCGACCGTGAGCCCGATGCCTATGCCGATCCAATCACGGGTCGCGTCAACCGATACCCGGACGACGAATCCAAGACCTACCCCACAATGGAGACCGAGGGCGATCGCGAGGTGGCCACACGGATCCGCGAACTCGCCAAGCATCTCCGCGGGCTGGCCCTGCTCGGCCGTCGCATTGGACGAACCGTCGGCAGTACCCGGGGCAGCGACGACGTGATCCTGGACCGACGGTTGGGTGCGGCGGTGGGGTTAGCCGCCCACCACGTCAGCGACAGTATGCGTTCGTCCCGTGCGGCACTCCTTGAACATGTCGCCGGTACCACTGCAGCCTGTGAATTCGAAGGAATCGGTCAAGGCTTCAAGAGCAAGTCAACTGGCAACATGCTGCAGACCGTGTCCGAATTGGCAAGTGACGGCCCTCCAGAAATCGACCTCAATTGCGAGCGGCTCGATTGGCTCTCCAGTACAGCAGCGTGGGCCGAAGCCTGCGAACGCGAAGTTGAGACCTACGAGCAAATCCAATCGCTGGCGCGGCAACTATCCAACGCGCGCGAAATCGGAAAGGCCAAACTTCTGGCAGAGGTTCTGCTACTACACCCGAGGGTGATCGCGTTTGACCATCATCCGATCACATTGGCAGTGCTGATGCCGTTGGTGAGGGAGGCCGGAGCCTCTGGTGTACTCATGGCAACGGGATCGACCAATACCACCAAGTCCAAGGTCGAGAGGGCGCTTTCACGCGAAGCCACGGGGAACGCGCTGGCACTGTGCTCTGACGCGCTCAATGAGGGTCTGAACCTCCAGGGAGCATCAGCGATTGTCCACCTCGATCTGCAAACAACCATGAGGGCAGTGGAGCAGCGCGTTGGGCGCATCGAGCGCATGGACAGCCTTCATGAGTCCATCCAATCCTGGTGGCCGGAGGACGGCCCCGAGTTCGCCACCCGGGCGGGCCGAAAGCCTCGCCGCCCGCGCGGAGGCCACCCGATCCTTGCTCGGCTCGAACCTCGTGCTGCCGGACTATCTCACGACCCAGGCGACCCAAGGCAACGAAATCGTCTAAGCGAGATACGTCATCAGTGAATTCGAGAAGGGCCAGAAAGGTGATTGGGATGGGATCCTGGATGCTCTGGAGCCGGTTCGCAATCTGGTCTTCGGTGACGACGCGCTCCTAACCCATGCAGAGTACGAGGAGCACTCGCAGACTCGCCGCTCAAGTCGTCTCACGCGTGAGCCCCCTCACAGCGGAATCAGCATGGGTGTTTTTGGGCCTTTGCGGGAACTCAGCATGGGGCACCACGCTGGTTACTGCTCGAGGCGGAGAATGACCCGCACCTACACCAGACTCGACGAAGTAGTTGGCAGGCTTAGGGAACTCGTGGCTGACAACCCACCGACGAGAACATTCGACGACGCATGCCAACGGCAACTTGACGCCTTTCTCGCTCAAGCCGTCGGAGTTGAAGACCAGCTGCTACCCCTGCGCTTGGCGAAGTCCGTACGGC
>CAVVYM010000007.1:0-88170 GCA_963752505.1 uncultured Actinomycetes bacterium
CATAGTTCCACCTAATACCCAGATATGGATCAGTACAACCGCGGTCAGGACCTTGGTCAAGGGCCACAGGCAGTATATATGCAGCAGCCTCAGCCCGGGCAATCCGTCGCACGTGGCCAACGTTGTGGGGTCATTGTGGCTGGCTGTGACCGGCGAGCCATCAAAAAGAGAAGATCTCTACCGATGCACTGGGTACCGATGGGGGATTCATGGAAGGGAAGGGGGTGTGACGTGACCCTGTTTGTGGTGCCAGTTCCTGTGAGGGTCCGGGCTATTTTTTATGGGTGGCCGCGTACTTGGCCGGTGGCTGGTTGCCGAGGGCGGAATGTGGCCGGTTCCAGTTGTAGTCGATGCGCCAGTCTTCGAGCAGGACTTTGGCCTCGATGAGCGTGTCGAAAACTTCGCAGGACAGTAGTTCGTCGCGTAGCCGGGCGTTGAACGACTCGACGTAGGCGTTCTGCCATGGCGATCCGGGATCGATGTAGTCGGTGCTGGTCGAAGATGCCGACGCCGGAACTCATGCACCTGGCCTGGTGGGCGGGGCGGGATTGCGATGTTGAGGAAGCTTCCGCTTCGCCTCACGTTGGGCATCGAGCAGGGTGCGCAGTTGGCCGCGCACGTCGACGTTGTCGGCGGCCAGGTTGTGCCGCTCCTCGGGGTCCCGGGTGAGGTTGTGCATCTCCCAGAATGGGTCGGCCGCTTTGGGCGCCTTTGGATCACCCGCGATGCCGTGCTCCGCGTTCCACTCATCGAGGTTCTCGTAGTAGTGGTTGAGCTTCCACAGTTCGCCGATGCCGTCCTGCCCGGTCGGCAGAGTGGCGATGACGGACTCGACTTTGGACGGGTAGCGGACAGGTTCGAAAGTGTTGCCAGTCATGGGGTTGACGTTGTTGCTACCGCGAGTGAAGTCGTCCTCAGTCATGAAGTAGAGGGCATCCTGGGATTGCGCCGGGTCGCTCTTGCCCAGCAGCACACCGCTCAGGTCGCGACCCGGCAGCGGTTGCGCCTCGGTGTGCGTCTTGGCGACTTGGGCAGCCGCCGCTTCAATGTCAACGCCCGCCAACCCGAGCATCGTGGGAATGAGATCCACGTGGCTGGTCGGAAGGGTGAACCCACCGTTCGGCCGAGCTACCCCAGGGCCGGACACCAGCAGCGGCACCCGAATGGATTCGTCGTAGGCGTTGTACCACTTCTGGAACATGCCGCCGTGGGCACCGATGAGGTCGCCGTGGTCCGACGTGAGGATCACGATGGTGTCGTCGGCCATCCCGGAGTCGTGCAGCGAGGAAAGAATCCGGCCAATGGCCTTGTCCACCACCTTGTGTAGGAGTAGTAGAGCCGTCGATAAGCCATGTCCGCCTGTTGCGGGTACGTCATCTGGGGCCACACGAGCGTGAAGTCCTCGTGGCAATTGGGGCGGTCGGCGAAGGTGTCGCTCTGCGAAGGTGCCTGTGGGATGTCCGGCACAGTGTCGTCTGGGCCGTCAAGGTGGAGCATCTGGTTCCACATCATCCCCTGGAACAGGATGTCGTGCGGGTTGACGAAGGATGCGACGGCCATCCACGGGCCGTCGGAACGCGACTGCGCGAGTTCCGAGAACATGGTCGAGACCTGCTCTGCATAGAGGCCGTCGCGGACGATGCCCATGTCCTGCGGCCCGATGCCATGCGGCTCCCGGCCGACCCAGCCGGAGAAGCCGTAGGGCTCGAGCCGATCAGCCTTGATGTAGGCCGCAACTGCCGGGGGGATGGGCTTCCCCGGTAGTCCGAGGACATCAGCCCCTCGTGAGTGCCGATGACGGGTAGGTCGGCGTGCGAGATGTGCCACTTGCCGCGGTAGTAGGAGCGGTAGCCGCCGGCGCGAAACCAGTCGCCCATGGTGGGAACAGTGTTGGGATCCAGCCAAAATACTTCCGTGTTGCTCTTGGAAATACCGTCAGTTTGAGAGACTCCGTGCAGCGATGGGTATTGCCCCGTGAACAACGTCGCGCGGCTGGCAGAGCAGGCCGTCGACCCCGCGTAGTGCCGATGAAACTCGACGCCGTTGGCGCGAAGCGCCGTGCGAGTGGGGGTCTGGGTGCGCCGGAACTGCTTCGAGTTCCGGGCCCTCATAGGGAGTGGGGTAGCGCTCCTCGTCGGTCATGATCAACAGGATGTTGGGGCGGCTACTCATGTGGGCACGCTAGTCCGAAATGGGGCACGATGTCTCGGCTGCGATCAATCAGCGCAGTGTCACCTGAACGTTCCCCTGCCTAAGGATTTGCTGATTTTCTCGTGTGGTCGGTGCTGGGGTTGGGTTCCGGGGCGCGGGATGATGGGGCATGGATGGTGACAGGCAGTTGAGTTTCACTGATGTCGAGTACGGCAATCGCCGGCGGGCCTCGCGCCGGGAGCGATTCCTGGAGTCGATGGATCAGTCATTCCGTGGGATCAGTGGGTGAGGTTGATCCAGCCCTACTACTACCGCGGGCAGCGGGGCCGGAAGCCCAAGCCGATCGAGACGATGCTGCGGATGTATCTGTTGCGGGTGTGGTTCTCGCTGTCCGATGAAGGTGTCGAAGAGGCGATCTACGACTCCTATGCGATGCGCCGGTTCATGGGGCTGGACTTCGCCGTCGAGCAGGTGCCGGACGCAACCACGCTGCTGCACTTCCGGCACCTGCTGGAAAAGCACAACTTGGGTGAGCAGATGTTTGCCGAACAGAACCGCATCTTCGACGCCCAGGGGTGGGTGATGCGTGTGGGCAGCATCGTGGATGCCACGATCATCGCCGCCCCATCCTCGACGAAGAACGCCACCGGCACCCGGGACCCGGAGATGCATCAGACGAAGAAGGGCAACCAGTGGTTCTTCGGTATGAAGGCCCACATCGGTGTCGATGCCGGCACCGGCTACGTGCACTCGGTGACCGCGACCGCGGCGAACGTGCACGACTTGGACGAGGCGGCGAAGTTGGTGCGCACCGATGACGAGGTGGTCTATGCCGATGCCGGCGGGATCGCGGCGGCTTGGATATTGCCTGCGCGCAGTGATTTAAACAGCGAACGTGCCACCGGCAACCTGGCTCTCACTCGCCGCCAACGCACCGAGGTTCATCGGGTTCACGATGGCAGGGTTGCGGCAGGGGTGATCCTCCTGCCCATCCCCAGAGGCGTCAACGAAAGTCGGCTCGAGGTCGAGCAGGTGCGCGGAGGCCACCCGCCCATCGAACCCGTACCTGCCGTAGCCACGCGACTTCGCAGCCAACGGTTCCTCACGCGAGGCCGGCAGGATGCCCCTTGCTCACCGAAGTTCACCTTCAATGCGAACCGCGCGTCGTGGGTGACGCCGCACCGCGAGATCTCGATCAGTTTCGCTTTCATCGCGCGTCACCCGCCTCATCGGAGGCGTCGACTATCACGACCAGTCCATCGGACCGTTCGTTGATCCACGCGGCGACGTCGGCGGCGGCGTACAGGATCCGACCTCCGACGCGAGCGCCACGGAGCAAACCCTGTTTTCGTGCGCGGAGGACGCTCTCATGTGACAAAGCGAACAGGTTCGCGACGTCGCTCGTGCTGAATAGTCTATTGCGAAGTGGGACGACGACAGAGCCGTCTTGCGCTACCATTATTGAGTCTCCTTGATTACCGTTGAGGGACAATCCCCCGTCGGGCCAGTGACTGCAATCACTGAATTTTCCCGGCGGGGGCATTGACATTTGCCGACTTTCATCCGCTGTCATGAGATTATCAGGCGCTGATAATCGGTGCAAGCGAGTCGGATGTCGAATTATCCTTACTGATTTGATGCTCGGGCCACGGAAGGTGGCTCAACCACTTATACTTGGCTATTGATCACGAGAGCCATATGTGGGTATCTCACACCTAAATGGCACAACATCTCGCCTCAGCCCCGAAACCGCGACCTACCCAGCGTGACAGCTTACTTGCTGAATTATGTGCCACTTTGCGGATGGACAAGTGTTATCACTTGATTATAAATGGTTTCCTAGAGCAGATAATTCGAAGACGCGAGCAATCGATACTTTCGCGAAATCCTTAGAACCCCGATATGTATCCCTAGTGGACTTGACTTACTATCGCTTCTTATGGGCAGGCGCGGCAAAAGTGAAGGGTCGTTGACCAAGCGGCCCAACGGAACATGGCAGGGTCAGAATCTGGGATTGCTGCGTGTCTGGTTGATACCTCTATTGCGGGATGTGGTCCTGCTGGGAGGATGTCGTTATGCCGAAGAAGTACCCCGAGGAGTTCAAAAGCGATGTGGTGATGGTGGCCCGCCGCGGTGATCTGAGCGTGCATGAGGTGGCCACCGATTTCGGTGTCGCGGAGGAGACGGTGCGCCGCTGGATGCGCCAGGCCGACGTCGACGACGGTGTGCGGACGGGCAGACCAGCAGCGAACGCGCCGAGTTGGTGCGCCTGCGTCGGGAGAAGCGCCGCCTGGAGATGGAGAACGAGATCCTGCGCCGCGCAGCGGCCTATTTCGCCGCCTCGACACTCCCAAAATGACGTTCCCGCTGGTCCGTGACCTGGCCGCCGAAGGATTCCCCGTGCGGTTGACCTGCGGGGTGCTCGGCTTCTCCACCCAGGCGTTCTACGCCTGGCGCGCCCACCCGGTCTCCGACCGGGACCTGGAGGACGCCTACACGATCAACGCCCTGATCGACGCCCATGGCGACGATCCGGCGTTCGGCTACCGGTTCCTGGCCGACGAACTCGAGCGCGCCGGCATCGCGGTCGGGGAACGCCGCGTGTGGCGGCTGTGCTCCCAGCAGCAACTGTGGTCGACCACCGTGCGCAAAGGCCGCACAAGGCAAACGGCCCGGGCCCGCCGGTGAACGACGACCTCCTGCGCCGCGACTTCACCGCCGACGGCACCGAACCGCAAGTGGGTCACCGACATCACCGAGCACCCCACCGCCGGTGAGGGCAAGGTCTACTGCTGCGCGATCAAGGACCTGTTCTCCAACCGGATCGTCGGCTACGCCGTCGCCGACCGGATGACCGCCGACCTGGCCGTCGCGGCGCTGCGCGCTGCGATCGCCCGACGCCGACCCGACGGCATCGTCATCGTCCACGCCGACCGAGGTGCCCAGTTCCGTGCCCGGTCCTTCCAAGCCGTACTCAAAGCCGCCGGGCTGCAGGGCTCCATGGGCCGCGTCGCCTCCGCAGGGGACAACGCCGCCATGGAGAGCTTCTGGGCGCTGCTGCAGCGCAACGTCCTGAACTCCCGGCAGTGGGCCACCCGCGACGAGCTGCACTACGCGATCGCGTACTGGATCGAACACACCTACAACCGCCGCCGACGCCAACGCCGCCTCGGCAAACTCACCCCTGTCGAATACGAGCTAGCCTTCACCCACAACACCGCTCAGGCAGCCGCCTGACCGGCACAACCGGTATCAATCAAACCGACAGCAAACCCGACAGCCCGTGCTGAACCGTTTGCGGTCAAGCAGCACTTGGCCAGATCCGGTCGTTCCGGAGGCCAAATCGGCGGAAGAACAATGGCAAGAACAGGCCCGTTCTTGGGGTACGTGTTCCTTGCAGGGACGATCTTCGCCGCGCTCCTATTCATCGCTTGGCTGATCTTCGCTTGGATGTGTTTACCGGACTTCTTGACTTGGACGCTATGGCTCCCCGCGCCCAACAGCCGCCCCACGCTGCCCACAACTAGGGCAAGTGGGGCAAGGGCTGGCACTGCCAACAGCACCAACGAGGTGAGCCCGCTTGCGGAGGGCAGCACCGTGGCGGACATGCCCGCCGCGATCCGGTCGCCGAATCACTGGCGGCGTGCTGCTATCTCATCGCCGCCGCCGAGTTCGCGCTGAGACGTGTCTGCCGGGCCCGGTCGCCCGGCGGAGCCCGTGGCTCAGGAAGCGCCCGGCTCGCCGCTGTGCAGGGCCAGCCACACTGTGTCGGGCTTGGCACTCGGATGGGTCGCCGCGATGCCGCAGGTGAGCGGCAGCAGGACCGAATCGCCCGCCGCCAGCCTCACATCAGTGCGACCGCCAGAGCGAGTTCCACCTCGATCACGGCTTCCCCCTGCAGCAGGATCGCCCGCTCGTCCCATGCCTGGTCATACCAGTCAGCGCTGACGATACCGCGCGAGACGACTGCTCAAGCCGCCAGGCGCCTGAACCCGACAGCAGGTCCTCAAGGACTCGCCTCTTGACGTGTCCGGCAGGTTCTCCAGCAGTCGTACGACCCTTGTCTTCGCCGGACGGCCCTTCGGGGGCAGACCTACCGACCTTCACGAACTAACCCATCATCGAACCGTTCCTTCCGATTCCGCAGCATCTTCCCTGCAGCACCGGGCTGTTTGAGTGAGCGTAACTGTTCATCGAAGGCGTCGGCTGGGTCTTTCAGCCCAGGACTTTTGCGGGGCCGGTCGTCGAGCGTGCAGGAGACAGCTTGAAGGTCGTCGATGAACCAGCGGGACAGGTCGGCGCCCTTCGGAAAGTACTGGCGCAGCAGGCCTTTGGTGTTCTCATTGGTGGGCCGCTGCCACGGCGAGTGGGTCAAGTCCCTTGGAGTGGTGTAGCGCTGCGTGTTCCTTCGTGGGGTGGTCAGGCGGTCAGGGATGGTAGGGGGTGAGCTCCGATCTCGGGTTCGGTGGCGGGGATGAGGCTCATGCGGAGGCCCCCCTCGGGCGACGCGAGTTCACCGGGTTTGCGCAACGCGATCCGAAACAGTGCGGCACGGCAGTGGCAGAACCAGGTGCTGTGGACGGACTTTCGCTCGGTCAGCGACGATATCGACGGTCTTGACGACTGGGGCCTGAATGCCACGCGGGCGCACCTCAGGGTTCGACCTGAGTGCGCAACCACTCATTCGCCAGATACGTCAGTGTTCTGCCTCGATGGTTCCGAGAATCCCAACACGCCGCGAAAGTGGCGCTCTCGCTTGAGGATCGATCGGAACACGCTCGCCACGCAGCGGAAACAGCCGTCCCGCCACTACCCGCAGAGGCGGCTGTGCAACTCGTCACAGTTGCCGCCGAGGCCCCCGTCGTAGTCCCTGATGAGACCGGCTACGAAATCCTCACCGAGCGAAAGTGGGGGGCTGAGGAGGACTCACTGCTCGCGGACGTCGCGGCCGCGATCCACCGGCCGGATGCCACCCACACGGTGCTCGCAGGCCCCCCGGCCGAAACCCTCCTGACTGCCGCCGCCCAATCCTCGAGCCGGGCAATGGTGATCGGATTCAAGGGACACGGCCTCATCGCGCGGGCCGTCCTGGGGTCCGTCGCGCATCGGATACTGAGCGAAGCCACGTGCCCGGTGTTCGTGGCCGGACCGCGTAGTTGACGAGAGGTTGATGCGCGCCCGCTTGTGGGTCTGCTGTGGTCTGGGTCGGCAAGTCAATCCCTCGTGGTGGCGACCCTCTGGCAGTCAGGTTGGGATGAGGCATTCGCTTTATGCCCATTCCGTGCCGGGGAGTGATTGAGGAGAGATTCCGTGACCGCAGTTGTGCCCGGCATCAGCGCCATTGCCGACGTCACTGGCTTCCCCTGCGACAACCGACACCCTCTGACGGCAGAATCGCACTGTGCGGGGATATATCGGCGTCACCGACTGGAGGGGCGAATTTCCTGAACGTAAGCGGGTGCGAGGAGGTCAACTTCTGGATTCCCAAGCAATTGGCCGTTCAAGGTATTGCAGGTCGGCGAGCCTTTCCTCTTCAAGAGCAAGTACCCGGACAATCGGCTCATCGGCGGGGGCTACTTCGAACACGCCACCAGCCTGCGATGCAGAACCATGGCAATACTTGGGACCCGGCAATGGCGTCCCCGACCTGCAGTCTGTGCGCAAAGTCAATGACTACCGCGACGAACCGATCCACAACCCCGATCCGACCATCGGCTGCATCTTCCTCAACGATGTCGCGTTCTTCAGAAGTGATCCGCGCCCTCCGGGGCCAGCATCGTTCGCGAAGAACGTAGTCTCCGGCAAGGGATACACCCTGCCGTCGGAGGACACCGAGGTGGAGGCCGCCTTCCAATTGCTCGCGATGGCTCAGGTCACCAATGACCTGCAGATCGACATCGTTCACCCCGAACCGACACACAACATGTTTGGCGACGCCCGTCTATACGCCTGCGGCTGGGCCAGGGCGGATTCCGCGCAGCATCCTGGATGCCTACGAATGACGCTGCGCGATCACTGGCCACAATATGACGCTGACGCTGCAGGCGGCGGACGTTCGGCCGGTAAGCGAGGGCGGAAGAATCGGGTGGACAATGGGTTGTTACTCCGATCCGATGTCCACACCATGTTCGATCTTGGCTTCCTGACCGTCGACCCGGACTTCGCGTTACGCGTGAGTCCTTCTCTGCGTGAAGAGTTTGGCAATGGCGCGGGGTTTGACCATCGGAGGGCCGAGTATCGCCCTGCCGCCCAACGCGCGCCAAAAGCCCGGAAAGGAATTCTTGGAGTGGCACGGAGACGAGGTGTTCCGCGCGAGTTGAGGCGACCACCTTGACCCGACAGCGCATTATGGCGGCGCAGTCTCCGCGCTAGCTGAGGGCGAACTCCCCCGCGATCATTCGAACAATGACGAACGTATCTGGGCGGCGGACCGTCGCGCAAGTCGTGGGGAGAGATGCGAGTTTCGCCGACGCGATGTCAACCCAGCCGACGGCAGACCCCTCCAACGGCGCCTCACCGCACCACAGCCCAGATGCCACCATCGGCGCAGCAGACCCTTGTCCCGCGTCAAGTAGTTGGCAGGATTTCTTTGGTTTGGAAGGTGGGGATTCGGGGATCGGCTAGGCCGAGGTGCACCTCCTCGGGCCGGTTGAAGGCGATGGCCTCGTGTGGGCGCACGCGGTTGTATTCGAGGCGGTAGTCCTCGGCCCGCTCGGCGAGGGTGACTGCATCGTCGATTTCGTCGAGGAACAACTGCTCGTATTTCAGCGTGCCGAAGCCGCGCTCCCGGGAACCGTTCTGCCCCGGCGACTTGGCTCGGGTGCGGACATGGCGCAGCTCGGGGTGGGTGGCGATGAACGACTCGAACCGGAAGCTTCGGAACTCCTCCGCCGTTGTCGGTCACGATCGTCACCACCGGCACCAGCTCCCCGCTGTCCGGATCGACCGAGCAGGCGTCGACCAGTGGGCGGGGAGAACAGGGCCTGGTAGTCCGCCAGCGCCAACTCCACCGCGTCGATGGCGTCGTGCTGGTTGGCCGTCGGCGAGATGTGGAAACGGTGCTCGTAGGTGCTCCAGTAGTCCCGACACCCGGCGATGCGCCAAACCCCGCCGGTGGTGGTCTCGATACTGGCGTGAAGTCCAGCTGCCACACCTGATTCGCCCCCGGTGGGCGGCGCGGCGAACGCGGCCTTGCGGCGCTCGGCGAGCCTGCGGCGTTCCCGCTGGTAGGCCGCCGGCTCCGATCAGGCCCTCGTCGCGCAGCAACCTCAGCACAGTCGCCTCAGACACCCCTTGGCCTTCGTGGCGGACCATCGCCCAAATCTTGCGGTGGCCCCACGGGCGGATGCGCCAGCGCATGGGCCCGCGCCCGCTCACGCACCGCATGGCGGCCGGCTGCGGCCACGGGCCTTTCACCGGGCTCGGCCCGGCACGGGCCTGCCAGCGTCGCCACGTCCGTTCAGGTCTTGTCGATCAGACGGGAGAACCTCGCGGTCGACATGCCCGCCTCTGTGCGGATCACCTCGAGGTCGGCGAAGGGCCCAACCTGCCCTGAGCGGACAACTTCGGCACCCGGATCTTGACCGCGGCCTCACCAAGGGCCTGGGTCAGCTCGACAACCTCGGCCTCCAGCTGTTCCTCGCGGCTTGACGGGCCCGAGCGGCCTGCGGCCAGCGCGATCTTGCCGGCCTCGCCGAACTCGGCCTTCCACCGGCTGATCGACTGCTCGGACACCTTCTCCCGCCGTGCCGCTTCGGCGGTCGTCATCTCGCCAGCCAACACGCTCAACACGATCCGGGACTTCTTCTCAGCCGGTATCGATGGTGGTCTTCGGAATGACTCTGATTCACCTTCAGGACTGACACAACAGCCCTGCCACAAATCATGACGCGCGACAGTTTGTTTCTGGCCCGGTTGGGGTGTTCACCGCGAATCGACGAGCCTTACGGCGGGTCACGGGGGCCAGGCCAGCGTAGGAGACCAGGTGCCCGGCGGTGGGGAACGAGGAGCCGTCTCCGATTTCGACCAGAATGCGTGCGCAGGTCGGAGACCGCCGTCTGCGGGCATGGAGGTCTCCGACCTTGGCAAGAGGGTGGACATCGAGGACCTTCTCGACCTCGGCGCCGACCGCGGCGCGATGTTCGATCAGACTGGCGAGCCCGGTGGCCATACCAGGCAGGATGGCCTCAACCGAGGCGGTGCCCGCGACAGTGACGGTTTGGGCATCAAGGGTGGCCCAGATTTCGTCGGCCAGCCGGGCATGGATCCGCGGGGCCTTCTTCTTCATCACCGTGTCGATGCGGGTCTTACCGGCTTTGCGCAGCCCGACCGGGCCGCCATATTTGGCGAGGAGGGCCAGCACCGCTCCGGGGTGGCCAGATTCACCCCAGCGCCTGTTCCAGGGCTGGGTGCACGCTGAGCAGCAGGTTGCGCACCCGGTTGGTTTGCGCGGTCACCTGGTCCTTGAGGTCGTCGTCGTGGCCGACCAGCACGGCCAGGTCGGCCAGCGCCGGACCGGCGATATCGACCGACCGCAGCGCGTGCGGCATCGTGCGGGCAGCCTCGGCGATGATGTACGCGTCACGCGCGTCAGTCTTCGCGTTCCCCGGGTGCAGGTCGGCGATGCGGCGCATCGACAGCCCGGGCAGATACTCCACCGCGATCCCCATCGCCTGGGCCACCGCGACCGGTAACGCCCCGATCGAGGCCGGTTGGTCGACCAGGACCACCAGCTCGCCCGGGTCGCCCAACTGCCCGAACAGCGCCCGCAGCGCGGCCTCGTCGTTGGCGATCGCCTTGTCGTACAACCGTCTACCAGCCAGGTCCAGCACCGTCGCCTGATGCTCGACCATACCCACGTCCAAACCGAAGAACACCTTGTAGCTCATAGCTTCGAGCCTGCTGCCCAACAAAGCTCCGGCCAGCACAGTGTCAGCGCCCGGCGGCCAGATAACTCCCTCCGGGGCATATCAACAAGGTAACGGGGTGACCCGACGCTCGGCGTTGCCGTGAACTACCCCAAACGTTGATCGCGGGCGCGAGCTAGACCAGGCGAACCAGAGCCTGCGAAACGGGCAACCTAGATGTTCCGAGCCGTTGCATATTCAGCTTGGGATGCACCCGGGAGGCTCGACGGTGATGACCGCATCCGCTGGCACTTCATCGAAGAACGCCGCATCACTGGTGGCGGTTTGGCCGGGCTTTAATGACTGGGCCGACGCGATGGCCGTGGAGTATTGGCGCGTCCCATCGGGGCTGTCAGCGGTCACGTTCGCCACGTAGGAGCATGTCACGGCGGCATCTGCGGGTGGTGATCGTCACCGTCGTGTAGGCCGAGCCGTACTCGTCGGTCTTGAGGGGACTAGCCGAGACTTCGGCAACCAGCGGGTTGTGTCGATCCCGCCACTAATGTCGACTGACTTGGGCTCAAGGCGGGAATCACGAACATGGCGATCAACAGCAGCCAGACTCCCATCGACGCCCCCGCGACCCATGCCGGCCAAACTGCGATTCGTGGGCCTCCCCAAGCCGCTCGAAGTTTCCGAGCCCTGTTCCACTGCACCAGAGCGACGATGGACAAGGGAAGGCAGATGAGCAACCCGACAACGGCCCAGATGCCGGACTGGCTGCCATTCTTCGCTGCCTCTGACCGGCGGGCGGCGACCAGAGCTTCCGGCTGCCATCCGTCCATCGTCAGGACGTATCCGTTTGCCTCCGACCAGAGCTGTGGCTGAGTTGTCTGGGCGGGCTTGTCGATGTTGGGCTCAGGCGCAGCTGGCAGCATGGATGCTCGCCTTGCGGCGATTAAGGCCAGTGAACCCAGCGTTGCCCGTCCCAGTAGGCCCGACTTCCATCTGGCTGGTCGTACCATCCTGCTGGCGATTGTCCACTCATATCGATCTCCTGATGCATCTCACCGTATCGTGATCCGTGGCCCGTCTGAGGTTGCTGCATCGACGCGTTCAGGTTTGGCGACAAGGGGTCACACACAATGCATCGCAGTCACGGTCTCGAGACCAGATGACAACCCGAGATCTCGCCCGCTATGGTTCCCGATCCGGCAGGTTCTCTTCTCAGCGACGATGCGTATGCCCTGTCCATTCGGCGCCGTCCCAGTACCGAAGGCTCGTTGCATCCCAAGGGTCGGGATACCAGTCAGCCGGTACATCACGCGGGACTGCCACCTGCGGACTGGGGGGCCAGCAACGTTCGCGGTCTCGCTCGTTGTGGTCGCGTCACGGGCCGAATATCGGCGAAAGCCGCTCAAGTCTGTCGAGCCACTCAATGTCGAGAGCATTGCCCTTCGCAGTCCAGACGACGACTTCGGTTATCAGCCGATTTCCTTTCGCTTCCGCGAGGGCATATAGGGTCACCCCCAGCTCATCTGCGCGGCGAATTACCGGCAACAGCGAGTTGCTAGCCGCAGCCGAAAGAAGCCCAATAGCTTGTCCATTTAGGCGTGCTTCCACGACCTGCTTGGACGACCGTGGCCGTTCAACTACGGTCTCGTGGAGCGTGACATTTAGAAGGGCGACGGCCTGGGATTTCATGATGGGCCCGAGCACGTCCATATGCTGTTCTTCGCCAGAAAGTTGAAGCCGCGACCCTGCAGGCAACGCCGGCAAAGCGATGCCGGTTGGCGGGTCATTGACTGGGAATAGTAGGTTCGCGTCCGGCAGGTCGAGCGTGACACTCGCCATGAAATCGCCTTCCCAACCCGCTCCCCACCAGACCCGGGCTGGCACTTGAAGGACTTGTCCGCGGTCCGCGAGCGGCCTCAACACCGGTGAATACAAGGCCGCGTCTCTGGCGGGAAGGTTGCCCACCTGCTGGCCCCCAACGAGGACGTTCACCGCGTTGCTGTCGTGCTGGTTCCTGGGGTCCGGCATCAGATGTGCCACCGTCACACCCTCACCCTCAGCACCCCCGCCCAGGCTGCGAGCAACCTTTCGCAGCGCATTCGTGTAGTGACTCTCTCCGCTGACCTCCTGGCCCATGTTGCCAGTACTCCACGTCTCGATTGCGCTGTACTGCTTGCGCCTCATGGTTGCCCCTCTCTGTTCGTCTCAGACGATCGCGCGTGTGTCCGAGACTCCCCGCCACTAGCCGCGGACCACTTCAACTCGCGACTTAACATTCGTGGGTCGTGCTCGGTTGACCCATTTCCCTATGCCGCCAGCATGCCGGAACAGTCATGCTCGTCGCTTGCGTTGTAGGAACTCACAAGCAGAACTCAGTAGGCAGAGCTCGGCCAGTCGATCCGCGTCAGCGAGGATGGCTATTGCGAGTTGCCGAGCACCTTCGGACGATACGTCAGGCTCGCCGGTCACGAACACCTCGGGCGCCTCATCATCAACCGACCAAATCGACACCTGGACATCGCCGACCTCGACGGCCTCGGTCGCGTGCAGCGCCGACTCCCCGAGCATCGGGGCATCGTCGGAACGGTCATAGTGGCACCAGATCGGGCAGCGGGTCATATTGATGGGGCAGCCTGGCATCAGGGTCCGGCCGTGGCCGACGACCCTTGCCCGCCACTGGAACCCGTCTCCCTTCCCGGAGTTTTCGACATTCGCGGAAAACGGGAGCAGGGCCGAGCGCGCACAACTGGCCAGGCAGCAAGCCGTAGCATCAGACGACTCCGGGAGCCTTGGGGAAAGGTTCAGCCGCGAAAACAGGGTCCGGACTCCACATAATCCACAGTGACGATATCCAAGGACGTCCTGAGTATCTCTGCTGAGGTGCCCCTGATTGCGGTGCCGTGGGGACCCCGGAAAGTGGACCGGTTTGTGACAGTTTCGGGCATGGTGATCTTGAGGAGGGATCACCTGTATGTGAAGATGTACCCAGCGCAGCATCGCCGGTGGCTGTGTGAACGGATGCTGGCTGGCGAGCCGGTGGCCAGGCTTAGCGAAGAGACCGGGGTCAACGAGGCGACGCTGTTCCGGTGGAAGAAGCAGGCCAAGATTGATGCAGGTCGCGCGCCGGGGCTGCTCAGTTGCGAGGCCGATGAACTGCGGCGAGCCAACCGCGAGATCGAGGATCTCAAGGCAGAGTTGCAGTTGGTCAAGGACGCCAGCGAGTTGTTCGACTCCACGGCGGTGGTGGATCCAAAAGGCGGCAGCGGGTCGCCGAGGGACTCGTAGCTCGTGGCTATTCCTCGCGCGCTGCCTGTCGAGTCGCCGGTGTTTCTCGCAGTACTTACGGCCGCAAGCGAATCACCGCAGCGCTTCGGATTGAGCGGGGTCTGATCGTCAACCACAAACTCGTGTCCCGGATCATGCGAACTGCAGATTAGCAAACCACCGGGCCGCAAGCGCCGCAAGAACCTGATCAACACCGCCACGACCGCCGACCTGTTGAACCGGGACTTCACCCCACAGGTCCAGACCAGAAGTGGGTCACCGACATCACCGAGCATCCCACCCCGCGGGTTCTACCATCGACGCAACACCTGGGAGGTGCGACGCGATGGCAGGGCGAAGTTACAGCGACGAACAAAAGGACCGCTTATTTGAAGTGTTGGACCGTGGCGGGACCGTGCGAGCAGCGGCTGACGCACCCGGCGAAGCCACCGCGCGGTGACGGCGTTGTTCAGTGCATTGACCGCTATGCGGGGCTTCACCCGGGTGTCGATCGAGTAGCCGACGATGCGGTTGGAGAACGCGTCGATGATCGCCCAGATGTAGATCTTGCCTGCGGCTGTGCGGTGCGAGCTTGGGAGGGGCGCGGCGACGGCTATCGCCCAGCCACAACTGGTTCGGTGCCTGGGCGGTGAATCGTTCAGTCATCACCGACGGCGGCCCGACTGCGGTTGGCGTGCCTCGCGTGGGCTTCCTCCGAAGCGTGAGAACCAGCCATGTGTCGAGCAGATCCGCCCGCGGTCCGTAGCGCCGTGGTCTCGCCCGCATCGCGTTCCCGTCTGCCAGAAGCCGGTACAGAATTCCGGTTCATCGCCGTGCGCGTTGAACAAGGCGTTCGCCCGGTATGCCTTGGCCAATTCGGACTCGGTCACCGGGTTGGCCAGCCACCCGTCGTGCGGCTGGCGTGCAAGATTGAGCACCCGAGGTGTCACCCCACGGCAATCCCGTCCGCGGCCAGCACACCCAGAAGCGGGTGGCGCCCTTTCCCGGCAGATTCACCTGGGACAGGTAGGCCGCAGCGCGGCGAAGGACCTCGTTCTCCTGCTCCAACAGCCGGTTGCGCCGTTTCAACTCACCCAACTGCCCCCGACTCATCCTCGGTCACATCGGAACGCACCCCATCGGCGACGGCGGCGGCCTTCAACGCGTCAGACACGACTCCCTGATCCCGAAATCAGCGGCGATCTGCTTCCACTGCTGGCCGGCACACGGTCGCGGGCAACCCGCACAACGTCCTCACGGAACTACCTGGCATGAGCCTTGGCACGGCACGATCCTTCGTGTGGCACCAGTCGGCGCCACACGTCAGATGTCACCTGTCCGTGCAGCAGACCTGTGCGGAACAGCGTTACATCGCCCGGTCCGAGACTCGGCGCCGCGCCTTCGACAAGGCACAGAGTGAGCCGTCGGGCCCGTATCGGACCCCTTGCTAGAGTTGATCCAACCCGCGGGGGGCCGATCCTCTGGGGCACAATACACAGGTAGCGGGTAGATCCCCGTCGCCGCGAAAACAGGGGAGAACTCGTGAGAATTAGGGCGCTTGCTGCCTCAGGTGTGGCCATCGTTGCTGTTTTGGCAGTTGCCGCATCAGGAGAATCTACGAGCGGCGACGAGGCAACATCTGGCGCAACGTCCACCACCGAAACGGGCGACACCGCACAGCAGGCGGGGCGCAGACTGGTGCTACGGCAGGTGTCGGCACACCCGTGCGCGACGGCAAGTTCGAATTGGTTGTACCAACGTTAAGTCTGGTATCCCCAGCGTCGGTAACGAGTTTCTCGGCGAAACCGCCCAGGGGGCTTTCACCGTCGTCGACATGACGGTGACGAACATCGGCGACGAGCCACAGTTCTTCTCCGATACCAACGTCAGCGGGGTCGATAGCCAGGGCCGCGAGGTCACCGCCGATGGCACCGCGTCGCTGTACGCCAACGACGACCCGGGCACCACGTTCACGGACATCAACCCGGGCAATCGGTCACCGTCAACGTGGTCTTCGACCTGCCCGCCGGAGAGACTCTCACCGAGGTCTTGCTGAAGGACTCGGCGTTCTCCGGCGGCGCGGCTGTCACGCTGAGCTAGCCGATCAGGCGGGAGCCATAGCGACTGCCAGAATTGCGGGATCGGACACCCCCGAGACGCGGAGGCAGAAGCAGGTGCAGAGAGGGTGGAGCAGTGACGACGAGATTTCCGGGGTCGTCGCTGCTTCACCCGCTGTTTCTGTTCAGCCTGCTGGTGCTTCTGCTCAACGACCACATCGGCAAGGGTCTCTTCCCCGGCCTGGTCACGGGCAAACTGTCCGACTTCGCAGGGTTGGTGGTTTTGCCTGTTCTGGCCTTCGCGGCCATTGAGGTAGCAGCCAAAGCCGCCCGTCAACCACCCCCCGGGGCCAAAGTGGCAGCCGCCCTCTGTGTCACCTCCGCATCGGATTCGCGCTTGTCAAATCGATGCCGTGGGCAAACGAGGCATACCGGTTTGCGATTGGCGCGATCCGCTGGCCGCTTCAGGCATTGGGCGCGGCCACGGTTGGCAACGAAACCCCCGGAGTCACCCTTATTAGCGTAGTCCGCGATGAGTGGGACATCGTTGCCATTCTGGCCCTGATCCCCGCTTTCCTCATCTTGCGTGGCGGTTGGGTTCACCAATCACAAAATGGTTTCCAAGATCATGGAGCTTCGGCTTGATTCACGATCAAATCCGCAAGTTGGAACTTGATCAGGTGAGGTATTTGCTGTTCGAGACAGTCAGGCGATTCCTACTTCAGCAACGTTTTCAACGATCTCCTGCACGCCACGGTTCAGGACGCCATCGACGCATTTGAGTCGAGCACGTCAGCGCGTAGAGGCGCCTGGGTGGCGCTGCAACGGGCGTTCCAGACAGCGGTGACCGACGGCATTGTCTCCCGCTCACCGTTCGACACACTGGACGCCCCGAGCGGAGGGGCGGAGATGGAGACCGTGGACGCGACACGCGACGGCGTGCGCCTCCCACTGGAGGCGGCTGATCCCAGATGCGTACCTGGATCGCGACGCTTGCATACACCGGGCTTCGCAAAGGTGAACTGCGCAGCCTGACGGGGGATTTCGTCGACCTCGACCACCACCGCCTTGTCGTCCGCCGCGGCAAGACCGACGCTACCCGACGTGCGGAACACCAACGGCATACCCCCGGCCTCACACCCCGCCACGGACTGCACCACGGAGCGGCGACCAGAATGCTGGAAGCAGGCGTGCCGGTCCACACCGTTGCTGGCCTTCCTTGGACACCCCGCCCACGGTGACGCTCGACGACCCCCTGATTTGGTGCCGGTTCTGGTCGTGGTCCACGATGCCCGTATGGGCGTGGAGGACAGGACGAGATGAAGCGGCGCAGGCATATCCCGGAGCAGATCGTGCGTAAGTTGCGTGAGGCTGATCGGATGATCGGGCAGGGCGCATCGGTGGCGGAGGTGCTCCAGCATCTGGAGGTCACCGAGGCCACGTACTACCGGTGGCGCAACCAGTACGGGGCGATGAGTCCGGATGAGGCCAAGCGGCTCAAGGAGCTGGAGGTCGAGAACGCCCGGTTGAAGAAGCTGCTTGCGGAGGCCGAGCTGGACAAGGTGATGCTCAAGGAGATCGCCGAGGGAAAATGGTGAGCCCGGCCAAGCGTCGGGCGGCCACGGTCCAACTCGTCGAGACGTTCGGGGTGTCCCAGCGGCGCGCGTGCCGGGTGCTGGGGACCTCGCGGTCCTAGCTGCGCCGCGGAGATCCACCGCTTCGGGCCGCTGACGATTCTGCGCGCCCGGCTGCGGGATCTGGCCCGACAGCGGCCCAGGTTCGGGTATCGGCGGCTGTGCGCGTTGCTGCGCGCCGAGGGGCACGAGGTCAACCACAAACGCGTCGCCCGGCTGTGCCGCGAGGAGGGGCTGCGGGTGCGCGGCAACGCCCGCAAACGACGCCGTGCCGGCGTCTCCACCGCCCCGGCAGGGACGCCTGGCCGCGCAGGCCCCGGATCAGGTGTGGGCGATGGACTTCCAGTTCGACACCACCAGCGACGGGCGGCAGTTGAAACTGCTCAACATCGTCGACGAGTTCACCCGCGAAGCGTTGGCTGTCGTGGTGGCCAGGGCGATCGACGCTGATGCCACCGTCACCGCGCTCGAGGCCGTCGTGGCCGCGCGGGGCACCACTCCGGCCTTCATCAGGATGGACAACGGACCGGAGCTGACCTCCGCGGCGCTGCGCGACTGGTGCCGCTTCGTCGGTGCCGGCACGGTGTTCATCGAGCCCGGCGCGCCGTGGCAGAACGGCTACGTCGAGTCGTTCAACGGCCGGCTGCGCGACGAACTGCTGTCCTGCGAGGTGTTCGACACGCTCACCGAAGCCAAAATCATCATCGAGGACTGGCGCATCGACTACAACTGGAACCGGCCGCACTCGGCACTGGGGAACAAGACCCCAGTAGCTTTCGCAGCCACCCTGAAAACCAGCAAGGACCACACATAGGAACTGGCACCACAATCAGGGGCACCTCACGACATCTAGGCCCACGTCGTCGACTCCGAGGCCGAGCTGCGATCGACAAGTTGGCGTTGTGGAGGCAATTGACTCGGACATAGGCAACTGGCACCCGACAGAGGCGGCTTCCCGTGGTGGGAAACCGCCTCTGACCTGGCCTTTCTCGGTCGGGCTGACAGGATTTGAACCTGCGACCCCTTGACCCCCAGTCAAGTGCGCTACCAAGCTGCGCCACAGCCCGTGACAACTCGTGAATCCTAGCCCATGCCCCGCCGGACCCGAGCCGGGGCCGGGACCGGGCCGCCTGGACCGCCGCCGCAACCGCCCCCCGGCCTACCGCCGCTTCCGCTTCTCCCGGATCCGAAGGTTGATCACAATCGGTGTCCCGGTGAACGAGAACTCCTCTCGCAACCGTCGCTCGATGAATCTGCGATACCCGGCCTCGAGGAATCCGGTCGTGAAGAGCACAAAGGTCGGCGGACGCACCGCTGCCTGGGTGGCGAACATGATTCGGGGCTGCTTGCCCCCGCGAATCGGATGCGGATGCTCGTCGCGCAACTCACGCAAGAAGGTGTTCAACTTGCCAGTCGACACCCGCCGCCCCCACGAGTTCAGTGCCTGCTCCAGCGCCGGGACCAGTCGATCCACGTGCCGGCCGGTCGCCGCCGAGAGATTGATCCGCCGAGCCCAGGGCACCTGGCCGAACTCCCGGTCGTATTCGCGTTCAAGGTAGCGCCGCCGCTCGTCGTCGACGAGGTCCCACTTGTTGAGCGCGATCACCAAGGCCCGGCCGGATTCGACGACCATGGAGACCAACCGCACGTCCTGTTCGGTCAACGGCTCGGAGGCGTCGATCAGCACGACTGCCACCTCGGCCCGCGCGAGGGCCCCGCGGGTGCGCAGGGTGGCGTAATACTCGTGCCCACTGGCTTCTTTGGCCCGCCGCCGGATGCCCGCGGTATCGATGAACACCCACTCCCGACCGGCCAACGTCACCAACTCGTCCACCGGATCGACGGTGGTTCCGGCCACCGAATCGACGACCACCCGCTCGCTGCCGGCCAACCGATTCAGCAAACTCGACTTGCCCACATTCGGCTTACCCAACAGCGCGACCCGGCGTGGCCCGGTCGCCACCGCCGCCCCGCGTCCGCGCTCGGGCAGCACAGCGAGCAGCGCATCGAGGAAGTCACCGCTGCCGCGCCCGTGCAGAGCCGAGACGGGATGAGGCTCCCCGAGCCCCAGACTCCACAGGGTCGACGCTTCGAGTTCCGCCCGCCGGTCGTCGCACTTGTTGGCCACCAGCAGGACCGGCACGCCCGCCCGTCGGAGGACTTTCACCACGGCGTCCTCAGTGTCCGTGGCGCCGACCGTGGCATCCACCACCAGCACGATCACGTCGGACGATTCCATGGCCCGTTCGGCTTGGGCAGCCACCGAAGCCGCCATCCCGGTGACCTTGGACTCCCAGCCCCCCGTATCCACCAACTCGAACTCACGACCCGACCACTCGGCGTCGTAGCTGACCCGGTCACGCGTGACGCCGGGCACATCCTCCACGACCGCAGCACGACTGCCGAGGATGCGGTTCACCAGCGACGACTTTCCGACATTGGGCCGTCCGACCACCGCCACCACAGGTCGGCTCGCAGCTGCATCGAAGTCGTCAAACACGTCGGCGTCGGCGTCGTCGCCGACGACAACGGCCGCATCGCCGGCGATGCCCCCCTGCTGCTCGTCCGGGCCGAGGAAGGAGAGCAGGGTGGCAGGGTCGGTGTCCTCATCGAACTCGAGAAACGCATCCCCCTCGGCGAGTTCACCCACCTCTGAGGCGTCCACATCGTCCCCGGGAGCAGGCGGGGGATCAAATTGTTCGTCTGTCATGTGGCTCGTCCTCTCGATTCTGGCTCAGTGCGCGGGCTGCTCAGCGGGCAGCCGCAGCCCAGTGGCCGCCTGGGTGGCGGCGACGTGGTCAGCCAACCTCTGACGCATGGTCTCACCTGCGGCGGCGATCACACACCGGCGGTACACGTCCCCGGAACTCGCAAGCCTGAAAGGCGCCCCGAAGGCAACGACGATGCGCGCATTGCGTCTCGGTAGCGCATCCACCGCCATCCCGCTGGAACGGGTGCCCAGGATGGCCGCAGGCAGCACGACGGCGTCGGCTGCGAGCGCGAGATAGGCGGCCTCCTGGCGGATGCTGGCCACCCGACCGTCACCCCGTCCCCCCTCCGGGAAGTTGGCGAGGACCTCCCCGGAGCGCAGCACCTGCGCCGCCGTGGCGATGGCGGCAAAGTCCGGTCCGGAAGGTTGCATGCTGATGTGGCCCGCCACCGTCGCGACCCGATCCAGCGGCGGCTCGAACAACTCATCCGGCGCCAGGGTGCGCAGCGGACGTGGGGACGCCACAGCCAACACGGCGGCGTCCAGGAAGCCGATGTGGTTGGCGACGACCATCACCGACCCACGCCTCGGCAGCCGATCGGCGTCCAGCACGGTGAGTCGATACCAACTGCGCAGTAACGGCGCCAAGAGTCTGCGCGTCTGCGACGCGGAGCGCAGCGAAGCCAGATGCCTCAACGTGAGCGATCCAGAACCAGAGCACGCACCGTCTCGATGACGGTGGGCAGGTCGTCGAAGGTCGCGTCCACCACCACGGCATCGTCGGCCTGTGCCAGCGGGCTCGTCGCACGCGACGAATCAGCCTGATCACGCCTAGCCATGGCCGCCTGGGTCTCATCGACCCCCACCTGCTGCCCCCGCGCAGCATCCTCGGCTGCCCGACGTTGCGCGCGCACAGCGGGATCTGCCATCAGGTAGACCTTCAGATCGGCGTCCGGCAGCACCACGGTGCCGATGTCCCGGCCTTCCACGATGATGCCCCGCCCGGCTGCGATGGACTCCTGCACAGCGCTTCGCTGCAGGTCGACCAACCGCTGACGCACCTGCGGCACAGCGCTCACGGAACTGACTGCCGCCGTGACTTCGGCGGTTCGGATGTCCTGCGACACGTCGTCGTCGCCCAGCGCGACCGCCGGCGCCGTCGGATCAGTCGTCACGACGATGTGCGGCCCTTCGACCAGGGCGGCGACGGCTTCGGCATCGGTCACATCTGCCCCCTGGCGCAACAACCACAGCGTGAAAGCCCGATACATGGCGCCCGTGTCGAGATATCGCATACCGAGTTGCGACGCGACGCCACGGCTCACGCTGGACTTCCCCGAACCGGCCGAGCCATCGATGGCCACCGTGAGTGCTGTCATGCCACACCACCCTAGTCATCAGAGCGGTCCTACTACTGAAGCACGAGCCAATCACCAGCGGCCAATGCGGCCTGCAGCCCCGGCACGACTTCGGGAAGGACGTAGAGGTGGGCAATCGCGGTGAGGCGACCGTCGGTGTGCTCGATTCGGACGTCTTCCAGGTTCACGCCGGATCGGCCCGCGGCCAGGAAGAGCCGACCGAGTTCGCCGGGCGCGTCGGGAACCTCCACGGGAACGTCGACGTAGTTGGGGGCCACTCCACTGCCGTGCTTGCCCGGCAGCATGTCCGAGCCGCGGTTCCCCGCCGCTATCAAGTCGGCGACACTGCGCTGACCGTCGGCACCGTCCAGCGCCGCAACCAGGCCGTCGAGGTCGTCGCGCAACGCGTGCAGGACGGGGGCCACCTCATGGGAATTGGTGCACAGGATGTCTGCCCACAGGCCGGGGTCGCTGCCCGCAATCCGCACCACATCGCGCAGACCCTGGCCCGCCACAGCGACCGTCTCCTGGTCGGCCTCTGCCAGTCGAGCAGCCATCAGCGAGGCGACCACCTGCGGTGCGTGGGAAGTCAATGCCACCGCCCGATCGTGCAGTTGGGCGGGCATCTGGCGCACCGCAGCCCCGGTCGATTCGGCGAGCGCGGCCACGAGCGCCACCCGATGCGGCTGGGTCTCCGGCGTGGGGGTCAGCAGCCACGTCCGGCCATGGAACAACTCGGCGCTGGCTGCCCCCGGCCCGCTCGTCTCGCGCCCCGCCATAGGATGCCCGCCGACGTATCTGGGCAGGTCAGCGCCCCGTCGGCCCAACTCGGAGATCACCGGGGCCTTCACGCTGGACACGTCCGTCACTGTGGCCTGCGGATAGTCCTCGAGCACCTGGGCGATCACCCCGGCAGCCACCGACGGTGGCACGGCGACGACCACCAGGTCGACGTCGCTGCCTTGCGTCGGCAGGTGCCGCCCCGCACCGGCGGATTCGGCCAGCCGCACATGCGCGGGGTCAGCGTCAGCGAGCCACACCTGATGTCCGGCGGCGCTGGCCGCAAGACCGACGCTGGTGCCGATCAGACCCGTGCCAACCACCAGAATCTGCAACCGCGCCGCGGGATCAACGGGATCGACGGTCACGAGGCCTGCTCCGGCGAACCGCGCAGGGCATCGGTGCCGCGGAAGTAGGGATGCCAGATGTCGGCCTTCGTCCTTGGCGTCTCGGCGTGCATCATGACGCGCACGACGCGTGGCATGGCGCCTGGAACGTCGATCTCCTGGGCGCACATCAATGGCACGTCGGTGAGGCCCATGCCTCGGGCGGCGGCGGCTGGAAACGCGCAACGAAGGTCCGGCGTGGCCGTGAAGATCACGCTGATCAGATCGTCAGCCTCGAGTTCGTTTCCCTCGATCATGGCTCGGAGCAGCTCCACGACCACCTGCTCCATCTCCGCTTCCGAGTCCTGCGTCAGACGCGTCGCACCCCGAATCGCCCGCACTGCCACTGCGGCACCTTCCCTCATGGTCGAACCGGCACCCAAACACCTGACCAGCCAAGACTAGGCGCTGCCCACGGTCCGGTGAAGGAGAGGTCACAGTTGGACCGCGGTATACAACTCCCCCGACTCCTGCCGCGAGAGGCGTCGCAGCCGTCCCGGCTTCAGCCCGCCGAGATGCAGCGGCCCCACCTGGGTGCGCACCAACTCCTTCACCGGGTGGCCTACCTCTGCGAGCAAGCGTCGAACGACGTGTTTGCGCCCCTCGTGAATGACCAACTCAAGATGGACCTCCGAGTGATGTTTGGAGACCACGCGGACTGACTCAACGTCCACCGGCCGACCGTCGATGTCGACGCCGGACCGCAGCCGCTGCAGCGTCGCAGGCTTGATTGGGCCGGTCACAGACGCCAGGTAGGTCTTCGAGATGCCGTGCGAGGGATGCGTCAGGCGGTTGGCCAGATCGCCGTCGTTGGTCAGCAGCAACAACCCCGAGGTGTCAGCGTCGAGCCTGCCCACGTGGAAGACCCGCTCATCAAGACCGCCCACGAAATCGCCCACGCACGGACGTCCCTGCGGGTCCGACATCGTGGTGTGCACCCCGATCGGTTTGTTGAACATGTAGGTCGCAACACCGGCAGCCGTGGGGATCCGCACTCCGTCGACGTGGATCACGGCCACGTCGGGATCCACCCGCATGCCCTGCCCACGCACCCGCTCGCCATCCACCGTGACGCGACCGGATTCGATCAGGATCTCGG
Source organism: uncultured Actinomycetes bacterium (assembly GCA_963752505.1). Classification (GTDB taxonomy): domain Bacteria; phylum Actinomycetota; class Actinomycetes; order S36-B12; family UBA10799; genus JACJWR01. The sequence continues at coordinate 24,301 of CAVVYM010000007.1, forward strand.
CGTACCTACGGGAACCAACTCCGGCAGCGGCCAGCACCTTCTGCAGCCGGATGCCGGTCGCTCCAGCCTGGTCGGGGCCAGGGCGCCGCGCATCACTCGGTGCCATCGATGATCTCCTCCAATTCCTCCCCGATTGGCACGTGTCGCGCCAGCGGGGGCAGATCGGCGAGGCTCTCCAGCCCCAGCCGCTCGAGGAAGTAGTCAGTTGTTCCGTACAGCGCGGCGCCGGTCTCGGCCTCGGTGTCGACCTGGATCACCAGCCCCCTGGTCAGCAGGGTGCGCACCACCCCGTCGACGTTGACCCCCCGCACGGCGCTGATGCGCGAGCGCGAGACAGGTTGGCGGTAGGCAACCACGGCGAGGGTCTCGAGGGCGGCTTGGGACAGTCGGGCGCTTTGGCCTTCGATGACGTACCTGGTGACCACCACCTGCGCGTCGGCGCTGGTGTAGTAGCGCCAACCCGCAGACGTCTGGCGCAGTTCGAAACCTCGGCCACCGCGCCGGTAGTCCTCGGCCAGTGACTGCAAGGTGGATTCGACCTGGCTCACCGGACGTCCGATGGTGCTGGCCAGCGTTTCCGCAGGCATCGGCTCATCGGCGATGATGAGCAACGCCTCGATGGCCGCCGCCAAACTGGGGGCACCCAGCTCGGGCGGCTCCTCGACGACGGGATCCGATAGGTCGATCATCTCTGGGTCGCTCATGTAGCCCCGTCCTGCTCGTCGAACTCCGACACGTCGATCTCATCACTGGCTGCGCCAGTCCAGCGGATGTTCAATTCCGCCAAGCCGGCCGCCTGGTCGAAACCGACCACGCCTTCACGATAGAGCTCCAGCAGCGCGAGGAAGCGGGCGATCACCACGTGGATGGACTCTGCCCCGGCCACCAAGGATCGAAAAGTGGCGCTGCGCTTGGACCTCAGTTGAGCCATAAGCAGCACCGCCTGCTCCCGCACGCTCACCGGTGCGACGTGCACGTGTCCGGTGTCCACCTGCGGCAGGGGGCGTGGTGCGAGCACCTCAGCCGCGAACTCGGCGAACGCCTCCGACCCGAGCCCGAACACCACATCCGGCAGAAGCACGGCCAACTCAGGATCGAGGCCCACGGTGCGCGGCAGGCGCCGAGGTGCATCGGCCAGCAGCACCTCGAACTCCGCGGCCACCGCCTTGAACGCCCGGTATTGCAGGAGCCGCGCGAACAGCAGATCGCGCGCCTCCAACAGCTCCAGGTCCTCTTCGTCGGACACTTCGCCGTCGGGCAGCAACCGGGCTGCCTTGAGGTCGAGCAGGGTTGCGGCGATCAGGACGAACTCAGTCGTCTCGTCAAGATCCCAGCCCGGGCCCTGCGCACGGATGTGGGCGATGTATTCGTCCGTCACCTGATGCAGGGCCAGTTCGGTCACGTCCAACTTGTGTTTGGCGATTAGCGACAGCAGCAGGTCGAAGGGGCCGTTGAAGGCGTCCAGACTGACGGCAAACCCGTCCGTCGGGCCCTCCTGGGGGGTCGCCGTCGGCGCCTCGTTCACCATTCGGCTCAGCCTAGACCGCTCGCCCGAGCGCGCGGGTGCGACGTGCGGTATTCCGCGATCATCCGCTGCGGGGTGACGAGGGTGTAGATCTGCGTCGTCGTCACCGACGCATGCCCGAGAAGCTCCTGGACCACGCGCACGTCGGCGCCGCCATCGAGCAGGTGGGTGGCGAACGAGTGACGCAACGTGTGCGGGGATATCTGGCCGTCGAGGTCGGCTCGCGCGGCCGCGCGATGCAGCAGTTGATAGGCGTTCTGCCTCGTCAGCCTGCCGCCTCGGGCGTTCAGAAACAGCGCGGGGCTGAAGGCGCCGCGAACCGCCAACTGCGCCCGGCTGCGCACCAAGTAAGCCTCGGTCGCCTCCTGCGCTACCCGGCCGTACGGGACCAGGCGTTCCTTGCCACCCTTACCGCGCAGGACGAGGACGCCCAGGCCGGCGTCGGACTCATCCACGGTCCAGTCGTCGACGTCGAGGTCGGTCAGTTCGGAGATTCGCGCACCCGTGGCGTAGAGCAACTCCAGCAGCGCCGCGTCGCGCAAGGCGAGCAGTTCGTCGGATCCGGCACGGGCTGCGGACAGCAGTGCCGCCACCTGCTCATAGCTGATGGCTTTGGGCAGGCGTCGGGGCAGCACGGGGGCAGGAACATCGCGACTGGGATCGTCGAGGAGCGCGCCTTCGGTCACCTCGAAGGCGAACATCGCCCGCACGGCGGCGAGCGCTCGGGCCGTCGATGACGCCGCCAACGGCCGGTGGTCGGCGTCGCCGGAGGCCAAGTGCACGAGGAAGTCCTCCACGTCTGCGCGGACCACTGCCGCGGGCCGGTCGCGTCCCCGAGAGCGGACGAAGTCGGCGAAGCGGTTGAGATCGCGCCGGTAGCCGGCGACGGTGTGCCGGCTCAGACCTCGTTCGGCTGTGATGTGGGCGCAGTAGCGATCCACCGCGTTGTCGAATGCGTCGCGGGGCACTGCTCAACCGACCGTCACGCCAGCACCTCCGCCAAGGGCGTGTGCGGCAAGTCGAAGGCCTCCGCAACGGCCCCGTACACGATCTCTGATCGGTGAACGTTGAGCCCAAGCGCAAGGGCGTGATCATTGCGGCAGGCTTGCAGCCAACCGCGGTCGGCCAACTCCACGGCATAGGGCAGCGTCACGTTGGTGAGGGCCCAGGTGCTCGTGTGCGGCACCGCCCCGGGCATGTTCGCGACGCAGTAGAACACCGAGTCATGCACCCGGTACGTGGGGTCGGCGTGGGTGGTGGGGCGCGAGTCCTCGAAGCAGCCTCCTTGATCGATGGAGATATCCACCAGTACCGACCCCGGCTTCATGCGCGAGACGAGGTCGTTACTCACCAGCGTGGGCGCCTTCGACCCTGGCACCAGCACGGCACCAATCACCAGATCGGCATCCAACACGCAACGCTCGACTTCGTAGGCGTTGCTCGTCACCGTTTGCATGTGGCCCTGGTAGATGGCGTCGACGTACCGCAATTTGGCCACGTTGCGGTCCAGGACGAGCACCTCCGATTGCATACCCAGGGCGATGGCGGCGGCGTTCATGCCGGAGACTCCGGCGCCGAGCACGACCACCTTCGCCGCGTGCACCCCGGACACCCCGCCCATGAGCACCCCACGTCCGCCGTGGGTGCGCATCAACGCGTGCGAGCCGACCTGCGGCGCCAACCGGCCCGCCACCTCCGACATCGGCGCCAGCAGCGGCAGGCTGCCATCGGGCAACTCAACTGTCTCGTAGGCGATGGCGGTTATCCCGCTGTCCACCAGGGCATCGGTGCACGCCCGCGATGCGGCCAGATGCAGGTAAGTGAACAGCACCTGCCCGGCACGCATCCGGTGGTATTCGCTCGCGACTGGTTCCTTGACTTTGAGGATCAGATCCCCGCGCTCCCACACCTCGTCTGCGGTGTCACACATGGTCGCCCCGGCGGCGATGAACTCGTCGTCTGGAATTGCCGACCCCACCCCCGCGGTCCGTTCGATCACGACGTCGTGGCCGTGCTTGCGCAGTTCCCAGACACCGGCCGGCGTGATGGCAACGCGGTATTCGTTGTCTTTGACTTCCCGCGGTACGCCAACCCTCATGTTCGACCTCCGAGGCCCCTGCTTGCGGCGGCGTTCACCACCCGGAGACCACGGTAATGGCTAGGTCGGTTCGACGCGTCCCGTTCGGCCGGTGGCGACGACGCGCTCGCGGATCGGCCACGGGCTGTCGGTCGGTCGCAGCGTGTCCCAGCCCGTTGCGCGGCTCGCCCAGGCCGCCAGGACTCCCACGACGGTCGTCGGATTCTGCAGGGTTCCCGCGAGTACGAGGTCGCGGGCCTCGTCGAGCGGCACCCACGCGCGTGGCAGATCGACCTCTTCGGCCTCACCGGTCGCAGGACGACCGCCGTCGAGCGGGCGGAGCCCGCGGGCCAGAAAGCACCTGAAGCACTCCGAGGAGCCGCCGGGCGAGTTCGCGAAGTCCACGAGGAGATGCCATTCATCAGCGGCGAATCCGGCCTCCTCGCCCAGTTCGCGCTGCGCCGCGAGCAGCGGATCCTCGTTCGGCTTGTCGAGCAGCCCGGCGGGCGGTTCGAACAGGAAGCGCCCCACCGGGTGCCGGTACTGCCGGACCAGGAGCACGCGATCCTCCTCGTCGAGGGCGACGACACCCACCGCGCCGGGGTGCACCACCAGGTCGCGGACGACTCGTTGCCCGGCGAACTCCAACTCGTCGCTGCGCACATCCCAGATGCCCCCGCGGAATCGGGGCGTCGTGGCGAGGATCTCCACCTCGGCATCGGCATCGGCGATGGGCCCCTGCCACTCGCTCACGCTTGAGCCTCCACCGCGCCGGAACGCACCAACGCCGCGCGCACCAAACTGGTGAAAAGCGGGTGGGCCGCGGTCGGCCGGGAACGGAACTCCGGGTGGGCCTGAGTTGCGACGTAGAACGGATGCGTGTCCGGTGGCAGTTCGACGAACTCAACCAGCGACCCGTCGGGGGAGGTACCTGAGATCACCAATCCGGCAGCCGTCAACTCGTCGCGAACGGCGTTGTTGACCTCGAAGCGGTGCCGATGTCGTTCGTCCACATCAGCGGTTCCGTACACCCCTTTGACGATGCTTCCCTCAGCCAGGTGGGCCGGGTAGGACCCGAGCCGCATGGTGCCGCCCATGTCACGATCCCCCGCCACCACGTCCTGCTGGTCGGCCATGGTTGCGATCACCGGGTGTGCGGTCTCGGCGTCGAATTCGGTGGAGTTGGCGTCGGACCACCCCAGCACATCTCGCGCGTACTCAATCACCATGCACTGCAGCCCCAGGCAGAGCCCGAGGGTGGGGATGCCGTTCTCGCGGGCGTAGCGCAGGGCGCCCACCTTGCCATCGATCCCGCGGATTCCGAATCCCCCCGGGACGCAGATGGCGTCGACGTCGGCGAGCGCCTTCGCCGCCCCGGACGGCGTGGTGCAATCGTCGCTGGGCACCCAACGCAATTCGACGTGGCAGTCGTTGGCAAAACCGCCGGCCCGCAGTGCCTCGGTGACCGAGAGGTAGGCGTCGGGCAGGTCGATGTACTTGCCCACGAGCGCGAGCGTGATGCTGTGCGCCGGGCTGTGCACGCGTCGCAGCAGGTCGTCCCACTCGTCCCATTTGACGTCGCGGAACGGCAAGTTCAACCGGCGGATGACGAAGGCGTCGAGTCCCTCATCGTGGAGCACCTTGGGGATGTCGTAGATGCTCGCTGCGTCCGGGGCCGCCACGACCCCGTCAAGGTCCACGTCGCAGGCCCGGGAGATCTTTCGTTTGATGTCCTCGGGCACATCGCGGTTGCAGCGCAGCACGATCGCGTCGGGCTGCACACCGATGGAACGCAGCGCTGCGACCGAGTGCTGGGTCGGCTTGGTCTTGAGCTCCCCGGAGGGGCCGATGTAGGGCAGTAGGGAAACGTGCAGGTAGAAAACGTTCTCTCGGCCCAGGTCCTGCCGCAACTGGCGCACGGCTTCCAGAAACGGCTGCGATTCGATGTCGCCGACGGTGCCGCCGACCTCGGTGATGACCACGTCGACCTCGTCCACGTCCAGCGACGTCATGCGCAACTTGATCTCGTCGGTGATGTGCGGGATCACCTGCACGGTGTCCCCCAGGTAGTCGCCGCGCCGTTCCTTGGCGATCACCGACGAGTACACCTGCCCGGTGGTGACGTTGGCCGACTGCCCCAGATCCGTGTTGAGGAAGCGTTCGTAGTGGCCGATGTCCAGATCGGTTTCAGCCCCGTCGTCGGTGACGAAGACTTCCCCGTGCTGGAAGGGATTCATGGTTCCCGGGTCGACGTTGAGGTAGGGATCCAGCTTCTGCATCGTGACGCGCAGACCTCGGGCGCTGAGCAACTGTCCGAGGCTTGAGGCGGTAAGACCCTTGCCGAGCGAGGATGCGACCCCGCCGGTGACGACGATGTGGCGGGTTGACTTCGGGGCGGTTCGGAGCAGGTTTCGGCGCACGGATAATCACCGTAACAGTCCGGCGGCGGCGGGCACAGCACCTGGCTTGGTCTGTTGGGTCGTTGCGGCCAAATGGATTCAGTCGTGTTCGGAGCGACCCATCTCGAGGAGTTCGTCGGCGTGCGCCAGCGCGTGGTCTGAGTCCTCCTGACCGGCGAGCATGCGGGCCAATTCCCGGCGCCGTTCGTCGCCGTCGACCGCCGTCACGTTGGAGGCTGTGATCGTGCCCTGGGAACCCTTCTCGACCACGAGGTGGGTGTCGGCGAAGGCCGCGACCTGCGGCAGGTGGGTGACCACCACCACCTGCGTGTGCCGGGCCAGTCGCGCCAACCGGCGTCCGACCTCCACCGCGGCCTTCCCGCCAACGCCTGCGTCGACCTCGTCGAACACCATGGTCGGGGTCGAGTCGACGCCTGCCAGGGCGACTTCCAGGGCCAGCATCACGCGTGACAACTCCCCGCCCGACGCACCCTGCCCCAGCGGCGCCGGTGTCGCGCCGCGGTGCGGCGTCAGCAGGAAGGCCACCTGGTCGATGCCCTCCGGCGTGAACGCGACTCTGCGCTCGCCCACCTGCAACCCTCGTTCGTCGTCGGTTTGGGTCACCTCGATGTTCACTGTCGCGTCGGGCATCGCCAGTGCCTGCAGCTCACGCGTCACCCGGGCGCCCAACTCGGCGGCTGCCTGTGTGCGCAGTTTCGACAGCATGGCAGCCTGTTCCGCCAACGAGGACACCAGCCGGTCGGTGAGCGCCTCCAACTCCTGGATCCGTTCGTCGTCCAGGTCGATTTCGGCCAGGCGGGCAGCGGCTCGATCCGCCCACGCCAAAGCATCGTCCACGGTGGGGCCGTAGCCCCGCGTGAGCTTGGCCAGTTCCGCGCGGCGCTGCTGAACCCAGCCGAGCCGACCGGGGTCGCCGTCCAACCGAGCCAAGTAGCCGGCCAGGTCTGCCGCGACATCGGTCAGCAGGCTCGAAACGTCCTGCAACCGGGTGGCAAGGGATGTCAGCTGCGAATCGTCGACCTCGACCGACGCCATGGCGCGCACCGCATCACCAACTCGGGTGAGCGCATCGGCATCGCCGCCATCGTCGTCGGACAGCGCGAGGTGGGCGCGCTGACAGGCGGCCACGACATCGGCCACATTGGCCAGCCGGTTCTCCTCCTGGCGCAGGGTCACGTCCTCCCCCGGCTGGGGATCAACTGCGGAGATCGCGTCCAGGCCGGTGCGCAGTTCGTGTGCTTCGTCGCGCCGTTGTCGTGCGTTGTCCACCCGCTCGCTCAAGGCTGCGAGGGCGTCGGTGAACTCGGTGAAAGTGGCCCGGTAGTCACGGTGGGCGCGCGCGAGTTTCGCCCCCGCGAACGCATCAAGCAGTGCGCGCTGACGGGCGGGCTGCCGCAGCCGAATCTGGTCGGATTGGCCGTGGATGGCGACCAACCCGGCGCTGATCTCGCTGAGTTTCGAAGCCGGAACGCTGGCGCCGCCGGCGAACGCCTTGGCACGCCCGGCGGCCGGGAGGACCCGCGCGACGAGCAACTGACCGTCGTCAAGTTCACCGCCGACATCGGCCAGGAGCGCACGCGTCGTGGTGTCGCCATCGTTGATCACAACGCAACCCTCGACTCGCGCGAGGTCTCCGCGCACAAGGCCACTGGGCGGACGTTCACCCATGAGCATTCCCAGTGCGGTGAGCACCATGGTCTTGCCCGCTCCGGTCTCGCCGGTCACCACCGTGAAGCGCGGGCCGAGCCGCACCTGTGCCGACTGGATCACACCCAACCCCGCGATCGAGAGTTCGCTGATCACGCTCGGCCCTCGTCGAGGTTCCTCCAGCCCTGAACGGGCAGATGGAACTTGTTCACCAATCGAGCCGTGAACGCCGGGGAGTGCAGCCGGGCCAGCGGCACCGGTTGCGGACTGCGGCGCACACGCAGCATGTCGCCCTCGGCGAGGTTCAGGCGGCGTCGCCCATCGCACCAAACGACGGCACTCTGGGCCCGCCGGGCAGTCAGCAGCACCTCGATTTCGCAGGTGGGCGCGAGCACCAGCGGCCGCGAGAAGAGCGCGTGGGCGCTGAGCGGCACCACCAGCAGAGCCTCAACGTCCGGCCACACCACCGGACCCCCCGCTGACCACGCGTAGGCCGTACTCCCGGTGGGAGTCGCAAGCACGAGACCGTCCGCTCCCCACCGCGACAGCGGATGCCCGTCGATGGACACCAGAATTTCCACCATGCGGGTGTCGGGGCCCTTCTCCAGGCTTGCTTCGTTCAGCGCCCAGGACGAAGCGACGAGCCCACCCGGCGACCACACTTCAACGTCGATGGCGAGGCGCTCCTCCACCCGGTAGTTGCGTGTGACCACCGCCGCTGCAACTTCGGAGAGCTCATTCTGCTCGGCCTCGGCGAGGAATCCCACGTGCCCCAGATTCAGCCCGAGCAGCGGCACTCCACTGCCGCGAGCAAGTTCCGCCCCCCACAGGATGGTGCCGTCTCCGCCCAGCACCACGACGAGTTCGGCACCGGCGAACAGGTCGGCGTCCGAACGGACCTCAATGTCGGTTCCGGCGATGATCCCGGCCTGGTCACGCGCCACGACCGGAGTGATGCCAGCCTCCGTGAGCAGCTCAGCGAACTGTGCGGCCAACGCGGCAGCGTCAGGGCGCGTCGAATGTACCGCCAGCACTACGCTTCGATTCACGCGTTCCGCCTTTGTGCGCCCACGCCCTGGGTGTGCCGCGATGCTCGGATTCTGTCCCCTCCATCTTGGAGCACACGGTCGCCTATCGCGTCCAGCGACACCGCGTGCACTCCCGGCCGCGGAGCGCCGGCGACCAGGTGGAGGAAGTATTCCTGGTTGCCCGCCGAGCCGGTAATGGCACATGGTGCCACCTGCACCGCAGTGAGGCCCGCGGCGAGGCTAGCAGCGGCGACGCGCTGCACAGCGGCCGCGCGGTCGTGCGGCGACGTGACCACACCACGCGAGTCGAGGGCGGCGCGACCGGCCTCGAACTGAGGTTTCACTAGCACGACGAGATCTGCCCCATCAGCGACGACGCCCTGGAGTTCGGCCACGACGAGGGTCAGGGAGATGAAACTCAGGTCCGCTGTGACGACGTCAACCGGCGGCCACTGCCACATGCTGCGGAGATCACGCAGATTCGTTCCTTCGACGTTGAGCACCCGCGCATCGTCACGCAGGTGCTCGGCAAGTTGGCTGTGACCCACGTCAACTGCGGTGACGTGCGCGGCTCCGCGTGCGAGCAGCACTTCGGTGAATCCCCCCGTCGATGCGCCCGCATCCAGTGCCCGTCGATCTGTGACATCGATCCGAAATTCATCGAGGGCGCCCACCAGCTTGTCCGCTCCACGGCCCACGAATCGGCTTGCGCCGGCGTCGACCGAGATGCTCGATTCGGCCACCACCCGAGCCGCCGGTTTGACCACGACCCGACCATCAACGCTCACGCGACCGGACTTGATCCACTCAGCTGCTTGCCCGCGCGATCGGCTGAGTCCCCGCGCGACCAACGCGGCGTCCAGCCGCGACGCCCTCAGCGGCCCTGCTCCGGCTCCGCTAGGGCAGTCCGCAACCGTCGGTAGACCTCGTCGAAGACTCCCGGCGTCGAATCGAGATCGACGCCGGCCGCCTCAGCCATTCGCTCCAGAGCCGCCGCGACCCGCGGGTCGCGAATCTGACTCAACGGATCAACTCCGTCGGTCATGATTCACCGCCGGAAGCGGAATCAGCCTCCTTGGAGGCCGGGGCCTTCTTGGTGGTGGTCTTCTTCGCCGCCTGGGCTTTCTTCGCCGCGGGGGCCTTCTTCGCTGCCGGCCTTCTTCGCCGCCGGGGCCTTCTTCGCTGCCGGGGCCTTCTTGGCTGCGGTCTTCTTCGCAGCGGTCTTCTTGGCAGCGGCCTTCTTGGCCGGCGCCTTCTGTGCCGCCGTCTCTGTCTCCTCCGGAGCCCGGACCACCGTCTTCTTGGCCGGTACGTCGGTCACCTCAGGCGCTTGGTGCTCAAGGCCCATCTTCCGCAGGGCGGTGGTTTCGGCAAGGGTACGGGCCGATTCGACGCCCGCCTTCGCCTCCGCGGCGGCAGCAGTCGACGCCGTGGCCACCTTGTCCAGGGTCTCCTTCATCTGAGACTCGAGTCGATCGACGTGCGCCCGGACTGCGGCGAGTTCCTCTTCCCGCACGAATCCGATTCGACCCACTGCCCGCTCAACCTCGGTGCGGACGAGCCCGACGACCAACTCCCGGTTGGTCTTGCTCTGCTCCATGAGGTCCTCAGCGATGAGCGCCATCTGGCTGGCCAGTTGCTCCGGGCCCTTGGTGCCGGACTCCAGGCCCTGGCTCACGGCACCCTGCGCTGCTTCCTTCGCCTTGTCTGCGGTGGCCTCCAAGATTCCGGTCGCCATCTGCACATAACTCTTGATCACATCGATCACTTATCTGTCCTTCCGCCTGAACGTCGTTGGCGCTGCTGAACTATTGCCCACTAATGTACCCAATGGTCAGGAATCCCTAGACATGATGCGGGATCCAAACGCGGTGCGCCAGATGAGAGCACCGAATGCGCTAGCGTGGAGCGGTCGCGAGAGGAAGGTCTCCAGATATCCATGGCGTCGTTGGAGGAGTGTCAGGCAGCGTTGGATGAGCTTGCCGATCGACTGTCAACCGTCGATCAGAAGCGCCGAGAGAAGACCATTCCCGACCGCTCGCTGTCGCTGCACCTGCTTGATCTCGACGAGTTCTTCATCGGGTTGCTGCACAAGGGCGAATTGACCGGCATCGAGCTGGGACAGCCGCACTCTCCGCGCGCTGACATCCGACTGTCGATGAACAGCGACGACCTCATTGCCCTCACCGAACGGCGGATGTCCTTCCCCCACGCCTGGGCCACCGGAAAAGTACGCCTCGACGCCAGCTTCCGGGATCTGCTGCGTCTGCGCTCACTCGGCCGCTAGGGCCGCGGGGCCGAGGGGCCGAGCGTCCTCGAGTTCTCTGGTGAGGGCTGCCAGGTCGGGATCGCCCCCGGAATCGGCGAGGTTCCACGACTCCCGTGCCGCGGCTGCCACAGATCGCAACCAATTGTCGACCGGGGACGTCGCGTTTGAGGCTGCGGGTGTGCCAGCTGTGTCCTCGAGCGCAACGGGTCCGTGGATCAAGGCTCGCAGATCTGCCGCAAGGTAGTCGGGCCGCAAGGCAGCGTCGGCCGCGAGGAGATCTGCGACCGAACTCACGCCGGTGAGCACGAGTAGGCTCGGCAGGTCGGCGCCGCGGGCGCCGGCGATGTCGGTGTCCAGCCGATCGCCCACGACCAGCGGGTGCTGGGCACCCGTCCGTTCTACGGACTCCAGCATCAGGGGGCGCTCGGGTTTTCCCGCCACTCGGGGCGTCACGCCGGTCACGCGAGCAACGACGTCAACCAACATGCCATTGCCGGGCGCGATGCCGTCGGCGGTGGGGATGGTCAGGTCGGTGTTGGTCGCGAAGAACTCTGCGCCGTTGGTCACGGCGTAGGTGGCTTGGGCGAGTTGGCGCCAACTGGTGTCGGGGTTGAATCCAATGATCACCGCGGCCGGGTCACCCAGACCACTGGCGACGATGCGGAATCCGCGCTCGGCCACTGCTTCATGGAGCCCCGGACCTCCGACGACCAGCACGTCGGCGCCGGGTTCGAGTGCATCGTTGAGCATCCGAGCCCCCGCCTGCGCGGACGTCACCACGTCTTCTGCAGCCGGTTGGAGACCGAGCGACGTCAGGTGTTCCACCACGACGCTCGGCGGACGGGAGGCGTTGTTGGTGACATAGGCCAAGCGCACACCGTCGGTAGTCAGGAGATTCAGCGATTCCACCGCGTGTGGGATGGCCGCAGGGCCCGCGTACACGACACCATCGAGGTCGAGCAGGAGCACGTCAAACGCGGCAGCCCAAGCCTTCGTCGGATCGGGGCTCATAGGGCGTCCCCGGGCCCATCGGCAGCGTCAAGTTCCCAAACGCGCTCGACGGCGTCCGTTGTGCCATCCGCATCTACCTTGGCCGCGCGCAGGAACCAGTCACGCGCTTCCTCACTTCGTCCGGCGGCGAGCAGCGCTTCGGCGTAGACGTATTTGAGCCGTGCCACGGCCTCGGACGGCTCCTCGTTGTCGAGCATGGGCCCTTGCAGAATGCGCAGGGCTTCCTCGGCCTGATCGAGATCGAGTCGTGCGCCAGCGGCCACGATGCGCATCTCGATGCGGTCTGCTCGGTTCAACTTGAGTTCGCGGCTCGCGATCTCGAGGGCCTTCTCGGGCCTGCCCAAACCTCGCTCGCAGTCGGCGATGACCGGGTAGAGGGCGTCGTCGCCGCTGATGCGGGCGGCGGACCTCAACTCCTTGATCGCCTGGGCGTAGTCGCCCGACTGGTAGGCGGCCATGCCGACGGCTTCGCGAACCGCAGCGCTCCTGGGGGCCAACTTCTTGGCCCCGCTGGCATACCGCAGGGCTTCCTCCGGGTACTCGGGCAGAAGCAGGACGGCGGCGCCAAGCAGTGCACGAACCTTCGCCGGGAAGGGCTCGAGTTCGGCGACGACGTCGGTCGGAAGCGGGTTCTCCTCGAGGGCCTCGGTCAGCAACTCCTCATCCCAGGGAGACGACTCGGGAGTCCGTTCCCGTCCACGCCCGCCAGCACGCTCTTTCCCTTTGCGTCGTTGGCCGGACTCCGGCGGACGCTGGCGCCCCGAGTTGCGGGAATTCGCAGGTGGCCTCGCACGACCGGAATCGCCCATGGTGGCTCCTCTGTGATCGCTACGACGGGAGACCCCAACCCTAGCGGCTCGCAACCCGGTCGCTCCGGTGGGTTGTGGGATGAATCCACGGCGAGCCAACATAACTCTCGCCCTTCCGCAGGGCCCGCTGCCGCGCCGGCCAAGGGGGCTTCAAAGACTCGACTACCTCAGTGGTGATGGAGCTCGATCGGGGCGGTGCAAATACGACTACGAGGCCGCGACAACCAGTCGAATGCGGTGCGATGCCCCGGTCGCTGCCCATAGGGTTGTCGCGTGAACATGGAAGCCGATCACACTCGTTCAACTGGCTGGCGCGCGCCGTCGTTGGGTCCGCTACGAATCAATGCCTTCGCCTGGATCTACACCACTGTGTCGGTGATGGCCATGCTCGTCGTCTACGACGGATGGTCGGAGTTGAATGGCGTGGGTGGCATCGTCCTGATCGTGGTTGGACCCACCATCGCACTCGCGGCCGCCCATGTATTCGCCGAGGTGATCGACGAACTGGTGAAGCGAGATATGATCGATGCAAGAGCACGCCGGCGACTGGTCTGGGAGTTTTTCGAATACGTCGTTGTCGCGGTTCCACCACTCGTTTTGCTCGGCATCACATCGATAGTCCTACAGCAACCGCCGCGGGATTCGATCAAATCAATGCTGGCGCTCGGTGTGTTCTCCCTCGGCTTCTGGGGTGGTCTTGCGGCCTGGCGGGCAGGACTCCGATGGTGGCGCCTGGCAGCAGCGACCAGTGTGGGCTTGCTGATCGGTGGATCAGTCTTCTTGCTGCAGATACTCCTCAAGCCTCACTAGCGACGAGATTCGCCCTGCTGGACGGTTGCCACAAAGACAAAGGGCCGCCCCCGTTTTCACGGGGACGGCCCTTGCGGATTAGTGTTCGGCGGCGTCCTACTCTCCCACCCCGTCTCCGGGGCAGTACCATCGGCGCTGAAGGGCTTAACTTCCGGGTTCGGAATGGGTCCGGGTGTTTCCCCTTCGCTATGGCCACCGAAACGTGTGTCGAGTTTCGGTTTGTTGTTGTTTCCCGACCGTATCTCGGGAACTGCATAGTGGACGCGTGTGTGTGTGGTCAAGTCCTCGGCCTATTAGTACCGGTCAGCTTCGAACGTTACCGTTTGTCTACTTCCGGCCTATCAACCCAGTGGTCTGCTGGGGGCCTTACCAGGTTTTACCCTGTGGGAGTCCTTATCTTGAAGCAGGCTTCCCGCTTAGATGCTTTCAGCGGTTATCCCTTCCGAACGTAGCCAACCAGCCGTGCCCTTGGCAGGACAACTGGCACACCAGAGGTTCGTCCGTCCCGGTCCTCTCGTACTAGGGACAGCCCTTCTCAAGACTCCTGCGCGCGCGGCGGATAGGGACCGAACTGTCTCACGACGTTCTGAACCCAGCTCGCGTGCCGCTTTAATGGGCGAACAGCCCAACCCTTGGGACCTACTCCAGCCCCAGGATGCGACGAGCCGACATCGAGGTGCCAAACCATGCCGTCGATATGGACTCTTGGGCAAGATCAGCCTGTTATCCCCGGGGTACCTTTTATCCGTTGAGCGACGCCGCTTCCACATGCCAGCGCCGGATCACTAGTTCCGACTTTCGTCCCTGCTCGACCCGTCAGTCTCGCAGTCAAGCTCCCTTGTGCACTTACACTCGTCACCTGATTGCCAACCAGGCTGAGGGAACCTTTGAGCGCCTCCGTTACATTTTAGGAGGCAACCGCCCCAGTTAAACTACCCACCAGGCACTGTCCCTGATCCGGATCACGGACCGAGGTTAGACAGCTAATACGATCAGAGTGGTATTTCAACGTTGACTCCACCCGAACTGGCGTCCGGGTTTCACAGTCTCCCACCTATCCTACACAAATCGAATCAACCACCAATACCAAGCTGTAGTAAAGGTCCCGGGGTCTTTCCGTCCTGCCGCGCGTAACGAGCATCTTTACTCGTAGTGCAATTTCGCCGAGTCCGTGGTTGAGACAGCGCCCAAGTCGTTACGCCATTCGTGCAGGTCGGAACTTACCCGACAAGGAATTTCGCTACCTTAGGATGGTTATAGTTACCACCGCCGTTTACTGGCGCTTAAGTTCTCAGCTTCGACCCGAAGGTCTAACCGGTCCCCTTAACGTTCCAGCACCGGGCAGGCGTCAGTCCGTATACATCGTTTTGCAACTTCGCACGGACCTGTGTTTTTGATAAACAGTCGCTTGGGCCTGGTCTCTGCGGCCAGCCAAAGCTCAGGGAGCATGTCCCGTCACTTTTTCTGGCCCCCCTTCTCCCGAAGTTACGGGGGCAATTTGCCGAGTTCCTTAACCACGGTTCACTCGATCGCCTTGGTATTCTCTACCTGACCACCTGTGTCGGTTTAGGGTACGGGCGGTGCGCCTACTCGCTAGAGGCTTTTCTCGGCAGCATAGGATCACCCACTTCACCTGAATCGGCTCGGCGTCGGATCTCAGGCGCATGGCGTGCGGATTTACCTACACGCCGCCCTACATCCTTACCCCGGGACTACCATCGCCCGGGTTGGGCTACCTTCCTGCGTCACCCCATTGCTTGCCTACTACCAGCTCGGGTCACGCGCTCAACCGATCCGCCCCGAAGGGCGTCACGGAATCGGGCGTTTAGCATTGCTGGGTTCAGCAGGGTCGCTTGCGCACCGGTACGGGAATATCAACCCGTTGTCCATCGACTACGCCTGTCGGCCTCGTCTTAGGTCCCGACTTACCCAGGGCGGATTAGCCTGGCCCTGGAACCCTTGGTCATTCGGCGGACTGGTTTCGCACCAGTCTTTCGCTACTCATGCCTGCATTCTCACTCGTGTGGCGTCCACGGCTGGGTTCCCCCGCCGCTTCACTCGCCACACGACGCTCCCCTACCCATCCGCACACCTGGACCACGAAGGCCTGGTATCTGTGCGAATGCCACAACGTCGGCGGTGTGCTTGAGCCCCGCTACATTGTCGGCGCGGAATCACTTGACCAGTGAGCTATTACGCACTCTTTCAAGGGTGGCTGCTTCTAAGCCAACCTCCTGGTTGTCTATGCGACTCCACATCCTTTCCCACTTAGCACACGCTTAGGGGCCTTAGTTGGTGGTCTGGGCTGTTTCCCTCTCGACTACGAAGCTTATCCCCCGCAGTCTCACTGCCACGCTCTCACTTACCGGCATTCGGAGTTTGGCTGACTTCGGTAAGCTTGTAGGCCCCCTAGGCCATCCAGTAGCTCTACCTCCGGCAAGAAACGCGTGACGCTGCACCTAAATGCATTTCGGGGAGAACCAGCTATCACGGAGTTTGATTGGCCTTTCACCCCTACCCACAGCTCATCCCCCAATTTTTCAACATTGGTGGGTTCGGTCCTCCACGCCGTCTTACCGGCGCTTCAACCTGGCCATGGGTAGATCACTCCGCTTCGGGTCTAGAGCATGCGACTAAAACGCCCTATTCAGACTCGCTTTCGCTACGGCTACCCCACACGGGTTAACCTCGCCACATACTGCTAACTCGCAGGCTCATTCTTCAAAAGGCACGCAGTCACCCCATCACAAGGATCAGGCTCCTACGGCTTGTAGGCACACGGTTTCAGGTTCTATTTCACTCCCCTCCCGGGGTTCTTTTCACCTTTCCCTCACGGTACTTGTCCGCTATCGGTCACCAAGGAGTATTTAGGCTTAGCGGGTGGTCCCGCCAGATTCACACGGAATTTCTCGGGCTCCGTGCTACTTGGGATATCGATCACGAGTCTCACACGTTTCGCTTACAGGGGTTTCACCTTCTATGCCAGCCTTTCCCACGGCTTTCAACTACGCGCAAGATTTCTTACTCGCCGGAATCGCGGCAGCAATTCCAAACCGATCCCACAACCCCACACATGCAACGCCTGCCGGCTCTCACGCATGCGCGGTTTAGCCTCATCCGCTTTCGCTCGCCACTACTCACGGAATCACAATTGTTCTCTCTTCCTGTGGGTACTGAGATGTTTCACTTCCC
This sequence comes from uncultured Actinomycetes bacterium, assembly GCA_963752505.1. Taxonomy (GTDB): domain Bacteria; phylum Actinomycetota; class Actinomycetes; order S36-B12; family UBA10799; genus JACJWR01. The sequence goes on from CAVVYM010000007.1 coordinate 41,089, forward strand.
CACGTTCCCTCCAACCGCCCTATGTGTTCAGGCGGAGGTAACTGGACATCACTCCAGCTGGGTTTCCCCATTCGGACATCCCCGGATCACAGCTTGGTTGACAGCTCCCCGAGGCTTATCGCAGCCTCCTACGTCCTTCATCGGCTCTTGGTACCTAGGCATCCACCGTGCGCCCTTACTAACTTGACCACAGAATAATTCGAACACACACACGTGTGTGTTCAAGATGCTCGCGTCCACTATGCAGTTCTCAACATACGGGCAGGCCACCCACCGACACCGACGCCTACACACAACACGTGCGCGGTTCGCCGCGATGAGACCTAAGCCAGAACCCCCACACAGGAGGCCCCAACCTGAGAAAGACTCGGTCGCCCGATCCCTCAGGACCCAACAGTGCGCCCAGCCAGACATCCACCCACCACCAGCTTCCACACCCCACAACGGAGGCAGTACTACCAGCAGCAAACATCAATCAGACCAACAGTCGACGTTCCACGTTACTGAGCAAACCCCCAAGGAACGAACGTCCTTGACGAGGCTCTGGACACACCCACAACGGGCGCGCCAAATGCTCCTTAGAAAGGAGGTGATCCAGCCGCACCTTCCGGTACGGCTACCTTGTTACGACTTAGTCCCAATCGCCAGTCCCACCTTCGACGGCTCCTCCCACAAGGGTTAGGTCACCGGCTTCGGGTGTTACCGACTTTCGTGACTTGACGGGCGGTGTGTACAAGGCCCGGGAACGTATTCACCGCAGCGTTGCTGATCTGCGATTACTAGCGACTCCGACTTCATGGGGTCGAGTTGCAGACCCCAATCCGAACTGAGACCGGCTTTGTGGGATTCGCTCCACCTCACGGTTTCGCAGCCCTCTGTACCGGCCATTGTAGCATGCGTGCAGCCCTAGACATAAGGGGCATGATGACTTGACGTCATCCCCACCTTCCTCCGAGTTGACCCCGGCAGTCTCCTATGAGTCCCCGGCATTACCCGCTGGCAACATAGGACGAGGGTTGCGCTCGTTGCGGGACTTAACCCAACATCTCACGACACGAGCTGACGACAGCCATGCACCACCTGTATGAAGCCCCGAAGGACCCGACATCTCTGCCGGATTTCTCCATATGTCAAGCCTAGGTAAGGTTCTTCGCGTTGCATCGAATTAAGCCGCATGCTCCGCCGCTTGTGCGGGCCCCCGTCAATTCCTTTGAGTTTTAGCCTTGCGGCCGTACTCCCCAGGCGGGGCGCTTAATGCGTTAGCTACGGCACGGAACCCGTGGAAGAGTCCCACACCTAGCGCCCACCGTTTACGGCGTGGACTACCAGGGTATCTAATCCTGTTTGCTCCCCACGCTTTCGCTCCTCAGCGTCAGAAATGGCCCAGAGACCCGCCTTCGCCACCGGTGTTCCTCCTGATATCTGCGCATTCCACCGCTACACCAGGAATTCCAGTCTCCCCTGCCATCCTCTAGTCCGCCCGTATCGAATGCAAGCTCAAGGTTAAGCCTCAAGTTTTCACATCCGACGCGACGAACCGCCTACGAGCTCTTTACGCCCAATAAATCCGGACAACGCTTGCACCCTACGTATTACCGCGGCTGCTGGCACGTAGTTAGCCGGTGCTTCTTCTGCAGGTACCGTCAAATTCTTCCCTGCTGAAAGAGGTTTACAACCCGAAGGCCGTCATCCCTCACGCGGCGTCGCTGCGTCAGGCTTTCGCCCATTGCGCAATATTCCCCACTGCTGCCTCCCGTAGGAGTCTGGGCCGTGTCTCAGTCCCAGTGTGGCCGGTCGCCCTCTCAGGCCGGCTACCCGTCGTCGCCATGGTAGGCCATTACCCCACCATCAAGCTGATAGGCCGCGGGCCCATCCCTGACCGAAAAACTTTCCACCACCACAGATGCCTGCAGCAGTCATATCCAGTATTAGCCCCTCTTTCGAGGAGTTATCCCAAAGTCAGGGGCAGGTTGCCCACGTGTTACTCACCCGTTCGCCACTGATCACCAGGGCAAGCCCTGGATCACCGTTCGACTTGCATGTGTTAAGCACGCCGCCAGCGTTCGTCCTGAGCCAGGATCAAACTCTCCGTAGAAACCTAAAAACCACCCCACAGGGCAGCAATCAGAACCACAAAGGGTCCGACCTAGCAGAGCACGAGCTGGACAAAAAAAATCCACTCGTCAATGCCTCAAAGAAACCCCTATCCGCCCCCACCCACACAGGGCAGAAACGAACACGGGAAATAAATCATCGACTATTTGGCACACTGTTGAGTTCTCAAAGATCGCACACCCAGCCACAGACACTCACGCACCTGCCTCAGGGCAACCACTCCACGTTACACCAGCACCAGCCCAGAAACAACCTGAGCAACAAAAAAACCACAGTGATCTGGATCACGCTCTCGCAGCAACGCACCCCAACCAAAACAACCACGGATCGTCCACCAAACAGTGTCCGGTTCTCCGCACCAGGGGCAACAAACAAAACAATACACCCACCGCCTCGCCGCCAGACTGGGGGGTCGAAGGGGCAAGAGCATGTCTTTGCCTTGGTGTGTACGACACCACATCTCGGTGGCGCTGGCGATCTCTGCCGCACAGGGACGGCAACGTGTTGGGCACGGCTTCCGCCCCAACTGGCTGGAACAGCCCCGACCCCTCCCGACGTGCGGGCTAGTGTGGACACATGGGGTCGACGCCACCCGTCCATGCGCCAAGTACATTGCCGCACGCCGCGCGGCGGTGGTGGTCGCTGGTGGCGCTGTGCTTGGTCACGGCGCTGGTGTGGTTCACCGCGACCGATATCGCGATTGCGTTGCCGACCATTGCCGGTGATCTCGGTGGCACGATGGACACGCTGCAGTGGGCGGTCAACGGCTACTTCCTCGCCGGTGCGCTGATCATCGTCGGAGGCCGAGTGGCCGACATCTACGGCCGGCGGGTGGTATTCGGAATTGGCACGTCATTGATCCTGCTGGGGTCAGTGGTCGCCGGTGTTGCGACAACGCCACAGTTGCTCATCATCGGCAGGGTGATCCAAGGGATCGGTGCGGCGGCGGTCCTGCCCACCGCATTGGCGATCATCGCGGTGGTCTTCGCAGGCAAGCAGCGGGACGCCGCCATCGCCGTGTGGATTGCGGTGTGCTGGGGGGCTGGAGCGATCGGGCCGCTGGTCGGTGGTGTGATCGTGCAGGCCTTGGACTGGCGTTGGATCTTCTGGATCAACTTGCCAATCGGGGCAGTGGCGCTGCTGCTGACCTGGTGGTCCACTCCGGAGACCCGCGATCCGAACGCGGTGCGTGGGGTGGACCTGCCCGGCGTGGTCACGCTTGTGGGTGGGTTGTTCGTCCTCTCGTGGGCGTTGGTGCTTTTCGACACTTTGACCACGATTGCCTTCGCCGGAATGCTGGCTGTTGCGTTGGCGCTTCTCGGGGGTTTCGTGGCGATTGAGCGGCGAGTGGCGAATCCGATGGTGAACCTGTCGGTGTTCCGGATGGCGCGATTCGACGGGGCCGTGATTGCCAACTTCATCGCCAATTTCGTCTTCGCCGGCGTGGTGTTCTTCATGGCGCTGTATCTGCAGGTGGTGGCCGCATACGACCCGCTGCAAGCAGGGATCGTGCTGCTTCCGGCCACCATCCCGATCCTGCTGGTCAATCCGATCGGAACGTGGTTGGGGCAGCGGTTTGGGCCGGCGTGGCCGACCGCGGCGGGGATGGTTTGCCTTGCCATCGCGGCGTTTCTGCTGCTGGACCTCACGGGCGGGGTTTCAGAGCTACTCCTGCCTTTCGGATTGATCGGCGTTGGCCTCGGACTTCAGATCACCCCCTGCGCGGTCGCGGCGGTGGAAGATCCGGGACCTGCCGGCGAAGGTGCAGTGTCCGGGGTATTCAAGGCCGCGTCGATGATCGGTGCATCACTGGCCGTCGCGGTGGGCACGGCGGTGTTTCAAAGCGATGTGAGACGGCAACTCGAGGACATTCTGGGCACGCCACCTACCGAGCTTCATGGTCAGGTCCTCGACGTGCTCACCGGTGGTCTTGCGTTGGGGGAGATCGCCGACCAGATTCCGGGCAACGCCCAGCAAGTTGTGACCGACGTGTTCGATGCCGCGGTAGGCCTGGCCATGTGGCCGACTATCGCGGTGTCGCTGATCGGCGTACTCGCCGCAATAGTTCTGTTGCGCGGCGGCCCCCGCACTGCCCCTTCCGCGAGTGCACACCTTCGTCACACCAGGGAAGACGAATCCGGCTCCTAGTGTCACCAACCTGTGCACTCACGAGGGGGGGGTACGGGGCGCTGTCAGCACTGGTGCGTCAGCGCTGCGGCCGGTAGGTCTTTGTGCTCGGTCGGATCGACGGCTCGAATGCTGGCGACGAATGCGTCAGCATCGACCTTCTTGCCGTTGATCCAGGTTCCCAGCACGGTGACCTGCTCGGTGAGTTTGGCCGGATCCGCTGTAAACGGATCGGCTGACAGCTCGACGAGGTCCGCCAGCTTGCCGACGGCAATCGTGCCCAGATCGTGATCGCGTCCGAGCTGGCGGGCGGCGTTGATGGTGTGCGCTTTGACGGCGTCGTTGAGGCTGACCTGCTGCTCGGCCCCGTGAACCGCGCCTGAGGGCGTGCGCCGAGTCACCATGGACTGGATGTTGAGCAATGGGATCGGCGGACTCACGAGACCGTCGTTGTGAAAGGTCACAAGCGCCCCCGAACGGAAGGCGTCGCCTGCTCGCATCCACTGACTACCGATCTCGGTGGGGAACATCTGTCCATCCAGCAGATCACCCCAATAGATGAACTGCGCCGGCAACAACGAGATGGTCACGCCCAGTGATGCGGCTCGGTCAAACTGATCCCCCCGACAGCCGCCGACATGTTCGATCCGCCAACGATGATCGGTGCCCAGCAGCCCGTGGGTGGCCAAGGCGTTTTCATAGGCATCAAGGACGATGTCCAGGCCAACGTCCCCGTTGACGTGGAAGGCGAACTGCCAGCCCTTGGGGGCGTTGGTGGCGAGCACTTGGTCGAGTTCGGCCCGGGTGTAGTTCATCATCGCTTCACCACCTGGACCCAACGGGATCTCGGCCTGCCGGACCACCGGCGAATCGAGGTACGGGAACGATGACGCGATCGTTCCCACCCAGGGAGAGCCATCCGCCCAGAGTTTGATGCCCTGCTTCCACAGCATGTCGGGCGGGGCTTGAATGTCGAGCTTCTCGCCGCAGCCCGGATCGATCGACATGTGGTACAGCGCGACGCGCATTGGCGCGTTCGGCACCGACGCGCAGGCCTGGTATCCCTTCAGAAGCTTCTGGGTGAAGGTGTGTTCAGACGTCATCGTGATGCCGTGGCCGACCATGAGCCGGAACCACAGGGCGAGTGAGAGCAACGGGTGAGGAATCGCCTCAGCGATCAGTTTCCCGGCCGCCATCAGTACCGCCGCGGTCTCGTACGCCCGACCGTTGGAGGTGCCATCGGCGTTGCGACCGAAGCGCGCACCCACCGGGTCGGCCGGCGGCTTGCCGCCCGCCCAACCGTTCGCTTGGACCACTGCCGAGTTGAAATAGGCCTCATGCCCGGAGTTGTCCAACACGAGCACCGGTCGCGAACCGAAGAACTCGTCCAGCATGGTGTTGGTCAATTCCGGGGCGCCCTGCAATAGGCGATCCAGTCCGGCAAAGAGCAACGTTTGACCTGCGGGGGTCTCGGCGTCGAGCTTTCGCCAGAGTGATTGCACTTCGGCGTACGTCGGGTAGCCCACATAGGGCGCTATCCAATGCGCGGGGTCCTGGGTCACCATGCCGCTGAGGGCCGGATGGTTATGCGGATCGATGAAACCTGGCATGAGCACCGCTGGTCCGAGATCCTTGACGGCAGCCGACGGGTGGGCGGACTGCACCTCGGCCAGGGAGCCGACCGCCGTGATCGTGCCACTCTCCGAGTCGATCGCCAATGCCTCTGCTCGCGGCGCTCCCTCCTCCATGGTGATGATCGAAGCCGCCTTCAGGATCGCGTCCGTCGCCATTGCCGGTACCTGCTTTCGCTCCTCGCCGCGCCCCACCCTGTCCACCGGATTCGAGTCTTTCACGGTGCGGACGATGATGGCCGCGTGCCTGCGCTGGCTGATGTGCGCAGCATGGTTGGTGGCAGGGCAGGCGCTGACCGGCTGGGACTGCGCGCGGCAGTCGGGAAATCTCTTCGAGGTGTGGGTGTGCAAAAGGGCCGCCTGGTGTGGGCGGCCCTTTTGGGGGTGGGTGTTCGGCGGCGTCCTACTCTCCCACCCCGTCTCCGGGGCAGTACCATCGGCGCTGAAGGGCTTAACTTCCGGGTTCGGAATGGGTCCGGGTGTTTCCCCTTCGCTATGGCCACCGAAACGTGTGTCGAGTTTCGGTTTGTTGTTGTTTCCCGACCGTATCTCGGGAACTGCATAGTGGACGCGTGTGTGTGTGGTCAAGTCCTCGGCCTATTAGTACCGGTCAGCTTCGAACGTTACCGTTTGTCTACTTCCGGCCTATCAACCCAGTGGTCTGCTGGGGGCCTTACCAGGTTTTACCCTGTGGGAGTCCTTATCTTGAAGCAGGCTTCCCGCTTAGATGCTTTCAGCGGTTATCCCTTCCGAACGTAGCCAACCAGCCGTGCCCTTGGCAGGACAACTGGCACACCAGAGGTTCGTCCGTCCCGGTCCTCTCGTACTAGGGACAGCCCTTCTCAAGACTCCTGCGCGCGCGGCGGATAGGGACCGAACTGTCTCACGACGTTCTGAACCCAGCTCGCGTGCCGCTTTAATGGGCGAACAGCCCAACCCTTGGGACCTACTCCAGCCCCAGGATGCGACGAGCCGACATCGAGGTGCCAAACCATGCCGTCGATATGGACTCTTGGGCAAGATCAGCCTGTTATCCCCGGGGTACCTTTTATCCGTTGAGCGACGCCGCTTCCACATGCCAGCGCCGGATCACTAGTTCCGACTTTCGTCCCTGCTCGACCCGTCAGTCTCGCAGTCAAGCTCCCTTGTGCACTTACACTCGTCACCTGATTGCCAACCAGGCTGAGGGAACCTTTGAGCGCCTCCGTTACATTTTAGGAGGCAACCGCCCCAGTTAAACTACCCACCAGGCACTGTCCCTGATCCGGATCACGGACCGAGGTTAGACAGCTAATACGATCAGAGTGGTATTTCAACGTTGACTCCACCCGAACTGGCGTCCGGGTTTCACAGTCTCCCACCTATCCTACACAAATCGAATCAACCACCAATACCAAGCTGTAGTAAAGGTCCCGGGGTCTTTCCGTCCTGCCGCGCGTAACGAGCATCTTTACTCGTAGTGCAATTTCGCCGAGTCCGTGGTTGAGACAGCGCCCAAGTCGTTACGCCATTCGTGCAGGTCGGAACTTACCCGACAAGGAATTTCGCTACCTTAGGATGGTTATAGTTACCACCGCCGTTTACTGGCGCTTAAGTTCTCAGCTTCGACCCGAAGGTCTAACCGGTCCCCTTAACGTTCCAGCACCGGGCAGGCGTCAGTCCGTATACATCGTTTTGCAACTTCGCACGGACCTGTGTTTTTGATAAACAGTCGCTTGGGCCTGGTCTCTGCGGCCAGCCAAAGCTCAGGGAGCATGTCCCGTCACTTTTTCTGGCCCCCCTTCTCCCGAAGTTACGGGGGCAATTTGCCGAGTTCCTTAACCACAGTTCACTCGATCGCCTTGGTATTCTCTACCTGACCACCTGTGTCGGTTTAGGGTACGGGCGGTGCACCTACTCGCTAGAGGCTTTTCTCGGCAGCATAGGATCACCCACTTCACCTGAATCGGCTCGGCGTCAGATCTCAGGCGCATGGCGTGCGGATTTACCTACACGCCGCCCTACATCCTTACCCCGGGACTACCATCGCCCGGGTTGGGCTACCTTCCTGCGTCACCCCATTGCTTGCCTACTACCAGCTCGGGTCACGCGCTCAACCGATCCGCCCCGAAGGGCGTCACGGAATCGGGCGTTTAGCATTGCTGGGTTCAGCAGGGTCGCTTGCGCACCGGTACGGGAATATCAACCCGTTGTCCATCGACTACGCCTGTCGGCCTCGTCTTAGGTCCCGACTTACCCAGGGCGGATTAGCCTGGCCCTGGAACCCTTGGTCATTCGGCGGACGGGTTTCGCACCCGTCTTTCGCTACTCATGCCTGCATTCTCACTCGTGTGGCGTCCACGGCTGGGTTCCCCCGCCGCTTCACTCGCCACACGACGCTCCCCTACCCATCCGCACACCTGGACCACGAAGGCCTGGTATCTGTGCGAATGCCACAACGTCGGCGGTGTGCTTGAGCCCCGCTACATTGTCGGCGCGGAATCACTTGACCAGTGAGCTATTACGCACTCTTTCAAGGGTGGCTGCTTCTAAGCCAACCTCCTGGTTGTCTATGCGACTCCACATCCTTTCCCACTTAGCACACGCTTAGGGGCCTTAGTTGGTGGTCTGGGCTGTTTCCCTCTCGACTACGAAGCTTATCCCCCGCAGTCTCACTGCCACGCTCTCACTTACCGGCATTCGGAGTTTGGCTGACTTCGGTAAGCTTGTGGGCCCCCTAGGCCATCCAGTAGCTCTACCTCCGGCAAGAAACACGTGACGCTGCACCTAAATGCATTTCGGGGAGAACCAGCTATCACGGAGTTTGATTGGCCTTTCACCCCTACCCACAGCTCATCCCCCAATTTTTCAACATTGGTGGGTTCGGTCCTCCACGCCGTCTTACCGGCGCTTCAACCTGGCCATGGGTAGATCACTCCGCTTCGGGTCTAGAGCATGCGACTAAAACGCCCTATTCAGACTCGCTTTCGCTACGGCTACCCCACACGGGTTAACCTCGCCACATACTGCTAACTCGCAGGCTCATTCTTCAAAAGGCACGCAGTCACCCCATCACAAGGATCAAGGCTCCTACGGCTTGTAGGCACACGGTTTCAGGTTCTATTTCACTCCCCTCCCGGGGTTCTTTTCACCTTTCCCTCACGGTACTTGTCCGCTATCGGTCACCAAGGAGTATTTAGGCTTAGCGGGTGGTCCCGCCAGATTCACACGGAATTTCTCGGGCTCCGTGCTACTTGGGATATCGATCACGAGTCTCACACGTTTCGCTTACAGGGGTTTCACCTTCTATGCCAGCCTTTCCCACGGCTTTCAACTACGCGCAAGATTTCTTACTCGCCGGAATCGCGGCAGCAATTCCAAACCGATCCCACAACCCCGCACATGCAACGCCTGCCGGCTCTCACGCATGCGCGGTTTAGCCTCATCCGCTTTCGCTCGCCACTACTCACGGAATCACAATTGTTTTCTCTTCCTGTGGGTACTGAGATGTTTCACTTCCCCACGTTCCCTCCAACCGCCCTATGTGTTCAGGCGGAGGTAACTGGACATGACTCCAGCTGGGTTTCCCCATTCGGACATCCCCGGATCACAGCTTGGTTGACAGCTCCCCGAGGCTTATCGCAGCCTCCTACGTCCTTCATCGGCTCTTGGTGCCAAGGCATCCACCGTGCGCCCTTACAACTTGACCACAGACATAATTCGAACACACACACGTGTGTGTTCAAGATGCTCGCGTCCACTATGCAGTTCTCAACATACGGGCAGCCACCCACCGACACCGACGCCTACACACAACACGTGCGCGGTTCGCCGCGATGAGACCTAAGCCAGAACCCCCACACAGGAGGCCCCAACCTGAGAAAGACTCGGTCGCCCGATCCCTCAGGACCCAACAGTGCGCCAGCCAGACATCCACCCGCCACCAGCTTCCACACCCCACAACGGAGGCAGTACTACCAGCAGCAAACATCAATCAGTGCCAACAGTCGACGTTCCACGCTACTGAGCAAACCCCCACGGAACGAACGTCCTTGACGAGGCTCTGGACACACCCACAACGGGCGCGCCAAATGCTCCTTAGAAAGGAGGTGATCCAGCCGCACCTTCCGGTACGGCTACCTTGTTACGACTTAGTCCCAATCGCCAGTCCCACCTTCGACGGCTCCTCCCACAAGGGTTAGGTCACCGGCTTCGGGTGTTACCGACTTTCGTGACTTGACGGGCGGTGTGTACAAGGCCCGGGAACGTATTCACCGCAGCGTTGCTGATCTGCGATTACTAGCGACTCCGACTTCATGGGGTCGAGTTGCAGACCCCAATCCGAACTGAGACCGGCTTTGTGGGATTCGCTCCACCTCACGGTTTCGCAGCCCTCTGTACCGGCCATTGTAGCATGCGTGCAGCCCTAGACATAAGGGGCATGATGACTTGACGTCATCCCCACCTTCCTCCGAGTTGACCCCGGCAGTCTCCTATGAGTCCCCGGCATTACCCGCTGGCAACATAGGACGAGGGTTGCGCTCGTTGCGGGACTTAACCCAACATCTCACGACACGAGCTGACGACAGCCATGCACCACCTGTATGAAGCCCCGAAGGACCCGACATCTCTGCCGGATTTCTCCATATGTCAAGCCTAGGTAAGGTTCTTCGCGTTGCATCGAATTAAGCCGCATGCTCCGCCGCTTGTGCGGGCCCCCGTCAATTCCTTTGAGTTTTAGCCTTGCGGCCGTACTCCCCAGGCGGGGCGCTTAATGCGTTAGCTACGGCACGGAACCCGTGGAAGAGTCCCACACCTAGCGCCCACCGTTTACGGCGTGGACTACCAGGGTATCTAATCCTGTTTGCTCCCCACGCTTTCGCTCCTCAGCGTCAGAAATGGCCCAGAGACCCGCCTTCGCCACCGGTGTTCCTCCTGATATCTGCGCATTTCACCGCTACACCAGGAATTCCAGTCTCCCCTGCCATCCTCTAGTCCGCCCGTATCGAATGCAAGCTCAAGGTTAAGCCTCAAGTTTTCACATCCGACGCGACGAACCGCCTACGAGCTCTTTACGCCCAATAAATCCGGACAACGCTTGCACCCTACGTATTACCGCGGCTGCTGGCACGTAGTTAGCCGGTGCTTCTTCTGCAGGTACCGTCAAATTCTTCCCTGCTGAAAGAGGTTTACAACCCGAAGGCCGTCATCCCTCACGCGGCGTCGCTGCGTCAGGCTTTCGCCCATTGCGCAATATTCCCCACTGCTGCCTCCCGTAGGAGTCTGGGCCGTGTCTCAGTCCCAGTGTGGCCGGTCGCCCTCTCAGGCCGGCTACCCGTCGTCGCCATGGTAGGCCATTACCCCACCATCAAGCTGATAGGCCGCGGGCCCATCCCTGACCGAAAAACTTTCCACCACCACAGATGCCTGCAGCAGTCATATCCAGTATTAGCCCCTCTTTCGAGGAGTTATCCCAAAGTCAGGGGCAGGTTGCCCACGTGTTACTCACCCGTTCGCCACTGATCACCAGGGCAAGCCCTGGATCACCGTTCGACTTGCATGTGTTAAGCACGCCGCCAGCGTTCGTCCTGAGCCAGGATCAAACTCTCCGTAGAAACCTAAAAACCACCCCACAGGGCAGCAATCAGAACCACAAAGGGTCCGACCTAGCAGAGCACGAGCTGGACAAAAAAAATCCACTCGTCAATGCCTCAAAGAAACCCCTATCCGCCCCCACCCACACAGGGCAGAAACGAACACGGGAAATAAATCATCGACTATTTGGCACACTGTTGAGTTCTCAAAGATCGCACACCCAGCCACAGACACTCACGCACCTGCCTCAGGGCAACCACTCCACGTTACACCAGCACCAGCCCAGAAACAACCTGAGCAACAAAAAAACCACAGTGATCTGGATCACGCTCTCGCAGCAACGCACCCCAACCAAAACAACCACGGATCGTCCACCAAACAGTGTCCGGTTCTCCGCACCAGGGGCAACAAACAAAACAATACACCCACCGCCGGGAGGTCGATCAGCGCCCCCCTGCGCGGCCCCTACTTTCCAGCGTTTCCCCTGGTCAGACTGGGTTTCTGGGCAGCCGAAGGCCTCTCGCCGTCGGACGCCTGCTCGAATAGCAGCCCACCGATGGCCCGCTTGCCGCGGCGAAGGAGCACCCAACCACCGCCGAGGGCATCGGCGCGCGTGAGCGTTGAGTCGACGTCCGACACACGTTCATTGTTCACGTAGGCGCCGCCCTCCTTGATCGTGCGTCGTGCCGCCGCCTTCGACTCGCACAGCCCGGTCACGACCAGTGCATCGATCACTCCGATCGCAGCCACCGCCGTTTGCGCGTGCGGCGCCTCGGACAACGCCGCGGTCAACGTCGCGGCGTCCAGCGATGCCACATCACCTCGTCCGAAGAGGGCCCGGCTGGCCTCCTGAACGCGCTCGGCCTCTGCCGGCGAGTGGACAAGCGCGGTGAGTTCAGCTGCCAGTGCGCGCTGCGGGATGCGGGCGGCGGGACGCTCCTGGCCCTGACGCTCGAGGTCCTCGATCTCATCGTGGGACTTGAGGCTGAACATCCGTAGGAACCGGGAGATGTCCCTGTCGTCGGTGTTGATCCAGAACTGGTAGAAGGCATACGGGCTGGTGAGCGTCGCGCTCAGCCAGATGGCGCCACCCGCGGTCTTGCCGAACTTCGACCCGTCGGATTTGGTGACCAACGGCACGGTGAGGGCATGGGCTTTGGGACCCTCGTGCCCGGTCACGCGACGGATCAGGTCCAGCCCGGCGGTGATGTTGCCCCACTGGTCGGCTCCCCCGATCTGCAACGTGCAGCCGTGGCTGCGATACAACTCAAGGAAGTCATTGGCCTGCAGCACCATGTAGCTGAACTCGGTGTATGAGATCCCCTCGCCGGACAACCGCGCGTGCACCGACTCCTTCGCGAGCATCTGATTGACGCTGAAGTGTTTGCCAACATCGCGCAGCAACTCAATCGCGGACATCTGTGCCGTCCACTCGTAGTTCGACACAAGATCGGCCGGGTTGTCACCGTCGAAATCCAAGACGATGCCCACCTGGGATCGGATATTGGCCAGCCACCCTTCGACGACGTCGGTGGTCTGCAGGTTTCGCTCACTGCTGCGGCCGGACGGATCCCCAATCAGACCGGTGGCACCACCGACCAGCGCGATCACGCGATGACCCGCCTGCTGGAAGCGGCGCAACGTCAGCAGCGGCACCAGGTTTCCAACGTGCAGGCTCGCTGCGGTTGGATCGAATCCGCAGTAGAGGGAGATTGAACCGGCTGCCAGCGACTCCTTGAGAGCGTCCACATCAGTGGTCTGCGCGAGGAGCCCACGCCAGTTGAGGTCATCGATCAGGTCATCGGCCATGGCGCTATCTTGGCAGCGGCCACCCCCGCGGTTGCAGCCAGCGCCGATCCGCGATTGCGTTGACCGCCGTCACCTTGGCAGCTCAGAAGGCCAGCGCGAGCTCGCGCGCCCGCTGAAGCTGGCGGCCGACCTGCGTGGGTGCGGTACCGCCTGCGGTCGTGCGCGACGCCAAGGCACCCGCGGTGGACAGCACTTGGCGCACCTGCGGTGTCAATGATTCGGAGACCGAAGTCAACTCCGCGTCGGTGAGATCCCACAGCTCGACTCCGCGGGCCTCGGCCAGGGCCACACAACCCCCGCTGACCTCGTGGGCTTCGCGGAAGGGGATCCCGCGTTGCACCAGCCAGTCGGCGATCTCGGTCGCGAGGGCGAATCCGACGGGTGCCGATGCCGCCATCCGCTCGGTGTTGAACGTAAGCGTGGCCATCATGCCGGTCATGGCGGGCAGCACCAACTGAACCTGATCGACGGAATCGAAGACCGGCTCCTTGTCCTCTTGCAGGTCCCGGTTGTAGGCGAACGGCAGACCCTTGAGCGTGGCCAACAGGCCCGTGAGGTTGCCGATCAATCGGCCTGACTTGCCGCGTGCCAGCTCGGCGACGTCCGGGTTCTTCTTCTGCGGCATGATCGACGATCCGGTCGACCACGAGTCGTGCAGCGTCGCCCACCCGAACTCCGGCGAGGTCATGAGGATGACCTCTTCGGCCAATCGCGAGAGATGCACCCCCAGCATGGCGAGTACGAACAGGAACTCCGCGACGAAGTCCCGGTCGCTGACCGCGTCGATGGAGTTGGCCGCGGCGGAATCGAAACCGAGCAGAGCCGCAACTTGTTCGGGATCCAACGGCAGCGCCGAGCCGGACAAGGCACCGGAACCAAGCGGGGAGACGTTCGCGCGCTGCCGCCAGTCCCGCAGGCGCCCCCGATCACGCTGCAGGGCATGCACGTGCTTGCCGAGTTCGTGGCCGAACGAAACCGGCTGGGCGTGCTGCAGGTGGGTGAAGCCCGGCGACGCGTCCTCGACGTGGGCCTCAGCTTGATCCAGCAGCGCCAACTGCAGGTCCCGGATCGAGGCGTCGATGCCGTCCGCCGCGTCCCGCAGGTACAGCCGGAAATCGGTGGCCACCTGGTCGTTGCGGCTGCGCCCGGCGCGCAGTTTCCCGCCCAATGCCCCCAACCGCTCGAGCAGGCCGCGCTCGACGGCCGTGTGCACGTCTTCATCCGAAGCCCGTGGCAAGTACTCACCGTTGGCCACCGCCGTTCGCAGGGCGTCGATGGCGGCCAAGACCTCCTCGTACTCGCCTTCAGTGAGCAGCCCCGCCGAGCGCAGAACGCTGGCGTGAGCAGCCGTTTGATCAAGGTCGTAGGGCGCCAGTCGCCAGTCGAAGTGCACCGAGAGGCTGATGGCCTCCAAGGCAGCCGCAGGAGGCTCGCGGAACCTCCCGCCCCACAGTTTCGCATTCGACTCGGCAGGACCCGGGGCATCGGATGTCATGGTCCCATTGTGCTGCCCGAGCCAGGACCGCACCGGCCGGGTCTCGCATCCGTCAATCGCGGGACGGGGTCCGGTCTGACTAGCGCCGCTGCTCGGCCATCGCAATCATTCTGGTGGCCACCGCGGCGCCGCCTTGCGGATCACGGGTGATCATCACCACGGTGTCATCGCCTGCGACGGTTCCGATCACGTCGTCGATGACCGCCGCGTCGACTGCAGCCGCCAGGAATGCGGCGGCACCCGGGGGCGTCCGCAGCACCACTACGTTGCCAGACGAATCCGCGGTGACCAGGACTTCAGCGAGGGTGCGCACCAAACGATGCCGAGCATGCGCAGCCGAGGGCGACGCCAATGCCGAGTGGCCGCCGATTTCCGAGGTGACTGCATAAACCGACACGCCGCTGTCATCAGGGATCTTGGTGGCCCCGATCTCGTCGAGATCACGCGAGACGGTCGCCTGCGTGACGTCGTAGCCATCCTCACTGAGCAGCTCGAGCAGAACCGCCTGCGAGTGCACCCGATGGCGTCCGAGCAGTTCCACGATCCGGTTGCGCCTCGCCACGGCGCTGCGCACCACTGTCATGGGGCTTGCACCCTCGCGTCGGCCTGCCGGCTCACCGCGATCGCTTCCGCGAGGCGGGCACTCGCGTCGTCCACTTGGGCTTCGGTGATCACCAACGGCGGAGCCAATCGAATCACCTCCGCGCCGATCGCATTCACGATCAAACCCCGCTCCCGGGCGGCGGCCTGCACATCGGCGGCGTTGACCTCGGCGGAGAGCACCACCCCCAGAAGGAGGCCCTGCCCGCGCACGTCGACGACTCCCGGCGACTGACCCAGCAGCGAGGAGAACCGCGCCCCCATCGTCGCAGCGTGATCGACGAGGCCGTCAGATTCGACGGTGCGCAGCACCGCGAGGGCCGCCGCGCAGGAGACCGGGTTCCCGCCGAAGGTGGAGCCGTGGGTGCCGGGACGCCACAGCTCCCCAGCACCTTCGAACGCCACCAGTGCCCCGATCGGCAGACCCCCGCCGAGTCCCTTGGCAAGGGTCAGGGCGTCCGGAGTGAGGTGATCATGCTGGTGGGCGAACCAGCGACCTGTGCGGCCGATGCCGGTCTGAACCTCGTCAAGGATGAACAGAGCGCCCGCCTCACGCGCGATGCGCCCGGCGGCGGCGAGGTAGCCGGGCGGCGGCACGACGACGCCTCCCTCACCCTGAATCGGCTCGAGCACGATCGCGGCGACTGATTCGTCGACCGCGTCCGCCAAGCGTGATTCGTCGCCGAAGGGCACGAATCGCACGGTGGGCACCAACGGCTCGAACGGCGACCGCTTCGCCTGCTGGCCGGTGAGCGCCAGCGCGGCCGCGGTTCGCCCGTGGAAGCCGCCCGATGCGGCGACGACGGTGGTCCGACCGGTGAGTCGACTCAGTTTGAACGCGGCTTCGTTCGCCTCCGCTCCGGAGTTGGCGAAGAACACACGACCCTCGCGACCGTTCAGCTCGAGCAACCGCTCCGCCAGATTGATCGCCGGCAGGGTCGCCGCGAGGTTGCTCGTGTGCCCGAGGGTGGCCAGCTGCCGCGTGACCGCTTCGATGACCGCCGGGTGGGCGTGCCCCAGGGCGTTGACCGCGATACCTGCAAGCAGGTCGAGGTACTCCCGACCCTCGGCGTCCCACACGGCGATCCCATCGCCTCGAACCAACACCATGTTCGGGGTGCCATAGGTGTCGGCGATGCTGGATTCCCAACGCTCCAGGGTGTGCGGCGTTGTGGTCACGGCGACCAACTTTGGCCCGCGACCGGATCATCGGCCGGAATCACCATGGTGCCGACGCCCGCGTCGGTGAACAGTTCCACCAGCATGGAGTGCGGAACGGTGCCGTCGATGACGTGCGCACGCGACACCCCGCCCTCCACGGCGTCCACGCAGGCCTTCATCTTGGGGATCATGCCGCTCGCCAGCGACGACAGCAGACCCCGCAGCACGCCGACCGTGATGACCGGAACCACAGTCGGATCATCTGGCCAGGATCGATACATGCCGGGAACGTCGGTGAGCATGACGAGCTTCTTCGCGCCAATGGCCAAGGCCAGCGCGGCGGCCGCCGCATCGGCGTTGATGTTGTAGGTGTCGCCGGCTGCGTCGCGCGCAATGCTCGACACGACGGGGATGAGTCCGTCGTCCAACAGCCCGGTCACCAGGTCCGGGCGAACCTCGACGATATCGCCCACCCGACCGATGTCCACCTGCTCGCCGTCAACGACGGCGAAGCGTTGCTTGGCCGTGAACAGGTGGGCATCCTCGCCGCTCATTCCCACCGCGAAGGGTCCGTGGCGATTGATCAGCGACACCAGTTCGCGCTGCACCTGCCCGGTAAGCACCATGCGCACGACGTCCATGGCCGCGGGCGTAGTGACCCGGTAGCCGCCGGCGAACTGCGATTCGATGCCCAATGCGTCCAGCATGGCGGTGATCTGCGGACCTCCGCCGTGCACCACGACGGGCTTCATGCCGGCGAGGCGGAGGAACAGCACGTCCGAGGCGAAGGACGCCTGCAACGTCGGGTCGGTCATCGCGTTCCCGCCGTACTTGACCACCACCCGGGCATCGCGGTGCTCCAACAGCCAGTGCGTAGCTCCGGCAAGGGCCCCGGCGGTGTGCCAATCCGCCCGATCGGCCGTCTGAACTGGATGCCCCAAGCCCGGTGCCGAGTACTCGCTCACGAGGAGTACTCCGAGTTTTCGCGGATGTACTCGGGTGTGAGGTCGTTGGTCCAGACGTGGCCGCTATGGTGCCCGGCTCCGAGCCGAACACCGACGTTGATGATGCGCCCAGACATATCCGGCTCCGCATCGCCGGACTCGACCGGCGCACCGCGGGCGCACAGGAGTACCCCGTTGATCGACACCTCCAGATTCTCTGGGGCGAAGTCGGCTGACGAGGTGCCTACGGCGGCCGCGATGCGACCCCAGTTGGGGTCCTCGCCGTACATCGCGCACTTGAACAGGTTGCTGCGCGCGACGGACTTGGCCGCCTCGACGGCATCCGCTTCCGAGGCAGCGTTGGTGACCTCGATGAGGATCTCCTTGCTCGCACCCTCGGCGTCGGTGATGATCGCTCGGGCGAGGGTGTCGCACGCCTCGGTGAGAAGATCCTCCAGCTCCGCCTCGTCGAGCACCGCACCCCCGGCCCCGCTCGCCATCAGGATGACGCTGTCGTTGGTGGACATGCACCCGTCGGAGTCAATCCGATTGAACGTTCGCTCCACCGCTCGCTGCAAGGCCCGCTCGGCCGCTTCGGGGGTCACCATCGCATCCGTGGTGAGCACCGACAGCATCGTGGCCATGCCGGGCGCGATCATCCCGGCGCCCTTGGCCATTCCGCCCACCGTCGCCCCATGGCGGGTCACCACCACCTCCTTGGGAACCGAGTCGGTGGTCATGATCGCCCGGGCGGCAGCTGGACCGCCGGTCTGGCTGAGCTCGTCAGCGGCCACCTCCACTCCCGCGAGCAACGCGGGCATGTTGAGGTGAATGCCGATCAGCCCGGTGGAACATACGGCGACGTCGATGGGCGCCAGGCCGAGCACCTGCGCGACGTGTTCGGCCGTGTGGTGAGTGTCGGCGAATCCTTTCGGCCCAGTGCAGGCGTTCGCTCCCCCGGAATTGAGCACGACCGCGCGCAGCGCGTGAAACTTGAGCACCTGTCGACTCCAGCGCACCGGCGCCGCGACGACCTTGTTGCTCGTGAACACACCCGCCGCCGTCGACGACGGGCCGTCGTTGACGACCAGGGCAACGTCGAGTTGACCTCCGGTTTTGAGGCCGGCGGCGACCCCCGCTGCCCTGAATCCCTGCGCTGCGGTCACGCTCATGGCGCCACCCCAGCGTTCGACAGGCCGGCATCCTCTGCCAACCCGAACATGATGTTGGCGTTCTGCAGTGCTTGCCCCGCAGCACCCTTCTCCAGGTTGTCGATCACACTCACCACCACCGCGCGTCCCGCATGCTTGTCGGCGGCCGCGGCCACAACAACGCCGTTGCCACCAGCGGTCCAGCCGCTCGAGGGCCACACCCCCGGGGGCGCCAGGTGGACGAATCGTTCATGGGCGTAGGCATCGTGGAGGGCGTCACGCAACTGTTCGGTTCCTATTCCGGGAGTGAGTCGGGCCGTGCTGGTGGCGAGGATTCCGCGCGGCATCGGGGCCAGCAGCGGGGTGAACGACACCGACGTCGGCGCTTGGGCCGCCCAACGGAGCGCCTGTTCGATTTCCGGGATGTGTTGGTGCACCCCACCGGCCTTGTAGGCGCTCATAGCTCCTGACACTTCGCTGGCCAGCAGCGACCCGACAGCCTTGCGCCCCGCACCAGAGGTGCCCGAGGCCGCCACGACCACGATGTCGTCGGGCGCCACCATGTCCGCTGCCAGCAGCGGGGCAAGTCCCAGGATGGTCGCCGTCGGGTAGCAGCCCGGGTTGGCCACGCGCAGCGATTCGGCGATGCGCTCGCGACTGTTGAGCAGCTCGGGCAGCCCGTAGGTCCACGCGCCAGCCCATTGGCCGGGGTAGTAGCCGGTCCAGGCATCGGCCGAGCCCAGCCGATGATCCGCGCCGAGGTCGACGATACGGATGGTGCTGGGCAGGGCCCGAGCGATGTCAGCCGACGCGCCATGGGGCAGGGCCAGGAAGACGACGTCGGATTCCGCCAATGCGTCCGCGTCAGAGGCGATGAACCTCCGTTGGGCCAGGTCGGGCAGGTTCGGATGCACCGTGCCCACGAGGGCGCCGGCATTGGAGTCGGCGGCTATCGGGCCCACCTCGAAGTCGGGGTGTTTGAGGAGCAATCGGAGCAGCTCCCCGCCGGCGTATCCGCTGGCACCGGCCACTGCAGCAGTGATCATGCGAATCACCATATACGCATATTCACATCACCAACCGAGGGGTCCCCTTGCTATCGGCTGGGCCCGTTGGCCACGATGGGAGGATGGTTGCGTTGCGGAACATGACTGATGCGGTTCGGGTGGCAGCCTCGGGCGTTCGGGGTGCGTCATCCTCGGGCCTGCTGCGTCCCGCCAACCCGATGATCGCCGCGCAAGTGGCACGTGACCTGCGCAAATGGGGCACCAGTCCGGCCATCGGCTACAGCATCGGAGCTGCTCGGAGCCCCGAGGAACTTGCGATCATCGACGTTGACGATGCGCTCGCCCCAGAGGTGACGTTCGCGGAAGTCGAGCACCGCTGCGACGCGCTGGCCCGGGGTCTCCTCGACCGCGGAGTCGGTGCCGACGACACGGTGGCCATCTTGGCCCGCAACTCCCGAGCCTTCGCCGAAGTGATCGTCGCGGCGTCGAGGATCGGTGCCGACCTGGTGTACCTGAACACCGGCGCCAGCGCGGAGCAGATCTCGACAGTTCTGCGCAACGAACGGGTGGACCTGGTGGTTCGCGACAGCGAGTTCGCGCATCTGTGCCCGCCCGGTGTGCCCTGGTTGGGCACTGACGATCCCGCCGGGGTGTCCCTGCTGGACTCGTTGCCCAGCCGCAAGGGCATCGATCGCCCGGATCGAGTCGGGCAGCACGTGATTCTCACCGCAACGTCCGGGGCGGTTCCCCGCGGCACCGCGCGCGCCAGTCTGCCCATGGATGCCCTCGCCGCGGTGCTGGACGTCTTCCCCGTTCGGCTCGGCGGAACGCACCTGATCGCAGCCCCGCTGTTCCACGCCTGGGGGTGGATGAACCACCGACTGGCAGGCTCACTGGGATCCACAGAGCTCTTCCTGCGCCGCAACGACCCCGAGCGAATCTTGGCGCTCATCCACGCCCACGAGGTCGACACCCTGGTGACGGTGCCCACCGTGCTGGCCAAGATCATGGCGCTGCCACCAAACGTGCGCGACCAGTACGACACCTCGAGCCTGCGCTGCGTTGCCGTGAGCGGATCGGAGTTGCCCGGCGAGTTGGCCTGGGACTTCATGGACACTTTTGGTGAGGTTCTCTTCAACCTCTACGGCACGACGGAGGCGGCCTTCGCCACCGTGGCCAACCCCGAGGATCTGCGCGACGATCCCAACACCGCCGGCTCACCCCTGCCCGGGGTCAAAGTCGGCATCTTCGACCGGCGCGGGAAGCCGGTGCCGCGCGGCGACGTCGGCCGGGTGTACGCGCTGAGCCGCACCACGTTCGCCGGCTACACCGACGGAACCGACCGCGAACGGATCCGGGGCATGGTCTTCACCGGCGACCTGGGCTGGCTCGACGACAAGGGCCGACTCTCCCTCATCGGCCGCGCCGACGACGTGATCGTGACCGGCGGCGAGAAGATCCACCCGGTCGAGGTCGAGCAGGTGCTGGCCACCCATCCGGCGGTGGCGGACATCGCGGTGGTGGGACTGCCCGACACCGTCTACGGCGCGACCGTGGAGGCCTACGTGGTGTTGGCTCCGGACGCCGATGAAGACGACCTCGCGGATGTGCGCGCCTTGGCCAAATCCAGGCTGGGCCCGCGCCACCGGCCACGCACGTACCAAATCGTGGAGACGTTGCCCCGCACCGAGAGTGGGAAGCTGCGTCGACGCGCCCTCGTCGATCCACACGCCGACGACGAGCCGGAATGGCTCTAGCGGTTCAGTTCCCGCCGTGCGTGGCTGCTCGGGAGGCCTCCAGCCGGTCGCGCAGCGTGTCGTAGATCGGCGGGCCCTTGAGCAGAGTCGCCACCAGCACCGCCGTCCCAGCCGCGAGAATCATGGGCACCACCTGTGAGGTGGTGGCGGTCATTTCTACGATCAATACGACGCCTGTGACCGGCGCCCGGACGACCGAGGCGAAGAAGGTCGACATGCCGACGATGGCGAAGGCCGTGATCGAGAGGTTCAGGCTGGGGATGAGGTCGTTGACCAGCCGTGCGAACAACGCCCCCACCAGGGCCCCCACCAGCAGCAACGGGGCGAACAGACCGCCGGGTGCTCCGACCGCATAGGAGATCGGGCCGAGAAACCACCTGATCAGCACAGCGGCGAGCAGCGTGGTCATGCCAACTCCGGCGACCAGCAGTTCCTCGTTCAAGGGGTCGCCGCCACCGATGAGATTGGGCGCGGCCACCCCGAGCAGGCCCACACCGGCACCGACGATGGCCGCTGTTGCCTCCGGCGGGATACGCCGGATCGCCGCGAACACGTCCAGCAGGCCGACCACCAGCCTGTTGTACAGCACGCCGAGGGCTCCCAGGAGTGCGCCGAGCAGCACGAATACCGGCAGTTTCCAGATGTCTTGCGGTTGCACCGGCGGGACGTCGAAGACGGGCTGGCGACCCACGATGAGCTGCGCCACGGCCAGGGCGGAGCCGCATCCGATCAACGTCACCACCACGAGTCGGGTACGCACCGCTTTGGATACTTCCTCGAACACGAACACTGCCCCACCCAGCGGAGCGCTGAAAGCGACCCCCAGGCCAGCACCCCCGAGCGCTGCGGCAAGGGTGCGCAGGTCGTGCCCGCTGACCTTCGCCCAACGGGCCAGGCGCGCGCCGATACCGGCACCCATCTGCACCGTCGGACCCTCGCGGCCGAGCGCCAACCCGGAACCGATCGCGAGCACACCACCGATGAACTTCGCGGGCAGGATGCGCGCGCCAGCCGGGGTGACCTCCGAGCGCATCGTCGCTTCCAGCCGTTGCACCCCGCTACCGGCCGCCTGCGGCACCCAGCGAACGGTCAGACGTGCGAGCGCCACTCCGATCGCGGCCAGCAGAACGGGGATGATCCAACGCAGACTCGGCTCATCCCGGGTCCAGGTGAGGACCATGTTTCGAAAGTCGTCCGCCGCCCTCAGCGCCGCCCGAAAGAGACCTCCGACCAATCCCGTGCCAGCTCCCCCCACCAGCGCCAGCAGGCAAATCAGCACGATCCCGCGGTACGCGTTGTCGTCCTCCGGCGGTGCGTCAATGGTGGGACCGTCGAGGTCGAGGATCGGGTGATCAAGCACGTCCGGACGCGCTTCCGGTGGCTGACTCACGAACGGAACCTTAGTGGAAGCGCCCATTGATGCCGATAGATTGCGAAATTGCCATGGTCCACACCATGGCGTCAACCAAGGACTAGCGTGAGGCCATGGCAAACCAAGCGACCGCCAAGGCTAAGCAGATCAGCTTGATCGCAGCGATAGCCCTGGGCGTTGGCGGCATGATGGGCGCGGGGCTTTACACCCTACTCGGCCTGGCAGCGGTCTCCGCTGGCTCGCTGCTCCCGCTGTCCTTCCTCATAGCAGGCATTGCCGCGGCATTCTCCGTCTACTCGTACTCGAAACTCGGGGCGGCCCTCCCCAGCCGCGGCGGCGCAGCACACTTCATCGTCCGGGAATACGGCGACGGTTTGATGGCCGGCGGGGTGAACGTGTTCCAGTACTTCGGATACCTCGTCGCCACCGCCCTGTACGCGGCGGGCTTCGCGGAGTACGTGCGAGCCCTGTACGCCGACTCGATGCCCTCCTGGGGGCCGAAAGTCGTGGGTGTGGGCATCGTGCTCCTGTTCTTGGTCATCAGCGTCGTCAATTCGAAACTGGTGGGCCGCACTGAGACGCTGATCGTGGGCATCGAACTGGTCATCCTGGCCGTGTTCGTGGTGTGGGGATCGACCAAGGCGGACTTCAGCCGACTCACCGAGAACGCCAAGGGCGGCCTCGGCGTCCTCACCGCCGCCGCCCTGCTCTACGTGACCTACCAGGGCTTCGGGGTAATCGCGAACGCCTCGTCGCGCATGGCCAAACCGGCCAAGGAGTTGCCCCGCGCGATGTTCTCCGCCTTGGCCATCGTCGCGGCCATCTATCTCGTGATCAGCACGCTGGTGATTGCCCTGGTGCCCATGCCGAAGATCATTGAGGATGCTGGCCATGTGCTCGCCGACGCCGGCGAGGGAATCGCCGGTCGGGCCGGCTTCGTCATTGTGTCGGTGGCGGCCCTATTGGCCACCTCGTCGGCCGTCAATGCAACCTTGTTCGCGTCGGCAAACGTCGCCTACGACGAGTCGCGCACCCACGAACTGCCCCGCTCACTCACCCGAACCATCGGCCGAGACGGCAATATCGCACTCGTCGTCTCCGCCGTGCTGATCTCGTTGCTGGTCTTCTTCTTCCCGCTCAACGCAGTCGGGCAGATGACGAGCTTGGCGTTCCTGCTCGTGTACGCCATGGTGAACCTGGGGCATCTGCGGATCCGGCATCGCACTGGTGCGCACTCGTGGCCGCTCGTGACGGCCGTGGCCATCAACATCGCACTGTTCTTCGTGCTTTTGCTTGATGCGATCCGTTCAGGTTCGCCCGGGACGTGGATCACCTTGCTGGCGGCCCTGGTGTTCAGTTTCGTCGCCGAGGCTGTCGCCCTGCGAATGCATCCCAAGGAACCGAAGAAGCAGGCCGAGGCGCCCCAAGTCCCCAGTTGACGTCATCCCGCAGCACGGCCGCCCATCAGCCAGAACGCAGCACGGCGTCGAAGGTTCGCGCCGCAGCAGCAACGGCAGCGTCCCGAGCGGCCGCCACTTCTGCATCCGACAACGTGCGGTCCGGCGCCCGGAAGCGAAGCGCGAAAGCGAGTGACTTCTTGCCGGCGGGGATCTGTGAGCCGCGGTACTCGTCGAACAGGCGGACGGACTCGAGCAGGTCGCCCGCACCGCTCGCCAACTCCCGACGAACGTCGGCGGCCGGAATCGACTCGTCAAGCACGAGTGCCACGTCTTCCTTGGCCACCGGAAACGTTGACACCGCAGGTGCGGGGCGGACGTCGGGAGCCGCCGCGATGATTGCCGTCACATCCAACTCCATCGCGGCGCTGCGGGGCGGCAGACCCAAAGCCTCGACCACCCGCGGATGCAACTCGCCGGCGTACCCGACCACGAATGAATTGACGGTCAACTGCGCGCAACGCCCTGGATGCCAAGGTGCAACCTCCGCTGCAGCGGCCGCCACGCCCAATTCGACTCCCACGCTGCTGGCCACGGTGCGCGCGGCGGCGACCGCGTCGTGCCAGGCCGCACGCCGAGACTGGCCCCACCAGCCAGCATTCTCGATGACGCCCGCAGCCACACTCGCCACGTGCAGCGGCTGGTGCGGCAGCAGCGATTCCAGTGCGAGCACCTCGGCGGCCGTCGGCGGTGCGGCGACGCCGGGCCGCACGGTGTCCCGATCGTCGCCTTCCGGCCGAAACACCAGCCCCATCTCGTACAACGCAACACCGTCGGCACCCCTGCTGAGGTTGCGTCGCGCGGCACCGATGAGGCCGGGCAGCAGTGTGGTGCGCAGCGCAGACTGCTCGTCGGACAGCGGATTGGCCAGGTGCACCAGACGGCTGCGTTCGTCGGCAATGCCCAGGGCGGTCAACTCCGACTCGCCGATGAACGGATAGCTGAGAACCTCGATCCAACCGGCACCGGCCAGGGATTTTGATACCGCCCGCCGCCGCCGCTGATCGGCGGTGAGGCCATGGCTGGCCGGTGGGGACGGCAGCGTTGCCGGCAGCTTTTCGTAGCCGTACAGTCGCACGACCTCCTCAACGAGGTCTGCCGGGTCCTGCAGGTCGGGCCGCCATGAGGGGGCCGCCACGATCCAGGACTCAGGATTCGACTGATCCACCGTGGCGCCGACCGCGACCAGTTGACGATGCGCTTCTTCAGCGGTGATGTCGGCACCGGCCACGCGTGCTGGCAAGGTCGGGTCGAAACGGATGACTGTTGCCGCAGGTGGCCCTCCGACACCTGTGCCACCGACCAGCGTTCCACCGCCGATCTCGATCATCAACGTCGCCGCCCGCCGCGATGCCACCCACGGCAGGCGAGGATCGACACCTCGCTCAAAGCGCTTCGACGCCTCCGAAGGCAGTTTGTGCCGGCGCGCCATGCGGGCGACCTCGACGGGGGCGAAGTGGGCCGCCTCGAGAATCACAGTCGTGGTGTCGTCATTGATCTCGGTATCGAGTCCACCCATCGTGCCGGCGAGGCCGATTGGTCCGGAGTCGTCGGCGATGAGCAGATCGCCGGCGTCGAGCGCCCGCTCGACGTGGTCGAGCGTGAGCAGCGACTCCCCCGGGCGTGCTCGCCGCACCACGATTCCGCCAGCGACCCGGTCCGAGTCGAACGCGTGCAGCGGTTGACCGAGTTCGAGCATGACGTAGTTGGTGATGTCCACCGCCAGGGAGATCGACCTCATCCCGGCCGCGACCAGCCGCGCCTGCATCCACAGTGGGGTGGCGGCCCGAGGGTCGAATCCCTGCACGGTGACAGCCGTGAACTCGGTGCATGCGTCGCCAGCCTCAACGTCTACTCGAGGTTGCGGCCCGGTGTCACCGGGGTAGTCAGCGGGGTCAACCTCCGCCGCTGGGTCGCGGTACGGCACGCCGAGCGCTGTGGCTGCTTCGCGCGCCAACCCACGGATCGACAAGCAATAGCCGCGGTCGGGCGTCACGGCGATGTCGAGTACCGCCTCACCGATTCCGAGGAGCGCAGCCGCGTCGTCACCCGGTGCGCCGACGTCGGCCGGCAGCACCATGATGCCGTCGAAGTCCTCACCCAAGCCGAGTTCGGCCGCCGAACAGATCATGCCGTCACTGACGTGGCCATAGGTCGTGCGGGCGGCAATGGCGAATCCACCGGGCAGCACGGTACCGGGCAAAGCCACCGGTACGAGGTCGCCGGTGACGAAGTTGGTGGCCCCGCAGATGATGCCGCGGACTCCGCCGTTGGCCGGGCCCACGTCCACCTGGCAGTAGCGAATCGGCTTCTTGAACTCGGTGAGCTCGGTCACTTCCTCAACGCGACCGACCACCAGCGGCCCTTCGAGCCCGTCGCCGACCACGTCGACGGACTCCACTTCCATGCCTACCCGCACCATGGCGGAGGCCAGATCCCGCGGTGAGAGGTCAGCTCCGATTGCTGCGTACTCCCGCAGCCACGACACAGGTGCTCTCATGGCTCGTCACATCTCCGTTCCGAAGGCGGCGGTGAACCGCACGTCTCCCTCGATCAGGTCGCGCATGTCGGTGATCCCGTGGCGGAACATCAAAGTGCGTTCCAGACCCATCCCGAAGGCGAAGCCGGAGTACTCGTCGGGATCCACCCCGCACGCGATCAGCACTCGCGGGTTGACCATGCCGCAACCACCCCACTCGATCCACCCTTCGCTGCTGCAGGTTCGACACGGCCGCTCCGGGTTGCCGACGGAGTCCCCGCGGCAGGCGAAGCACTGGAGGTCGACCTCAGCGCTGGGTTCGGTGAAGGGGAAGAACGACGGGCGCAGCCGCGTCACCAGGCCGTCACCGAACATCTCGGCTGCGAAATGGTCCAGCGTTCCGCGTAGGTCGGCCATGGTGATCCCCCGGTCCACTGCCAAGCCCTCGACCTGATGGAACACCGGCGTGTGGGTGGCGTCGAGTTCGTCGGAGCGGAAGACCTTGCCAGGGCACACGACATACAGCGGTGGTTCATGGTTGAGCATGGTGCGGATCTGCACCGGTGAGGTGTGGGTGCGCAACACCACACCGGAGTCGTCCGAGTCGACGAAGAAGGTGTCGGACATCTCTCGCGCGGGATGATCCGCCGGAATGTTCAAGGCGTCAAAGTTGTACCACTCCGCCTCCACCTCGGGGCCTTCGGCAACCTCGTAGCCCATCGCCACGAAAACATCGGCAACGCGCTCGGCGATGGTGGTCAACGGGTGGCGGGCGCCCACCGGGAGGCGGTCGTAGTCGGCTGTGACGTCCACTCGCTCGGCTACGAGAACCGCGGCGTCGCGCTCAGCCTCAAGTTCAGCTTGACGTGCCTCGATCGCGGCACGCACGCGGCCCCGCGCGGCTCCGACTCGCTTGCCCGCGGTCGCCTTCGCCGCCGGTGGCAGGGCGCCGATCTCCCGATTCGCCAATGCCAGCGGGCTCTTGTCGGCTGCGTGGCCGAGCCGCACCGATTTGAGTTGGTCGAGATCCGATGCGGCAGCGATGGCCGCCAATGCGTCTGCCACGAATCCGTCGATCGAGTCGGCTGAGAGCACGCCTACCTCAACAGGGTCGTAGTCGGAATTCGGTGCTGACATGAGCTCCTCAAAGTCTGTGTGGGCCGCCGGCGAGCAACCGCTGCAAGTCTAGTCAGGCGTGTTGAGCTTGAGCAGTCGCGTACAGGCAGACCGCCGCCGCCGTCGACAGGTTGAGGCTCTCCGCTTGTCCGTAGATGGGAATGGCGACGATGTCGTCGCACAACTGACGGATCGGTGCTGGCAAACCCCAGGCCTCGTTGCCGAACACCCACGCGGTCGGGCGGGCGAGTTGTGCCCGGTCGAAGTGGTGGAGTTCAGTGCCGCCAGCACCGTCGGCACCCAGCACCAGCATGCCCTGGCGACGTGCGGCGGCGACTGCCGCAGCGAGTTCGATGCCGTGCGCGACCGGCAGGTGGAACAGCGAGCCGGCGCTGGCACGCACGCATTTAGCGTTGAAGGGATCGACGCTGGACTCGCTGAGCACGACACCGGCGGCACCGGCGGCGTCGCTCACCCGGATGACGGTACCGGCGTTCCCGGGATCACGAACGTGGGCGAGGATCGACACGATGCGTGCCCCGGCGGGGACGGCCGCGGTGAGCGAGGTGGCCGGCATCCGGCACACCGCCACGATGCCCTGAGGGTTCACGGTGTCCGAGAGGTGGGCTAGTACCGGCGCGGAGGCCCGCAACCACTCGACCCCGGCCGACTCCGCGGTCAGACGTAGATCCGAGTGGCGGGCAGCGGCCTCGTCGGTGGCGAATACTTCGACGACGGCGCCGTCAGCCGCGAGCGCCTCCCGGACCGCTTGGGGACCTTCGGCCAGGAATCTGCCGTCCCGGACGCGGAAAGCCCGCTTGCGCAACCGTGCCGCCCGCGAAACGCGGGCGGCACGGGTCGATGTGAGTATCAGGCTGCACCCTGGGCCGACACTGCAGACCGGGAGACGTCGACCAGCGCCGCGAAGGCACCGGGGTCGTTGACGGCCAGCTCCGCGAGCATGCGGCGGTCAACCTCGACACCGGCCAGCTTCAGCCCTTGGATGAAGCGGTTGTAGGTCATGCCGTTGGCGCGGGCACCGGCGTTGATGCGCTGGATCCACAGCCGCCGAAAGTCGCCCTTGCGATCCTTGCGATCGTTGAACGAGTACACCAACGAGTGCGTGACTTGTTCTTTCGCCTTGCGGTAGAGCCGGGAGCGTTGACCCCGGTAGCCGCTGGCTGCCTCAAGCACCTCCCGGCGCTTCTTCTGGGCGTTTACTGCACGCTTGACGCGGGCCACGATTGTCTCCTTGTAACGGTGTTCGGTGCGATAGGTGTCTTCAGGTCAGCGCTTGCCGAGCAGACGCTCAACCTTGGGAGTGTCGGCCTTGCTGAGTTGCTTGGAACCGGAGATGCGGCGCGTGCGCTTGGACGGCTTGCTCTCCAGCAGGTGGCGCTTGTTGGCGCTCTCGTGCATCACCTTGCCGGTTCCGGTGACCCGGAAACGCTTCTTGGCTCCGCTGTGGGTCTTGCTCTTTGGCACGTCCTACTCCTCTGATACGTCGTTGCTCGACCGGTTGTCGGTCTGCTTCTTGCGGCTTGGGGCGATGACCATCGTCATGTTGCGGCCGTCCTGCTTCGGCGCGGCTTCCACAATGCCGAGTTCACCGATGTCCTCGGCCAGTTTGGCCAAGAGGCGGAATCCGAGTTCGGGTCGCGATTGCTCGCGACCGCGGAACATGATGGTGACTTTGACCTTGTCGCCGGCCTTGAGGAAGCGCTCGATGTGGCCCTTCTTCGTGCCGTAGTCGTGGGGGTCGATCTTCGGTCGGAGCTTCATCTCCTTGATGACCGTGTGACTCTGGTTCTTGCGGTTTTCGCGAGCTTTCAGCGCGGCTTCGTACTTGAACTTGCCGTAATCCATGAGTTTGCAGACGGGCGGTTTGGCCATCGGAGCAACTTCGACGAGGTCGAGTTCGGACTCCTCTGCCAGTCGCAGCGCGTCATCGATGCGCACAATTCCGACTTGTTCGCCGCCTGGTCCGACCAGACGGACCTCGGGTACGCGGATCCGCTCATTGATCCTTGGTTCGACGCTGATGAACGCCTCCTGTGTTCGCGATGGGATTCGCACAGGCGGCTGCGTGCCGTGGTGGTGACCTCGGCTACCGGGGACCTGAACGACTCAGTAGGAAACGCCGTCAGGTGGGAGATATGCCTCCGCTTGTACGCGGGCGCCGCGGGCACGGCGACCGTCTGCAAGGCTATCACCCATGACCGATTCATCAGGTACACCCCCACGTCCCCACGAAACGGTAGCTGACATGGGTGCCGAAGCCGCCCGAGACATCGGCGATGTTCCCGCGGTGGAGATCATCACGACGGTGGCCCTGCACCTGATGACGGCCGCCGCCGTCAAGTGCGGACTTGGTGATGACGGCGACGCTGACGAGGACCTTGCGGAGGCTCGGATCCTGATCAACGCACTGGCGGCCCTGGTGACGGGCTCGGCCGCCGACCTGGGCACCTTCCACGCGGGGCCGCTGCGTGACGGGTTGCGTTCGGTCCAACGTGCCTTCCGGGAGGCGTCATCGTTTCCAGATGAACCGGGCAAGGGCCCCGGCGAGCGGTTCACCGGTCCGGTGCTCGGCTAGCGCCGCCTCGACCCGCGGCTCAAGCCGGATCCACCCCGAGCGCGAGTCCCTTGACGAGCCGACTCCGCAGCAACGGATGGGCCGCGAGTTGGCGTGCCAACTCTGCCACGGTCGCAGGTTGCCCGGCGACCGTCGAATCCAGCAGCACGACCACGTCGGCGGCACCCGAGTGATCCGCCACCAGCCAGTGGTGGCAACTCAAGCCGGCCTCACCGAGCACGGCATCCACCACCTCGCCCACGGCGGCGCGTACGTCGTCGTCCTCCGCGGGCGGACGCGGGACGCGGCCCTCGGCCAGTGCCCAGAGGAACGGTCCCGTCAGCGCGCAGTCTCCGTCGATCAGCAGGGCATCGGCATCGTCTTCAATGGCCGCTCGGGCCGCATCCACCGCCCGCACGGGCAGCGGGCGGGCTTCGGCTTGCCAGGCGGTCAAGCCGGCCACCGAGGTGAAGGCCACCAACGCTTTGCGCCCGTCGGGTCGCACCAGCATCGCGGCTGCCATGTGGCTGTCCTTCTCTGACCCGGCCGCATCCGTACTGTCGAGCACCGCCACGAGACCCACGAGCAGCCGCGTGGGCAGCAGCGCTTCTACCACCGGCCGCAGATCGCCGTCCCCGCGCCACGTCTCGAGTGCTGCGCCCACGGCTGGCGGCGTCCCCCCGTCATCGGCGGCGAAAGGCTGGTCCGGGATGCGTGCGCCGCTGAATCGCTCCGCTCCGGCGCCGGATTCCGCCCCGTGCCCGACGTGACCCGTCACGGGCCGGCCACCACAAACTTCGACACCCGGGTTGGGCTGACCATCGCAGCGCGCACAGCCTCGCTGAGCGCCTGCGCCATCCGGCCGACGAAGTCGGACGGATCGTCATCCGCGCCTGCGACGAGCACGTCCACGGCCCCGAGTCGGTGCAGCTCCACAGCGGTGATCCGCTGATCGCGAGCCACCTGCGGGGCCCGCTCGGTGCTGCGATGCAGAATCGCGGCAGCGCCCTCCGGAGGCAGCGGCGTGACCCAAGCGTCGTCGGCAGCCACCACCACGTCGGCCGGCAACAGGGCCAGAGCGCCCCCGCCGCAACCAGAACCCAGCAGCACGGAGACCACCGGCACGTCTGCAACGGCGAGATCGGCCAGGCTCCGTGCGATCTCGCCGGCGAGGGCCCCCTCCTCGGCCCGGGCGGAGACTTCGGCACCCTCGGTGTCGACCACGGTGACCATTGTCAAGCCCAGTTCGCGGGCCAACGCAATTGCCCGCCGCGCGGTACGCAGGGCCCCCGGTCCGGGCGCTCCGGGCGCCGTTCGGTCGAGCGCGGCGACGATGCACGGCACCCCGCCGATGCGTGCCAGTGCGATCACAACGGCGTCATCGCGTTCACCCGATGTGGTGCCCGCCAACCAGGTGACATCCGAACCAGCGGCGGCAATCAGTTCGCGGGAACCGGGCCGATCGGACCGCCGGGTGGCCGCCACGCACTCCCAACCGTCCGGGATTGAGGTTCGCGCGGGGGGCGCGAGGGGCGCGGGATTCGGAGAACCCGCGGACTCGTCGTCAGCCCCCGAGGCCGCCTGCTCGCCCACCACGTCGAGCACAGTTGCGAGCCAACCACGCAGCTCTGGCAGGCTCACCACGGCGTCGATGACGCCCACCGCCGCCAGGTTCTCGGCGGTCTGCACGCCGGATGGAAACGGCTCGCCCGTCATGGCTTCGAACACCCGGGGACCGAGAAAACCAACCAACGCACCTGGATCAGCCGCAGTGATCTGCCCCAGGGAGCCCCAGGTGGCCATGACTCCCCCGGTCGTCGGGTCGCGCAACCACACCAAGTAAGGAAGTCCGGCCGCGCGGTGCTCGGCCGCGGCTGCTGCCACGGCCACCATGCGGAGGAATGCCGGTGTGCCCTCCTGCATGCGGGTGCCGCCCGACACGGGCATCCCCACAACGGGGAGGCGTTCGGCGGTCGCGCGCCGGAAGGCCGCCACCACCCGATCCGCAGCGGCCATGCCGGCTGAACCTGCCAGGAAGGCAAACTCGCCGGCGATCGCCGCCACCGGCCGGCCGTGCACGAGCAGTCGGCCCGTCACCACCGACTCCTGCTCCCCCGAGCGCTGCTCCGCGCGGCGCAGCTGTTCGGCATACTCGCCGTCCTGCGGCGGGTTGGGAGCTTGGTCCCAGGAATCACACACACCGTCATCCGAGATTGCTGCAATAACCTCGCTCGCACTCCTGCGCACACCATCGTTCGCCACGGTCCGCAACGCTAGCGTGTGGGGCATGGGCGAGCCGCGGAAGGTGAATCGGGGGCGGGTTCGACTTGCCGCCTGGACCCTGATCCTGGGCGCCATCACCAACCTTGCCTTCTTGCTGGAGGGCTACCTCGGTGTCCGGCTGGACCGCTCCGTCTCGTTCGTCAGCGAACTCGGTGCCCAGGGCGAACCAAACGCCACCTTCTTCCGATTCTCGGATCTCGTTACCGGCCTGCTGTTGCTCATTGGCGCCATCGCCGCCTTCACCCTGCTACCTAGGAATGCCGCGCTGCGGATTGGCACCGTGAGCGCGGGAATATTCGCCCTGCTCACGTTCCTCGACGCCTTCCTGCCGTTGGATTGCCCACCGACGGTGGATGCGGACTGCAGGCTGGCTGAGGACGCCGGGGAGGTGAGTTTCGCGCACGCCGCACACAACGTCACGGGAGTGCTCGAGGGGGTGTTGGCACCTGTGGCTCTGCTCGCGCTGGCATTGGGTTCCTGGCAGCTTCGTCGCCGGCGGTCGCTGAGCGAGCGGTGGGATCCGCAGTGGCAACTGCTTGCCATCCTGGGTGTGTTGTATGCCCTGATCTCACTGCTCATCGCACTGATGTATCTGGCTGGCATCGATGGCGTGGGGGTGTGGCAGCGGATCCAAATCGTGCTGTACTCGGCCGCGATGTTCAGTCTTGGTCTGCTTCTCAGCCACAATCAGCCGAGGGAGTCGAAGATCAATGCCAGTTGAAGTGCGGCGCATGGTGCGCCCCGGCACGGCCCCCACCTTGGTGTTCCTCAACGGCATGGCTATGCCCTACGAGATGTGGTTGCCAACGCTGGACCTCTTGCCGTCCGAATTGGCGGTGGTGCTCTTCGACCGACCCCATCGGCCTGGGCATCCGGGGGGCGACTTCGCGCTCGTCGCCGACGAAATCGACGAGGCGATCCGAGACACCCCGACACCCCGGGTGGTCATCGGCCATTCTTTCGGCGGCTTGCTGGCCGAGGCCTACGCCCGCGTCCGCCCGTCCCACGTCTGCGCCTTGGTGCTCATCGACGCCAGCATCCCCGCCGACTACGACTCAGTCGACGAGGACTACCTGCCCGATGCCCTGCCCAACTGGCGCAAGTGGTTGGGGTACCTGCCTGAACTTCCCTTCGTTGATCCGATCATGGGCAAAGCGATCGCCGCGGGGGTGGTGGCAGGCGCCACCAAGCACCACGACTTCCGCGACGTCTATGCGAACCTCCCGGCCGACGCCGTGCTCAACCTTGGCTCGAAGGCGACCATCGGCCGCGCCATGCACGACGACCACAGCATCGGCGCGTTGAGCCACTCGCTGGTGGTCGCACGGCAGTCCGGGCGCCTGCAGGTGCCGGTCACGGTGCTGGTCGGCCGCAGCGGGCCGCGTCTGCTTCCCACGACCCAAAGCGCCTGGGTGGAGCGCCACCGCGCCGAGGCGGCGACGCTGGCCGACGATGTGACGCTCGAGGTGGCCGACGGCGCGCACATGCTGATGCTCGATCGTCCCGCGGACGTCGCAGCGGCGATCCTCGACGCCATCTCGCGCGCTGACTGCGGCAGATGAGCTGGCGCGAGGTTACAGCCGGCAGGCGTGGATGGTGGTGACGAGGATCCCCCGGCCACCCAGGGTGAAGAGGTCGTCCATGACGGCGTGAACGTCCCGCCGGGGCACCATCGCGCGGATGGCCACCCACTGTTGGTCCCGCAGCGGTGACACCGTGGGGGATTCCAAGCCCGGGGTGATGGCGCACGCGGCATCCACCAATTCCGCCGGGATGTCGTAGTCCACGAGCACATAGGTCCGGGCCACGATCACGCCCTGTAACCGCCGCACGAATCGTTCCGTGGCGGGGTCACCACCGTTTCTGGGCGACGCCACGAGCACTGCCTGGCTCGACAACAGCGGGTCCCCGATCGTGCGCAGGCCGGCCAGCCGAAGGGTCGTTCCGGTGTCGACGACGTCGGCGATGGCGTCGGCAACCCCCAACCGCACGGCGTTCTCGACCGCCCCGTCCAACCGCACGATCGTGGCCTCGACGTCATGCTCCGTAAGCCACTCGGTCAGCAACGCGGGGTAGCTCGTGGCGATGCGTCGGCCGGCCAATTCCTGCGGACTCGTGCTCGCCTCGGCTGGCACGGCGAGACGGAAGGTTGATCCGCCGAAACCCAGTTCGAGCAGCGGCTCGGCCGGTCGTCCGGCCTCGATGAGCATGTCCTGACCGGTGATGCCGAGGTCCAGGGTTCCGCCACCGACATAGGTCGCTATGTCCTTAGGACGCAGGAAGAAGAACTCCACCTCGTTGACGGGGTCGTGGACCATCAACTCCCGTGGGCTGGCGCTGCCGAGGTAGCCAGCCTCGACCAGCATCTGGCGCGCCGGATCTGACAGCGCACCCTTGTTGGGCACAGCGACCCGCAACATCTCGTCCGTTTCCTCTCGTCGTGCGCACCGGCGACCCGCAACGTCGTTGCTCACGGTCGGTACACAGATATCTTCTAGAGTTGCTTGTAGACCTCTTCGAGGCTGACGCCGGCAGCGATCATCAACACCTGCGCGTGATACAGCAGCTGAGATATCTCCTCGGCAGTGCGCTGCGGCCCTTCGTACTCAGCCGCCATCCACGCCTCTGCGGCCTCCTCCACGACCTTCTTGCCAACCGCGTGGACGCCCCCCTCGAGCAGCGTCACCGTGGACGATCCAGCGGGACGATTCGCGTCCCGATCCAGCAACTCGGCGTACAGTTCCTCGAACGTCTTCACAGGCTCTAGAGTGTCAGACGCCTCATCAGGGACGCGGTGGCGAGTGCCGCAGCGGCGGCCTCCGTGCCCTTGTCCTCGGCCGAGCCGGGCAGCCCCGCCCGGTCACGCGCTTGTTCGACGTCGTCGCAGGTGAGGATTCCGAACCCCACCGGAGTACCGGTTTCAAGTGGAATCTGCGTGAGTGCCATCGTCACCGAATCGCAGACGTAGTCGAAGTGCGGTGTGCCGCCGCGGATGACGGTGCCGAGCGCCACCACGGCATCGTGGCTGATCGCAAGTTTGCGGGCCACCACCGGGATTTCGAAAGTGCCCGGTACCCAGTGCACGGCAGCCTTGATTCCATGGCGCTCGCATTCGGCCTGGGCCTTCGTCACCAGCGAGTCCTGGATCTCGCGGTGCCACCGCGACGCGACGATCGCCACTTTAAGTCCGCCGTCGATATCAAACTCGCCGCTATCGGGGGTTCCGGTTCCGCTCATGCGTGGCCTCCATCGTCGACTATCGGATCCTCCAAGTCGAGTTCGTGACCCATGCGCTGGCGCTTGGTCTGCAGGTAGAACTCGTTGAAGGGATTGGGTTCGATCTCAAGCGGTTCGCGACCGATTATCTCCAGGCCGAACCCGCTGAGCCCGGCTCGTTTATCCGGGTTGTTCGTCAGCAGCCGCATGGACTTGATCCCGAGATCGGTCAAGATCTGCGCGCCGGTGCCGTACTCGCGGGCATCGGCGGGTAGTCCGAGTTCGAGATTCGCATCGACCGTATCGGCGCCGGAATCCTGCAGGTTGTAGGCCCGCAACTTGTGCATCAGGCCGATGCCGCGGCCCTCGTGGCCCCGGACGTAGAGCACCACCCCGCGGCCCTCGGCCGCCACCCGATCAAGCGCAGCCTGCAACTGTGGTCCGCAGTCGCAACGCAGGGATCCGAAGACGTCGCCGGTCAGGCACTCCGAATGCACCCTGACCAACACGTCCTCGCCGTCCCCGAGGTCGCCCATCACCAGTGCCACACTGTCGTGCCCGGTGATCAGCGATTCGTAGCCAACTGCTCTGAATTGCCCCTGCGGCAGGGGCAACAATGCGTCGGTGACCTTGCGCACGTGTGTCTCCGACCGGCGCAGGTACTCGATGAGGTCGGCGATCGAGATCATGACCAGCCCGTGCTGATCGGCAAACGCCCGACAGTCGGGCGCGCGCATCATTTCGCCGTCGTCGTTGACTAGCTCGGCGATGACACCTGCCGGATTCAAGCCCGCGAGACGAGCGAGGTCGACGGCAGCCTCGGTGTGCCCGGCTCGACGCAGCACGCCGCCGGGCACCGCGCGCAACGGGAAGACGTGGCCGGGCCGGGTGATTTCCCAGGGTTCGGTGGCGGTGTCAGCCAGGACGCGCACCGTCTTGGCCCGATCGGCGGCGCTGATGCCGGTGCTCACACCATCACGGGCGTCAACGCTGACCGCGTAGGCAGTCCCCTTGGCGTCCTCGTTCACTGCGGTCATCGGCGGCAACGCCAGTCGGTCGAGATCGTCTCCCACCATCGGCACGCAGATCACACCCGAGGTGTGCCGAATCATGAACGCCAGCGTCTCCTGCGTCGCGAGCTGGGCGGCCGCGATCAGGTCGCCCTCGTTCTCCCGATCCTCGTCGTCCACGACCACCACTGACTGCCCCGCTGCGATGGCAGCCACGGCAGCCGTCACCGGGTCGAGGCGAACGCCTCCCTGACCCGGCTCCTGCCCCGTCGCGGATGGTTGGGCATCCGGTCGTCGGCGTGCCCCGCGGCTGGCGGCGCGCCCGCTGCGCCGAGCCGGCCGTGGCGGCTCGTCGCCGTAGAGATCGTCGTAGGGAATCACCTGTGCTCCAGCATGCGCTCAACGTAGCGCGCGAGCATGTCGACTTCGACGTTGACCAACGTTCCGATCTCGGCCGCGCCGAGCGTCGTGGCGGCCAACGTGGTCGGGATCAATGACACGGTGAACCAGTCGTCACCGGCATCTGCGACGGTGAGCGAGACACCGTCGAGGGTGATGGACCCCTTCTCGGCCACGTACTTGTGCAGTGAGCGGGGTTCGGCCGCCAACGTGAGCACTCGCCAGTTCTCGCTGTCGAATCGCTTGGTGACGCGCGCCTGGCCGTCCACGTGGCCAGAGACGATGTGGCCGCCGAAGCGATCCCCCACTGCCATCGCCGGCTCCAGATTGACCGGGTCGCCGGGTGCCAGTCGGCCTAGCGACGAACGGTCCAGCGTCTCCTTCATCACGTCGGCGCCGAACTGGGCACCTTCCGGGTCGACGACTGTGAGGCACACTCCGTTGACACAGATCGATTCTCCCGGGCGCGCCTCCGGCCCGACGACGTCACTGGCGATGCGTAACCGCCGCGCCTCGTCGCGCAGGTCCTCAACCGCGACGACGCGGCCGGTGTCGATGACGATTCCGGTAAACATCATCACTCCTTTCGTTCGAGCTCGACGCGCACGTCCGGACCGCTGGCTGCCACGTCCCTGACGTGCCACCGCGCGGCGTCGGCCAGGGTCGCTGGACCACCGTCGAGCACCGCCAGGCCATCGTCGCCCAGCAGCAGCGGAGCCGCGAACCAGGTGATCCGGTCGATGAGGTCGGCGGTAGCGAAGGCGCCGGCCAGCCGAGGCCCGCACTCGAGCATGACACGGCGCACGTCGAGGTCCCACAGTTGGGCGAGGGCGACAGCCGGATCGTGGGTGCGCAGCTGCACCGCATCCGTCAGCGGATGCCCGCTCGGCAACGGCGTCATGCCCATTACCGCGCGCTGCGGCTGCTGCGCCGCCGCGACGCCACCGGGCCGCGCGGTGAGCAGCGGCGAATCCGCCAGCGCGGTTCCGGTGCCGGTGAGCACGGCGTCGACAGCGCCGCGCATGGCATGGACCACCTCGCGGGACTGCGGCGAGGTGATCCACTTCGACGTGCCGTCGGCGGCAGCGATGCGTCCGTCGAGACTGGCGGCCACCTTCCAGTGCACCAGCGGACGTCGCAACTGCTGGGCCACATTCCAGTCCCGGTTGACCGCCTGTGCCTCGGCCGCGGCGGCCGGGCCGACAACTTCCACACCGCCCGCGCGCAGCACCTCGGCACCACCGGCTGCCTGAGGATTCGGATCGGCCTGGCCGAAGACCACCCGGGTGACGCCGGCGGCGAGCAGCGCGGCGGTGCAGGGCGGTGTGCGGCCATGATGGGAACACGGCTCCATCGACACCACGGCTGTCGCACCCGCCGCCGCCGCACCGGCTTGCCTCAGCGCCTCAACCTCCGCGTGGGCCGTCCCCGGCCCGCGATGCCACCCGCTCGCGATCGTGCGGCCCGAGGAGTCCAGGAGCACGCATCCCACCGCCGGGTTCGGGCCCAGGGTGATGCCCGAGTTGGCCGCCAGCGCGATCGCCTGGTGCAGCGCGCGCTGCTCCTCCTGCGAAACCGCAGGTGTCATGGGGCGGTGGCGACGGCTTCGGCGGTCGCGCGCAGTTGATCGATCGCGGTGGCGGGGTTGTCCGCGCCGTAGACGCTGGAGCCGGCCACGAAGACGTTGGCTCCCGCCTCGGCGCAGGCGACGATGGTGGACTGGTCGACTCCGCCGTCCACCTGCAGCCACACGTCCACGTCGCGACCGTCGATCAATTCGCGGGCGCGACGGATCTTGGGCACCACGAATTCGAGGAACGACTGGCCGCCGAATCCCGGCTCGACGGTCATGAGCAACAGCATGTCGAGTTCGCCGAGTAGATCGGCGTAGGGCTCCACCGGAGTCGCCGGTTTGAGGCCCATGCCAGCGCGGGCCCCCAAATTCCGGATCTCTCGGGCCAGGCGGATGGGCGCGTGGGCGGCCTCGACGTGGAAGGTCACGCTGCCCGCACCGGCCTCGGCATAGGCCGGCGCCCAGCGGTCGGGGTCGTCGATCATCAGGTGGCAGTCGATGGGGGTGTCCACGGCTGCCAGCAGGGATTCCACGACGGGCAGGCCGAGGGTCAGATTCGGCACGAAATGGTTGTCCATCACGTCCACGTGCAGCCAATCCGCGTGCCCCGCGACCGCCTGGCACTCAGCAGCGAGGTGGGCGAAGTTCGCGGAGAGGATGCTCGGTGAAATCTGAAGTCCCATAGCAGGTCAGCCTAGTGCGCCGGATCCTCGCTAGCACCGCTGGAGAACGGCTGCGAACATCCCGTCGGTGTCATGCACGTGCGGCCACAACCTCGTGCGCGGTCCGGCACCCAGTGTGGCCACCACGGCCTCGGGTAGACCGGAGTGGGAGTCGAGCTCAATCACGTCGCCGGCGTGCTGGGCCAACGCACGGTCAACCACAAGGTCCGTTTCCGCGATGTGCGGCGAGCAGGTGACATAGACCACGACACCGCCGGGTCGCAGGGCTCGGATGGCCGCGTCGAGGAGTTCGCGCTGGAGCGACGCGAGCGTGGCGACATCCTTGGGGGTACGACGCCAGCGAGACTCCGGGCGACGACGCACCACGCCGAGGCCGGTGCACGGTGCGTCCAGCAGGATCCGGTCGAAAGCGCCCTGGGCCCAAGGCCCTGCCCGACCATCGGCTTGCACGACCAGGTGTTCACCCGGCGCCTGGGCCAGCGAGCGAGCCACCAGTCGGGCACGGCTGTGGTGCACGTCGGCGGCTATCAGCCGCGCCCCCCGGGGGGCCGCAAGCGCCGCTAACAGACCGGCCTTTCCGCCCGGCCCCGAGCACATGTCGAGCCAGAACTCATCACGGCCGGACAACGGGAAGTCGGCTGCGAGCATGGCCATCAATTGGCTGCCCTCGTCCTGCACCGCTGCCCGATGTTGGCGCACGGCCGCGAGTTGTCCGGGTCGGCCGCCTTCGAGCATCAACGCGTAGGGCGACCACAGCCCGGGCCGGGTGCCCTCCGGCGCCTGCTCGGCGAGCTCCTCGAGCGTCACCCGCCCAGGTCGGGCCGCGAGCGTGACCCGCGGTGCGGTGTTGTTGCGTTCGAGGAGGGCGGCCAAGGCAGCGTCGTCGCCACCGAGGGCGTCACGCAGCGACGAGACGATCCAGGCCGGGTGAGAGGTGCGCACGGCCATCGCTTGGGAACTGGTCATGGTGGCGGTGATCTGTGCCAACCAATCGGCTAGGTCGTGGGTGGCCACTCGACGCAGCACAGCATTCGTGAGGCCCTTGGGGGCGGGCCCGCACACGTCCGCCGTCAGGTCCACCGAACTGGCCACGGCAGCGTGCGCGGCAGTGTGGAGGTAGAGCAACTGGTAGGTGCCGAGGCGAAGCACGTCGAGTACCCGTGGATCCAGTTTCGCCAGCGGACGGTCGACGCACGCGGCCAGCACCTCGTCAATCGTGCCTCGGTGCCGCAGCACGCCCATCACCAATTCGGTGGCGAAGGCAGCGTCACGCCCCGAGAGCTTGTGGTCGGCAAACACGGTTCGCAGCAGCAGATTGGCGTAGCCGTCGCTGGCACCCACCTCGTGCAGTACGTCGTAGGCTGCCCGCCGCGCTGCGTCCACGGGTGCTGCAGTGCGGGCTTGCGGTCGGCGCGATCCGCGGCGCGGTGGTGGGCGGCCGGTCATCGGCATGCATCAGCTGCGGTCGGCCGAACTCCCCGGGCCCAGTCCGCGGCCGTCATCGGACGTTTGCCGGGCGGTTGCACGGTGCTGAGGGCCAGCGCAGCGGTGGCCGATCCGACGAGAACTCGGTCCTTGCTGACCGCCAGCTCACCGGGTGCCAGCTCGTCGGCCGCCCCCTCGGCGATCCTCACTGGACCCAGTTTGAGTCGTTCGTCGCGAAACGTCGTCCAGGCCCCTGGAGCCGGCGTGCAGGCTCGAATGAGTCGGTCGACGCGCATAGCTGGATCGGTCCACACCACGCGGGCGTCATCGGACGTCAGTTTGGGTGCGTAGCTGATGTCCTCGAGGGGCTGCGGTACGGCCACCAACTGGTTCGTCGCGAGGCCGTCGAGGGTGGCGACGAGCAGGTCGGCGCCGTCGGCGCTGAGTCGTTCGAGCAGTTCCCCCGAGGTCTCACGCGGATTGATCTCCGCAGTTGCGACCCCGAACACCGGGCCAGTGTCCATCCCGGGGTCGAGTCGAAAAGTGGTGGCACCGGTGACCTGGTCACCGGCGAGGATCGCGTGCTGCACCGGCGCGGCCCCGCGCCAGGCAGGCAGCAAGGAGAAGTGCAGATTCACCCAGCCGTGCACGGGGACCTGCAGCAGTTCTTCGCCGATGAGGGCGCCGTAGGCCACGATCGCCACGACGTCGGGTGCGAACTCGCGCAGCGCTCGGGCGAATTCGGGATCCCGCGGGGACGCTGGCGTGAGCACCGGAATGCCGTACTCGTCGGCGACGGTGCCCACCTCCGATCGCGCCAGCGTGCGTCCCCGGCCACGACGGGCGTCGGGCCTGGTGACGACCGCCACGACTTCGTGCGGTGAGGCCACGATGGCGCGCAGCGACGGGACAGCAGCGGCTGGGGTACCGGCGAAGATGACTCTCAAGGTCGGCCCGTCACAGACTGAAGGGACCGGTGTGAGGGCTGAACTTGACTGTCGGTGGCGCGCCGAACCAGTCGGACTCCCGAATCAGCTTCATGGCTTCCCGGCGCGCCTCGCGATCCAGCCGGTCGATGAACAGCACGCCGTCGAGGTGATCTGTCTCGTGCTGCACGATGCGTGACAGCAAGTCGGTGCCCTCGAGCTCAACCGGCTCTCCGTGCTCGTTGAATCCCTTCGCGACCACGCGCCAGGCCCGTTTGGTGTCGAAGGTGAGATCCGGCAGCGAGAGGCAGCCCTCCGGACCGTCCTGCTCCTCATCGGAGAGATCCAGCGACGGGTTGATGAGGTGACCGACACCGGATCCGTCGTTATAGGTGAAGACGCGCAGGCTGACACCTATCTGGGGCGCGGCCAATCCCGCACCGGGCGCCGCCTCCATAGTCTCGGCCAGGTCTCGGACCAGCACCCGGAGTTCTTTGTCGAAGGTCGTCACCGGGACGGCGGGGGTTCGCAACACGGGATCGCCGAAGAGCCGGATGGGTTGGACTGTCACGCTTGGCAGTCTATGAGAAACTCGCGCATCCGGTGCGTCGGCGTCCTTGCTCCTCAGCCCAGTGCGCCGGCGGCCTGCTCGGCGGCGGTGATGAGCGCTTGCTGTTGGTCGTTGCTGATGTCGGTGCCCAGCAGCGACAGCGCGAACTGTTGACCGTTCTCCTCCCACGCGACGGTCACGCCTTGACCGCCCCCGCCGGGCAGGAATCCGAGGTTCCACAGCTCGCCCCCGGGGACTTCCGACACCGGCGTGGGGGTCTCGCCCGATGCGCCCAGCAGCGACGCCAGCGGATCTTCGATCGCCCCGGGGGTGAAGGCCTGCAAGGTCAGGTAGACACCCTGGTCGGGCCCGCCCCATGTGCAACCGCTGAGAGCGTAGGCGTCGCCGGGGATCGAAACCGGCTGCGGATCGCTGGCGCTGTAGCCCAGCACTGCGAGCACCTCGTTGGCAGTCAGCACCGAGCAGGGGTCCACATCGCTGGCCGGGCTCACCGAACCGGGCGGTGGCGTGACCTCGCCGGTAGCCAGCGGCGGGGTCGAGGTCACAGTGGTCGGCGCGGCAGTAGGTTCGACAGCGCTATCGCTGCCACTACCGCCGCAGGCGCTGAGGGCACCGAACAGAACTGGAACAGCGACAACGGCGACGACACGCGCGGGAGGAACCATGGCGCAATAGTGACCTACCGGTAACCCCGAGACAACAACCGCGCACGCGTGGTCGCGCAGGTGTGGATCAGCCTAGGTCGGAGGGGTCGACGCGAATCGTCACCACCGGGCGCCGTTGCCGGCTGCGTTCGCGTTGCACGGCGCCTAACGCCGCCGTGAGTCGCTGCGCGTGCGCGTAGTCCGAGCGCACCAACCACCGCGACTTGTCCCCCGCGCTGACCGGGCCGAGGGCGTCCAACTCCGAGGTTCCCAAGGCGACTGCCAATTGTGCGAGCAGTTCGCCGACGGCATCGTCGGGTCCCTCCAGCGCGATCA
The DNA here is from genome assembly GCA_963752505.1 of uncultured Actinomycetes bacterium. Classification (GTDB taxonomy): domain Bacteria; phylum Actinomycetota; class Actinomycetes; order S36-B12; family UBA10799; genus JACJWR01. Next base: position 84,525 of record CAVVYM010000007.1, read on the forward strand.
ACCGAACTGCCGGCGGCAAACTTGTCGCCACCCGTTCGGCCAACTCCCGACTCGCCCAGCCGACCGGATCTGCCCGAACCATGGCCTGCACCGGCGCGGCGTGACCTGCGGTGGCGAGCATCACGACACCGTCGCCGCGCACCAGAGCGGCGGCATCGCACCATCGCGCCACGGCATCCTCGGCGGCGCGCAGCCGCGGCGCGGTCAGCATCACGTCGCCGTCGAGCAGTAGCGCGGCGCGATAGCGACCACCCTGCACCCGAGGTTCGGCACCGGGGGTGGCCACCACCAGGCTCGGCGCGTCGGCTATCTCGGCGCGTACCCCCACCTCTGCGTCGCTGGTGAGCACCTCGACTCCTGCGAATGCGCGCCCCAGTTCCTCCGCGGTCCGGCTGCTGCCGATTCGAATCGCTCGCAGGCGGGTGTTGCCGCATTCGGCGCAGCGCCACCGCTGCGCCGCCGCCCCACAGTGCGCACAGTTCGGCGGGGCACCGCGGACGGCCTGCCGCAGCGGCCCCTGGCATCGCGTGCAGCGGGCAAGTTCACGGCACTGTGCACACGCGACCGCCGGCAAGTAGCCCCGGCGCGGCACCTGCACCAGCACCGGCCCCAGGGCGAGTCCAGCCCGCACGACCTCGAAGGCGGATTTGGGGAGCCGGGCCGCGTAGGCCGCGCCGTCCCTGGCCAGATCCGTCTCACCTACCGCCCGGACCGCTGGTCCGGCAGCGCGCCACACGGCGCGGGCCGGGGTCACCTCACGTGCCCAGCCCACTTCCACGAGCCGCTGAACCTCGGTGGTGCGACTCCTGCCCGCGGCGACCCAGGGCAGCCCCTCCGTGACGCTGCGCAGCCCGGTGACCTCCCGGGGGTGCCAGTAGGGCGCCTGGGGATCGGCCATCGAGGGATCTGCGTCTCGCCATAGCCATACGAGTCCGAGGTCGGGAACCGGCACAAAGGCCGCGGATCGCGTGCCGATCACCACTTCGGCCTGGCCCGAAATCGCCCGAAGGTAGGCACCGTAGCGGGCGTGTGGACCATCGCCGGAAGTCAACGTGACGATTCGTGGACGGGGGTCGAGTCCCTGCAACGCCGCCCGCGCTCCGCGGACGTCCTCGTCGTCGGGCACCACAATCAACACCCGGCGCCCGCCCTGCATCACTGCGGAGACGGCCTCGGCGAGCAACGGCCCTGCCGCCAGCCCCCAGGGAATGGTCAGTGCCGCTCGCACCACACCGCGCCCACCCTCGCCGAACTCGTCGATGCTCGGGCCAGCGGTCAAGTCGGCACACAGTGCTTTCCACTGCGTCCAGCGCGTCATCGCCGGGTCAGATTCGGTCGCAATCGCGGCCCGACTCGGGCGAACCGCAATTGGCGCCGGCAGGTGCCCGTCAGCGTCGCAGACTGAACGTTCGGCTCGCGCGTGCCTCGGGGGCACTGCCGCACCCAGCACATCGCCCCAGTTGCCGACGTAGCGGGCGGCAACCAGTTTGGTGAGTTCGGCGAGCACCGGCGGGGCCACCGGCGGACCCTTCACGTCCACCAAAGGCTGCACGTCGAACTCGCTGCCAGCCTTCAGCTCCACCACGAAGCCGGTCCGCAGCCGTCCGGCGAAACGCACCCTCACCCGTGCCCCCAGTTCCGCCCGCCCGGCCAGCGGGGGTGGAACCGAGTAGTCGAATACCCGGTCGAGGTGGGGCACCGGAGACGGCAACAGGACCCCGACGACAGGCGAACCCGCCGGGGCACTGTCGCCCGACGGGTTCGCCTGTGATTGGTGTTGGTGTTCGCCTGGCAGGATCAGCCCTTGACGGCCGCAGCGAGGGCGTTCGCCCGGTTGGTGGCCTCCCAGGTGAAGTCGGGCAGCTCACGGCCGAAGTGGCCGTAGGCTGCCGTCTGGGCGTAGATCGGACGCTTCAGGTCGAGATCCATCAGGATCGCTGCGGGGCGCAGGTCGAAGACGCTCTTGACCGCTTCAGCAATCTGCTCGTCCGGAATCACGCCAGTGCCGAAGGTCTGAACGAAAAGACCCACCGGGTGGGCGACGCCGATGGCGTAGGCCACCTGCACCTCGCACCGCTTGGCGAGGCCGGCGGCGACCACGTTCTTCGCTACCCAACGCATGGCGTAGGTGGCCGAACGGTCGACCTTGGACGGGTCCTTGCCGGAGAAGGCACCGCCGCCGTGCCGGGCCATACCGCCGTAGGTGTCCACAATGATCTTGCGGCCGGTCAGGCCGGCGTCGCCCTGCGGGCCGCCGATCACGAACTTTCCGGTCGGGTTGCACAGGAAACGGTAGCCATCGGTCTCGATCCCCAGGTCGGACAGTTCCGGCGCGATGACACTCGCTTCAAGGTCGGGACGGAGGTGGTTGTCGAGGTCGATGTCGTCCTTGTGCTGGGTGGAGATGACTATGGTGTCCAGCCGCGCAGGTCGGTCGCCGTCGTATTCGATGGTCACCTGTGTCTTGCCATCCGGGCGCAGGTAGCCGAGCGTGCCGTCCTTGCGCACCGCGGTCAATCGCTGCGAGAGGCGGTGGGCCAGCGCAATGGGAAGCGGCATGAGTTCCGGGGTCTCGTCGGTGGCGTACCCGAACATCAGGCCCTGGTCGCCAGCACCCTGCTGGTCCAACGGATCCGAGGAGTGTTCGGCGCGCTCTTCAAAGGCGTCGTCGACACCCTGAGCGATGTCCGGGGACTGCTTGCCGATGGCGACGGTGACTCCGCAGGAGGCGCCATCGAACCCCTTCTCAGAGGAGTCGTAGCCGATCTCGAGCACCTTGGTGCGCACCAAGTCGGGGATGTCCACGTAGGTCTTCGTGGTCACCTCGCCGGCCACGACCACGAGGCCGGTGGTGAGCAGCGTCTCGACTGCGACGCGTGAACTCGGGTCTTCCTTGAGCATCGCGTCGAGGACGGTGTCGCTGATCTGGTCGGCCATTTTGTCGGGGTGGCCCTCAGTGACGGATTCGGATGTGAAAAGGCGGCCTGCCATGCGCTATTCCCTGCTTCGTAGGTTGCGGTGGTGTGCGACTTCATTGGCGGAGTCGGTTCACGTCCAGGTGGTCTGGGAGCGTGAGTGCCGACTCGCACCACAGCCGTCGCCCATTCTAGTCCCAGCCCCCCAACTCAACGGCGGCATCCCACACCGCCTCCGCGAGTCGTCGTTTCGAACTCAACGGCACGCGTTGTTCCGCATCGGCCGAGAGGATCGTCGCCGAGTTGGTGTCGGCTTCGAACGCGAGCCCTTCCCCCACCTCGTTGACCACCAACAGGTCGACCCCCTTGGTGGCGAACTTGCGGCGTGCGTGCTCCATGGCGGTGCCCGCGTCGTCGCCAGTTTCGGCAGCGAAACCGATGAGCAGCGGCATTGCGGCGCCTGCCCGGCCGCGCGCTAGTCCGGCCAGGATGTCGTCGTTCAGCGTCAACTCGATCGAGGGCAATCCGCCACCGGACTTCTTCACCTTCACGTCGGACGTCTGTGCCGGCCGGTAGTCCGCCACGGCCGCTGCCATCACCACGACGTCAAACGCCCCGGACAACTGCTCATCAATGGCATCGCGCATCTGCGCGGCACTGACGACGGGCACCACCGACACGCCCGCGGGGTCGGGCAGGACGCAATTGGCGGCCACCAACGTCACGTCTGC
>CAVVYM010000008.1:0-183658 GCA_963752505.1 uncultured Actinomycetes bacterium
GCCACCCTCGGCGCCTACAACAAAATGGCCGGTAGTTGGCAGTCCAGGGTCAGGCCGGTGGCGCGCCGCCTCACCGAGCACGGTACGCAATGGGAGGGGATCGGCGAATTGGCCGCGCTCGACACCGATGTGCGTCGGCTCGAGCCGCTGGACGACACGGCCTAGCCAGACGCGGAGGCCGCCCGCGGCCCAGACGCGGAGGCCGCCCGCGGCCCAGACGAATAACCCCCGCCGCAGGCCAAGAACTCCGCCGCGTCGGGGATTCATTGCAGTCACTGCGGCGTCAATGTGGGACGCCACGGTGGGGGTGGCCTACGCTTCGTGAGGTGAGCCAACTGCAGTCGACCAATCCTGCCGCTCCCACGAGCACCGATGGGCCCCCAACCGTGACCCACCCGGCATCTGACGGGCGCTACAACAGTGGCCAAGCGGTTCTGGAGAAGGAGCAGCCAACAGTGTCATCGCTCGAGGCACCCACACGTTCATCACAATCCTCGCTCACTCGGTTGTCCTCGATGGGCGGCTTCGGCGTCATCGCCGTCGGCACGACCCTCGCCGGTTTCCTTGAGATGACCCTTGCCGGTGCCCTTGGGTGGTTGACCGGGGCCGTGTTCACCGTGCTGTGCGTGCTGGTGGCTCTGACACTGCGCCGTCAGGACCTCACCACAGCAATCATCTCCCCACCACTCGCCTACCTGTTCGCCGTCATCGTGTCGGCCCAGGTTGCCGTGATTGGCTCCAGCGGCAACTTCTGGCTCCTCGAGGCGACAACCATCCTCTCCGGCCTGGCATTCAATGCGCAGTGGGTCTTCCTCGGCACCGGACTTGCCCTGGCCATCATGGCGGCACGTCGCGTGTTGACGCGCAAGCAGCAGACTCCCGCCGCGCACTCAGCCGCCAGCCCGCCCCAGAGCACCGACGCCGACAACCTCTAGGCGCGAGCCGCGCCAGGGGGTCACTCCCGCGGCGGAGCGAAGCGCCACGTACTAGAGGCGCCCCGCCGCCTTGAGATCCCGGCGCAGCTCCGGCGGCAACGCGAACGTGAGTTTCTCTTCTGCTGCCACGGCGATCTCGACATCGGAGAATCCCCGCTCAGCCAACCAGTCGAGCACGCCGTCCACTAGTTCCTCCGGCACCGAGGCCCCCGAGGTCAGGCCCACGGTGGACGCCTCTGCGAACCACGCCTCCTCCAGTTCGGTGGCGTCGTCGACGCGGTGGGAGGTGCGAGCTCCCGCCTCCAGGCCGACTTCGGCAAGTCGCACCGAGTTCGACGAGTTGCCCGACCCCACCACGACCAGCACGTCGCAGGCCGGGGCAATCTGCTTCACCGCCAACTGGCGGTTTTGTGTCGCGTAGCAGATATCGTCACTGGGCGGGTCCATCAGCAACGGAAGCCGCTGGCGCAGCCGATCGACCGTCGCCATGGTCTCGTCCACGGACAGCGTCGTCTGCGACAACCATGCTGTGGGCTTGTCCGGGTCAAGCTCGACGCGATCCGCGTCGTCGGGATGCTCCACCAACGTGATCGCGTCGGGGGCCTCCCCCATCGTCCCTTCGACTTCTTCGTGACCGTCGTGACCGATGAGCAGGATCTGGTAGCCCTCGGCCGCGAACCGCTTGGCTTCGTTGTGCACCTTGGTGACCAACGGACACGTTGCATCGATCGTCTTGAGTTGCCGTTCGGCGGCCTCGTCGTAGACCTTCGGCGAGACGCCGTGGGCGCTAAATACAACGACGGAGCCCTCCGGGACCTCCGTGTTCTCTTCCACGAAGATGGCCCCGCGCTTCTCCAGTGTTGTGACCACGTGCCGGTTGTGCACGATCTCCTTGCGCACGTATACGGGAGGTCCATAGAGGTCGAGCGCCTTGACCACGGTTATCACTGCGCGGTCCACGCCGGCGCAGTAGCCGCGGGGGGACGCCAGAAGAACCTTCTTGTGAGTCATGCCTCCAATGGTAGGCGGCACTCACTGATCGCAACACTCCTCGTGTCGTAACCGTCTCGTACGCTGGGCCCATGGGGATCACCACAAGCGAGGACGCTCCGCTGACGGTGGCCAATGTGAGCCAGATGCTGGCGGGGTGGATTCGCAAGCTCAGCACCGTCTGGGTGGAGGGGCAACTCAGCGAAGTTCGGATTCGCCCTGGGTCGAACTTGGTCTTCATGCGTTTGCGCGACTCGCAAGCAGACGTGTCGATGTCCCTCGTCGCTTCCAGCAGCATGATTCGTCAGATGTCGCCCCCAGTAAGCGACGGCGCCCAGGTGATCGTCCTGGTCGGCGTCGAATACTGGAGCAAGCGCGGCGACCTGCATCTCCGTGCGCGCCAGATCAAAGCGGTCGGCCTCGGCGAGCTGCTCGCGCGACTGGAACAACTCCGCCGCACGCTGGACGCCGAAGGGCTGTTCGCCGAGGAACGCAAGCAGCCCCTACCATTCCTGCCCCGACGCATCGGCCTCATTTGCGGCCGCAACTCCGAGGCGGAACGGGACGTGACGGTGAACGCCCGTGCCCGCTGGCCCGGTGTCGAGTTCGAGATCCGCGAAGTGGCGGTGCAAGGCTCGTCGGCGGTCGCAGCAGTCACCGCAGCCCTCGTCGAACTCGATGACCACCCCGAGGTCGACGTGATCATCATCACCCGAGGCGGGGGCTCGGTTGAGGATCTGATGCCCTTCAGCAACGAAGCCCTCATACGTGCTGCGGCGGCGACCACCACCCCCCTGGTGAGTGCCATCGGCCACGAGCGCGACCGGCCGCTGCTTGACGACGTGGCCGACTTTCGGGCCTCAACGCCGACGTTCGCCGCACAGTCGGTGGTGCCGGATCTGGAGGAGGAGAAGGAACGAGTCGACGACTCCCGGCGTGCGCTGCGACACCAGATCACGCGGCGCATGGCCCAGGAGAGCAGCCAACTCGAGTACCTACGCCGCTCAGGGGCGCTCCGCACCGTGCTCGACCGCCTACGCACAGAGCAGGATCGGATTCGGCGCGACCGGGCCGACGCCCAGCGTGCCTTGCAGACGCGGTTGGCCGCCGCCACCGCTGACCTAGCGTCGCTGCGCACGCGCCTACACGCGCTCTCGCCGGCCGCGACCCTCGACCGCGGCTACGCCATCGTCACCGACACGGCCGGCGGCATCGCGTTCGGCCCCGCAGACATTCAACCCGGCGCCCACTTCAACGTACGGTTGCGAGACGGCGCCTTCACCGCGGCCCGGTTGCCCGAGCCGAATCTCGAGGAGGAAACCGAATGAGCACCGCAGCAGAGTCCGGCGGCGCATCGGCACGTCCGGATCCAGCAAGCCTGAGCTTCGAAGAGGCCCGCGACGCCCTCGGCGCGGTGGTCAAGCGCCTGCAGGACGGCACCGACTCGCTTCAGGAGTCCCTGGACCTGTGGGAGTTTGGCGAGCTGCTCGCCAAGCGCTGCGAGGACTTCCTGAGCGCCGCTGCGGCCCGGGTTGACGACGTCGTCGGATCCGGCGACCAGCCGGACCAATCCGCTGCTGGCCCCACTCGGAGTTGATGCATCACCCGTGGTCGGGGTCTCCCCGCAGCTGCTGACGGCCTCGTCGATCTCAGCGGTCGGGTGCCCGAGCGAGAACGACGCCGCCAGCCCGACGCCGAGCCGCGCGCGAAGAGCAGCCCGAACTCGCCGAGGCTCACGATTCCCGCAGCCAGGTTGCCGTTGCGGAAGCTCTTGACGCCCAGCAAGCGCAAGGCGAGTAGCACCGGCTTGCCCGCGCGGTTGCGGCCCAACTCCAGCCAGATGAAAGTCAATTGGAAGGCCGCGAACACCAGGGTGTAGGCCTCCTGCACCCGCTGGGCCTCGGAAGCGGTGATACCAAGATCGTCGATGGTGCTCGGCGCCGCGGCATTGACGATGCGCGCGGCGGTCACGATAGCGTGGTCGCCGTACTCGTCGGCGGGATTCGCCGTCCTAGGAAAGGGACTTTCATGTGCGGCTGCTTTGCGATTCTGCTGGGTTCGGCGTTTCCGCGCCTGACGCTCATCCTCATCTGGCTGTTCTCGGACATCATCGATCGCGCCTTCGATACCTGGGTCCTGCCGTTCTTCGGTATCTTGCTGCTGCCCTACACGACCCTGGCCTACGTCCTGGTCTTCTGGTTCACCGGCTACAACCCCGTCGAGGGATTCGGCTGGGCGTTCGTGGTCCTCGGCCTCCTGTTCGACATCGGGTCCTACAGCACCATGGGGCAAAATCGGCGCGCCGCCACCGCCTAGCCACCTGCGGTCGCGGGCTGTCACCGCTGGTGACGCCCTGCATCCCGAGCACGGTGACGACTAGCCTCGCAGTAGTCCCACCCGAGTCGAGCAGGAGCGACCATGACCGAATCGAGCAGCGACACACGGCGCGAACACGTCAGGCAACTGATCGATCACCTCCGGGTGCGACCTGGCACGGAGGTGCGCCTGCCGCACGGCTTCGACTCCCGTTACAAGCCCGAGAACCTCTCCAAGGATCAGGCGCCGGACCTGCTTGCCGAGGGGGTCGGCCTGCTTGCCGAATATCAGGACCGGCTCTACGCACAGGACACCTACTCGGTGCTGCTGGTGCTGCAGGCGATGGACGCGGCGGGCAAGGACGGCACCATCAAGCACGTCATGAGCGGGGTGAACCCGCAGGGCGTCAACGTGCACTCGTTCAAGAGCCCCTCCACCGAGGAACTCGACCACGAATTTCTCTGGCGATGCGCCCAGAAGGTGCCCGCCAAGGGCATGATCGGCATCTTCAACCGCTCCTACTACGAGGAAGTCTTAGTGGTGCGAGTGCACCCGAAGTTCCTCAGCGCCCAACACCTGCCGCCCTCTGCGGTGAAGGAGCCCCAGATCTGGCGGCGTCGATTCCGGGAGATCAACGACTGGGAGCGCTACCTCACGGACAACGGCACGAAGATCATCAAGATCTTCCTCAACGTGAGCCGCGACGAGCAGGCACGCCGCTTCCTGGCCCGCATCGACGATCCCGCCAAGAATTGGAAGTTCTCCCCGGCGGACATGACCGAGCGTGGATTCTGGGACGACTACCAGCGGGTGTACTCGGAGATGCTCAGCAACACGAGCACGGACCATGCCCCGTGGTACGTCGTGCCGGCGGACCGCAAGTGGTTCGCTCGGCTGGCCACGGTGGCAATCGTGACCGACGTGCTGATGGACATCAACCCGCAGTACCCCACGGTCGCGCCCGAGGTGAAGGCGAAGCTCGGTGAAATGAAGAAGCAGCTCGAGGCTGAACTCCCGCTGGAGTCCCACACCTGAGCCGATGCTGCCAGGCGGACTCCCTCAGCGGCCCTCGAACGTCGGCCGGCGGCGCTCACTGAACGCCGCGACACCCTCCTTCACATCGCTGCTCAGCCACGCCTGCTCGCGCAGCGCCGCCAGGCCGGCCTCGTCCACGTCGGTGAGGCCGTTGAGGGCGTCGAGTTCAGCCTTCACCGATCGAATCGTCAGCGGCGCGAGGCCCGCGATGCGGCGCGCCAATCGGCCACTCTGCTCGGTGAGATCGTCGGAGTCCTCGGCCAGGCTGTGCACAAGCCCGTAGCCGTGGGCTTGCTGGGCGGTGATGGGCTCGGCGGTGTAGAACATGGCCTTGGCAACGTGCAGCGGCAACGACCGGGCGAAGATCGACAGCCCCGCCCGGAAGTAGGGCACCCCCAACTTGGCGGGCGTGATGGCGAATGTCGCGCTCCTGGTGGCCACGATGAGGTCGCAGGCCACCACCAGATTGCATGCAGCACCCCACACGGTGCCCTCGACAGCCGCAATCACGGGCACCTCGAGCGCGGGGATGCCCGCGATGACGGCCTCCACCGGGTTGTCCCAGTCGTGGGGGTCGGCGTGGATCGGCACATCGCCGATGTCGTGTCCGGCTGAGAACACAGACACCCCCGGCTCCGCGCGGAGTACGACCACCCTGGCCGATGTCGCCCCGGTCTCGAGCGCGTCACCTAGCTCACCGATCATCTCGGTGTTGAGCGAGTTCAGTTTCGCGCTGCGCCGAAGGGTCACGGTAGCGATGGATTCGTCGATCTCAAGCGTCACCAGCGGCATGGTCGCCATGCTATCCGCGAGCGCGTACTGTGAACCTCGTGGTGATTGACGAGGCGCTGCAGACGCCGATTCCCGAGGGCCGATTCGAATCGGTCGACGGCCTGGACATCTTCGTGAGGCGTTCGGTGACGGACGCCCCCGACATCGACATCGTGATGATTCACGGCCTCGGTGGCACCTCGGCCAACTGGACCGACTTGATGCATCTGCAGGCCGCCCGCGGGCGGACGGTTGCAGCGCTGGATCTTCCGGGCTTCGGCCGTTCGGAGCCCGACACCGACGGGGACTACTCGCTGGCCCGGCACGCACGAGTGGTGATCGCCTTTCTGGAGACCCTCCCCACACCCGTCAATCTGGTCGGAAACTCGCTCGGCGGCGCCGTGGTGACGGTAGTGGCCGCCGAACGGCCCGACCTCGTTTCGACGCTGACACTGCTGGCCCCGGCGCTGCCCCATGTGAAGCTGGGTGTAGAGAAACTGCCCATCCTGCTGGGACTCGCTCCCAAGGCGGCCGAACTGCTCGAGTGGGCGCGCGGGAACCAGAGCCCGCAGGATCGGGTCAACGAGACGATGAACCTGGTGTTTGGCGACACCAACCGCATCAACCCGATCCGCCACGCCGAGGCGGTACTCGAGCAGCAGTTGCGGCACGGGCTGCCACACGTGTGGCACGCCTTCGTCGGCTCCAGCCGCGGACTTGGTCGAGGATTCCTGCCTTGGCGTCGGGACTACCTGTGGAAGCGCCTCGACGAGGTGCAGGCGCCGGTGCTGGGCCTGTTCGGCACGCGGGACCGTCTCGTGGATCCAGCCATCGCAGGACGCGTCGCGCACACCATCAGCGGGGGCACCGTCGTGGTGATGCCCGGCATCGGACACTGCCCGCAGATGGAGGTGCCCATCGCCACCGATCGACTCCTGGACGCCCACATCCTGGGCCAACTCTAGGCAATCTCCGCGCCGACACCGCTCACCGTCGGCAACCTCCAACGGCCCCCGGACCGCCGGCGCGTAATAGCATCGAAGGTGCCCAACCACACCATCCTCGGGAGTCACCATGGCCATTCATATCGGAGCCGTTCGAATCGCCTCGGTTGCCCTCGCCGCGACTGCGGCCGTCCTGCTGGCCGGCTGTAGCTCGGACAGTTCGAGCAGCGATACGACCAGTCCGTCTGCCAGCGCAGCGAGCACCGAATCACCCATTGGAGGCGACGTGCTGCCCCCCGTGATCGTCGACGAAGGAGCCACCAGCGCCACGGCCGCGGTTGGGGACACCATCGTGTTCAGCGTGGACGACCCCGAGAACACCACCATCAGCACGGACAATCCGACCGTCCTCGAACTGACGCAGGGCTACAGCGACGGCTCGGCCACTTTCAACCCCGGCGCGAAGGCCATCGCCGCAGGTACGGCTGTGGTGACCGTGGAGATTCCCGGCACTGCGCCGTATGAGGTTTCAGTCACAGTCGAGTAGGCGCGCGAAGGCGGGTCGAAGACGCGCGTCGTACCCTTGGAGGGCTCACGGCCCGTTGTTGGCCGCTACCTACTCGGGAGATCACCATGGGTGCAATTTCGCGCTGGGCTGTGAACAGGCCTTGGCAGGCCGTCATCGTGTGGATCGTCGTACTACTGGGCATCCTGACGTCGGCAGCGCTGTTCCGTGGTGAGTTCAAGGACACCTTCAACCTGCCCGACACCGAGTCGACCATTGCGACCAACCTCCTCGCCGAAGAGTTCCCCGATGCCGCCAAGCAGCAGGCCTCGGTGGTGTTCTCCCCGGAGACCGGCACCGTGGATCAACCGGAGGTGCAGTCCCGGATCAACGAGTTGATCGCGAACATCGACGAGATTCCCTCGGTCGAATCCGGTCGCATCACCCTTCGTCCCCGATGCTGGTCCGCGGGGGTTGATGAGCGAAGATCAAACTGTCGGCCGCGCGACCGTGGTGTTCGGCGGGGGTGCGACGACACCGCCGATGGCGGAGATCATGACCCTGATCGACGAGGTCGAGGCCACCAACACCGACGGCCTGCAGGTGGGGGTTACCGGCCAAGCCGTGGATTTTGCCGGCACTGAGCCGCCGAAGAGCGAGATCTTCGGAATCATTGTCGCCATCGTGATCATGCTGATCATGTTCGCCGCTGTGGTGGCGGCGTCGATGCCGATCCTGGTCGCATTGATCGGCCTCGGCGCCGGCCTCGGCATCGTGGCAGTGGTTGCGCGATTCATGGACATCGCCACCTTCGGCCCGACCCTCGCAGCCATGATCGGGCTTGGCGTGGGAATCGACTACGCCCTGTTCGTGATCAACCGCTACCGCCAGGCCATCATCGTCGGCCGGGAGCCCAAAGAAGCGGCGCTGGAAGCCGTCAACACCGCCGGACGAGCTGTGGTCTTTGCCGGTACCGCCGTGGTGATCGCTCTGTTGGGCCTATTCGTGCTGGGTATCAGTTTCATGAATGGGCTCGCAGTCGGGGCAGCCGTGACGGTGATCATGGTGATGCTCACGGCTGTGACCCTGCTCCCCGCGGTAATCTCGATCCTCGGGCCAGAAGACCTTCGCCGGGCGGATGCCGTGGGCCGAGCGGAGTCGCCGCAATGAAGGCCTGGGGCTGGCCCGCTACAGCCGAGTGCTGCAGCGACGCCCGCTGATTTTCGGCAGCATTGCGCTGATCGTCATGCTCGTCTTGGCTACCCCGGTGCTGTCGATGCGCCTTGGTTTCCCCGACGCCGGTGGCAAGCCCGAGGGCAACACCTCCCGGATCGCCTACGACCTCACCACCGAGGGGTTCGGCGCCGGAGCCAACGGACCGTTCCTGGTGGTCGCCGAACTTCCGGAGGCGGCGCAGCTATGCGCTCCGGGCGCGGTACCGGGCGAAGCGTCGTCAGTCATCTTGGACGACCCGGCACTGGCGGGTGCCAACGCACTGTCGGCCGCGTTGGCCGCGACACCCGGTGTGGCTTCGGCCTCCCCAGTGTTCGGCTGCACCGGCGCGGTGTCGAAAGACGGGTCGGCAGCGATCATCTCAGTGTTGCCCACTACCGGCCCACAAGATGCGGAGACAACCGAACTTCTCGCGACGCTGCGCAACGACGTGATCCCCCCGGTGGCCGAAGTCAACGACTTGCAGGCCTACGTGGGCGGCGCGACCGCCGTCACGAGTGACTTCTCCGACGTGCTGGCCAAGGCCCTGCCCACCTTCCTCGCCGTCGTCGTCACCCTCGGGTTCCTGGCGTTGACTGTGCTCTTCCGCTCGCTGATCGTGCCACTCATCGGTGCCCTCACATCATTGCTCAGTTTCGGCGCCGCACTCGGAGCCGTCGTGGCGGTATTCCAGTGGGGGAACTTCGCCAGCCTGTTCGGGGTCACCTCTACCGGACCGATCCTGCCGTTCCTGCCGGTGATGCTGTTCGCGATCCTGTTCGGCCTGAGCATGGACTACCAGGTGTTCTTGGTCTCCCGAATGCAGGAGGAGTGGACGCGCACGCACGATAACCGCCTCTCTGTGCGACGGGGACTCATCGGATCCGGCCGAGTCGTCATGGCCGCCGCGGCGATCATGTTCAGCGTTTTCATCTCGTTCGTGTTCGGCGACGACAACACCATCAAGATGTTCGGCCTCGCCCTCGCCCTCGCGGTTCTCTTCGACGCGTTCGTGGTGCGTCTCGTGCTCGTGCCCGCCCTCATGACTGTGCTGGGGAAAGCCAACTGGTACCTGCCGGCCTGGCTCGACAAACTGCTGCCGAACGTGCACGTGGAAACCGAAGAGGAAGCCGAGGAAATCGTCGACCCGCTGGAAGGTGAAGCCACCGGCGATGAGGAGCCTGCACGCGCCTAGGGGTCGGTGGGAGGTTGTTCGTCGGTCTGCGGCGGGCGTACGACCTCCCGCAAGCGCTTGACGCGCTCCACCAGAGCCGCCTCTGCGCCTCTGGCTCCAGGCCGGTAGTACTGCCGATCGGCCAGCTGCGGGCCAACGTAGTCCTGCGCCACGACCCCGGCGGGATCGTCGTGTGGGTAGACGTAGCCGACGCCGTGGCCGTGTTCGGTTGCCCCCGGATAGTGAGCGTCGCGGAGGTGAGCTGGCACAGTCGGCGGGGTGCGCCCGCTTCGGACGTCCGCCATCGCTGAATCGATGGCGGTGATCACCGCGTTCGATTTCGGTGCCAGAGCCAGGTGGATCACCGCCTGGGCAAGGGTCAGCCGAGCCTCCGGCATGCCGATCACTGAGACGGCGTCCATGGCTGCCATCGCCATGAGCAGTGCCTGCGGATCTGCCAGCCCGATGTCCTCGCTGGCGAGGATCACGAGTCGGCGGGCGATGAAGCGGGGGTCCTCGCCGGCCACCACCATGCGCGCCAGGTAGTGCAGGGCGGCGTCGACGTCCGAACCGCGCACGCTCTTGATGAGGGCACTGACGATGTCGTAGTGAGCGTCCCCCGCGCGGTCGTAGACAGGAGCGAACTCCTGCATGGCTCGCTCGACGTCGGCCACCTCGATGGTCTGGCCCGCAGCCGCGCCGGCACTCGCCTCCAGCGCGGTGAGGGCCCGGCGAGCGTCACCACCGGCGAGTCGAATCAGCAATCCTCCTGCGTCCTCGCTGAGCGACCACCGACCCGCCAGGCCCTGTTCGGAGTCCAGCGCCCGGTTGAGCACCTCGGCCACCTCGGCGTCGCTGAGCGACGTCAGGCGCACGACGATGGATCGTGACAGCAGGGGCGAGATGACGGAGAAGGAGGGGTTCTCCGTGGTCGCCGCCACCAGGGTGATCCACCCGTTCTCGACCGCGGGCAGCAATGCATCTTGCTGGGTCTTCGAAAAGCGGTGCACCTCATCGACGAACAGCACTGTCTGCTGACCCGATATCAACCCGTCGCGGGCCGCCTGGATCACTTCACGCACGTCCTTCACCCCGGCGGTGACGGCCGACAGTTCGGCGAATCGCCGGTCGCCGGAGGCCGCAATGAGCATCGCCAGCGTCGTCTTGCCCGTACCCGGTGGACCCCACAGGATCACCGAGGACCAGGTGGTGGACGCATCCGAGGCCGCACCCGCCACCAGGCGCCGCAAGGGCGAGCCGGGGGCGAGCACCGCGGATTGCCCGACGACCTCATCCAGGGTGCGAGGACGCAAGCGAGCAGCCAACGGCGCGCCCGGCCGATCGGGGCCAGTCTGGGCGTCGAACAGCGTGCCAGTCATGTGGGGGTCTCCCGTTCTGTCGGGTCGCCCGCAGGTTGTGCAGGTGGCTTGGGCAGGTCAGGGAGCAGCATCATGCGCCGTACGCTGGCGTTACTCCGCAGATCGCGCCCGGCGTCGGCGGCCCCCGATGACTGCGGAGGTGATTCGCTGGGGCCGAACTCGTCGCTGCCCCAGGACTCCCATAGGCCGCCCCAGAGGTCCCGCAGCCAACTGGACTTCTTGCCGCTGGACGGTCGGTTTTCGCGGCGCCAACGCCCCCGGCGCAACAGCAGCCAGGCGAAGGTGAAGACCACGTCCCAGAAGGCCAGGAGCACCACGTAGTACGACAGCGAATCCACGTTCGCCGCCAGCAGCAGTATGGCAACGAATGCCGCCTCAAGGGAGATCGTCTGCCCGCTGATGAGGATGAGGCTCAGCAGCGTCAGCGGCACCGACTTCGCCAGTTCGTGCGAGCCTTCGAGGTTGACGTGGGCTAGCAGCCTGCTCCCGCCGACCACCACCGCGGCAGCGATGACCAGTTCCTCGGCTGGTCGGATCGACTCACCCCGGTTCGCCGCCAACACCAGCACCGAGAGCACGGCGAAGAACCACAGTGGAATCCAGAACAGCGGGGTGGCGGCATAGCGCAGCACAGCGCGAGCAGTGGTGGACGGAGGCCGATTCTCGAAATACTCCAATTGCAGCCGCGGGTGCTGCATCCCCCGGTAGATGGCCCGCAGCAGCAGCACCGTGATGGCCACCGCCACGATGAAACTGATGAGGTACCAGCCCTTGAGGCTCCACAGCGGGAGGTCGTAGGGGTTGACACCGTAGCGTTCCAGCAAGCGGTCGAAGTAGGCTTCGTCCACTTCCCAGATGGTCGGTTCGGGCGTAGGTGAGGGGGCTAGCGCTGCCCACCGCGGCATCGAAGCCGTGGGCAGCGACAGCAGCGCCACGCCCGATCCCACCATGGGTGTCAGCCTAGGCTCCAAGCGTGGGTGTACACATGTGAATGTGAACTCCGAGCCCCCGACGACGGCCGATGCGGCACGGCCCGCTGACGACAAGGCCGCGTTGCGGGCGCGAATTCGCAGCTTGCGGCGCGCGGCGCTGCCCGACCCGCAACGCGCAGCAGAGGTCGCACGAGCATTCCTCGCGGTGCCGGGGGTGCAGGAGCGGGTGACCGCCGGAGCCGTCGTACTGTGCTTCGTCTCGCTGAAGCATGAGCCACCCACCCGAGTACTGCGTGAGCAGTTGCGCAGCGCCGGGGTGCGGGTACTGCTGCCGGTCGCTGGTGCCGATGGCGAGTTGACCTGGGTCGTGGATCCAGGGGCCGCCGCCCGGGCCTGGGGTGTTCCGGGGCAGCCGGACCTACCGCCACCCGAGGCGCGCCCTGCGGTGCCCGCCGAACCTGTCGTCGTGGCGGTTCCCGCCCTCGCCGTCACACCGGACGGTCACCGACTGGGGCAGGGTGGCGGCTACTACGACAGGCTGCTCGCCTCGTTGCCCTCCGTTTCCGCCGGCGGCCCACTCCGAGTGGCCGTCGTGGGCCCCGGCGAGGTTCTTGATTCGATCCCCACCCACGCCCACGACGAGCGAGTCGACGCCATCGCGGTGGGCTAGCAGCCCTGAGTTCGCGGACGGCAGCCGCAATCGGAGGGTTGATGTGCCCGACTCTTGGATAGCCCCGCGTAGAATCACAGCAGGGCGGCGTCGTGCTGCCTCATATCGACTAGCCAAGGAAACTAATGTCAATCATCGAGTTCCTCTGGTACGCCCTCATGATCTTCCTGTGGGTTGCCTACCTGTTCGTCCTGTTCTTCATCTTTACCGATATTTTCCGCGACCACACCATGAACGGATTCGTCAAGGCGATCTGGATCCTCGTGTGCTTCTTCCCGCTGGGCGCGCTGATCTACCTCATCGTCCGCGGCCGCGGTATGGCCGAGCGCGCACAGCAGGCGCAGTCTGCCGCGCTGGCCGTGCAGAAGGAATACATCCGCGAGGCCGCTGGCACAGCTGGACCTGCCGACCAGATTGCGCAGGCCAAGACCCTGCTCGACAGCGGCGCGATCACGCAGGAAGAGTTCGACTCCATCAAGACCAAGGCGCTGGCCTCCTGACCAGGCCCACCCATAGCCCGCGGGCCCGCGACAATCTCGTCGCGGGCCCGCGGTGTGAGACGGCGCAATGAGCACGCACCGGTTCACTGCCGAACTCTGGGTCTGGGATGCCCGCCGCACCGATAGTTGGGTGTTCGTGACGCTGCCCGAGGAGACCAGCGCGGCGGTCAGGGACGAGGCCGATGCCCGTGGACCCCGCAACGGCTTCGGATCGGTCCGGGTCGGTGTGCGCGTCGGGGCATCACAATGGCGCACTTCGGTATTCCCCGACTCCGCTTCCGGCTGCTTCGTGCTGCCCGTGAAGAAGGCCATACGCACAGCCGAGGACGTTGAGCCCGGCGACGAGGTGTCGGTGATCCTCGACGTCCTGTGAGGGCGCGCCTTCCACTGCGGCGCACAGTCAGGCAATCCGCCCGAATCCAGCCGGGCCGCCGTCGTACCCCGTTGATGTACTGCAGCACGCCTCCGGCGAGACCAGTGATCGGCAGCGTCGAGGCTGCGATCGCGGAACTGTTCGACCGTTACAAGGTTGTGCGCTTCTACCTCGACCCTCCGTTCCAGGTGTACGTCAAGAACGACCCTCGCACCCGCAAGGTGTCCTCAGCGATCAAGGCGTGGTTCGACGACGACACCGAGTACCTGACGGTGCCGAGCGTCCGGCGTGGGGTGCGCAAGCACTGCTTGTGAGCCCCACTCCGAGAGCGGTGGACGACCTGCGGGATTGGATCGGCACCGGGTAGGTCCACCGCCTAGGGTTGCGGCATGACCTCTCATTCCGCTGAGCCAAGCGGTGAACAATCCCCACCGGCCACCGTTGGTGACCGCCTTGTCGAATCCTTGCTCGGGCACGGTTGCGACACGGTGTTCGGTGTGCCCGGAGATTTCGTCCTGAGCCTGGACCGCCGGCTGGAGAACCGCATGCGGTTCGTGGGGACCAGCGACGAGCAGGGTGCCGGGTTCGCCGCCGACGCCTACGCCCGACTGCGTGGTTTGGGCTGCGTTGTGGTGACGTGGGGCGTGGGCGGTCTGAAACTCGTCAACACCACCGCGCAAGCATGGGCGGAGAATTCACCGGTGGTGGTGGTCAGCGGCGCGCCTGGGCTGGCTGAAAGCGAAGGCAACCCCAATCTGCACCATCGGGTCAAATCGTTCGACACCCAACTGCGTGTGATGGCCGAAGTCACGGCAATGGCAGTGCGGCTGGATGATCCGACTACGGCTTCCCGCGACATTGAAGTTGCGGTCGCCACCGCCCGGCGTTTGACCAAGCCGGTCTACATCGAGATCCCGCGAGACATCGAGGCCCAGCCGGCGGCGGCCTTGCCCGAGCTCGATCCGCCAGGCCGCCCCCACCCCGCGCTGGTGGCCGACGCGCTGGCCGATGTCATCGAGTTCATGGGTGAAGGTTCCTCGGCGGTTGCGATGGCTGGCTCGGAGGTGGCTCGGCATCATCTGCAGGGCCAGTTGGCCGCATTGGCGCGCCGGTTGGGCATGCCGGTGGCCGAGACCCTGATGGGTAAGTCCTGCTTCGGCGGCTCCGATCCGGTGCTGATCGGGGTGTATGCCGGCGCGCTTAGCAGCGACGAGGTGCGCCGGACGGTCGAGGAGGCTGACCGGGTGATCCTGCTCGGGGAAACGATCAGCGATCTCAACACCGGGATGTTCACCGCCAACGTGCTCCGGAACCGCCTGGTGGTTCTTGAGGAGGGGCGTACCGTCGTGCGGCGGCGGACCTACGAGGGGGTGGGGCTGGTGGACATCATGAATGGACTCATGGACCACTGGGGTCTGGAACCCATCGAGGTCGATCCGGTCGTGGCGCTGCCGCCACCGGCCACCCCCGTAGCCGGCCAACCTTTGGGGATTCGCAGCGCCTTCGACATCATGCGGGGGCTGCTCGGACCCGGCCACACGATTCTGGCCGACCCCGGTGACGCATTGTTCGGGTCAATCGACTTGCGCACCGAACGCTCCGGCTACCTTGCGAGTGCCTACTACGCCTCGCTCGGATTCGCGGTGCCGGGGGCGCTCGGAGCGGGGATTGCCCGGCCCGAACGGCGGCCCATCGTCCTCGTCGGCGATGGTGCCTTCCAGATGACTGGCTTTGAGCTGGCCGGAATGACGCCGCACAAGGTGGCGCCGGTGGTGATCGTGCTCAATAACAGCGGCTACGGCACTGAACGACCACTGCTCGAAGGTAGTTTCAACGACATCCCGGCCGTGCGCTACGCGGACGTCCCGCAGGCGCTGGGCAGCGGATTGGGGGTGCGTGCCGCCACCGAGGACGCCTTCGACACGGCCGTCCGCGAGGCCCTCGCGGACTCGTCGCAACTGAGGCTGATTGAGGCGGTGATCCCTGCCGACGACATCTCGCCAGTCCTGGCCAGGCTCACCTCAGAACTTGGTCACCGGGTGCAGGAGTAGCTGCGGTTCGCGGCGGTGTCGGCTTCGCTGTCGGTGCACTCTTGAAGGCCGACTACTGCCTGGGCGATGGTGTTGCTGAGCAGACCCAGAATCGCATTGAGGCCGATGGTGCGGCTGGCAGACAGCCGTCGGGAAGTCCGGCTCACGAACTTCCGCGCAGCAACGCTTCCTGCACGACCGACGCGACCAGCGTGCCGTCTTCTCGGTAGAACTCCCCGCGTGCAAGTCCATGACCACGCGAGGCCACCGGGGAATCCAGGACGAACATGGTCCACTCATCGGCGCGAAATGGCGCGTGGAACCACATGGCATGGTCCAACGACGACAACGCCAAATCCGGGTGTGCTGCCCGACCACCGTGGGGTTCCAAGATCGCCCCGATCAGCGTGAGGTCGGAGAGGTACGTGAGTGTGCACACGTGCACCAGCGGGTCGTCGGGGAGACGCTCCAACGTGCGGGTCCAGGCCACGCGGGTGGCTGTTCCGCCAGTGGCCTGGGCCACGGACTCGGGATCCACCAACCTGCGCTCAAGGAGCGCGCGGGTGGGGTAGCCCTTGTCTGGTGTGCGCAACTCGTCGCCGTCGTACAAGAAGTCGGTCTCCGGCACGTCCTCTGGCCTGGGCACGTCCGGCGGTGGGGCTTGATGACTCAGTGTTGGTTCATTGATGCTGAACGAGGCCGACATGGTGAAGATCGTTTCCCCATATTGCACCGCTGTGACGTGGCGAGTGGTGAATGATCGACCATCCCTCACCCGCTGCACCGAATAGACAATGGGGTCGTGGGTGCTGCCGGGCCGGATGAAGTAGGCGTGCAGCGAATGCACCCGCCGGTCGGGTTCATCGACCGTGCGGCCGGCCGCGATCAGTGCTTGCGCCGCCACCTGTCCGCCGAAAGCGCGCAACGGGGAGCCGGCATGGCACCGACCCACAAAGATGTCTCGGTCGATTCGATCGAGATTGAGCCGTTCGATGAAGTGCTCGTCGTGAGGTGGCTGTGGCATGGAGGTCATCTTGGCAGTGACCGGACATGGGATGCTGCCAAGTTCCCTGGTTCCCTCGCGCTTCGACCCGTGGACCCCACCCCGTCCGAGGGGGCACCTCACTCGCTCCGGGACTCTGGGCTCGGCCACCGGGCTCAGTTGAGTTCCAAGGCGGTCTGAATTGCGCGACTCAAATCGTGCTCCTGCGCTGGCAGCAACCACCCGAACCGATCACCGAGGTCGTGGACCAACACAGGTCGGCGCTTGTCCACAAGGGCCACACGAATCGGCCTCAAGGTATGTCCTTGGGCTGCGCTCCGGTGGCGTCCACGTAGGTGGCCCACGAACCCTGGCGTCACCGCGTGACGTCTGTCAAGTAGGCAGCCGTGGCGTGCCACTGACCCACACCCACACCCACCGATTCACTCGAAAGCCGCTCGATGAGCGCCACCGGCAGTCGCACCGGACACACAGTCCCGGGGTCAGCCAGCCCACGGGACCGTCGGGCCGCGTGCGCGGAAGCAGATTCGTGCCGTGTCACCTCTGCATCAGCGGCTGCCTGCTCAACGTCTCGCTCGGTCGGAATTCGCCGCGGTTCACCGGCTCACCCGTCGTAGACGTCTAAGCCGCCACGATTCCTCGACCACTTCTGGTAGCCGGGTCCCCCACGCATCCGCGCCGCCGCGGCTCATGTGTGACGGCCCACTATGCTCGGATCGTTCTTCAGCCCCCGGTAGCGTCAACCCCTGCCGACCCGCCACATGATCGGAGCCGACAGGACCATGACCACTGCCCCTTCCACCACAGCCACCCGGATTCTCGTGCTGGGCGCCGGCTTCGGCGGCCTTGAACTGTCCACCTACGTGGCACACGTGTGCGGCTCCGACGTGGAGGTCACCTTGGTGGACAAGGCGCCGGGGTTCATCTTCGGCTTCTCCAAACTTGACGTGATGTTCGGCAAGGACTCCGTCGACCACGTCACACACCTGTACCGCGACGCGGTGATGCCCGGCGTGACGTTCGTGCACGCGCTTGTCACCGCCATCGATCCAGTCGCACGAGTGGTGGAGACCACCGAAGGCACCTTCGAAACCGACGTGCTGGTCGTCGCGCTCGGTGCCGGTTTGGATCCTGCAGCAACGCCTGGCTTAGTGGAGGGCGGCTACGAGTTCTACACCAACGAGGGCGCCTTCGCGGTGCGCGAAAAACTCGAAGCCTTCAGTGGCGGTCGCGTTGTGTTGGGCGTCACGTCGACGCCGTTCAAATGCCCACCAGCGCCGAGCGAAACGGCCATGCTCATGCATGACTTCCTTTCCGCGCGGGGCCTGCGCGAAGCCTCCGAGATCGCCCTGGTGATGCCGTTCGGTCGCCCTGTGCCCCCGTCACCGCAGGCAAGCGCGGCGATCCTGGCACGGTTCGCCGAGTTCGGAATCGACTGGCATCCGGACACGGTGGTGCGCGGCCTGGATCCCAAGCGCCAGGTGGTGCTGGTCGCCCAAGGCGATGAGATCCCGTACGACCTCTTCCTGGGCGTGCCCAAACATGTGGCTCCCGAGGTGGTGGTTGCTGCGGGCATGACGCAGGACGGGTGGATCCCGGTGAACCCTCATACCTTGGTCACCTCGTACCCCGATGTGTACGCCGTTGGCGACGTCACCAGCGCCGGCACACCCAAGGCCGGAGTGTTCGCCGAAGGGCAGGCGAGCATCGCCGCCGCACATATCATTGCCAAGGTGCAGGGCCACACCACCGATGCTTCCTACGACGGCTTCGGCCGCTGCTACATGGAGTTTGGTGAGGGCACGATCGCCCAGATCGACGTCACGTTCCCCCCAGGCCAGCCCCCCACCGGCGTGCTACACGGCCCGATGGTCGAACTAGCGCGGGACAAGAGCGACTTCGGCGCTGAACGAATCGCGCGGTGGCTCGGCAAAACCTGGCAGCCTGCGCACTGACGCCCAGTGGCCGCCAGCGCCGCCGATTCTACGTCCTACCGTCGCACCACGCTGATCTGGGCCAGGAACGACCGCGTCAGCGCCTCGGTGAGCTCGTCGAGTCCGACCGCCCCCGGATCCCACGCCAGCGCCACTTCCTCCAGCCCCACCAGCCATCCGCGCACCAACAGCGCCGTGACCGGATCGTCGGCGGCCTCTGCTGGCGCGCCAGCGGCAACCACCCAGGTGGGAATCAGCGCCGTGCGCAAATCGTCGATGGTGCGCATCACCGCGGGGTCTCCCCCGGCCGCCCCGCGCACCAAGCGCACATAGAGGTCCCGTGACGACTCGACCAGTCTCAGATACCCCGAAATCAGCGACCGCACCCGTTCGGCGCCAGAGGAACCGGTGGGCGCCTTGCCGCCGGCGAGCAACCGCTGGCCGGCGCGTTCCACCACCGCCGCGTAGAAATCACTCTTGGTCGGGAAGTAGTGGAACAGCAGGGTCCTCGAGATGCCAGCCCGATCCGCCACCTCATCGAGGGCGAGTTCGTGAATCGGGCGATCCGCGAGCAGTTCCAAGCCCACCTCAGTCAGTTGGGCACGCCGCTGCGCCGCGGACAGTCGCGAGCGGCCGACCGGGATTGGCTCCCCGTCGGCCGCGCGCACTTGAGCTGTTCCGCTCTTCGTTGGCGTACCGCCTACTGGTGTCCCTGTCGGCACGTGCTACTCGTACCGACCGCCGGACTCGGCGAGAGCCACCAGCGACGCCGGCGGAGTGAAACGGTCGCCGTAGGCAGCTGCGAGTTCCTGGCGCGGGCTACGAATCCAGCCGGGCCGCCGTCGTACCCGTTGATGTACTGCAGCACGCCTCCGGTCCAGGCCGGGAAGCCGATGCCGAAGATCGATCCGATGTTGGCTTCGGCCGTGCTGCGCAACACACCCTCGTCGACGCACTTGACGGTCTCGATGGCCTCGATGAACAGCATCCGCTCGGCCATGTCCTCGAACGGCATCTCAGCGTTGCCGCCGTAGAGCGCGGGCAGGCTCCGACCACAGGCCAACGCGCTTGCCGTCGGCGTAGTCGTAGAAGCCGGCGCCAGCCGCACGCCCCCCGCGGGAGTGCTCGTCGACCATCGCATCGATCACCGCGTAGGACGGGTGATCCGGGTAGTCGACACCCTCCGCCTCGGCGGCGGCCTGCGCCGCGCGACGGATCCGCTGCGCCAGCGTGAGCGATACCTCGTCGAGCAGCGCCAACGGGCCCGTCGGGTAGCCGGACTGCAGCGCCGCCTGCTCGATCGACGGCGCCGGGGCACCCTCACCGAGCATGGCCGCGGCCTCACCCATGAAGGTGCCAATCACCCGCGAGGTGAAGAAGCCGCGGCTGTCGTTGACCACGATGGGGGTCTTCTTGATCTGCTGCGCGACGTCGATCGCCTTGGCGATGGTTGCGTCGGAGGTCTGCTCTCCCACCACGATCTCGAGCAGCGGCATCTTGTCGACCGGCGAGAAGAAATGCAGCCCGATGAAGTCCGCGGGGCGGGTGACGCCGTCGGCGAGACCAGTGATCGGCAGCGTCGAGGTGTTGGATCCGAGTAGTGCGTCAGCGGCCAACACCGGCTCGACCTCGGCGTACACCTTGGCCTTGAGCGACGGGTCCTCGAAAACCGCCTCGATCAGCAGGTCCGCACCCTTGGCGTCCTGCACGTTGTCGGTTGCGGTGATGCGATCGAGCACCTTGGCCGCGGCGCTTTCGGTCATCTTGCCCCGGCTCACGGCCTTGTCGAGGATCGCTTGCGAGTAGGCCTTGCCCTTTTGCGCAGATTCCAGCGACACGTCCTTGAGCACAACCTCCATGCCCGACCGGGCACACACGTAGGCGATGCCCGCGCCCATCATCCCGGCGCCAAGCACGACCACCTTCTGCGCGGTGTACTTCGGGTAGCCCTCGGGCCGAGCCGAACCCTTGTTGATGGCCTGCAGGTCGAAGAAGAAGGCCTGGATCATGTTCTTCGACACCTGCCCACACGCCAACCACGTGAAGTAGCGGGTCTCGATGAGCGACGCATTGTCGAAGTCGACCTGCGAGCCTTCAACGGCCGCGGCCATGATGGCTTCCGGCGCAGGCATCGGGGCACCCTTGAGCTGCTTGCGCAGATTCGCCGGGAAAGCTGGCAGCACCGCGGCCAGCTTCGGATTCGACGGAGTGCCGCCGGGGATCCGGTAGCCCTTGACGTCCCAGGGTTGCGCTGACTCCGGGTTCGCCTTGATCCACTCCTTGGCCGACGCGATCATCGCGTCAGGCGCGTCGACGACCTCGTCGACGAGCCCGACGGCCAGCGCCCCTTCAGGGCTGCGCTGCTGGCCCTGCAGCAGGATCTCCATCAGCGCCTTCTGCAGGCCGAACATGCGCACGGTGCGCACCACACCGCCGCCGCCGGGCAACAGGCCGAGCGTCACCTCGGGCAGGCCGATCTTGCCCTTGCCCTTGAGGGCCACACGGCGGTGGCAGGCGAGCGCGATCTCGAGGCCTCCGCCGAGTGCGGCACCGTTGACGGCGGCGACCACGGGCTTCCCCAGCGTCTCGAGTCGACGCAGGTGACCCTTCATGGAGTTGATCTCATCTTCCAGACGGGCAGCGTCGTCCGGCTGCGCCTGGCTGATGAGGTTGAGGTCGCCGCCCGCGAAGAAGGTGCTTTTGGCGCTGGTCAGCACGACCCCGGCGATGTCGTCCTTTTCAGCTTCGAGACGGTCGACGGTGGCCGCCAGCGACGATTGGAAGAGGGCATTCATGGTGTTTGCGCCCTGGGTGGGGTCGTCCATGGTGAGGGTGACGATGCCGTCGGCGTCAACATCCCAATTGATCATGTTCTCGGTCATGGTGTGCGTAATTCCTTGTCTGAAGTGTGAGAAGTAAGGGGTGAGCTTTCCGATGCGTGAGGCGTCAGACGCGCTCAACGATGGTCGCCAGGCCCATTCCGCCGCCGATGCACAGCGTGATCAAGCCGTAGCGCCCGCCGGAACGCTCCAACTCGTCGACCACGGTGCCGAGGATCATTGCCCCGGTGGCACCGAGCGGGTGGCCCATGGCCATGGCGCCACCGTTGATGTTCACCTTCTCCATCGGCAAGTCGAAGTCCTTGACCCACTTGAGCACTACCGCCGCGAACGCCTCGTTGAGCTCCCACACGTCAATATCGTCGACACTCAACCCAGCAGTGGCGAGTACCTTCTCGGTGGCAGGGGTCGGCCCAGTGAGCATGATCGTCGGGTCGGCACCACTGACCGCGGTCGCGACGATGCGTGCCCGCGGAGCCATGTTGAAGTCCTTGCCGATCTGCTCGCTGCCGACCAGCACCAAGGCGGCACCGTCCACGATGCCCGACGAGTTACCGGGGGTGTGGACGTGGTTGATCTTCTCCACCCAGTGGAACTTCTGCAGCGCCACCGCGTCGAATCCACCCATCTCGCCGAGGCCCGCGAATGAGGGCTTCAGCTTGGCCAGGTCGGCCATCGTCGTGCCCGGGCGCATGTGCTCGTCGTGATCCAGGATCACCACACCGTTGCGGTCCTTGACCGGCACCACGGACTTGGCGAAGCGCCCGGAGCTCCAGGCCATTGCGGCGCGCTCCTGGGACTGCACGGCCAGCGCGTCGACGTCGTCGCGGCTGAAGCCCTCCGTGGTGGCGATGAGGTCCGCCGAAATGCCCTGCGGCACGAAATAGGTGTCGTAGGCCGTCTCCGGGTCCATGGCCCACGGGCCGCCGTCGGTGCCCATCGGCACCCGACTCATCGACTCGACACCGCCCGCGAGAATGAGCGAGTCCCAGCCGGCCCGCACCTTCTGCGCAGCCGTGTTGACGGCCTCGAGACCCGAGGCGCAAAAGCGATTGATCTGGGTGCCTGCGACGGTGTCAGGCAAACCTGCCGCAAGTGCAGCGGTCTTGGCGATGTCCGCACCCTGGTCTCCGACCGGCGTGACGCAGCCGAGGATCAAGTCTTCGATGGCGTTGGGGTCGAGGTCGGGGTGGCGCGCCTGCAGTTCGTCGATCAATCCGACGACCAGCGACACGGGCTTGACCCCGTGCAACGAGCCATTGGCCTTGCCGCGCCCACGGGGGGTGCGGATCGCCTCGTAGATAAACGCCTCGGTCATGGTGCTCCTCAGAGTGGGTGACTGGATCCGTTATTGACTATATGTCAATAAGGTTCCAGGCGCAATGAGGTGGCTGCCCGCGTCGCCGGGGCCCGCCGACATCCCCTATTGGGGTTGCAGCATGTCGACGGTGAGTTGGATGCCGTCGAGGAGCACCTTGTCGTCCCGGCCATGCTGGCTGTCGCCGGTCACGGAGATGTTCACCGAGCCGTTGTAGGAATTGATCCCCACCACGGTGCGCAGGGTGGTTCCGATGGGGATGATCGGAGAGAGGTAGCGCACTTCGTTACCAAGGAAGTACAGCGGCTCCGAAGGCCCGCGGACGTTGGTCACCAGCGTGTCCGAGATCCAGCCGAACGCCCAACCGAATTTGGGCAGGATCGCCTCCGCCAGCGGGGCGGGGAGGGTCTTGTCGAGCATGCCGCTCATGCTGCCCACGACCGCGGGCACCATCGACTTCTTGCCCTGCCGGGTCTGGCGCACAACAGCACCCAACCGGGCGACCGGATCCACCTCACCGACCGGCAACTCGACCGGGATCATGCTCACCTGATTGTTCGAACGCGCGTCGCCGGGTCGTCGCAGCGACACCGGCATGACGGCTCGCACTGTGCGATCAGCCGGATCGTGCCCGTTCGCAACGATCACCTCGCGGAACCCGC
Source organism: uncultured Actinomycetes bacterium (assembly GCA_963752505.1). Lineage (GTDB taxonomy): Bacteria > Actinomycetota > Actinomycetes > S36-B12 > UBA10799 > JACJWR01. The sequence continues at coordinate 23,524 of CAVVYM010000008.1, forward strand.
CAGCCACAGCCGACATGAGCACATCGTTGACGGTGGCGCCGTGCGCCTTGCCCGCCCGCTTCACCTCGTCGAGCGACAGGTGGATGCTGCGCCAATCGCGACCCGGCGACGGTGTGCCCGTCAGTTCGCTCGGTAGGGCCGGGTGCAGTCGCAGCAGCCCCCGCACAGTGGCCGGAGTCATCGCCGCGGCCGCCACCGTCTGCTCGACGGCGCTCCGGGCAAACCCCAGCGCGCGATCCATCGGGGAGCCGCCCGACTCCGAGACCTCGGCGTCGCGGAGCGCCGATCGCATGCTCAGCGCCTGCGACACCATCCAGTCGGTGAGGGTCTCGCCCCCTTCCTCGGCCATGTCCAATGCGCGACCGACGAGCATCGTCACGCCCTCGCCGTCCGCGACGGAGTGGTGGATCCGCCACACCAGCGCCCATTCGCGAGGTGCGTAGCCGGAGAGCAGCGTGAGGTCCCACAACGGTCGATCCGACGGCATGGGACGGGACATGATCTCGGAGACTGCAGCCCCGAGGTTGTCGGTGGTCTTCCTGGTGACGTGGTGTGCGGGATCCGGGGTCGCGTCGACCCACTTCGGTTGCAGCAGCCCCGTACGGCTGGCCACCGGAACTTGTCGCAGCCGCACGGCGGATTCAAGGACCTCGGAAATGCGCTGACGGACCCGCCCGATCGCGGGAGCACGCCCGGTGAACTCCAGCACAGCCCCCACGGCGATGGGAGCCTCGCCAGTGTCGAGGTCCATCCACAGCGAGTCGATGAAGTGCATGCGCCCGGGATCGTCAACGTCCACGGCATCCTCCTACGTCGTCGGTGGGTCCACCCTGCCCCGACCATGGGGAGTGTGTCGACCCGACGACCAAGCCGCCTAGGGACCCGCCGAGCTCAAGCTGCCGGCGCGGTTCCACCCACTGCCAGATACATCGCCAGTGCGGCAACGACTCCCAACAGGGGGCCGACGATCGGCACCCAGGAGTACCCCCACTGCGAGGATCCCTTCCCTGCGATGGGCAGGAAGGTGTACACGATCCGGGGTCCCAAGTCGCGGAAAGGGTTGATGGCGTAGCCGGTTGGTCCGCCCAGCGAGGCCCCGATGGCGATGATCGTGAAGGCAACTGCGGCGTATCCCAGGGCTGAGTTGCCGAACTGCGGCGCCGCGTCGCCGACGCCGAACTGGAACGGCGAACTCTCGTGGATCCACACCAGCAGGACGAAAGTGCCGATGGCCTCCGTGATGACATTCCAGCCAGGTGCTTTGACAGCGGCGGAGGTGAAGAAGACTCCCCCGGTTGCGGCCGGATCGTCGTGTGTGTCGAACTGCTTCTTGTAGGCCAGGTAGGCGAGTAGCGCTCCCAGCATCGCGCCGATCAGCTGCGCTGCGAAGTAGACCGGCACGTAGGACCAGGGCAGCGCCCCGGTGAATGCCTGCTGCAAGGTTACGGCCGGGTTGAGATTGGCCCCTGATCGCCAGGACACACTCGCGCCGACGAACACCCCGAGGCCCCAGCCGAACGCGATCAGCAACCAGTCGTGGCCGTGACCGAATGAACGTTTGAGCGTGGTGTTGGCGGAGACTCCGACGCCGAGCAACAGCAGCAGCATCGTGCCGACCAATTCGCTGATGAACAGCGTGGATAGTGGGTAGTCGACCATTGCTGCACGCTAGTACGAGCGACGCCGCTCCGGCAGGCGTTTGTCTCAGCTCAGTCTCAGCAACCTCAATCCGCAGCGCGCTTGGCGGCCTTTCGAGCCTTTGCCTCCTCCTCAAGCACGGCAGCCTCCTCCAGTGTGGGGGCGGAACCGCCGTGTCGAGCCGGCAGCCACCAAGCGTCGTCGCCGGGCCCGGGCCGATCCGGGTAGCGGGCGATCGTTTCGTCGAGCAGCGCGGTCATCCGAGCACGGAGCTCGGCCGTGACCGCGTCGGGGTCGTCGTCAAGCGTCGGATACATGGGCTCCCCCAGGGTGATCGACACCGCATGACCTCGGGAGTAGTCCTTGTGCTGGTAGGACATCATCCGCTGGCCGCCGAAAACGATCTCAGGTAGCAACGGCACTCCCGCCTGGGCAGCCATGCGCACCGCACCGGACTTGAAGTCCTTGAGATCGAACGACCGGCTCATGGTCGCCTCCGGAAAGACCCCGACGATCTCCCCTGCGCGCAGAGCCGCAACTGCCGCATCGAACGCGTGGGCTCCTGCTGATCGATCCACCGGTATGTGCTTCATTCCCCGCATCAAGGGACCAGCGATGCGATGGGCGAAGACCGCATCCTTCGCCATGAAACGGACGTAGCGCTTGTGCTCGTCAGCCGGGTAGCCGGCGAAGATGAAGTCCAGAAAACTGGTGTGGTTGATCGCGAAGACAGCTCCACCGGTGCGCGGGACGTTCTCCGCGCCGACGCAATCGATGTGAATCCGCCAGACCTTGAACAGCCCGCGAAGCGCTTTCACGACAGGGAAGTAAACAGTTTCACCCACGTGTGCAGACTAGCGCGATTCTGTGCAACCATCTGCCCTCATGATGGTTACCTCCGCACCGCTGAGCCCGACAGGTCCGCAACTCTCCACCATCGCTGCGGGCTGTTGGCGGTTGCGCGACTGGGGTTGGGAGCCCGATCAGGTGACGGAATGGATCGAGCGAAACATCGACATGGGCATCACCACGTTCGATCACGCGGACATCTACGGCGGCTACGGCGTCACCGCGCTCTTGGGCGCTGCGCTGCGCGCGCGACCCGAGTTGCGGCACCGGATCCAACTCGTGAGCAAAGTCGACATCTGCCTGATCAACGACGCCCGACCCCAGAACCGGGTGCAGCACTACGACACGACGGCTCGACACATCACGGCGAGCGTGGATGCGCAATTGAGCGAACTCGGCGCCGATCACCTCGATGTCCTGCTGATCCATCGACCTGACCCGCTACTCGACGCCGATGAGGTGGCCCGTGCCTTCGCCGCGCTTCGCGGGGCCGGGAAGGTCCGCTACTTCGGCGTCTCCAACTTCACCGTCAGCCAGTTCGAGTTACTTGCCAGCCGCACTGAACTGGTGACCAACCAGGTCGAGCACTCGCTGCTGCACACCGCGCCGCTGTTCGACGGCACTTTCGACCAGGCCCAGCGAAAACGCCTGCGGCCGATGCTGTGGTCGCCGCTGGGCGGTGGACGACTGTTCACCGGAACGGATGATTCGACCGCGCGGGTGCGGAGTTTCGCCACCGGAATGGCAGCCGACTACGGCATCTCGTTGGCCACCCTGGCCCTCGCCTGGCTACTCGCCGAACCCGCCCAACCGCTTCCTATCGTGAGCAGTTCGCGCACCGAGGGGATCGTCGAAGCTGCTGCCGCCTGCGACGTGTCGCTTGACCGCCAGGACTGGTTCGCCCTGCTGGAGTCCGCGTTGGACGCGCCTGTCCCATGAGCAGCCGTGGGACCTAGCGGTAGACCACCCACGTCCCGTTCGCCGCGGACCAGTAGATCGCGCCGCCCTGGAAGTTGGACACCCGCCAGCCCGGCACATCGCCATCTTCTTCCCCGGAGATCGGCAAGCCCAGCTGGGAGGTTTCGCCGCCCAGCCCCACGTAGGTGCGGTAGATCGCCCCGTACACCTCATGGGCACCCGTGGTCGGCGACCAATAAATCGCCCCGCCCTGGAACGCATTCACCCGACTCCCGGGAACCCGCCCAGCAATCTCACCCGTACGCGGCAAACCCAACACCGACGTCTCCCCACCCAAACTCCAATACCGCCCCAGAATCGCCCCGTACACCTCATGGGCACCCGTCGTCGGCGACCAATAAATCGCCCCGCCCTGGAACGCATTCACCCGACTCCCGGGAACCCGCCCAGCAATCTCACCCGTACGCGGCAAACCCAACACCGACGTCTCCCCACCCATACTCCAGTACCGCCCCAGAATCGCCCCGTACACCTCATGGGCACCCGTGGTCGGCGACCAATAGATCGCCCCGCGCTCGAAGACGTTCGCGCGACTGCCGGGAACCCCTCCCGCGACCTCACCCGTACGCGGCAGACCCACCACCGACGTCTCAGAGCCGAGCGCCAGGTACCTACCCAAGATGGCGCCGTACACCTCGTTGGCCCCGGTGGCGGGAGACCAGTAGATGTAGCCGCCCTGGAAGGTGTTCATGCGGCTGCCGGGCAGTTGCGTGTTCCGTTCGGCGCTGGTTGGCTGGCGTAGCACCGATGCCGGTCCGCCTAACTCGGTGTAGCGGTTGAGAATCGCCCCGTACACCGGGTACGACCCGGACGTCAGGGTCGACCAGTAGATCGGGCCACGGCTGTTGGTGTAGTAGCGCAGCGTCTCCCATTGCGCCGGATACTCACCGCCGACGGTCCACAGGGCCGCCCCACCGGCGCCAGCCGATATGACCGCGCGCAGTCGGTCGTCCACGCTCTGCGGGTCCGCGAGCCATGCTTCGCGGTTGACAACACAGGTCTTTCCACCGCCGGAGAGGGTCTCGGAATAGCGCACCTGCAGTTCGTCGTAGACGGGATTGCGCTCCACCGTCGCCCCCGGTTTGGCAGTGATGCCGTAGGTGTCCTTGGCCGACACGGCCCGGGTCGCGAACGACGTGTTCACCGGACAGTCAGCCACCGTGGCGGGTCGGCCGTCCAGGAAGGTGATGTCGTACTGGTCATTGCTGGTGCGGCGCACCCAGTCGCGGCCATACACCGGGATGCCCATGATGAGCTTCTCCGACGGGATCATCGTGCGCATCGTCTGAGTCTCGCGACGCACCCAGTCCAACGGCGCGATCGGTCCCGGCCGACCCACTGAGTAGTCGTAGGCCATCACGCGCACGCCATCGAGCACGGCTCCGAGCGTGGGGAAGTCGTACACCCAGTAGGGGCTCGTGGGCACCGCCGCCGTCACCACGAGGCCACTGGTGTGGAACCGTGCCGCCAACTCGGTGACAAAGGCCGCCCAGTTCGGTTTCGTCGCCGCCCAGGTGGAGGTGCTGTCAGAGAACGCGAAACCCTCGTAGTCCAGATCGATGCCGTCGTAGCCGCCATCACGCACCAGGTTGAACAGTTGCTCCACGTGGGCTGATCGGGTGGTCGGGTTACTCAACACCGCTGCCATGTAGCCGGACGAGGTGCCATCGGTGATGGACGGCACGATCTTCTTGCCCTCCGCCCGAAGGGTCGCCATGACAGTGCTCGTCGGCTGGCCGATGGGCTGGGCATAAATCGCAATCGAACCCGCCGTCGCACCCTGCCGAGCGTCGAACCAGAAGGGACTCACGTTGGCGAACAGGTCGGAATTGGCGGTGTAGGAGGCCACGCTCGACGATGTGCTCCAATACGGCAACCACCCGGTGAGCAACGGTTGTCCGATGCCAGGATCTGCGGTGGCCGAGGTGGCGGGGACGACCAGACCTGCGGCCGCCGTCAAGGCCGCCAGTGCCGCGCTCACCACCACGCGCAACGTCCGACGACGACCCACTGGAGTGCTCGCCCCCACCCGCAGGACTGCCACTGCTACCTCCAAGCCAACGTTGTTGCCGGGCGTCACCGGACCTTCCAATCGTCGCATGCGGGAGACGTCGCGCGATTGGCATGTCGGTATTCCATGATCGGCTTCGGGGATCACCGACTTGATGTGGCGTAGGCCACGGGCGCGGGGCTCGCCAGCAGGGTCGATTCGGATCCATCGACGAGCCACCAACCACGCGCTCAACGGGTGTCGGCTACGGCGAATCTTCTAGTGTTCCCACAGACGTCCACGACGAACGGAAAGCAGCGATCATGACAACTCTGTGCGGCGCACGGCTGGTAACCGAAGACGATGTCGTGGAGAACGCCATCATCGCCATCGAAGATGACCGCATTGTCGGTGTCCGGCGGGGTTCACCACCGGCGGACTCAGTGGACCTCGGTGGCGCCACCGTCATGGCTGGCTTCGTGGATCAGCACTGCCACGGTGGCGGTCAGGGCGACTTCTTCTCAGCGGACTTGGACCAGATTCGAACCGCTGCCGCCACCCACCTCGCCCATGGGACGACCACGATCGTCGCGAGCCTGGTCACCGCCACAACCGAGGACCTGCTGGCCCAACTTGCCGCGCTGGCCCCGGCGGTGGCCGACGGCACCATCGCCGGTGTGCATTTGGAGGGCCCGTGGATCAGCCCGGAGGAATGCGGCGCGCACGACATCACCCTCCTGCGCGCCCCGGATCCGGCGGAAATCGGCGTCCTCCTCGACGCCGCGGGATCCGACATCGTCATGGTGACGCTTGCCCCCGAGTTGGCCGGCGGCATCGAAGCCACCGAGCAGTTCGTCGACGCGGGAGTCGTTGTGGCCGTGGGCCACACCGAGGCCGACCTGGCGATCACGCGTTCCTCCATCGAGTCCGGCGCCTCCGTGGCCACCCACCTGCTCAACCGGATGCCGTCGCTGGAGAAACGCTCACCTGGTCCGGTGCTGGCGCTGCTGGATGACCCCCGGGTCGTATGCGAACTCATCATTGACGGCGTGCACGTCGACCCCGAGGTGGTGCGCTTCGTGATCGATCACGTTGGACCCGATCGCGTGGCCGCTGTGACCGACGCGATGGGAGCCGCAGGTGCGCCCGAGGGGCGCTACAAGATCGGCCTGCTGGACGTGGACGTCGTCGATGGCCAGGCGCGGTTGACATCTGATGGCGCCCTGGCCGGCAGTGTGCTCACGCTCGACACCGCACTGGTCAACCTCGTCACGAAGTGCGATCAGGACCTGCCAGCTGCCACCCGAATGCTGTCGGCAACGCCAGCGCGGGCGATGGGCTTGAGCGACCGCGGGCGCATCGCGGCGGGAATGCGGGCGGACTTGGTGGTGCTCAACGACGACCTCTCGGTGCAGCGAGTGATGCGCGCCGGCGAGTGGGTCGTGTAGCCCTGCAGGCCCTCGAGTTACGGCCCTAGATGCCTTGCCAGTCCGGTTTGTGGTCGAACACGTAGCGGAAGTAGTCAGCATTCTGCAGGCTCGCCGCAGCGGCGTCGTCCACGATCAACGTGGCGTGGGGATGAAGTTGGAGCGCCGACGCTGGCATCATGGCCCGCACCGGCCCCTCCACCGTCTGCGCCACCGCGTCCGCCTTGTTCTCGCCCCAGGCGAGCAGGACGAGGTGCCGGGCGCGCAGGATGGTGCCGATTCCCTGAGTGAGGACGTGATTGGGAACCGCATCAATATCGCCGTCAAAGAATCGGGCATTGTCCTCACGGGTCTCCTCCGTGAGCGTCTTCACCCGAGTGGGCGACGCCAGCGACGATGAGGGCTCGTTGAACCCGATATGGCCATCGGTGCCGATGCCCAGCAGTTGCAGATCAATGCCGCCGGCGGCCGCGATGGCCGCCTCGTAGTCTGCGCACGCCTCCGGCAGATTCGTCGCCCAACCATCGGGCGTGCGGACTGCCCCGCGAGCGAAGTTCACCCGGCCGACGATCTCGCGCTGCAGGACCTCCCGATAACTCTCGGGATGATCCGGCGGCAGCCCGACGTACTCGTCCAGCGCGAAGCCCCGCGCCTGAGCGAACGAAAGCCCCTCGTCGGCATGCAACCGCGCAAGTTCGTCGTACACCCCGAGCGGCGTGCTGCCGGTGGCGAGCCCGAGCACGGCGTCCGGCTTGTTCCGCAACAACTGTGCGATGGCGCCCGCGGCCATGGCTGATCCAGCCTCGGACGACTCCACAATCACAACTTCCACGTCACGACTCCCTGCTGCCCATGAGGTAACTCCGCAGACATCCGCACGGTTAGTCCATGATGTCCAGGATTTCACCCTTGAGCGTCTCCGCCTGGGTGCCGAAGATGGCCTGCACGTTGTTGCCCACTTCGATCACGCCGGCCGCACCAAGACGCTTGAGCGCGGCCTGATCGACCTTGCTCTTGTCCTTGACCTCCATGCGCAGTCGGGTGATGCAGGCGTCCACGTGTTCAAGGTTCTCCTGACCACCGAAGGCCGCGAGCACCTTCTCGGCCTTCGTCATCTCGCTCGTCGGTTTCATGGTCGCCGTCGCTCCGGGTGGACCCACCGTGATGCTGGAGGATTCGAGCTCGTCGGCAGTGTTGGCCTGCTCCTCAGCCTCCGCCTCGGCGTCGTCCTCACGACCGGGCGTGCGCAGGTTCCAGGCCCGAATCGCGAATCGGAACAGCACGTAGTAGATGACGAACATGACCACGCCCATCACCAGGAGCAGCGGAATGTTCTTCGCCGCCGGGGCGGTGCCGTACAGCAGGAGGTCGATGAGTCCGGCCGAGAACGAGAATCCCAGGTGGATGTCTAGCAGGTAGGCGACAGCCATAGACACACCCGTGAGCAACGCGTGGATCAGGTACAGCGGGAACGCCACGAACATGAACGCGAATTCAAGGGGCTCAGTGACACCGGTGATGAAGGCGGTCAGTCCGGCAGCACCGAGAATACCGATCGCAATGTGCCTCTGCTTCGGCTTCGCTTCCTGGATCATCGCCAACGCGGCAGCCGGCAGGCCGAACATCAGCACGGGGTAGAAGCCGGCGGTGAGGCGTCCGGCAGACTCGTCGCCGTTTGCGAATCGAGTGAGCTCACCGGTCACCACCGCGCCGGTCTCGGGAACGGTGTAGCTGCCGTAGATGAACCAGATGTACGAGTTCAGGATGTGGTGCAGACCGATCGGGATGAGCATGCGGTTCGCGAAGCCGTAGAGGCCGGCACCGAGTGCGCCACTGGCGGCGATGAACTCACCCAGGTTGGTCAAGCCGGCGTTGAAGATGGGGTAGAAGTACGACAGCGCAAAGCCGATGATCAACGCGGCGAGGGACACCACGATGGGCACGAAGCGGCGACCGCCGAAGAATCCGAGATAGGTCGGCAGTTGGATCGTGTGGTAGCGATCCCATAGTTTCGCTGTGACAAGACCGATCAGAATACCGCCGAGCACGGAGTAGTTGATCATCAACTGATCACCGTTTTGGTCGACTTGGCCCTCGAGCACGACCGGCGACATAGCGGTGAAGACGCCCTCCAGGGCCACGTAACCCACGACGGCGGCCATGGCGGTTGCACCCTCGGACTTCTTCGCGAAGCCGATGGCGACACCCACGGCGAACAACAGTGCGAGGTTGGCGAAGATCGCCCCACCAGCGGCACTCATGGCCTCGAAGAACGGCCCGATGATGGGGGCTTGAATCTTGCCCAACAGGTCGGGTTGACCCAGGCGCAGGAGAATACCCGCGGCGGGCAGCACCGCGATGGGCAGCATGAGGCTCTTGCCCAGACGCTGCAACGTGGCAAAGCCCGGGAAACTGAAGCCACCGCCTGATGACTTGTCCGCTTTGGTGGCCGTGTCTGTATCTGTCACTTGATTCCCCTCGTAGCGGAGATATGGCCGTCCACACGACCCCGACTTTGTGTTCTGGGAAAGTAGCACCGTTGCTAGCGCCGATGCGTAACTACGCGGAAAGTTGTCGCCTGCTTGCCTAGTGAGCTCGTCGTGGTTGAGAGGCTAGAGCCCTAGGACATCCATTTCGGACAAATACGTGCGGGCAGCCTCGCGCGCTGCCGACGCCGACACGGCACCCCGTGCGGCTTCGGCGGCGGCCTGGCACTGGTCGAGCGAATGCGCCGCCAGCGCCGTGCGCACCGCAGCCAGCGAACCAGGGCTCATGGACAACGACGTCACGCCCAAGCCCACCAGCACACAGGCCAGCAGCGGGTCCGCGGCTGCTTCGCCGCACACCCCGCAGGGCGTGTCATTGGCCGCTGCCCCGTCGGCGGTGATGGCGATGAGGTCCAGTAGCGCCGGCTGCCAGGCCTCCTGGAGCCGCGCCACTGCGCCGATCTGGCGGTCCGCCGCGAAGGTGTACTGCGTGAGGTCGTTGGATCCGATCGAGAAGAACTCGGCAACGGTGCTCAGCTGCTTAGCGCGCAGCGCCGCCGCCGGAATCTCGACCATCACACCGATAGGTCCGGCTAGCCCGGCCCGGTGGCACTGGCTGCGGAACCAGGCCGCCTCGGACATGTCGGCCACCATGGGCGCCATCACCCACAATTGCGCCCCGGTGGCTTCCTCACTCTTGCGCAGGGCCGTGAGTTGCGTTGCGAGGATCTCGGGTGCCTGCATGCAGATACGGAGCCCGCGCACACCCATAGCGGGATTGGGCTCCTCACCGAACGGCATGAAGGGCAACGGCTTGTCCGCGCCCGCGTCCAGCGTTCGTACGACCACCTTCTTGCCTTCGAATCCCGCCATCACAGCCGAGTAGATGGCCACCTGCTCGGCCTCGCTCGGGGCATCGGCTCGGTCGAGGAAGGAAAGCTCGGTGCGAAACAGCCCCACACCTTCGGCCCCTGCTGCCACGGCCGCATCGACGTCCTCCGGCCCCCCGATATTGGCCAGAAGCGCCACCGCGAACCCGTCCGCAGTCTTCCCGGGACCAGTACCGGTGCCAGCAAGCGCCGAGCGGCGCTTGGCGTCCTTGGCCAGAGCTGCTGCGACATGCACCTGGGCGGCATCCAACTCGACGGTGCCGTTCGCGCCGTCCACCAACAGCTGGGTGCCAGGCACCACGTCTGTGGCACCGGGGCAGCCCACGACTGCCGGGATCCCGTAGTTGCGCGCCAAGATCGAGGTGTGCGACGTCGGCCCGCCCTCGGTGGTGACGAAGGCAACCACCAACTCCTTGTTCAACAGCGCGGTGTCGGCAGGTGCGAGGTCGCGCGCGACGAGAACTGAGGGCTCCGTCAGATCCGGGATGCCAGGCGCGGGCACCCCGAGCAAGCGCGCGACCGTGCGTGCGCGAATGTCGTGCAGATCTGCCACTCGGCCGGCGAGGTAGTCGCTGCCGGAGGCCGCCAGCATGTCGGCGTAAGCACCCAACGCCTCGTAAGTAGCGCGAGCCGCCGTTGAGCCACCCTCACACTTGCCCGCGATCTGGGTCGCCAGCGAAGGGTCACGAGCCATCATCGCCTGGGCTTCGAGGACCTGCTGCGCGTCACCACCGGCGCGCACCGCACGATCCTCAAGATCGGCGGCCACCGCTTCGAGCGCGGCGGCCGCCGCCTCGGATTCCTCGGCGGCGGATGCGGTCGCCGGCACGTCAGGAGGCTCGGGCACCGCATCGACCACGGCCACGGCTGGCCCGTAGCCGACGCCGGGGCTGACCCCAACGCCAGTGAGGGAGGTCGCCACGGTCACTCCTCGGGTGTTTCGAGCAGTGTCTTCAGACCCGCGAGCACCTCATCCGCGCCGTCGCCCTCGGCGGCAAGAACCACTTCTTCGCCCGGCTTGGCGCCGAGTCCCATGACGCCCAGGATGCTCTTGGCATCGACGGGTGCGTCGCCCGGCCGTCCGACGGTGATCGCCATGGGCGCTTCACTGGCAGCCTTGACGAACATCGCGGCGGGCCTGGCGTGCAGGCCCACGCCGGGGGGCAGTACAACAGTCACTTCAGCCACGAGGGCCTCCTCAGAATGGTTTGGTTGACGGTTGAGCGCGGCTCAGCCGAGTTGGTACAGCACGTCGCCAGCCTTGACGTCGCTGCCCACGGCCGACACCAGGGTCACGTCCCCCGGTTCGGCCTGCAGCGCCACCACGGGGCTGATCGGCGACCTGCCACCGGCTTCGATCTCGGCGGGATTCCAGGACACGATGGGATCGCCGGCGGCTACGGTGTCGCCCTTCGCCCGGTGCAGGGTGAACCCTTGGCCTTCCAACTTCACCGTTTCGATGCCGAGGTGCACGAGCACCTCACGGCCCTCCGGCGTTGCGATCCCGAAAGCATGCGGGAACATGCTCGCGATGGTGCCCGCCACCGGCGCGACGGCGGTCTGGTCACTACGGGCGGGGTCGACGGCGACCCCGGGTCCGAGAAACCCACCCGAGAAAACCGGATCGGGCACATCCGCAAATTCCACAACACGACCACTGAGCGGCGAAAGAATGTCGAGAGCCATCCCGGGCGACCTTTCTGACTGGGCTTGTCTATGTTGCCGTCAGTCTGCCCAATTGCAGCGGCTTTCTCATGTTGGATGCTGATCCGGCGAGAAATTGAACAGCCGACGCCCGAGCCGGCCCATTTCGGGCGCGGCGCAAGCGTCGGCTGCTGCGGCAGGCGTCTGTGGCTGGCCTAGTTGCCGCTGGCCTTCTTGATGCTGAACGAGTAGATGATCTCCAGCACACCCATGACCACCAGCCAGAGACCAGCGATCAGGGCCAAGATCTCCAACGACTCGAACGGCACTGCCAGCACGATCACACCGGCGATCAACCCGAGTACGCCCGCCACGATCACGAATCCGCGGCCGGATTGACCCTTGGCCTGGATGCCGACGATCAACTGCCAGATGCCTCGGAACAGGAATGATATACCGATGAAAAGGCTCAGGATGTAGACGCCGTTGGTGATTCCACCCCGGAAACACAGGACGCCCAAGATCAGGCTGATCGCCCCCACCAGGATCGCGAGCGTTCGTTCACCGCCGCTCAGTTCCTTGTTGAATCCCTGGACGATCTGCACGATTCCGGAGACGATCAGCCAGACCCCGAAGATCACGGCGATGACGAGGATCGTCTTGCCCGGCCAGGCCAGGAAAAGGGCCCCGAGCAGGATGCTCAGCAATCCCGTGACGAGTACGACCCACCAGGCCTTGCCAATTGCGTGGAGGACGTCGTCCTCGGTGACGACGAATCGTTCGTCCACCATCTGTTGCGGAGGCCCCTGGGGAGCGCCCTGATTGTCAGTGCTCATGTCCACCTTTCCGTGGTTGTTGCGTGCGGGCACGCCTGCCCAATGCTCGCACCGTACTGTCCCAGATCCGCTGCTCGCCGCTAGCGCCCGACGGCGCGCCGACGCAAGTGGTCGATTCGTGCCTGCAGGGTGGCCGTGTCGGCTTGCGAAGCAGGCGGGCCGCCGGTGGCGCGACGCGCCTCGCTGTGGGCAACGGCCGGGGTGACGTTGAACTGCTTCGCATAGGCGCGGGCACACGCATTCAACTCTGACCGCAGGTCGGAGCGCTGGGCTTCGGCGGTCTTGCCCGGCGCGCTCGGCGGCGCTGATTCGCGGTGCCCGCGCGTGCTCACCAGGGGTCCTGCAGCGCGACGTTGGTGCAGGAGTTCGGATACCTGCCCGACGTCGAGGAGACCGGGAATCCCCAAGAACTCCTCCTCTTCGGAGTCCGCCGGAACGACGTGGCCCTCGAACACGCCACCGTCGAAGACCACCCGGTCCAACGTCGCTTCGCTGGTGAGCGGCTGCACGCTACCCGAAGCTTCGGTGTCACGGGCCTGGGCCGACCGATCTTCGGCCTCGCTGTGGGCCCACGGTTGATCCAGCCCGCCATCATCACGGCGGCGCAACACATGGTCGCGTTCGGCCTCCAACTCGGCCGCCTGCGCGAGCAGTCGGGGCACGCTCGGGAGGAACACCGAGGCCGTCTCGCCAGAGCGCCGGGCCCGAACGAAGCGGCCGACCGCCTGCGCGAAGTACAACGGTGTCGCCGCCGATGTGGCGTAGACGCCCACCATGAGTCGTGGCACGTCGACGCCTTCGCTCACCATCCGCACGGCGACCATCCAGCGTTCCCCGGACGCGGCGAAGGAAGCGATTCGGGCGCTGGCACCCGGCTCGTCGGACAGCACCAGCACCGCCTGTTGGCCGGTGAGTTCGCGCAGGCGCTTGGCGTAGCCGCGGGCAGCGGTCTGATCGCTGGCGAGAACCAGCCCGCCGGCATCCGGAACATGCTGTCGTACCTCAGAAAGCCTGCGGTCGGCGTCCCGAAGCACCTGCCCGATCCAGGTGCCCGAAGGATCCAAGGCAGTGCGCCACGCCGCCGCGGAAACCTCTCGCGGCAGGGCATCCGCGACGTCGGCCCGATACACATCGCCGACATTGGTGCGCCAGGTCATCTCCCCGGAGTAGGCCAGAAAGATCACCGGCCGCACCACGGCATCGGCGAGGGCGTCGGAGTAGCCGTAGATGAAATCCGCCTCGCTGCGCAGCGTGCCGTCGGACTCCCCTTCGTACCGCACGAACGGAATCGGATTGATGTCGCTGCGAAAGGGCGTGCCGGTCAGGCTGAGCCGACGTTCCGCCGGTGAGAAAGCCTCCTGGACGGCCTCGCCCCAGCTCATCGAATCGCCGGCGTGGTGGATCTCGTCGAGGATCACCAGCGTTCGACGTCCGGCCACAAGCGACCGGAGAGCGTTCGTCACGGCTGCGACCCCGGCGTAGGTGACGACCGGACCGTGGGCTTCCGCCGGCAATCCAGTGCCACGTCCGTACGCGCCGGTGAGGTGGATGTCGTGCAGGTCAGCCGCTTCAATCCACTGGGTCTTGAGATGGTCGGTCGGCGTGACCACGACCACCCGGTCAACCACCCTCGAATCGAGCAACCGTCGAGCCAGCACCAGCGCGAAGGTGGTCTTCCCCGCACCAGGGGTCGCGACCGCGAGGAAGTCCCGCGGCGAAGTCTCGGCGTATGCGGCCAGGGCCCGCTCCTGCCACGGCCGCAGCTTTGGTCCGGCTGCGGCCAACCGTGGGAATCTCACGAGCACAAGACCCTACGATCAGCTGGCTCTCGGGCCGTGCTCCGGGGCACCTGACTCAGTCGGAATCGTCGCCGCCGGAACCGCCGCCGGCCATACCCTCGTAGATCTTTTTGCAGTCGGGGCAGACGGGGAACTTCGAGGGATCGCGGTTGGGCACCCACACCTTGCCGCACAGGGCGATCACAGGCTCACCGGTCACCGCGCTCTCCACGATCTTGTCCTTGCGCACGAAGTGCGCGAATCGCTCGTGGTCGCCCTCATCGAGCCGCTCGTCGGTGCGCTCCTCGGTGAGCGTCCCACCAGAGAGTCCGGGTGTATCCAGAGGTGTTGTCATGCGGACCATCCTAATTCCCGACTGGGAACGAGGCCGCGTGCGTCGCGTGCACTAGTTCAGGGCCGGATCCGGCGGGAACGTGCTGGCGTACCGCAGATCATTGGGTTGACGTCGTAGGACTTTCGACCAGGCGTAGTCCCGGGGGCTGCGCCGGGCCAGCTCGAGGTCGCCGGCCGCGGAATCCACCACCCACCAGGATCCCTGCTCCAACTCATCGTCGAGTTGACCGGCTGCCCAGCCCGCATAGCCCACGAACAGTTGCGCATCGGCCAGGACCGGCGCGAGCGAATCGGGCTCACGCTCCAAATCGATGACCGCCCAGAGCCCGCTGAGCGCCCTGACACCATCTGGGAGCACCTCGCGTATGCCCTGCCGCAAACTCGCGACGGCGACCCCCGCATCGGCCTGCACGGGGCCGCCAAGGGCGATCTGCGGATGCAGCACCCACTCCCAACCGGGCACCACCTCTTCGACCGGCACGGCCGACAGGTCGTTCAGTACGACTCCTAAGGTGCCCGCCTCGTCGTGCTCCAGCAAGAGCACCACTGATCGGCGAAAGGTTGGCTCGTCGATGAGGGGCGTCGCGACGAGCAATGCGCCGGTGAAGGCCTCGCCCGGGTCGCCCAACCCGCTGCTGATTCGCGCCACGAGACCTATTGTGGTCACCAGTGCCGACGAATGCCCTGCGGAGCCCCGCTTAGGCGGTGCGGATGCGGAACGCCGTCACTGGCCTTGCGGCCGCGGCCGCTGGGCGGGCAAAAATACCCCCCGGGGAATATTGTCGTCGAAGGCTAACGTTGCCACACCCGGACGGCGCGCCAAGCGCCGCACGTGCCCACGATGCACGTGATGTGGCTCAATCAGAACAGGAGAATCATGGCCACCGTAGAAGTGACGCTGGACAACTTCAAGGACACCGTCGAGAACAACTCGACCGTGTTCATCGACTTCTGGGCGGAATGGTGTGGCCCGTGCCGCATGTTCGGCCCGGTCTACGAGCAGGTTTCCGAGGACAACCCGGATTTCGTGTTCGCCAAGGTCGACACCGAAGCCCAGCAGCAACTCGCCGCGGAGTTCCGCATCAGCTCGATTCCCACCCTCATGGCAATCCGCGATGGAATCGTGATCTACAGCCAGCCGGGGGCGCTGCCCAAGAACAACCTCGAAGAGCTGGTCAAAGCGGTGCGCGACGTGGACATGGACGAGGTCCGTGCCGACATCGAGAAGCAGCAGGCAGAAGCCAGCCAGTAGCCCAAGTCTCACGGCGGTCTCCGTCACACCCAGGTGTGACGGAGACCACAATTCGTCCGTTCAGCCGATACCACAGACACCGAACGGATGATCCCTTGCAGCACTCCCTCTCACTAGCGTCATTGCAGGTCAGCGGCATTTATCGCTGACTATCTGATGCCTCGATCGCCGACCACAAGGGTCGGCTAGACGTGACGACGGGAGACGCTTCGTGCCGCAACAACCGCTTTCGCAGGTGCCGGCAGATGCAACGTGGGAATGGCAGGAAGTGGGGGCGTGCCGGGAGGCGGACCCCGACCTGTTCTTTCATCCGCAAAATGAGCGGGGGCTGGCGCGAGTACGCCGGGACCGAAGTGCGAAGGCCGTCTGCTCCCGATGTTCCGTCCGCGTTGAGTGCGCCGACTACGCGATCCGCGCACGGGAACCCTACGGAGTCTGGGGCGGCCTCACCGAGGAAGAGCGCGAGCGCGTCTACCTGAAGGTCGCAGTCCCGCAGTTCCCGCGCCAACGCGGCGAAGGTGCCAAGTTGGCCGCCGACGAGATTGCCGCCGCGGTGATGCCCACATCACTCGGAGTCGTCTCCTAGCCAACCTCGCAATAGCGTTGCACGCCGACGGGCCCCCGATACCGGAACTTCCGGCAGCGGGGGCCCTCGCGTTGCACTCGGCAGGACGGCCCTCAGGGCCCCCAGCCTCAGGCGTTGTTCGCGGCCTCCGTCAGGCGGACCTCGAGGTTGGAGAGCTCTTGGCGCAGCGCAGTTGGCACCTGGTCGCCGAACTTGTCGAAGTACTCATCGGTCAGGGCGCACTCCGCGAGCCAGGTCTCCGGAATCACCTCGAAGAGTTCGGTCAGCTGCTCGGGCGTGAGGTCAAGCCCACTGACGTCGAGGTCCTCGGCCAGCGGCCGACGACCGATCGCCGTCTCTTCGGCCTCAACCACGCCGTCGACCCGGTCGATGATCCAGGCGAGCACCCGTGAATTGTCGCCGAATCCAGGCCAAATGAACCTGCCGTCGGCATCCTTGCGGAACCAGTTCACCTGGTAGACCTTGGGCAGCTTGGACTCGTCCCCCTCTTCGCCGATCTTGACCCAGTGACCCCAGTAGTCCGCCATGTTGTAGCCGCAGAACGGCAGCATTGCGAACGGGTCGCGGCGCAGCGCGCCCACGGTGCCCTCCGCTGCAGCGGTCTGCTCGGAGGCGATCGTGGCGCCGATGAACACACCGTGGTTCCACGACAACGCCTCGTTGACCAGCGGCACGTTGGTGGCACGACGGCCGCCGAACAGCACCGCGGAGATCGGCACGCCGGCTGGGTCCTCCCAGTTGTCAGCGATCGACGGGCACTGCGAGGCAGGTGCCGTGAATCGCGAGTTGGGGTGGCTGGAGAGTTCGCCCGACTCCGGGGTCCAGTCGTTGCCCTTCCAGTCGATGAGGTGGTCGGGCACCTCCTCGGTCATGCCCTCCCACCAGACGTCACCGTCATCGGTGAGCGCCACATTCGTGAAGATGCAGTTGCCAGGGTCCAGCGTCCGCATCGCGTTGGCGTTGGTCTTCATGCTGGTGCCGGGGGCGACGCCGAAGAAACCGGCCTCCGGGTTGATGGCGTGCAACTGGCCGTCATCGCCGAAGCGCATCCAGGCGATGTCGTCGCCCACCGTCTCGACCTTCCAGCCGGGCAGCGTGGGTTCGAGCATGGCGAGGTTCGTCTTGCCGCAGGCCGACGGGAAGGCAGCCGTCAGGTACTTGACGTCACCGCGGGGCGAGGTGAGTTTGAGGATCAGCATGTGCTCGGCCAACCAGCCCTCATCGCGGGCCATGGCAGACGCGATGCGCAGCGCGAAACACTTCTTGCCGAGCAGGGCATTGCCTCCGTAACCGGAGCCATACGACCAGATTTCGCGGCTCTCCGGGAACTGCACGATGTACTTGGTGTCGTTGCACGGCCAAGCCACGTCGTCGCGAGCGTTTCCGTCCTCATCGACCAGCGGGTATCCCACTGAGTGCAGGGCCGGGACGAAGTCGCCCTCCTCGCCAATGAGATCCAGCGCCTGGTTGCCCATGCGGGTCATGATGCGCATGTTGACCACGACGTACGGGGAGTCCGTGATTTCCACTCCCAACTCGCTGATGCGCGAGCCGAGCGGACCCATGGAGAACGGGATCACGTACATCGTCCGGCCGCGCATGCAACCGGCGAACAGGCCCTTGAGGATCCCGCGCATCTCGGTGGGTTCCATCCAGTTGTTCGTCGGACCCGCGTCGATCTCGCGGTTGGAGCAGATGTAGGTGCGGTCCTCCACGCGGGCCACGTCTGAGGGGTTGGATCGGGCCAGGAAGGAGTTGGGCCGCTTGGCGGGATTCAATTGGATGAAGGTGCCGCTAGCCACCATGTCGGCGGTCAACCGATCCCACTCGGCGTCGGAGCCGTCGCACCACTCGACTCGATCGGGTTGTGTGAGGGCAGCCACCTCTTCCACCCACTCGAGGAGCTTCTTGTTCCTAGTCGGCGGATTCTCGAGTCCGGGAATGGTCATCAGCGCTCTCCTATGCCGGTTGAGATGGAAGTATGTTCCCAGCCTGCCACTAATACGTCCGCGAGTGAACATCGGGTACGCGTGGTTGGGAGGCAATCTGGTAGGAGTCGGAAAACCGATCGGAAACAATGAGTGAAGGGCTTGTCTGTGCTGTCGCACAGCTTGGCCTGTCCACGACCAACGAGAGGCGCCAAGGTGGAGACATCAGAGCCAGGCAGCATGTTCTATGAGGGCGTGGTCGAGACGGAGACCTTCTCCGAGGACGCCTACAGCGGCACGTTCGTGGCAACGGCCCACACCGCGAGCCCATGGAGCAAGAAGCACCAGCACGCGGGGCCGGCGTGCGCCCTCCTGGTGTGGGCGTTGGAGCGGCTATCGATCCCAACTCCGGCACCGCTGACCAACCGGATCTCGGTGGACATCATGGACCCGATTCCGCTGGGAGCCATCGCAGTCACGGCCCAGGTGGTGCAGGAGGGGCACTTCGCGAGCCTGGTGGAGGCCGAGATGTTCCGCGCCGGCTACTCAGACCCGATAATGCGCCTCAGCGCTTGGCGCACCAAGCGAGCGCCGCTGGATTCGAATCCCGATGGAGTTGAGCCCGTTGCAGTGCCGCCGCGCGGTAGCAAGGTGACGTCACCTGCCACCTGGTCCAAGGGCTTCGGTCAGGCCATCCGTTGGCGAGCTAGTGAGGGGACGATCGGCGGGGTGGGCCGCACCACCGTGTGGGCCCGTCCGAGGGTCAACCTCGTCGACTCCGAACCCGCCACCGGAATGCCACTGGTGGCGCTCCTGGCCGGAGCAACGTCAAGCCTCAGTTCTCTTGCAGACTCCGACGACGCGGTCTTCGTGAGCACCGACCTCACCGTCCATGCGCTGCGCGAACCCGTGGGCAAGAGCATGTGGATCACCGCGCAGTCATTCCTCGATGACGATGGCGTGGGCGTCGCGACGTCGACCATCGGCGACAAGCGTGGTTCAATCGCGGTCGGTAACCAAGCCCTGTTCCTGGCTGACCGGTCCGAAATCAGGTTCTGAAGCCACACGTTTCAGTTGAGGCGCCTGGCGCTTGCTGCGCTGCTGATGTCCGCCGCCACGACCATCGCCGCTGTCGGGTCGCACCCTTGTTGTTCGCGTCCAAGAGTCGGGCGGTCGAGGTGGCTAAGGTGGTCCCGTCGCCGACGCAGGAGTTCTCATCATGATCACCGAGACCGCATACATGTCGATTCAGCCCGGGCACGAGGCGGACTTCGAGGCCGCCATCGCCACGGCGCGAGGACTCGTGGAACAAACCCCCGGGTGCCGCGGCCTGACCGTGCAGCGCGGCGTGGAGCGACCCCACGTCTACTTGGTCACGATCCTGTGGAACACGTTGGACGACCACCTGGTGGGATTCCGCGAGTCCAACCGTTTCCCGCGCTGGCGCGAGTTACTCGGACCCCACTACTCGGAACCGCCCATGGTTGAGCACTGGGGACCCGTCGAGACCAGCGCGGAGTAGCCAACCGCGGCACGCGGCGCAGCTCATGACTCCCCCACCCACGCGGTCACCCTCACGCGACCTGCGCACGCTGCTCGCATCGCGACACCAACTCCTGATCGCCGTCGGGCGGGACGAGAAGCGGCTGCTGGGGTTGGTCCGAGGCGTCGCCGATCCGCTCGGCCTTCCGGTGTGGACGTGGACGGTGTCGCGCGGGTTGCGGCCCCACGGAGCGCCCCGCGGCAATCAGCCGTCAGCCCCCGTGGCCGGCACAACCGACATCGCGCAGGCCATCGCTTTCGTCTCCGACTCGCCCCAGCCAGGTGTGTATCTCTTTCTGGATGCAGCCGGGATTCGGGACGACTCGCTCGCCCTGCGTCGGGCGAAGGAACTGGCCCAGCAACCGGTGCCGGGACGAACCCTTGTCCTCACCGGGCTGGGCAGCTCCGTGCCGGCCGACCTCTCGCCCGAGGCGGCCCTGTACCGGCCAACGCCGCCGGACACCGCGGAGCTCTCGGCCCTGCTCGACCGAACCGCTAGCGGCCTCGCGCGCAGCGGGATGTCGATTCGGCTGTCAGCCAGCGCCAGAACGGCGCTACTGGATTCGCTGCGCGGGCTCACCCTGATCGAAGCGGAGCGCCTCATCGTGGAGCACACGGTGGTCGACGGCGTTCTGGGAGACAATGACCTGGCCGGCATCCGGGCCGCCAAGGCCCACCTGCTGAGTAACGATTCACCACTGGATCTCATCGCCACGGACGTGCCGCTGGCAACGGTGGGCGGCCTGGACACGCTCAAGACCTGGTTGTCTGAACGTGGTCGGGCCTTCGAACCCGCGGCTCGCGCCTACGGCCTGCCGCTGCCCAGAGGTGTGTTGCTCACCGGCGTGCCCGGCACCGGAAAGTCCCTCGTGGCCAAGGCCATCGCCACCTCCTGGGGCATGGCGCTCGTGGCTCTCGACACCGGCCGCATGCACGGCTCGTTCATCGGCGAATCCGAGCAGCGGCTCGTGGGGGCCCTTGAAGCAATCGAAGCGATGACACCGGTCGTGTTGTGGATCGACGAAATCGAGAAGGCATTCCAGGGCGGTGGCGACGCCGACGGTGGCGCGGCCTCCCGAGTACTCGGCGTGCTGCTGCGATGGCTGCAGGAGCGCCCCGCGGGGATCTTCGTGGTCGCCACCAGCAACGACGTGACCAAACTGCCGCCGGAACTCACCCGCCGCGGGCGATTCGACGAGGTCTTCTTCGTGGATCTGCCCGGCCCGCAGGAGCGCGCGGCCATCTTCGCCGCCCAATTGTCGGGCCGAGGCAGGCCCGTGGACCTGTTCGATCTGGCGGGGTTGGCGGCCGCCACCGAAGGCTTCTCGGGTGCCGAGATCGAGTCGGTGGTGGTCAGTTCGCTCTACGCCGCCTACGCGGCGGGCGCGGACCTGAGCACCGAGGTGCTCGTTCGGGAGGCCGCCGCCACGGTCCCACTGTCTGTGCTTCGGGCTGAGGACGTCGACGCCCTGCGCGCGTGGGCACGTGGGCGTGCGATTCGCGCCTAGCCCCGGGTCGGCCGGGGTGGTTCACGATGCTAGGGCGAATCCGAGCACGGCCAAGAGAATCAACACCACGAGTACCAGCGCGGCGACCAGCCAGGGCCAACGTTTGACTGCGGGGGCGGACTCGCCCAGCACCGCAGGCGCGGCAACGGGCAACTCCACCACGAGTTCGGGGTGCCGCGCACCCTCCTCGGCCACCTGTGAGATGGCTCGCCACACCGTGGCGGGCGGCTGCAGAGAGGCACGCTCGCCGAGCGACGCGCGCGCCACCCGCGCCGCCTCGTTCAGGGCTTGGGATCGTTCGGAGCACTCCGCGCATGTTTGGCTGTGGCGATCGAAGACCGCAGAGGGGGCTGGCTGCCCCGTCGCCATCAGGGCCAGGCCCACGTCGTCGCAGTGCGTGGCAGCGAGGTCAGACACTTCGGCTGCCCGCCAATCCGCGTGATAGTTGCTGCAGCCCAACCGTGACCGCAAGCGCGGTCTCTTCGGGCGAGAGCTGGCCGCCACGGCCAGCGGCGTCCGCATTGGCTCCGGCGGCGAGCGCAGCAAGCGTCGCCGATCGCACGGGTTCAGCAAGTGCGGTCAACTCGTCGCGCACCACGACGCGATCGATCACCTCATCGGCCGCCCGGTGCTCTTCGGTGGTAGCCCCTCGACCGGACAGGTGCCGATGCACCAATGTGCGAGCCGTCAACACCAACCTCGACTTCAGGTCGAGTCCGGTTGAAGCGCCACCCCCACACCAAACCGAGAGGAATGTGTGCCGCGTGATGTCGCTGGCCGCTTCAGCGGAGTCCGAGCCTCGCCTGGCGACGGTGTAGACCAGTGCGCCCCACATGCTGTATGCCGACGAAAGCGCCCCTGAATCGCCGGCAGCAAAAACCCGCTCCATGTCGGAGTACGCCACTGCCATGCTGCGATTCTCCCACAGGGGTCGAAGGCTCGGAGGCGTTTCCCCTTCACTCCGGGCCCGGATCGCCCTTCCAGGCGAACGTGCGACAACACCAAAGAACTAACGCGCGTTCAGCCGCCGGTACGTCTTCTTCAACCTTGAGTAGAGGGTTCGATACTCGGCGAAGAGGCGGTCGTATTCGGCCCGGTTCGCTGGGGAGGGCGCGAAGGTGCGATCCATGGGCACCTGTTGAGCAGCTTCAGTGAGGCTGAGTTCCCCGAGGCAGACGCGAGCCCAGAGCGCCACGCCACGCACTTGTGCCTGCCGTGGGTTGGCTACGCGCACGAGCCGCACGTCCATGACGTCGGCGAAGATCTGGCACCACACGTCTGACTGGGCGCCGCCACCGAGCACTCGAACCTCGTCCACTCTCCGACCGAGGAACTTCTCGTAGGGGCCCAACAACCAACGCGTGCTGTACGCGACGCCCTCGAGCACGGACCGAACGAGCATCGCGCGGTCGGTTCGCAATGAGAGGTTGAGCCAGCTTGCACGGATGTTCTTGTCGGCCACTGGGGAGTGCTCCCCCGTCAGCCACGGCGCAAAGAGAACCCCCTCGCTGCCTGCCGGCGCGCTGGCCGCCAGCGAGGTGAGGGCGTCGAACGACGGTGGTAGGCCGGGCGCGGCGGCACCGTCGGCGCCGATTCCGCTACCGCCGCCCAGCAGGCCGTCGGCCGGCGCGATGATCTGCTCGCGCAA
Source organism: uncultured Actinomycetes bacterium (assembly GCA_963752505.1). GTDB lineage: Bacteria > Actinomycetota > Actinomycetes > S36-B12 > UBA10799 > JACJWR01. The sequence continues at coordinate 46,858 of CAVVYM010000008.1, forward strand.
CCAGGTCAGTGCCGCGCCAGCCGTGTCGATGTTGTTGATGACCAACGGATGCTGACCCTCCAGACCAGGCACGGTGGCAATGGTGTGGGTGATGTCGGTCTTCTTGAAGGGCACCGGCGCCGATAACCACGCTGTGGTGGACACCGCCAAGTGCGTGGCGAACGGTGTGATGGCCCCGCTACCCAGCGCCGCCGCGTGGAAATCGGGAATGCCCGTGATCACCGGGACGCCGGAACGCACCTCGAACGCGGACGCGACCGCGGGCCGCAACCGGCCCTGCACGGAACCCGTGGGACGCAAGGGCGGCAGCGACTGCGCCGGCCGACGGGACTTCGCCACCAGCTCCGGCACATAGCGCAGCGGCGCCCCGGGCCGATTGTCGGTCAGCCAGCTGAGGACCATGGACGCCGGAGTTGCGGCCACCACTCCCGTGAGCTGGGCGGCCAGGAAGTCCACCGGCTCCAGCAGGTATCGCGTACGCCGACCAATATCGGCCAATTCGTGAGTCAGCACCTGCCAGTGCCCGGTGGGATCATCGCCAGCGTTGCTGGGCACTCCACCGGTGATGCGCAGCCACGGCAACACCTTGTGGGGCGCGTAGCCCGCGACGGTGAATCGGCCGGCCACGATGGGCTCGACGTAGCGGCCGCCGCGGGTGTCCGCCCACAGCAGGGCCGGGCCGACCGGATTGCCGTCGGAATCCACCGGCACCGAACTGCCCCATTGGCCCGTGATGGCCACGGCGTGTAGGTCGGCCCCCTCGACCGCCGCGGTGACGCCGCGGGCAGCGATCTGCAACGCCGACAGCCACTCAACGGGATCCTGTGTGGCGGTGCCGTCCTGGCTGATCGTGACGCTCACGCCCTCCATCCGGTCGGCCAGGATTTCGCCGGTGAGGCTCACCGCCGCCACCTTCGGGCCACCGTTGCCAAGGTCGATGGCGAGGATCCAAGGTTGAGTCATGACCGTTCCGTTGCGTCAATCGAGCGGGGCCACGGCGTGCATCGCGTCCAGCACCGCCACCATGAGGCCGTTGATGGCCTCGTTTCCCGCGGGTGTGCCGCCGAAGCCGTACATCGCACCGGACTGGGCTGCCGTTCCCCGGTTCTGCTCTGCGTACCGAACGGCCTCGCCAAGGTCGGTGACGAATCTCTCCGCGAGGCCGGGGGCCGTATTCGGTCGGGTAACACAGAAGTGCAGCGCCGCTGGCAACTGCAGCGAGTTCAACCGCCATCCGGCCGCTATCAGCGCATCGTTGACCAGATAGATGTCGATCGGCTCGCCGCCGTCACCGGCCACCTCCGCGGCGGTAAACGCAACGAGGAACGTGGGATCCCCGATCACTTCGATGCCCGGCGTCGCCGCCACGCCACGGCGAATGGTGGTTGCCGTGGTCATGATGTCCGCGGCAGCGGCTCGATAGGCATCCGCACCTGTCGTCACCAGGGCCGCCCACGTTGAGGCGACCAAACCGCCTGAGCGGGACCCTGCCAGACCTGGCGAGAGGTAGAGCCCGCCGGGCCAGTCCGGGTACGTGAAGTACTGCTGACGGCGCAGCTCCGGCGAGGCGTACAGCAGCACCGATGTGCCCTTCAAGGCGTAGCCGTACTTGTGGGTGTCGGCCGAGATCGACGTCACCCCGGGCACCCTGAAGTCCCAGTCGGGCACGTCGTACCCCAGTTGCTCGACCCACGGCAGCAGAAACCCGCCCAGGCAGCCGTCGACGTGGAGTCCGAGTCCGCGATCGAGCGCCAACTCACCGAGTTCGGTGATGGGATCGACGAGGCCGTGCGGGTAGTTGGCGGCCGAGCCCACGAGGGCGATGGTGTTCTCATCGATCAGCTCAGCCATGGCAGCCACATCGGCTCGGTAGTCTTCGCGCAGCGGGGCGTGTCGCACCTCGATGCCCATCCAATGCGCGCCCTTGTCGAGTGCCACGTGGGCCGTCACGGGCAGGACGACGTTCGGCTTGGTCACGCCCCGCTCGGCCAGCGCCTGCTCGCGATAGGAGAAGAGCGCGGTGATCAGGCTCTCCGAGCCACCGCTCGTCACGACCCCGCAGGCCCCAGTAGCGGGATCGCCATGCAGCAGATCGAGAGCCATCGCGATGATCTCGGCCTCGAACTTCGTCGCCGAGGGGTACATGTCGCGCTGCAGGATGTTGGCGTGGGCGAACTGCTCGAAGACCTCGGCCAAGAAGGCATAGTGCTCGTGGTCGCCCGAATAGAGGCTGCCGGACACCAGCCCGGCGGCCCCCTTCTCGTCCTCGGCCTCGGCCATGCCATGGATTTCGGCCAGCACGTCGGCGCGGGGGCGGGGTGCGTCCTCTATCGACTGAAACGTGTGGCTGGTGTGCCGATAGGGGTACAACCCGTCCAAGAAGTCCGACATCGATTCCTGCCTCACGTCGTCGCGGATGTGCTCGTCTTCACCGGGCCCAGACGTCCAACGCACCACCGAAGGCCACTGACCCCACGGACCAGCACACCACAGCGAGGGAGGTCGTCGCGATCCGCCACCAGGATCAGCACCACCGCCACCGAGCTGACCACGCCGGAGAAAGACACCACACGGTCGATGGCGGACGCGTCACAGAGTGTCGTCGTCCAATTGCTCGCAGAGGATGTCGAGGTGGCCGTTGTGCTGGGACGTTTCGGCAATCATGTGCACCATGATCCAGCGAAGCGTCACCGGCTCGTGCACGCTGGCGCCGTTGATGGCGAATTCGGACAAGTCATGCTCTGCGACTATCCGGTGCGACGTGTTCGTGGCGTCTTTGTAGTCAGCCAGTATCTGCTCGGTCGGGACGTCGTCCACGCGCCAGTCAGCGTCGCGATCCCCACCGCTCCAGGGCGCGACCCAGGGTTGTCCGGCGAATACCTTGACGAACCAGAACCGCTCGACGGCGGCCAGATGGGAGATGATCCCGGCTGGCGTTGTCAACGACGGAACCAGTCGGGTCTTCGCCTTCTCTTCGCTCAGTCCTGCTACTCGATGCCTGGCCAGCTTTCGGTGGAAGTCCAGGTTGGACTCGAGCATCGCTCGTTCGTCGGTGAAGTCGCGGGCTGAGGGTCTGGCCATGCGCGTAGGCTAATGCGGACCCAGCAAGAGCGCGATCCAAGCGCCGTCAGCGGACACATCCACGGACCTCCGGAGATACTGGCCCGATGGATCGCGCAACCCACGACCAGGCCCCCTCGGACTCGGCTCCGGCCGCCATGGCGTGGTCACGACGAGCCCACGCGGCCTGGTGCGCACTGGTGGCCGCAGGGGTGCACGGACGAGGGCCGAGGATCAAGGTGTGCGAGGCGAGGAGTCGTCGACGGCTGGCCGCGTGGCCGCTGTCGCAAGTGCTGTGGTGCGCGAGCGTGGTCGAATCAACTGATGGAGTTGCCACCGACACCCACCCGGACACGGAGTCGCTGTGGCAGTCGCTGGCCTGGTACCGGCGGGGCGAGGGCTACCTCGACCATCGCCCGCGTGGCAGGCGCTACTTCGATGACAACGCCTGGCTCGGTCTCGTTGCCGCCCAGCGGGCCCTGGCCACGGGCGAATTGCGTTGGTGGTCCCGCGCCGCAGAGATCGGGCGATTCGTGGCGACGGGTTGCGAGCCGTCTGGCGCGGTCCGGTGGGTCGAGGGCGGCACGACGTTGAACGCGTGCTCGACCGGGGCGGCCGGGGTGCTATTCGCCGCATTGGCGGTTCATAGCCCGGCCTTGGCGCTCAGCGAACGCCGCCGATTTCGTTCCCACGCCCAGGCTGCCCATGACTTCCTTGGCGGTCCGCTGCTGCGATCAGACGGACTGATTGCCGATCACCAGCGGGCTGACGGCAGCATCGAGCCGAGCGTGTGGGCCTACAACCAGGGTCTCGCGCTGCGGTTGGCTGACCTCCTAGGTGACCAGGACAGTGCCAGGCGGTTCACCGAGGCGGGTGTGCGCGGCCTGCCCGTGGACGCGTTGGTCGCACAGCCAGCCGTGTTCGCCTGCATCTGGTGGCGAGCTGTGCTGGCAACCAGCGCCGCCGACAACAGCCTGACGAGTGCGGGACCGCGCCAATACCTGGAGCGCGCCTGGGCAACTGGCTGCGACGCGGACGGCCTCTTCTCGCGCGTCAAACGCTACGACGACGGCGTGCTGATCGACCACGCCAGCATCACCGGGCTGATGGCCGCCTACGCCGCGGGTGAGAGCGTGCGGCGGACGCTGCTGTAGCCGCCGCCCTCGTGTGCGGCGGTGAGTGAGTCGACCTCGCGCGGCCCTACGGGAGCTACGAAGCCAACTCGCCGACTTCAGCCAGGTCCGTCGGTTCCGTCGCGCCGAAGTAGTTGTCGTGCCAGAGAGCGAGCATCGTGAGCAGATAAATCTTGCGGGCGTTGTCAGCCGTGCCAGCGGCGTGCTCGGAGAAGAGCCGATCGATGGCTTCGAGATCGAACCTCGAAGCCATGTAGGAATTCGACACGATCTGCTCGCGGAACCAACCCGGGTTGCGCGTGAGCCAGTGCTTGACGGGCGTGGGGAACCCGAGTTTTGCTCGGTCAGCGGTGGTCTGGGGAAGGATGCTTTCGAATGCGCGTCGCAGGATCCACTTCGTGGTGCCGTCGCGGTACTTCAGTTCGTCGGCGATCCGCGCCGACACGTCCGCGACCTTCATGTCGAGGTAGGGCACCCGCAACTCCAGTGAATGGGCCATAGTCATGCGGTCGGCCTTCGCGAGGATGTCCCCGGGAAGCCAGTAGTGCATGTCGACCAGCTGCATCCGTCGCGACTCCGATTCGGCTTCGAAACCCGGCACGGTTTCGGCGAGCACATCGCCGGGCCGTTCGTGGTTCGGCGACGCACTTGGGCCGCGCCAGATTTCGCGGGCCTCGTGGGGTTTGAAAACGTACGCGTTTCCGATGTAGCGATCCGTGAAGGGTGTGAGTGCTCGGCGCAGGTAGCCCTTGCCCTTGAACGCCGGCTTGGTGTCGACCAGGGGTGCAACCACCTTGCGCCGAAACCAATTGGGGCTCTTCGCCACCGGGGCCAAGGCCAACGGCTCGCGGTAGATGAGATAGCCGCCGAAGAGTTCGTCCGCGCCTTCGCCGGAGAGCACCACGGTCACGTGCTTGCGGGCCTCGCGCGCAACGAAGTACAGCGAAACCGCCGACGGGTCGGCCACCGGCTCGTCGAAGTACCAGGCCACCTTCGGCAGCACATCGAGGTACTCGTCGATGGAGATGATGATCTCGTGATGGTCGCTGCCGATGCGCTCTGCAACTTCTCGTGCCTCGGCGATCTCGCTGACCTCGTTGAAACCGATCGTGAACGTTTTCACCGGGTCCAGCCCGAGCGCCTTGCGACGCTCTTGGATCAAGGTGACGGTGATGGCTGAGTCGACGCCGCCGGAGAGGAAGGCCCCCACCGGGACATCAGCGATCATGTGGTGTTCCACCGAATCGCGCATGGTGGTGCGGATGTCCTCCGCCATGAGGTCGGCGTCGTCACTGGTCAGCGAGGGGGGCGCGAATTCGTAGGTCCAGTAGCGGCCGATCTGAAACTTGCCGGTGTGCAGGTCGACGACCGCGTAGCTGCCGGGCAGCAGCCGGCTGATGCCTTCGAAGAAGGTCTCGGGCAGTGGGTTGAACTGAAACGACAGGTACTGCCGGACGGCCTCGTCGTTGACCTGGGGAACGTAGCGCGGGTCCTTGAGCAGGCTCTTGATCTCGGAACCGAAGGACCGCATCCGCAGACTGCCGTCGACCTCTTCGGTCCGGTAGTAGACCGGCTTGATGCCGAACTGGTCACGCGCGATCACCATCTTCTGCTCGGTGACGTCGTAGATTGCGAAACCGAACATCCCACGCAACTTGTTCAGCATGGCGGTCAGGGAAAGACGACCGACCTCCTCGTAGAGGTGGACGATCACCTCGGTGTCGGTGTTCGTGGCGAACTCGTGCCCGGCAGCGAGCAACTCCTCGCGCAACTCCAGGAAGTTGTAGATCTCACCGTTGAAGACGATGGCAACCGTGCCGTCTTCGTTCCAGATCGGCTGATGCCCACCCGCAACGTCGATGATCGACAGCCGCCGCATCCCGAAGGAGAACGCTGGCGCGGTCAGACGCCCCTCGTCGTCCGGGCCACGGTGGGTGATGACCTCCAGCATGGGCCCGATCACGGCCGACGTGAACTGCTCGTCGCCGAAGACACCTGCGATTCCACACATGGTTCATCAGTCTAGGTCGCACCCCGGACACTCCGGCCGCCCGCCACTCCGAGTTGCAGCGCCGCGCGGCGGCATCGACGGACGGCAGCAAAGACCAACCCGTCCGGACGCCAGGCCTAGATGGGCAGCTTCAACTGACCGGGAAGATCGGTGGGTAGCGGATGCCACTCCTGGTTGAAGACTGCGCAGAGCAGCAGGATGTACATCACGGTATAGGCGGCCAGAAGGGTCACGACGATGCCTGTTAGCGCGCCGTAGATGGCCTGATAGTTCATCGCGTAGGAGCCGAACAGTCCTGCTCCCAGCAGCACGAGCACGGTGGTCAAGGTGCCGATCACGGTGCCCGGCAGCAGCGATCTCATCGGTGCGCGAGCCGCGATCGAATAGCGGAAGGTGAAAAGCACCAGCGCCCCGAACACGACAACGATGGCGACGGCTGCCAGTGCGAGCACGAGGCCCCGAACCGAACTTGAGGCCTTGGATGTCCAGTCGACACCGAGGGCGGTGGCACCGACCGCAGCGCCGAGTGCGACAACGGCGACCAGGGCCGCGATGAACGCCCGCAACCGAGCCACGACGTAGTTCTGCGGCGGCAGATCGTAGGCCTGGCGTATCGCGCGGAACATCGCGTACCCCCCGCTCGAGACGCTCCACAGGGTCACTACCAGCGACACCACCAGCCCGATGCTCAAGGAGCCCGCATCGCTGGCCGCCACCTGCTGGGCCTGAGTGGCCACCACCGCACCGAAGGAGTTCGGCGACCGACGGGTGAGCTCCTCCACGTCAGCGGCCAAAGTCGTCGGGTCAACGACGAGCCCGAAGATCATGATGACGGCCACTACTGCCGGGAACACCGCAATGACCAGCCAGAACGCGGCGCCCGCCGCATCTAGGCTGAGCCGGTATTGGCTCTGCTGGCGGATCACACCACGGATCGCCGAGTAGAGGCGCGCCGTGAGCGACCGCTGCTCGATGAGCGCCAAGGTGTGCGCCCGGCGAACCTCAAACCGCCGCTCCACGCTTGCCATGCGGGCCCGCGCGCGGCCCCCTTTGAGTGGGCTCACGGGTGGCTCCCGTACGCCACCAGCAGCTGCCCGCTACCTGACCCGGCCAAACAGCAGATACGCAACCGGACCCACCGGCTGCACCACCAGCGCCGGTGCCCACAGCAACTTCGGTCCGCGCACCTGCTCAGCAGGGCGGCGCACGAGGTCAATAGCGGCAACACTGGTGAGCACGACCTCCGCGACCGCCCCGATGGTGATCATCCGACGCTGCAGCGGGCTCAGTTCGGACCATGACTTCTTCTGCATCACACACTCTCCCGGGCCGCGGATCAATGGTTCACGGTCGACGATACCTCGCGCCAGGGATACCCCCGGGGGCGAGTGAGCGCATCAATCCACCGGCGTCGCTGGCTGCACGGGGGGCGGGAAGGAGCAGTTGGGCACCGCCGGCTCGCCTGCGAAGCGGGCTGCGAGCCACTCCACCGCTGCCGGTCCGCCGATGACTGCGGCCTTGGCGTGATTCACGTCGCCGAGCCACAGCGCCGAGAAGTTCACCCCCGCGTCGCACCATGAGTTCTGCAGCAGCGCGTTGGTGGGCGCCAGCACAACTTCGTCGGCCGTCCCCTGAACGAGCAGGATCGGCATGCCCTCGGGTGGCAGCGGCGGAGTCTGCTCGCTGACGATCTGCGACCACGCCGGATCCTGAGTGGGATCGGCGGTGAAGAAGTTCTGCTGCAACGTGGTCAGCGCGACGGCATCAAGGCCCTGCCCCAAGATGCACTTGGACTCCAGATCAGACATTGCTTTCCGGGCGGCTTCGGACAGCGCCCCCATAACGTCGAGGTCGGGGTAGGCGACCTCGAACGTCTGGGCGGCTTCCGGGCCGATCACCCAAGCGACTTCGGTGTCCCACTGAGCGGTCATGATTTCGGCCAACTCCGCGGCAGGTGCGGCGGCGGCCACCGCCCGAAGATTCAGTTCGGGTGCCACTTTCTGCCCCTCGGCCGCAGTCCACAGGGCCGCTTGACCACCCTGCGAATGCGACCACACCACCCAGTCCGCAGACGTCGACCCGCCAGCGTCGGAGGTCACCGTGCGGGCGGCCCGCACCGAGTTCACCAGGTCCTGCACGGACTGTTCTCCCAGCAGGTAGGACTTGGGCCCCGGGGTGCCGAGCCCGGCATAGTCGGTGGCGGCCACCACCCAGCCGCGGCCCAGCATCTCGTCGAGCCACACCGTCGTGTCCGACAGCGGTTTGGCCGAGCGTGAGGGGGCGCACTGATCCGCCTGCCCCAGGGTGGGGTGCGCCCAGGCCACCACCGGCGCGTCCGGTACGCGATTGTTGGGCGTGAACACCATGCCGGACACGGCAATCGGATCTCCGGCGCTGTTGACGCTGGTGTAGAGGATGCGTTCGGCACTGCCGTTGGTCAGGCTCACGTTGTCCATGGCCTCGGTACGGATCACCGCCCCGGGCTCGGACGGTACGTCGGCCGGCGGAGTGTAGAACGGCTGCAGTTGTGCCTGACGGTCGCTGGTGGTCCTGCCGTCGATCACCAACTTCGCCACGATGAAGCCAATGCCGCCCACGAGTGCGATCACCACGATCAAACCGAGAACCCGCAGCGGCGTCCACGCTTTGCGTCGCTTCGCCGGCGGCGGCGGGGAAGGTGCAGCCGAGCCGTCGTCCTGCTGGCCCGCAGCCCGCGGACTATCTGCTTCGTCAGCCATACGAGCGATCATGGCACCGATTCGACGCGAGATGCCCAGATTGTTGAGATTGCACACGGCACCTCCCAGTCCGTGGCGGGCGAGCCACCTCAGTTGCCGGCTGCGGTTTCGACCGGCAATACTTCGCCGTGGTGGCCAGTCCCCACCGCGACGGCCGCAACGGGAGGTCCAACTGATGTCGACCAGGCCAGGAACTGCACTTCGCGGTGCCGAGCGATGCGGCGCGCTGCGGCCACGATGAAGATTCCTTTCAACGCCTCAGCGACCCATTCCCTCGGCGTGGAATGGGAACTTGGCCTCGTAGACGCGGCATCGAAGGACCTCGTCTCGCGGGCCGACGAGGTGTTCGCCGAACTGGCCAGCGCGGCCAACCCGCGGGTGCATCGGGAGCTTCTGCTCAACACCGTCGAACTGGTGACGGACGTGCACCCGAATGTGGGGTCGGCCATGGCCGACCTGGCAGAGTCGATGGCGCTGGTGGCGTCGGTCGCCGAACCGCTGGGCATCGAACTCTTCAGCGCCGGGATGCATCCTTTCGCATCCTGGCAGGACCAGTTGGTGACCGAGTCAGATCGCTACGCAACACTGATCGACCGAACCCAATGGTGGGGACGCCAGATGCTCATCTATGGGATCCACATGCACGTCGGAATGCCCGCGCGCGACCGGGTGCTGCCGGTGCTCAACTCCCTGCTTCGGTACTTCCCCCACCTGCAGGCGCTCTCTGCCTCCTCCCCCTTCTACGACGCCCAGAACACAGGCTACGTGTCGAATCGGGCGCTGTTGTTCCAGCAACTGCCGACGGCCGGGTTGCCCTTCCAATTCGACATCTGGGAGCAGTACGAGTCCTACGTCGACGACATGTACACCACCGGTGTCATCGACGTGATCAATGAGATCCGCTGGGACATCCGCCCGTCCCCCACCCTCGGCACCATCGAGGTGCGCATCTGCGATGCCATGGCGACCTTCGAGGAAGTTGAATCGGTGGTTGCATTGGTTCACTGTCTGATCACCGATTTGGACACCCGATTGGCCGCGGGTGAGCCGTTGCCCACCTTGCCCCCCTGGCACGTGCAAGAGAACAAGTGGCGCAGCGCGCGCTACGGGATGGATTCGATCATCATCCTCGACGACCGCAGCCGGGAGGGTCTGGTGGTTGAGGATCTGCATGCGACGATGCAGCGGTTGGCTCCGGTCGCCGAGCAACTGAACTGCGAGGCCGAACTCGCCGGCATCGAACGAATCATCAGCGGTGGCGCCGGATATGAACGCCAGCGGGCCCTGGCCCAAGCCGCACGCGGTGACCTTCGTGCCGTGGCGGCCGCCGTGGTCTCAGATCTGCAGACCAGTTTGGCCGCGCGCACCTGAGCGCCGCACCTGAGCGCCGCGTACCGAGATTCGCTCAGGCGTCGGCGGTCAACGGTGGGCGTCGGTTGAACCACGGCCGCGCCTGCTCCAACTGCGCTGCGAGTTGGAGCAGCGTGGCTTCGTCCCCGAAGCGGGCCGCGAATTGGACCCCGACCGGCAAGTCCTGATCGTTCCACCAGAGTGGAACCGACATGGCCGGCTGACCCGTCATGTTGAACACCTGGGTGTTCGGGGTCTTGGCCAGTGAGTTCGCGGCCAACTGGTCGAGCACCAGCCGCAGGGCACGGCCGGTCGAGGCTCGACGCAAAGCCGCCAGCGCGGCTCGTTCCACCGGCGTGGGTGCCAGTTCGCCGACGCGGACCGGCGGAAAGGCCATGGTGGCGCTCAGATGGGCATCTAGGTGATGGTGCTCGAAGTACACAGCCAAGTCGTAGCCCAGGCGTTGGCCCGTTTCGCGCGCCTGCGTGTGCTCGAGCGCGCTCAATTCGCGACCCACCTGACCGAGGAACCAGGTCGGCAGTTCGAAGTCGCCGGGACGCGGCTTCTGCCCGGTCTGATGCTCCGTTTCGGCGATCTCGGCTGCGATACCAGCGGCCACGACCACCAGGTAGGTACGGGCCAGTGTCTCCCGGTCGAGTGGGAGGTCGAGTTCGATCACCTCGTGGCCCAACTCGCTGAGTAGCTCCGCCGCGTCGTGGACCGCAGCGACCGCGTCCGGATGCATCTCAGTGCCCAACATGGCCTGAGTCGAGTACCCGATCCGCAGTTTCCGGACCGGTACCTGCGACGCGGCCAGGAAGGAGTCAGGTGCCGGTGGCTCCGCATATGGCGCTCCGAGACTCATGCCGTGCGTCGCGTCGAGCGCAGCAGCCGTATCCCGCACCGAGAGGCTGATGACACCGGGCACCACGTAGCCGTCCCAGAACTCAGACGCATAGGGCCCGATCGGCTGCCGTCCCCGGCTGGGCTTGAGCCCGAATAGCCCACAGGCAGACGCCGGAATCCGAATCGATCCGCCGCCGTCGCCGCCGTGCGCCATAGGCACGACCCGCGCCGCCACGGCCGCCGCCGAGCCCCCCGATGAGCCACCCGGGGTGTGTTCGACATTCCACGGATTGCGCGCGGGGCCACGCAACTCGGATTCGGTGACGCCAAAGATGCCGAATTCCGGGCAGTTGGTCTTGCCCACGATGAGTAGGCCCGCGGACTTGAACCTCTCAAACAGGTCCGAATCGCGCACCGGACGCCACGACTGCAGCGAACGGGACGAAGCGGTGTTGGGCTCACCCCCTAACACCCCATCCATGTCCTTGACCAGAAACGGAACGCCCGCAAACACACCGTCGGACACCTGCTCGGCTTCTTGGCGCACCAACGGGTCACGGCGCTCAACAACCGCATTGAGCACGGGGTTGACCTGCTCGATTCGGCTGATTGCGGTCGCTACCAACTCTCGGGGTGTCACCTGCTGCTCCCGCACCAGCTCTGCGAGCCCGAGCGCGTCGTAGTCGTCGTATTCGCTGGGATTCATACGGCTAGTTGATCACCCGACGCCGCGGCGTGTCCTGCCACGCGCCGTGTCACAGCGAGGCCTGGCGCCGAGATACCCCATGGGGTATTATTCTCACCACGGCCTCGCGCAACGGGCCACCTCGTCGATTCGTTCCGGCCCATGCACTGCGAGCCGGGACCTAGCAAGCAAAGGATCATCGTCTATGTGCAGTCCAGCCCAATGCCGGTCGTGCGGCAAAGCCACCTACAGCGGTTGCGGCAACCACGTCTCGCAGGTCATGCGGGGCGTGCCTTCCCGGGACCGCTGCCGCTGCGACAACGGCAAGCCGGCCAAGCGCACGCTGTTCGGTTGGGGTTCCAGGCGCCGCTAGCACGCCCGCGCGTATCGTGGAGGAGTGCACAGCGATTTCTACCTTCAACTGCTCGACGAAATCGCCGACGGGGTCTACTTCGTCTCCCTCGATCGACGCATCACGTACTGGAATGCGGGCGCAGAGCACCTCACCGGCTACACCGCGGCTGATGTAGTCGGGCACAGTTGCTCGGAGGGGATCCTTCGTCACGTGAACGGTCGCGGTACGCAGTTGTGCCTGCACGGCTGCCCGCTAGCTGCCGTGATGCGCGACGGACGCAAGCGCCAAGCCGAGGTCTTCCTCCACCACAAGGACGGCCATCGGGTGCCGGTGACCGTGCGCGGCCAGGCCCTGCGCGACGACAACGGCGACATCATCGGTTCGGTCGAGGTGTTCTCCAGTCGCATCACCTCGGAGTACGCGGTCACCGAGCGGACCACATTCGACGAATTCCTCGATCCGGTAACTCACCTACCGCCGCGGCAGCTCGGAGAACGGCGCCTGGAGTCGCTGATCGCCGATGTCCATGCTGGCGATTCGTCATTGGGACTGCTATTCATGGACCTCGACAACTTCAAGCACATCAACGACACCTACGGCCACGCCACCGGCGACCGAGTGCTGCGCATGGTGGGCCAGTCCCTGGCCAATGGCCTCCAGCGCGGGGACGTGCCGGCCCGGTGGGGCGGCGAGGAGTTCATCGCCCTGCTGCCCGACGCCGACCTCGATTCGTTGGCTGCGACCGCCGAGCGGGTCCGCATGCTGGTCGAGAACTCGTGGCTGGAACGCGAAGGTGTTGAAATCCGGGTGACCGCCTCGCTTGGCGCCACGCTGGCACGGCCGACGGAATCCGCCGACGCCATCCTGGAACGCGCCGACCAGTTCATGTATCGCAGCAAGGAAGCAGGACGCAACTGCGTCACCTCGGACGCGGGCACCCTGACGAGCACAGCCGAATCACCAATCCCCGGCAGCCGAATTCCGTGGGAGATGCCGGAGTACCAGGACCAAGTCACCTGACCATCGGTGCGCCACGACCAGGGTGACGTGAGTGCTGGCCAGGGTAGTCGGCACTAGTCTCAACGCTATGACCATCGGTGCGATAGCCGCCCTGGTATTCGGGCTGGTGCTGCTCGTCGGTGGCGGCGAGGTGCTCGTCCGCGGAGCCAGCAGCATCGCGGAGGCGGCCGGCCTCTCACCGCTGGTCGTGGGTCTTACAGTCGTGTCGTTCGCCACCTCTGCGCCCGAGTTCGCCGTCACGATGCAGGCGGTCGCCTCCGGCTCCCCCGGCCTGGCGATCGGCAACGTCGTGGGCAGCAACATCGCCAACATCCTGCTGGTGCTGGGGGTGGCCGCGGTGATTGCCCCGCTGGCCGTGAAGTCACCCGTCATCAAGCGCGACGTGCCCGTCATGGTGGGAATGTCACTCCTGGCCACCGTGCTGGCTTTCAACGGCGTCATCGCGCGGTGGCAAGGTGCAGTTCTGGTCGCCGTCTTGTTCGCCTACCTCGGTTGGACCCTGAAGGTCGCCCGGGCCGAGGCGGCGGCGGAGCAGGGCCGTTCGGTGGCAGCGGAGGAACCCGAGGTGGTCGCGGATCCGCTCCTGGCAGAAGCGGCGGCGCCCATTCGGAAGAATCCGCCCGTCGTGCTCAGCGGCGGCCTCGTCATCGGCGGCGTCGCGCTGCTCGTTGGAGGCGCCACGCTGCTAGTGAGGGGCGCAACCTCGGTGGCCAGTGCCTTCGGATTGAGCGACCTGGTCATCGGGCTCACCATCGTTGCGATCGGCACCTCGCTGCCGGAGCTGGCCACCAGTGTGATCGCGGCTCTACGTGGGCAGCGTGACCTCGCGGTGGGAAACGCTGTGGGGTCGAACATCTTCAACCTCGGTGCCGTGCTCGGGTTCGCCGCGGTCTTCTCCCCCGACGGCATCGTGATTCCGGAGGGCGCCTCCAACTTCGACTTCGTGCTGATGACCGGCGTGGCGATCCTGCTGCTACCCGTGGTGTACACCGGCATGGCGGTGGCCCGTTGGGAGGGTGCCATGTTCCTGCTCTACTACGTGGCCTACACGGCCTACCTGCTGCTGGCATCGGCGGAGCACGATGCCCTCGCCCCGTTCAGCACCGTCATGGCGCTGTTCGTCATTCCGCTGACCGCCATGTTCCTGGGGATTCTGGTGGTGGCCGATCGGGCTCGCCGTTCGGCTAGTAGCCTCCAGGCCGGACCATCTGGCTAGCGAACACGACCAGCAGCACCGCCACCACGGGCGCTCCCCACACCGGGTCGAGCCACCGACCTTTGAGGCCCGCAACGGACTTCCACCGCATCGCGGGACGTTCGATCAGGAACCAACTCAGGAAGGCCAGCGGGAGGGTGAGAACCATCGCCAATGCCGCCGAACCGAGCCAACCGATCGCTGCCACACCGGTGACTGCCAGCGACTGCTGGATCGGAAAAGCGTAGATGTACACCCCGTAGGAGATGTCGGTGGTCGAACCGATCCTGGTGGGCAGCGTGACGCCCAACCAGAGCAGCAGAAAAGCCCATGCTGGACCGCCGAGCATTCGGTAGTCCAGGCCGGAACTCAGTGCAGCCAACAGCAGCAGCAGGGCGGCACCGACGAACAGCGGGTGCATCGGCAGCACGTCGGCGAACACGTAGAGGGTCGCGCCCACCGCGAACATCAACAGCAATCGGGGAGCAACCGTCCCGAGGAAGGTATCGAAGTAGGCATCGTTGAGACCCGGGAGCAGAGTCTTCGCGGTTGTCAGCAGCCACAGCAGCACGGCCACCACCAGCACCAGCCAGCGTCGCCGCATCACCCCTGCGATACCGAGCAGCAAAAGGGCCAAGTAGCAGAGGAACTCCCAGAACAACGTCCACAAGGATCCGTTCCAGGTACCCGGATAGGCGACCACCGCCGGGGTGCCCGCGATCGCCGGTTGTCCCATCCACAGCGCCGCATTGCGCCACAGGTAGTCCCAGGGCCCGGCGGGCGCCGACCAGTAGTCCTGCGTTGGGAAACCCGACAAGGTCAACGCCAGCGGCACGATCACCAGGGAGGTGACCGCCAGACACACCCAGAACGCCGGCAGGATCCGCAGGAATCGGTGCCACAGATAGCGGCCCCACCGTGGATGCGTCAGCCAACTGCGCGCCAGCAGGAATCCGCTGAGGGCGAAGAAGCCATCCACGGCCCCCTCGCCGAACATGAGCATGGCCGGACGCGGCAACTCGAAGCCGCCGAGCAGGGCAGCGTGGCTGAGGATCACCGCGGAGGCCAGCACCAGTCGGATGGCGTTGAGCGCGTTCGAGCGCGGATCAAATGCGCTGGCCAACGTCGCATTCGGCGAAGCCTGCGAGGTGGCGACCACGAAGCTCCTTTCAGACAGGCCGAACTGGCCGACACATTGTCGCGCTAGATCCCCAGCACTCCGCAGTCCTAGCCGAACCGGGCGCCCGGCACGAAACCCATGCGGTCGTAGACGGTGCGCAATGTGGCAGCCGCGACAGCACGGGCCTTCTGCGCCCCAACGGCCATCAACCGGTCAAGCTCGGCGGGATCGTCGAGGTACTCCCGGGTGCGCTGGGCGAACGGTTCCGCCAACGCCACCACGGCCTCGGCCACGTCCGCTTTAAGCGCCCCGTAGAGCACCCCCGAGTAACTCGCCACCAGGTCGTCGACACTCGAACCCTGCAGCGCGGAGAGGATCTCCAGCAGATTCGCCACTCCCGGTTGCCGCTCCGGGTCGTAGCGCACCACCCCTTCCGAATCGGTCACCGCAGACTTGATCTTCTTGGTGATGCGCTTGGGCTCCTCCAGCAGAAACACGCATCCGGCGGGAGTGCTCTTGCTCATCTTCGAGGTCGGGTCGGAGAGATCCAAGACCTTGGCAGCGTCGGCCAGTACGTGCGGCTCGGGCACCACGAACGTGGAGCCGAATCGGCTGTTGAAGCGACCTGCGAGATCGCGGGTCAGTTCCAAGTGCTGCCGCTGATCGGCTCCCACCGGCACCTTCGTCGCCTGGTAGAGGAGGATGTCGGCGGCCTGCAGGATCGGGTAGGTGAACAACCCCACACTCGCGTTGGCAGTACCCGACTTCCCCGCCTTGTCCTTGAATTGAGTCATGCGGCTGGCCTCCCCGAAACCGGTGAGGCACATGAGCACCCATGCCAATTGGGCATGCTCAGGCACGTGGCTCTGCACGAACACCGCACTTCGCTCGGGATCGACCCCGGCTGCCAACGTCTGCGCGAATGAGACTCTGGTGTTCGCCGTGAGCACTGCCGGATCCTGCGGCACGGTGATCGCATGCAGATCCACGATCGTGTAGAACGTCTCGTAGTCCTGCTGCATCGCCACCCAGTTGCGCAGAGCGCCAAGGTAGTTGCCCAGGTGGAACGAGTCTGCCGTGGGTTGGATTCCGCTGAGCACCCGCGGTTGTGCCGCGGCAGCGCCGACTTGATCTGTCACGTCGCGGCAGACATCTTCCGCTGCAAGTTCTCGTCGATTGCCGCGAGGAACTCCTGGGTCGTCAGGTAGCCCTGCTCCGGTCCGACCAACAGCGCGAGGTCCTTGGTCATCTTGCCGGACTCAACCGTCTGCACGCAGACCGACTCAAGGGCGTCCGCGAATGCGGTCACCCCGGGTGTCCCGTCCATCTTGCCGCGGTAGGCCAGGCCCCGCGTCCAGGCAAAGATGGACGCGATCGGGTTGGTGGAGGTGGGTTGGCCCTGCTGGTGCTGGCGGAAGTGCCGGGTCACGGTGCCGTGGGCGGCTTCGGCCTCGACGGTCTTGCCATCCGGGGTCATAAGAACGCTGGTCATGAGCCCGAGGGAACCGAAGCCCTGCGCAACGGTGTCGGACTGCACGTCACCGTCATAGTTCTTGCATGCCCAGACGTAGCCGCCCTCCCACTTCATAGCGGCCGCCACCATGTCGTCGATGAGGCGGTGCTCGTAGGTGATGCCAGCTGCCTTGAACTGGTCGGCGAACTCGTTCTCGTAGACCTCGGCGAACAAGTCCTTGAACTGCCCGTCGTAGGCCTTGAGGATCGTGTTCTTGGTGGAGAGGTACACCGGATAGCCCCGTGAGAGGCCGTAGCGCATCGAGGCACGGGCGAAGTCCCGGATGGACTCATCGAGGTTGTACATGCCCATCGCCACGCCGCCACCGGGAAAGTCGTAGACGTCGAACTCCATCGGCTCGGAGCCGTCCGCGGGCGTGTAGGTGAGGGTCAACGTTCCCGGACCGGGGACCTTGAAGTCAGTGGCCTTGTACTGGTCGCCGAAGGCGTGACGACCCACCACGATCGGCTTCGTCCAACCCGGCACGAGTCGCGGGATGTTGGAGATGATGATGGGTTCGCGGAAGATGACTCCACCCAGGATGTTGCGGATCGTGCCGTTGGGAGAGCGCCACATCTTCTTGAGGTCGAACTCCTCCACCCGAGCCTCGTCGGGGGTGATGGTTGCGCACTTCACCCCGACGCCGTACTTCTGGATTGCGTGGGCGGAATCCACTGTCACCTGGTCGTCGGTGGCGTCGCGGTTCTCAATCCCGAGGTCGTAGTACTTGAGGTCGACATCGAGGTACGGCAGGATCAGCTGGTCCTTGATGAATTGCCAGATGATCCTGGTCATCTCGTCGCCATCGAGCTCGACGACTGGATTCTCTACCTTGATCTTTCCCATCTGGGATCCCTCTCTGGTGGTGTGGTCTTCGGGTGCCGGCGGCTCTAGAGGCTCTGGACGTCCGCTTGCTTCGCGCGCACTGCGGCCGCCGCCTCGTTGAGCGCGGCAAGTTCTGTTTCGGTGAGGTCGGTGGTGACGACGCGCCGGACTCCCTCACGGCCGATCTCGGCCTCCACGCCGAGGTAGACACCGGCGATGCCGTACTCGCCGTCGACCCAGGCACATACCGGCATCACTGCGCCGCTGTCTTCGGCGACGGCCTTGGCCATCCGAGCGGCGGCGGCAGACGGGGCGTAGTACGCCGAGCCGGTCTTGAGCAGGGCAACAACTTCCGCGCCGCCGTTGCGCGTGCGCACGACCAGTTCCTCAATCTCGTCATCGCTGAGGAGGTCGGTCAGCGGAGCACCGTCTACCAAGCAGCGGGAGGGCACCGGCACCATCGTGTCACCGTGTGAGCCCAGCGTGAGCGTCTCCACAGTCGCGATCGGTTTGCCGAGCTTCTCCGCGACGAAGTGGCTGAACCGGGCGGTGTCGAGCATCCCCGCCTGGCCGAGCACCCGATTGTGCGGGAAACCGGTCGCGAGTTGGGTCAGCGCGGTCATTTCGTCGAGCGGGTTGGACACCACGATGACGACCGCGTCGGGGGCGTACCGCGCGACGTTCTCCGCCACACCTCGAACGATGCCCGCGTTGACCTCGATCAGGTCCATGCGACTCATGCCAGGCTTGCGCGGCAGTCCGGCGGTGATCACGACGATGTCCGAGCCGGCGATGGCCTCGTAGCCCGATCCGTCAGTGCCCGTAGTGGTGCCGGTGACCTTGGTCTCGAATCCTTCGACGGGGCGGGACTGATTCATGTCGAGCGCGAGTCCCTCGGCCTTGCCCTCAACGATGTCGGTGAGCACAACTTCGTCGAAAATGTTGTACTCGGCCAATCTCATGGCCGTCGTGGATCCATAGAATCCCGCGCCAACCACGGTGACCTTGCGTGCGTGTGCCATTACGACCCGACCCTTCTGCCGACTGGGGCCCAAGCGCCCCGGTTGATGTGCGCCATGCGCCGCCGGCCGTTTCGATCGCGTCATCCACTGCCCACAACGCGGCGCGTACCAGCAGCCTAGCGTCGGCCCGTCACTGAGGCGGCGGCACCCACAGCGCCAGAATCGACAGCGATCCGGCAAGCACCCCCAGCACTGCGGTGTCCACGCCCCGTGCGCGCACCGCCAGCAGTCCGGCCTGCTTGTCGGTCAGCACGATCCGCAGAATCAGCGCCCCCAGCACGCTGGCCGCCAGCATCACCGAACCGACCCGGAATCGATCTATGGCGACGAAGAAGAGGGACGCCGCGATCCCGGCCAGCACCACGGTGATGGGCCACTGCCGCCAGAGTCGCTCCGTCACGTGTGCAGCGCCCGTTCGGCCGCCTCCACCACATTGACCAGCAGCATGGCCCTGGTCATCGGTCCCACCCCGCCGGGCATTGGCGCCACGAAGCCAGCCACCTCGCGAACGCTGGGATCGACGTCGCCCACCAGCCCGGCTTCGGTACGGGTGATCCCCACGTCGAGCACTGCGGCTCCCGGCGCCACCATGTCGGCCGTGAGCAGGCCAGGTACGCCAGCAGCCGCGATCACAATGTCCGCTCGTTTGGTGTGGCTCGCCAGATCCCGCGTACCGGTGTGGCACAGCGTCACCGTGGCGTTTTCGCTCCGCCTGGTGAGCAGCAATCCCAGGGGACGACCCACGGTGACCCCGCGGCCCACGATGACAACTTCAGCGCCGGCGATCGGCACGTCGTACCGGCGCAGGAGTTCCACGATCCCCCGCGGGGTGCACGGCAACGGGCCGGGCGCGCCGAGCACCAAGCGGCCAAGGTTGGTGGGATGCAGTCCGTCGGCGTCTTTCTCCGGATCCATGTGCTCGAGCACCCGGTTGGCGTCGATGCCACGAGGCAGGGGCAACTGCACGATGTAGCCGGTGCACGCGGAATCCGCGTTGAGTTCGGCCACCGCCGCGAGCACCTCCGCTTCGGTGGCTGTTTCCGGCAGATCCACCCGGATGCTCGCGATGCCCACCTCCGCGCAATCCCGGTGCTTGCCCGCCACGTAGGCAGTGCTCCCCGGATCCGAACCGACGAGCACCGTGCCCAATCCGGGGGTCACTCCGTGGTCGTCAGAGAGCGCTGCAACACGGGAAGCGAGTTCGCTCCGCACAGCGCTCGAGGTCGCCTTGCCGTCCAGAATCGTGGCTGTCACGTCTGCATTCTGCCAGCCGCACGCCGCCCACCGAGGAAGGCCAGCACCGTAGCTGTGATGGACAGCGCGACGGCTGCAATGGTGTGCGCACTCACGCCGGTCCCACCTGGAACTGGAGCGATGACGTCCACGAGCACCCCACCCACCAGTTGACCAACGATCGTGATCAAGGAGAACACCAGCACCCCGAGGCGCCGGACCGCGAACGCCGCGACCATCACGAAGGCCACGCCGATAGGTCCTCCCAGCCATAGCACCGGATCCGTCCATGGTGCAGGTGGTGGGTTGAACGCCACATCGTCGAATCTCTCGATGAGTCCGGCGACGATCAGCAGCGCCGTGAAGCCCAGCGTGAAGTTGACCAGCGTGGCCGGCAGCGGCGACCGGGCGAGCACCGCAACCCGGCCGTTGATGCCTTGCTGCAGCGCGATGGCACCACCGGCGACGAGGGCAAAGGCGAGCAACCCCACCGCGGCAACGCCGTCGCCCAATTCACCGGAGACGGCGAGGAACACGCCCGCGACGGCGAGTGCAGCGGCCACCACTCTGGCCCACGTGACCGGCCGCGGGCCACCCGGCCCGATGCCCAACTTGTCCACCAACAGCGAGTTGGCGCTCTGCCCCGCCACCACGGCGATGGTGAACAACGCCACCCCGGTCACCGGGACGACCAGGCCTTGAGACGCGACGAAGGTCGCTCCACCCAGGCCGCCGAGGAAGATCCACCACGGCACAGTCCGCGTGGGCACCACCGCTCGATACAGGCGACGCACGCCGGCCCGCGCACTCGGAACGGTCGCCACCACCACGATGATGACCAACAAGCCGGTGGCGAAGGACCACGCGGCGGCTTCGATACCACTGCCGACTACCAGAGCGAGCTCGCCATTGATGCGAGCCTGCACGACGGCGAGCAGACCGACCAACAGGGCGAACGCGCCGTCGACTACCGCCTTGGCGCCATGGTCGTGTGGCTCATGAGGCACGACGACGGTTGGCTCGGAGGCAGACATGTGCTGCATCGTGGCAGACGAGCCCTGTCGAATCGGAATTTCTGGTCGAAGCTGCGCGTCCCAGTCGATTTTGCACGACGGCGCCGGCACCGCCTAGGCTGCCGATCATGCGTGCAATCGAGTTGACCCAGTTCGGCGGTCCGGAAGTCCTGCAGGTCTCTGAAGTCCCCGACCCCGTCGCGCCCGCCAACGGAAAGCTCATGGTGATCGACGTCGAAGCGGCGGGCGTCAACTACGCCGACACCCACGCCGTCGAGAACTCCTACCTCGCACCGCAGTCACTGCCGATGATCCCGGGCAGTGAGGTGCTGGGCCGCACCGCCGACGGTCGTCGCGTGTGTGGCTTCACGAACGGCTCCGGCGGCTATGCCGAGAAGGCGCTGGTGCGCCCCGCCGATGTGTTTGACGTGCCCGAGTCGATGCCCGCCACCACCGCGTTATCGCTGCTGGTGCAGGGTCTGACGGCGTGGCACCTGCTGCGCACCTCGTCGCGCCTGCAACCCGGCGAGACCGTTGTGGTGCATGCCGGCGCAGGTGGTGTGGGTAGCCTGGCGGTCCAGCTCGCTAAAGCCTGGGGAGCCGGACGGGTCATCGCCACGGCCAGCACCCCGGAGAAGCGCGAACTCACGCGCGAACTCGGCGCCGACGTGGCCCTCGATCCGGCCAGCGCGACGCTGTCAGACGACCTGCTGGCCGCCAACGACGGCCGCGGCGTCGACATCGTGCTCGAGATGACCGGCGGCGGAGTATTCGATGCGTCACTCGGCGCTCTCGGACGGTTCGGTCGACTGGTCACCTACGGCATGGCGTCGCGCCAGGCCCCGACACCGATCCCGCCCGGAGCGCTCATGGTCGGCTCGCATTCGGTGATTGGCTTCTGGCTCATGGACGTCATGGTCGGGGACCCCGCAACTGCCGTCGCCCAACCACTCGCCGAGCTGGTGGGGCTCATCGACGCCGGTAACGTGCGGCCGCTGCCCGGTCATACCTATCCGCTGGCCAACGCCCGCCAGGCCCACGAGGACCTGCGAGCCAGAGCCACCACCGGCAAGGTTGTTCTCACAATGACCGGTAGTAGTCGAAGTCATCGCGGTTGACCCCTAGCCCGCACTTTCGGCGCTACTCCTCGTTCGTGATGAGCGGTGGATGGAGTTTGTGGCTTGGGTCGATCGTGCGAAGGAATTCACGCACGTGCTCATCCACCATGCCCAGAATCTGCTCAACACCTACCCCGTCGGCGTCGTGGGCATCGGGGATCTGCCAACGAACCGTGTTGTCGGCAGGGTCATCCCAGTCGATTCCATCGGTGCCAATTGCGATGACGTAGTCGGCCCGCTCGATCTGCTCAGCCGTGACCTGTCGCGGCGCATCGGTGAGTTCCCAGCCAACCTCACCCAGGGCCGCCGGAACCGCGGGATTGACTGCAACATCCGGCTTGAGGCCAGCCGATTTGACTCGTAGACGCCCCGGTGCGTAGAACCGCAGAAGGGCACAGGCCGCCTGGGATCGGGTCGAGTTGTGTTCATCGAGGACCAGCACCCGGGGCAGTTCCGACCGCATGGATTCGAGTCGATCCGGATCGTCCTCAATCTGCTGCAGGGTCCGCGTCCCCGCCAGCACGGGGAGGAAGGTCGTCACTTTCGCGGTGGCGGCGAGTTCGGCGTACTGGGCCAACAGCAGTTCCCGCAAGTCGTGGCGATGGATCTGCCCCTCCGTGTGGGCCACGAGGCCGTCAACCACGTTCTCTAGCAGCGCCATCGTGGGGGCGTCAACATCAGGCGAACTCATGGGCACATTCTGACGTACGAGTTGTGCTGACAACGTGAACGACAGGCAAACTGCGCCCCCCGTTGTGGGCGGAACCGAACCAGCAGATCCGAGTCAGTGGTAGAAGTGCCGGGTCCCGGTGAAGTACATAGTCATGCCGGCCGCGTGTGCCGCACGGATGACCTCGTCGTCGCGCACCGAACCGCCGGGCTGCACCACCGCGCGCACTCCGGCCTCCGCTAGCACCTCCAACCCGTCCGGGAAGGGGAAAAAGGCGTCCGAAGCTCCCACCGAACCGCGGGCACGATCTTCGCCCGCCCGGGCCACCGCCAGCCGCGCCGCATCGACGCGGTTGACCTGTCCCATGCCGATGCCCACCGCAGCGCCGCCGCTTGCCAGCAGGATCGCGTTGGATTTGGCGGCACGCACGGCCCGCCAGGCGAATTCCAGGTCGGCGAGGGTCGCAGCATCCGCCGCTTCACCGCACGCGAGCGTCCAATTGGCCGGGTCATCGCCCGGAGCGTCGACGCGGTCGACTTGCTGGCGCAACAAACCACCCGAGATGGGTCGCTGCTCGACGCTAGGGCCAGCTGGCAGCGGATCGGCGATCAGAATGCGGAGGTTCTTCTTCGCCTGCAGCAACTCGAGCGCGGCCGGGTCGAAGCCGGGAGCGACGATCACCTCGGTGAAGACCTCCCCCACCTGCCGGGCCATCTCAAGAGAGATCGGCCGGTTGGCTGCGATGACACCGCCGAAGGCCGAGATTGGGTCGGTCTCGTGGGCGAGCCGATGCGCCTCGGCGATGTCCCGGCCGATCGCGATCCCGCACGGGTTTGCGTGCTTGATGATCGCCACCGCGGGATCCGCGAAGTCATAGCACGTGCGGTAGGCAGCGTCGGAGTCAACGAAGTTGTTGTACGACATGGCCTTGCCGTGCAATTGCTCGGCGCGGGCGAGCCCCGGGCTGGCACCGACGGCCTCCGAGACGTACATGGCGGCCTGCTGGTGGGGATTCTCGCCGTAGCGCAGAACCTCAGCACGTTGCCAGACGCCAGCCACCCAACCGGGCATTCCCGCTGTCGCATCACTCGGAGCCACCACGGAATCGAGCCAGGTGGCCACGGCCACGTCGTAGGCGGCCGTGTGTCGGAAGGCCTCCATCGCCAACTCACGGCGCTGGTCGAGGGTGAACCCGCCGTCGCGCACAGCGGCGAGAGTATCGGCGTAGCGGTCCGGCGACACGACGACCGCCACCGAGGGGTGATTCTTCGCCGCGGCTCGCACCATGGCGGGTCCGCCGATGTCGATCTGCTCGATGCAGTCGTCGGCGTCAGCGCCGCTGGCCACGGTGTCGGCGAACGGATACAAGTTGACGACGACGAGGTCGAACGGGCTGATGCCCAGGTCGGAGATTTGCGCCACGTGGTCGGGCTTGCGCCGATCGGCGAGGATCCCCCCGTGGACGGCGGGGTGCAGCGTCTTCACACGGCCATCGAGGCACTCGGGGAAATCCGTCACGTCCGAGACTGCCACGACCGGAATCCCCTCCGCGGCGATCTGCTGGGCAGTCGACCCGGTGGAGACGAGTTCGACGCCCGCCGAATGCAGCCCCGTGGCCAGATCAACCAGGCCCGTCTTGTCGTAGACCGAGACAAGTGCCCGGCGAATCTCGTTCCGGCTCATGCTAGATGCACCTTTCTTCCGCTAACTCGCAAGACTCTGGTCGCGGCGAGCTTGCTGACCACGCTCACCAGCATGTGGCGTTCCACCGCTTTGATGCGTTCGTGCAGCGTCGCTTCGTCATCAGTGGGATACACCTCAACCGCCCGCTGGGCGATGATCGGGCCACTATCCACCCCGTTGTCCACGACGTGGATGGTGGCACCTGTTACCCGCACACCATAGGCCAGGGCATCCGACACGGCGGCGGCCCCTGGAAAGGCGGGCAGCAGCGCGGGGTGGCTGTTGATCAACCACGGCGAGAACCTGCCCACGAACTCGGCATTGAGGATGCGCATGAAGCCCGCGCTGACCACGAGGTCGGGTGAGTAGCCCTCGACCTCGGCCGCCAACGCCTCGTTCCACGCCTCCCGATTCGGGTAGGCCCTGGGAGCCACGGTGAATGTCGGGACACCCGCTTCGCGTGCCCGGTCCAGGCCACCGGCGGTCAGTCGGTCGGAGCCGACGGCGACTACGTCGAAACCGGCGGCCGCGCCCTCGGTCGGGTGCAGCAGGGCGGCCATGGTGGAACCGGCCCCCGAAAGCAGAATCACCACCCGCAGGGGGGTCCCTGACTGGGATTGCGCGGCACTCGTCACGAGCGACCCAGATCTTCCACATTCGAATCTTCAAGCACCACAGTGCGGTCGGCCATCCACTCCTGCGGCTCCTCGTCGGGCCGGGATACCACCACCGCCCCGCTGGTACCCGCACTCTGACGACGCCCCCGCACCCGTCCGCCTACCCCCAACGCCTCGCCAGCTGAGACAACCACGGCCCCCAGGACGAACCAGACGAACACCGCTGCGGCAAAAGCAAGCGGCGGAGGTCCGAAGTCCGAGAGAGCGCCACCCAGCGTGCCGTGCGTGACCAGCCCTGCGATGCCGGCCAGCACCGCCGCCAGGCCAGCGGCTCGCACGCGGGGAAGTGCGCGTTGGCGCACGCCGTCACGCGGTTCGTTGCGGGCCACCGCCCAGGCGGACACCACCCCCGCCGCGAGGACCCCCAACCCGCCCAGCAGGTACCAGGCCGGAGCCGATTCCGGAACTGCGGCGAGCAACGGGAAATCGGGCATCTCGGCTGGGTCCACGGCGAAGGGCGAGTAGCCGCCGGCGCCGGCGCTGAATCCCGGCCCGGCGAGGAATGATGCGACCCAGACAACTGCCGTCGGGGCATAAACCAAGGCCCCGAGGGCGAGGACAACCGTGCCCGAGAACCCGGGCCGCAGATCGGCCCACAGTTCATTGAGATCGGCAATGGAGGCCACCATGGCCCCGACAAGCACGGCCGCCGCCACAATGCCCAGCACAGCCAGACCTCGCACAGCAGCGCGGAACTCGGCGACGATGTGGCCGGGTAGGCGCTGCCACAAGTCATGCCAAGCGCTTGTCTGGCGAGTGATAGCTGGCACGAAGCCGACGCTGAAGATCGCAGCTGCGGCGAACGGCACCAACAGCAGCGGCACCGAGATCTCCTCTCCGTTGGCGTGGAATGCGAGTGCGGTCGCCAGGGCCGCGTAGCCACCGACGGCGGATCCGATCACCCGCCAACGCGTCTGCGAATCGTAGAAGGTTCCTCGTCGCAACGCGGTCCTGCCCACCCGGAAGGACAGCCACGCGACCGCCGCGGTCAACACCAAAGGCGGCAACCAGATCGCCCCGCCGGGTGTCCCAACGGGGATCAAGTGGACGGCGAGCCAGCCGAAGATCGCGATGTCGAACATCGCTGCCAGGCTCGAGTGATCTGCTGCCAGCACCCACCCGAGCACGGTCACCGCAACTATCAGCAGCAAGGAGAGCGCGCCGACGGTGAGGGCCGCAAGCAGCCCGTTGACTTCGGGACGCATGGTGGCGTCGGAATGGATCCGCAGACGGTGGCGCCGACGGTTGCGGCCGCTGGTCGCCGTGGCACCCTGGGCAGGCGCCCCGGGCTGTGACGTCGGACTCGCTGCAGCACCCTCGGTCAGATCAATAGCGGGTTCAGCACCGCGACGGTGGCGCAGTTGACTCGAGCGGGCGCGTTTGCGCGGCTCCGCCACATTGAGTCGATCGTGCCTGCCGCGTGGGCGGCTGCGGGAACGGCGGCGAGACATGCGCCCTAGTCTCCCAGCCACGCCCGCACGCCTTCGGCGTGCGACACGCACCAAGCGCGGGTGATCAGCCGAGCAAGTCGCGCATCAGGCGCGCGGTGGCCGACGGCGTGCGGCCCACCTTCACCCCGACGGCTTCCAGCGCCTCTTGTTTAGCTGCTGCCGTTCCCGACGAACCGGAGACGATCGCGCCAGCGTGACCCATGGTCTTGCCCTCAGGTGCGGTGAATCCGGCCACGTAGCCCACGACGGGCTTGGAGACGTTGTCTGCGATAAAGGCAGCGGCACGCTCTTCGGCATCGCCACCGATTTCGCCGATCATCACAATGGCCTCGGTCTCGGGATCCGCTTCGAACGCCGCGAGTGCGTCGATGTGGGTGGTACCGATGATCGGGTCGCCACCGATCCCGATGGCGGTCGAGAAGCCGATATCGCGCAGTTCATACATCATCTGGTAGGTGAGGGTGCCTGACTTCGACACCAGACCGATGGGCCCGGGCCCGGTGATGCTGGCAGGAATGATTCCGGCGTTGGACTTGCCTGGGCTGATCAGACCCGGGCAGTTCGGGCCGATCACTCGGGTAGTACCGGCGGCTTCGGCGTAGGCGAAGAAGTTGGCCGTGTCGTGCACCGGCACCCCCTCGGTGATGACCACGGCGAGCGGCACGCCCGCATCAACGGCCTCGACCACGGCACCCTTGGTGAAGCGCGGTGGCACGAATACAACCGAGACGTCGGCGCCAGTAGTCGCCACAGCCTCGGCGACGTTGTTGAACACCGGAATGTCCTGGCCCTCGGCGGTCACCGACTGACCACCCTTGCCCGGGGTGACCCCGGCCACGACGTTTGTGCCGCTGGCCACCATGCGCCGGGTGTGCTTGCCGCCCTCAGATCCGGTGATGCCCTGCACCAGAATGCGGGAGTTTTCATTCAGGAAGATCGCCACGTCAGGCTCCTTGTGCCGCGAGTTCGGCGACCCGGCGGGCCGCATCGTCCATCGTTTCCACCATCTCGATGAGGTCGTGTTCGGCCTCCACGAGGATGGCGCGCCCGACGTCGGCATTGTTGCCGTCGAGGCGCACCACCAGAGGCTTGGAAGGAGTCTCGCCTCGGTCAGCCAGGATCGAAAACGCCTGAATGATTCCAGCCGCAACCGCATCGCACGCAGTGATACCGCCGAAGACGTTGACGAAAACCGCCTTGACCTCGGGGTCGCCGAGGATGATCTCCAACCCGTCTGCCATGACCTCGGCCGAGGCCCCACCCCCAATATCGAGGAAGTTGGCCGGCTTGACGCCGCCGAACTCCTCACCCGCGTAGGCGACCACGTCCAGGGTGCTCATCACCAGTCCAGCGCCGTTGCCGATGATGCCGACCTCGCCGGAGAGCTTCACGTAGTTGAGTCCCTTGGCTGCAGCACGCAACTCCAGCGGGTCTTCCGCCTGCTCATCTGCCAGTTCGGCATGCGCAGGGTGGCGGAAGTCGGCATTGCCGTCCAATGTGACCTTGCCGTCGAGCGCGAGCACCTCGCCCGCCGGCGTCTTGACCAGTGGGTTGACCTCCACCAGGGTGGCGTCCTCACCCACGAAGACGTCCCACAAACTGACCAGCATGTCGGCGACGCCGTCGGCGACATCGGCGGGGAAGTTGGCTGCTGCGACGATCTCGAGCGCCTTGGCCCGGTCAACTCCGGCAAGCGGGTCGATATCGACCTTGGCGAGCGCTTCTGGGTTGTTGGCCGCCACCTCCTCGATGTCGACGCCACCTTCGACGCTCGCCATCGCGAGGAATGTTCGGTTGGCGCGGTCCACGAGGTACGAAACGTAGTACTCCTCGGCGATGTCGCTCGCGGGCACGACAAGCACTTTGTTGACGATGTGGCCCTTGATGTCCAGACCGAGGATTCCCTCGGCTTTCGCCTCCGCGTCGGCTGGATCGTCGGCGAGCTTCACGCCACCGGCTTTGCCCCGGCCACCGGTCTTGACCTGGGCCTTCACCACGACGGTGTCGCCGAATTGTGCGGCGGCGTCACGCGCGGCGCTCGGCGAAGTGACCACAATACCTACCTGGGTAGCCACGCCGTGGTCGGCGAACATCTCCTTGGCTTGGTACTCGTATAGATCCACAGATACACCCGTTCCGTTCCTCGCCTGGGTTACCGTTCCAACGCTGACGCGTCGGGCGCTACCAGCATGCTCTGGTAGGCATACCTGCACCCTAGCGGGGGCGCTGGAGGCACCTGCCGGACCCCCACCGCAGGTGTGACCCGCGCGGAGAGATTCAGTGCGAGGCGGGCGCCGGCAGCAGAGTGGAGTTCACCCAGTCCACGATGTCCTGGGTGCGGGTGCCCGGCGTGAAGACCCGCGACACACCCATGTCGAGCAGCAAGGGAATGTCGTCGTCGGGAATGATGCCGCCGCCGAACACCACGATGTCGGAGGCGCCCCGCTCGGCCAGCAGGTCGAGGACCCGCCGGAACAGGGTCATGTGGGCCCCGGACAGCACAGATAGCCCCACCGCATCGGCGTCTTCTTGGATGGCCGTCTCCACGATCATCTCCGGAGTTTGGTGCAGGCCCGTGTAGATGACCTCGATGCCGGCGTCGCGCAATGCCCGCGCAACCACCTTGGCACCCCGGTCATGGCCGTCGAGGCCGGGCTTGGCAACCACAACGCGCACCGGTGACTGTGCCATGACTAACGCCTTCCGTCCGAGTCGAGACTTGCTGCCAGGTCCGTGCCCCACGATACTCGTCGCGAAGGTCAACCCATCTCGGGTGCCGGAATTCGCCGTGCCTGCCTTCGAAATCCGTTCGAAGTCGTCTAGGTTTGTCTCCGTGACCGACGATGACTGTCGCGAGTCGGAGAGCTCCAGCGGCCTGGAACGCCTGGTGGATCGGTTCGATCGCGCCCGAATGACGACCCGTCGAGCCCGCAAGACGCTCATCACACCAGCAGGTGTGCGTGGAGCGGCGATCGAATGCGCTTGGCTCAGCGCCCACATCGCCATGTACCCGCTCACGCTTCTCGAAGAGCGCGCCAGAGAGGCCCAGGAACGACACAACCTCGAGGGCCTGGCTCCGGTCCAGCGCGGATTGATCATCGGCGACGTGGAGGCGGCGGGAACGCCGATCATCCTCGTCCACGGCGTGGTCGACAACCACACCATCTTCACGCTGTTGCGGCGCTCGCTGATGCGCCGAGGTTTCGGACGCACCATCTCGCTGAACTACTCCCCGCTGACTGACGACATTCGTCGGGTTGCCAAGCGCCTGAACCGCGTTGTCGAATCCGTGTGCCGCGAGACCGGCTACGAGCGGGTGCACGTCATCGGCCACTCGATGGGTGGCCTCATCGCCCGCTACTACGTCCAGCACCTCGGCGGGGACGCCCGCGTGCACACGCTGGTAACCCTGGGGACGCCGCATCAAGGAACGGCTCCGGCCAAACTCGTCCCCCACAATGTGGCCCGCCAACTACGGCCCGACAGCCCCATCGTCGCCGAGCTTTCCGAACCCGCACCGGGCTGCCAGACGCGGATGGTGGCAGTCTGGTCGGATCTCGATCAGATGATCATCCCCAAGCGCAACGCCCGGATCGAACACGACGACCTCAACGCCCGCAACGTGTTCGTCCGGGGCGTCGGCCACATGTCCCTGCCGGTGGACGGCCGCGTCGTGCACGAGATCAGCACGACGCTCGCGCACCTCGACGCCGACGGCACGACGCTGGCCCCCGGCGCAACGTCGATCTCCTCTGAGACCGCAAAGAGAACGTCCGCCGGCCACCGCTCGCCGCGCACTCAAAATACTGGCAAGTCAGCTTCAGGCGGCTGACGGACGCCGTAGGTCGACGGGTCTGCGAGGTCAGTTCCGCGCGGTTCACGCTGACTCTGGAATCGGCATAACCTCAAGCGGGCTGATCAGCACTCCGTTGCGCTCGACTTCAAGGTGCAGGTGCGGGCCGGTGCTGTAGCCGGTGTTACCCAGTGCGCCTATCGGTTGACCGCCCGCGACGGACTGTCCCACAGCCACGTAGGGCTCCGACATCAAGTGTGCGTAGAGGCTGGTGTGACCGTCGCCATGGTCGATTTCCACGGTGAAGCCGTAGCCGCTCTGCCACCCGGCAGAGATCACTGTCCCGGATCGACCGGCCCGAACGTCCTGGCCTTCGGGGCCGGCAAGGTCAATCGCATTGTGCGGGCCATCCGAGCGCATCTCGCCGTAGTAGGAACTCATGTAGTAGCTGCTCACCGGGTTGTGCCAAGCTGCGGCCTCGGCTTCGGCCTTCTCGATCATGGATTTCGCAACGGCGGCGTTGAACTCCGCCTCAGCGGCGACACGGGCGGCCTCAGCGGCCCCAGTCTCCTGCTCGGCCTGGGCAGCGTCGAGGTCGGTGACCAATGATCCGACGGACGCCGAGCCGTTCACGACCAGGTCGGTCGGCGAGGCCGCGGCAGCGGTCTGCGTTCCACCGAGTGCAATGGCAGCGAAGGCCACGGCAGCCCCAGAGAAAGAAGCGACGCTCCGATGTTGATCCTTGAAGTTGAACATTATGTTTCAGCTTCCTGCTGTGTCGTGGGTCGCGCTCCCGGGTCGGTCTGCGCGACTCCCCCATGGCTTTCGCCTGTCGTGGACTGATGGTCCCCCGGACCCACGACGCCTACACATACACAAATAGGACAAAGCAGACATTTCACCTGTGAGTAGCCCCACACTGGCGAGTTTTCGGCGTGTTCAGTCGCCGAGGCGCTCCACCGGCGCATAGCGCAGCAGGAGCCGCTTCGTGCCGACGCTTCCGAAGTCGATACTCGCCTCGGCGCGATCACCGGTGCCCCGCGTCGTCACCACCGAACCGAGGCCGAACGAGGGGTGGACCACGCGATCGCCGGGCTGCAGGTTCAGGATCACCGCGCCGCCGCCATTCGACGAACCCGCGCGCCCCCCACCAGGGCCGCCGCTGAATCCGCTGGGCGGGGCCGTGGCCTCAGGCGTCGCCTCACCCCTGGTAGCGACGACGTCATCGGGCAGTTCGGATAGGAAGCGGCTCGGCGGGTTGGCGATGGGGCTCCCCCAGGCCGCCCGCATCCGGGCCCGCGTCAGATAGAGCCTTTCCCTGGCCCTGGTAATTCCCACGTAGGCCAAGCGGCGTTCCTCTTCGAGTTCTCGTGGATCGCCCAGTGACCGGGAATGGGGGAAGACACCGTCCTCCATGCCGGTCAAGAAGACAACCGGGAACTCCAGCCCCTTGGCCGTGTGCAACGTCATCAGGGTGATCACACCGCCGTCGGCATCGGGCAGTTCGTCTGCGTCGGAGACCAGCGCAACGCGCTCCAGAAAGTCGTCCAGGGTGGCTGGCTCGGCGTCCTCCGCCGCCGCCCGGTCGGCTTCGAATTCCAGCGCCACAGACTCCAACTCGGCCAGGTTCTCGGCACGCGTCGCGTCCTGCGGATCGTCCGACGCCTGAAAGGCCGCCAGTAGTCCGGTGAGTTCGAGCACGGCCTGCACAACTGCGCCCAGCCCGGCGGCCGACTCCTGCACCGCCCGCAGGTCGTCGAGCACCGCTGCGAATGCTCCGAGGGTCTTGATCGCTCGTGGCGTGAGACCCGGCACCTCCGGCGCGCGCCGCAGCGCCTCAACGAAGGCGATGCGCTCCCGCTGCGCGAAGGACGCGACGAGTTCCTCGGTACGGTTCCCGATACCGCGCTTGGGGGTGTTGAGGATGCGGCGCAGCGAAACATCGTCGGCCGGATTCGCCAGCACCTTCAAATAGGCCAGCGCATCCTTGATCTCCTTACGCTCGTAGAAGCGAGTGCCGCCGATCACGCGGTAGGGCAGACCGACGCGAATGAGCACCTCTTCCACGGCCCGCGACTGGGCGTTGGTGCGATAGAAGACGGCCACGTCGCCCGGGGCGACGTCATGCTCGTCGGCCAGGGAATCGATCTCGCGGGCGATGAATCCCGCCTCGGCACGTTCATCGTCGGCCGCGAACACCACCAGTGGGGCACCACTCCCGGCGTCTGTCCACAGCCGCTTGGCGCGCCGGTCTGCGTTGCGAGTGATCACCGCGTTGGCCGCCGTGAGGATGTTCTGCGTCGATCTGTAGTTCTGTTCGAGCAGGATGACCTTGGCATCCGGGAAGTCCGCTTCGAACTGTTCGATGTTGCGAAGCGTGGCGCCCCGGAAGGCGTAGATGGACTGGTCGGAGTCTCCCACCACGCAGAGCGCGCCAGGGGCGACGCCGTCGCTGCCATCGCCGACCAGCGCCCGCACGAGCATGTACTGGGCGTGGTTGGTGTCCTGGTACTCGTCCACCAGGATGTGCCGGAATCTGCGGTGGTAGTGCTCCGCAACGTCGGGGAAACCCGTGAGCAGCGCGACCGTGTGGCCGATGAGGTCATCGAAATCGACGGCCCCCGCGCGCAGCAGTCGGGCCTGGTAGTCGCGGTAGACCGAAGCCACGATGACATCGCTGGGAACCACAGCGGAACTGGCGAACTGATCGAAATCGATGAGTTCGTTCTTCAGCGACGAGATGCGACTGGCCATCGCTCGCGGCGTCGTCCGCTTGATGTCCAGATCGGCGTCGCGCATCACCATGGTGAGCAGGCGCAACGAATCGGCGCTGTCGTAGATCGTGAAGCTCGAGGGCAGATTCAACCGATCGGCGTGGGCCCGCAGGATGCGGACACAAGCGGAGTGGAAGGTCGAGACGGTCATGGCGCGAGCCCGACGGCCCACCAACTCCGCCACGCGTTCGCGCATCTCGGCGGCGGCCTTGTTGGTGAAGGTAATCGCGAGAATCTCCCCCGGCGCGGCCTGCCGCGTCTCGAGCAGGTGGGCGATGCGCCTGGTCAGTACCCGGGTCTTGCCGGAACCTGCGCCAGCGACGATGAGCAGCGCCCGGGCTTCGCTACCGACGGCCTCCCGCTGCTGGGGATTGAGATCGGTCAGAGCGTCGGTCACGGGCCAAGTCTAAGTGTCGACGCCGACACAGACGACTACCGCCAGAAGACGGCGATGACCACGTTGAGGATCGACAACCCGCCGATGGCTGCCCACACTCCGGTGCTGATGGCCTCCTTCTTGCGGTTGACCAGGATCAGGCCCAGCACCACGAGCAGCACCACGAGTTTCACGGCGATCTTGGCGTTGTCGGGGTACAGTTCCTCGTTGCCGTCGGCCAGCGGGTAGGCCAACCCCACGAGCGCGACACCGGTGACCAGCTGGGTCAGGGCGCCGTGGAACATGGCGTTGTTCACCACTCGGGTCTGGTCCTTGATCTGCACCAAGAAACCACCGATCAGGGCAGCCAGGCCGAGAAAGTGCAGCACTACCAGGACGTGTTCGAGGAACTCCATGGCGACAACTCTATCCCCTGCGCCTGGGCTCTACTCCCACTCGATGGTGCCCGGTGGTTTGCTCGTGACGTCGAGGACTACCCGGTTGACCTGGGCGACCTCGTTGGTGATGCGGTTGGAGATTCGAGCAATCACGTCGTACGGCAGCCGGGACCAGTCGGCCGTCATGGCGTCCTCACTGGAGACGGGCCGCAGCACAATCGGGTGTCCGTAGGTTCGACCGTCTCCCTGCACCCCGACACTGCGCACGTCCGCGAGCAGCACCACGGGGAACTGCCAGACGTCGCGGTCGAGACCCGCAGCGGTCAATTCCTCGCGTGCGATGGCGTCGGCGGCTCGGAGCACTTCGAGCCGCTCGGTGGTCACCTCGCCGATGATCCGGATGGCCAGCCCAGGGCCCGGGAAGGGATGGCGCCACACGATCTCCGGTGGCAGGCCCAACTCAGACCCGACCGCGCGCACCTCGTCCTTGAATAGCGCTCGCAGGGGCTCCACCAACTCGAACTGCAGGTCGTCGGGCAGCCCGCCGACGTTGTGGTGGCTCTTGATGTTGGCGGTGCCTGTCCCGCCACCGGACTCGACCACGTCCGGGTACAGCGTTCCCTGCACGAGGAATCCGACCGTCTCTCCGTGAGCCCCGGCGTCGGCGACGATCTCCCCGGCAGCGTCCTCGAACACCCGGATGAACTCCCGGCCGATGATCTTCCGCTTTGTTTCCGGGTCAGTGACTCCGGCCAACTCGCGCGCAAACCGCGCCCGCGCATCGACGACCTTGAGATCCACCCCGGTCGCGGCGACGAAATCACGCTCCACCTGCTCCGCTTCGCCCGCACGCAACAGCCCATGGTCAACGAAGACGCACGTCAACTGATCGCCAACCGCGCGTTGCACCAGAGCAGCGGCAACGGCCGAGTCAACTCCCCCGCTCAGCCCGCAGATCACCCGCTCGGACCCGACTTGGGCGCGGATGAGCGCCACCTGCTCATCGATCACCGACGCGGTGGTCCAGTCCGGCGTGACCTTCGCAATGTCGGCCAGGAACGCGGTGAGGATGCGTTGACCGTGGTCGGTGTGGAGCACCTCGGGGTGAAACTGGACGCCGGCCAACCGGCGGTTCGTGTCCTCGAAGGCTGCCACCGGCGCTCCCGCAGTTGAGGCGGTGACTTCGAAGCCAGCAGGTGGCGACGTCACGGCGTCTCCGTGGGACATCCACACCCGTTGGGTCAACGGAAGGTCGTCGAACAGCGCACCTGGTTGCACCACCGTCATCTCGGTAGCCCCGTACTCCCGCTGACCGGTCTGCTCTACGACCCCGCCGAGGGCCTCAGCCATCGCCTGGAATCCGTAGCAGATGCCGAACACCGGAATGCCTGCGTCGAACAGAGCCGGGTCCATTCCCGGGGCGTCGTCGGCGTAGACACTTGCGGGGCCGCCCGAGAGCACGATGGCAGCCGGGCCCTTGGCCACCAACTCCGCCACGGACATGGTGTGCGGGACGATTTCGGAGTAGGTATGCGCCTCTCGAACCCGACGAGCGATGAGTTGCGCGTATTGGGCACCGAAATCGACGACGAGTACTGGTCGATCAGCCACGGATTCCGCCATGGGGCTGACTCTACGAGGCCACCGATGCTGGCTGCGCTGGCACCGTCGGAATGCCGAGGTCGACGGGGAGCCGCCAGGCACCAGGTGCGTCGTCCGGCACCACCGGGTGAATCGGGGCCACCGCCGGCAGGCGTCGGTACTTTTCGCCCTGCGAGGGACGCTGGTCGACTTCACCCCTGTTCGGCCACAACGACATCGCACGCTCAGCTTGCGCCGTGATGGTCAGCGACGGATTGACACCCAGGTTCGCCGAAACCGCGGCGCCATCGACGATGTGCAACGTCGGGTAGCCGTGCACGCGATGGTAGGGGTCGATCACGCCGTCCTCGGCCGATTCCGCGATCACTGCGCCGCCGACGAAGTGGGCGGTCATGGGGGCATTGAGCGGTTCCCCCAGGTTTCCACCGGGGAGGCCACCGATGATCTTCGCGAGCCGCCGGACCGCCTCGTTCGCCACCGGAATGTACGTCGGGTTGGGTTCGCCTTCGCCTTGTCGGCTGGTCAACTTGACCCGACCGGTGACCGTCTTCTTCCCTGATACCGTCACCGAGTTGTCGAGGTTCTGCATCACCAGCGCAATGACGCCTCGTTCGGACCACCTGCGAACATTCGCCAACTTGATCGCGACCTTCGGATTGCGCGCGATCGTCTTCGCCCACGTCTTCCACCTCGGTACCCCCGGCTCTTCGTCGGTGAGGACCGTCTGCAGCATGCCCATCGAGTTTGAGCCCTTGCCGTAGCGGCACGGTTCGATGTGCGTATGCGGTTCCGGGTAGAAACTCGAGGTGATCGCCACCCCGGAGGTGTAGTCCTCTTCGGCCGAATCCGCAATGGCGCCCACGAGCGACTCGGAATTGGTGCGAGAGAGGTACCCAAGCCGATTCGACAGCCTCGGCAGGATCCCTCTGACCTTCATCCGGTGCAGCAATTTCTGGGTGCTGTAGGTGCCGGCGGCAATGATCACCTCGTCGGCTGTGAAGTACTTCTTCGGTCCCGGCGTGCCAGTTCGCTTCGTCTCGATCCGCCACGGTTGGCCATCGGATCCGGGCACCACGCTGGTCGCCATGGTCAGCGGAAACACCTCCGCGCCAGCCTGTTCGGCCAGACCCAAGTAGTTCTTGGGCAGGGTGTTCTTGGCGTTGTGCCGGCACCCCGTCATGCATTCACCACACTCCAGGCACCCCGACCGCTCAGGGCCGACACCGCCGAAGTAGGGATCCTCGCTGGCCACGCCCGCACCCTCGCCGAAGAAAACCCCCACGGGGGTCATGCGGAAGGTGTCGCCCACCCCCATCTCATCGGCCACCTGCTTCATGGCCACGTCGGCCCGCGTCATCGTGGGGTTCTGGACCACACCCAGCATTCTGGTGGCCTGGTCGTAGTAGGGCGCCAACTCGTCCTGCCAGTCGGTGATGTGTCCCCACTGCCGATCCTTGAAGAACGGCTCCGGCGGCACGTACAGCGTGTTGGCGTAGACCAGTGAGCCGCCGCCGACGCCGGCACCGGCGAGCACCAAGACGTTGCTCAACAAGTGAATCCGCTGGATGCCGGTCAACCCGAGGCCGGGCGCCCAGAGGAATCGACGCAGCCGCCAGGAGGTCTTGGGGAAGTCCCCGTCGGTGAAGCGCCGGCCAGCCTCCAGCACCGCGACTCGGTAGCCCTTCTCGACCAGACGCAGCGCCGAGACCGACCCGCCGAAGCCCGATCCGACGATCACAACGTCGTAATGTCCCGCGTTCTTCACGCTCTTCACTCCCTATTTCATTCCCAGACGACGCATGAGCGCCACGGATGCGATCAGGCCTTCGCCCCAGACCTTGTCAGAGAAGACGTCGGGGCGGGTGAAACCCTGCACTCGCTGCACAGCCACATTCTTGGTCTCGGTGTACTTGAGCAACCCCTCCCGACCGTGCCTTCGCCCCAAACCTGAGGCTCGGAAGCCGCCCATCGGGGCATCGACACTGGCCCATGCGGCGCCGTAGCCCTCGTTGATATTCACTGTTCCGGCGTGCAATTGGGCCGCGATCACCTTGCCTTCGCGGTTCGAACTGGTGAGCACCGAGGCGTTCAACCCGTACTCGGAGTGATTCGCCCGGTCGATCGCCTCGTGTACCGAGTTGACTTTGAACAGGCTGACCACTGGGCCGAAGGTCTCGGTGAACGCCAGAATCATGTTGGTCGTCACGTCGGCCAGAATCGTCGGTTCGTAGAAGAACGGCCCGACGTCGGGCCGAGCACGACCACCGGCAAGCACTGTCGCGCCCTGCCCGACCGCATCATCGACGTGCTCACTGACCCTGGTCAATTGGCGGGCCGAGATCAGCGACCCAACGTCGGCACCCCAACCGATCCCTGCGGCGAGGTGAAGATCCTTCGTGCGACGGACGAAAGCGTCCGTGAAGGCTTCGTAGATGTCCGCGTGAATGTAGATTCGTTCCATCGAGATACACAATTGGCCGGTGTTGGAGAAACTGGCCGCCACCGCGATCTTTGCGGCCCGTTCGATATTGACGTCGGGTGCGACGATCATGGCGTTCTTGCCACCGAGCTCCATGGAGCAGCCGACGAGGCGTTCACCGCAGCGGGCGGCGACCTGCCGCCCCACGGTCGTGGACCCGGTGAACATCACGTAGTCGGCGCGATCGGTAACCATCGGCCCGACCACGGGTCCCTCGCCGCTGACGACGTTGAGCACCCCTTCGGGCAGGCCCGCCTCGTACATCTGCTCCACCACCCACAGGGCGGTGAACATCGTCTGCGAATCTGGTTTGAGCACCACCGCGTTGCCCGCCATGAGGGCGGCGATGGCGTCGGTGATGGCGAGCGTGAGGGGGTAGTTCCACGGCGAGATGATGCCCACCACCCCGATGGGGACGTGGTGGACGCGGGTCTTGGTCAGAACTGGGATGGCCCCGCGGCGGTTGTTGCTGCGCAGCGCCTTCTCGGCGGTGCGTGCGTAGTAGCGCGAGGTGATGAGCACGTCGCCGAGCTCCTCGGCGGCCGATCCCCTGGCCTTGCCGGTCTCGAGTTGAACCAAGTCCAGGCCCTGGGCCCGGCGCGAATAGACCAAGTCGTGGAACCGGAGCAGGATGCGCGCTCGCTGCGCGATCGGCGTCGCAGCCCAGGTCGGCTGCTGACGTCGAGCGGTGCCGAAGGCGATCTCCACGTCCTGTTCGCTGGAGATCGGCACCGCCGGCAATGGCGATGCGTCGAACGGCGCCGTGGCCACCGTCACCCCGTGCGCACCGGAGGCCGTCACGCGACCGCGCAGCAACCGGACGAGATCGGCCGTCATCACTGTGTCGGCAAGGGGTGTGCTGGTGTGCGGCGCAGCATCGAGATCAAGGGACATGGGGCCAGAGTATGCGCACACTGACGCACGCGTCAGCCCCCCTGACCCCGCAAGTCTCGTGGCACCTCAACCCTGCGCGACAACCTCGACCCGTTGGAACTCCTTGAGATCGGAGTATCCGCAGGTGGCGACCGCGCGGCGCAGCGCCCCTGCGATGTTCATCAGACCGGTGCTCACGCTGGATGGGCCTTGGAGGATCTCCGCCAACGATCCAACCGTGCCGAGTTCCACGAGTTCACCGCGCGGCAAGTGCTCGTGTACGGCCTCCATCCCCCAGTGCCGCCCCTGCCCCGGGGCCTCGTTCGCCCGTGCCAGCATGGATCCGACCATCACCGCATCGGCGCCGATCGCCATCGCCTTGACGATGTCGCCGGTGCTGCCCATGCCGCCATCGGCGATCACGTGGACGTACCTGCCGCCGGATTCGTCGAGGTAGTCGCTGCGCGCTGCCGAGACATCGGCAATCGCAGACGCCATGGGGACGCGCACACCGAGCACCTGGTGGGTGGTGTGCGTCGCTCCGCCGCCGAATCCCACGAGTACGCCAGCTGCACCGGCCCGCATCAGGTGCAGCGCTGCGGAGTGGGTGGCCACACCGCCAACGACGACCGGCACGTCGAGGTCGTAGATGAACCGCTTGAGGTTCAGCGGCGCCGCCCGGCCGGAGACGTGTTCCGCGCTGACGGTGGTGCCGCGGATGACGAACACATCAACCCCGGAGGTGGTGACGATGCTGGCGAACTCCTCGGTGTTCTTGGGCGACAGCGCCCCCGCCACTGTCACCCCCATCTCCCGTAGTTCGAGCACACGTGCGCGCATGAGTTCCGGCGAGATCGGCTGCCGGTACAACTCCTGTAGACGGGCAACAGCGGTAGCCGGATCAAGCGTGCGGATGTGCGCGAGCAGCGATTCCGGCTCCTCGTAGCGAGTCCACAGACCCTCCAGGTTGAGCACCGGCAGGGCACCGAGGGCTCCGATCCGGGCAGCCGTCGCGGGTGAGACGACAGAGTCGGTGGGTGCCGCCATTACGGGGATTTCGAATGAATAGGCATCCAAGCGCCAGGTGGTGGAGCAGTCCTCCGGATCGCGGGTGCGACGGCTGGGCGCGATCGCCACGTCGTCGAGGGAATATGCGATGCGGGCGCGCTTGCCGCGGCCGAGCTCGACTTCAGTCACAATCGGCAGACTACCGTTCAGGAGCCTCTGTAATTGGGCGCCTCGACGGTCATCTGGATGTCGTGCGGGTGACTCTCACGCAGCCCGGCGGCCGTGATGCGCACGAATTGGCCCTTCTCCTGCAGGTCAGATACGCGCGCGGCGCCGGCGTAGCCCATCGAGGCTCGCAGCCCCCCGACCAACTGGTGGGCCACCACGGCGAGCCGACCGCGATAGGGCACCTGACCCTCGATGCCTTCCGGCACCAACTTGTCGTCGCTGAGGACGTCGTCTTGGAAGTACCGGTCCTTGGAGTAGGAGGCATCGTTCCCCCGCGTCTGCATGGCGCCTAGCGAGCCCATCCCCCGGTACTGCTTGTACTGCTTGCCATTGACGAAGACGATGTCTCCGGGTGCCTCGTCGCAGCCGGCGAGCAGCGAGCCGAGCATCACCGAATCGGCACCGGCCACAAGCGCCTTCGCGATGTCGCCGGAGTACTGCAGGCCACCGTCGCCGATGAGCGGCACGCCCGCCGGTCGGCATGCCCGTGCCGCCTCGTAGATCGCCGTCACCTGCGGCACGCCGACTCCGGCGACCACTCGAGTGGTGCAGATCGAACCCGGGCCCACGCCGACCTTGACTCCGTCGGCCCCGGCATCGATGAGAGCCTGCGCACCTGCCCTCGTTGCCACGTTGCCGCCGACGACATCGACCCGGCCGGTGCCCTTGACCTTCGCCACGGTCTCGATCACGGCGCGTGAATGCCCGTGCGCGGTGTCCACGACGAGGAAGTCCACTCCCGCATCGGTCAGGGTCATGGCCCGCTCGAACGCGTCGTCGCCCACCCCGACGGCGGCGCCCACGACGAGGCGGCCATCGGAATCCTTGGTGGCGTGGGGGTACTGGCCGCGCTTGATGAAGTCCTTGACCGTGATCAGTCCGCGGAGCACCCCGTCAGCATCGACCAGGGGCAACTTCTCGATCTTGTGTGCGCGTAGCAGTCCGAGAGCGTCGTCGCCGTCGATTCCGACCGGGGCGGTCACCAACGGCATCGAGGTCATGACATCGGCGACTCGACGGTCGAAGTCCTCCTCGAACCGCATGTCGCGGTTAGTCACGATGCCCAGCAAACGGCCGTCATCGTCCACCACGGGGAGTCCGGAGATGCGGTACTTGGCGCACATGTCGTTGACTTCGGCCAGCGAGTGACTCGGGCGAGCAGGTGACCGGATCGCTGACCATGCCGGCCTCCGACCTCTTCACCATGTCAACCTGGGTTGCCTGGTCGGCGATGGACAGGTTGCGGTGCAGCACGCCAGCACCACCGACTCTGGCCATGGCGATTGCCATGCGCGCTTCTGTGACGGTGTCCATGGCGCTGGACACCAGCGGTACCGCAAGGGAGATGTTGCGCGTCAGTCGACTGCTGGTGTCGACGTTGCTGGGGATGACGTCCGACTCCGCTGGCAGCAGGAGGACATCGTCGTAGGTGAGGCCAAGCAGTCCGAATTTGTCGTCATCCAC
The DNA here is from genome assembly GCA_963752505.1 of uncultured Actinomycetes bacterium. GTDB lineage: Bacteria > Actinomycetota > Actinomycetes > S36-B12 > UBA10799 > JACJWR01. Next base: position 88,571 of record CAVVYM010000008.1, read on the forward strand.
CATGCGCTAAGGCTAGTGCCTGCTCCGCGCTCTGCTGCAGGGGCGATACCTAGCGCAGCAGACCCCAGCGAAATCCGTTCGCCACCGCCGCGGCCCGGTCGGAGGCGCCCATCTTTCGGTAGAGCCGGCGCGCGTGTGTCTTGACCGTATCCTCCGTGAGGAACAGCTCCCTGCCGATCTCGGCATTGGACAGGCCTCGCATGATTCCGTCCAGCACCTGCTGCTCCCGCGTGCTCAGCACAGGGCGCCGCCCCGCCGGTTCGCCAAAGCGGGGGCCGCCCTCCGGCGTCGAATCGATCACCAGGGCCAGAATGGCGGCGAACTCCTCGTATGAGGCGTCTTTGGCGACGTAGCCACGCGCACCCACTTCGACGGCCGTCCCGACTGCGTCGGCGTCGTGCGCGGTGGCGAGCATGATCACATCGACTTCGGGGTGATCGTGATTCAGCCGCCGAGTAGTCTCCACGCCACCCAAGCCGGGCATGCGGACGTCCATCAGCACCACATCCGGGCGCTCGGACCGGATCCGCCGGAGTACTTCTTCACCGCTCGCGGCAGTGGCAACGCGATCGATTCCGGCGATCATTGCGATGGCCCGACGAACCGCCTCCCGCTCCGCCGCCACGTCATCGCACACCAACACCACCGGCACGTGATCGCCCCCTCGTCGTCAGTCGTCGGACACAACACGAGCCTAGCCTGAACGTATCTGCACCAGGGGTGCAACGTCGGGACGCGCCGTCCACTCCGCCAGCAGATGCGGAGGCAAATCCGCGGCGATGAAAGCAACCGCCCGCTCGGCGGAGGACCGGTGACGTTGGGCGACCGGCGGATCGTCGCGCAACCAATCGGCCAACAGACCGCGGGTCACCCACACCAGCGGCCACGCGCCCAGCAATTCGGCGAGCATCGCCGCGCGGCCTAGCGTCGCCACGGCCTGCGCTTCGCCGGCGGGGTACTGGGCCACCGCCAGGAAGGACAGTCCCTTGGCAACGTGGCGTGGCGCTCCGAGGTGCTCGGCCTCGGCCACCGATCGCTGCAACGCGACCACCGCGTCGCCTGGCAGGTCCCACGTCAGCGCGACCTCAGCCTGCACCCAGCCGAGTCGGATCCGCTCGCGCCACCAAGGCGGGGACGCGGAGCACAACTGCGCGGCACGCGTGACGTAGTCGCGAGCCAGTTGACGGTCGTGCCTGCCCACTGCGTCGGCGGCCAGTCCGAGGGTGGACGTGAACGCCATCACCGGATCGTCAACGGCAACCTGGCCCGCCCACTGATCGAATCCGCGCGCCTCGGAGAACCGGCCGATCTGGCGATGAATCGCGGCGAGCGCACATGCTGCCTGGGCCGCGTAGTGGCGATGCGTGGCGTCGGCCGATTCGGGCAACGCCAGCAGCGGCTCAAGAGTGGCGGCAGCGGAACCGAACAGCCCGCTCGCCCCTTGGCAGACACCGAGCAGCCACCGCGCGCGCAGCGCGAGGGCGGGGTCATCCGTCGACGGCTGCGACAACCATGCCGTCAGGGGTGCGATGCCGTCCCCGGGTCGGCCATGAAAGGCCGCGCGCTCGCCTTCCTGGATTCCGTGCGCATCAGCCACGCCGGGAATGCTACGCCGCGCGCAGCAGTCTCGTCACCGCACTGGCAAGGTCGGCCACGTAGACGGTGCAATCCGGGGTCGGCCGAGGCCAGCCCGGACCGGCCAAAACCACCAGCGGTTCAGGTCGAATCTTTGGGATGTCCAGGGCCCGCGCATCCTTGATTGCCGGCAGGTAGGCCCACACGAATACGCTGCTCGGCCCGAGCCGACGAATCGCCGAGGCCAGGGCCGCGGCCGGGGTGCGGGGGCCCAGGATCCGGGTCTCGACGCCACGTTCGGCCAGCGCCGCCGCTACCGCGTAGATAGCCAAACAGTGATCCTCGTGGGGCGCACAGGCCAACAGTGCGGGCCGGGTGCTCCTCGGCGACTCCCGCGTGACCACCGCGCTGAGTTCCGTGGTCGCCACCTGGCTCAGCAGGTGTTCGACGTCGACTCCGGCACCGGTCCGTTCCCAGTGACTGCCCACCTGCACCAGCACTGGCCGCAGCACCTCGTCCCACGTCCACATGACGCCGCGCGTCTCCAGGCTGCGTCGTAGCAGGGAGGCTGCCGCCCGTCCGTCGAGTGCCATGGCTGAGGCCGCCAGCCCCCGCACGAGCGCGTCGCGATCGGGATACTCGACATCGGCGAAGGGCTCCATCACCTCGTCATTGCTGGCCACCGTCTCGGTGCCGTCCGGTTCCCATTCCCGCGCGGCTACGGCCGCGTCGGCCACCCGCACCCCTGAATGAACCAGCGCCTGCATGTGGAGCAGTCGAGCGAGGTCGACCGCCGAGTAGCGGCGGTGAGAGCCATCGGTGTGCCCACTGGGCCCGATGCCGTACCGGCGGTCCCACGTGCGCAGAGTCGACGGCGATACGCCGAGCCGACGTGCCACCGCTGCCACTGAAAGCCCCGGCACCTCCGGCGAGGAATTGTCAGGGCTCAGCGCAGTCACGCTGATAAGTGTGAACCGAATCAGGGAATGCGCCACTCGACCCGCCGCAAGTCCCCCTCAACTGCCCTCAAAATTGTTCGCTCCACCCCCTTGCGCAACGTTTGCAACGATTGATACTGTGATCACACCTACTCAGGAGGTGCGAAATGGCAGATATCTCTCGGCTCCCCGGGCCAAACGCGGACAGGTGGGACTGGCAAATGCAGGGCGCCTGTCGCGGCGAAGACCCCAACCTGTTCTTCCACCCCGAGGGCGAGCGAGGCTCCGCCCGCGAGGCACGCGAAGTGGCGGCGAAGGCCATCTGCGCCCAATGCCCGGTGCTTCGCGAATGCGCCGAACATGCGCTTGCAGTCCGCGAACCCTACGGCGTGTGGGGCGGCATGAGCGAGGACGAGCGCGAACGCATTTGGAGTTCACGCCGACTCCGTCGCGCGAGCTAGAGGCGCACTCGGCGACGTCCCCTCGGACGGACTCGCCGACTCGACGATCAAGGGCCCATCCCGCATACGCGGGATGGGCCCTTGCGCTGTCGTGGAGCCTCGTATCCTCCACGGCGGTCACTTCGGCTAGTGCACGGCACCGTGGTGGTGCGAGTGGCCGTGGCCGTCTTCTTCGGCCTCGTCCTCTTCCGGCTTCTCCACCACGAGCACGTCGGTGGTCAGCAGCATGCCCGCCACCGAGGCAGCATTCTCCAGCGCGGCCTTGGTGACCTTGACCGGATCAATCACGCCAGCCGCCACGAGGTCCTCGTAGGTGTCGGTGCGGGCGTTGTAGCCCTCACGGCCGGGGAGGTCTGCCACCTTGGACACGATCACGTAGCCCTGCTCGCCGGCGTTCTCAGCGATCCACCGCAACGGCTCCAATGCAGCTTTACGCACGATGGCCACACCGGCCTTCTCATCGCCGCTGCGACCGAGGTCATCGGCAAGCACCGAGGTCGCGTGTACGAGAGCAGCGCCGCCACCGGCGACGATGCCCTCTTCGATTGCGGCCCGGGTGGACGAGACGGCGTCCTCGATGCGCAGTTTGCGCTCCTTCTGCTCAACCTCGGTGTAGCCACCCACCTTGATCACGCAGACACCGCCCACCAGCTTGGCCAACCGCTCCTGCAACTTCTCGCGGTCCCAGTCGGAATCGCTGCGCTCAATCTCGGCGCGAATTTGAGCCTCACGCTCCACCACACCGGCGTGGTCGCCAGCACCGTCGACAATGGTCGTCGTGTCTTTGGTGACAACCACGCGTCGTGCGGAGCCGAGGTCCTCCAGCGTCACTTGGTCGAGTTTCAGGCCAATCTCCTCGGACACGACCGTGGCACCGGTAAGGATGGCGATGTCCTGCAGGATCGCCTTGCGCCGGTCGCCGAAGGCTGGCGCCTTCACCGCGCAGGAGTTGAAGATGCCACGCATCTTGTTCACGACCAGGGTGCTCAGGGCTTCGCCTTCGACATCCTCAGCCAGGATGAACAGCGGCTTCGAGGCTTGCGCCACCTTCTCAAGCACGGGTAGAAGGTCGGCGATCGCGCCGATCTTGCCCTGCACCAGCAGGATGTAGGGGTCCTCGAAGACCGCTTCCATCCGGTCGGCATCGGTGACGAAGTACGGCGAGATGTAGCCCTTGTCGAACTGCATCCCCTCGGTGTACTCCAGCTCCACACCGGTGGTCTGTGACTCTTCGACCGTGATCACGCCGTCAGCACCGACCTTGTCGAAGGCCTCGGCGATCACCTCTCCGACCTCGGGGTCCTGGCTGGAGATGGTCGCCACCTGGGCGATCTCATCGCGGCCTTCGATGGTGCGGGAGCTGGTGGCGAGTTCTTCGTTCACAGCCGCCACCGCAGCATCAATGCCGCGCTTGATGCTCAGGGGGGCGGCACCGGCCGTGACCATGCGCAGTCCTTCGCGCACCATGGCCTGCGCCAGCACCGTGGCCGTCGTGGTGCCGTCACCGGCCACGTCGTTGGTCTTGGTGGCAACTTCCTTGACCAGTTGCGCGCCAAGGTTCTCGTAGGGCTCGGACAGTTCGATGTCACGGGCGATCGTCACACCGTCGTTGGTGATCGTCGGCGCGCCCCAGGCCTTGTCCAAGACCACATTGCGACCCTTCGGGCCGATCGTCACGCGGACCGTGTCGGCCACGTGGTTGACGCCGCGCTCGAGGGACTTCCTCGCCGCGTCGTCGAATTCCAGAATCTTTGGCATGTGCTCTCCGTTGTTTTCTCATTCGCGCACAACGCCCCGGGTACAGCGCGGTTGACGTGTGCTGGACCCGGGGCGTGGCGCGTGCTGGGAATTACTTTTCGACGATGGCGAGTACGTCGCGGGCCGAGAGGATGAGGTACTCCTCACCCTGGTACTTGATCTCGGTGCCGCCGTACTTGGAGTACACGACGACATCTCCGACGCTAACGTCCATCGGGACGCGCTCGTCGCCGTCCTCGTTGAAGCGACCGGGGCCGACAGCGAGGACCTTGCCCTCCTGCGGCTTCTCCTTGGCGGTGTCCGGGATAACCAGTCCCGACTGAGTCTTCTGCTCTGCGTCGAGCTGTTGCACGAGGATCCGGTCCTCGAGCGGCTTGATGGCGACCGACACGGTCTAACCTCCATAGTGGGCGTGGATACGTATGGTGGTGGAATGCCAACCGCCGTCGCGGTGCGGGTGACGCTTCCGCTGGCACTCACAACAGCTGAGTGCCAGCGCCTACGTTAGCACTCACCTGCCGGGAGTGCCAGTAGGCGGGGTCGATTGTGACGATCGATGCCGGCCGCCCGAATCGCCCCGCGCGCGAGCCGGCCGCGAGTAGCGTGGCACCCATGGAGGTGTCCCCCGCACAGTTGGACACAGCCCTCGGTCGTGCCGTGACCGACGCCGCACAAGGGCTTGATCCACTCGCGGCTCGCGCACGGCTGAAGCGCCGCTTCCCCGACGCGACCGACGAACTGATCCGCGCGGCGACGCTCCAGGCGGAGTTGGTCGAGCGGGCTCAGCCGCGGTTCGGTGCCATGGCTGGTGGCATCCTGTGGTCACCCGACGGGCTGGAGCAGGCATCGCGGCCGGGGGTGGCCGCGTACCGCGCTCGGCGGCTGGCGGATGCCGGGGTGACCAGCGCCGCCGACCTCACCTGCGGACTCGGAATCGACGCGCTCGCAATGGCCGCGGCGGGTATCACGGTGCTCGCCGTCGAGCAGGATCCCGCCACGGCGGCGCTGGCGGCGGCCAACGTACGCCGACGAGGAGGTGGCCGAGTCGAGATACGCGTAGGGTCCTGCACCGATCCCAGCATGCTGGCCGGAGTCGCCGACCTTGACGCGTGGTTCGTCGACCCGTCCCGCCGAGCCGCCTCGCGTGGCCCCGACGGACGGCATCTGCGTCTCGACGACCCGCAGCAGTGGTCACCGCCGTGGCCGTGGGTGGTCGCCCAGGCGGGGAATCCACGCGTGCTCATGGCCAAAGCCGCACCTGGGTTGCCGCATGGCGCGATCAAGCAGGCCCCCGGCTGCGTGGTGGATGCCGAGTGGGTGTCGCACGAGGGTGTCCTGCTGGAAACCTGCGTGACCTGGTGGCGCGCCGAATCATCAGCAACCTCGACACCGCACGGCTCCGAGAGCCCCCGCCGATCGGCCGTCATCCTGGATGCCACGGGCACCGCCTTGGTGCGCGTTGCTGCCCGCGCACCAACGACATCAGGCACCCAACCAGACCCCGGCCGGCGTGGCATCCAGTCGCAGGTCCCGCGACCCGGGGAGTACCTGCTCGACCCCGATCCAGCGGTCGTTCGGGCCGGGGTGGTGACCGAACTGGCCGACCTCCTCGGGGCGCGCCTCGTCGACCCGCATCTGGCCTACGTGACGGCCGTAGAACCGCTGCCACCTGAGCTTCGTCCGGTGGGCCGGAGTTGGCGCATCCTCGACGCCGGCGCCTACGACCGGAAGCGCCTGCGGGCTGCGTGTGCCGAGCACGCGATCGGTCAGGTCGAGGTCACGGGCCGAGGACGGAGTCTGGATCCCGCCAAAGTCCGACGTGACCTCAAACTCCGCACCGGTGGCAGGCGCGGGGTGCTCGTCGTGATGGGCATGGGCGACGCGCGGGCCACGGTCGTCTTCCTGTGCGAACCCGCCTGAGAACCGGCTGCCCACATCAGGCCGCACGCAGGACGGCTCATCACTACCCCACCGACACCTCGGTGACCGGCGCCGATGAGTCCACCGCAATTCCCAACGGAGATGGCGAGACACCAGCCTCCACCATCGCCGATCCCAGCGCGGCCACCATCGCGCCATTGTCCGTACACAACCCCGGCCGCGGGATGCGCAACCCGATTCCGGCCGCTGCCGACCGTTGCGCTGCCAGCGCCCGCAGGCGCGAGTTGGCCGCCACGCCGCCCCCGATCAGGAGGTGCTCGACGCCGGTGTCCCGGCAGGCAGCGAGGGCCTTCGTGACGAGCACGTCCACGACGGCCTCCTGGAACGAGGCCGCGACGTCGGCTACGTCAACCGCTTGCCCGGCGGCCTCGCGAGCCTGCACCCACCTGGCCACAGACGTCTTCAGCCCAGAGAACGAGAAGTCGTGCCGGTGCCGCACGAGGTCCTTTGGCAGCGACAGTCCCCGCGGAAACCGAATGGCTGCCGAATCGCCGTCGCGAGCCACGCGATCCACGTGCGGGCCTCCGGGGAAGGGCAGTCCCAGCAGGCGCGCAACCTTGTCGAATGCCTCTCCCGCCGCATCGTCGAGCGTGCTTCCGAGCGGTTCCACGTCGGCGGTGACATCATCCACCAGCAGCAGGCTGGTGTGGCCGCCAGAGACCAGCAACGCGATCGCCGGCTGCGGCAGTGGGCCGTGCTCCAGCCGATCGACCGCCACGTGGGCGGCGAGGTGGTTCACTCCGAATAGCGGCTTGTCCAGCGACCAGGCCAGTGCCTGCGCCGCCGAGGCCCCGACCAGCAGCGCGCCAGCCAGCCCCGGCCCAGCCGTCACCGCAACCGCATCGACATCGGTCAGCGCCACGCCGGCCTCGATACAGGCGCGATCAAGCGTGGGCACCATGGCGGCGACATGCGCTCTGCTCGCGATCTCTGGCACCACTCCGCCGAATCGAGCGTGTTCATCGACCGACGACGCCACCGCGTCGGCCAGGAGTGTGGTGCCGCGCACCAACCCCACCCCGGTTTCATCACAGGACGTTTCGATGCCCAGCACCAGTGGCTCGTCAGCGGTCATGTCTCCTGCTCCCCGGGAAGTCGAGCTCGCATCACGTGGGCGTGAATGCCGGCACCGTAGTAGTCCCTCCTGAGGTCGATGCGGGCGAATCCGAAGCGCTCGTACAGGTGCTGCGCGGGATTGTCGGAACGTACCTCGAGGAACATGGTGCGCGCGCCCGCCGCAGCCGCGGCGGCCATGGCGGCGGTCAGCATCATGGCACCCCAACCGCGCCCGGCCAGTTCAGGTGCCACCACGATTGTCATGAGGTCCGCGTCCCGGCCGGCAACAGCAACATCGACGTAGCCGTGGACCGTGAGGGTGGTCGAATCCACCAACGCCCGTAGCCACCTGCCGTCGGCCGCAAGCTCAGCGTAGAACTGGCCCAAGGTCCAGGCGGTAGGGCCGAATGTGCGTTGCTCCAGCTCCACTACGGAGTCAAGGTGCCACCACCGCAGCGGTTGGAGCGCGACCGTCACCTGTGTTGGCCCAGAACCAGTCATCGGGTGCCCGGTTCAGCAGCGTCCGGCCGACGCAAGTACAGCGGTTCCGGCCGTAGGAAACCGACCGGCACGCCTGGTCCCGACTCACCGTCAGCCGTCGAGTCGCCCCAGCGTCTGGGCACCTGCCCGAGTTCAGTCGTCCCCAGTGGCCACCGGGTCGCAACCAGGTGGGCGAGTTGGCGAGCATCCGGCTGGGCAGGGTAAGAAGCCACGCCAGCGACAGCATCGAGCAGACCCGGCGGGGCGAACCAGGGGTCGGCGGGCCAGCGCTGCCCGGCGACGGCGGGAGACAGCACCAGCGGACCGGAGATTCGACGCCCTGCCGCGTCGTAGCGAGCTAGATAGACCTCGCGTCGGCGGGCATCGGTGGCGACCAGGAACGTATCGACTCCGGTCGGAAGCCCGGCGCGCACAACCGCCGTCGCGATGAAGTCATGCGTGCACATTCCCACCACCGGCAGGCCAAGTGCGAACCCGACCGTCGTGGCATACATGATCCCCACGCGCAGGCTGGTGTAGGGCCCTGGGCCGACGCCGACTGCCACCCCGTCCAGCTCTGCCGGACCCAGTCCGCTCTCCTCGAGAATCGACGCCACCGCCGGTGCCAACGACGCCCCCGTACGCCGACCCGCGGCAATCGCGACGCCGCGCAGCTGCCCATCGCTGCTCAACGCCACCGTCAACTGCGGCGTGGAGGTGTCGAGGGCGAGAATGACCGGCATTCGACCAGGCTAGGCGAGGAGTTCTTCAATGTTCGCATTCGCCCACCGGGGTCCAACCGCCACAACGGACAAAAGTCGCTGCTGGCCGGCCTCACCCCCCGCGATCAACTCGATCTCCAGCCGATCGGTCGCCAACTGTTCGGCGCGCGACTTTCCCCACTCCACTACGGTGACCGACTCGGCGACGTCAGCGTCGAGGTCCAAATCATCAACGTCCGCAGCAGATGCCAGGCGGTAGGCATCGACGTGGAGCAAATCGGGTCCGCCCACCTGCGAGGGGTGGAGTCTGGCGATCACGAAGGTCGGCGACGCCACCGGTCCGCGCACCCCCAGTCCGCGGCCCAAGCCCCGGGTGAACGTCGTCTTTCCGGCACCCAGCGGACCGGTGAGAATCACCAGATCCCCCGCCCTGAGAACAGCTGCGAGGGCATGACCGGCGGCCTCCGTGGCCGCTTCATCGGCGAGTACGACCGTCACATCGACGAGTCCTCGGCAACCGACCCGAGCGATTCGCTCGGGCGAACCTGCTTGCCGCCCGCAACCTGATCCACCGACCGCTCCGACCGGCGGAAGAGGTCGAGCAACTCCCGGTTGACGTCCTCGGGGCGTTCGACCATGAGCATGTGTCCGGTTTCGGGCAGCAGCACGAGTTCTGCGTGGGCCACGCGCTTCACGATCTCGTAGGAATGGTGGGGCGGCGTCATGAGGTCGGACGTTCCGACCATCACCAGCACCTCGATCCCCGCCAGAGCGCCGAGCGCCTCATTCTTATCGTGGGTTGTGAAGGTCGGGAGGAATTCGCCGACCACCTCGACTGGTGTGGCATTGATCATGTCGAAGGTGAACTCGGCGACCTCGACTGGAACGCTGGATCCGAAGCTGTAGCGATGCATGATCACCTTGCTCAGGTCACTGGCGCGCTCCCGCGTTGCCTCGATCAGCGGTCCACGCGCCACCAGTTGCGGAGCAACGACCGGAGTGAGTCGATTCGCAGCCCGCGCGAGCGGAGCGGGGAGTCCGAGCGGAACGTCCATGATTCCGGCAGCGCTGGTACCCAGCAGCGCCACACCCACCGCGCGCTGTCGAATGAGTTCCGGGTAGTGGGCGGCCAGTGACATCACCGTCATGCCACCCATCGAGTGCCCCACCAGTAGCAACGGACCCTCGGGAACGACATCGCTGATCACGCGGTACAGGTCGTGCCCCAACTGGTCGATCGTGTGGCTCCCGGCGGGGCCGCGCTGAGAGCGGCCGTGGGCGCGCTGGTCCCAGAACACAAGCCGGCTGAATGGTCGCATCGCTTCGCGCTGGAAGTGCCACGTGTCGTGGTTGAGGGTGTAGCCGTGGCTGAAGACGACGGTCGGGTGCCGCGCCGGGTCGAATCCTTCCGGAGTATCCACCTCGACGTGCAGTTCGACGCCGTCGGAGGACTCCACGATCACTCGCTCCCCCCGCAGCGAACCGAGGCGATCACGTAGCCATGGATCGGCCGTGAGCTTGCGGCGCACGAACTGTCGCTCCGCGAACACACCGGCTGTTGCGCCCGCGGCGAGAGCCGCCACCACGCCAGCCACCTTGACCGCAAGTGGTGCCTCAGCCACTGAGTTTCGCCTCCTCGGATGGCGCTGAATCGTTGACATTCGGCGTTGAACCGACATCGATTCGCGGCACTCTGGGCCCCAACCTTGTCACGATCTCGTAGCCGATGGTGCCTGTGAGGTCGGCCCATTCGGTGGCGGTCGGGTGGCCACGCCGCGCGTCGCCGAACATCACTACCTCGTCACCTGCCTCGGCCTGCGACGAGTCGAGGTCTACCACCACCTGGTCCATACACACGCGCCCCGCGATGGGTCGAATCCCACCGGCCGCCAACACGGGGCCGACACCGGAGGCGGCACGCGGGATGCCGTCGGCGTAGCCGAGCGGGATGAGCCCCACAGTGGTGTCGTGCGGGGTCACGTACTGGTGGCCGTAGGAAACGCCCTGGCCAGCCGGCACCTCCTTGACCATCACAAAACGTGACTTCAGTGTCATCACCGGATGCAGGTCCAGTTCGGTCTCGGTGCCCACCGCAGGACCAGGTGAGATCCCATAGACCGCAATCCCTGGCCGCACCATGTCGTAGTGGGTGTGCGGCAAGCACAGCGTGGCCGCGGAATTGGCCAGGTGCCTGATCGGCGGGTTGAGTCCCACTGCGGCCGCCGCGGCGATGGCCGACTCGAAGAGCTCAACCTGTCGGGCGACCGTGGGGTGCTGCGGCTCGTCGGCGTAGGCGAAGTGCGACCACAAGCCCACCACCTCGATGGTGCCGTCGTCGGCAGCCTGCCTCGCCCGTTCGAAGAATGACTCCCAGGGCGGCATGGCACCACCGCGAGAAAGTCCGGTATCAACCTTGAGATGGACCCGCGCGCGGCGGTCGACTGTGCGCGCTGCGGCGACGACCTCTGCCAGCATGCGGCTGTCGTACGCGCTCACGTCGATGTCGGCAGCGATGCAGTCGCCGAAGGCCTCCCCCGGCACCGCGAGCCAGCAGAGCAGGGGCCCCACATCGCCTGCGGCCCGCAGGCTGAGCGCCTCTTCCGGCAGCGCGACACCCAGCCAGTCCGCCCCCGCCTCCCGCATCGTGCGGGCAACCGGTACCAGCCCGTGACCGTAGGCGTCGGCCTTGACCACCGGCATGAGCAATGAATCGGGCGCTGCACTCCGCAGCACCCCCACGTTGTGCCGCAGCGCGTTGTGATCGACCTCGGCCCAGGCACGCACGGTCAGTCGTCTCCTGATTCACGGACCAGAGCCACAGCTGCCGGTACGGCGTTCAGGACATCCTCGCTGACGATGGGGAACTGACCGGCGGCGGCCAACCGTGCTGCCAAACCATGCAGGTAGGCACCCGCGGCAGCGATGATCACGACGTCGGCCGCCGTCAATCGGCCGCCGGCACGCGCGTTCCCCGCTGCCAGCATCGACCCGGTCAGCCCGCTCAGAACATCGCCGCTGCCCGCAGTCGCCAAGTCCGGCGGTCCGCTGGCCGACACCGCTGCCACACCGTCGGCTGCCGAGACCACGGTGACCGCACCCTTGAGGAGGACCACGCTGGCGAGGCGGGCGGCCAGGTCGCGCACAGCGGCGAGGCGTCCGCCCGGATGATCCAAGTCGCCGCCGAGCCGAGCGAACTCCCCGGCGTGGGGGGTGAACAAGGTGGGCGGCTCACGGTCGGCGACCCGCTGCTGCATCTCGGCGTCGTCGGCCACGAGGGTGATCGCATCCGCATCGATGAGCAGCGGCACGTCTGAATCGATCGCCTGCGACAACCTCCGACGCGCATCGTCGTCGGTGCCCGCACCGGGACCAACGATCCACGCCTCCACTCGACCGGCGTCGGCCACATGGCCGTGGGTGGGCACCACCTCGGGCCAGCGGCCGACGACGACGTCTCCGGCACCCCCCGCGTAGCGAACCATCCCGACTCCCCCGAATCGCGAAGCTCCGGTACACAGGATCCCCGCCCCGGGGTAGGCCGTGGATCCGGCGACCACGCCGACGACTCCGCGGGTGTACTTGTCGTCGGCCCGCCCGGGCACCGGCACGTGGGGTGCCGCTCCGGCTGCGTCCATCAGCACCGTGACGGGCTCGACCGCGTCCAACTCAGCAGCCAAACCGATGTCGACCAGGTGCACCAGACCCGCCCGCCAACTCCCCGGCGGCACCACCAGACCGGGCTTGAGCACCCCGAACGTCACCGTGAGTTCGGCGTCCACGCAGGCGTTCTCGTCCGCGACTTCGCCCGTGTCCGGGTTGATGCCGCTGGGCAGATCCACCGCGATGATGCGCCCGGCAGCAGCCCGCGCCAACTGGTCCGCGGGACTGCGCAGGGGACCGGACCCACCGATGCCGACGATACCGTCGAGGACCACGTCTGCCGCGGCGACGCTCTCCTGCGCCTGGTGGAGTTGCGATTGGGCCGCTTGGCCGTCCTGACCGCCCACCGGAATCACGTGACCGCCGGCCGCGAGCACGGCGCGCAGTCCGCCGGGATGCGGCGTGTCGCTGAGCGCCACCACCGTGACTCCGGCACCGCGTTGCGCCAGGTAGGCCGCGGCGTAGAGCGCATCGCCGCCGTTGTTGCCGGATCCGGCGAGGACCACCACGGCCGCGCCGGGAACTCGCAGCCCCCGGCCCTCGAGCCAACGCATCGTCGCCACCGCGAGTCCACGGGCGGCGATCGCCATCAGGGAATCGGGCGGCACTCGGCTCATCACAGCAGCTTCGGCGGTGCGGATATCCGCTACGCGGTACGCGCGCTGCATCGTCACTCCACCGTCACGCTCTTAGCCAGATTGCGCGGCTGATCGACGTCATGCCCCTTGACCGTGGCCATCTCGCAAGCGAATACCTGCAGCGGCACGGTCGACACCAGCGGTTGCATCAAGGTCGGCACCTCGGGCACCCGCACAACGTGGTCGGCGTAGGGCACGACCGCTTCGTCACCCTCTTCGGCGATCACGATCGTGACGGCCCCGCGAGCCCGGACCTCCTGGATATTCGACACGATCTTCTCGTGCAGCACGCTGCGGCCCTTCGGTGAGGGCGCCACCACGACCACCGGAACACCAGCCTCGATCAGCGCAATGGGCCCGTGCTTGAGTTCGCCGGCCGCGAACCCCTCGGCATGCATATAGGCGAGTTCTTTGAGCTTCAACGCACCCTCGAGTGCAACGGGGAAACCGACGTGGCGCCCGATGAAGAGCACCGAGGTGGCATCCGCGAACTCGCGCGCCAGGTCGCGGACACCCTCGGTAGTGTCAAGCACCAAGTCCACGGCGTTGGGCATGTTTGATAACTCGTCGACCACCGCTCGGATTTCGTCACCAAACATGTGACCGCGCACCTGCGCGAGGTACAGCGCGACGAGGTAGGTGGCGACGATCTGGGTGAGGAACGCCTTCGTCGAGGCCACGGCGATTTCCGGACCGGCGTAGGTGTAGAGCACCGCATCGGATTCGCGCGGAATCGTGGCCCCCTGGGTGTTGCAGATCGCGAGTGCCTTCGCGCCCTGCTGCCGGCCGTGCCGCAACGCCATGAGCGTGTCCATGGTCTCGCCCGACTGGGAGATCGCAATCACCAAGGTGCGCGCGTCGACGATGGGGTCGCGGTACCGGAACTCGCTGGCGAGTTCGACCTCGCAGGGAATACGCGTCCAGTGCTCGATCGCGTACTTCGCCACCATGCCGGCGTGATAGGCCGTGCCGCAGGCCACGATCACGACCTTCTCAATGGCGCGTATCTCCTCATGTGACAAGCGCATGTCATCCAGTTGTAGGAGGCCCTGCCGGTTGATGCGGCCGAGCAGGGTATCCGCCACCGCGCGCGGCTGTTCGGAGATCTCCTTGAGCATGAAGAGGTCGAAGCCGCCCTTCTCGGCGGCCGAGGCGTCCCAGGTGACTTCGAACTCGTTGTACTCGGCGGGGTTGCCGTCGAAGTCCGTGACGGTCACGTCGTCCTTGGTGAGCACGACGACCTGGTCCTGACCGAGTTCGATGGCGTCGCGGGTATGGGCGATGAAGGCGGCAACGTCCGAGGCGACGAAGTTCTCACCTTTCCCCCGGCCCACCACCAACGGCGAGTTGCGGCGCGCCGCCACCAGCACATCGGGTGCGTCGGCGTCGATTGCGACCAGGGTGAAGGCGCCCTCCAACCGGCGGCACACCGCCCGCATCGCGGCCGCGAGGTCTCCGTCCCACGCGGGGAGCGCCAACGCGAGCAGGTGCGCGGCCACCTCGGAGTCGGTCTCACTAACGGTCTCAACGCCCAGGTCGATCAACTCGTCGCGCAACTCCGCGAAGTTCTCGATGATGCCGTTGTGGATGATCGCCACCCGGGCGTCTCCGCTCAGATGCGGGTGGGCGTTGATGTCGTTCGGTGCTCCGTGGGTGGCCCAGCGGGTGTGACCGATTCCCGTCGTCGAGTCCGGCAGCGGGTCCTCGCCCAACAGCGCTTCGAGGTTGGCCAGCTTTCCGGCCTTCTTGCGCATCTCCAATTCACCGGCCGTGATCACGGCCACGCCGGCGGAGTCGTAGCCGCGGTACTCCAGCCGGCGCAACCCCTCCACGACGATCTCCAGCGCCTGCTTCGAGCCTACATACCCGACGATTCCACACATGACCCTGAGCGTAGCCCAACAGCAGAATCGATCAGGTCAGCGACAACTCCTGTCGGACCACTTCGGCGAGCTGCTCTGCGAGCTCACGGGCTTGCACGTCGGTGCTCGCCTCGACCATCACCCGCACCAACGGCTCGGTACCGGATTTGCGCAGCAGGACTCGGCCTTCGCCGGCTAGTACCTCCTCCGCCGCGGCGACCGCCGCGGTGACCGCGGCGTTGCCCTCCAGAGCTGCCTTGTCTACGCCGCTGACGTTGATGAGCACCTGGGGTAGCACCGTCACGACAGACGCGAGTTCGTCCAACGGGGAACCGGTGGCGGCCATCACGGCCATCAACATGAGTGCGGTCAGCACCCCGTCGCCGGTTGTCGCGTGTTCTGCCAGAACCACGTGTCCGGACTGTTCCCCGCCGAGGCTGTACTGGCCCTCGCGCATTGCTTCCAATACGTAGCGGTCGCCCACCGCGGTCTGCACCAGTGAGATGCCGTGCTCGGCCATCGCCAGTTTGAGACCCAAGTTGCTCATCACGGTGGCCACCAGGGTGTTGCCTGCTAGGTCGCCGTGCTCCTTGAGGTGCAGCGCAAGGATGGCCATCATCTGGTCGCCGTCGACGACGGTGCCCTGGGCATCGACCACCAGGCATCGGTCAGCGTCGCCGTCGTGGGCGACGCCGATGTCTGCAGACTGCTCGACGACGACGCGCTGGAGGGCATCCATGTGCGTCGAACCCGAATCCTCGTTGATGTTGTAGCCGTCGGGTTCGGCGTGGATGGCGATGACGTCCGCACCCATGCGCCGGTACGCCGTCGGCCCGATTTCGCTGGCAGCGCCGTGAGCGGCATCAACAACGCAGCGTATCCCCGTCAGGCGGTTTGGGGTGGCCGCCAACAGGTGGTCGAGGTATCGCTCGGAGAGGTCATGGCGGTCGAACACCCGACCTACTCCGGCGCCGGTGGGCCGATCCCACGCCTCGCCGATCCGGGCCTCGATTTGATCCTCGACCTCGTCGGCGAGTTTGTTCCCGCCTCGGGCGAAGAACTTGATGCCGTTGTCCGGCATGGGGTTGTGCGATGCCGAGAGCATCACTCCGAGGTCGGCATCGAGATCGGCGGTGAGGAAAGCCACCCCCGGCGTCGGCAGCACGCCCACGACAAAGACATCCACCCCGGCGCTGGCCAATCCAGCCACCACCGCGGCCTCGAGGAATTCACCACTGGCGCGGGTGTCGCGACCCACAACCGCCAACGGGCGCGGGCGAGTGTCGGACGA
The DNA here is from genome assembly GCA_963752505.1 of uncultured Actinomycetes bacterium. GTDB lineage: Bacteria > Actinomycetota > Actinomycetes > S36-B12 > UBA10799 > JACJWR01. Next base: position 104,953 of record CAVVYM010000008.1, read on the forward strand.
GAGGGCACCTAAGTCACTCAGGACGTGGGCAGCAGCAACTGCCAGATCCACAGCGAGCTCGGCGGTGAGGTCGACGTTTGCCACACCCCGCACGCCATCGGTGCCGAAGATTCGGCCGCCCATGACTACCGCTTCGAGTACTGGGGAGCCTTGCGCGCCTTCTTCAGGCCGTACTTCTTGCGTTCCTTGACTCGAGCATCACGCGTGAGGAAGCCTGACGCCTTGAGCGCCGGGCGATTGACCTCTTCGTCAATCTCGTTGAGCGCGCGAGCGATTCCGAGGCGTAGCGCACCTGCCTGACCCGAGGGGCCACCACCGTGCAGGTTCGCGATCACGTCATAGGCGCCTTCGGCCCCGACAACTGCAAAGGGCTCGTTGATCAGTTGCTGGTGCACCTTGTTCGGGAAGTAGGCCTCCAGCGACCGACCGTTCAGGGTGTATTGGCCCGTCCCCGGCACGATGCGCACGCGGGCGATGGCCTCCTTGCGTCGCCCGGTTGCGCGCCCTGGTCCGGTGAGAGCCGGGCGGGAAGCAGCGTCCGCTGAAGGCGCTGCCTCAGAGTCCTCGGAACTCCAACTGGTGAGGACTTCTTCTTCCACCTCAATGATCTCGCTCACGGATGTCCTTTCGATGACTATCGTCTGGTGGGCGGTGCGCTACTGCGCAACCTGGCTGATGGTGAACGGCTGCGGCTGCTGTGCTGCGTGCGGGTGCTCAGGCCCGGCGTAGACCTTCAACTTCGTCAGTTGCTTGCGCCCCAGGGAGTTGTGCGGGAGCATCCCGGCAACGGCCTTCTGCACCGCACGCCGCGGGTTGGTGGCCAACAACTCCGTGTACGAGGTCGCGGCGAGACCGCCGGGGTAGCCGCTGTGCCGGTAGGCCCGCTTCTGCTCGGCCTTGGCCCCGGTGAGCGCCACCTTGTCCGCGTTGATGACGACCACGAAATCGCCCGTGTCCACATGTGGGGCGAACGTCGTCTTGTGCTTGCCGCGCAGCAGCGCTGCGACCTGCGAGGCCAGACGACCGAGAACCACATCGGTGGCATCGACAACGTGCCATTGCCGCGTGACCTCACCGGGCTTGGGACTGTACGTGCGCATGAAAAACCTTCACCTATGTCGTGTGGACGGAATCCGCTACCTCCAAGTCTGACTTGAAGTGCCCAACTCACGGCGCGGAACCGGAGCGCCTCGCGGCGCCAACCGTCTTAGCCTACAGGGTTGCCCAGCGGGCCTCTCACCCGGCGTGCACGCCGGGCTTGGGCAGCGAGGTTGTCGGCGTATTCGACACTCTCGAGCGTCAGACCGCGCGCCGGCATGACGACGACCTCCGGCACCCGGCGCCCCGCATCGAGCACCGCTTTAGGCCAGTGCGCACGGCGTCGCCCGCTACCCACGGGCAGCAGCGCACCGACCAGTGAACGGACCATGGAATGGCAGAAGGCATCAGCGCCCACCTGCATCACCGCAGTCCCGTCAGAGTCCCGCTGCCACCGCAGATCCAGCAGCCGCCGCACGGTGGACGCCTCGGGTCGATGCCGGCAGAAGGCGGCGAAATCCTGTTCCCCGAGCAGCAGCTCGGCAGCGGCGTTCATCTGGTCCAAGTCGAGCGGCCGAGGCCACCCCACCACATATCGCCGCAGCAGCGGATCGACTTCGCGTCCGTCTGCGACCCGATAGCTGTAACGCCGACTGCGCACCGAGAATCGAGCGTCGAAGCCATCGTCCGCCTCATCGAGGAAGAAGACGCGCACGTCCTCTGCGAGCAGGCCGTTCAGCCGACGTGCCAGACGATCCCCATCGGCAGCACGCCACGATGTCGACGCGATGTCCGCATGCACATGCTGATCGCGTGCGTGCACCCCCGCATCCGTGCGCCCTGCGCACACGACGCGGACCGGCTCCGGATGCCGCAGCGCGACGGTCAGGGCGCGTTCGAGTTCGTCCTGCACCGTGCGTCGCCCTGGCTGACTGGCCCAACCCGAGAAGTCGGTTCCGTCGTAGCCAAGCCGGGCATGAACGCGAATGCGGAGGGTGCCATCGCTGGCACCCTCCGCATCCACGGGATGAAAAGGTGAGGTCACGCCTTGTCGGGGTCTGCCGCCGACTCGCTCACCTGCGGTGCCTCGACGTCGGCCGAGGGCGCATCAGCTTCCGATGCCTGCTCGACCACCGGTTCGGCCTGCTGCTGCTCCTTCACGGCGCGCTTCGTCGCCCCGGTTGCCTCGGCAACGACCTGCTCGGCCAACGGCTCCACAAGTTCGATTACCACCATGGGCGCGTTATCGCCCTTGCGGTTGCCGATCTTCGTGGTGCGCGTGTAGCCGCCGGGTCGACTTGCGTAGCGCGGGCCGATCTCGGTGAAGAGTTCGTGCACGACGGTCTTGTCCTTGACCACCTCGGCAACTCGGCGGCGGGAGGCCAGGTCGCCCTTTTTCGCGTACGTGACCAGGCGCTCCGCCACCGGGCGCAGCCGCTTGGCCTTGGCCGCGGTGGTGGTGATCCGGCCGTGTTCGAACAGGGCCGTCGCCAGGTTTGCCACCATCAGACGTTCGTGCGCCGGTCCACCGCCGAGGCGGGGGCCCTTCGTGGGCGTCGGCATTGTGCTGTCTCCTTGAATCTATGACTAGTACGGCTTAGAGCTGCTCGTCTTCGACGAAGGTTGCGTCGTCCTCGGGGTAGAACTCCCCGACTGCCGCGGCCACGTCGAATCCTGGCGGGCTGTCCTTGAGGGCCAGACCCAGCGTCTGCAGCTTGGCCTTCACCTCGTCGATGGACTTCTGGCCGAAGTTGCGGATGTCGAGCAAGTCGGCCTCGCTGCGGGTGAGCAGTTCGCCCACCGTGTGAATGGCTTCGCGCTTGAGGCAGTTGTACGACCGAACGGTCAGGTCCAACTGCTCGATCGGTGTGCTCAGTTGCTCGGCCACGAAGGTTTCCGTCGGGGACGGCCCGATCTCGATACCTTCGGCTTCCACGTTCAGTTCACGTGCCAGCCCGAAGAGTTCCACCAGCGTCTTTCCAGCCGAGGCGACGGCATCGCGCGGGGCCATGCTCGACTTCGTCGCGACGTCGATCACGAGGCGGTCGAAGTCGGTGCGGGTCTCGACGCGCGTGGCTTCCACCTTGTAGGTGACCTTCAGCACGGGGCTGTAGATGGAGTCGACCGGAATCCGGCCGATCGGTGCGCTATCGGAGGCATTCAGCGCGGCGGAAACATAGCCGCGACCACGCTCAACAACGAGTTCCATCTCCAGCTTGCCGCGGTCGTTGACCGTGGCGATGTGCCACTCAGGGTTGTGGATCTCGACCCCGGCCGGCGGCTGGATGTCACCGGCGGTCACGACACCGGTGCCGTGGTGGCGCAGGTACATGGTGGCCGGCTCGTCGAGTTCGCTTGAGACCACGATGCCCTTGACATTCAGGACGATCTCGGTGACGTCCTCGACGACGCCTTCGATCGTCGAGAACTCGTGCTGCACACCGTCGATGCTGATCGAGGTCACGGCGGCGCCGGGAATCGACGAGAGCAGGGTACGACGGATGGAGTTGCCGAGGGTGTACCCGAATCCTGGCTCAAGTGGTTCGAGCACGAAGCGGGAACGGGTCTCGGAGATGACCTCTTCTTCGAGGGTGGGGCGTTGTGCAATGAGCACGGGTGTTTCCTTCCTTCGGCGACCGCTATTTGACGCCGGGTTTGCAGGAACTACTTGGAGTAGAGCTCAACAATCAGTTGCTCTTGGACGAGGGTGTCGATCTGCTCACGGGTGGGAAGTGAGTGGATCAGAATCCGCATTTGGCCAGGGATCACTTCGAGCCACTTGGGCGACGTGTGCTCCGCAGCTTCAGCCTGGGCCACGAGGAAGGGCGTCAGGGTTCGGGCCTCCGGGCGCACCTCGACGATGTCCTTCGGCGACACCCGGTAGGAGGGGATGTCCACCTTGCGGCCGTTAACCAGGATGTGGCCATGGCGCACGGTCTGCCGAGCGGCGTCGCGGCTCTTCGCGAATCCCGCACGGAAAACGACGTTGTCCAGCCGACTCTCAAGGATCGTCAGCAGGTTGTCACCCGTCTTGCCGCTGCGGCGGTTGGCCTCTTCGTAGTAGCGGCGGAACTGGCGCTCGAGCACGCCGTAGATGCGCGCGGCCTTCTGCTTCTCGCGCATCTGCAGCAGGTACTCGCTCTCCTTGACGCGCGCATTGCCGTGCTGGCCGGGTGGGTAGGGGCGCTTCTCAAGCGGGCACTTCGGCGACAGGCACTTGGAGCCTTTGAGGAACAGCTTGGTCTTTTCCCGACGGCAGCGCTTGCAGTCGGGTCCGGTGTAACGGGCCATGGTGTGTTGTCTCCTCCCGGCCTCAGACTCGACGCCGCTTGGGCGGGCGGCAGCCGTTGAACGGAACAGGTGTCACGTCGGTGATGGCACCGACTTCGAGGCCAGCGGCCTGCAGCGAACGGATTGCGGTCTCGCGGCCGGAGCCTGGACCCTTCACGAACACGTCCACCTTCCGCATGCCGTGCTCCATCGCACGACGGGCTGCGTTCTCGGCAGCGAGCTGAGCGGCGAACGGGGTCGACTTGCGCGATCCCTTGAACCCCACCTGACCGGACGAGGACCATGCGATGACGGCACCTGCGGGGTCGGTGATGGAAACGATCGTGTTGTTGAAGGTGCTCTTGATGTGAGCGTGCCCGTGGGCGATGTTCTTCTTCTCTTTGCGGCGCACTTTCCGTGCGCCCGTGCTCTTGGGGGGCATAACTGAGTCAAATCTCCAAAGTCGTCGAGGTTGTGCGATTCACGAGGGCGGTCGGCTACTTGGTGACCTTTTTCTTGCCAGCCACGGTCTTGCGACGGCCCTTGCGGGTGCGCGCGTTGGTGTGGGTGCGTTGGCCGCGAACCGGCAGACCGCGGCGGTGGCGGATGCCTTGGTAGCAGCCGATTTCGACCTTGCGGCGAATGTCTGCCGCCACCTCGCGTCGGAGGTCACCTTCGACCTTGAAGTTCGCGTCGATGTACTCGCGCAGTGCGATGACGTCCGCTTCGCTAACGTCGCGCACGCGCTGGGTGCCGTCCACGCCAGTTGCAGCGATGGCTTCCTGGGCGCGGGTGCGGCCGATTCCGTAGATGTACGTGAGTGCAACCTCGAGGCGCTTGTCGCGCGGGAGATCGACTCCAACGAGTCGTGCCATAGGGCGGTGGTGCTCCTTGTCTTGTGATCGGGACGGGAACCCTGTGCTGGGCGCTCGCCACGAGGACCCTGTTTGGGTCCATTCGGTCGAAGGTTTCAGTGGGCGCCACCGGTCCCACCGCCCTGGTGGGTCCCCGGCCTTCGTTCCCGGGGGTGACGTCCCGCAGCCGCATGGCGAGCAGCGCGGGGGTCGGGTGACGCTTTGGTTGCCGCGGAAGTGCTAGAAGCTAGCCCTGCCGCTGCTTGTGCCTGGGGTTGTCGCAGATGACCATGACGCGGCCGTGCCGACGGATCACCTTGCACTTGTCGCAGATCTTCTTAACGCTGGGTTGGACCTTCATCGCCTTGAGATTCCTTACTTGTACCGGTAGACGATGCGTCCACGGGTGAGGTCGTACGGGGAGAGCTCCACGACGACGCGGTCGTCCGGGAGGATTCGGATGTAGTGCATGCGCATCTTTCCCGAGATGTGAGCCAGCACCTTGTGCCCGTTGTCGAGTTCGACCCGGAACATCGCGTTCGGGAGCGACTCTACAATGGTGCCTTCGAGCTCGATGGCACCTTCTTTCTTAGGCATGCGAGAAGGCCTGACCTTTCGTTGGTGATGGATGCTTCACACCCCACAGGGCGTGCGAAGAGACAGTCTACGCCACGGGGCACTCCGCACACTGCCTACCCCCGCACTCGACAACGGGCGGATGATCCGTCCGAACCTCAGCCAGGGAAGGCTTGTTCAATGTCCGTGAATCGGTGGCACACTCGACGGGCCTCAATCGCCGAGGCGCCTCAGGTTGCCCAGTTGCTGCACGACTTCAACACGGAGTTCGATACTCCCACGCCCGGAGTGGGGGTGCTGGATCTCCGGCTGCGACGACTTTTCGCCGGAGGTGCCACGTATTGCATTCTGGCTGGTGATCCGCCGCTAGGTGTCGCGCTGGTCACACTTCGACCCAACGTTTGGTTTGACGGCCCAGTCGCGCTGGTAGACGAGTTCTACGTGATGCCGGGGCATCGTGGCCAAGGAGTGGGTTCGGCGATCATCGAACACCTCCTCACCGCTACACAGGAGTTGGACTGCCAGTTGGTAGAGATCAATGTCGACGAGGGCGACCACGACGCCCGCCGCTTCTACGAGCGACACGGCTTCTCCACCTCGGACCCTGAGAGCGGAGAACAGGCGTTGCACTACTACCAAGAGATTGCCGGCTGGGCTGCGCCACAATGTCCGCCATGAGTGTCGCCGTTGTGACTTGTCGAGAGATGCCGGAACCCGATGTGGACGAGGATCTGCTGCTGGATGCCCTCCGCGCGGCCGACTTGGCACCGACCTTGACCGCCTGGGACGACCCCAGCATTGAGTGGAACGCATTCGATCTGGCGGTGCTTCGATCGCCGTGGAACTACATCGAGCGGCTAGATGACTTCCTGGAATGGGCCACCTTGGCAAGCGCTCAGACCCGCCTGCTCAACCCCGTCGAAGTCGTGCGCTGGAACACCCACAAGGGTTATCTCCGCGATCTTGCGTATCAAGGTGTCCCAGTGGTGCCGACTGCGTGGGTTGGGGCAGACGAAGCAGTAGACCTCGCCGAGATCATGGCCGACCGCGGTTGGCATGACGTCGTTGCCAAGCCAGTGGTGGGCGCGGGATCCTTCCTCACCGACCGCATCACTGACCCCACCAGTGCCCCTGTACGCGACTTCTGGCGTCGCCTATTGGCCAACGGGGAGGTGATGGTGCAGCCGTATCTGGAGTCGGTCGAGGACTACGGCGAGCGATCGGTGATTTGGATCGATGGCGATTTCACCCACGCGATCCGCAAGAGCCCCCGGCTGGGTGATGCACCCGAACACGTCAGCGACGCCCTAGCCATCGCCGACGATGAGCGACGCTTGGCCGAAGAGATCATCTCCGACCTCGACCCCGAGTTGCTCTACGCGCGGATCGACCTCATCCGCGACAGCGAGGGCCGGCCACTACTCGCTGAACTTGAACTCGTCGAGCCATCGCTCTTCCTGCTGCAGGCCCCAAACGCTTTGGCGCGACTAGTCGCAGGCATCGCCGCACGCGCCACTGCCGACTAGGCCTCGGGCAGCGGCGGGTCGGCGCAACCAGTGTGGGTGAGCCCCGAAGGAAAGGTCCATCGCCAAGCGGGCTCGGGACCGGGCACGTTCTCCAACTGGAAGCCGTGGTGAGTCTTCATGTTGTGATGCACCCGGCACAGCGGGCCGAGGTTCGCAGCCACAGTGCCCGGCGCTGCCGGATACGGGACTGTGTGGTCCAGATCGCAGTCCACTGATCGGCGAGCGCAACCGGGCATCCGGCACGACACTTCGCGGGCACGGATCAGGCGTGAAAGTGACGCCGATGGGGTGTAGCTGCGCGATCCGGTCGCGACCACATTCCCTCCAGCACCGTCCGTGACCCATAGCCGCCAGCGACCGTCTGCGGCCAACTCGCGAGCAACGTCGGCATCCACCGGACCGACCCCGTCGACGACGCCACAAGCCTCAGAGATGCCGAGCAAGGTGTCCATCGACACCACCACTGACACCTCGGTCTTGCCCTCGTGATCAGGGCAGACATGGGCGGCGTTGGCGTCTCCCAATCCACCCGGAGCAGAGTCGGGCAACGTGCCGACATGAGCTGCGAGCAGGAGCCCGACAAGCAGGTCCGCGCGACGCTGATCTGCTGAGCGCACATCATCCGGGTCGTCAGCCTTCACCGCGGCCGCAGCAGCAGTCAATCGAGCGTGGATGCGCCGAGCCTCGACCTCCGGTATGTAGGCATTGAGCCAGGCCATTCCGTCGGTACCAGGGGACACCGTGACTCGCCGCTCTTGATAGGCCGCCCCCCGAGCGTCGGCCTGCTCGTCCCCTGCCACGGCCAAGACCACCGCCCGAACCGCCCTGCGCGCGGTGCCAGGAGTCCAACCAGCGCGGTCCGCAGCCTTGCGCGCTCGTGCCTTTGAAACCATCCGGTCGATCACTTCGGCGCGCGCACCCTCGGAAAGTCGCGCAGTTTCGGTCATTACCACCTGACCCGCCCCGGCCGACACCGCGCCATCCGCTATCAACGCCGCCCACTCGGGAAAGGCCGTAAGGTCGCGAGCAGCACAGATCCGGGCCGCCACCGACAATGGCGACAGGTGCAAGACCGCAGCCAACTCCTCGCGGGAAACGTCCAGTGCGCGACCTGCCGGTACCTCTTGCGGGACCAAGACCCGAGGTGTGGCCCCGGCAGCATCAACCACAGCTTCGGCCGCCTTCACCCCCAACCAGCCGGCGACCGCCTGCCACCCCGCCACCATGATCACCTGACAGGCACACGGGCCGACCTCCGCCACGGTTGGACCGTGGTCAACCGGGCACACTTCACGCGAGCCCAAGCGCACGAGTTCAGCCACAAGCTCCGGCCCTGGCGAGAGGTGCATCAACGCGCGCACATCGGCACCCACCACATCTGAATCCCACTCCCGGCGCACCCAACCTGCGAGTTCCGACTGGTCGCCGCGATCCGCCCGAGCACGATCCGCCCCGGCAGCATCCGCCCGAGCAGCATCGCCCCACTCCAACTCGTCGGCGGACATCACCTCGGCAGCCTCACGCAACTGATCCAAGGTGGGTTCAACCACGTCGTCCCACCACAACGGCTCGACGGGTGCCGCCCCCATGAGCATCGCACCGGACGACAACTGGCCGACGCCAGCTGCGATCCTCGCAGCCACTACACGTTCGTCTGCGGATGGCTCCCCAACCCCGCGCACAACCCCGCGCATCACATGCCCCCCAATAGCTAGACGTTCTTCCGCTGGAAGTAGCCTTTCACCCACCACTTTAGTACGTATGTACTAATCCCACAAGTGCCTAATCGAAACTTTGTATTGCTTCTTCATCGCTCAGCCCGCCACCGTCAAAGGCAGTGAGTACCCAAGGACCTGCAGGCGTCACCGCGACCGTGTGCTCCCAGTGCGCGGCCCGCACACCTGAGCGAGTCACCACCGTCCAGCCATCGTCGAGTTCATCAACTGCGTCTCCCCCAGCGGTGATCATCGGCTCAATCGCAATCACCATTCCCGCCCGCAGAGTGGCGCCTCGACCCGGCCGACCGGTGTTGGGGATGTTGGGCTCCATGTGCAGCGCCGATCCGATGCCGTGCCCGGTGTAGCCGGCCACGATGCCGTAGCCGGGTTGGGCGCGGCGCACGGAGGTGGCAATGGCATGCCCGATATCGCCCACCCGCGCACCCACCTGAGCCGCCGCGATACCGGCGAACAAGGCCTGCCGGGTCACATCCGACAGCCGCGCATCCGTCGGATCCTGACGCTCCCCGACCAGAACGGTCACCGCCGCGTCACCGTGCCAGCCATCGCCGTGCCAGCCCGGCGGAACCGAGCCGTCGGGTGCCCGCACAATGGCGCCGCAGTCGATCGACACCACATCGCCTTCGCTCAGCACTCGTGGCCCCGGGATGCCGTGGATGACCTCCTCGTTGACGGAGATGCACACATGCGCTGGGAAACCCCCGTAGCCCAGAAAACTGGGCTCCGCGCCGGCGTCGGCTATGACCCTCGCCGCCACCTCATCGAGGTCGCCCGTCGTCACTCCTGGCCGCGCCGCCTGTGCTGTCGCAGCCAGCGCCTGCGCCACCACCAGCCCCGCCGACCGCATCAGCCGCAGTTGCTCGGGGGGCTTGATTTCAAAGCGTGGACGCCGGAACACCGCACTCCTCATCTGGTCAACCCTAGCCTTGCGCGGTCAGCACCCCGGCCGCTGTCAACTCGGCATAGGTCCCGGAGTGCGTCACCTCCGGAGCCACCGGAAGTTGGCCGCGCAGCACGCGCGCGGTACGCCACGACAGCACGATTGACATCACCGCGCTGGTGGAAGGGTTCAGCCGCCGAGCACGGCGACGATCCGGGCGTTGACATCGTCGATGCCGCCCATACCGTCGACCTTGCGCACCAGGCCACGCTCCGAGTAGACCGCCACGATGGGCTCGGTCTCCGCGGCGTAGACCTGCAAGCGGCGGGTAATCACTTCCTCGGTGTCATCTGCGCGGCCTTCCTTGGCAGCTCGGTCGAGCAGGCGGGCAGTCACCTCGGCAGCATCGGCGGTGATCTCCACCACGGCATCCAGTTTCTTACCTTGGTCGGCGAGGATGCTGTCCAACTCGTCGACCTGAGGCAGCGTGCGCGGGTAGCCGTCGAGCAGGAATCCGGGCTCGGTGTCCGGCTGGGCCAGACGATCCCGCACCATCGCGTTGGTCACCGAATCGGGCACGTACTCGCCGCGGGACATGTACTTCTGGGCTTCTACCCCAAGGTCTGTGCCACCCTTGACGTTGGCCCGGAAGATCTCGCCAGTGGAGATGTGCGGGATGCCGAACTTGGCCGCAATCAACTTTGCCTGGGTGCCTTTGCCGGCGCCTGGCGGTCCGATCAGGATCAGTGAGGTCATCGCAGGAATCCTTCATAGTTGCGCTGCTGCAGTTGGGACTGCAGCTGCTTTACGGTGTCGAGTCCCACGCCCACCATGATCAGCAACGACGTGCCGCCGAACAGGAAACTCTGTCCGACACCTAGGAAGGCGAATCCGGCAAACGGGATGATCGCGATTATGCCCAGGTATAGCGACCCGGGGAAGGTCAAACGGGTGAGAACGTAGTTCAGGTACTCCGCCGTCGGCCGGCCCGGCCGGATTCCGGGGATGAACCCGCCGTACTTCTTCATGTCGTCCGCGACGTCCACCGGGTTGAAGGTGATGGCCACGTAGAAGTAGGCGAAGAAGATGATCAACAGGAAGTACGTGGCGAGGTACAGCGGCTCAGTGCCCGTGGTGAAGTTGCGCTGCACCCACTGCGACCAGCCCGAGGTGCTCCCTGACAGTGAGACCACCAGTTGCGGAATGTAGAGCAGTGAGGAGGCGAAGATGACCGGGATGACACCGGCCATGTTGACCTTCAGCGGAATGTAGGTCGAGGCGCCGCCGTAGAGCTTGTTGCCGACCATGCGTTTCGCGTACTGCACCGGGATGCGCCGTTGCGCCTGCTCCACGAACACCACGGCAACGATGGTGATGACAGCCACCAGAAGGACGAGGCCGAAGGTGAACGCGCCGCGGCTTTGGTAGATGGCCGCGAATTGGGCCGGGAAGCCCGAGAGGATCGAGGCGAAGATCAGCAGGCTCATGCCGTTGCCGATGCCGCGCTCGGTGATCATCTCGCCGAACCACATCACGACCACGGTTCCGGTGGTCATCACCAGAATCATCGTGAGGATCACTGCGAGCGACTGGTCGGGCACAATGTTCTCTGAACACCCGGAAAAGAGGCGCCCGGGCGTGCGGGCCAGCGCCACGATGCCGGTGGTCTGCAGCACGGCCAGACCCACGGTGAGGTAGCGCGTGTACTGCGTCATCTTGGCTTGCCCGGATTGGCCCTCCTTCTTGAGCGCCTCCAGGCGTGGAATCACCACCGTGAGCAGTTGGATGATGATGCTCGCGGTGATGTAGGGCACCACACCTAGGGCGAACACGCTTAGTTGCAGCAGCGCACCGCCGCTGAAGAGGTTGATCAAGCCATAGAGGGAGTTGCCCTCGACAAGTTCGATACAGCGCTGGACGCTGGAGTAGTCCACGCCGGGGGTTGGGACCACCGCGCCGAGCCGGTACAAGGCGAGAAGTCCCAGCGTGAACAGGACCTTCGTGCGCAGATCCGGCGTGCGGAAGATCGACGCTATGGCCGAGAGCACTGCCACCTCCGATTGGGGAACACTGTCTTATGCAAACCCCCGCAACCCACGGATGGCAGCACGCAAGAACCTGAGCCTAACAGCGCCCGCAGAGTCAGCCGCGGCCCAGGCACCGCGACGGCGGCGCGGCGCCGCCCCGACAGGCTAGCCGCGAGGCTGGGCGGGATAGCTGATGCGCCAGTCGCCCGTGTCCGGAATGGTGGCCAGGTCGCGGGTTGCGCCGGCGCAGAGGGCCGAGGCACGAGGCCCACCGGGACGTAGGCCCCCAGGGCCACCGGCACCAGAATCCGCGGATTCCACCAGCCGACGTGCCGGGGGCGCACCGACGCCCTGAAGGACTTTTCGCAGTCGCACTTCGAGTTTCGCTAGGTGGTCGTTTGGTCGGATCCTTGGGAGGGTGGGGGTAGGAGGCCCGTCAGGAAGGTGCGGGCCCTTCCGACGTACCACGGCAACACTTTGCCCCGCTCGTGGAATCCGACATGGCCGCCGTGACGGGTGATGGCTCGCTCCACGTACCCGCGACGCGCGAGCGCCCCCCAGTCCGTGTGCAGGTATGGGCTGGGCGCGATCATCGGATCGTCGAGCGCATGGATCACGAGGGTGGGCACAGTGATGCGCGGCAGATAGGGCGCAGCAGAGTTCACCTCGTAGTACTCCCCCGCGTCGCGCCAACCGTGCCGCGGCGCGGTGATCACGTCATCGAACTCCGGCAGCGTCCGTGCCCGTTCGACGCCCGCCTCCTCGGCGGCCGTCAGCCGAGACGAACCGTCGGGCGCCGGGGCCATGGCATCGCGGCGCAGAGTGCGCACGATGGCCTTCTCGTACACGCCGAACAGGCTGTTGCTCAGATGGGTCGAGCCCACCGCCAGGTCCAGCGGAGCCGAGACCGCGACACCTCCGGCGATCGGCAGTCCTTCGTAGGGTTCACCGAGGAGTTTCAGCGTCATGGCCCCACCGAGGGAAAAGCCCATGACGTACAGCGCGGGTTGCCCGTCCTTCCCCACAGCTTCGGTCTGCTCGGCCAGCGATGCGAGCACAGCTCTGAGGTCGTCGGTCTTTCCGGCGTGGTAGGTGTGCCTGGTGGTGGCCTTGGACTGCCCCGCACTGCGCAGATCTACGCGCGCCACGTTGAAGCCCGCAGCCAACAGGCCCGCAGCGCTGGCACGCATGTAGACCGATTCCGCGGACCCGCCAAGGCCGTGCACCAGCAGCACCACGCCTGAGCCGTGCGCAGGCCCGCCGCTGGCCCCGCGAGCCGGGAGCGGACGTTCACCCCCGCCGGGTGCGGCTCTGTGCCCCAACCGGCTGCGGTGCAGAACCACGGCCAACCGGTCGCCGCTGTCGTCGGGCATGGACACCGACAGCGTGCGCGACGTCCCGTAGCGGTGGAGGTCGTAAGTTCGGGCTCGCACTCGATTTCGAATTGACTGCAGGTGCCCGGAACGGAGCCCCGCCGGCACCTGGAAGTCTGCGTTGACCACCCCGAGGCCGAAACGTGACGTCACGTTCGTCAGGGTGGCATAGGTTCTCCGATGACCGCCAACCCCTGCGCGTCGTCGAGGGATAGATTCGCCGAGTTCACACCCCATTCGGCGAGGTGGCCGCCAGCCCGGAAGCCAACCGCAGCAATTTGAGGGAGTTATTCGCCCGAGAACGCCCCCAAACTCCCCCCAAATCCTGCATCTGGTCCCGTAGCCAGTCTGCGCGCAAACGAATCGCGCCTCTTCTGCGCGGTTCGACGGTAATCGACGGCTACGGCGTCGCCGCCGGGTGCGACGCGCACGACAAAGGGGTGCGGCGAGGGCCGCGGGATTGATCCCGCGGCCCTCGCCGCACCCCTCTGCAAAGTCGGATTGGCCTACTTGTCGGCCACCGTGCCGCCGGCGGCGGCAATCTTCTCCGCAGCCGACTTCGACACTGCGTCGACATCGACGTTGAGGGCCACCGCGAGATCGCCATCACCGAGGACCTTCACCTTGTGCCCACGACGCACAGCGCCCTTGGCCACCAGGTCGTCGACAGTCACGTCACCACCGGAGGGGTAGAGCGCAGCGAGTTGCGAGACGTTGACCACCTGAAAGGTGACCTTGTTGGGGTTCTTAAAGCCCTTGAGCTTCGGCAACCGCATGTGCAGCGGCATCTGGCCACCCTCAAAGGCGGCAGGCACTTGGTTGCGTGCCTTGGTCCCCTTCGTACCGCGGCCAGCGGTCTTGCCTTTGCTGGCCTCTCCCCGACCCTTGCGGGTCTTCTCGGTCTTGGCGCCGGGCGCCGGTCGCAGATGATGAACTTTCAGAGTGCCCATGGCGCTCATACCTCCTCGACGGTCACGAGGTGCGAAACCGTCTGGATCATTCCCCGCACCTGGGGGTTGTCGTCCTTTGTGACAGTGTCACCGATGCGCTTGAGGCCCAGGCTACGCAGGGTATTGCGTTGCTGGGACGTGCCGCCGATGACCGATTTCTTCTGGGTCACCTTCAACTCGGACATCAGGCGCTCCTCCCAGCCGCTTGCGCGCGCAGCATGGCTGCGGGGGCGACGTCCTCGAGGGGCAAGCCGCGACGGGCCGCAACCTGTTCGGGCCGCTCGAGTGCCTTGAGACCCGCCACCGTGGCGTGCACGATGTTGATGGCGTTGTCGGAGCCGAGCGACTTGCTCAGCACGTCGGCGATGCCGGCGCACTCGAGCACTGCGCGAACGGCGCCGCCCGCGATCACACCGGTACCGGGCGAGGCCGGACGCAGCAAGACAACCGCCGCGCAGTCCTCACCGGTCACGGGGTGGGGAATGGTGCCCTGAATCCGGGGCACCTTGAAGAAGTTCTTCTTCGCCTCTTCCACACCCTTGGCAATGGCCGCGGGTACTTCCTTTGCTTTGCCGTAGCCGACGCCGACCGTGCCGTCGCCGTCACCGACCACAACCAGGGCGGTGAAGCTGAAGCGTCGACCACCCTTGACCACCTTGGCGACGCGGTTGATCGCAACCACGCGCTCAAGGAATTGGCTCTTCTCGGCGCCGCGGGAGTCCCGGCCCCCGCTCCTGCGCTGTGCAGCCATCGTGTACGTACCTCTTTCGTCTCGTCGTGTGCGTAGTCTCGGCCGGGCGCTACAGCGTCAGGCCGGCTTCGCGGGCACCGTCTGCCAGAGCAGCGACCCGACCTGCGTAGCGGTTGCCACCGCGGTCGAAGACGACGGTGTCGACTCCGACGGACTTGGCGCGTTCGGCAACAAGCTCTCCGACGCGGCGTGCCTTGGCTTTCTTGTCTCCGTCCAGGGCGCGAAGATCCGCTTCCATCGATGACGCCGACGCCAGCGTAACGCCTGCGGTGTCGTCGATGACCTGCGCGACCACGTGCTTGGCCGAGCGGAAGACCGCCAGGCGAGGACGCGCCGCCGAACCGTTGATGTGCTTGCGAACCCGGGTGTGCCGTCGAGCTCGCCCGGCGGCACGTGGGTTGGATGAGTGCTTGGTGTGGGCCATGGCCTACTTACCCGCCTTTCCGGCCTTGCGACGGATCACCTCGTCCGCATACCGCACGCCCTTGCCCTTGTAGGGGTCCAGCTTGCGGATCTTGCGGATCTTGGCGGCAATCTCGCCGACTTGCTGCTTGTCGATGCCCGTGATGGTGAATTTGGTGGGGGCCTCGACTCCGAATTGGATGCCCTCCGGCGCCTTCACAAGCACCGGGTGGCTGTAGCCGAGGGAGAACTCGAGATCCGAGCCCTTGGCGACCACGCGGTAGCCGGTGCCGGAGATCTCCATCTTCTTGGAGTAGCCCTCTGTAACGCCGATGATCATGTTGTTGACCAGCGATCGGGTGAGGCCGTGAAGTGCGCGGTTGCGGCGCTCGTCGTTGGGTCGCGAGACCACGACGCTGCCGTCGTCGAGCGCAACCTTGATGGGCTCGACGACCGTGAGGTCGAGGTTGCCCTTGGGGCCGGTGACCTTCAGCAGCTGACCGTCGATGTCCACCGTCACGCCGTTGGGCACGGGGATTGGCAAACGTCCGATTCGAGACATGGTGTCTATGCTCCTCTCACCAGACGTAGGCGAGGACTTCCCCGCCTACACCCTGTGCCGCCGCCTGGCGGTCTGTGAGCAGACCCGCCGAGGTCGAAATGATCGCGATTCCGAGGCCACCAAGCACCTTGGGCATGCCCGTGCTCTTCGCGTACACGCGCAGTCCGGGCTTGCTCACACGGCGGATGCCTGCGATGGAGCGCTCCCGGCTGGGGCCGTACTTCATCTGCACCGACAGCGTCTTGCCCACGCGGGCGTCCGACACGTCAAATCCTGCAACGTAGCCCTCGGACACCAGAATCTTGGCGATGCCCTCCTTCAACTTGGAGTGCGGCATCGAAACGGTGTCGTGGTAGGCGGTGCTGCCGTTGCGCAGACGCGACAGCATGTCTGCGATGGGGTCAGTCATGGTCATGGTTGGCCGGTCTTCTTTCTCACTGTGGTTTCGCCCTGCCCGGGTTGCGGGCGTGGAGACCTTCAGCGTGGTGGGTCGGTTGGTGGCCGCACTGCGCGGGTGCGCAGGGCTGCCGATGAGTTGTTACCAGGAGCTCTTGGTGACGCCTGGCAGTTCGCCGCGGTGGGCCATCTCCCGAAGGCACACGCGACAGAGGCCGAACTTGCGGTACACCGAGTGCGGCCGGCCGCAGCGGGTGCAGCGGGTGTAGGCGCGCACCTTGAACTTGGGAGTGCTGTTGGCCTTGTTGATCAATGCCTTCTTCGCCACGTGCTCACTTCTCCTTGAACGGGAAACCGAGCATGCGCAGCAGCGCCCGGCCCTGGTCGTCAGTCACTGCCGTCGTCACCACTGTGACGTCCATGCCGCGAGTGCGGTCAATCGAGTCCTGGTCGATCTCTGGGAACACCACCTGCTCGGTCAAGCCGAACGTGTAGTTGCCGTTCCCGTCGAACTGCTTGGGCGACAGGCCGCGGAAGTCGCGAATACGTGGCAGGGCCACACTCACGAGGCGGTCGAGGAACTCCCACATGCGGTCCCCGCGAAGGGTGGTGTGAGCGCCGATCGGCATTCCTTCCCGCAGCTTGAACTGCGCGATGGACTTGCGTGCGCGCGTCACCTGGGGCTTCTGCCCGGTGATGGTGGCGAGGTCGCGCACAGCGCCATCGATCACCTTCGAATCACGGGCGGCGTCGCCGACACCCATGTTGACGACGACCTTAACCACGCCGGGAACCTGCATCACGTTGGCCAGGTCGAACTCCGACTGCAACTCGGGCCGAATGGTCTCGAGGTACTTCTGCTTGAGCCGCGGCATCGTCCGCTGCTCGTCGAGGCTGGTGGTCATCACACGTCCTTACCGCTGCGTCGACCGACTCGAACCCGCCGGGTAGCTTCCCGGGTGGTTCCGTCGGCACGAGTCTTCTCTACTGTCTCCTCGCGGCTGCCCACCCGCGTGGCCTTGCCGTCGCCGTCCACCAACATGACGTTGGAGACGTGGACTGCCGCCTCTTTGGTGATGAGTCCGCCTTCGCGGGCACCGCCCTGGCCGGGCGTGACCCGTTGGTGGCGCACCACTCGGTTGACGCCTTCAACAAGCACCCGGTTGGTTTCCGGGTACACCTTGAGGACGGTGCCCTCAAGGCCCTTGTCCTTGCCGGCGCGGACGAGCACAGTGTCGCCGGCCTTGATTTTCATCTTGGCCATGCTTAGAGCACCTCCGGGGCTAGCGAAATGATCTTCATGAAGCGCTTGTCGCGCAGCTCGCGCCCGACCGGGCCGAAGATGCGCGTGCCGCGAGGCTCACCGTCGTTCTTGAGCACGACGGCCGCGTTCTCGTCGAATCGGATGTACGAACCGTCGGTCCGGCGGGTCTGCTTGCGCACGCGCACCACAACCGCCTTGACGACGTCGCCCTTCTTCACGTTGCCGCCCGGAATGGCGTCCTTCACGCTGCACACAATCGTGTCGCCGATGCCCGCGTAGCGGCGGCCGGAACCGCCGAGCACGCGAATCACCAGCAACTCCTTGGCACCGGTGTTGTCCGCCACCCGAAGGCGGGACTCCTGCTGAATCATTGGTTCCTCACTTGGCCTTTTCGAGGATCTCGACGACGCGCCAGCGCTTGGTGGCCGACAGCGGTCGCGTCTCCATGAGGAGCACGCGGTCGCCGACGCCGCACTCGTTGGCCTCGTCGTGAGCCTTCAACTTCGAGGTGCGGCGTACGACCTTGCCGTACAGCGCGTGCTTGAAGCGGTCCTCGACGGCGACCACGACGGTCTTGTCCATCTTGTCGGACACCACGAGGCCCTCGCGGACCTTGCGATCGCCGCGTTCGGCGGCAGTTGTGGCCTTGTCGCTCATGCCGCACCCTCCGTCTCGGTGACGATGCCGAGCTCGCGCTCGCGCATCACTGTGTAAATGCGTGCGATGTCCTTGCGCACCGCACGAAGCCTGCTGTGGTTGTCCAGCTGACCGGTAGCCGCTTGGAAGCGCAGGTTGAACAGCTCCTCCTTGGCTTCCTTCAGCCGGGTCACCAGGTCATCGGTGTCCAGCGAACGAAGGTCTGCGACCGCGCTCGAATTCTGTGTCATCAGTCCTCACTCACTTCGCGCCGAACGATCCGGCACTTCATGGGCAGCTTGTGGGCGGCTCGAGTGAGCGCTTCCTGGGCTGTCGTCTCATTCGGGTAGGTCAACTCGAACATCACTCGTCCGGGCTTGACATTGGCCACCCACCACTCCGGTGATCCCTTACCGGAACCCATGCGGGTTTCGGCAGGCTTCTTGGTCAGCGGGCGGTCCGGGTAGATGTTGATCCAGACCTTGCCGCCGCGTCGGATGTGACGGGTGATGGCAATACGGGCGGATTCGATCTGCCGGTTGGTCACGTAGGCGGGCTCGACAGCTTGCAGGCCCCACTCGCCGAACGTCACTCGGTTGCCACCTTTGGACATTCCCGAGCGCTTGGGGTGGTGCTGCTTGCGGTACTTGACCCTGCGCGGGATGAGCATTGTGCCTCAGCCCTCCGATCCGGTCGATGCAGTCGTGGTCTCGTTGCTCCGACGGCCACCGCGACGATCGCCGCGGTCGCGGCCACCGCGACGCCCACCTGGCGGGCCGCTGCGCGTGCGGGCAGCCTGCTGGGCGCGACGCTCTTCAGGATTCGTCGACACCTCGCCGTGGTAGATCCACACCTTCACGCCGATCTGTCCGAAGGTCGTGCGGGCCTCGTAGAAGCCGTACTGGATGTCGGCGCGCAGCGTGTGCAGCGGCACCCGGCCTTCGCGGTAGAACTCGGTGCGGCTCATCTCGGCACCACCGAGACGACCGGACACCTGCACGCGGATGCCTTGGGCGCCAGCCTTCATGGCGCTCTGCATCGCCTTGCGCATGGCCCGCCGGAACGACACCCGGCTGGCGAGCTGCTCAGCCACGCCCTGCGCGACCAACTGGGCATCCACCTCGGGGTTCTTCACCTCGTGAATGTTCAGCTGCACCTGCTTGCCGGTGAGTTTGTCGAGCTTGCCGCGCATGCGCTCGGCCTCAGTACCCTGCCGACCGATGACGATGCCGGGGCGCGCGGTCCAGATGTCGACGCGCACGCGGTCCCGGGTGCGCTCGATCTCCACCTTCGCGATGCCGGCGCGGGCGAGTTCGCCCGTAATGAGGCGACGAATCTTGACGTCTTCCTCGACATAGTCGCGGTAGCGCTGACCCGGCTTGGTGCTGTCGGCGAACCAGCGGGAGTTGAAGTCCGCTGTGATTCCAAGGCGGAAGCCGTTGGGATTGATCTTCTGGCCCATACGTCTAGTCCTTCTTCCGTGTGCTGGTTCCCGGCTCCACCACAACCGTGATGTGGCTGGTGCGCTTCCGAATCCGGTACGCCCGACCCTGTGCCCGCGGACGAAACCGCTTCATGGTCGGTCCCTCGTCCACAAACGCTTCGCGCACCACCAAGGTGGCCGGATCGAGTTGGTGATTGTGGGCGGCATTGGCAACGGCGCTGTCGAGCACCTTGCCCACCGGCTCGCTCGCGGATTGCGGGCTGAACCGCAGCAACGCCTGCGCTTCTGCCACTGGCAGCCCGCGAATGAGGTCCACCACTCGGCGGGCCTTCATGGGCGTGACGCGGACGTACCGCGCCTGGGCCCTGGCTTCCATCCTTGCTCCCTCGTCGTGCGTGAATGTCGTGCTTGCGTGAAATGTGTTGAGCGCGCAGATTGCCCTGGGGGTCTATCTGGCGACGACTTTCAGCCGTTAGCGGCGTCGAGCCTTGCGGTCATCTTTGACGTGGCCGCGGAAAGTGCGGGTCGGCGCGAACTCGCCGAGCTTGTGGCCAATCATGTTCTCGGAGATGAATACCGGAACGTGCTTGCGGCCGTCGTGCACCGCGATGGTGTGGCCCAGCATCTCAGGTGTGACCATCGATCGCCGTGACCAGGTCTTGATCACGTTGTGGGTTCCGTTCGCGTTCTGCTCCTCCACCTTCTTGGCGAGGTGGTCGTCGACGAAGGGACCCTTCTTCAAACTACGCGGCATGCTCAGTCGTCTCCTTAGCGCTTCTTGCCGGTCTTGCGGCGGCGCACGATGTACTTGTCGGAAGGCTTGTTCTTGGCGCGGGTGCGACCTTCGGGCTTGCCGGCGGGGTTCACCGGGTGACGGCCACCGGACGTCTTACCTTCACCACCACCGTGCGGGTGATCCACCGGGTTCATGGCCACGCCGCGCACCGTCGGGCGCTTGCCCTTCCAGCGCATGCGGCCAGCCTTGCCCCAGCTGATGTTCGACTGCTCGGCGTTGCCAACCTCGCCCACCGTTGCGCGGCAACGAAGGTCGACGTTGCGGATTTCGCCGGAGGGCATGCGCAGTTGCGCGTAGGGACCATCCTTGGCCACCAGTTGCACGCTGGCACCCGCCGAGCGGGCGATCTTGGCGCCACCGCCGGGGCGCAGTTCCACCGCGTGCACGACGGTACCCGTCGGGATGTTGCGCAGCGGAAGGTTATTGCCCGGCTTGATGTCGGCACTCGGACCGGTCTCCACGCGAGCGCCCTGGCGCAACTTGGTGGGGGCCAGGATGTACCGCTTGTCGCCATCGGCGAAGTGCAGCAAGGCGATTCGGGCGGTGCGGTTCGGGTCGTACTCGATGTGAGCGACCTTGGCCGGCACCCCGTCCTTGTCGGCCCGACGGAAGTCGATCACCCGGTACTGCCGCTTGTGCCCACCACCGTGATGGCGAGTGGTGATGCGCCCGGAGGCGTTACGGCCACCACTCTTGGGCAACGGCTTGACCAGGCTCTTCTCCGGCGTCGAGCGGGTGACCTCGACGAAGTCGGCCACGCTGGAGCCACGCCGGCCCGGTGTGGTCGGCTTGTACTTTCGGATTCCCATGTCTGCTCGTCTCTACGCTGTCTGGACGCGACCGCTGCTAGGCGGCCGGCCCTCCGAAGATGTCGATCCGCTCGCCTGCTGCGACGGACACGATGGCGCGCTTGGTGGCGGGGCGTCGGCCATAGCCGGTTCGCGTCCGCACCCGCTTGCCGGGTCGGTTAATGGTGTTCACACCGGTGACGTGAACGCCGAACACCTGCTCGACCGCGATCTTGATCTGGGTCTTGTTGGCGTCCGGGCGCACCAGGAAGGTGTACTTGTTCTCGTCCAGGAGGCTGTAGCTCTTCTCTGACACGACAGGCGCCAGGAGCACGTCGCGGGGGTCGGCGATCCTCACTATGCACTCTCCTTCACTGCTGCCCGATCGAGGAAATCGGCCAGTGCGCCGGCGGTGAAGACCACGTCGTCACTCACCAGCACGTCGTAGGTGTTGAGCTGTTCAGGCGACAGGACGTGCACGCCTGCGATGTTCCGCAACGACTTCCAGCCGTTCTCGTCGGAACGCTGCACCACGAAGAGCACGTTGGGCCGCTCCGTCAAGGAGCGCACCGCGGTCGCCGCGGCCTTCGCCGATGGGGTGTCGGAGTCGACGACGGCGCTGACGACGTGGATCCGGTCGTGCCGGGCGCGGTCGCTGAGAGCGCCGCGCAGAGCGGCAGCCTTCATCTTCTTCGGCGTGCGCTGGGAGTAGGAACGCGGCGTCGGGCCGTGCACGGTGCCGCCGCCCACGAACTGCGGGGCACGGGTCGAACCCTGGCGGGCGCGGCCGGTGCCCTTCTGCTTGTAGGGCTTCCTGCCACCACCGCGAACTTCACCGCGCGACTTGGCGTCGTGCGTGCCCTGGCGGGCGGCGGCCAGTTGCGCGACGACCACCTGGTGGATCAGCGGCACGTTGGCTTGAACTTCGAAGACGCCGGCCGGCAATTCAGCCGTCCCGTCGGTCCCGCCGCTCGGGGTGTGGATGTCTACCTGTGTCATGTCATGCCCCCTTCGCAGCGGAGCGAACGAACACCACGGTGCCGCGAGGCCCGGGCACAGCCCCACGAACGAGGATGTATCCGCGCTCGGTGTCGATTGCCTGGACGGTCAGGTTTTGGGTGGTTTGGCGAACATGCCCCATGCGACCGGACATGCGCAGCCCCTTGAAGACCCGGCCCGGGGTGGCGCAGCCACCAATGGATCCCGGCGAACGGTGCTTGCGCTGCACACCGTGGGAGGCGCGCAGACCGTGGAAGCCGTGGCGCTTCATGACACCGGCGTAGCCCTTGCCCTTGGTGGTACCGGAGACGTCCACCTTCTGGCCGGCCTCGAAGGTGTCGGCGGTGATGGTCTGCCCGATCTCGTAGGTCGTGGCATCGTCGGTGCGTAGTTCAATCAGGTACCGCTGCGGCGCCACGCCGGCCTTGGCGAAGTGCCCGGTCTCAGGCTTGTTCACCCGTCGCGGGTCAACCTGGCCATAGCCGATCTGCACCGCGTCGTAGCCGTCGGTCTCAGGGGTGCGGATCTGGGTCACTACGCACGGCCCAGCCTGGATGACCGTCACCGGCACTACCCGGTTTGACTCATCCCACACCTGGGTCATGCCGAGCTTGGTGCCCAGAATGCCCTTGCGTTGCTCAGTCACGTGTACGTCCTTACAACTTGATCTCGATGTCGACACCGGCGGGCAGGTCGAGGCGCATAAGCGAATCAACCGTCTTCGGCGTCGGCTCAAGGATGTCGATGAGTCGTTTGTGCGTGCGCATCTCGAAGTGCTCGCGGCTGTCCTTGTACTTGTGGGGCGAGCGGATGACGCAGTACACGTTCTTCTCGGTCGGCAGCGGCACTGGTCCCTTGACCTGCGCGCCGGTGCGAGTCACCGTCTCGACGATCTTGCGTGCCGACGAGTCAATGACCTCGTGGTCGTAGGCCTTGAGCCGGATGCGGATCTTTTGTCCCGCCATTGGGCTATTTCCTTCGCTTCCTAATGCCGCTGATGATGGTTTGGTGTGGGCCAGACCAGTCCCCGCCGGCCGTTGACCGGCGGGGACTGAACCCAGTTGGTGCTACTTGAGGATCTTGGTCACTCGACCGGCGCCGACGGTGCGACCGCCCTCGCGGATCGCGAACCGAAGACCGTCTTCCATGGCGATGGGCTGGATCAACTCGACGGTCATGTCGGTGTTGTCGCCGGGCATCACCATTTCGGTGCCCTCGGGCAGTTCAACCACACCGGTCACGTCAGTGGTGCGGAAGTAGAACTGCGGCCGGTAGTTGTTGAAGAACGGCGTGTGACGGCCACCCTCGTCCTTGCTCAGGATGTAGACCTGAGCCTCGAAGTCGGTGTGCGGCGTGGTGGAGCCGGGCTTCACCACGACCATGCCGCGCTCGACATCCTCGCGCTTGGTGCCACGAAGGAGCAGTCCGACGTTCTCGCCGGCCTGGCCCTCGTCGAGCAGCTTGCGGAACATCTCGACGCCGGTCACCGTGGTCTTCTGCTTGTCGGGACGGATGCCGACCAGTTCGACCTCTTCGTTGACCTTGACGATGCCACGCTCGATACGACCGGTCACGACGGTGCCGCGGCCGGTGATCGTGAAGACATCCTCGACGGGCATGAGGAAGGGCTTGTCGATCTCGCGCTCGGGGGTGGGGATGTACTCGTCCACCGCCGCCATGAGTTCGAGGATCTTCGCCGCGTAGTCAGCATCGCCTTCGAGCGCCTTGAGCGCCGAGACCTGCACCACGGGAAGGTCGTCGCCGGGGAACTCGTAGGTGCTCAGCAGCTCGCGAACCTCCATCTCGACCAGTTCGATGAGCTCCTCGTCGTCGACCATGTCGCACTTGTTCAGAGCCACGACGATGCTGGGAACGCCAACCTGGCGGGCCAGCAGCACGTGCTCCTTGGTCTGCGGCATGGGGCCGTCTGTCGCCGCGACCACCAGGATCGCGCCGTCCATCTGGGCGGCACCGGTGATCATGTTCTTGATGTAGTCGGCGTGACCGGGGCAGTCAACGTGGGCATAGTGCCGGTTCTCCGTCTGGTACTCGACGTGCGCGATCGAGATGGTGATACCGCGCTGACGCTCTTCCGGCGCCTTGTCGATCATGTCGAACGGAGTGAACGGGTTCACTTCGGGGTACGCGTCATGCAGCACCTTGGTAATCGCCGCCGTGAGCGTCGTCTTCCCGTGGTCGATGTGACCAATGGTGCCGATGTTGACGTGCGGCTTAGTCCGCTCGAACTTCGCCTTCGCCACTTCGGGTCCTCCTAGACCTCTAGAATTCGGCCGTCCCCCAGTGCTGGGGGGTTGTGGCCCTTACTTAGTTGTTGGGTTGTTCGGAACTGATGGCGACGCGGCTGCGCCACCGAGCGCGAGGATTACTCCCCGCGAGCCTTTGCGATGATCTCCTCCGAGACGCTCTTGGGAACCTCTGCGTAGGAGTCGAACTGCATAGAGTAGCTGGCCCGTCCCTGCGTCTTGCTGCGCAGGTCGCCGACGTAACCAAACATCTCCGACAACGGCACTACCGCGGTAACAACCCGGGCACCGTTCCGCTCGTCCATGGCCTGAATATGGCCACGGCGAGAGTTCAAGTCGCCGATCACGTCACCCATGAAGTCTTCCGGGGTGACGACCTCGACAGCCATCATGGGCTCCAGCAAGACCGGCGCCGCACGTCGGGTGGCGTCCTTGAACGCCATCGAACCCGCGATCTTGAATGCCAGCTCTGAGGAGTCGACGTCGTGGTAGGCACCGTCGAGCAACGTCACGGCGATGTCGACCATGGGGTAACCGGCGAGCACGCCGTTGTCCATCGCCTCCCGACAGCCGGCGTCGACACTTGGGATGTACTCCCGCGGGATGCGACCGCCGGTGACCTTGTTGACGAATTGGTAGCCACCCTCGTGCTCGTCCTCAACGCGCGGCGGATTCGGAGCGATGGCGATGATGACGCGACCGAACTGGCCGGAGCCACCCGTTTGCTTCTTGTGGGTGTACTCGACCTTCTCGACCGGCCGGGTAATGGTTTCGCGGTAGGCAACCTGCGGCTTGCCGACGTTGGCCTCGACCCGGAACTCGCGACGCATACGGTCGACAAGTACTTCCAGGTGCAGCTCGCCCATACCGGCGATGATCGTCTGACCGGTCTCCTCGTCGGAGCGAACCTTGAAGGTCGGGTCCTCTTCGGCGAGGCGCTGGATGGCGGTGGCCAACTTGTCCTGGTCGCCCTTGGTCTTCGGCTCGATCGCCACCGAGATAACGGTCTCGGGGAACTCCATGGACTCCAGAACCACCTGATCGGCCGGGTCTGCCAAGGTGTCCCCGGTCGTCGTGTCCTTGAGCCCCATGACGGCCACAATCTCGCCGGCGCCCACCGATGCGATCTCTTCACGCTTGTTCGCGTGCATCCGGTAGATCTTGCCGATGCGCTCCTTGCGGCCCTTGGTGCTGTTCATCACCTGGGTGCCGGCATTCAGCGTTCCGGAGTAGATGCGGATGTACGTGAGCTTGCCGAGGTGCGGGTCAGCGGCAATCTTGAAGGCCAGCGCCGCGAACGGTGCATCGTTGTTCGGCTCCCGGACGAGTTGAACTTCCTCGTCGCTTGGCTTGTGCCCATTCACCGCGCCGATGTCCAGCGGCGACGGTAGGTAGGCGACCACGGCGTCGAGCATGGGCTGAACGCCCTTGTTCTTGAAGGCCGAGCCGGTCAGTACCGGGGTGATCTTGTCCGCGATCGTGGCTCGTCGGATGGCCGCCGTGATGTCCTCGGTGGTGAATTCTTCTTCCAGGAACAGCATGGCGAAGTCGTCGTCGGCGTCGGCGAGGGTCTCAAGCAGCTTCTCGCGCCACTCCTGAGCGTCGTCGACCAGATCCGCCGGGATGTCCTCGACGAGGTAGTCCTCGCCCTTCTTGGTCTCGCCGGGCCACACCAGGGCGCGCATCTCGATGAGGTCCACCACACCAAGAAAATCGGACTCGGCGCCGATCGGAATCTGCAGCACCAAGGGGGTGGCATTCAAGCGGTTGACGATCATGTCAACGCACATGAAGAAGTTCGCCCCGGTCCGGTCAAGCTTGTTCACGAAACACAGGCGCGGCACGCTGTACTTGTCCGCCTGGCGCCACACCGTCTCGGATTGCGGCTCGACGCCGGCGACGCCGTCGAACACGGCGACGGCACCGTCGAGCACGCGGAGCGAACGCTCCACCTCAACGGTGAAGTCGACGTGGCCGGGGGTGTCGATGATGTTGACCTGGTGGTTCTTCCACTCGCAGGTGGTTGCGGCCGACGTGATCGTGATGCCCCGCTCTTGCTCCTGCTCCATCCAGTCCATCGTCGCGGCACCTTCGTGCACTTCGCCGATTTTGTAGTTGATGCCGGTGTAGAACAGGATCCGCTCAGTCGTGGTCGTCTTGCCAGCGTCGATATGGGCCATGATCCCGATGTTGCGGACCATGGCCAGGTCGGTGGCGGTGGCGACTGACACGTTTTCTCCGTTGCTCTTCATTGGTGGGGTGGTTGCTAAGCCGGCTGACTTACCAGCGGTAGTGCGCGAAGGCCTTGTTGGCCTCGGCCATCTTGTGGGTGTCTTCGCGCTTCTTGACGCTGGCGCCAAGACCGTTGCTCGCGTCGAGGATCTCGTTCATGAGGCGCTCGGTCATCGTCTTCTCGCGACGGGCGCGGGAGTACTGAATCAGCCAACGCAGCGCAAGAGTCGTGCTGCGTCCCGGGCGCACCTCAACCGGGACCTGGTAGGTGGCGCCACCGACACGACGGCTGCGCACCTCAAGGCTCGGGCGCACATTGTCGAGCGCCCGCTTGAGCGTGGCCACCGGGTCGGTGCCGGTCTTCTCGCGGCATCCCTCAAGGGCGCCGTAGACGATGCGCTCGGCCGACGACTTCTTGCCGTCAAGCAGCACCTTGTTGACCAACTGAGTCACCAACTGCGAGTGGTAGACCGGGTCGGTGACCACTACGCGCTTGGGAGCGGGGCCTTTGCGTGGCATTAGCTCTTCTCCTTCTTCGCACCGTAGCGAGAACGTGCCTGCTTGCGGTTCTTGACGCCCTGGGTGTCGAGCGCACCGCGAATGATCTTGTATCGAACACCGGGAAGGTCCTTCACACGACCGCCACGCACGAGCACAATCGAGTGCTCTTGCAGGTTGTGGCCGACGCCAGGGATGTAGGCCGTGACCTCAATCTGGCTGGTGAGTCGAACACGGGCAACCTTGCGCAGCGCCGAGTTGGGCTTCTTGGGCGTCGTGGTGTACACGCGAGTGCACACCCCCCGGCGCTGGGGGCTTCCCTTCAACGCAGGGGTCTTGTTCTTGGAGACCTTGTCCTGCCGGCCCTTGCGGACCAGTTGCTGGATGGTGGGCACCTGCACTCCGTTGTGGTGTTGATTCGTCTGGTTTGGGTGTGTCCGTGGGCCTCGAACTCCGACCCCCGCGGTCGGGTGTGTCGGATGCGAAGGGCATTCGCATCGACAGTCCGATGGGTGACGGTGACGCCGGGGTATCGGCCCGCGATGCGGACTCAGTGCCCGAAGCACCCTTCGTGCAGGTGCCCGCGAGGCCGGCGGCGCTCGAGGCTTTCCGAGCACGCGTACTTAAGAGTAGCCGAGGGTCCCCGACCAGTGGAAGGCGGGTGCACATGAAAGGCGCGTGATCCGCCTCACTCCGCTCTGGGCAGCCCGCTCTCAGGTGCCGAACGCGGACGTGGTCTGGTCAATGGGAACCGACGACGGGTCCATCCCACCGGCGCCGATAGCGGCGATGACGATTGCCACGATGATCAGCACCACGACGATCGAGACGGCGATGTTGATCCAGGAGATGACCTTGGCCGCCAGGGCCATCCCTTCCCCGGTAAGCCAACCGTTGCTAGCGCGAATCTCCTTGGTGGCCTTGCTCGCCAGGATGAGCGCCGCGATCGCGGCGATTACCGGCAGCACGAACCACGAAGCGATGGCGAGCACGAGCGCGACGATGGCGTTGCTGCTGGCTTGGGGCTGCTGCTGCGGCGGGACAACGGGAACCCACGCGCTGCCCGGCGGCGGCGCTGCCGGCTGCCACTGCGAGGTGCCTCCAGCGCTCGGCGCAGGCGCCGTGGCATCAGAAGAGGCCGGGTCGTTCCCCGACGACTGTGGATCGCTCATGGGGCGTCTCCTGGGCTAGGAACCATGGGGCCACCACCATCATGCCCCATGCCCGCACAATATGGCGGAGCCCCACTCGGTCGAGTGGGGCTCCGCTACGTGAGGTCGGCGACAGACGACGCCGGTTCTTCTACCGTCCGCCTAGCGGAAGTCTCCCTCGGGACGGTACCCGTAGTCGAACTCCTCCAGCGCCACAGCCTCGCCGGATCCGTCGCCGAAGCTGTAGTCAACGTCAGTGAACGTGGAGACCGCGCCGTACATTTCGGCCTTGGCTTCTTCGGTCGGCGCAACCGTGACGTCGCGGTACTTGGCGAGGCCGGTTCCTGCCGGGATGAGCTTTCCGAGAATCACGTTCTCCTTCAGGCCCAACAGCGGGTCGCGCTTGCCGTTTATCGCGGCATCGGTAAGCACCCGAGTGGTCTCCTGGAAGGAGGCGGCCGACAGCCACGACTCGGTGGCCAGCGAAGCCTTGGTGATGCCCATGAGTTCCGGGCGGCCACGGGCCGGGCGCCCGCCTTCACGAAGCACCCGCTGGTTCTCTTCACGGAACTTCGCCGCGTCGATCAGTTCACCCGTGAGGTATCGGGTGTCGCCGGAATCGATGATGATGACCCGCCGAAGCATCTGCCGAGCGATGACCTCGATGTGCTTGTCGTGAATCGACACGCCCTGGGGCCGGTACACCTTCTGGACCTCGTCCACCAGGTGCTTCTGCGCGGCCCGCCCACCTAGGATGCGCGCGACCTCTTTCGGGTCGAGCGGCCCCACGGTCAGGGGCCCGCCAGCCTTGATGTGGTCGCCGTCGGCGACCGCAAGCCGGGCGCGCCGCGGAATCTTCTCGTACTTGATCGGCTCGCTGCCATCGTCGGGGGTCACGGTGATGACCCGGGCGCCGCCCTCGAGTTCTTCGACAGCAACGCGACCGGTGGCCTCGCTGATCTGGGCCACACCCCGCGGGGTCCGGGCCTCGAAGAGTTCCACCACACGCGGCAGGCCGGAGGTGATGTCCTCACCGGCCACACCACCGGTGTGGAAGGTGCGCATCGTCAACTGGGTGCCCGGCTCGCCGATCGACTGCGCCGCCACGATACCCACAGCCTCGCCGACGTCGACGAGTTTGCCGCTTGCCAGCGACCGCCCGTAGCACTTGGCGCACGTGCTCACCTTCGATTCGCACACCAGCACCGACCGAGCCTTGACCTCTTCGATCCCCGCGGATACGAGCCGATCCACCATCTGCGTGGTGATCTCCTCGCCGGCATCGGCCAGGTGGGTGCCATCGCTGGCCACCACATCCTGAGCCAGCGTGCGGCTGATGGCGGTGGACTCCACCCGCTCCGCCTTGTGCAGCGTGCCATCGTCATCGCGTTCCGCGATGGGAATGATCAAACCGGCTTCGGTACCGCAATCGTCCTCACGGATGATCACGTCCTGGCTGACGTCCACCAGCCGCCGGGTGAGGTATCCCGAGTCGGCTGTGCGCAGGGCGGTGTCGGCCAGACCCTTCCGCGCGCCGTGGGTGGAGATGAAGTACTCCAGCACCGACAGGCCTTCGCGGAAGTTCGACTTGATCGGCCGCGGGATGGTCTCACCCTTGGGGTTCGCCACCAGCCCGCGCATACCCGCGATCTGACGCATCTGGTTCATGTTGCCTCGGGCGCCCGACTGGACCATCTGCCAGATCGGGTTGGCCGCAGGGAAGTTCTCCTGCATGGCCTTGGAGACTTCATCCGTGGCGTGGGTCCAGATTTCGATGAGCTCGTCGTTGAGTTCCTGCTCGGTCATCAGACCACGGTCGTAGGCCTTCTGCTTCTCGGCAGCCTTAGCCTCGGCAGCCGCGAGCAACTCGGCCTTGGCCGGCGGGGTCACAACGTCCTCGATCGAGATCGTGACGCCAGAGCGGGTGGCCCAGTAGAACCCGAGGTCCTTGAGGGCGTCGAGCACCGCGGAGACGTAGACCTTCGAGTAGCGCTCGGCCAGCCGGTTGACGATAGCGCCCAACTTGCCCTTGTCCACCTGGTAGTTGACGTAGGGCTCCTCGCTCGGCATGGCCTCGTTGAACAGCGCCCGGCCGAGCGTGGTCTTGAGCAGGAAGGCCTCGCCCGGCTGCCAACCCGCCGGCGTGGCGAAACTGGTGTCCTCCGGCGGGTTCTCGCCGGTAAGTCGAATCGTCACCGGTGCCTGCAGATCCAGGTCGCCGGAGTCGAAGGCCATCATCGCTTCGTGAACCGAGGCGTAGGAGCGGCCGGCTCCGGTGCCGTCGGGATTCTCGGTGGTGAGGAAGTAGATGCCGAGCACCATGTCCTGGGTGGGCGTGGTGATGGGGCGACCATTCGCCGGCGACAGGATGTTGTTGCTGCTGAGCATGAGGACGCGGGCCTCGGCCTGAGCCTCCGCACTCAGAGGCAGGTGCACGGCCATCTGGTCACCGTCGAAGTCGGCGTTGAAGGCGGTGCAGACCAAGGGATGGATCTGGATTGCCTTGCCTTCGATCAGTTGAGGTTCGAAGGCCTGGATCCCCAACCGGTGCAGCGTTGGAGCGCGGTTGAGCAGCACCGGGTGCTCG
This sequence comes from uncultured Actinomycetes bacterium, assembly GCA_963752505.1. Taxonomy (GTDB): domain Bacteria; phylum Actinomycetota; class Actinomycetes; order S36-B12; family UBA10799; genus JACJWR01. Next base: position 135,956 of record CAVVYM010000008.1, read on the forward strand.
GTGATGACTTCCTCGAGCACATCCCACACCACTGGGCGCGAACGCTCCACCATGCGCTTGGCGCTCTTGATGTTCTGGGCGTGGTTGAGGTCGACCAGCCGCTTCATCACGAAGGGCTTGAACAATTCCAGCGCCATCTGCTTGGGCAGGCCGCACTGGTGCAGCTGCAGCTGCGGGCCCACCACGATGACGGAACGCCCGGAGTAGTCCACCCGCTTTCCGAGCAGGTTCTGGCGGAATCGGCCCTGCTTGCCCTTGAGCATGTCGGAGAGCGACTTCAGCGGCCGGTTGCCTGGACCCTGCACCGGGCGGCCACGACGGCCGTTGTCGAAGAGCGCGTCCACTGCTTCCTGCAGCATGCGCTTCTCGTTGTTGGTCATGATCTCGGGCGCACCGATGTCGAGCAGTCGCTTGAGTCGGTTGTTCCGGTTGATGACGCGGCGGTAGAGGTCGTTCAAGTCGCTGGTCGCGAACCGACCACCGTCGAGCTGGACCATGGGACGCAGGTCCGGCGGGATCACCGGCACGTAGTCGAGCACCATGGCGTCGGGGGTGTTCGAGGTGTTGAGGAACGCCGAGACCACCTTGAGCCGCTTGAGGGCGCGGGTCTTGCGCTGGCCCTTTCCGGTGGCGATGACCTCGCGCAGCTTCTCCGCCTCGGCTTCGAGGTCGAAGTCGCGCAACCGCTGCTGAATCGCGGCGGCGCCCATGTCGCCGGCGAAGTACTTGCCGAATCGGTCGCGCATCTCGCGGTACAACTGCTCGTCGCCCTCAAGGTCCTGGACCTTCAGGGTGCGGAAGCGGTCGAACACGGCCTCGAGGCGTGCGATCTCTTGGTCGGCGCGCTTGCGTCGCTCGGCCATGTCCTTCTCGGCCTCGTTGCGCACCTTCTTGATCTGAGCCGCAGTGGCACTCTCGGCCTCAAGCGTGGCGAGGTCCTCTTCCAACTTCGCCATCTTCTTGTTGATGACGTCGTCGCGGCGTTGGCCGATGTACTTGATCTCGCTCTGCACGCGCGATTCGAGCGCTGGCAGGTCGCGATGGCGCGCTTCCTCGTCAACCGAGGTGATCATGTACGCGGCGAAGTAGATGACCTTCTCGAGGTCCTTGGGCGCGAGGTCGAGCAGGTAGCCCAAGCGGCTCGGAACGCCCTTGAAATACCAAATGTGGGTGACAGGCGCCGCGAGGCGGACGTGGCCCATGCGCTCCCGGCGCACCTTGGCGCGGGTCACCTCGACGCCGCAGCGCTCACAGATGATGCCCTTGAAGCGCACTCGCTTGTACTTGCCGCAATTGCACTCCCAGTCCCGGGTGGGACCGAAGATCTTCTCGCAGAACAAGCCGTCCTTCTCGGGCTTGAGCGTGCGGTAGTTGATGGTCTCAGGCTTCTTGACCTCCCCGTACGACCAGTTCTGGATGTCGTCGGCGGTGGCCAGGCCAATGCGGAGTTCGTCGAACAGATTGACGTCGAGCACTCGTATGTTCCTTCGCGTCTGGTGACTCGGGAGGCGAATCTTCGGTGTTGGTTGGTGAGCGACCCGGGCGTTGTCGCCCGGGTCACGACGCCGCTACATCTCTTCGACGCTGCTGCGCTCCGGGCGGGAGATATCCACCTCAAACTCTTCGGTCATCCGGTAGTCGTCCTCGGTGTCCTTGATGTCAACGGCCACACCTTCGGAGTTGGTCACCTCGACATTGAGACACAGCGACTGCATCTCCTTGACGAGCACCTTGAAGCTCTCGGGGATTCCGGGCTCGGGAATGTTGTCGCCCTTGACGATTGCCTCGTAGACCTTGACGCGACCGATGATGTCGTCACTCTTGATAGTGAGAAGTTCCTGCAGGGCGTAGGCCGCACCGTAGGCCTCGAGCGCCCACACTTCCATCTCACCGAAACGCTGCCCACCGAACTGCGCCTTACCGCCCAGCGGCTGCTGGGTGATCATCGAGTACGGGCCGGTGGAACGAGCGTGAATCTTGTCGTCCACCAGGTGGTGCAACTTCAGCACGTACAGGTAGCCCACCGAGATCTTCGAGGGGAACGGTTCGCCGGACCGGCCGTCGAACAACTGGGCCTTGCCGTCGGATCCGACCAGCCGGGCGGGTTCGCCCGCGCCATCCTCCCAGGTCTGCGTGGTCGAGCCCAGCAGCCCCGTGATCTCGTGCTCCCGGGCGCCGTCGAACACCGGAGTTGCCACCTTCGTTCCCGGGCTGGCAGCGCGGGAGGCCTCGGGAACTCGATGCGCCCAGTCCGGGTCGCCTGCGATGGCCCAACCTTGGCTCGCCACCCAGCCCAGGTGCGTCTCCAAGATCTGCCCGACGTTCATCCGGCCGGGGACGCCCAGCGGGTTGAGGACGATGTCCACCGGAGTGCCATCCGCCAGGAACGGCATGTCCTCGATCGGGAGGATCTTGGCGATGACTCCCTTGTTGCCGTGCCGACCGGCCAGTTTGTCGCCCTCGGTGATCTTCCGCTTCTGGGCGATGTAGACACGCACCAGGCGGTTGACTCCAGGCGGCAACTCGTCATCGTTGTCGCGGTCGAACACCTTGGTTGCGATGACCACGCCGGACTCGCCGTGCGGCACCTTGAGCGAGGTATCGCGCACCTCACGAGACTTCTCGCCGAAGATTGCGCGCAGCAGGCGCTCCTCCGGAGTCAATTCGGTCTCACCCTTGGGAGTGACCTTGCCGACCAATACGTCGCCGGAACGCACCTCGGCGCCGACCCGGATGATGCCCCGCTCGTCGAGGTCGTGGAGCACCTCTTCTCCCACGTTCGGGATGTCGCGGGTGATCTCCTCCGGGCCGAGCTTGGTGTCTCGGGCGTCAACCTCGTGCTCCTCGATGTGAATCGAGGTGAGCACATCGTCCGCCACGAGCCGCTGGCTGAGGATGATCGCGTCTTCGTAGTTGTGCCCCTCCCACGACATGAAGGCGACGAGCAGATTGCGCCCGAGGGCCATCTCCCCACCCTGCGTCGCGGGTCCGTCTGCCAACACCTGACCGACCTCGACCCGGTCGCCTTGGCGGACGATGGGTCGCTGGTTGAAGCTGGTGCCCTGGTTGCTGCGGCTGAACTTACGGACCGCGTAGGTCGGGTAGGTGCCGTCGTCGGCGGCGACGACGATCTCGTCGGCGCTGACTTCCTGCACCACTCCGGAGCGGGTGGCGACGATGACGTCGCCGGCATCGGTGGCAGCGCGAAGTTCCATGCCGGTACCGACGAAGGGTGAGTCGGACTGCATCAGCGGCACGGCTTGCCGCTGCATGTTGGAGCCCATGAGCGCACGGTTCGCGTCGTCGTGCTCGAGGAACGGAATCATGGCGGTGGCAACCGACACCATCTGGCGCGGGGACACGTCCATGTAGTCGACGTCGCGCGGGAGAACGTAGTCAACCTTGCCCCCGCGGCGGCGCACCAGGACGCGCTCCTCGGAGAAACCGCCGTCCTCGCGCAGCGGCGCGTTGGCCTGAGCGATGACGAAACGATCCTCTTCGTCAGCGGTGAGGTAGTCGATCTGGTCAGTGACGACACCGTCGACGACCTTGCGGTATGGCGTCTCGATGAAGCCGAACTCGTTGACCCGACCGAAGGTGCTCAGCGAGCCGATCAGGCCGATGTTGGGACCCTCAGGGGTCTCGATCGGGCACATCCGGCCGTAGTGGCTGGGGTGCACGTCGCGGACCTCGAAGCCTGCCCGCTCACGGCTCAGACCGCCGGGCCCGAGCGCCGAGAGGCGCCGCTTGTGGGTGAGTCCCGCCAACGGGTTGGTCTGGTCCATGAACTGGCTCAGCTGGCTGGTGCCGAAGAACTCCTTCAGCGCAGCTACGACTGGCCGAATGTTGATGAGGCTCTGCGGCGTGATGGCCTCGACGTCCTGCGTGCTCATCCGCTCCTTGACCTGGCGCTCCATGCGCGACAGGCCGGTGCGCACCTGGTTCTGGATGAGTTCGCCGACGGTTCGCAGGCGGCGGTTGCCGAAGTGGTCGATGTCGTCGGTCTCGACCGGCACCGGCCCGACCGGGGCGTTCATCTCGGTCTGACCCTCGTGTAGCAGGACCAGGTACTCGATGGTGCGGGCGATGTCCTCCAGCGTGAGCACCGACTGGTCAAGCGGCTCGTGCAGCCCGAGCTTCTTATTGATCTTGTAGCGACCGACCTTGGCGAGGTCGTAGCGCTTCGGGTTGAAGTAGAGGTTGTTCAGGAGGTTCTCGCCCGCTTCGGCGCTTTGCGGCTCACCGGGACGCAGTTTCTTGAAGATGTCGACTAGAGCCTCTTCCCGGGTGATGGTCCCGGACTTACCGCGGCTCGATTCGATTTCTTTGTCGAGGGTTGCCATCACCGACGGATAGCGGCCGAACCGCTCGCGAATCTCCTCGATGGGCATGCCCATGGCGATGAGCAACGCCGTCGCCGGTTGCTTGCGCTTGCGGTCGATGCGAACGCCGACGGTGTCGTGCTTGTCGACGTCGAACTCCAGCCAGGCACCACGGCTCGGAATGATCTTGGCGCTGACCAGTTCGCGATCCGACGTCTTCTCCAGCGAACGCTCGAAGTAGACCCCAGGACTACGCACGAGCTGGCTCACCACGACACGCTCGGTACCGTTGATGATGAAGGTCGCGCGGTCGGTCATGAGCGGGAAGTCGCCCATGAACACGGTCTGCGACTTGATCTCACCGGTCTCTTTGTTCATGAACTCCGCGGTCACGAACAGCGGCGCAGAGTAGGTCTGGTCCTTGTCCCGGCACTGCTCTTCGGTGTACTTGGGCTCATCGAAGCGGTGGTCGCGGAATGACAGCGTCATCGAGTCGCGGTTGTCCACGATGGCGCCGATCTCAGGAGAAGATCTCCTCCAGTCCGGAGGTATCCGGCACATCGTCGCGGCCCTCGTCAAGGGCGACGGCGACGCGGTCTTGCCAGTCTTCATTGCCCAGCAGCCAGTCGAACGACTGGCGCTGCAGCTGCAGGAGGTCGGGGACGTTGAGGGGTTCGCGGATCTTCGCGAACGTCACCCGGGAGGCGGAACGGTCGTTAGCAATAGGGCGGGGAGCCAAGAGGGATCCTTCCAAGGGCCGGAACTCTCGTCATCGCCCGCACCGGATCCGACTCATCGCTGACCTACGTGCAGGCATGAGTGCGTGGCGCGATAGTGCAGGCGTGAGAGGAGTGGTGGGGGCGCAAGGACCAACAATAGCCGATGGCAAGTTGACCGGCGACAGGGGGTGGGGCAAACGTAGAGGATACGCCGACCTACCCCCCGTGAGTCAAGGGCCTAGGTCGGGCGTGTGCGAATGATCCAGCAGAGAAGAGGCAGCTCGAAGCGCAGAGGCCTCCCCCACGCACAAGCCGGATCCCACTGCCCGTGACGAGGGCGGCGGGACCCGGCTTGTTCTCGGATCAACCGAGAGTGGTCTACCTACTTCAGCGAGACGCTGGCTCCGGCGCCCTCGAGGGACTCCTTGGCCTTCTCGGCTGCTTCCTTGCTGACCTTCTCGAGCACCGGCTTGGGGGCGGACTCCACCAGGTCCTTGGCTTCCTTGAGGCCGAGGCTGGTGAGAGCCCGCACCTCCTTGATGACCTGGATCTTCTTCTCGCCGGCACCCTCGAGGATGACGTCGAACTCGTCCTTCTCCTCCACGGCTGCGGCGTCGCCGCCGGCACCGCCGGCTGCGGGGGCAGCGGCCATCGCCACCGGTGCGGCGGCGGTGACCTCGAAGGTCTCTTCAAACAGCTTCACGAACTCGGACAGTTCGAGGAGGGTCATTTCCTTGAACGCGTCAAGCAGTTCGTCAGTGGTCAACTTCGCCATGGTCGGCGTTTCCTTTCGTGGTGTTTTCAGCGCCCCCGGGCTCGGGGCCACCGTGTGATGGGTGGGCCTCAGCCCTGGTCGTCAGCGTTCTCTGTTGCAGGTGCGACTTCGGCTTCGGCAGGGGAACCCTGCTCCTGCTCGGTCTTGACGCGCAGGGCCTCGACGAGTCGGGCGGTCTGCGACAGCGGAGCGGCGAAGAGCGACGCCGCGCCCGACATGGATGCTTTCATCGCGCCGGCCAGCTTCGCCAGCAGCACCTCACGGGATTCGAGGTCTGCGAGCTGCGAGATGTCGGCAGCCGTGAGGACCTTTCCATCCATCACGCCGCCCTTGATCACCAGCGCGGGGTTCGCCTTCGCGAAGGTGCGCAGGCCCTTGGCGGCCTCGACCGGGTCGCCGTCGACGAAGGCCACCGCGCTCGGACCGACAAGTAGTTCGTCGAGTCCTTCGACGCCGGCGTCCTTCGCGGCGATCTTCGTGAGCGTGTTCTTCACGACGATGTAGTTGGCGTTGCCGGCGAGGGAGCGACGCAATTCCTTCAACTGAGCCACGGAGAGCCCGCGGTACTCCGTGAGCACGGTGGCCTGCGAGGAACGCAACGACTCAGCGAGTTCCGCGACTACCGTCGCTTTGGTGTTCTTCGCCATCTGGACATGGCTCCTTCCGTCTGTGGTGCCACCGCGCCCGTCCGCAAACGAACGAAACCCCGGCGCAGGAGCACCGGGGTGGATCATCCCTCGGACCGAGGGACTGCTGTGGTGACACCTGCGCTGGTGCCCGCGGAGGGCTTTACCGCGCCTGAACGGCGCGACCGGCGGTCTTTGGTGGGTTCATCCTAGGTGACGCCCTCGGTGCGGTGGGCACCGGGGGCGTCACCCGTGGGAGTTAGGCCTCGGCGGCCACCCGGGCGGAGTCAATCGGGATTCCAGGACCCATGGTGGTGGACAGCGTGGCCTTCTTGATGTAGCGGCCCTTCGCCGACGAGGGCTTCAGCCGGTTGACCTCGTCGATCGCTGCGCGGTAGTTGTCGATCAGGTCGTCGAGGGAGAACGACGCCTTGCCGATGATGAAACTCAGGTTCCCGTGCTTGTCGACGCGGAACTCGATCTTTCCGCCCTTGATCTCCGAGACGGCCTTGGCTGCGTCCATCGTGACGGTGCCAGTCTTCGGGTTGGGCATCAGGCCGCGCGGGCCGAGCACGCGACCGAGTTGGCCGACTTTGCCCATCTGGTCTGGGGTGGCCACAACAGCGTCGAAGTCGAGCCAGCCGCCCTTGATGCGCTCAAGCAGGTCGTCGCTGCCGACGTAGTCGGCACCAGCGGCGCGTGCGGCCTCGGCCTTGTCGCCGGTGGCGAACACGACGACGCGCGCTGTCTTTCCGGTGCCGGCCGGAAGGTTGACGGTGCCGCGCACCATCTGTTCGGCCTTGCGCGGGTCCACGCCCAGCCGCAGGGTGACTTCGACTGTCTGGTCGAACTTTCCAGGCGCGAAGCCTTTGATCATTTCCAGCGCGGTTGCCACCGGGTACTGCGCGTCCCGGTCGATCTTCTCTGACGCTTGGCGGTAGGCCTTTCCGTGGGCCATGGTGATTCCTCTCTTCCGTCGCAACGTTTGCGATCGGCGTGGTTTGAGCGGATCCTCCGGGGGCCGGTGGATCCTTCCACTTTGTGGTCGTCGCGATGCTCGTGCATCGACGGCGTTCGTACGGGGTGGAGCGTGAGTCGTGGTGGTGGGGAACTACTTCTCGACGACGCTGACGCCCATCGAGCGCGCGGTGCCCTCGATGATCTTCATGGCGGCCTCGACGTCGTTGGCGTTGAGGTCCGGCATCTTGGTTTCGGCGATTTCGCGCACCTGCGCCTTGGTGATCTTGCCTACGGGCGAGAGCGGGTTGGGCGCGCCCTTGTCCAGTCCGGCGGCCTTCAGCACGAGTTTGGCAGCTGGCGGGGTCTTGGTGACGAAGGTGAACGTGCGGTCTTCGTAGACGGTGATCTCAACGGGGATCACTTGGCCGCGCTGCGACTCGGTCGCCGCGTTGTAGGCCTTGCAGAACTCCATGATGTTCACGCCGTGCTGGCCAAGCGCCGGCCCGACTGGCGGCGCCGGATTGGCAGCACCTGCAGAGATCTGCAGTTTGATGAGGCCGACGACCTTCTTCTTCGGGGCCATGGTGGTGGTACTCCTTGTTTGGGTGGGTCAGTTCTTCTGGATCTGGCTGAAGCTCAACTCGACCGGGGTCTCCCGGCCGAAGATCTCCACCAGTCCGGTGATCTTGCCGGCATCGATGTTGATCTCGGAGATGGTGGCGTGCAGGGTCGCGAAGGGCCCATCGATAACGGTGACGGAGTCGCCGGGTGAGAGGTCGATCTCGGTCTGACGTGCGACCGGGGTAAGGATCCCCTCATCGGCCGGGCCGGTCGCGGCAGCAACAGGCTCCGCGGCGACTGGCTCCGGGGCCAACATGCGCTCAACCTCGTCGAGCGACAACGGTACGGGGCGATCCGACTGCCCCACGAAGCCGGTAACCGCGGGGGTATTGCGCACCGCGGTCCAGGTCTCGTCGGTGAGGTACATGCGGACGAGCACATAGCCTGGGAACTTGCGTCGATCGACCTTCTTGCGCTGGCCCTGTTTGATCTCCCAGACAGTCTCCTCCGGCACCTCGACCGCGAAAATGTCGTCCTCGAGATCCTGCGACTTGACGACGGTCTCGATGTTCGCCTTCACCCGCTTCTCGTACCCGGAGTAGGTGTGCAGCAAGTACCAGTCCCCCGCCGCCATCTCCAGCGCCTCGCGGAACTCCGATAGCTCACCGAGCCCGCCACCGTCGCCTGCCCAACCAGTGTCGGCCACGGCGTCAGCAACCACCTCGTCGGCCTCGCCCAGGCTCGGCTCGGCAGCAGCGTCCTGTGCGGCGAGTTGCTCCGCCACCTCGGCAAACGCAGCGTCACCGTCGGCGGCACTCGCGCCCGCCAGTTCGGTGAACTCGGCCTCCACCTCAGTGGGTGTTTCGTCGGTCGACACGTGGGTCCTTTCAGTGCTAATGGGGCATTCGGGGCGGCGCTACCCGCCAAAGACGAAGAAGACCGCTCGGGCGAAGGCGAAGTCGTACGCGGCAAGGATCGCGGCCATGATCACCACGAACACCAGCACGACCGAGGCATAGTTGATGAGTTCGCTGCGCGTCGGCCAAATGACCTTGCGCAACTCCGCCACGACCTGCCGAAGGAACTTCGCGAACCGCGCGAAGATCCCCTGCCGGTCGTCCTTGGCCTTCTTCTTGCTGGGGTTCGCAGCGGCGCTCGCTTTCTCCGCTGACTTCCCAACGGACTTCGGGCTGGGTGAATCACCCTGCGAATCGTTCCCCTCGACCTCTTCGGGTTCAGCGCCGGCGTCATCAGGTGTGCTCACGCCTTAGCCTTTCGTCAGAGGATTGGGAAGCACTTCACACGCCGTTTGGCGAACGAGTGTTCCGATTGATTGGAACGCGTCGCAGGGCCGGAGGGACTTGAACCCCCAACCCCCGGTTTTGGAGACCGGTGCTCTGCCAGTTGAGCTACGACCCTACGGCATCAGCAACACCCGTCAGCGTGGATTGGGGGCACGCTGACGACACGGCGCTGTGACACCGGTGCCTACTGTACGCGACCCATTGGAATAGGGAAGAATCGGCCCCATGTCACGTTCAGACCGTATTTCCGCCCGGATTGGCGCGATCACTGAATCCGCAACGCTCGCCGTCGACGCGAAGGCGAAGGCACTGAAAGCAGCCGGCCGACCGGTGATCGGCTTCGGTGCCGGCGAGCCGGACTTCCCGACGCCGGACTACATCGTCGCGGCCGCCGTCGAGGCCTGCAGCGATCCTGCGATGCACCGCTACACCCCGGCGGGCGGTCTGCCGGCGCTGAAAGAGGCCATCGTCACCAAGACCGCCCGGGATTCCGGCTTGACCATCGCGGCCAATCAGGTTCTGGTGACCAACGGCGGCAAGCAGGCGCTCTACAACGCCTTCGCCACCATGCTCGACCCAGGCGACGAAGTACTGCTACCCGCCCCCTACTGGACCACCTATCCGGAGTCGATTCGGCTGGCCGGCGGCACGCCGGTGGTGGTCGAGACCACGATGGAGTCCGGCTACCTTGCCAGTGTCGACGACCTCGCGGCGGCGACCACTCCCGCCACGAAGGCCCTTGTGTTCGTGTCGCCGTCCAATCCCACGGGAGCGGTGTATCCGCCCGAGCAGGTGGCGGAGATCGGGCGCTGGGCTGCCGAGCAGGGCATCTGGGTCATTACTGACGAGATCTACGAGCACCTCGTCTACGGCGACGCGGAGTTCGCCTCCATGCCGGTCGTCGCGCCCGAGATCGCCGAGCGCTGCGTGGTGGTCAACGGTGTTGCCAAGACCTACGCCATGACCGGTTGGCGCGTCGGTTGGATGATCGCCCCGCCCGATTTAACCAAGGCCGCGACCAACCTCCAGTCGCACGCAACCAGCAATGTCGCCAACGTGTCCCAGCGTGCCGCGATCGCCGCGCTCAACGGGGGCTTGGCGGCCGTCGAGGAGATGAAGGACGCCTTCGACCGGCGTCGGCACACCATCGTCGGATTGCTCAACGCGATCGAAGGCGTGCAGTGCCCGGAACCCAACGGCGCCTTCTACGCCTACCCCCGGGTCAGCGACCTACTGGGCAAGCAGATCCGCGGGCGCCGGCCAGCGACCACGACTGAACTGGCCGAAATCATCCTCGACGAAGCCGAGGTGGCCGTCGTACCCGGGGAAGCCTTCGGCACGCCCGGCTTTCTTCGGTTGTCCTACGCCCTGAGCGATGTCGACCTGGCTGAGGGTGTCGGTCGGATGGCAACGCTGCTGGCGGAGGCGACGGACTGAGAACCCGTTAGTAGGAGAACGGCCACGCTTTGAAGTAGTTGCGCACCCTGATCCACAGGCCGTACAGGCCGCGCGGTTCAAGGATCAGGAAGAGCACTATGAGCAGGCCGAAAATGATGGTCTGCAATTCGAAGACGTTCAAGATTCCACCCTGCCCGACGCCGGAACTGACTGGAAGGAAGCCGGTGAGGTTGTTCACCAGCTTGGGCAACATCACCACGAAAATGGCACCCGCGATGGAGCCGCTGATGCTCGCCAGGCCACCGATAAAGATGACCGCGAGGAACTCGACGGACAGAAAGAAGTTCCAGGTCTCCGGCGAGATTCGGCCGATGATGATCGACAGCAGCGCCCCGGCGATGCCGGCGTAGAACGACGAAATCGCGAACGCCATCGTCTTGGTGCGCAGCAGCGACACCCCCATGACCTCGGCGGCCACATCGCGATCTCGGACCGCAGCGAAACTGCGACCGAACCTGGAGCGCACCAGATTGCGCGCCAGGAATGCCATGATCACGAAGATCACGAAACAGGCGTAATAGAACGTGGTGAATCGATCGATTCGGTAGCCGAACACCTCGTAGCGGTCGAACAGGTTGAAGCCGAGGAAGATCGGCTCCGCCGGAGCACGCCCGACGCCGGCACCACCGGTGATCGCGTCGGCCTCTTTGAAGATGTGTTCGCCGATGAACACCAGCCCGAGGGTCAGGATGGCCAGGTACAGCCCCCTCACTCGTGCAGCCAAAGGTGCGAGCACCAGCGCGATCAGCGCCGGCACCAATCCGGCGAGCGGAAGCCAGATCGCCATGTCGAGTTCCAGGCCGATGACGCCGCGACTGGGCTCGCCGCCGAATACCGCGGCGGTATAGGCGCCGACACCAAGGAAGAACGCCTGCCCGAGCGAGACTTGTCCGGCGTAGCCAGTGAGGAGGTTCAGCCCGATGCCACCGATCGCAAAGACGAATACCGTGGCCACAAGCGCCACGAGATCCCGCTGCAACGCGAAGGGCAGCAGCAGCACTGCCACCACGAGGAGGCCCACCCAGAACTTCTTGGCACCGGTGTTGAATATCGCCAGTTCTGAGGCATAACTGGTGTAAAGCGAGGGCCGGCCCCGCAGGGATCGAGCCGCAGAGCGAGACGGGCGCTCCGACTTGGTGGTCGCCCCGGTTGTGTCCGCTGTGCTCATACCCGGACCACCTCCTTGGTGCCGTAGAGACCGTACGGTCGCACCATCAGCACGATGATCATGATGAGATACGGCACGATGATGTCGAAGTTGGCCCCGAGCCACGGCGCGTAAACCGGCTGGTAGGTGCGGGTCAAGGACTCGGCAATCCCGATGATGAGTCCCGCGACCACGGACCCCTTGATGGAGTCGAGCCCACCCAAAATGATCACGGGCAGCGCCTTGAGTGCGACCAGGGCGGTCGTCGTCTCCACACCCGAGGCCCCGGAAGCGACCAGGGCACCTGCCAGCGACGCCAAGGCCGCCGAAATCGCCCACGACAGGCCGAACATGCGTCCGACGTTGATGCCCTGGGCAAGGCTGGTTTCTTGATCGAAAGCGGTGGCCCGCATCGCCAGACCCACCTTGGATCGTGCCAGGAACAAGCCGACCAGGCCGATCGCGGCCATGGCGATCAGCAGTTTGGCGAAATCCACCACGAAGAAGGTCGCATTGCCGACCTCGATCGTCTCCAGCCCCCAAGGATCGTTCACGGTCAGCAGCTCGGAGCCGATCAGCCGACCGGCGACGATGAGCAGCACAATGAACACACCCACGGTCACCGTGGCCGCCGAGAAAGCAGGCCGGCCAACCATGGGGCGCAACGCCAGCCGCTCCACGAGCATCCCCACACCCGCCATGACCACCATGCCGAGCAGCACCGCGAGGAAGAAGGGCAGCCCGTTGCTGATCCCGAACCAGGAGGTGACGTAGGCGCCCAGGATCATCAGCGCCGGCTGGGCAAAATTGATCACGCCGGTCGCGCGGTAGATGATGACGAAGGCAACACCGAGCAGTGCGTACACGCCACCGAGGCCCAAACCTCGGACGAGCGACTCCACGAAGTCAGCCATGTGTCACCTCGCCGCCGACTCGAGCACGATCACATCGGCCTGATCGCCACCGGAGAGGAGATCGGTGTTGTTGTACATGTCGTCGATCAGGGGCGCGAAAGTGGCGGTGAGTGCCGAGCGCTTGACCTTCTGGGTGGCGGTGAGGTCGCCGTCTTCGTGGCCCAGCGCCTTGGTGATCATCCTGAATTTTCGGATGTTCTCCACCCTGGCCAGTTTCTCATTCGTTTCCGCGATTACGCCCTGCACCAACCGCAACACCTCTTCCCGCTCGGACAGGTCGCGATAGGTCGTGTAGGGAATGCGCTTGGCCTGCGCCCAGCCGCCGACGGTGTCCTCCTCGATTCCGATCAGGGCGGTGAGGTAGGGGCGCTTGTCGCCAATAACGACCGCCTCGCGGATGAAGGGCGAGGCTTTGAGTGAGTTCTCGATCTCCGACGGTGAGATGTTCTTGCCACCCGCGGTGATGATGATGTCCTTGATCCGATCGACGATTTTCACATGGGTGCCATCGACCCACTCGCCGACATCGCCGGTGTGCAACCAGCCGTCCGAATCGAGTGTCTCCGCGGTGGCGTCGGGCCTGCGCCAGTATCCCGCGAAGTTGCCCGGATGCCGGGTCAGAATCTCGCCGGTGGCGTCGTCGAGGCGCACCTCGACACCAGGTTGGGGCTCACCGACGGTGCCGAGTTTGATGCGACCCGCTCGATTCGCAGTTGCCACTGCGCTGTTCTCAGTCATCCCGTACAACTCATTGATCACCACGCCCATGGTGAAGAAGAAGTACAGGACTTCCGGTGAGATGGGGGCTGCCGCAGAGGCCGCTGCACGAACCTTGCGCAGCCCCACCCGATCTCGCAAGGCTCGGAACAGGAACAGATAGCCGAGGGCGTACATGATCCTGGTCTTCAAAGTGTGTCGACCACCGTTGGCCACCAGCGTTGCCGCCATCCGGTTGCCCACACCCATCCATAGCTTGTAGTTCGCCTGCTTGATCTTGGACGCAGCCAGCATGCGTACTTCGATTCCGGCCTTCAACTTCTCCCAGATCCGCGGGACCGCGAAGAATAGCGTCGGTTGCACCTCACGCAGATTGGTGGTGACCGTGTCGATCGACTCGGCGAAGTGCACGATCGCCCCGGATACTGCGTTCGTCCAGGTCGTCACCGCCCGCTCGGCCACGTGGCACAGCGGCAAGTACGAGAGGATCACGTCCCGGGAGTTCGGAGGCGGTTGGTAGACCCCGCCACCGTTGACGATGACGTTGCTCGCGAATTCCACGTTGGCGTTGGTGAGCATGGCGCCTTTGGGTGGCCCGGTGGTGCCGGACGTGTAAACAAGGGTGACCACGTCGTCGGGCTCAGCCGAATCGGCCAATCGCTCCAGCGCGGCCGGATCGGCTTCGCGATGGCCACGACCGAGTTCAATGAAATGCTCCCAGCTCATCAGTTTGGGGTGGTCAATCGTGGCCACGCCGCGAGGTTCGAGGTAGACAATCCACTCCAAGTCGTCGCACTGCGGCTCCACCTCGAGGGCCTTGTCGACCTGTTCCTGATCCTCTGCGATGAGGATCCGTGACCCGGAATCGTTGAGCAGATAGGCCACTTCCGCGGCCGGATTGGTCGGGTACAGCCCGACAGTGATGCCGCGGATCGCGACCGTTCCCAAATCGGTGTAGAGCCACTCGGGGCGATTCTCGGAATGAATCGCAACCCGATCCCCGGGTTGGATGCCAAGAGCGAGCAGGGCGTGCCCGACGAGGTCAACCTGCTCGGCATACTCCGACCAGGTGACGTCGGCCCAAATCCCAAGCCGCTTTGCGCGCATGGCGACATCCGCCGGTCGGGCCGCGGCACGCGCCCGAACTTGCTCGACCAGAGTCCAGCAGCGGGGGGCATTCGCGAAGGTTGCGCTCATGAGATCTCCTCGCCCAGATACGCCTTGACGACGGCCGCGTCGGCCTGCACCTCAGCGGGAGTGCCGAGAGCGATCCGGTGGCCGAAGTCGAGCACCAGAACGCGATCCGCCAGATCCATCACCAACCCCATGTCGTGTTCGACCAGGATCATGGAGATGCCCAACTCCGTCCGAATGTCCAGGATGAACCGAGCCATGTCCTCGGTCTCCTCCACGTTCATGCCCGCCACAGGTTCATCGAGCAGGAGCAGTTCCGGCTGCATCGCCAGCGCGCGACCGAGTTCCACACGCTTCTTGATCCCGTAGGGCAGCATGCCGACCGGGAAACTCCGATGGGCGGCGATATCGAGGAAGTCGATGATCTCCTCGGCGATACGCCGGTTGGCCACTTCGGCCCGTTTCGCCTTGCCGGCGAAGATGAAGGCCGACAGCAGCGAATAGTCCATTTGGTTGTGGCGGCCGAGCATGATGTTGTCGAGCACAGTGAGGTTGTCGAACAGTTCGATGTTCTGGAACATGCGGGCGACTCCGAGTTTGGCGATGCGTTCCGGCCGCATGCCAATGACGTCGTGCCCGTCGAAGGTGATTGACCCCTCCTGGGGGCGATAGACGCCCGAAATCGAGTTGAAGATGGACGTCTTGCCCGCACCGTTGGGCCCGATGATGGCGAACAACTCCCCCGCAGCGACGTCGAAGCTGACGTCGCTGATGGCCGTGGTACCGCCGAACGACAGCGAGATCCCTTCCGCCTCAAGCACCGGTTCGGCCGAGTCAGTGTGCTCGGCGGCCACCTCCACGGGGATCGTCAACTCAACCACCGCTTCCGTCTGCGGTACTGCTTGACGTCACGCAACGATCCGCGCTCGGCACCGTGGAGGCCAAGATAGAACTCCTTTACGTCGTCGTCTTCGCGCAGTTCAGCGGCCGGTTTGTCCATCACGACGCGCCCGGTCTCCAGTACGTAACCGTGTGTCGCGATGGACAATGCCATGGCCGCGTTCTGTTCGACGAGCAGCACCGATGTCCCGGCCTGGTTGATGTCCACGATCAGATCACGCAGCTGCGCGACGATTTTCGGTGCGACCCCCAACGAGGGTTCGTCCAGCAGCAGATAGCGCGGCGTCGACATCATCGCCCGACCGATCGCGAGCATCTGCTGCTCACCACCAGACAGATACCCGGCCACCTGCTTGCGACGATCGGCAAGAACCGGGAACAAGTCGTATGCCCGCTCGAGCCCCGCAGCGATCTCAGCCCTACCGACGGTGTGACCACCCACTCGAAGGTTCTCTTCGACCGTGAACTCCCGGAAGATGCGGCGGCCCTCCATCACCTGGCCGATTCCGGCCCGGACGATCGCGGGCGGTTCCGCGTTGGTGAGATCTTCGCCGTCCAGGGTGACCGTGCCCTTGCTGATGCGGCCTCGCTGCACGCCGAGCAGCCCGGTGATGGCTCTGAGCACGGTGGTCTTGCCAGCACCATTCGGGCCGAGCAGGGCAACGATCGAGCCCTCCGGAACCTGCAGGGACACGCCCTTGAGTACGAGGATGACGTCCTCGTATACGACCTCGAGATTCTCCACGCTGAGCACCGAACGGACCTCCTGGGGTGAGAAATCGTCGGGAAGGCGGAAGATATATTCGTATAAAGTGGCATAAGCGGAATGGATTTGCCAGGGTTAGCCTCAGATTGCGCCAGCTTTGCTCGATTTCGGGGTTCCGGCAGTCGAGTTTGGCGCGACAAAGCGGATACGCAACCAACTGGGAGGCAGTCATGGGCACGAGGAGATTTACCGCATCGCTGGCGATGGCAGCTGCCGGCGCTCTGGTAGTCGCAGGTTGCGGAGGCAGCAGTTCCGACAGCGAAGCTGACGGCGCCTCGGTGGCCCCTGACGAGATCATCACCGATATCGGCGTGACCGCCGAAGCGTGCCCGGAGGCCGTCAACCCGGACAACGGCTGCATCTACCTCGGCATCCTGTCGGATCTCACCGAAGGTCCGTTCGCCCCCCTCGCCACCGAGGTGGTCACCGGGCAGGAGGCCTTCTGGGCGTCGGTGAACGCCGAAGGCGGTGTCGGCGGGTACGACGTCAATGTGTCCGAGTACACCCGCGACAACAAGTACGACCCCGCCGTTCACAGCCAGGAGTACCGTTCGATCGAGCCCAACGTCTTGGCCCTCGCCCAGTCGCTGGGGACAGCCCAGACGCAGGCCATCCTCAGCGACATGGATGCCGACGACGTCGTGGCCGCCCCCGCCTCGTGGTGGTCCGGGTGGCAGTTCCCCGAGGACGACAACGGTCTGGTGCTCGAATCCGGCTCGTCCTACTGCATCATGGCGATGAGCGGCCTGGACTGGTACTCGGAGAACAAGAACGAGATCACCAAGGTCGTGGCGGTCGGCCCGCCCGGCGACTTCGGCGGCGACTACGCCGCCGGGGTACAGGCGTGGGCAGAAGCCAACGACGTCGAATTCGGCGGCTTCATCGAGGCGCTGCCCAACTCGCTCGCCGGAAACCAAGACGCCACCGTGCAGCAGATTCTGGACTCCGGAGCGGACGTGGTGGCGTTGGCGCATCGGACCGGTGGAGACCGCCGAGATCGTCGGCAAGGCGGCGGCGCAGGGCTACGACGGCCAATTCCTCGGTGCCGCCCCGACCTGGAACCCGCTGCTGCTGAGCCTGCCCGCGGCAGATGCGCTCAAGGCCCAGTACACGAACGTCGGCACCACCGAGTCCTTCGGCTCGGACACGGAGGCGCACGCGGCGATGCAGGCGGCCCTCGGCGACGGTGAAGTCCCCACCAATGACGGCTTCACCTACGGCTGGGTCTGGCAGTACCCGATGCTGGCACTGCTCGAGCAGGCTGCCGCCAACGGCGACCTGACCCGGGCCGGCCTACGTTCGATTGCCGAAGAGGGATTCGAAGTTGACTACAAGGGAGCACTGCCCACCGTGGTGGTCAACGGGGATCCCTCCCAGGTTGACCGGTCGGTGACGATCAACACTCCTGACGACACCTCCCCGATGGGCATCAAGACCGTCGAGCGGGGCTACATCGGATCCACTGCGGAGGGTTACGACTACACCGCCACCTGCGCCGGCTGACCGGCGCCGGCGTGGCGGGGCGTCACAACTCGCAGCCCACCAGCATTGGCTCGGGTTGCAGGGCGATCCCGAATCTTGTCTGGACACCGTCCCTGACAGTGCGCGCGAGGCCGAGCAATTGCGCCGTAGTGGCACCGCCCCGGTTGGTGAGGGCAAGAGTGTGTTTGGTGGAGAGCGACACCGGCGCATCGATGGCGTTCGCGTAGCCCTTGCCGAAACCTGCCTGGTCGATCAGCCAGGCGGCGCTCGAGTTTGACCAGCCCGTCTCCCGCCGGGTAGCGGGGCGCGGTGTCCGGGAGGGACTCGGCTTGCCCTTCCGCCACGATGGGATTGGTGAAGAAACTGCCGGCGCTCCACGTGTCGTGGTCGGAGTCGTCGAGCACCATGCCCTTGGCACGCCGCAGGTCGAGCACCGCTTGGGCAACCACTCCCACGGGCGCCTTCGCACCGACGGGCAGGGATAACTTTTTCGCGAGTTCGGCGTACCTAATGGGTGCCGATAGCCCCGTTGGCGGCAGGGCAAAAGCGACGGAGAGGACCACATAGCGGCCGGGATCGCGCTTGAAGGCGCTGTCGCGATACGAAAACTCGCATGCGGCGTTGCGCAGCACGGTGGCTTGGCCTGCCTTCCTGTCCCACACGCGCACGGCACGAATCGAGTGGGCGACCTCCTGCCCGTAGGCACCCACGTTCTGGATCGGAGTGGCTCCAACCGACCCCGGTATGCCGGAGAGCGCTTCGATTCCGCTGCGACCCTGCTCGACCATGGTCGCCACGAAGTCGGACCAGTTTTCTCCGGCAGCAACCTCAACTTCGTCACCGACGACGCGGATTCCGCGGGATCGCACCAGGATCACCCGGCCGGGCCAGCCACCGTCGCCGATCACCAGGTTGCTGCCGCCGGCGATGATGAGTGTGGCGATTCGCTCCGCATCGCTGGCAACGAGGGCGCTGACGAGGGACTCTTGGGTGTCAGCGAGCACGACATCGTCACACGGGCCGCCGAGGCGGAGGGTTGTGTAGTCCGCCAGCCGCGTCTCGAAGTTCACGTGAGCCGGACCACCGCGGAGGCGTGCCCGAGCACGTCGCTGCCTTCGCTGTGCGCCTCGATGCTCAATCGCACGCGGTCGCCGCCGTCGAGTAGCTCGGCAACGCGCACCGTCACCTCGATCCGGGTGCCGTGGTCGTCGTCGGGCACCACGACGGGTCGGCTGAACCGTACGACGAACTCGTCAACCCTGCCGGGGTCGCCGATCCAGTCCGTCACAGCTCGGCCGGCCTGGGCCATGGTGAACATCCCGTGGGCGATGACGTTGGGTAGGCCCACCGACGTCGCTGTGCGCTCGTTCCAGTGGATCGGGTTGAAGTCACCCGAGGCACCGGCGTACATCACCAGATTGATGCGCGCAGCCGAGTACTCCGCATGGGCGACGATCTGCCCGATCGCCAACGTCGTCGGATCGATCGGTGCCGAATCTGCATCAGCCATGATCGGCCACCTCCGCCGCTGCCCCGGTCCCGCGCGACACCAGCACCGAGCGGGTGATGACGAGAACCTCGCCGGCGGTGGTCCGGATATCGGCCCGCACGGTCATGAACTCGTTGCGGCCCTCCCCGTTGATGGATTCGATGCTCGCGTCCACGACTACCTCGTCACCGGCCACGATGGGTCGCGAGAGTTCGAAGGATTGCTCACCGTGCACCACCCGGGTGTAATCCAACCCGATGTCTGGGTCGAACATGGCCACTGTCATGGCCTTCATGGTGAGGACGAAACTGAAGGTCGGCGGCGCGATGAGATCGGAGTAGCCGAGGGCGACCGAACTGGCAACGTCGTGGTAGGCCGGGTTGTGGTCGCCGATGGCGGTCGCGAATTCGCGAATCTTCTCCCGACCGACCAAGTAGGGCTCGGTCGGAGGGTAGGTCTTGCCGACGTATGCGCTGTTAAGTGGCATGTGCGACGGCTCCTCTGGTGCTAGATGGGGCTACATTCCGCCCAGTTGTCCGCCGGTCACCGGGATGGTGACGCCGGAGACGAAGTCCGAATCCGAACTGGCGAGAAAAGCATGGACCGCGGCGATATCGCCAGGAAGACCGAGCCTCCCGAGCGCGATCATGGCCTTTGCCATCTCACGCATCTGGTCGGGGATGCCGTAAGTTTCGCCAGCCTGCTTGGCCTGGGTGAGCCTGGTTTCCACGAACCCTGGCGCCACTGCATTGACGTTGATGCCGAACGGCCCCAACTCCCGCGCAAGCGTCTTCGTGACTGCGATGAGTCCACCTTTGGCCGCCACGTAGTTGACCTGACCGGGGTTACCCATCAGCGCAGCCACCGACGAGGTGAACACGATCTTCCGGTTGTGCGCCGGGCGACCGTGCTCGGCAATCTCGGCCTTGGCCACGTCGCGCATGGCCGGCATCGCAGCACGGGCACAGTGGATGGCGGTCTTGAGGTTGGCATCGAGCACGAAGTCGAACATCTCATCGTCCATGCCGTGGAACATCTTGTCCCGGGTGGTGCCCGCGTTGTTGATGAGGATGTCGAGCGCTCCGAAGTGCTCGAGGGCCACACTCACGAGGCGCTCAGCCTCATTCGAGTCGACGGTGTTCGCAACACATGCCACGGCTCGACCGCCGTCGGCGAGGATGGCAGCGGCGGCCTCCTCGGCCGGCGCGGCGTCAATATCGTTGACCACCACCGCCGCGCCTTCGGCGGCCAGGCGGGCGGCGGTCGCCGCACCGATTCCGCGGCCACCGCCGGTGACGATGGCCACCCTGCCATCGAGGCGGGCCACGGTCAGCGGGTTTCTTTGTGCTCGGTGTGACGCTTGCAGCGCGGACAGTACTTCTTCAACTCGATCCGGTCTGGGTCGTTGCGGCGGTTCTTCCGCGTGATGTAGTTGCGCTCCTTGCACTCCGCGCATGCCATCGTGATCTTCGGACGAACGTCCTGGGCCTTGGCCATGTTTGTCGCCTCTCCATTGCGAAGACGCCAGCACCAGATCGAGATGCTCGAACTCGTGCCGCGCTTGTGGTTGCCGTGGTAGCGGAGGCCGGACTTGAACCGGCGACACAGCGATTATGAGCCGCTTGCTCTGCCTGGCTGAGCTACTCCGCCATTGCGGGCGTCAAGCGCCCACCGAGCCCCAATACGGAATCGAACCGTAGACCTTCTCCTTACCATGGAGACGCTCTGCCGACTGAGCTATTGGGGCCTTGCACTGCCAGCTGCGCCCGAGGCCAGTATCGGCAATTGGGCACGGCGTAGCCGCACCAGACGAGGGTACACGGCCTGGCCGCCGTCCAGCAGAACCGGGTGCGCCATTGGCGTGACCGGCAAACATCGGGTTGGCTTGTGCCATGAAGTGGACAGTTGCCGACATCTCAGACCAGTCCGGAAAGACCTTCGTCGTGACCGGGGCCAACTCCGGTTTGGGGCTTGAAGCGACCAAGGCCCTCGTCACCCACGGTGCCACGGTGGTGGCGGCGTGCCGCAACCTCGACGCCGGCCAGGTGTGCCTCGCCCTGCCAGGGCCGGGAGAGGTGGACCTGCGCCGACTCGACCTGGCCGACCTGGCATCCGTCGCCGACTTCGCCGCAGCCGTGAGCACCGACTACCCAACGATTGACGTGCTGATCAACAATGCGGGCGTGATGGCGCTGCCACGGGCCGAAACCGTCGATGGCTTCGAGAGACAGTTCGGCACCAACCACCTGGGGCACTTCGCACTGACCGGCCGCCTGCTCAAGCCGCTCCTGGCGTCACCTGCCGCTCGAATCGTCACCGTCAGTTCCACAGCCCACCGGATGGGCAAGATGAACTTCGACGACCTCATGGGCGAGCAGAACTACCAACGGTGGAGTGCCTACGGGCAATCGAAACTGGCCAACCTGCTGTTCACCGCGGAGCTCCAACAGCGCCTGGCCGGAGCAGGAGCGCGCGCTATCGCGGTGGCTGCCCACCCCGGCTACTCCGATACCAATCTGCAGTCGGCGCATGCCCGCGAAACCGGTCGCGGCATCGAAGAGCGGTTCACGGGATTGATGAACAAGGTGATGGGCCAATCCGCCGACATGGGTGCGCTGCCGGAACTGTTCGCCGCGGTGGCTCCCGGGGTCTCCGGCGGGGACTACTACGGCCCCGACGGCTTCATGGAATCCCGTGGCCACCCGAAACTCGTCACGCCGAACAACCGCGCTCGCGACGCGGCCGACGCGGCGCGGTTGTGGGCGGAGTCGGTGCGCCTGACCGGCGTGGACTACGCGGAGCTCGACCACGCGGCCTAACGGTCTCGCACAGCGGCTCCTCGCCCGCTAGCGTGGCAGCAAGACAGCCAGAGAGGACTAGACCCGTGGCACTTGAATCAGACCACTACGACAGCGTCGCCTCGGTGGCGCAGTACGCGCTGTTCATCCTCTCAGACGAGTTCGGTGACGCTGTTCACATCATCGACGCCAACAAGTTCGAGTTGCCGGTGGGCTCCACCAAAGTGACCACTGAGGTCGCCGGTGTCGGCCCGTACTCGGTGGTGCTGGTGTCGTCACCGCTTGCACTGGGTGTCTCGCCATCGGCGGCGGTCTACGAGTTCGTAGCCCGCCAAGGGGGACGACCGGGACTCGCTTCGATGATCGTCGTTGATGCCGAGGAGCCCGGCCTGATCAACGTGTTCGTCGTCCACCACATCTATGGCAATTGCCTCGACCGATCAGAACTGCTCACCTCCGTTGCCAACGTCGCCGGGCAGTCCGACGACGCCGACGAGGTTTTCGTGGCTCGCTTCGGTGGCCAGCGCTACAGCGATGTGGTTTCTCCCTGATCCCCAATGCCCTGCAATACCTCCCTGCGCACGGCTAACGTGAGTTTGCATGATCCACCACGGCCATCGTGATTCCAGAGTGAGGAAGTGCCGGAAGTGCTGAAGCGAATACTGCTTGGACTCGTCGCCCTCATCGTGGTGCTCCTCATCGTGGTGGTCGGCGCGCTGCTCTACCTGCGAATCCCCCAGAACGCTTCCGGCATGGCCGCCGAGAGTGTGTGTTCGGCCGCCTTCATGGCGGGACGCAGTCCCGACAATCTCATGGAGGAAGATGTCCTCCCCGCCAGCCCTGCGCTGTCGGCGATCTCGGTGAATGTGAATGAAGAAGAGAAGTCGGTCACGGCCAAGTTCGCCGGACTGTTCGCTCGCACCGCCTCATTGCTGCCCGATCGCGGTTGCGTGCTCGACGAGGAACCCGCGGCCGGCGCCGAGGCTTTCGTGATCAACGCAGACGCTGGCGCCGAGCAACCGTGGCCGCAAGGCAACGCCCCCCTTCCCGCTGCCGAGTGGGATCCCGCCATCGACGCCGACCGCCTCAACGCCGCCGTCGATGCCGCCTTCGTGGGTGCCGGCGACACCGCCGCGGCGAACGCTCGGGGTCTTGCAGTGGTGCAGGACGGCAAACTGCTGGTGCTGCGCGAGGCCCCGGGCTTCGAAGGAACCCCGCTGCACGGTTGGTCGATGACCAAGACGGTCGGCGGCATGCTGGCCTACAAAATCCTGGCCGAGAAGGGAATCGACCCGCAGACACCTGTCGTGGATGCCTTCCCGAACGGCAACGCGCCGTCGTGGGTCGCCCAGTGGGCCCAGGACGAACGCCGGGACATCACCGTGGCCGACCTCTACTACATGCGCGACGGGCTCAAGAACCGTGAAGGCTACGGCCCGACCGATCCCGTCGTGCAGATGCTCTACGGGGAGCCGGACATGTCCGGCTGGGCAGCCAGCTTCCCGGCTGAGGAACCCGCCGGCACGCGGTGGCAGTACCTGAGCGCAACCTCGAACATTCTGGCAGCCGTGGCGCGGGCGCAATTCGACAGCGACGAGGAGTACTGGGCGTACCCCCAGACCGCACTGTTCGACGTGCTGAATGTGGACACTGCCTCCCTGGCCACGGACACAGCTGGCACCTGGGTGTCGTCGTCCTACCTATGGGCGGCGGTGCCGGACTGGGCCCGCCTCGGCCAGTTCGTGCTGCAGGACGGCCAATGGGACGGCGACGAGGTACTTCCCCCCGGCTGGCTTGAGTTCGCCAGCACCCCCGCCCTGCCGGAAGGGGACGGCGCGGGCTACGGCGCACAGTCCTGGCTGCCCGCGAATCCGATCGGCGGAGAGTGCCGCAGCACACCGGGCATCCCCGAGGACACCGTTTCGATGGAAGGTCACTGGGGCCAGATTGTGGCGTCGGTGCCGTCGAAGGACGCCGTCGTCGTGCGGCTCGGATGGACCTTCGACTCCGACCAATTCGACGCCTGCGCCCTGCTCGGCGAAGTACTGGAGTCGTTGCCCGACCGCAGCTGAGCCGTGGGGCAAGGGATCCAGCCGACCAACCCGGGCTCACAGTTGTGCGCCGACTGCGGTAGCTACACCCGGGTGCGCAACGCGCGAGCCATGTAGGGCCGCGGCCGGGCACTCCAGTAGCGCTGCAGCCGATTGCGCAGCACCGGTAGGTGAGCACGCACGCCACCCTCCAGCTCCGATCGGGGAGTGAGCCGGATCAACTCCCGGACGACAGTTTCGCGGGCATCCAGCTCCTCGTAGGTGGGCGCCCAGACGCACGCCCCCCATGGCTTGGCGATCAAATCCAGCGTCGGCGCCACAACATCTCCGACGGCGGGGGCTTTGACCCAGAAGAGGAATCCCGGCAGCTGCTCGACGGCCGCGACACCCTCCACCCTGCCGACGACCATGTGGGATTCGGACACCCCGTTGACCTGTGCCACTGGGTGCGCGTCCGCCCGCTCCCAGTCGAGTTCGAGTGGCGGCCGAGGCGCATCGGTGACGTAGTCGTGGATGGCGGCGTCGATGAGATCGACCCGGGGACCGTGTTGCCACTGATCGGCGAGAACAAGCAGATCCCCGCAGAGTCGGGCACCCACCTCGATCAGGCACGGACCCCGCGCATCGATCTTCGCCTCAAGATGGAACGGACTACGCCGCAATCCGATCGTGCGCATGACATCCACGGCATAGTCGTGAAGTGCTCGAAACTCGCCGGCGGTGCTCGGCAGCGTGCGGGCACTCAGCTCGACATTCTCCTTGCCGTTGACCTCGCCTCTGTCGTACCGACCGATCATCGTGACCACAGGAGTGCCCGCGGCATCAATCTGGCCGTTCACCCAGTACTCTTCCCCGCCGATGAACTCCTCGGCGAGGATGCCACCGCCGACCTCGGCGAAGTAGTTCGCCAACTGGTCGTCGCTGACGTCGTCATCGAAAAAGGCCACTCCCCTGTTGCCCGAGCCGTCGTCGGGCTTGAGCACGAAGCGATTGACCCCAGTCGTCGCTATCCATCGGCGCACATCCGCCGGCCCCGCGACCGCCGCGGTTTGGTTCAGGCGCAGATCCGACGCCCGCTCAACCAGCCTCCGCTTGAGGGAACCCTTGCTGGCAAACAACCTCAAGACCTGCGGCTGCGACCAACTCAGGTCCAGGAGTTCAGCCAGCCGAGCGAGTGGCCACACCGCGCCTTCGTCGTGCGGCAGCACGGCCACCACCGAGTGCCGCTCGCGAAGCATCGGGGCGAGCGCCTCAATGCCCGCTTCCGGAATCATGTAGTTGGCCGAGACCGCGCTAGAACGCAGCACCCGCGAACGCGGTTCGAGCACCAGCCGGGAGCGCCAGCGGCGGTGAAGCGCCACGGTGCGGATGCCGTAGTCGCGGAAAAGTCGAGAGATGTAGAGCTCCGCGTACGGCTGGTAGGGGTCGATGAGCAGCGCCTCGGGGGCCCTCACGGGTTCTCCTGTCCGGCCGGGATTGGGGGGCCTAAGACTATCGCTTGAGGATCGAGGAGACCCGGCCCAGCGTGCCGGGGTCAAGCCACTTGGCGAAGAGCCACCAGCTACCCGCGTACACGGGGACCGACAGCCCGACCGCCAGCCAGAAGTTCGGCGTGAGGTAGGCAACCGGTGCCATCACCACGCAGGCCAGCAGTGCCGGCATCAAGCTGGTGCCCATTCGCGGGCGACCGTCGTGTCGCGCCAACCGCCACCAGAGCAGAGAAGCCTGAACTAGGAAGGCCACCGACATCGAGATGCCGGCACCCACGGCACCGTAGGCGTCTACCAGTGGCCAGACGATCGTGAACTTGACGGCCAACGTGACCCCTGCCACTACCGCCACGTCGCGGCTGTAGTGGCGCACGAGCAAAGTGGTGGTGAGCGTGCTCAACGTGACCCAGGCCAGCAGCCCCACCGACAACGCTGCCGCGGCAGTGCCACCAACCGCGAATTCCGGGCCAAACACGACCGCCATGATGTCGCCACCGCGCAGTGCCAAAGCCGCGGCAACGGGAAAGTAGAAGACAGCGTCGGTGGCCAGCACCGTGCGCACCACCTCGCCGGCGCGACGATTGCTCTTGGCATAGAGCAGTTCCGGGATCGCGGATCGGATGAGCGAGTCAGAGATGAACAGGCTGGTTTCCACCAGTTTGAAGGCCGCGGCGAAGTAGCCGACCGCGTCCGCGTCCTTGCGCCGTTCCAGTGCCACGATGTCCAACCGCGCCGTCTGCATATTCATGGTGTTGGCGAGGCCTGGCAGAACAGACTTCCGCAGCACTGCCACGGTCGAGTCCCAGTGGAGTTTGCGCGGCGATGGCCCGATGCCGATCCGCGTGATGATCACCACCAGGGCGACGGCCCCCATGGTGGTGCCGAACAGGAAGGCGAATCCCATGGCCAGCACCCCATAGCCGAGCAGCAGCATCGAAATCGAGGCAACCGCTGTGACTACCCGCTGGATGATGATCACAACCGCCGGCCCTCGCTGCCGATCAACTGTCGAAGCCGCGGCTCGCATGCCAGTCGACAGGTTGTCGATGCTCAGGGCGAGGGTCATGACCACCACCAGCCCACGGGCATCCGGATTCGACAGGGGCATGAACGTCACCACGGTCACGCCGATGACGCCGATCAGAATCCGCACGGTGATGCTGGACGTGAGATAGTCCGCGACTCGGGTGCGGTTGCGCTCGCCGAGTTGGATCAAGGCCATGTCGAAACCGAACATGCCGAACGACGCCACGATCGCGCCCAGCGCCATGGCCCAGGAGTACTCACCGAAGCCGGCTGGCCCGAGTAGCCGGGAGGCCACCGCGAACATTCCGAACGAGGCCAATTTGCCGACGATTTCGGAGACCGCGAAGATCAACGCGGTCCGCGACCGGTATCCGGCCGACCTCTGACCGGGGATGACCTCATCGCCTGGCGGCTGCTCGGCCACGGTTCACCCCTTCACCATCAATGTCGCGGCACCACGCTAGCGCACGTGCTGGGTCGCCTCCGGTGCCATACTCCGGCCATGAGGTTCACATAGATGGCGACAATCGCGTTCGCTCAGGATGAGTACTCGCAACCCATGATTGACTTCGCCGCTGCGTTGGAGCACCGCGGTCATCGCACTGTGCGGTTGCTGGCCGATTCCGTGGACGACGTGTTCGGCAACCCTTCCCGCGTGCGCTGGGAGAATCTCAGTGCCCGCACGGTCCCCGAAGCGACGCTGCCCAGCGGGCCGCTCACCGGACTGGGCTGGTCGGTGCTGGCGGAGGAGGCTCCGCTCGACATCCAGGCGACTGAGTCGTCGGCAACCTGGCTTTCACTGGAACACCATGACGACCAGCTGGGCGTCCGAAAGGTAGCGGCGATCCCCGACCGCGACGTGATCGACAAACTCGCGCTGACACGATTCCTGGACGACCGCGGAATCGCAGTTCCGCGCACCTGGGATCAGGTGGACGACGTGCCGCCGACCAGCGAGGTGCCGCTGCTCTTCAAGTTGCGCGATTCCGGCGGCGGTCGCGGCGTGCATCTGTGTCGCGACGCGACCGAACTGCGGCGGTGGGTCGACGAGTACGGCGAGGACACCCCCTACCTCGTGCAGGAGTTCTACCGCGGCGTCCCGGTGATCGCTGCGGGTGTCGCGGCCGCCGGCGAGGTGATCCAGGGCATCACCTACACCAACCTCATCGATCCGGTGAAGCCTTTCGGTTTCGGCTACGGCCTCACCGTCACCGACGACCCCGACCTGGTGGCCTACACCGCCCGGGTGATCAGCACCTTGGGCATCAGCGGCCCCTTCGCGATGGATGCGGTGCGGAATGCGGCTGGCCACCCTCTCCTGGTGGACCTCAACATTCGCATCTGGGGCAGCTGGCTGCAGTGCCAGGCCGCCGGCTTGGACGTCCTGGGCTCCTACGAGCACGCCCTGGGGCTCGGTCCGCGGCCGACCGAACCACGACTAGTTGTCGGCTCCTTCCACTCAGCCCTCCGTACACCTCCCCTGGCAGTCTCGAGCCTGCCGGCGAGAACGCGCTGGCTCGCCGCGGAACTACGCATCATCGCCGACCGGGCGCCATGGATGGGCAAACCCTGGACCCGGCTCGCACGTCGCCGCGCGCTGGGCTGGGCCGGCAAGGGAAAGCCGCTCCCCACGGTCGGCGACTGAAAACCTGCGTACGATCGGGTTCGTGGGCATGGACTTCGGGGCCGGTTGCGATGTCGGGGTCCTGATCGTGGGCGCTGGCCTCTCGGGCGTCGGGATGGCATGCCATCTCGAACGCAGCCTGCCGGAGGTTTCCTACGCGATCGTCGAGGCCCGCGACGAGCTCGGTGGCACCTGGGACCTTTTTCGCTACCCGGGCGTGCGGTCGGACTCCGACATGTACACCCTCGGCTACCGCTTTCGACCCTGGCCCCAGCCCTATGCACTGGCCGACGGACCCGCCATCTTGACGTACATCCGGGATACCGCGGAGGACTTCGGCGTCAGCGAGAAGATCCGCTTCGGACAACGCGTGATCGCTGCCGATTGGTCATCGGCGGAGGCCTGCTGGTCGGTGACGCTGGCGGACACCGCCACCGGCGACCACTCGCAGATCACCTGCCGATTCCTCTTCTCGGCAACTGGCTACTACGACTACGAGGCCGGGTATACGCCCGAGTTCAAGGGCCGCGGTGACTTCCGGGGGCAGGTGGTGCACCCCCAGGAATGGCCGGCCGACCTCGACTACGCGGGCCGACGAATCGTCGTGATAGGCAGCGGCGCCACAGCCGTCACGTTGGTGCCGGCCCTGGCGGCGACGGCAGCCGAGGTGACCATGCTGCAGCGCACCCCCACCTACATCGCTTCGTTGCCGCGGCGCGACAGGTCTGACGCCCTGCTGCAACGGCTGCTGCCGCAGCCAGCCGCCTATCGGGCGATCCGCCGGAAACACATCCTCGGCTCGGCTCTGAGCTACCAGTTGGCCCGGCGGGCTCCCAGACTGATGAAGGCGATGCTGCGCTCCGGCGCCAAGGCTCGCCTTCCAGCCGGCTACCCGGTGGACACCCACTTCGCGCCGCCTTACGAGCCATGGGATCAACGCCTGTGCCTCGCCCCCGACGGCGACTTCTACTCAGCGATTGCAGCTGGGCGGGCACAGGTGGTGACAGACACCATCGACAAGTTCACCGCAACCGGGATTCTGCTGGCTTCCGGCCGGGAACTCGCGGCGGACATCATCGTCACAGCCACCGGACTCAACATCCTGGTCTTGGGAGGGATGACGCTGTCGATCGATACGGTGCCCTTGGCTGCGGCCGACGCGATCGGCTACAAAGGCGCGATGTTCTGCGACGTACCCAACTTCGCCGTAGCACTGGGGTACACGAACGCCTCCTGGACCCTCAAATGCGACCTCATCTCGGAGTTCGCGTGCCGAGTCATCGCGTACATGATCGGAAACGGATACCGAAGCGCGACGCCGCGGCGCCCGCCGCCCGAGTTGCCCACACGCCCATTCATGGACCTCGACTCCGGCTACCTGCGGCGGGCAACCGACCAACTCCCCCGGCAGGTCGATGTCGATCCGTGGCGGCTACACCAGAACTACCTTCGTGACGTCCGGGCCTTCCGAGCCGATCTGGCCAGCGCCGGTCTGGACTTCGAGTAGCGTCGCCAACCGCAGCCACCAGGATCGAGGGCAGACGGCCTGGCAATGGTGGCGACTCGGCACACGACTGCGCGTCGAGCCACTCCGCTGGGCCAAGATGAACACATGGTGACGAGTCGCCCGACGCGTGCGGGTCGGGCGGGCACGACGGCCCATGGGCTCTCACGGGCGCTGCCCACAGTTCCCGGAATCACGACGCTCCGACACTACCGTCGGCGGTGGCTGCGCGGCGACATCGTGGCTGGCATCACGGTGACTGCCTACCTCGTTCCACAGGTGATGGCCTACGCGACGGTCGCAGGCCTGCCGCCGATCGTCGGCCTGTGGACCATGATCCCGGTGCTCGCGGTCTACGCGGTGTTCGGATCTTCCCGGGTGATGAGTGTGGGACCGGAATCGACCACGGCGCTGATGTCCGCGGCCACCGTCGGACCGCTGGCCGGTGGCGATCCGGGGCGCTATGCGACGTTATCCACCGCACTTGCGGTGACCGTGGGCCTGCTGGCGCTGTTGGCCTGGGTTGCGCGGCTGGGATTTGTTGCCGACCTGCTCTCCCGACCCGTTCTGGTGGGCTACATGGCCGGGGTCGCCGTGCTGATGGTGGTCGGCCAACTGTCGAAATTGACCGGTGTCGACGTGGAAGGCAAAGGCTTCATGGCCGAGTTCTCGTCCTTCCTGTCCGGAGTGTCCGAGGTCGACCCGGCGACGGTCGCACTGGCGACGGTGGTGTTGGTGTTCCTCTTCGGGGTCTCATGGCGTTGGCCGCGGGCGCCGACGCCATTGATCGCGGTACTCCTCGCCACCGCTGCAGTCGTCGCCTTCGGGTTGGAGGACTACGGCATCCAAGTGGCAGGCGCGTTTTCGCCAACACCGCCTGACCCGGGGTTGCCGACCTTGAGCGACATCTCGCTGCTGGTGTTGCCGGCCATCGGTGTGCTGCTGGTGGGCTACACCGACGTGGTGCTCACGGCCCGCGCGTTCGCCGCCCGGACCGGGGGAACCGTGGACTCGAACCAGGAACTCTTCGCACTGGGGACGTCTAACGTGGCAGCCGGGATGATCGGCGGCTTCACGATCAGCAGCAGCGGAAGTCGCACTGCGCTGGCCCTGGCCGCCGGAGCGCGCACCCAGCTGTATTCGCTGGTGGCATTGGTCAGCGTGCTCGCCGTCATCTTCTTCCTGGGTACGGTCTTGGCCAAGTTCCCCACCGCCGCCCTGGGCGCAATCGTCGTCTACGCGGCCACGAAACTGATCGACGTGCCGGGCTTCCGTGCGCTGTGGCGCTTTCGGTGGTCCGAGTTCGTGCTGGCGCTGGCGGCCCTCACGTCAGTGCTGATCTTCGGAATCCTGATCGGTGTCGCCTTGGCTGTGGGACTCTCCGTGGCGGACATGCTCAGGCGCGTTGCCCGACCGCACGATGCTGTCGTCGGTTTTGTGCCCGGATTGGCCGGCATGCACGATGTCGATGACTACCCCGAGGCCGTCACCGTTCCCGGCCTGGTCGTCTATCGCTACGACTCGCCCCTGTTCTTCGCCAACGCGGAGGACTTTCAGACCAAGGCATTGGATTCCGTGAAGCAGTGGCAGCGGACGGGGCCGGTCTATTGGCTGTTGCTCAACATGGAGGCCAACGTCGAGGTTGATTTCACCGCCATGGATGCTCTCGCGGCGCTGCATGCCGAACTCACCAATCGCGGTATCGAACTGGCTCTCACCCGGGTGAAGCACGACCTGTGGTTGCCGCTCGACCGGGCCGGGCTGGTCGATTCCATCGGCGAAGATCGGATCTACCCCACCTTGCCGGTGGCAGTTGCCGACTACCGGCGCTGGCACGATGCCGAGGGCCTGCCAGAAGACCTATCGTGAAAACATGAGCGAATCCCTCGATCCCATCGCCGTCACCGCAATGGTCCACAGCGCGATCCCGGCCCTAGGACGACTCGGGCTGGAAGTCGTGGCGATGTCGGCCGGCAACGTGGAATTGCGGATGCCGCTGGAGCCCAACAAGAACCACATCGGAACCATGTACGCCGGCGCCTTGATGTCGCTTGCAGAGGTACCCGGCGGGCTGCTGCCGTTGGGCATGCCGGAACTCGGCGTGGTGCCGATAGTCACCAACTTCGAAGTCGAGTTCCTCCGCCCGGCGCGCACCGATGCCATGCTGCACGCCGCGATCCCAGCCGACCAACTGCGGCAACTGGCGCGGCAGGCGCACGACGAAGGCAAGGCCGAGTTCATCCTCGAGACAGAGGCGCTCGACGCGCACGGCAACGTCCTCCTGCGCTGCACAGGCACCTACCAGTTGCGCCCCGCCGGGTGACGCCGCCTCATCGGCCTTCTCGAGACTGCGAGCAGCCGGCGGTTGCCCAGGATCGGCTTCGGCACGCCAATCGCAGAGCAACATGGAGGACGGATGCGTAACGTGACGATGAGAGGTGAACTGCACCGTCTGCGAAAGGTAGCGCCATGCTCGAAGTAGCCGAGGTTGGCAACAAGATCAGCAAAGCCGACTACAAGGCAGCCGTGCCCGACCTTCGGTTGGACCTGGTCAACGCGCAGTACGACCTGCGCGACGCCGACTTCCCCGTCGTCATCTGGATCGCCGGCGACGACCACGTCGCCGCGAACCAAATGGTCAATCGACTCAACGAATGGATGGATGCCCGGTTCGTCGACACGAGGGTATTCGCCGACGTCGGGCAGGAGGAAGCCGCGCGCCCGCAACTCTGGCGGCTGTGGCGCTCCCTTCCACCCAAGGGCCGAATGGCGATCTTTGCCGGCGGTTTGATGCGCGCCGCCTTGATGCGGGCGAACGGCGACCTCGATGACAGCAGCTTCGACTACTGGACCCGTCACCTCGCGACGATGCAAGACAATCTCATCGCCGATGGCGCCCTGGTGCTCAAGTTCTTCCTCCACACGCCAGCCAAGGAGCAACAAAAGCGCCTGCGCAAAGCCGAGCAGGACCCCGAGGACGGCTGGTGGGTTGACCAACGCGATTGGGCGCAACTGGAAGGCTTGGGCCCGGCTCTCCCCTACGCCGAACGCATCCTGCAGTCCACCAGCGCGCCCGGCGCACCGTGGACCATCGTCGAATCGACCAACGCGCGCTACCGCGACCTGACCGTGGCGCGGACGATTCTCGCGGCGCTCAAAGCCCGCCTCGAGGATCCGCAGGACGGTGGCCGTTCGATCTCCAACTCACTCTTCGGCGACTTCGACGAAGCCAGCGTGCTGTCCGGCGTCGACCTGTCCAAACACCTCGACCGCGACGAGTACCGTGCCAAGCTGGCCAAGCAGCAGGCGAAACTCCACCGCCTCGCGATCGAGGCCCGCGAGCGGGGGGTAGGAATGGTGCTCGCCTTCGAGGGCTGGGATGCGGGTGGCAAGGGGGGCGTGATCCGCCGCGTGACCACGGCACTCGAGGCCGGCGACTACCGCGTGGTTCCCACGGCAGCCCCCACCGAGGAGGAGCTGCGCTACCAGTACCTGTGGCGCTTCTGGCGTGACATCCCTGCGGCCGGCAAATTCGTGATCTTCGACCGAACCTGGTACGGCCGGGTTCTGGTGGAGCGAATCGAAGGGTTCGCCACCCCTGCGGAATGGCAGCGGGCCTACGACGAGATCAACGACTTCGAGTCGCAATTGGTCGAGCGCGGCTACTTCGTGGCCAAGTTCTGGCTGCACATCTCCCCGGAGGAGCAGCTGGCACGGTTCAAAGCACGCGAGGACACACCGTACAAGCAGCACAAGATCACCGACGAGGACTACCGCAACAGAGAGAAGTGGGACGACTACGTCACAGCAGTCGACCAGATGCTGTTGCGCACCACCACCGATGGCGCCCGCTGGCACGTGATCCCTGCCAACGACAAGCGCTACGCCAGGGTTGCGGTGCTCAAGGAAATCAACAAGGGCCTCGCCCGGGTGCTCAAAGCATCGGCCGCCGACTAGCCCGGCTCCACGAAAACAACGAGTGGATTCGTTCTGCTGCCAAACGCGACATCGCCGGGCCGGGGGCAATAGAGTCCGAACCTATGGGTATTCACGTCGCCGCAGTCGGCATCACCGCGATCGCTAGTGCCAGCCTGATCCTGGCGGGTTGCTCCTCGTCCGAATCGGATTCGACCGGGTCGTCGGCATCGGTGTCGGCGAGTTCCGCGGAGGCCTCACCCACTCCCACCGAGCCATGCGAGTTGGCGCCCGACACGAAAGTCTCGGACGTGACTTTCGAGGAATTGCAGGCCTACGAGCTGAACAACGGCGAGTCCATCCCGACGCTGCAGGAGTTTCTCGAGTTCGCCAACGAGAACAAGGTCGGGGTGCTGCCGGAGATCAAGACCTTCGCCCCCGCGGAGGGCCAGCCGAAGCCGGTGCCCACCGATGCTCAGTTTGCCGAATACGCCGACCTGGTCAAGCAGAATCCGGACATCACCGAGGTGCTCATCGGATCCTTCGACGAAACCACCCTGAAGTACTTCGCCGACAACGAACCAGACTGGCCCCGGATCTGGTTCCGCGGCATCGGCGGCAGCGTGGGCGATCCCTTCACCCCGCCCGGAGTGGAAGAGATGAAGACGCGCGCCCCGTCCGCCGATTCCCTCGGCGTGCTCAACCTGCTCTACTTCCAGGGAACCTTCCCGCAGAACGGGCAGACCTACGACGTGCCGGCCGATTTCGCCGCTGCCGACATCCCCGTCTACATCTGGTACAACGTCGCTACTGGCGGCGATTCAGCCGAGAACGGCGCCGACTTCGCGGGCTTGACGTCACCCGGCTGGCAGACCGTCGCCAGCACGAACCCCAAGAACGTCAAGTGGATCGCGACGGACTTCACCAAGGAGTTCTCGACCTGGGCTGAGTCTGCACCAGCGGATGCGGAACCGATCCCGCAAATGGTGGCCCACCGCGGTGGCGGCGAGGAGTCCGTGAGCGAGAACTCCATGTCGGCCTTCCAGGAAGCCGTCGACAACGGGGCATCCGTGTTGGAGACCGACGTGCAGTGGACCAAGGCAACCGACGGCGCGCCGAACGGCGTCCCGGTGATCATGCACGACGAGACCATCAACCGCACCGCCGTCTGCCGCTCCTAACTGCTCGCGGCACCCTCTCACAGCGCCTTCGGAACCTCCGCGCCGCGGCGCTGCGAGGGTGGCTTACGGATCATGCCTGAACGTGGGGGCCAAGGCCGAGAAGCTTCTGCGCCTCCAAATGGACGAGCACATTGCGGACCGCGCCACTGATGCCGGCCTGTTCGACCTCGCCGACGCAAGCCATCACCCGCACCGCGCCTTCGTTGTCGGCCACCATGGAGCACTGCCACACTGACTCCCCGGCTGCCAGCGACATGGTCGCCAACATGCGCAGCAGGTTGCATCCCAGCCCTTGGCCCTGGTAGTCGTCGGCCACCGCAACGGCCACTTCGGGTGGCCCACCAGTGACCCGCGCGTACTCCACTAGGGCAACGATCCGGGCGAAATCGTCGGGATCCAAGGCAGCTAGGGCCATGCGATCGTGGCCGTCACGATCTGCCAGCCACGTGGCGGCTGATTCCGGGATTTTGGGGGTGGGGGTCATGAAGCGCAACCTGCGGCTTTCGGCACTGAGGCCGTCCTGGAGGAAGCTCCGCAGCACGTCGGTGTCGTCCGCGGTGAGCGTGCGCACCGGGTAGAAGGTGCTTTTCGCCAGGACCCCCGGACCGGTGATGTCCGGCAACGGTCCGGGTGCCTGCGAACGCACGAGACCGCTGGCACGCCACAGCGCCCGCGAGGTTTGCTTGAGCGGCCACACGGCCGCACTGCGCAGCATCCCGCTACCTTGTCCCTGGTCAACCGCCATGACGCCTCCTCCGCCTCGCTTCGCAGGTCAGTCGCCGCGGTGCGTGCTTGCCAACCCTACGAGGGATTGAACCGGCGCGCTCACCAGCGTGGCCCCCCGTCCCGGACCTGAACTCAGTTGAATATTCCGGGGCAGCCTTCCGCTACCTGAAGCGCGTCCGCGCTGACCGCGGTCACCGACCCAGTGTTGAGGTTGACGAGGTAGGTGAAGGCACCGGACTCGTCGGTGACCACCACTTCGTACTCCCCAGCCGAACCGGTGGGGGATGCCGAGTAGGCGGCTTGCGCGATGACCTCCTCAACCTCATCCGACGAGCCCCGCTGGGCGGCACAACTGCGGAAGCTGTCCTGCACCGCAGCGATGGCTGCGGACTCGCGCCCTGATTCGGCGGGTGCCTGCGTCGGCATTTGGGTGGGCGGAGGTGACGTCACCGGAGGCCGGGTCGGCGCAGGTGATGTGGTCGGGGCGGGTGTGTCTGCCTCGACCGTGTCGGAGCCGCCATCAGTCCCGGCGGGCCTGGTGAAGGTGACGTTGGTGACCACGTCGACGAGCACGAACGTGGTGAACATCACGCTGCTGGGTTGGATGATCGTGACGGTGCCGGGCTGAAAATCCGGCCACTGTTTGCCCGTGAAGCGGGCCTGTGCGGCGAGCGGGGGCGCGGGAGTCAGTGGATTGCCGCAGTAGCACTTGGCCACCGGCTGGCCGTATTCGTTGACCAGCACGGCCGTCCCCGCCTGCAGCACCGCCGGGACCACCGTCACCCGGCCGTTTTCGAAGCCGTGATTGGTCACCGCCGTGTCGCTGCGCAGGAGCACCGGGGTAAGCGGTGCCACGAACTGCGGGATCTCGGCGGCGGTGATGCCCAGCGTCTGCGCCCAAGCCTGCGCCTTATCTGGGTTGGCCTGCAGGTACAACACCAACTGGTCTTTGTTGCAGGATGCAGAGTCCAAGGTGCCGCCGAACAGCCCGACGGTCTCCGCGGGCACGGTTTGCACACCCGATACCGCCGGTGGATTGGTGATCGGTGTATCGGTCCCGACCGGCGGGGTGAATTCCGCGATCGCAGTCGAGAGCGGCTCGGTTTGCAGGGTCACGACGTCGTCGTCACCGCCACGGGTCAGGACGAACGCCAAACCGCCGCCGAGGATCACCAGCGCGAGCACGATTCCGAGCGCGATCGCCGTCCACCCCCCGGCTCCCAGACCTCGACGGGTCGCGGTCTGCTGCGCTACGGCTGGCCCGGCGGCAGGAGGGGGCGTTACCGCCCCCGAGGTCGCCTCAACCGGTGGGGGCGGGGGTGGCCTCTGTGAGTGGTCGACGCCAGCCGGCACCCACTCGCTTCCGCTCCACCACAGCCATTGCTGACCATCCCAGTGCCACTCCGGACCGGGCTCCTGGCCGGGTGAGTCCCACGCCATGACAGCCTCCTCGTGCCCGGCTGTCGCCGGCGAGGCCGACAGCCGTTTCGGCCGGCAGCAACGGAACCACCGGCCCTGTTTCCAGGCTACGCCTGGCACCGCGTCCGACCTCTGCCGATCCCCGGGCGCGACCTCCGAAAGAGTGAGCGGTCTAGATTCGTGGCCATGTCCGCCGCCCTTCGCCCGAGGCAACGATTCGCCGACCAACTGCGCGGACTGGCCCTGCTCGGCATCATCGTGGTCAACGCGCCCTTCATGGCGATAAATGTGGAGGGCTACACGCCCGAGTCGTTGTCGACGCCGCTGGACCGCAGTGCCGCGGTGCTCGCGACCCTGCTGGCCGAAGGCAAGTTCTATTTGATCTTCTCGTTTCTCTTCGGCTATAGCGCCACCTTCATCGTGCGACCGAGTCCGACCCCCGCTCCAACCGACCTACGCCGCTACCGGCGTCGACTCGTCGGACTTGCCGTACTGGGGCTCGCCCATGCCGTGTTGCTGTTCATCGGCGACATCCTGCTCTCGTACGCGCTGCTCGGCGTCGTCCTCCTCATGGCCTTCACCTGGTCGACGAAGGCGGTGCTGAATCTCGCCCTCTACAGCTACGTGCTGGCGTCGGCTCTGCTGCTGATCGTCGTGGCGGGGATCCTCGCCGAAGGCCAAGCCAATGCGCCCGCCGGCACGGTGTTCATCGAACTCAACGACGCCCTTGCGAGCGGGACCTTCCTCGAGCTCGCCGGGGCACGACTTGCCGCCCTGCCTGAGACCCTGATCTCGCTCGCCAGCGTGCAGTGGGGCTTCGCGCTTGCCGCGTTCGCACTCGGCTTGGCCGCTGGACGCGGCCAGTATCTGGCGGATCCGGTACGCCATCGCACATTGTGGCGCCGCTGCGCAGTGTGGGGCCTGACGGTGGGGCTGATGGCCCAAGCGGCCGCGGCTGGGATGGCCTTTGCAGATGGCAGCGGCTACGCACAGAGCACCTGGGGCTTCGTAGGTCTGGCGCTGGGCTTTGTGACCGCACCGATCCTCTCGGCTGGCTACGTGGGCGTGCTCGCATTGCTCTTCTTGCGACACCCCAACGCCTTGGCCTTCACCGAGAGTGCCGGGCGAACGTCGCTCAGCGTGTACATCGGCGAATCCTTGGTCCTGTGCATCATCTTCTGCGGGTGGGGTCTGGGCTGGTTCGGCGAACTCGGGGCCGCAGCAGTCACCGCAGTGGCGGTGGCCACATGGGCGGGACTCGCGCTTGCCGCGTGGCTCTGGTTGCGGGTCGCCCGTCAGGGGCCGCTCGAGTCGGCAATGGGTGCCTGGGTGAACCACGGCGGCGAACACCGAACGGGCACTAGAGCTGGGTGACGTCCACCACGAGGGTCTGCTGGCCAGGCTGCCATCGGTCGTCACCGGAGAGGGCCACCGTGACAGCACCACCTGCTGGGACGTCGGTCACGGTGTCCGACACCGTACCGACATATCGGCCGTCAACGAACACGAAAACGGTGACGACCCCGGAGGCGGCCACGCCTGCGTTGTTGCGCAGGGTGCCCTCGACCCCAAGTTCGCCGCCGTCATTGGTGATTCGGTAGCTCGACAACGCCCAGTCGCCGGAGACCAGCTGATCCGCGGCGGGTGCCGGCGGAATCGTCGGCGAGCCGACGGGCGCCGCCGGACTCTGGCTGCCAGTTGGGCTTCCCGGTTGGCTCGTCTGCGACGAAGATTCGCCACTTGGCTCAGACAGCGAGCCCACCCCACCGGCGACGATCCACCACAACGCCCCCGCGACGACCACGAGCGCAATGACGGCCAATCCGGTGAGGAGCATGAGCGCTGCCGGTGATCGTCGGCTCGCGGCCCGCTTGTGGGCGACCACAGGCGGCGGCGGACGTGCCGCCGTCGGGGACGGCAACGCCGCTGCCGCTCGGCTCGGATCGTAGGCGATGGTCGGGATCCCGCCGGAGCGGATGCGCTTGACGGTGGCGAGGATCTCCCGCGGGGATGGTCGCAGATCAGGATCCTTGGCCAACATGGCTTCAACTAGGCCGCGCTGGGAATCCGACAATCCGTCGAGGTCGGGCTCCTTGGCCGCGATATTCGCCAACACGGCAACGTGGGCGCCTTGCCCGAAGGGCGGCCGCCCGGTGGCCGCGAATGCCAGTAGCGAGCCCATCGAGAAGACGTCGCTCGCACCGGTGACGGTCTTGAGGTCGGCCTGTTCGGGTGACAGCCAGGATGCACTCCCTGCCACCAGCCCGGTCGCGGTCAGCGAGGTCGCGTCGGAGGGCATCGCGATGCCGAAGTCAATGAGCACCGGACCTCGAGCCGTCAGGATCACGTTCGCCGGTTTGACGTCGCGGTGGGTCACGCCGTGCACCTCGAGAACAGCGAGGGCTTGGGCCAACCCCTTGGCGAGATTCCACCAATCGGCGCTGTTGAGGGGGCCGTCGGTGGCGACCGCGTCGCGGAGGTTGGGCCCGTCTACGAAGGCCGTGGCCAGCCACGGTCGGTCAGCATCGAGGTCGGCGTCGAGGAACTCGCTGATGTGCACGTCGCGCACGCCGCTGAGCACCTCGACTTCGCGGGAGAATCTGGCGTGGGTCGCCGGATCGGCCAGCAGCCCCGGGTGCACAACTTTCACCGCGGCGGTCTGATCACCCCGGGAGGCCTGGTAGACCACACCCATGCCTCCGGATCCGATGCGGCTGTGAATGTGCCAGGGCCCCACCGTCGAAGGATCGGTGGAGCGTGCGGGGGTGTCCTCGACCATCATCCTCATTCGTCGGCGGCCTCGTCACAATCTACGTGAGGCCGTCACCCGGCCGACCGCAGCGCTGCCCGGGCCGTGATGGCCATCTCGTTGGGCGAGGCGACCGCGATCTGCAGTTGGGCGGCGCTCGGCCGTCAGTTGACGGATCGCTTCGGCAACCGGGCTCGCATCGTGCGCACCCCACTCTCGATGCTTGTCACCCACTCCAGGCCCGACGTCGCCAGCAGTCGCAACATCCCGTTGTTGTCCGCGAGCACCGAAGCGACGACTTCAGAGAATCCAAGCAACCTCGCCATGTTGATCATCTGATTCAACAGAATCGACCCGATCCCCCGACCCTGCTGATCGTCTTCGATGATCATGGCGATCTCTGCGGTGCTGCCATCCCCGGGCTCATCGGGGAAGACGTTCCCAAGGCCCACGATTGTGTCGTCCTCATCGAGCACCACCAGTGTGGCGCCGCGATGGCCGCCCGCGAGCCGATGAAGCTGAACGTCGCGCCATTCCACCACTGAGAAGTAACGCTGGTATTTGCTCTGGTCGGAGCACCTCTCATGCATGGCGGCGACGGCGTCGGAATCGGCGGGCTGAGCGAGCCGCATCCGCACTGAACGGCCGTGGACGTCACCGTAGAAGATCCACGGATCCCGCACGCCCTGTGATTCCGCAATGGCCGCCGAGAGCCGCAGGAAGGCGGACGCCCGAGTTCGTTCCGCCTTGGCGAACGGAGCCCAGTCGCGCCGCAGGACCACGTGTTGGTTCGCAGTCCATTGGAGCCGCAGGGTGTCGGGCCGGTCGTCACTGCCCTCGGTCGCGCTGACCACCGTGACTTCGTCTGCCTCCACCAGAATGGCCGCAGCCAACGGCGCCCACGATGGATCGTTGATCAGGCTGGCCGCACCGTCCAACACGCGCGTCGGTAGGTCGATCGCATCGTCTTCGGAGCCGCCGCGGACGTAGATCGTGCGTCCGGCTGCCCCGGCTGCGGCACGCAGCGCATCGGCGCTCACGTGTTCGGGGGCCGATATCGCGAGGTCCACCGTGCGGTAGTCGTCCTTGGAGCCGATCACGTAGAAGCCGATGGCGTAGACGTGGAGGGCCGCCAGCGCCCGAATGAGACGAGCCACTCCACCCGGCCGGTCGGGGATGTCCACCCGAACACGCCACCTGTGCCGGGCGACATGCACGGGGTTCAGGAGAAACTCCTGCGGTGCGACGGCGGTGCCGATCCGCGCAATGAGTGCGTTCCATTGCGCGACGGTCGGTCGATGGCCCAACACCGGATCCATCAGGGCCAACCCCGCCGATAGCGCGATCATGAAGTGAGCGACGGCAAGGTCGGACACATCGTCATCGAGGCCCCCCGCGGAGCGCACCTGCGCGATCAGCGATGCTGAATTTTGCCAACGCTGCTCGATGCGCTCGGTCTCTATCGTGCGCAGTTCGCCATCCAGTTGGGCCCGGGTCAGGGCTTCCAACTCGAGGATGTCCCAGCTGAGCTCGGGCGCGGTGAAAACCTCCTGCCCCGCAGCGAGCAGAACTGCCAGCGGCGGCACGGCGGATGGGTCTTGGGCAGCGGCCGCCAGCCGCTGGGCAACATTCGACGTCACCCGTTGGGCCATCACCTGCTCGAACAACTGTGATCGGCCGCCGGTGATGCGCCGGACGATGGCCGGCTTCGTGCCGGCCGCCTTCGCCACCATGCCCACCTTGGTACCGCTGTAGCCGTGCACCGCGAACAGTTCCGCAGCGGCGTCGAGGATACGGCCGCGGAGGGCTTCGTCGGCTGCGAAACTCATGCGGCGCCCGGCCGCCGGATCGAGGCTGTCAGGAGCGATGCCGTGGGGCGCATGCAGTCATCGTTGCCTGGGCGGGCGGCCGGCGCAAGTGCCCTGGCTCCGCATTCGCCGTGATTGGCGAGCATATACCCCCCAGGGTATTATGGTGCCATGAGTATTCCCCGGCCCATGTGGCTTTACGACGGTGACTGCGGACCTTGCGACAAGTCGGCTGCCAGATTTCGCTCGCGCATGCGCCCACCGGTGGAGCTTCGGCCCTACCAATCTGTGGATCTGGCCGAACTAGGCATCTCGGAGACCGATGTGCACCTCGGGCCGATCCTGGTGCGCACAGATGGCAGCTACGTCGTTGGCCCGGAGTCAGTTGGAGAGATGATGCGCATGTCGCGGGCCCCCTATCGCGGCATCGGGGCCGTCATGCTGGCGCCGGGTATCCGCCAATTGCTGCGCGCGGCCGGACCGGGACTGTACCGGCAGCGCCAACGCCTGCCCGGCGCGTCGGCGGGTTGCCGCTTGAACTCCGCACACGAGGGCGCAACGCAGAGTTGATCACCCGCCGCCCGGGGCGGGCGCCACGCTCACCGGCCCATGGGTGAGAATCGGCGCCATGGAGTTCAGCCGGCCGTCGTGGGATGCGTACTTCCTGGGGATTGCAGAGGCCGTGTCGGCCCGCGCCGATTGTCGGCGACGGCGGGTCGGCGCCGTGCTGGTGGCGAACAATCGGATCGTGGCTACCGGCTACAACGGTGCCCCCTCCGGCGGGCCGTCGTGCTTGGCTGGCGAGTGCCCCCGAGGCCTTCTCGATTCGGCCACGGTGGCGCCGGGTTCCTCGTACGACACCGGATCGGGCACCTGCGTCGCCCTGCACGCAGAGCAAAACTGCCTGCTCTACGCCGATCGAAGCAGGGCAGAACACGCAACCATCTATGTCACGCACGAGCCCTGCGACGGTTGCCGACGCATGATCGCCGGATCGGGCGTGATCCGCGCGGTGTGGCCCAACGGGGTGTGGCAGGTGCGCTGAGTATCGCCAGCCACCAAGGTTTCGTGATTGTCGTCGCCGGGTGCCAGCGGGTGGATCCCGCGGCACGCGGCCAGTTTCCCGCCGACGTGGGCAACTATGGGATCGCAAACGACGGCGCGACTCGCGCCTAGCGGCAGGTGCAGCGCCGCTCCGCAGGAACGCTGGCGAGCACCATCTCGACGTGCATTCCGCAACCGCTGTAGGTGACTTTCTGGCAACGACCGCACATGGCCGGACTACACATGACTGCCTCCAGGTAAGTGGTGAGTGCAAGAAGTATACCCGGGGGGGTATCCGCGGCAAGTCACGGCCCACTGATGTCAGGCCTCGAAAACCACCGAACCTGTGAAACTGACCATCCACTCGACGCCGTACTTGTCCCGGCAGCCCGCGAACCACTCCGCCCATTCGGTGGCAGCCGGTTCCATCAGGACCGAACCGCCGTCACTCAAGGCGGTGAAGGTGCGCTGTGCCTCGGCCACGTCCTCGCTCTCTACGTGCAAGGCGAAGCTGTTTCCGGCGTGGAACTCCTGACCGAGCGACGGCAACAGATCGGTGCCCATCATCTCGTCGCCGTTTGGCAGGCGCAGGCCCACGTTGGCGACCTTCTCGTAGTCTTCCGTGGGCAGTCCGGGCATCGATTCGGCGAAGTCGCGGAAACGCGCGATCCCGGTGATCTCTCCTCCGAGCGCAGCAGCGTAGAACTCGAATGCCTCTTCGGTGGTGCCGGGGAAGTTGAGGTAGGGGGTGAGTGACTTCATCCGGGACTCCTTTTCTAGAGCGAGTTGCTACTCGCTCGAACTGCACGTGTGCCAGGCCGCCAGCGGACCTGTGACATGGCGGAATCATGGCAGAGTCAGCGGCCCGATCGTTGATCAGCGCAACGCGACCAAGCGACCCAGAGCGCTAGTCGCTCGCCAATCGGGCTTGGATCTGCGCCCAACGCTCCCCCATGGCTGCTGCCAGGGCGTTGGCGCCCGAGAGCGGGCGGACCATCACCATGAAGTCCTCGATCAGTCCGTCGTTGTTGAGCCGTAGGAAATCACAGCCAGTGATCTGCCTGTCCCCGACGTTGGCTTCGAATACGAGGGCGTGATCACGGCCGTCGGCCGAGTTGATTTCGCGAACATAGCGGAA
This sequence comes from uncultured Actinomycetes bacterium, assembly GCA_963752505.1. Taxonomy (GTDB): domain Bacteria; phylum Actinomycetota; class Actinomycetes; order S36-B12; family UBA10799; genus JACJWR01. The sequence continues at coordinate 179,703 of CAVVYM010000008.1, forward strand.
GTCGGAGAACACCCCCATGACCGTCTCGAGAATCAGCGAGGTGGCCAGCTTTCCGGGATAACTCGAGAACGCCACCGGGCTAGTGAAGACCACGTCGTCGGCCAAACAGTCGATCATGCCGGCCAGGTCGCGGTTCTCAACGGCTTGCCTGAACTGCTGCATGGGACTCCTTTGGTGGCGATGAGCTTGGGTAGGAATGGCACTCGGTCTACCAGGGTCTCAGGTGAGTGCGCTGAGTGAGGCCGATGGGGCGCACTGGCCGTGTCCCTGCTGTAGCAGTCGTGCCACGAGACGCAGCACTGGCAAATCTGGCCCAGACTCGTGATCTCTCGGCAACCGATTCGCTTCCGGCGGTCCGGATCGCAACAATGGGTGACCCCGGGGGGATTCCGGGTCAGAGGAGGCCGCGTGTCAAGTCCCCGCAGCGATGCCCAGGAACGCGTCGCTGCGCTGCTGCACAGCGCCAGGAAGTCGATCGGGCTCAGCATGGCCTTCTTGAGCCGTATGGACGGCCAACAACAAACCCTGGAGGTGGTGGATTCGTCGCGCTGGATGCCACTGCGGGACGGCACCACCCAGGACCAGGAGACGTCGCTGTGCCAAGCGATTCTGGCAGGCCAACTCCCGCCCGTGCTTCCAGATCTGCGCGACTTCCCTGTCGCCATGGCGCTACCGGCGGCCAAGCGACCGCGGATACGCAGCTACATCTCAGTGCCGGTTCGCCTCAGCGATGGTTCCTTGTACGGCACCTTCTGCGCGGCCGGATTGTCACCGCGACTCGAGCTCAACGACCGCGATGAGGCCCTGATGCACGTCCTCGCCCAGGCGGCGGCGCTGATCGTCGAGCCGGACGTGCGGGCCGCGGCCCGGGAACGCGCGCTGGAGCAACGATTTGGTCCCCTCATCTCCGCCGGCGGACCCGCGATCGTGTGGCAGCCGATCGTGGATCTGGGCTCGGGCGAGTTGCGCGGCGCCGAGGCGCTTAGCCGCTTCCCGTCCGAGTGGGGAATGCCTCCGGACGCGTGCTTCGCAGAGGCCCACGAAATCGGCGTCGGACACGAACTCGAGTTGCAGGCACTCCTCGCGGGTTTCGAGCAGTCCAAGGCCGTGCCTGGCTTCGGCACCCTGAACATCTCCCCGAACACCCTGGTGCAGGATTCGATAGCCGCCGAACTGATCGACATTGCATCGGGGGATGTCGTTCTCGAACTGTCCGAACATGACCCGGTGGCGGACTACGACGTACTCAACGCGGTGCTGGCACCGATGCGCGCCAAGGGGATGCAACTGGCGATCGACGACGTGGGCTCCGGATTCTCGTCCCTGCGCCACGTCCTGCTCACCCAACCCGACATCTTGAAGTTGGACCGCAGCATTGTGGCTGGCGTGCGACGGGACACTTCGCAATTCGACCTCATCCATTCGCTCGCCGACTTCGGCCACCGCATCGGGGCGCATATCGTCGCCGAAGGGGTCGAGGAGGCCGCGGAGGCAGGCGTGCTGGCGTCCGCGGGAGTCGACTACGGCCAGGGTTGGTACTTCGGCAGACCGATACCGCTGAGGGACCTCCTCGCCGATGCTGCTCGGATCCAGGCCGAGGCGGTCACAAAGGTGGGGGCGCAGGAGTAGTCCCGCGCCCCACCGCCCACGCGCGAACGGGCGGGCGCAAGACGGCCGCGCTCGGTCAGCGGTACTCGGGGTTCGGATGCTCAGCGTTGGCGAGGTCCCAGTTCGTGGTGACATTGCCCTGCGCCGGAATTCCGCCGGCATCGGCGATCCGTCGAGCGGCGTGGAGCATGTTCCAAGCCGCAAACACCGTGTTGCGGGTGGTCCAGTGGTTCTGTGCGCCATGGTTGTCGTCCAGGTAGGACGGCCCAGGGCCCGCCTCGCCGACCCAGTAGGAGTCGGACTGCGGGGGAATCGTGAATCCGATGTGGGAGAGCGCGTAGAGCATCTGGGCCGCGCAGTGCTTGCCCCCGTCCTCGTTCCCGGTGATGAGAACCCCACCTACTTTGCCGTAGTAGGACCACTGCCCCGCCTCATTCAAGTCACCCGACCAGCCGTAGAGGCGCTCGATGATGAGCCGAGTCACAGACGATTGGTCACCCAGCCAAATGGGCGATGCCAGGACCACGACGTCGGCTGGCCCGATGAGTCGCTCGTAGAGCTCGGGGAAGTCATCACGCTCCCAGCCGTGCTCGCGCATGTCCGGGTACACACCCGGCGGAATCACGTGGTCCACTGTGCGAATCTCGTCGACTCGAGCCCCCACCCCCGCAAACACGTGACGGCTGACGTCGATCAACCCATCGGTATGGCTCACCTCCGGTGAGCGCTTGAGTGTCCCGTTGATGAACACCACCCGAAGGTCCGAGAAGTCGGTGGTGTTGGCCGCGATCTCGGAGTCGACGAACGCTTGCACGGATTCGGGAAGCATGGTGGCACCTTTCCACTGTGGATGTCGGGGAGTAGCGCCTCTGAGGTTCGCAGACCACATCCGCGGTGTCAGCGGAGCCAGTAGCACGCTGCCGTCTGATCCTCTGCTAGTACTCGCAGGTTCCCTGCACCTCGATGGAATCGACCTGCAGGCGAGGCACCGTGGCGCTGCCACCGATTGACGTGTCATAGCTGAAGGAGCCCATCACCGTGACCTGCGCGGCGAACACGTCATCGGTCACCACGTTGGCCAGATCCACCCCGGTGGCCGCCTGCAGGAGGGTGTTGTCACCGTCGAAGAATCCGTACTCGCAGACATTGGCAGCGGCAACGTTCGCACGGAATGCGCTGGTGCCAGTGGCGCTATCGAACTGGGTGACCTCACCGAACACCAGATAACTCTCTCCAATGTGGGCGTCTGGATCCTTGGCTATCAGCGCCCAGGTGCGATCGTCCAGGGCCGTGTACTGCCTGGGCGGCGCCGGCGGCGCAGGTGCCACGGGCTCGCGCGTCGGCGTCGGCGATGGCGGCGCGGTGGCTGACCGTGACGGCGTCGGGCTGGTCGAGGCCTCTGGCGACGGGGACTTCGTCGGCTGGGCGCTGCTACTGGACGAATCGGCCGCGGTGGGCGAGGAACTCGAGCCTACGAGCCCAGCCACCAACAGCAATGCCAACAGGAAGGCGCCCCCGGTCGCCACTGCTGCGATGGTCAGTGCGCGTTTCGACACCACAACACTGCCGGCGGGCGGCGCCGATTCCGAGCCGGCGGCGGACATCAGGTGCCATTGCCCATCGGTGCCGAGCATGTGGCCGTTGGCCACATCGCCGGGCTGGTAGTTGTTGCTGTCGTCGTTGTCGGACATGAGTGTCCCCCTCTGTCATCAGTCGCTGCCCCGCTGCCTCATGAGGCGGCTGCAGGGACCGAGCCTCCCGAACCGGACCCCCCGGACGGTGGACCGGTCTCATCCGGTCGCACGAGAAGCAGACCACAGACCTCCGACACACCACACCGCGTCTGCCTGCGAAGGGGCTACCCCCCGGTCGGGCTACTTGGCACGCATCTCCCGCGTAGCCACTGCGGCAAAGGCGACGTCGAGGGCGAGCAGTGCCGCACCTTGGACCATGACGGCTGCCCCGTGGCCGCGGCGCGCCGCCGCGTGGGCATCGTCCTGGCCGCGTCCTGAAGCCACGAGTGCTGCGCCGGCCCCCGGTAGCCGACATCGAGGGCGGCATTGAGGAGCAGGATGGTGCGCAACCGCGGTAGTTCCACCGAGGCGCGGCGAGAACGCCACCACCCGACACCCGCGATCGCCAGATTGATCGTTCCCCATGCCGCGCTCTGCTGTCCGAAAGCACTGGAGGTGACGCCCCGTCCAGCAACCGCCAGACCCGTACCACCGACGATGTTGGCGCCTCCCCAGCCCGCGAGCACCACGCCCAGCCTGCGCGCCACTGCCGATGTCTGATGCTCAACCTCGTCCGTGTGAGTCACGTTCCTACCGTTGCAGACGCCGACCGGT
>CAVVYM010000009.1:0-269154 GCA_963752505.1 uncultured Actinomycetes bacterium
GAATACCAGGGCGCCCCGGACACGGTCCGTACGATGACATGGTGAAGCTCTTGGTGCGAGGGATCATTGGTGTGCTCATTGCGGTGCTCATTGCTGTGGCGTACGCGGCGGTCGATGCGCTGTTGAGCGGCGCCACGGTCGCCGAGAAGCTCAGCAATCCCATCTTCTGGGTCGTGACTGGCGTGTGCGCAGCCATTACCGGGCTGGTGGTGATGGATAAGGGCAGCGACGCGCCTCGAGAGGTGAAGAGCCGTGACCGGATTGCCGGTGAGCAACTCTTGTGGGCCATTGGGGCGGTGCTGGTCATTGGCATCTTGATCGGCCTCGTCACGCGGACTCCGGTTCTCGCGGTGATGGCGAGTCCAGCGTTCTGGATTCCCGCTGGGTTCGCAATCGTGGGAGCCGGGCTGGAGCCCTATCGGGGCGCGAAGAAGGATGCCAAGGAGGCCGAGGTCGAGCCGGATGATGCCGCCGGGGGAGCTGCACCGACGACGCCGGAGTGACCACCGGCACCGGCAGCCTCCCTGTACGGGTGCCAGCGCCGGTGAAACAAGAACTCCTCGACTTGGTCAACCACGCTGCCGGGCAGGGCTTCTCGGGCCGGTGGGCGTGCCGCCAGTTGGGCTTAGAGCACCCCCCATGCTGATGTGGCGTGACCGGGCCGCGGCCGGTGACCTGACCGATGCGACCCCGGCGAAGCATTGCACGCCCTGCTGGACTGGGAGCGTGCCGCGAACATCGCTGTCGCCACGACCTGGGAAATGGTGGATCTGCCGCACCGCAAGCTGGCAAACCGCGGCTGGTATCTGGGCCTGGTGTTCGTCGCCGAACCGACCGCGTGAGTGCTGCGGGTCCTGACCGCGTCCAGGATGTTCCTGCCCGGGCTGCAGCCGCGCCCACCACGACCAAAGACGCCGTGGCCCGAGTGGGTAGAGGCGACCCCGGGGGTGATCTACATCTACGACTTCACCCACTTCACGGCCCTCAAGGGCTGGTGCGCGATCGCGGTCGCGGATGTGGTCTCACGCAAGTGGCTCTCGACCGTGCTGGCATCGGAGGAGATGTGGGTGCAGGTCCAGAACGCGTTCATCGCCGCGCTGGAGGCCACCGGCAAGGGCTGGCTGCTCGAAGACAGCGTGTTCGCCGAGCAGTTGGCCACCGGTGAGGTCCCGCGATAACAACGACAGGTGCCCGATGCTCCTCGCTGTCTCAGACAACGGCTCGCAGATGAGTGCGGGTAAAACCGCTGAGTTCATGGCCAGCGCCCTCATCGCCCAACACTTCGGCCGGCCCGGTTCCCCGAACGATCAGGCCTGGATCGAGTCGTACTTCGGGCACCTCAAAACCGGGAACCCGCACCTTGGCACGCTCCCCGACCCCGGCGTCCTGCGCGCCGAACTCAAGGTCAGAAAGGAGCACCACAGCATGGTGAGACTCTATGAGGGCATCGGCTACGTCACCCCCGACGACGAGCACCACGAAAGCGGCGAAGCCATCCGCAAGGCCAGACAAGACGGCCTGGCCACCGCTCGCGACAACCGCATCGCCACCCGCCGCGCTATGCGACAAACTCAAACCGAACCACCCAGCACCTATGAGGACAACCAAGAACCCAATCTGGTTAATTCGCTCTGACACACCGCGCCCACTGCGCCAAGCCGGGGTGCAAATTCCACGACGACACTCCTGAGCCACATCGCCCCTACCAACAATGGACCGCCAAAGCTCACAGCAAACCCGTCAACAGCCGACTATCCCCACCCTAAGCAGCCCTCTGCCAGGACTTGATCGCCAACGGCCTACACACGCGTGTCGTCATGGAACAAGTGCGCGCCACCCAGCCAAAGCAGCCGAACGCCAACTCAAATGCGCAAACGACCCATGGCCCAAGGTCAAATCGCAACCTGTAAGGACGAATAGCTTCACTTGGGTGCATGTGCTGGCTGCACTATCGGGCGCAGTTCATCGACATGACCGACCGGATTCGTGATCGGTTCCTTCTCGACACGAATTGTCATCCTTTCGGGGAGTAGTCCGTGAACCAAGGTCAGGCACTCGCCCGTGTCTGTGAAGATTTCCGTCATTCGGCGGTCGATGATGACCTCGGTCACTCGTGCCGTGGGTTCCTCAAAGTTGACGCGCTCAACGTCCATCGAGACATGTCCGGGCTCCGCAACCAATCTCATGCAAGTTTGATCTAGGCCCCTCTCGAGCGCCACTGCTACTTGCCTGTCCCACGTGTTGAAGCGGATACGGAGGATGTTTCCGCAGACGGCACTCTCCTCCCGCAGTTGAAAGCTGCGCCGTACGAGACCATCGAGATCAACAGCGAGCGTCTGGTGTACCCGTCCTTCGCGGAGGCTCAGGGTTCTTGGCAGTGCCAGGACCCCGTTCCAGCCCAGGCCCTCTGGGAAGCCTTTCACCCATCCAAGCAGGATGGACTCTGCTGCGTCTCCGCCAATGACGGTGCTGGCGTAGTGGCTTGCGCTTCCGTCGACGCGGCCGTTCTGGCTGGCTTCAAACAACTCGTCGGCGTTGCTGTCAGGATCGAAAACGCCTGAGTACCACTCGACTGGGCCGTACGGCGACATGATCAGCACCCATTGATCACCCGCCTGGAATATCGCTGGACACTCTACACTCCTAATTCGGGCGTCGGCGTGACGAAACAGGACCCCTTTGTACTCCCAATCTAGAAGCGAAGAGTCCAGTGCCTCGTACAGGAATACGCAGGGCTTCCCCTCGTGATCCGGACTGGGCTCCGACTCGTTTCCCCCCAACAACATGAAGTCACGACCGAAATACTGAAAGTAGAACGGATCCCTCCATTCGAATACGTTGCGTCCGTGGACGGCCTCCGTCAGTACTGGCCTAGGATTTGTTGGCCGCCAGTTCATCAGCGCACCGTCACTTGTGGCCCCCCACTGCTCGGCCCCGTGCTTAACTCCCATGCCGCGGCTTTCGCAAATCGCGGTGAATAGGATGAGCCAGGTTCCATCCGAGCGTCGGACACATGTTCCCGAAAAACAGTGCTCCAAGCCTTCTCTTCTGTTCGGAGCAAGCGCAACCGGAAGGTGACTCCATTCGAGCAGATCGTTGCTACAGGCGTGACCCCAGTGAATGCCCCCCCAGACGTCCGCATATGGGTTCAGTTGGTAGAAGAGGTGATAGACGTCACCGTCGAGAATTGGACCGTTCGGGTCGTTCATCCACCCAGAGGGGGGATGAAAGTGAATTCCCGGTCTGTCCGCCTCGGCCACGGTCGAGGCCATGAGCTGTAAAGAGTATTTTGCACGTTGGAGATCACGTTCGCTGTTGGCCCAAAGGTTCATCCTCTGAATTCCCTCGCAATCATGATTCGCACGAGTGCGTCACGTTTAGTCTCGCGCGGGATCTAGTGACCGAAACACGGTAGGATCACTTGGCAGTGCATCTTTGTGCTTGTCGATTTCGAACACTGCGATGAAGTTCCCGCACTTCATCTTCTTCGCCTCACTGGAGAGACTTCTCCAGTTCTGTCCAAGCCATTCGCCAGCCAGTTTGGTGATCCGGGCTGAGCCCCCGAACACGCAGGTGAAAACACCACCCGTCGCGCCTTGGCGCATTCGCACGATGACCGCAAGTCCCTTATTGTCTTGCTCAATGCCTAGCCACCGGACCTTTTTATCGCCGATACGCACGTAGCGCGATTGATTGGCCGCGATGCGGTCCTGCTCAATCCTGATTTCGAGGCCGAACCTCTCTAAGGCACCTTCCAATTGTGGTGCTCCGCGTGGTCCCCCTACGAAGAGAGCCGACAGGTGGTCAGCATTGGCCTTCCGGCTGAACTCGAAGGATGTGCACATCACCGTCTCCACCAGCCTGGAGGGCAGGAGTTCTGCTACTGCCTTCGCTGCTTGGGCGTCGTCCCAAGAGAGGAAGCTGGAGTAAAGTGAGACGAGCTCTTGCCAACGGGAGTGTGCGATGCAATGGCTAGCTTGGGTTTGGTACCGCCAGATGCTTCCGTCCTTGGCCATCACGATTGAGCCACCTTTGCCAGCCAGCACATCTTCCTTTTCAAGCACCGTTGGGCTCACTGCGTGACTCACCCAGCTCATACTCGCAGTCGGGTGTAGTTCTCCCCGAGATCCGTCGGGCATGGTGAGTCGAAGAGGTGCGTCCCCCGCGGCACGATTTCCATCCACCGTTGCCCCGTCCCTTACTTGGAGGACTCTTTGGGAAGATTCATCAACGACAACAACGCCACTGTTGCAGCAATCGTTGGAGTCGGTGTCGGGTTCGAAGAGTCCTACCACCACATGGAAAGGCTTCTTGCCCCTCATCCAGGGGCGCCCACAGAAGAAGGTCAACCGCTGTCGAGCTTCGATCGCCAAAACGAATAGGTAGCTGTACGCGGCCAAGCTCAGGGCAATTGGGATCCAGTTGATGGCGATGTCCAACGATTCCCGCATATGGATCCCCTACTCAACGACCACAACAGCATGCGAAAAGGTCGGAAACTGTCTACGAGTCCATCAAGGCCTACCTTTAGGTAGACCAACTCTGCCGCGTGGGTTCTAGGCTTCGTCGCAACACTTGATGCTGTTGATCTTCATCATCCTCTGTCAAAAAGTGGTACCGCCCCTGGGGTGGTAGGCGAACCTGCGCTCGCTGCTCCTCAGGTGGATTCAGTGTAGCTGGCCAGGTGGTTGAACCACCCCGGTGTGTCCGGAGACTTTGCAATGTGAGATTCCGGCAGGAGCCAGGGCGGTTCAGCTTCATGGCCGGGGTCTGTCCTCTGCAAAAGGTGGTCGTAAAGATCGGGGTGCTGGAACTTCGCCGCCGCGTTGCGGCCACCGGACCCGACAACCGCTGCAGCACCCCTCTCGAGTTCCGTTCGATCACCAACCCCCGACAACTCAGAGATTCCGCGCCGTAGCCATGAGGAACTCTAAGGCACGCAGGTTAGGGGTGTCACCTACTCTTGGGCTTCTTGGGTTCCACATTCCCGACGCAACGTGCGCGATTGCAGGCAGCACGGCGCGCTTGGACTAGGGCGGGCGCTATCGCCCCTGATCTGTTCAAACGAATCGACGGCCTTTGTTCAATGCGTCTGGCGATGGGCGCTATTTGCGGCGGAGCTATTCCCTCGGCTTGTTTGTCCGAAGTCATCTCGTTGCGCCGGTGGTCTGGCGGGCCGCGAGGACTCTTGTGCCCCTATTGCATGGGAGGAATCGACCTTTTGACCTTCAGATGGCTACAGCGGGCGGGTAGGCGCGACACGCGCGAAACCGTTGACCGGGCATAACCCGCCACACTGCCGAATACCAGGGCGCCCCAGGACACGGTCCCTACGATGACATGGTGAAACTCTTGGTGCGAGGAATCATCGGCGTACTCATTGCGGTGCTGATTGCTGTGGCGTACGCGGCGGTCGATGCGCTGTTGAGCGGCGCCACGGTCGCCGAGAAGCTCAGCAATCCCATCTTCTGGGTCGTGACTGGCGTGTGCGCAGCCATTACCGGGCTGGTGGTGATGGATAAGGGCAGCGACGCGCCTCGAGAGGTGAAGAGCCGTGACCGGATTGCCGGTGAGCAACTCTTGTGGGCCATTGGGGCGGTGCTGGTCATTGGCATCTTGATCGGCCTCGTCACGCGGACTCCGGTTCTCGCGGTGATGGCGAGTCCAGCGTTCTGGATTCCCGCTGGGTTCGCAATCGTGGGAGCCGGGCTGGAGCCCTATCGGGGCGCGAAGAAGGATGCCAAGGAGGCCGAGGTCGAGCCGGATGATGCCGCCGGGGGAGCTGCACCGACGACGCCGGAGTGACCACCGGCACCGGCAGCCTCCCTGTACGGGTGCCAGCGCCGGTGAAACAAGAACTCCTCGACTTGGTCAACCACGCTGCCGGGCAGGGCTTCTCGGGCCGGTGGGCGTGCCGCCAGTTGGGCTTAGAGCACCCCCCATGCTGATGTGGCGTGACCGGGCCGCGGCCGGTGACCTGACCGATGCGACCCCGGCGAAGCATTGCACGCCCTGCTGGACTGGGAGCGTGCCGCGAACATCGCTGTCGCCACGACCTGGGAAATGGTGGATCTGCCGCACCGCAAGCTGGCAAACCGCGGCTGGTATCTGGGCCTGGTGTTCGTCGCCGAACCGACCGCGTGAGTGCTGCGGGTCCTGACCGCGTCCAGGATGTTCCTGCCCGGGCTGCAGCCGCGCCCACCACGACCAAAGACGCCGTGGCCCGAGTGGGTAGAGGCGACCCCGGGGGTGATCTACATCTACGACTTCACCCACTTCACGGCCCTCAAGGGCTGGTGCGCGATCGCGGTCGCGGATGTGGTCTCACGCAAGTGGCTCTCGACCGTGCTGGCATCGGAGGAGATGTGGGTGCAGGTCCAGAACGCGTTCATCGCCGCGCTGGAGGCCACCGGCAAGGGCTGGCTGCTCGAAGACAGCGTGTTCGCCGAGCAGTTGGCCACCGGTGAGGTCCCGCGATAACAACGACAGGTGCCCGATGCTCCTCGCTGTCTCAGACAACGGCTCGCAGATGAGTGCGGGTAAAACCGCTGAGTTCATGGCCAGCGCCCTCATCGCCCAACACTTCGGCCGGCCCGGTTCCCCGAACGATCAGGCCTGGATCGAGTCGTACTTCGGGCACCTCAAAACCGGGAACCCGCACCTTGGCACGCTCCCCGACCCCGGCGTCCTGCGCGCCGAACTCAAGGTCAGAAAGGAGCACCACAGCATGGTGAGACTCTATGAGGGCATCGGCTACGTCACCCCCGACGACGAGCACCACGAAAGCGGCGAAGCCATCCGCAAGGCCAGACAAGACGGCCTGGCCACCGCTCGCGACAACCGCATCGCCACCCGCCGCGCTATGCGACAAACTCAAACCGAACCACCCAGCACCTATGAGGACAACCAAGAACCCAATCTGGTTAATTCGCTCTGACACACCGCGCCCACTGCGCCAAGCCGGGGTGCAAATTCCACGACGACACTCCTGAGCCACATCGCCCCTACCAACAATGGACCGCCAAAGCTCACAGCAAACCCGTCAACAGCCGACTATCCCCACCCTAAGCAGCCCTCTGCCAGGACTTGATCGCCAACGGCCTACACACGCGTGTCGTCATGGAACAAGTGCGCGCCACCCAGCCAAAGCAGCCGAACGCCAACTCAAATGCGCAAACGACCCATGGCCCAAGGTCAAATCGCAACCTGTAAGGACGAATAGCTTCACTTGGGTGCATGTGCTGGCTGCACTATCGGGCGCAGTTCATCGACATGACCGACCGGATTCGTGATCGGTTCCTTCTCGACACGAATTGTCATCCTTTCGGGGAGTAGTCCGTGAACCAAGGTCAGGCACTCGCCCGTGTCTGTGAAGATTTCCGTCATTCGGCGGTCGATGATGACCTCGGTCACTCGTGCCGTGGGTTCCTCAAAGTTGACGCGCTCAACGTCCATCGAGACATGTCCGGGCTCCGCAACCAATCTCATGCAAGTTTGATCTAGGCCCCTCTCGAGCGCCACTGCTACTTGCCTGTCCCACGTGTTGAAGCGGATACGGAGGATGTTTCCGCAGACGGCACTCTCCTCCCGCAGTTGAAAGCTGCGCCGTACGAGACCATCGAGATCAACAGCGAGCGTCTGGTGTACCCGTCCTTCGCGGAGGCTCAGGGTTCTTGGCAGTGCCAGGACCCCGTTCCAGCCCAGGCCCTCTGGGAAGCCTCTCACCCATCCAAGCAGGATGGACTCTGCTGCGTCTCCGCCAATGACGGTGCTGGCGTAGTGGCTTGCGCTTCCGTCGACGCGGCCGTTCTGGCTGGCTTCAAACAACTCGTCGGCGTTGCTGTCAGGATCGAAAACGCCTGAGTACCACTCGACTGGGCCGTACGGCGACATGATTAGCACCCATTGATCACCCGCCTGGAATATCGCTGGACACTCTACACTCCTAATTCGGGCGTCGGCGTGACGAAACAGGACCCCTTTGTACTCCCAATCTAGAAGCGAAGAGTCCAGTGCCTCGTACAGGAATACGCAGGGCTTCCCCTCGTGATCCGGACTGGGCTCCGACTCGTTTCCCCCCAACAACATGAAGTCACGACCGAAATACTGAAAGTAGAACGGATCCCTCCATTCGAATACGTTGCGTCCGTGGACGGCCTCCGTCAGTACTGGCCTAGGATTTGTTGGCCGCCAGTTCATCAGCGCACCGTCACTTGTGGCCCCCCACTGCTCGGCCCCGTGCTTAACTCCCATGCCGCGGCTTTCGCAAATCGCGGTGAATAGGATGAGCCAGGTTCCATCCGAGCGTCGGACACATGTTCCCGAAAAACAGTGCTCCAAGCCTTCTCTTCTGTTCGGAGCAAGCGCAACCGGAAGGTGACTCCATTCGAGCAGATCGTTGCTACAGGCGTGACCCCAGTGAATGTCCCCCCACACGTCCGCATATGGGTTCAGTTGGTAGAAGAGGTGATAGACGTCACCGTCGAGAATTGGACCGTTCGGGTCGTTCATCCACCCAGAGGGGGGATGAAAGTGAATTCCCGGTCTGTCCGCCTCGGCCACGGTCGAGGCCATGAGCTGTAAAGAGTATTTTGCACGTTGGAGATCACGTTCGCTGTTGGCCCAAAGGTTCATCCTCTGAATTCCCTCGCAATCATGATTCGCACGAGTGCGTCACGTTTAGTCTCGCGCGGGATCTAGTGACCGAAACACGGTAGGATCACTTGGCAGTGCATCTTTGTGCTTGTCGATTTCGAACACTGCGATGAAGTTCTCGCACTTCATCTTCTTCGCCTCACTGGAGAGACTTCTCCAGTTCTGTCCAAGCCATTCGCCAGCCAGTTTGGTGATCCGGGCTGAGCCCCCGAACACGCAGGTGAAAACACCACCCGTCGCGCCTTGGCGCATTCGCACGATGACCGCAAGTCCCTTATTGTCTTGCTCAATGCCTAGCCACCGGACCTTTTTATCGCCGATACGCACGTAGCGCGATTGATTGGCCGCGATGCGGTCCTGCTCAATCCTGATTTCGAGGCCGAACCTCTCTAAGGCACCTTCCAATTGTGGTGCTCCGCGTGGTCCCCCTACGAAGAGAGCCGACAGGTGGTCAGCATTGGCCTTCCGGCTGAACTCGAAGGATGTGCACATCACCGTCTCCACCAGCCTGGAGGGCAGGAGTTCTGCTACTGCCTTCGCTGCTTGGGCGTCGTCCCAAGAGAGGAAGCTGGAGTAAAGTGAGACGAGCTCTTGCCAACGGGAGTGTGCGATGCAATGGCTAGCTTGGGTTTGGTACCGCCAGATGCTTCCGTCCTTGGCCATCACGATTGAGCCACCTTTGCCAGCCAGCACATCTTCCTTTTCAAGCACCGTTGGGCTCACTGCGTGACTCACCCAGCTCATACTCGCAGTCGGGTGTAGTTCTCCCCGAGATCCGTCGGGCATGGTGAGTCGAAGAGGTGCGTCCCCCGCGGCACGATTTCCATCCACCGTGGCCCCGTCCCTTACTTGGAGGACTCTTTGGGAAGATTCATCAACGACAACAACGCCACTGTTGCAGCAATCGTTGGAGTCGGTGTCGGGTTCGAAGAGTCCTACCACCACATGGAAAGGCTTCTTGCCCCTCATCCAGGGGCGCCCACAGAAGAAGGTCAACCGCTGTCGAGCTTCGATCGCCAAAACGAATAGGTAGCTGTACGCGGCCAAGCTCAGGGCAATTGGGATCCAGTTGATGGCGATGTCCAACGATTCCCGCATATGGATCCCCTACTCAACGACCACAACAGCATGCGAAAAGGTCGGAAACTGTCTACGAGTCCATCAAGGCCTACCTTTAGGTAGACCAACTCTGCCGCGTGGGTTCTAGGCTTCGTCGCAACACTTGATGCTGTTGATCTTCATCATCCTCTGTCAAAAAGTGGTACCGCCCCTGGGGTGGTAGGCGAACCTGCGCTCGCTGCTCCTCAGGTGGATTCAGTGTAGCTGGCCAGGTGGTTGAACCACCCCGGTGTGTCCGGAGACTTTGCAATGTGAGATTCCGGCAGGAGCCAGGGCGGTTCAGCTTCATGGCCGGGGTCTGTCCTCTGCAAAAGGTGGTCGTAAAGATCGGGGTGCTGGAACTTCGCCGCCGCGTTGCGGCCACCGGACCCGACAACCGCTGCAGCACCCCTCTCGAGTTCCGTTCGATCACCAACCCCCGACAACTCAGAGATTCCGCGCCGTAGCCATGAGGAACTCTAAGGCACGCAGGTTAGGGGTGTCACCTACTCTTGGGCTTCTTGGGTTCCACATTCCCGACGCAACGTGCGCGATTGCAGGCAGCACGGCGCGCTTGGCCTAGGGCGGGCGCTATCGCCCCTGATCTGTTCAAACGGATCGACGGCCTTTGTTCAATGCGTCTGGCGATGGGCGCTATTTGCGGCGGAGCTATTCCCTCGGCTTGTTTGTCCGAAGTCATCCTCGTTGCGCCGGTGGTCTGGCGGGCCGCGAGGACTCTTGTGCCCCTATTGCATGGGAGGAATCGACCTTTTGACCTTCAGATGGCTACAGCGGACGGGTAGGCGCGACACGCGCGAAACCGTTGACCGGGCATAACCCGCCACACTGCCGAATACCAGGGCGCCCCAGGACACGGTCCCTACGATGACATGGTGAAACTCTTGGTGCGAGGAATCATCGGCGTACTCATTGCGGTGCTGATTGCTGTGGCGTACGCGGCGGTCGATGCGCTGTTGAGCGGCACCTCGGTCGCCGAGAAGCTCAGCAGTCCCATCTTCTGGGTCGTGACGGGTGTCTGCGCAGCCATTACCGGGCTGGTGGTGATGGATAGGGGCAGCGACGCGCCTCGAGAGGTGAAGAGCCGTGACCGGATTGCCGGTGAGCAACTCTTGTGGGCTATTGGGGCGGTGCTGGTCATTGGCATCTTGATCGGCCTGGTCACGCGGACTCCGGTTTTCGCGGTGATGGCGAGTCCAGCGTTCTGGATTCCCGCTGGGTTCGCAGTCGTGGCAGCCGGGCTGGAGCCCTATCGGGGCGCGAAGAAGGATGCGAAGGAGTCCGAGGTCGAGCCGGACGATGCCGCCGGGGGAGCTGCACCGACGACGCCGGAGTGACCACCGGCACCGGCGGCACAGGTCCGCGGTTTTCGGCACCTTGACTTCATTTGCATTGGACTCGCCGGGGCGGTTCACATTGTCGATAGTGATGGTCACGGGATGAAGATCGTTTCGGGAATGAGGCATCCCAGCCTGCGGTCAGGGTAGGCTCGCCGAGCCTTGGGGACGACAACGTGGACCGCCGCAGTGATTATTTGGTCGCCAAGCCAAACTCCGGAAGGAATGGCAATCTTATGAAGGCACGTTTTGCAATACTGGTCCCCGGCGCGGTAGCCATTGCGCTCCTCGCGACCTCATGTACCCAGAGTTCGGAATCAGATGGCGCGACCTCGTCTTCGAATTCGTTTGTCAACGCCAATAGCGTTGACCTAGCGGGTGAATGGCAGCGGACCGATGCAAAAAGTTGGCAATCGATTAGCGCCAGTGTCAGCGATGTGCCGTCTGCAAGCGTGACAATCAACGAGGTCGCTGATGGCTTTTACCAGTACACGTATGGCGTGACAATCCCGGAAAGCGACCCCCCAGTCGTGCGCGGAGGCAAAGAGACACGCAACTTTGATCTTACGTTCCGAATGGCAGTCGCTCCCGACGGGACGCTGCGGGGCATAGATCTCCAGGACCCGATCTTGTCGACCTACTGGGTGCGAGACGAAAACACAATCGACGCCGTGCTGCAAGAAGGCGGACCCGACGGGGCGATCGTCACCTACACGCTGAAACGCACCGGATCGAGTGAGCCGACAGGCTAGGCGGATTAGCTTGGTGATCCCACTTGCATCAGCACGATTCGGCTGTTTTCAAGGATTCTGTTTCACCGATGCCTGAGCACATGACATTCATTACGGTTCCTCGGCGAGACTACGAGCGTCAAGGACGGTTCGGAAGTGGTTGAGGTTCAAACATTTCTCTCGAAGTCGTGAGGGGACGCCTTGTCTACGTCGGGGTGTCCATTGTCTCGTAGACCTCCACGGCTCCTCCGGCCTTGATCACTGGGCATTCTGCGGCCATCTGACAGGCCTGCTCGATGCTGGCAGCGGTCACGGTAGAGATCCCGCTGATTCTGCTGGCGCCGCGGTCATCGACTCCATCAGCGGAGACGGTGCGTGAGTTCGGAAGCGGTCCACCGAAGTCCACTAACGCCTCGCCGAGGCCGGCGAAGAACGACATCCAGGCCTGCTTGTGGGACTGCTGTTCAGCCTCGGACAGGTTCTCGCCCATGCCTTCCCCACCGGTGTATACGAAGAGGAACGTCGCCATTGCTGTCTCCTGCCTGAACCTGCAACGCAGGCTCGATTGGTTGATTCTTGCCGTGGACCTCGTCGCGCGCGACCGTGCCCTGGGCTACAGCTGTGTGGGCGTGAATGGTGTGTCGATGGTGAAGGGGACTGCGCGGGCCGGTTGCGAGAAGTCCACAGATCCTAGGTCGATTGAGTACAGGCGAGGATCGGTCGAGGTGCGGTAGGTGTAGCGCTGGTCGGTCAGGTTGCTGATCGTGATCCAGTCGGTGATCTCTGGGACGGTTTTCCCGTCCGGTTGGGCCGATTCGATGATGCCGGCTGGGATGTCGAAGGAGTTCAGCACGTGCATGGTCTGCAGTTCCGCGCCTTGTGAATCCTCTGGTTGGTCTGACAGGGCGACGAGTGTCGCCGCCCGCACGAAGCGCGACGGTCCGGTGTAGTCCCCGGGCAGACCCATGAGTCCGCCCCCTTGTCCGAACTGCGACAGTTTCACGCCGAGTTCGTCCTGGGCTGGCGGGACGTCGGGGCTCAGACCGGCGTAGTTGTTCAGGTTCGTCAGGTGCCAGTCGAGGTATGGAGAATTGGTGCCGATTCCGGTCGGGTTGTCCACGGTCTGGATGCCGTGCGGGTGGAACTCGATGGCCAGCGAGCCTTCTTTGCTGTGCATCAGTAGGTGCAGAGGTGGGGCGAATCCGATTCCGGGGTCCCCGCCCCAGACGCTGATTGTCTGCACCGCGTCCTTGACCTCGTCGAGGGTTGCGCAGGTTCCCAGCAGGAAGGCGATGACGTCCATCTCCGACAGGTCGTTGCCGTCGCCTTTGAAGGGGGCGTAGGTGCAGTAGCCGTTGGGCATGTAGAGGCCGTGGGCGCTGAGGCCGGCGGTGTTGATGCCGTCGTCGAGTAGTTGCGGGTTGCCGAATCCACAAATGCCGACGATGCCGTATTGGGTGGTCCAGGTCTTGGACTCCTGGCCTTCCTCAGGTGTGTTTGCCTTGCCGTGGGTTCCGGGTGGGATGACCGCCAACGACCACGGGATCAGGTCGGGGAACTCCATGCTGCGCCCGACAACGACGGCGCCGTTCTTGGCCTGTTTCATCTTGAAGTTTGTGCACATGCTCCGTGTCTAGCGCAGGCCGACGCCCGACACCACACGGTGGGCGATCCCGCTTGACGGTTGGTGGGCTGCTCGGCCATGCCAGGACGAACGGGGACACTCCAACCCTCGACCGCCTGGCTTGCGCCGACGCCGCCGAGGGGGAGCCACGCCAATAGACGGACTCGCAGCGCCAATGTGAACCGCCCCGGGAAGTCCGGATTCTCTGGTGTGTCCCGGGTTCTATGGCGTCTGTGCTGTGTCCCGACTCGCCGGGGCGGTTCACGTACCGCCGGCTCACACAGTTTCGACCGAATCCCCCTGCACGTGCGGGCTGGCACGAATCCAACTCTTCTCGAGAAGCGGTACCGCCAGACACTCATGGGGACTCGTCAAGTGCTCCAACACGGGTCGCGGTCCCAGTCCCCGGTTTAGCGGCTATCGTTAGAGTCACTACGGATCTAGGGGGTCTCCATGAGCAACAAGGCCGGTGGAAGATCAAAGCAAGCATTGGTTGGGCGCGTACTGGGGATAGGGTCGCGCGCAGCCGCGGCGATAACGCTCACCGCGGCACTGTTCACAGTTGGTGCTGAAGCCGCCCAAGCCGAAGCCCGGCCTGTGTCGTCCGCAGCCACCTGTACTGTCCCTTCAGGGCTCGTGACAACCTACGTCAGCGGCGGTCTCCAACGCACGTACCTTATTAGGGTGCCAAACGGCGCTGGGCCCCACACCCCGATGGTGATGTCCATCCACGGCGCGCTCGGCACCGCTCAAGGCATGCAGAAGGTGACCGGATTCACCGAGAACTCCACTCCATCACCGCCAGATCAGGCACCTGTTGAAAACATGGCAGCGGCCGAAGTGTCCACGATGTCCTCACTCGGCGACAGGGAGGGGTTCATCGCGGTTTTCCCGCAGGCCCGAGCCGATTGGGGCTACGTGTGGGACGCATCTCCGAACTCCGTTGATGTGCAGTTCGTCCGTGAACTCACGGAATACCTCCACCGCTCCGGCTGCTCGACGTCAGCACGCACCAGCGTCAACGGCTTCAGCATGGGCGCCATGATGTCATCGCGGCTGATGTGCGTGCGCCCTGATCTGTACTCGGGCGCGGCCATGGTAGGCGGCGTGCTCAACCCGCTACCGGAATGCCCTATCCCGCCAGACAAGGAAATCCTCACCGTGCACGGCCTGCGCGACTCGGTGGTGCCGTTCGATGGTTCCCTGTCCGCGAATTTGGCAGCGCTCGCCGGGCCGGGTTCGGTTTCGCGGGTCAACCGGCGCGACATCACCTTGGCATGGGCGCGTGCCAAGGACTGCCCGTCCCCGGGGTGGACAACTCCGGGAGCTAACGAGTTCACCGATCTGTCCTGCCCACGTTCCTCCACGGCAGCTGTGGTCGGATTGGACATGGGACACACTTTCGACAACCCTTGGCTGAATACTTCGAAGTTGATTTGGGCCTCGATGCGCCCAGAGCGGACTTGCGTCTATTCGCCGCCTGGCCCGCCGAATCCAGCGATGGCGTCGGCAATAGTGTGGGGAGTGGCTCTTGACATCGCATTCCGTGTGGAGTTCGGCAGAATATTGCGGGAGCAGATGTCATGCAATCCGCATGTTCACGATTCATTGAAGCGCGCGATTCAGGCAGATGTCAGAGCGAATCCGAACGGTCCGATTGCGCAGCAAATCGCCTTCGCGATGCGGGAGCAAGCACGTCTAGGATTGGCGTAGGGCATGGGATGATTTTCGTCGTCGCGTCCAACTCGGTGGACAAAGGGTGTGCCCAACCTCACTAGGGAGGACGCCAAACGCATCCATCGGCAACAAACAGACGGGCGCACCTGCAACGACGAACTGCCCCGCACGCCCAAGGAGCCAACCTACTGAGCCGCACTGGGAAGGTTCTACAACTTGGGCGGTACTTGGTTGGGCGAGTTCGTGTCATCAAGTACAGCGAGGAGGTTGCCTTTCGAGTTGCGTGAGCGGGCGTTACGGATGGTCATTGAGGTCCGGGGTGATCAGGAGGCGGAGTGGGCGGCGATGTCGAAGGTTGCCGAACCCTCGGCGTTTTGACGCCGGTGACGGCGCGCAAGTAGTGCCAGCAGGCCGAAGGCGCGCTCCAACTGATTCGGATCAAACATAGCGAGTATGGCGGACACAAACCTGTGGTCAGGGCTACCGGCCGGCAGCAAGAGGATTACGCGCGGCTATGCGATTACCGTCAGCACCCGCTGGCCTAGGTTGAGCGCCCGCAAAGCCGAGTCCAAGTGCGCCGCAGTGTAGAAGGCCCGCGACTCTCTTTGTGTCAAAGCATTTCCTTCGCAATGGCGGGCCCGCCACACACCTGGTGTCCGAGGGGGGACTTGAACCCCCACGCCCTATAACGGGCACTAGCACCTCAAGCTAGCGCGTCTGCCTATTCCGCCACCCGGACAAGAGCCAGTTGGCTCATGGGTGGTGCAAGACTAGCAACTCCCACCCCGCACCGGCGATCGGGGATCATCTGCATCCCGGACGCAACCTCAGCGCTTCTTGCGCGATTCCCGCTCCCGCCGGTAGACGTCGACGAACTCATCCACGGTCACCCCTTGAATGGCCTCGCGGATCAGGTCGAGGTCCAGATCGTCGACCTTCTTGAAACGCACGCAGGACCGACCCATGTTCAACTTCTTCGCGCCCTGCCACCGGGAACGGAACGTCTCCTCGTCGAGGGTGCTACCGGAGTAGATGCTCATCAGGTACAGCGAAATGTACTGCCGCTGCGACGCCAACGCCGCGAACATCAGCGGCTTGCCGTTGTAGGTGTCGGGCTCGCGTTCAAGCGGAACCACCCAGTTGATCATGCCGAAACCCATCTCTTCGGACAGGCCCTCGGGCATCGCCGGTCGGATCGCCTCGAGCAGTGTTTCGATTTCCCCGCGCCGATCCGGTGGGAGCTGGTCGAGGTAGTCGTCCACCGTCGTCGCATCGGATTGCATGCCAGCACAGTAGCGCCCGATTCGGTGATATCGAATCGCTCGCTTCCCTCTGCAACTCCGCCTGAGGCAGGATGACGGTATGGCTCCTCCGGATTCACTCCACGATCTCCACGCCGATGTGGTGGCCATCGTCGGCGACCTCATCCGGTTCGATACCTCGAATCCAGGCGACAACTCCGGCCCTGGGGAACTCGCCGCGGCGGAGTTCTGTGCGGCGCTGCTGCGTGAAGTGGGCTACGAGCCCGAGATCTTCAGCACCACCGCTCCGCACCGCGCCGGCGTCTCGTTGCTGATCCCAGGGGCGGAATCTGCCCTTCCGCCGCTACTCCTCACCGGGCACCTCGACGTCGTGCCGGCTCCACCCGAGGGCTGGACGCATCCACCGTTCTCCGGGCTCATCGACGACGAAGGTGTGATGTGGGGCCGCGGTGCGGTCGACATGAAGGACATGGTCGGCATGATCCTCGCCATCGTCCGCCACTGGGCGCGCACCGGATACACCCCACGGCGGCCCGTGGCCGTCCTGCTGACTCCGGACGAGGAAGCCGGTGGCCACCACGGCGCGCACTGGATCGTGCACAACCGCCCGGAACTGCTGCACGGCGCCACGGAAGCCATCGGCGAAGTGGGTGGATTCAGCGTCGATCTGCCCACCGGGCAGCGCATCTATCCCGTGCAGACGGGGGAGAAGGGGCTGATGTGGATCACCGCAACGGTCGCCGGAACCGCTGGCCACGGATCGCTGATCCACAGCGACAATCCGGTTGAGAAGCTGATCCTCGCGCTCGAAGCGCTGGCGAAGCATCCCTTCGGAGTGAGCCTGACCCCGACGATGCAGACGTTCTCCGATGCCGTGGCCAGCCTGATCGGCGAGCAGCTGGCGTTCGAGGACCACGACCGCCTCATCGAACAGCTCGGTGGATTCGCCACGGTCGTCGGCGCCTCGGTGAAGACCACACTGAATCCCACGATGCTCGAGGCGGGCTTCAAACACAACGTGGTTCCAGCTCAGGCGACAGCCGGAATGGACGTGCGCTACCTGCCCGGATCGCGCGATGACGTGCTCGCTCACATCGCAGAGGTCCTGCCAGACGACGCGGCGCTGACCTTCGCCAACGACGACATCGCCCTCGAGACACCCTTCGACGGTCGAATCATCGACGCCATCGTTGAGGTCATCGCCAAACGCGACCCTGAGGCCACCGTCGTGCCCTACCTCATGACGGGGGGAACGGACGGCAAAGCCTTTTCCACTCTCGGGGTGCGCTACTTCGGTTTCTCGCCGCTCCGCCTGGAGGGGATCGCCAGCTTTTGGTCGATGTTCCACGGAGTCAACGAGCGGGTGCCGGTGCGCGGCCTCGAATTCGGCGTCGAGGTGCTCGACGACGTGCTCCGCCGCCTGTAGGCCCGCGGCGTTGTGCGGGGGCCGGGCGGGGTCCTCGGTGCCGTGGTCTGGTTCCGCCTCGGCCAGGCTCGGGGGCCCTGATTGCGCATCCCGGAGTTGTGGCGGTTTCCCGGGGTTTCACCACCGGGATCCTGCGACAACCCCGGGGTCTGCCTGCCGGATTCCCACGTCGGCACCCGCTTCGTGGCGATGGCCGCATCCCGCCGCAACGCTCATGTGTATCCCCTGCGAGGACGGGGGGCGGCTCAGCCATACCGGCGCGGGGGAGCGGGGGCGGCGCAGCTATCCCGGCGCGAGGACGGGGGCGGCCATCCGGCGCGAGGGGGCGGCTCAGCCATGCCGGCGCGGGGGGAACGGGCGCGGCTCAGCCATGCCCGCGCGAGGAGGCGAGGTAGCGGCTGTGGCCTAGTCCGCGGTCGTGGGCGCGCGCAATCGCCGCTGCGACGCGTTGCGTGACACGACGGGGATCCGCCAACTGATTCCAGACCACGCGCACGCCCTCGAGGCCCAGCTCCACCAGTGCGTCGAATCGTTGCTTCTCCCGCCACAGAACCGACTCAACCGATTCGCCCAGTTGGTACTTCGACCGACCGTCGAACTCAACGAACACCGAATGTGACCGCAGCATCAGATCCACCCGCCCCACGAAACGCCCACTCCGGTCCCGTATCTCCACCTGAGACTCGGCGTCGTATCCGGCTTCGGTCAGGATCAGACGGACCCTCGTCTCGCCCGGACTCTCGGCACCCCCGTCCGCCACGCGCAACACTCGGCGCGCTTGTGCGATGCCACGTCGCCGCCCCGCCTCACGCATCGTCGAGACCAGGTCGGACGCGGTGATGTCCGGGAACCGCAGAGCCTGATCAGCGATGACCACGGCATCCACGAACGGTAGACAGGTGGCGCAATCCAGAACCGTTCGGGCCACCGAAGTGGTCACCACGTCATCGACAATGCTGACTGCCCTTTCCGGCAAGGGACCGGCATGCAGGTGTACGTCGCCCCGCTTCTCACCCTTTGCGCCGCCGGCAACGGCGGTGAGGTGTACCTCGTGGAGATACTCGCGTGGCACCCACAATCCGTGCGCCACCGCGGCGGAGGCGTGACTTGCTGCGACGTTGCCGCGGACCATCTGCAGGGCACGCAGGCGGGTGAGGTGATGCTGGTGTGGGTCGCTGTCACTTGATTCGACGTAGACACCGCGATGCACCCGGTGCAGCGATCGAAGCACGGATCGAATCTCGGAACTGTCCATACCCTGGGAGCGCAAACCGGAGGGCGTGACGAGTTCGGGCTGTCCGGCGACTCACTGGCCGCCGCGACGGATTCGATTCCCCCATCGAGTAATCCTTGCGCATCTCAGCTCACCGCGAGCGCACTATCCACAGCCCGCCGGCAGGCTCCGAATAGGCAGCCTGCGCTAGTCGAGTTCACCGCTACGGGGGCTACGTCCGGGGCGATGAGCCGCAATTCCCGGGCCTTGTGCAGGTTCCCGGGGGTGGGTTTACGGGGTGTGGGTGATACCCCGGGGTTTGCGGGCGGCGCGGCGGCGGCGGCGGCGGGCGGCGGCGGCGCGGCGGAGGCGGCGAGGCGGCGGACGGCGGCGCGGCGGAGGCGCGGCGGGGGCCCCGGCGGGCGCCGCCCCTAGCGCTGGTTCCAGCCGTGGTCGGGGTAGCCCAGCGGGATCGCCGACACGTCGTCGAGGGCCTGGCGAATCTCCGCCGGCAACTCGACCTCCTCGCTGGCCACCGCCTGGGCGGCATGCGAGGGTGTGCGCATCCCCACGATCGGGGCCACTACCGAGGGTCGATCCCGCACCCACGCCAGCGCCACCTGCACCGGACTCACGTCGAGCCCAGTGGAAGCCGTGACCACCGCGTCCACGATCCCCTTGGCCCGCTCCGTGAAGTACGGCTGCACGAACTGCGCGAACGACTGGCTGGCCCCGCGGCTGTCGTTGGGCGTCCCATTGCGGTACTTGCCGGTGAGGACCCCGCGACCCAGCGGGGACCACGGGAGCAGCCCGACCCCGAGCTGCTGCGCCGCCGGCACCACCTCGCGCTCGACACCGCGGTTGAGCAGGGAGTATTCAACCTGATTCCCGGCAATCGTCACGCGCCCGGGCACCGCCCGCTGCGACGTCGCCGCCGAGGCCAACTGCCACCCGCAGTAGTTCGACACACCCACGTAGCGCACCTTGCCCGAGCGCACGGCGCCGTCAACGACGGACAGGGTCTCCTCAAGGGGGGTCAGCGGATCCCAGGCATGCAACTGCCACAGGTCGATGTGGTCGGTGCGCAGGCGGCGCAGCGAGGCCTCCAACGACGCCATGAGGTGCCCCCGCGAGGCGTCGAATCGACGATCGGTGCCCGGCCGCGACACTGCCTTGGTGGCCAAGATGACTTGGTCGCGCACCTCCATCTCGCTCAGCAGTCGCCCGATCAGGTGCTCTGATTCGCCCTCGGTGTACACGTCGGCGGTGTCGATCAGCGTGCCGCCGGCCTCGAGGAAAGTCGTGAGGATCTCGCGCGCGTCGTACTCGTCGGTGTCGCGGCCCCACGTCATGGTGCCGAGGCCGAGGCGACTGACGCGCAGACCGGTGTTTCCCAAAGGACGTTGTTCCACGGGAAGCAATCTACCCGCTCGCAGCGGTGGGTCATACCCGAGTCGTGGGGCGCACCGGCGTAGGCTCGCCAACCATGGACTTGGGTCTTAACCTCGGCTACTGGGGCATGGGCAACGATGCGGAGAATCTCGAGCTGGCGAGGGAGGCGGATCGGCTCGGCTACCGGGTGGTCTGGGCAGCCGAAGCCTACGGCTCCGACGCCGTCACCGTGCTCACCTGGATCGCCGCGCAGACGGAGAACATCGACGTCGGTAGCGCCGTCATGCAGATTCCCGGCCGCACGCCAGCGAACACGGCAATGACCGCAGCCACCCTCGACACCCTCTCGAACGGCCGCTTCCGGCTCGGTCTGGGAGTGTCCGGCCCGCAGGTCTCCGAGGGCTGGCACGGGGTCCGGTTCGCCAAGCCGCTGGCCCGCACCCGCGAGTACATCAGCATCGTCAACAAGGCGCTGGCGCGGGAACGCCTGTCGGTACGAAGGCGAGTTCTTCACTCTGCCGCTTCCCGACGGTCCCGGCAAGGCGTTGACGCTCACCGTTCACCCGGTGCGTGAGCACATTCCCACCTATCTCGCCGCCATCGGGCCCAAGAACCTCGAGTTGGCCGGCGAACTGTTCGACGGCTGGCTGGCCATCTTCTACTCACCCGAATTCGCCGACGAATTGCTGGATTCGATCAAGACCGGCCGGGCGAAGGTCGGCAAGACCCTTGAGGGGTTTGACGTGGTGCCCACGGTTCCAGTGGTGATCGGCGACGACCTTGAGGCGTGCGCGGCCCCGCTGCGCGCCTACGCGGCGCTTTACGTGGGCGGCATGGGCAGCCGCGACCGCAACTTCTACAACCAACTGGCCACCCGCATGGGCTATGGCGAAGCCGCCGAGGAGGTGCAGAACCGCTACCTGGGCAAGGACGTGGCCGGGGCGATGGCCGCGGTGCCGTTCGAGTTCATCGACCGCACCTGCCTGATCGGGCCGCGCGAGCGCATTCGCGAGCGGCTGCACGCCTACGCCGATGCCGGCGTCACCACGCTGACGGTCGCGACCTACGCCGGTTCGTTGGACGAACGCATCAACACCGTGCGCACCATGGTCGAACTCCTGGATGAGGCAGGCCTGGCGTGAGTTGGTTCGAGGCCATTGTCCTCGGGATCATCCAGGGCCTCACCGAGTTTCTGCCCATCTCATCGAGCGGGCACTTGCTGATCCTGTCTCAGATCTTCGGTTGGGACGATCCGGGCGCCGCCTTCACCGCGGTCAGCCAAATCGGTACCGAGGCCGCGGTGCTGATCTACTTCCGCCGCGACATCTGGCGGATCATCTCGACCTGGACCAAGTCGTTGTACACACCCGCCTTGCGAGGCCAGATCGATGCCCGGATGGGCTGGTACGTGATTGTGGGCACCATACCGATCGGCTTCTTCGGCTACTTCTTCTCCGACCAGATCGAGACCGCCGCCCGCAACCTATGGCTGGTGGCCACCGTGCTGATCGTGTTCGGCATCATCCTGGGCATTGCCGATCGGATCGGACGCAAGACCCGAGAACTCGAGACCCTCTCGATGCGCAGCGGCCTGCTGTTCGGTTTCGGCCAGGCCTTGGCGTTGATTCCGGGCGTATCCAGATCCGGGGCCACCATCACCACAGGGCTGTTCATGGGCTTCAACCGGGAAGCCGCCACCCGGTATGCGTTCCTGCTGGCGATCCCGGCGGTGCTTGCCTCCGGGCTCTTCCAGGCCACCAAGATCGGTGAGGAAGCCAACGTCCCCTGGGGCCAAACGATCGTGGCGACGATCATCGCCTTCATCGTCGGCTACCTGGTGATCGCCTGGCTGATTCGCTACGTCGCCACCAATTCGTACATGCCGTTCGTGATCTACCGCGTGGTCGTCGGGTCGCTGGTGTTGGTGCTCCTCGGCGCGGGCGTGCTCACCACCTGAGCCGCTGCGCTCAAAGCCACCCGCTGAAAGCCGCCCGCTAAAGCCACCCGCTGCGCTTGAATCCGCGATACAGCAGGAAGCACACCACGGCCATCAGACCGAGTACCAGCGGGTAGCCGAATTCCCAGGACAGTTCCGGCATGTCCTGGAAGTTCATGCCGTAGATGCCCGCGGTCATGGTGGGCACGGCGGCGATCGCCACCCACGCCGAGATTCGCCGCATGTCGGCGTTCTGCTGCAAGTCTTGGCGGGCGGTGGCCGCCATCAGCAGCGCCATCAGCAGATTGTCGTTGGTCTCGGTGGAGTCGCGTACCCGCATCAGGTGGTCGCTGATATCGCTGAACAGGGGTCCGAAGGTCGGGCGCAGCTCCGCGGGCCCTGAGTTCACCAACTCGGCCGCGACCCTCGTCAGCGGCGCAGCCGCGCGTCGAAGCTCGAGATTCTCCCGCTTCAGGCGGTAGACCGCTTCTGGGTTGGACGGGCGAGGGGAGAAGATGTCCTCCTCAAGGTGCTCGATATCGACGTTGATTTCCTCGGCGACGTTGAGGTACTCGTCCACCACGTGGTCCATGATGCCGTGCAGCACCGCGGGTGGGCCGTGTCGGAGGAATTCGGGCCGCGACTCCAGATCACGTCGCACGTCGTCGAGATCCCCGAGCGGGCCGAGCCGGATCGTGATCATGAAGTGCGGACCGATGAAGGCCGAGAGTTGCCCGGTCTCCACATCTGAGGTCCGTTCGACGTAGGTGAGCAGTTTCATGACCAAGAAGTCGTAGTCATCGCGTGGATCCAACTTCGTGGGGTGGTGCGGATTCAGCGCATCGTCGAGGTAGAGAGGATCCAGGCCGAAGACCTTGCCGACGAGGTCGAGTTCGACTTTCGTGGGGTGCGAGAGGCCGAGCCAGGCGAACGATCCGGGTTCTTCACGAGCGGTGGCAGCCATCTGCTCCACGTGCTCGGCGAGTCCCGGCGAGCCGGGCAGCTCGCCGCGGAAGAAGGGCGATTCGCTGCTGCGCTTGCCGTCGGAGTACAGGCCGAGTCCGCGGATCACGATGGTAGTAAACACCGAATCGCGCCTCGGCGACATAGGGTTAACCCATGACGCGGGCGATTCTTGTGCGGCACGGCCAAACGACGGCGAATGCCGCGGGGGTATTGGCCGGGCGCAGTGAGGTGGAGCTCAACGACGCCGGCCGACGCGACGCGCAGGAGCTCGGCGAGACACTGGCTGGCATCCCGCTGCGAGCCGCGATCGTGAGCCCGATGCTGCGCACCCGGCAGACAGCTGAGTTGCTCCTGGACGCGCGCGAGCAGACGGTTGAGGTGGAGATCGACGAGGGCCTCGCGGAGGTGGAGTACGGGGAGTGGACCGGCCTCGCCTTGGCCGACCTCGCTAAGGATCCGCTGTGGGCCACTGTCCAGTCCCACCCGGCGTCGGTCACGTTTCCCGGGGGGAGTCGATGGCGCACATGTCGGCCCGGGCCGTGGCGAGTGTGCGGGGGTGGTGCGCGCGATTGGACAGCGCCGACGACGACGCGAACGCCGGAAGCGCCAACCTGCTCGTGGTGTCGCACGGCGACGTGATCAAGGCGATCCTCGCCGATGCATTGGGGATGCACCTCGACACCTTCCAGCGCATCGTGGTGCATCCGGCCTCAGTCTCGGTGGTCAACTTCGCGCAGGGTCGGCCCTTCGTGGAACGGCTCAACGACTGCAATGGCAATTACCAGGATCTGACCGGTCGGGGTCCGGCCGTGGCGGTGCCGGGCGGTACGGAAGGTAGGTAGAGTCGAATCGTGCCCAGAATCGTCACCGATCACGGAACGCCTGACCGGTTCGTCGCCGGCACCATCGGCATGCCAGGCGAACGCACCTTCTACCTGCAATCGCACAAGGACGCCCACGTCGTCACCGTCGTGCTGGAGAAGCAGCAGGTGGCGCTGCTGGCCGAGAAGCTCATCGAGATGCTGGACGAGGTGGGCCGCACCGACGAGGAGGTGGCCGCCGATCCGCCAGCGCCAGAGGACCTGGAACCGCTGGAAGTGCCCGTGACAGAGGCGTTCCGGGTCGGTGCCTTTGGTATCGGTTGGGACACCGGCACCCGGCGCGTGGTGATCGAGATTCACGCCGCGACCGACAGCGACGACGTGCCGGACATCGGCGACGATGAAGCCGACGGCCCGGAGTGCCTGCGGGTGTGGCTGCCAGCCGGGCAGGTGCGCGCCTTCGCCAAGCGATCCTCGGCGCTGATCGCGGCCGGGCGCCCACCGTGCCCGTTCTGCCACCTACCGCTTGATCCGGGTGGACACATCTGTCCGCGGGCGAACGGCTACCGACGCTGAGCACGCGCGAGGCGCTGGCGGGCGCAGACGTCGAGATCGTCGGCCGGATCCCGGGCGCGAGCAATGCTGTCTTCCAGGGTCGGCTGCGCAGCAACGACCCCGAGGTCGATTCGACCCTGTGCGTCTACAAACCTGCCGCCGGCGAACGTCCGCTGTGGGACTTTCCCGGAGCAGTTCTGGCCAAGCACGAGGTGGCGGCCTACCGAGTATCCGACGCTTTGGGCTGGGGGATCGTGCCACCCACTGTCTGGCGCGAGGATCTCCCAGCGGGGCCAGGCGTCGTGCAGGAATGGCTCGACGCCGAACCCAGCGGGGACATCGCGGTGCTCGGCGAAGGTCAGGTGCCCGACGACTGGATGCCCGTGCTGCGGGGCGAGGACGAGCACGGCCGCAACGTTGTGGTGGCCCACCGCGGCTCTGATCGGTTGGCAGATGTCGCCGTATTCGACGCCATCATCAACAACGCCGACCGGAAGGCCGGACACTTGTTGGGCACTGGCGAGGAAACGTACGGAATCGACCACGGCGTGGCCTTCCACCCCGAGTGGAAACTGCGCACCGTGCTCTGGGGCTTCGCAGGAACACACCTCGCAGCTCGACACCTCGACGGGCTGAGAAGCGTGCAGGGCGTGCTGGGCGGGGGCGAACTGGAGCTAGACGGCCTCGATGGCCCCGCCGCCGAGGCCATGTACGCACGAATCCAGGACCTGCTCGACACCGGCGTCTTCCCGCAGCCGCGTCCTGGCTGGCCCGTTGTGCCGTGGCCGCTCTGGTAGCCACTAGCCTGACTTGGGTGCGCACCTGGCCATCACCTTCGATACCTCAGTTGCCCGGCACCGGCCCGGAACTGAACCTGTACGACACCGCCACCGCCACGCTGCGGCCCACCAGCCCCGGCGACCCGGCGACGCTCTACGTTTGCGGCATCACACCGTACGACTCCACCCACCTGGGCCACGCCGCCACCTACATCGCGTTTGACCTCGCGCAGCGTGCGTGGATCGACGCTGGTCACCGGGTGGTCTACGTGCAGAACATCACCGATGTGGACGACCCGCTGCTCGAGCGGGCGATCACGACCGGTGAGCACTGGCGTGACCTCGCGCATCGCGAAATCGCCCGTTTCGTCGATGACATGACCGAACTGCGTCTGCGGGCCCCCGACGAGTGGGTCAGCGTGGTGGAGTCGATCCCGCACGTGGTGCGAGCGATCGAGAAGTTGCAGTCCGCGGGTGCGGTGTATGAACTCGAAGGCGACCTCTACTTCGACGTCACGGCTGATCCGCGATTCGGGGGGATCGCGAACCTCGACGAAGTCACCATGATCGAGCGAAGTGCTGCTTCCGGCGGCGATCCGGACCGGCCGGGCAAGCGGCACCCGCTGGACGCCGTGCTGTGGCGTGCCGAACGCGACGGCGAACCTAGCTGGCCCAGTCCGTTCGGCCCCGGTCGACCGGGATGGCACGTTGAGTGCGTGGCCATCGCCATCGATGACCTCGGCATGTCGTTCGACGTGCAGGGCGGCGGCCGGGATCTGATCTTCCCGCACCACGAGATCGGCGCCTCGCAGGGTCAGGTCATGACCGGCGAGTGGCCCTACGCGCGGATCTACGCCCACGCCGGCATGGTGGGCTACCACGGGGAGAAGATGAGCAAGTCCCGCGGGAACCTGGTGTTCGTCTCCGACTTGCGCGCTGAGCACGACCCGATGGCAGTCCGACTGGCAATCCTGGCCCACCACTACCGCGAGGACTGGGAATGGCACGACGACGAACTCGAGACTGGGCAGAAGCGTTTGGAGGCCTGGCGGGCGGCGGTGTCGTGGCCCACCGGACCCTCGGCCGAGGCGGTTCTGGCGGACGTTCGCGATCGGATGGCCGACGACCTTGACGCTCCCGGAGCCCTGGCGGCGATCGACCGCTGGGCGGAGGAGCAGAGATTGCGCGGCGGTGACGATCCGGGTGCGCCGGGCGTGGTGAGCCGATTGTCGGACGCCCTTCTCGGCGTGGCGCTGTAGGTCCGGCGAGCAACGCTCAGTCTCCGGCGGTGGACCACGGGGACGGAGATGACCTCGAAGCCGAGTCAGTTGACGGAGCGGGGAGAGCCTGCTCCGGTCAGACCTGCGCCGAACAGCCTGCTCCGGTCAGAAGCGCCGCAGCGATGACCACTCCATCACCAGGTCGGCAGGGGCGCTGCGGATCACCTGCGGAGTTGCGCTGTTGCGCAAGAGAAATGCGAAGAGGTGCTTGCGCCACAGTGCCATGCCCGCATCGGAGGCCGGTAGAGCCCTGGTGGAGTGGAAAACGATGATGGTCGTCGCTTCTTCGGTGGGAGTCCCGTGGGCGTTGAGGGCACTCATGATCGCGACGGCGTCGGGGGTCTCCATGAAGCCGTAGCGCACTTCCATGCGCACGAGGGAGCCGGGCACGAGATCGACGAAGGAGATGCGCGAATCCTCGCCAACGGCGGGAACGAGCTGGACCAGCAGGGCAACGTGCACGTTGTGCTCCCGTAGCCTGCCGCCGCGGCGCAGGAACTCGGACATGGCCAAGGGGACCATCGTTGAGCCGGTGACGAAGATTGCCGTGCCGGGGTCGGAGGCTGCGCCGCCCTCAACTTCGTCCGCGAGCTCCGCCGGGGCCATGGTGGCCTTGGCTCCCGCGGCGCGCAGCAGGCGCAGTCCCTTCGACCAGGTCATGAAAACTGTGAACAGCACCACGCCGATCAGCAGCGGGAACCAGCCCCCGTGGGCGAACTTGGTGAGGTTGGCGCCGAAGAAGGCCAGGTCGATCACGCCGAAGATCACAGCGCCTGGAATCACCAACCACAGCGGGGCGTGCCAGTGCCGCCGCGCCACGACCGTGATGAGCACGGTGGTGATGAGGAACGTGCCGGTGACGGCAATGCCGTAGGCGGAGGCCAGGTTGGACGAATCGCGGAATCCGATGATGAGGCCCACGACGGCAAGGCAGAGCGCCCAGTTGACGAAGGGCACGTAGACCTGTCCGCGTTGCTCGGCGGACGTGTGCCGCACGGTGAGGCGTGGCAGGAAGTGCAGCCGCATCGCCTCTTCGGTCATGGAGAAGGCGCCGGTGATGACGGCCTGTGAGGCGATGACTGTGGCCAGAGTCGCCAGCACGATCATCGGCCAGAGCAGGGCAGTGGGCACCAACAGGTAGAAGGGATCGTCGGCAGCGGCGGGGTTGCGCATGAGCAGGGCGCCCTGGCCGAAGTAGTTGAGGTAGAGGGCGAGGGACACCACGGTGAACCATGAGACCCGAATCGGGCCCGCGCCGAAGTGGCCCATGTCGGCATACAGCGCCTCCGCGCCGGTGACGCACAAAACCACGGAACCCAGCGACAAGAACGCCACCAGCGGTTCAGACGCGATGAGCTCCCACGCGTGCAGCGGGGAGATGGCGGTGAGCACCTCGGGGGTCTGCGCGATGCTGACGACTCCGAGAACCGCGATGGTGAGCAGCCACAGCAGCATGACCGGTCCGAATGCCCCACCTACCCTGCGGGTGCCGAAACGTTGGACCCCGAACAGGGCAACGAGCACCACGATGGCGATCACTTCGACGTAGTTGCGTAGGGCGGGTGCGGCCACCTCAATGCCCTCGATCGCGCTGAGCACCGAGACCGCTGGAGTGATCATGCCGTCGCCGTAGAAGAGGGCGGCGCCGAAAACCCCGGCTGCGGTGAGCAGGGCCATGGATCGGGCCGACAGGCGGAGCCTGCTGATCAGCGCGGTGAGCGCCATGATGCCGCCCTCACCCTGATTCGACGCGCGCATCACCACGAGCACGTACTTCACCGAGACGATCAACGTCAAGGTCCAGAAGATCATCGAGACGGCACCCAAAACGCGGTCGGGCGACACTCCGATGGGATGGGGCCCCGAGAAGATCTCCTCGAAGGTGTAGAGCACCGATGTTCCGATGTCGCCGAACACCACACCAATGGCGCCAAGGGCCAGACGTCCCAGCCCCGCTGGAATCGGACGGCGCACCGGGGTGGTGACTGCTGGCAGTGTGGTGGGCTCCACAGTTGCGCACTGTAGCCCCGTGCCGCCTAGCGCGATGGAGAATGCCTGGATAGCGTCGAGGCATGACTCCCACCGATGAACGAGAACTGGACATCGTTGTCTACGGCGCCACCGGCTTCGTCGGACGGCTGGTGGCGGACTACCTCGCCGGGGCGGCGCCCGCGGAAGCGCGCATCGGACTCGCGGGCCGATCCCATGACAAATTGGCGCAGATCCGCGCGTCGCTGCCGCCCGCTGCCGCGCAATGGCCGCTGATCATTGCCGATGCCGGCGATGCAGAGTCACTGGCGGCGATGGCGCGGTCCACCAAGGTGGTGGCCTCCACCGTGGGTCCCTACGCCAAGTACGGACTGCCGCTGGTCGGCGCGTGTGCTGAGAACGGCACTCATTACGCCGACCTCACCGGCGAGGCTCTGTTCGTGCGGGCCTGTGCGGACGAATTCGACGAGTTGGCGCAGGCCACCGGCGCGCGCATCGTGAACTCCTGCGGATTCGACTCGGTGCCCTCGGACCTCGGCGTATACGAGACCCATCGGTACGCGGCCGAGCACCAGGCGGGCGGACTGGGCGCCACCACGCTGGTGGTCACGAGCATGCGCGGTGGCTTCAGCGGCGGAACGGTCGATTCGATGCGCAACCAGATGGACGTGATGCGCCGAGATCCTGCGACCCGCCGGGTGGTGGGGGACCCCTACGGCCTCAGCCCCCAACGCGACCTCGATCCACCGCGCACCAAGCACTCGCCGGACAACGACTCGTTCCGGGTGTCCCGCGAGGCCACCAGCGGGATCTGGGCGGGTCCGTTCGTGATGGCGCCGTTCAACACCCGCATCGTCCGCCGCTCCAACGCGCTGCTCGACTACGCCTACGGTGAGCACTTCAGCTACCGCGAAGTGATGGGTTTCGGGAGTTCGCCGCTCGGGCCGGTACTCGCCGGTGGCCTGACGGTCGGACTCGCCGGGCTGCTGGCTGGAATGGCGTTCGGGCCCTCGCGAGCTGTGCTCGACAGAGTGCTACCGGCGCCGGGGGAGGGGCCCAGTGAGAAGACCCGCGCGAACGGACACTTCGCGATCGAGATCTACGCCAACACCGAATCCGGTGTCGTGTTGCGCACCAAGGTCCGTGCGCAGGGCGATCCGGGCTACGCCGCCACGTGCGTGATGCTGGGCGAATCGGCGCTGAGCCTGGCGTTCGACGGTGCCGCGCTGCCTGACCGAGCGGGGGTTCTCACCCCAGCCACGGCCATGGGCGATGCGCTGGCGGATCGACTCCGCGCCGCCGACTTCACGCTCGAGTCGGAAGTCTTCGACGCGTAGCCCCACCGGGAGCCGGGCGGCGTGGGACGAATCGTCAACGCCGCCCGACCCGGTCTTACGACTCCTTCAACTCGTCGTGGCCGCCGAACTCCTTGCGTTGCGCCGACTGGATCTTGTCCGCGAACAGCGCGTTGCCCTGGGAGGCGAAGCGTGAGTACAGCGCACCGGTCAGCACCGGTGCGGGGATGCCCTCCTCAACTGCGGCAATTGAGGTCCAACGGCCCTCGCCGGAGTCGGAGACGCGGCCGCTGAAGCCTTCGAGCTGGGGGTCCTTGA
The DNA here is from genome assembly GCA_963752505.1 of uncultured Actinomycetes bacterium. Taxonomy (GTDB): domain Bacteria; phylum Actinomycetota; class Actinomycetes; order S36-B12; family UBA10799; genus JACJWR01. The sequence goes on from CAVVYM010000009.1 coordinate 30,373, forward strand.
GCAGTGCAGACGCCGTAAGGTCCAGCAGCCAGGATCCGATCACCGAACCGCGACGCCACACCTCGGCGACGTCGGGCAGGTCGAGCGTGTACTGGTAGAACTGCGGGTCGCTCAGCGGTGCGGTTTCGGCGCTGGTGGACGGTCCGCGCGTTCCCGCGTCGGCGTTGTGAAGGATGTTGAGGCCCTCCGCATAGGCAGCCATGATGCCGTACTCGATGCCGTTGTGGACCATCTTGACGAAGTGCCCAGCACCGACGGGGCCGCAGTGCAACCAGCCCTCCTCGGCGGGCGCTACCGCGCCATCCCGGCCCGGCGTGCGCTCGACGTCGCTCAAGCCCGGCGCCAGTGAACGCCAGATGGGCGTGAGTCGGTTGACCGCCTTGTCATCACCGCCGATCATGAGGCAGTACCCGCGGTCGATGCCCCACACTCCACCCGAGGTGCCGCAGTCAACGAAGTGCAGGCCCTTGTCCTTCACCGAATCAGCGTGGCGGATGTCGTCGCGGTAATAGGAGTTGCCGCCGTCGATGATGACGTCGTCGTCCTCGAGCACCTCCGCGAGTTCGGCGATCACGGAATCTGTGACGTGCCCAGCGGGCACCATGATCCAGACGTGCCGCGGCCCGTCCATCTTGGCTTTGAGGTCGGCTAGGGACTGGGCCCCAACGGCTCCCTCGGCGACAAGAGCCGCCACGTTGTCGGGGTTGGTGTCAAAGACGACCGCGCTGTGGCCGTCGCGCATGATGCGGCGCACCATGTTCGCGCCCATCCGCCCGAGTCCAACCATTCCGAGAGTCATCGGCGAATCAGTTGTCACAGTTCTCTCCTCGTTCATCATCTGGGGTGCGGCAAGTGGGGTGATGCCGACTCCCGGCCACGCACCGGGCCGGAGTCACATTTGGAGTCTGGCACGTCAGGCCGCCCTAGTCCTGCGACGTCGCGCAGATCGCGGGGCGATCCGGGGCGTGTCGCGTGAACACTCCGGTCCCTACTTCGCAGCGGTGGATCAGGAGGGTTCAGAGCACTAGGGTGTGAATCCGACAAGGAGGCTTCATGGAACTCGGTGTGTCCGATCGCTTGGTCATTTTCGGCATTTCGGGCGATCTCGCCTACAAGATGACGTTGCCGTCGCTCTATCGGCTGGAGCGTCGCGGCCTGTTGACGGTGCCGATCGTGGGTGTGGCGGCCACCGAGTGGGGTCCGGACGGACTAGCCAACCGGGCGCGCGCGGCGATCGAAGAGAACGCCGACGAACCGTTCGACGAGAAGATCTTCGACGCGCTCATCAATCGCATGTCCTACATCGCCGGTGACTTCGCCGATCCGGCGCTGTACTCGAAGGTGGCCGAGGCGATCGAAGGCGCCGAGGCGCCCTGCTTCTACCTCGAGATTCCGCCGAGCCTGTTTGCCATGGTGGCCAAGGGGTTGGCTGGGGCGCAGTTGCTCGGCGGTCGCGCCCGCCTGGTGGTGGAGAAGCCGTTCGGACACGACCTCGCCAGCGCAGACGCGTTGGCGGCGGACCTCCACCAGTACGTCACCGAGGACCAGCTCTTCCGCATCGACCACTACCTGGGCAAGGAGCCGGTGCAGGACCTGACCTACCTGCGCTTCAGCAACGCGCTGTTCGAACCCGTCTGGAACCGCAAGTACGTTCGCTCAATCATGATCACGATGGCGGAGGAATTCGGCGTCGAGGATCGGGGGTCGTTCTACGACTCGGTGGGTGCGCTGCGCGACGTGGTTCAGAACCACCTGCTGCAGGTACTGGCCCTGACGGGCTTGGAGCCGCCGAGCGGTGGGTCGTTGTCGAGTCGGCGGTTGGATTTCTTCCGCAGTGTCGAGTCGGTTGATCCCAGCAACGCGATTCGAGGCCAGTATGCCGGGTACCGCGACATCCCGGGAGTGTCCAAAGACTCCACTACCGAGACTTTCGTGGCTCTCAAACTCATCCTTCACTCATGGCGTTGGGAGCACGTGCCGGTGTACATCCGCGCGGGCAAGAAGATGCCCGGCACCGCCACCGAGATCGTGGTGCGGCTGCAACCACCGCCCACGGCGTCGATCAACCGCCACCGGATTGCGCACACCGGCCACGACGACATCGTGCTGCGCATCGGCGGGCACGCCGGCGTCGGAGTGTCGGTGCGCGTGAAGAAGCCGGGCATCGACAAGGCCGAACCGGAACTGCTCAACCTCGACTTCGCGTCGACGCTGGGCGAGACGCCCACGCCGTACGAGCGGTTGCTTATGGATGCGATGAACGGCAACGACATGCTGTTCCCCAGCCAAAACGTGATCGATGAGACGTGGCGCATCGTTCAACCGCTCATCGAGGCGCCGCCGCCGGTTGAGGTCTACCAGCCAGGAACCTGGGGGCCGGAAGCCGCCCAACTCCTGACCCGGCACGTGGGTGGTTGGCGCACGCCGATGGCCATCTCCGGCTGATAGCCCGGCAGGCCCAGGTGGCATGCCTTATCGAACGTGAACCGACACCGACCACATGAGTGAGGAAAGCACCGTCATGACACAACGAGGCACCAGCCCGCGCACCGCACCGGCCTGGTCGGCACTGCAGACCCGAGCAGACCAGATCGGCGCCACCACCCTGCGCGAATTCTTCGACGCCGATCCCGCGCGGGGGGCCTCGATGGTTGCCGAGGGCGCCGGGCTGTATCTCGACTACTCCAAGCAGCGCGTCGACGCCACCACTGTGGATCTGCTCGGGCAGTTGGCCGACCAGCGCGGACTGCGCGACTACTTCGAATCCATGTTCGCCGGTGAGCACATCAACGTCACCGAGAATCGTGCCGTGCTGCACGTCGCCCTGCGCATGCCGAAGGGTTCCAGCCTCATGGTCGACGGCGTGGACGTGGTGGCGGAGGTGCATGACGTGCTTGACCGCATGGCCGACTTCGCCAACCGGATTCGTGAGGGCGAATGGTTGGGGCATACGGGCAAGCCGATCAAGAACGTGGTCAACATCGGTATCGGCGGCTCGGACCTCGGTCCGGTAATGGCGTACGAGGCACTGAAGCACTACAGCCGCAGGGACATGACCTTCCGCTTCGTCTCCAACGTCGATGGCACTGACTTCGTCGAGGCGGTGCACGACCTCGATGCCGCCGAGACCCTGTTCGTCGTGTCGTCGAAGACGTTCACCACTCAGGAGACGATGACCAACGCCCATTCGGCACGCTCCTGGGCGGTGGCGGCGCTGGGCTCGCAGGACGCGGTCGCCAAGCACTTCGTGGCGGTCAGCACCAACGCCGCGGGAGTGGCCGAATTCGGTATCGACACCGCGAACATGTTCGGCTTCTGGGACTGGGTAGGCGGGCGCTACTCGATGGATTCGGCCATCGGCCTGTCGACCATGCTGGCGATCGGCCCGGGCGAGTTCCACGCGATGCTCGCTGGGATGCACGAGATGGACACCCACGCCCGCACCGCGCCCTGGCAACAGAACCTGCCCGTGCTGATGGGCCTGCTCAACGTGTGGAACCGCAACTTCCTCGGGACCTCCTCAGTCGCGGTGCTGCCCTACGAGCAGTACCTCGTGAGGTTTCCCGCCTACCTGCAGCAACTCACCATGGAGTCCAACGGCAAGAGCGTTCGCCTGGACGGCGAGTTGGTCGACACCGAGACCGGTGCGCTGTTCTGGGGCGAGCCTGGCACGAACGGCCAGCACTCGTTCTACCAACTCATCCACCAGGGCACGACCGTGATCCCCAGCGACTTCATCTTCTTCCGCAACACCCTCAATCCGCTGCCCGCAGCCGACGCTCCCGACCATCACGATCTGCTGGTGGCCAACTGCATCGCACAGTCCTCCGCGCTGGCCTTCGGCAAGACCGCCGACGAGGTCGCCGCCGAGGGCGTCGCGCCAGATCTCGTGAGTGCCAAGGTGATGCCGGGCAACAGGCCGAGCAACACTGTGGTGGCCGACATCGTCGATCCCCGTACACTGGGGCGACTCGTGGCTCTCTACGAGCACTCGGTGTTCACGCAGGGTGTCATCTGGGGCATCGACTCCTTCGACCAATGGGGGGTTGAGCTCGGCAAGGTGCTCGCCCGCAAGTTGACACCGATGCTGGTGGACGGCACCGAGGTGGCCGGATTTGACTCCTCGACCTACGCACTCGCTGCGAAGTATCGGGGGTAACCAGGAGGTAACACGTGAGCGCATCGCTGCGCGAGGCACTGTCCACTCGAGTTGTCGTGGCCGATGGGGCCATGGGGACCATGCTGCAGGCGGCGAATCCCTCACTGGAGGACTTCGAGGGACTTGAGGGGTGCAACGAGATCCTCAACGTCACCCGGCCCGACGTCGTACGTAGCGTGCACGATGCCTACTTCGAGGTGGGTGTCGATGCGGTGGAAACCAACACCTTCGGCGCCAACTGGGCCAACCTGGGTGAGTACGACATCGCCGACCGGATTCGAGAGTTGTCTCGCGCAGGTGCCGCCATCGCCAGGGAGTCCGCCGACTCCTGGAGTACCTCCGATCGGCCCCGTTGGGTGCTGGGATCGGTCGGGCCGGGCACCAAACTGCCCACCCTCGGCCACGTCGACTTCGAGACCCTGCGCGGCGCGTACGCCGAGAACGCACTCGGCCTGCTTGAGGGCGGATCCGACGCGATCCTCATCGAAACAGCCCAGGACCTATTGCAGGCCAAGGCGGCGATCATCGGCGCGCAAGACGCGATGGCCGAACTCGACTGCGACGTGCCGCTGATCGTGCACGTTACGGTCGAAACCACCGGAACCATGCTGCTCGGGTCGGAGATCGGCGCCGCGCTCAACGCGTTGGAAGCCCTCGGCATCGACATGATCGGCCTGAACTGCGCGACCGGTCCGGCGGAGATGAGCGAGCACCTGCGCGTCCTCAGCCAGCAGGCCACGATCGGCGTCTCCTGCATGCCCAACGCGGGCCTGCCCCAGCTCAGTTCCGACGGTGCCTACTACCCGTTGAAGCCAGTCGAACTGGCGGACGCCCACGAGACCTTCGTGCGCGACTACGGCCTCGGCCTCGTCGGCGGCTGCTGCGGCACCACCCCGGAGCACTTGCGGCAAGTGGTCGACCGCGTGCGCGGGTTGGAGGTCAAGAAGCGCACACCCGCGCCCGAGCCGGGAGTCTCCAGTCTCTACCAACCAGTGCGGTTCGACCAGGACGTCACCTACCTGAGCATCGGCGAGCGCACCAACGCCAACGGCTCCAAGGCCTTCCGCGAGGCGATGCTTGAACAGCGCTGGGATGACTGCGTGCGCATCGCACGTGACCAGCAGCGCGATGGCGCCCACGTCCTGGACCTCTGCGTGGACTACGTCGGCCGCGATGGCTCCGCCGACATGTCGACGTTGGCGGGCATGTTCGCCACGGCCACCACGCTGCCTATCGTGCTGGACTCGACCGAACCCGACGTGTTGCGTGCCGGCCTGGAGAAGCTCGGCGGGCGCTGCATCGTCAACTCGGTGAACTACGAAGACGGCGATGGACCCGATTCGCGGTTCGCGCGCACCATGGCGCTGGTGCGTCGGCACGGTGCCGCCGTGGTGGCCCTCACCATCGACGAGGAGGGTCAGGCGCGCACGGCCGAGTGGAAGGTTCGGGTCGCCGATCGCCTCATCCGCGACCTCGTCGACAACTACGGCATGGACGTGGGCGACATCTTGGTCGACACCCTCACCTTTCCCATCGCAACCGGTCAGGAAGAGACCCGTCGCGACGGAATTGAGACCATTGAGGCCATCCGCGCGCTCAAGGCGGCGCACCCCGGCGTGCACACCACGCTCGGCCTGTCCAACATTTCCTTCGGCCTCAACCCGGTTGCCCGCCAGGTGCTCAACAGCGTTTTCCTGCACGAATGCGTCGAGGCGGGTCTGGATTCGGCCATCGTGCACGCGTCGAAGATCCTGCCCATGAACCGTATTCCGGACGAGCAGAAGCAGGCGGCCCTGGACCTGGTCTACGACCGTCGCGAATACGACGCTACCGGCCAGATGACCTATGACCCGCTGGCACACTTCCTTCACGTTTTCGCCGATGCGCAGGCCCAAGGCGGAGCCCAGAGCCGGGCCGAGGAGCTGGCCGCCCTGCCGCTCGACGAGCGCCTGGCGCGCCGCATCATCGACGGCGAGCGCAACGGCCTGGAAGCGGACCTCGACGAAGCCATGGTCACCCGACCCCCGCTGGCAATCGTCAACGACGTCCTGCTCGCGGGCATGCGCACGGTGGGTGAGCTCTTCGGTGCTGGCGAGATGCAACTGCCCTTCGTGCTGCAGAGCGCCGAAGTGATGAAGACCGCGGTGGCCTACCTCGAGCCGCACATGGAGAAGACCGACGACGACGGCAAGGGCACCATCGTGCTCGCCACCGTGAAGGGCGACGTCCACGACATCGGCAAGAACCTCGTGGACATCATCCTGAGTAACAACGGCTACACGGTGGTGAACATCGGCATCAAGCAGCCGGTCAACGCCATCCTGGAAGCTGCGCAGGAGCACAACGCCGATGCGATCGGCATGTCCGGCCTGCTGGTGAAGTCGACGGTCATCATGAAGGACAACCTGGCCGAGATGAACTCCCGCGGGATCGCTGAGCGGTTTCCGGTGATTCTCGGTGGTGCCGCGCTTACCCGGGCCTACGTCGAGCAGGACCTCGCGGACATGTTCGACGGGGAGGTGCGCTACGCCCGAGACGCCTTCGAGGGCCTGAGCCTGATGGACGCGGTCATGGCCGTCAAGCGGGGCGACCCCGGCGCTGAGTTGCCCGAACTGCGTCAACGTCGTGTCAAAGCCACCGGTGGCTCACGACGTGCCGAAGCACCCGACGTGGTGGTGCCCGAACGGTCGGGCGTAGCCGCGGACGCTCCCATCCCTCCCGTGCCGTTCTACGGCGACCGCATCGTGAAGGGCATCCCGCTGGCTGACTACGTCGCCTACCTCGACGAACGAGCCCTGTTCCGTGGGCAGTGGGGCCTCAAGCCGGCCAAGTCCGATCCCAGGACCTATGAGGAGATCGTCGCCGAGGAGGGCGTCCCACGGTTGCGCGAGTGGATGAGCCGGGTGCAGACCGAGGGCATGCTCGAAGCGGCCGTCATCTACGGCTACTGGCCGGCCTGGGCCCACGGCGAGCAGATCGTGATCGGCGACCCCGAGAACCCGCGCAGCGAGATCGGCAGGTTCTCCTTCCCGCGCCAGCAACGCGGTCGTTTCCTCTGCCTGGCCGACTACGTGCGACCCGGCAAGCCCGACGGGTCAGCGCCCGACGAGGTCGACAACGTCGCCTTCCACATCGTCACCATGGGCAATGCCATCGCCGAGGCAGCCAACGAGCTCTTCGCGGCCAACGCGTACCGCGACTACATGGAACTCCACGGCCTGTCCGTTCAACTCACCGAAGCGCTGGCCGAATACTGGCACTCGCGCGTGCGTGCCGAGTGGGGCATCGGGCATGGTGACTCACCGGAGATGGCGCGCATCCTCAAGCAGGAATACATCGGCGAACGCTACTCCTTCGGCTACCCGGCGTGCCCGGACCTTGAGCAGCAGACGCTGCTCTTCGAACTGCTCAAGCCGGAGCGGGTGGGTGTTGAGTTGAGCGAGGAGTTCCAATTGCACCCTGAGCAGTCGACGTCGGCGATCGTGTTTCATCACCCCGAGGCCATGTACTTCAACGCTGGGTAAGGGGTTTGGCTTCCGGGCGCTTCGGCTTCCCTGGGGTGTCTAGGAGGCGTTGGATCGGCGGCGTAGGGCCTTCTCTACCTCTATCACCAGCGCTGGGACGACGGCGAGGGCGATGGCGATCCACCACTGTGACCCGTTGAGGGCGACGGTACCCAGCAGCGGCTGCAGGCTGCTCCAGTCCACTGCCAGCCAGGTCAGCGCCAGTGGTGCCAGTAGCCAGGAGAAGTACACGGGGTAGGGGCCGAACCAGCCCGGGGTCAGGTCGCGGCGTAGGGCTGCTGCGAGCAGCACTGTCGAGACGCCCATGACGGCGAACGTCATGGTTTGCCCAACTTCGGCGCCCCAGCCATTGCGGTCGGCGATGACGAAGCCCACCAGACCCACCACCGACTGCACCACTCCGAACACCAACCAGCGCGGCAGCGTGGACTTGTTCAGAATCGGCAGATCGGGATCTCGCGGCGGTGCATCCATCAGCCCGGGCTCGGATGCGTCGGTGGAGATCGCCAGCGCCGGGAACAGCCCGATCAAGAAGGTGACGAAGATCAACTGCGAGGCCGTGAGTGCGTTGCCGGAATTGATGTTGAAAACGCTGGCGAGCAGCATGAGGCCGAGCACGCCGAACAGTCCGACCAGAACGTAACGGATCTGCGCGGTGATCTTGCTGTAGATGTCGCGACCGAGCTTCACGGCCGTGATGAGGGTGCCGAAGTTGTTGTCGGTGAGGATCATGTTGGCGGCCTGCTTTGTGACCTCCGCGCCGCTACCCATGGCAACACCGATGTCCGCCTTCTTCAAGGCGGCGGCGTCGTTGACCGCGTCGCCGGTCATCGCCACCACCGAACCGTCGCGCTGCATGAGGGTGACCAGCCGCAGTTTGTCTTGCGGCGATACCCGACCGAAGACGTGCAGGCGCGGCAACGTGTCGATGAGTGCCTGATCGCTCATGCGTTCCATCTGCGCACCAGTAACCACCCCGGGGCCTAGGCCGAGATCCTTTGCGATGGCCTCGGCAGTCACGGCGTGATCGCCGGTGATCATGCGTACTTCGATTCCGGCGTGCCGCGCGGTGCGAACCGCGTCGATCGCGGACGGTCGCAACGGGTCGATGATTCCTACGAGGGAAACGAACACCAGGTCGTTGACCGCGGCCATCGGGTCCGCTGCGACCGCGTCTGCATCCTCAACAGGTCGGTCGACGTAGGCGAACGACATCACGCGAAGGCCCCGTCCGGCGAGGTCGGCATTGGCCTGTCGAAGCTGTTCGGCAACGTCGTCGATGGGTACGACCTCGCCGCGCCACAGGGCCCTGTCGCAGCGGGCCAGCACAACGTCGGGGGCCCCCTTGACGAGCCCGATCAGGGAGTCCGGTGCGTCGTCGGTGAGCGGCGCGAGGTGGAACGTGGCCATGAACTTGTACGAGGAGTCGAATGGCACCAGCGCCACCCTCGGATACTCGCGGCGGCTGATATCGGCATCGACGCCCATCTTCGCGGCCAGCACTACGAGGGCGAGTTCCGTCGGATCACCGATCACATTGCCTTCGGCGTCCACCCGTGCGTCGCTGCACAGCGTCAGGCCGTAGCCGAGTGCGTCGAAGTCCGGTAGTTGCGACCCTGCGCTGTGCAGGATCGCGCCCTGGCTGGAGTAGCCCTCGCCTTCGATGTGGAACCACTGACCGCCGGTGAACATGTCAACCGCGGTCATCATGTCCATGGTCAACGTGCCGGTCTTGTCGCTGTTGATGGCCGACACCGAACCCAGCGTCTCCACGTCCGTCAGCGTGCGCACGATTGCCTTGGCGGCGGCGAGCCGCTGGGCGCCGTAGGAGAGCATCGCCGTCAGGAACGTCGGCAGCCCGGAGGGAATCGATGAGATGGCAGTCGCGATGGCGACGAGTGCGATCGTCGACCCGTCCAGACCCCGGGCGAATCCAATGGCCACGATGAACGCCACCGCGAGCAGACAGACAATCGCCAGCCGGATGGTCAGTTGACGCAGCTCTTTCTGCAGCGGCGACGGTTCGGCCTGCACGGTGTTCAACATGCTGGCGATGCGACCCATCTCAGTCGCCTCGCCGGTGGCCACGACCACTGCATCGCCGGAGCCACGCGTGATCGAGGTGTTGGCGAACAGCATGCTGGTCCGGTCACCCAGCCCCGCCTCCGGATCCGCAACAGCGGCGGCACCCTTGTCGACCGTGGTGCTCTCGCCGGTGAGGGAACTTTCGATCACCTGCAGATTCGCCGACGTCGTGATGCGGGCGTCGGCCGGCACGAGGTCACCCGCCTCGACCACGATGATGTCGCCGACCACGAGATCGACAGCGGGGATATCCGCCAGCACGCCGTCGCGGCGAACGCGTGCGGTGGGAACCGCCATCGAGTTCAGCGCATCGGCGCTGGCCTGGGCCTTGTACTCCTGCTGCGCGCCCATCGAGACATTGAGCAACACCAGCAGGGCGACCAGGATGGCCGTTTCAGGTTGGCCAGCCAACACGCTGACGACAATGAGCACCGAGAGCAAAATCGTCATTGGGTCGCGCCACTGTCGGGCAATCAGGGCCCAGATGGTGGGCCGAGGCGCGGTCGGCAACGAGTTGGGACCGTCGCGATCCAGTCGTGCCGCGGTGGTGCCGGAATCCAGTCCGTTGACGGCATCGGACCCCAGCGCCGCCACAACGTCGGATGCCGGTTGGTTGAACCAATGAGCATTCGCCGTCGCATTGGTGGTGAGGGTCATTACTCGGTCCTTCGCAGAGCGGGCATGGGAACATCAATGGCACTACCGTCGCACATGTCGGTAGCTCACCGTGGCGCTTGGCCGGATACGCCGAGATGTTGGCGCATACGGCTCGCGCACCGCACCTCTCAGTGCCCGCGGGCGGAAAGTGACGGATAGACGTGCCAGCAGCCGTGCTGTGGGATATGGATGGAACCCTCGTGCGCACCGAGGAACTGTGGATGGCCGCCGAGACGCAGACCATGGAATCATTCGGCGGTCATTGGGATGCCCAAGACCAAGCCGTGGCCGTGGGTGGCCCATTCGACCGGGTGACGGAGTACATGGCCAAGCGCGTGGGGGTGGAGGTGGATACGCTCGCCGAACGGCTCAACCGCACCATCGAACACCTCGTCGCCACCCGGCACGTGCCCTGGATGCCCGGCGCTCGGCGATTGCACGAAGGACTCACCGCAGCCGGCGTACCGCAGGCGCTGGTGTCCAACTCCTGGCGAGAACTGATGAAGGCCGCGCTTGCCGACCTCCACACCTCGTTCGACGTCGTCATCGGAGGGGACGAGGTTGAACGCAGCAAGCCGGACCCGTTGCCCTACCTCACTGCGTGTGCCCGACTCGGCGTGCCACCGGAGGAGTGCATCGTGATCGAAGACTCCGCCACCGGAGTGGCTGCTGGGCTGGCCGCCGGGTGCGTGGTGCTCGGAGTTCCACATGTGGGGGAGTTGAATCCCCACCCGCGCCTGCACGTGACGACCTCACTCGAGCAGTGGACGCCGCAACGCCTCGTTGGACTGCTCACCGGAGACTGACGCGCCAGCATCGGTTGCGGCGTCGCCCTCGTCGACCTGGTCGACGTCGGCGGGCGCGGACTCCTCGTTGTCATCTGGATCCGGCGGCGCTTCGGCGACAGCGACCCTGGGGTCGAAACGCTGCGTCCGCAGGAACATGAAGAAGCACCAGGTGGCCAGTGCGGACAGCGCGTGCCAGATCGCGTGGCCCTGGATGAGACTGTCGGGTTGGCAGAACCAGGTGTCCGGTTTGCCGAGGTTCCAGATGTAGAAGGCGCCGAGGAATGACGCTGTGCCCAGCCAGTACCAAGGGGTGTACGTGCGTCGCACCGGCACGGCACCCTTCGAGATCAGCGCAGGCAACCAGAACAGGATCACCCACCAGTACTCGTCGAGGTTCATGACGATGGTCCAGGGAAACACCCCGAACAGAATCGCGACGCCGAAGCCGACCAGCCCGGAATACCAGCGGTACTTCTCCGACGGGAACCGGACCAGGGTCTCGCTGATGATCCACAAGGGGATCGCCACCGCGAACAACTCCAAGTTGATACCGAGGTCGGGGCCGAGCACCCAATAGCCAGCGGCGTAAGCCGCCACTGTGACGACGTAGGCGGTGGCGAACCAGCGAACGCGCCATCTGCCGAGCAACGCGAAGTTGTAGAGCACCGGCACCACGATGTACATGACCATCGAAACGTTGTCGGCCCAGGCACCGAAGAAGGTGTGGCTGGCGTGCATCAGCATGCTGCCGGGCCCGAGGAAGATGGCAGTCGCCGCGTACAGCAAGGCGATGGGCTGGTTGCCGATGAACGGATTCCGGTGGGGCCGGTCGCGGCCGGTATCGCGGGCGAGAACCGCCATCATGGCAAGCCCGGCGGCGACGAACGCTAGGTTGCCCGCCACATTGACCGGCTCGCGGAGTACTCCGCCGGACACTCGCTCACACCAGCGCGACAGGTCCCCGATCGCGGGCTCATTGGCTGCGGCCGTCCACCAACCTGCGACGCCGCCGGCCGCCATCAGCACGCCGAAGATCGTCAGCAGCACGATGGCGACCGCAAGCGGCTGCCACGGCGATGGCTCGTCGGGGCGACGACGTCGACGGGTGCGGCGTTTGGGGTCGCGGGTGGGTTTGGTTCGCGCCATAGGCGTCAGACTAGACGCACCGACGCGTCAGGCGTGGACTATTCGCTGGCGATCGCTCGCAGCACGTTGAGCCGGGATGCTCGCCACGCGGGCCACAAGGCGGCGACCACACCGCCGACGGCCGAGATCACGACGAACAAGATGAGTTGCGGCACGTCGACGCCCAGTTCACTGATGCCCTCGTTGGCGAGCACCCGCTGCAGGCCGATGCCGTAGGCGACCCCCAGCACGAGGCCAAGCACGCTGCCCAGCACCGCAATGAGCACAGATTCGATCAGGATCATGCGCCGCACCTGTTTGCGTGTCGTTCCCACCGCGCGGAGCAGACCGATCTCCTTGGTGCGCTCGAAGACGCTCAGGGCCAGGGTGTTGACGATTCCGAGGAAGGCGATGAGTACCGCCAGGATCAGGAGCGCCACGATGAAAGCCAGCAGTTGGTTGATGGAGGCGCGGATCTGTTCCTTGAACTCCACCTGGTCCTGCAGCGTCACGGTGGGGTAGGGCTCCAGGGCGGCGTCGAGGGCGGCGCGGACCGCTTCGGGATCGCTGTCCTTGTCCGTGGTGATGTAAACGGCGGAATCCTGCTCGGGCGATCCCAGCAACTCGGAGCTGGCATTGCCCGCAACCAGGCCTTGGAAGAAGCCGGCCGGTTCGTACAGGCCGCCCACCTTCACCTCGACCGGTCCGTTGAGCGTCAGGATGTTGAGTGTGCTGCCCACCCCGACGCCGAGGTCGGTGGCGGTGTCGGTATCGACGATCACAGTTCCCGGATCGTCGAGAGCCGCGAGGTCACCGGCGGAGAGGCTGAGGTTCAAGACGTCGCTGATGGCGCTCGGATCGACGATCGTGATGATTGTGGCGTTGTCGCCGGAACTTGGGATCTGCGCCACCGCAGAGCGCACGCCCGTGACAGTGTCGACACCCTCGACGCTGGCCACAGCCTCTTGTACGACTGGGGGGAACGGCTGGAAAGTGGCCCCGAAGACCACGTAGTCGGCACCGATGACGTCGTCCACCACCGCATCGGTGGATTTGATGGTGGACGTGGCGATGACACTCATGGCACTGATGAGCGCGAGGCCGATCATCAGGGCACCGGCTGTGGCGGCAGTGCGCCGCGGGTTGCGACGAGCATTCTCGACCGCGAGTCGGCCCACGGTGCTGCGGGAGAACGGCAGCCCCAGTATGGGTACGAGCAGGCGGGCGGCAAGCGGGGCCAGAGCCAGTGCGGCGAACACGGCGGCGAGGGCGCTGAGGCCGAGCAGTTGGGCCGCCGCAGTGCCGTTGTCGGTGGGGCGAAGGGCGAGGACCGCGAAGATGGCCGCGATCGCCAGCAGGACGCCTCCTACGATGCCTCGGCGCAGCAGTGGAGCGGCGATCGGCGCCGACTCCTCCCGCATCGCGGCCACGGGAGGCACCATGGACGCTCGTCGGGCAGGCACCATCGCACTCACGAGGGTGACGACAACGCCGATGCCGTAGGCCACGATGAAAGTGCGGGGGAGCAGCACCAATCCAGTGCCCGGCAGCGGAGCGCCGAGGAGTGCGAACAGGCCCTTGAGGCCCTGGGCCACTCCGACGCCGACGGCGAGGCCGAGGCTCGAGGCGACAAACGCCACGATGATTGCCTCGATCAACACTGACGTCCGAACCTGCCGACGCGTCGCACCGATTGCACGCATCAGGGCCAGTTCGCGAGACCGCTGGGCCACCAGGATGCTGAAGGTGTTGTAGATCAGGAACGCAGAGACGAAGAGGGCGATCAAGCCGAATACCAGCAGGAAGGTGTTGAGGAAGCCGAGAGCCTCGTTGAGTTGATCGCTGAGCTCGGAGGCCACCTGCTCTCCGGTCTTGCTCTCGACATCGACGGGAAGGACAGGAGCGACGCGGTTCTGCAGTTCGGTCTGCGTGACATCCGGGTCACCAAGCACACGAATGGACGTGATTTCGCCCGGTCCGGTGAGTAACTCCTGAGCCACGTCGCCGGTCCACAGCACCACAGATGCGCCCCCACCCAGCAGTACGGGCTCGGCGATGCCGACCACGGTGGGCGTCACGCGTTCGCCGCTGGGCAGCAACACGGTGATAGTCGAGCCGATGGCAGCTTCCGCCTGATCGGAAGTCCGCTGGTCGACGACTACCGCGTCAGGGCCTTGCGGCTCATCGCCTTCCACAAGGCGCCATTCCGCCAGCGCCTCGGAATCGATCCACCCCTCGCCGAAGCCGACCGAACCCGGCCCACCGCCGGTTCCTAGCGGTTTGCCGTCCGGACCCAGAACCGAGACGTTGCGCACGACCACGGCGCCGACAGCTTCGGACACCCCCGGCACGGCCGCGACGTCAGTCACGACGGAGGCGGGCATGGTCCGTACTGCTCCATCGTTCTGGAAACCTGCGTCGAATGCCGCCACAGGTTCAATGACCAGGTCAACCTGACCGGCACTTGTGAGGTCGTTGAACGACTTCTGCAACGAGTCGGTGAAGATGAAGGTGCCGGCGACGAAAGCAACGCCAAGAATGATGGAGAGTGCAGACAGCGCCAGACGCACCTTGTAGGCGGCAAGCGCGCGCAGAGTAGCTCGCAGCATCGAACTACTCGGCCTCAGTCAGGGCGACCCGATCGAGATGTTTCATGCGATCCAGCACCGCGTCGGCGGTGGGGTTGCGTAGTTCGTCCACCACACGACCGTCGGCGAGGAAGAGGACGCGGTCGGAATAGCTGGCCGCTGTCGCATCGTGAGTGACCATCGCGATTGTTTGTCCGAACTCGTCGACGCTGCGCCGCAAGAAGCCCAGCACCTCGGCCCCCGACCGGGAGTCGAGGTTTCCCGTGGGCTCGTCGGCGAAGATGATTGCTGGGCGACTCACGAGCGCGCGGGCACACGCCACACGCTGCTGTTGACCCCCAGAGAGCTCACTGGGTCGATGGTCGAGCCGGTCGCGCAGACCGACGGTGTCGATCACCGTGTCGTACCACTTCTGGTCGGGTTTCCGGCCAGCGATATCTAGCGGCAGCGTGATGTTCTCCGCGGCGTTGAGCGTGGGAATGAGGTTGAAGCTCTGGAATACGAAGCCCACTTGGTCGCGACGCAGTTGCGTGAGCGCTTTGTCGCTGAGCACAGAGAGCGCTGCCTCACCGAGGAAGACCTCGCCGGCGGTGATGGAGTCGAGGCCGGCCATGCAGTGCATCAGGGTGCTCTTGCCGGAGCCCGACGGACCCATGATCGCGGTGAATTCGCCAGCCGTGAGCTGAACGTCGACCGCGTCGAGCGCAACCACCTGCATCGGGCCGCTGCCGTATATCTTGGTCAGGCCGACCGCCCGTGCGGCCGGAACGCCCTCACCGACAACGGATTTAGCGCCACTCCCGGGGTCTGCAGTCATCCTTCGACGCTACCTGACATCGCCGCGCGCGGCCCTTTGAGTCGGCAGCGGCGGGGCCACGCCGCCTTGGGCCGGGCAGAACTCGGTGAAGGAGCACCAGCGGCAGTGGGCACCTGGCCGCGGTTGCCACTCTCCGGTCTCGCTGATGGCCACGATCGACTCCCACAACCGACGTACCTTCGACTCGAAAGTGCGAAGATCGTCGATCTCGGGCACCAGTCGCAGGAATTCGCCGTTGCCGAGGTAGGTCAGTTGCAGCATCTTCGGCAGGGCGCCGGTCATGCGCCAGATGACCAGGGCGTAGAAGCGCAGTTGAAACATGGCCTTCTGTTCGAAGTGCGGACCCGGTGAGCGTCCGGTCTTGTAGTCCACGATGCGCACACCGACGTCTTCGGCGACGTCGACGCGGTCGACGAAACCGCGGAGCACCGGACCGTCGGGTAGTTGGTATTCCACGTGCAGTTCCCGATGGGCCGGCTGTAGGAACCTGGGGTCTTCCATGGCGAAGTACGTGGCGAGCAGCGGCTCGGATTCGGCCAGCCAAGCAGCGGTCTGGGCCGGCGAGGCCTCAGCATCGCCGAGCGCGGCGAGCAGCTCGGGCTCGTCGGCCACGAGCTCGTCCCAGGAACTCGGGAGCAAGTCGACCGCGGTGCGCAGGGTTCGCTCTGGCGCGGGGACGTCGAAGATGCGTTCAAGGACCGAGTGGATCAGGGTGCCGCGCGCCATGGCGGGCGTGGGTTCTTCCGGCAGTCGGTCGATCGTCCGAAAGCGGTAGAGCAGCGGGCAGGTGGTGAAGTCCGACGCCCGCGACGGTGACAGGGCACCGAGGAGTGGGTGACCGGAGTGGCGTTCGGTGTGCCACAACTCGTCCGGCGGGATGAGAACCACCGGGGGCGAGTCTGCCCGGGTCCGTGCAGATAGTGCTGACGTCATGGGGCAAGCCTAGGCGGGGGTCCGACAAATCGGGCGCAGGCGTGTGGACGAGTTGTCACGCCAGGGCACGTTCGACGTCATCAACAAAGAGCACGCCGTAGATGGCACCGTCGGCATCACGCACCAGCAAGGCCGGCGCTCCCGCGCGCCGGAGAGCGTCGATGAGGTCGTGGCCCGATGACTCGGCGGCCACGTGGGCGCCGGTGGGGAGCGGAGTGGCCAGCGAACTGACGGGAATCCAGGCTCGGCGTTCCGGTGGCGTGGCAGCAGCCGCGGTCTCATTCACGATTCCAGTTGGCCGGCCACCGTCGTCGAGTACCACGATCGCGCCGGCGTGGGAGTCGTACATGCGTTGGCGGGCCAGCGCCAACGATTCGTCGCCGCGTGCCGGAACTGCCCGCCGCGCCAGTGCGGCGGCTCGCAGGGAGGGGATTCTCCGCTCGAGCGTTGACTGGCGAAGGGCCGCCGTCGCGCCAACCCAGACGAACACGCCGAACACGGCGGCCACCACAACAGTCAGCAGGCCGATGCCAGAGCCGGGGATGGCTGCCAAGACCAGCGGGATGAGCACGACCAGAACCGCCAGCGCCCGGCCGGTCCAGGCCGCGATGGTGGTGCCGCGGTACTCGCTCCCACTGAGTTTCCACGCCAGGGCGCGCACGATGCCGCCACCGTCGAGTGGCAGTCCCGGCAACAGGTTCAATACACCGAGCAGGACGTTGGTCCACACCAGGGCCGATGTCACGTTGGCGACCACCGCAGGCATCGAATCCCCCACGGCGACCAGTGCCCCTTGGAGCACCGCTGCGAGGCCCAACGTGGCAAGCGGTCCACTCGCCGCGATGGCGGCCTCCCGGCCCGGTGTGATGGCGGCGCGTTCGTACACCGTGAACCCGCCGAAGATCCACAACGTGATGCCGTGCACCTTGTTTCCGAGGCTCCGTGCGGTGATGCCATGGGCAAGCTCGTGGATGAGGATGGCCACGTAGAGCAGTACGGCGAATACGACTGCCGCGGCCATGCCGGTGCCCCCCGCGCCGAAACTCGGCGCCCAGAGCCAGGCGATCAGGCCCACACCCAGCAGCCCCGACAGCGGGACCGAGACCGGCATGCCGATCATCGTGAACTGCAGCCCGTTCGTGCGGCGGGCTGCCTCGTCGCTCATTTGGGAAGTCTAACTGTCGCCTCACCTATCGGCGCCTTTGGCAACGTTCGTGCGCCCGACTTCTCCGTCGGCACCCCAGCGTAGGCTCGCGAATCATGAGCGAATCTGGCGCCGAGGCCCGCAGCGGCCTCCTGCGGGTGGGTGATCGGGTGCAGTTGGCCGATCCCAAGGGCCGGCTGCACACCGTCACATTGGAACCCGGTCGGCTGTTCCACACCTCGAAGGGCTCGATTGCCCACGACGACCTGATCGGCGGGCCCGAGGGCGTCGTGGTCATGAGCAGCAAAGGAACCCCCTACGTCGCCGCGCGCCCGCTGCTGTCCGACTTCGTGCTGTCGATGCCGCGCGGCGCAACTGTGGTCTACCCCAAAGATGCGGCCATGATCGTCGGGATGGCCGACGTGTACCCGGGAGCCGTGGTCGTCGAAGCCGGGGCTGGTTCGGGGGCGCTGACGTGCAGCCTGCTGCGCGCGGTGGGCCCCACCGGTCGGGTGCTCTCGTTCGAGCGGCGGGCCGACTTCGCCGCGATCGCTGCGCGCAACGTGGAGACGTTTTTCGGTGTCGAGCAACCGGGCTGGATCCTCCACGTGGGGGAATTCGCCTCGTCCGAGGGGGACGGTTCGGCCGATCGCGTGGTGCTCGACATGCTGGCCGCCTGGGAATGCGTGCCCACCGCTGCGGCGTGGCTGCGTCCCGGTGGGGTGCTATGCGTCTACGTGGCCACCACCACTCAGTTGTCGCGAGTCGTTGAGACGCTGCGCGAAGACGGGCGGTGGACCGAGCCGCAGGCCAGCGAGACGCTGGTGCGCCCCTGGCACGTCGAGGGCCTCGCTGTGCGGCCGTCACACCGGATGGTGGGGCACACCGGGTTCCTCGTGCTGGCACGTCGGCTCGCCGATGGAACTGTGCTGCCCACCCGGCGCACACGCCCGGCCAAAGGTGCCTATGGGCAGGACTGGCGTGGCGGCGGAGAATCCGGCGTCAGCGGAACTGGTGGCAATTCCGGCCCGGCTGGGTAGGGTTGGGTCAGTCAACGCGAGGCCCAGGAGGCGACTATGGCGGACCGTTATGAGGGTCGACCACACCGGCAGGACGAGGAGAGCGGTGCGGCCGATAATGCTGCCCTCAAGGCGTCGCTAGCCTCCGCTCGGGAGTCCAACGAACGTCTTGCGAGCACGCTGCGCGACGCGCGCGACCAGATCGTGTCCCTGCGCGAAGAGCTTGATCGACTGGGTGAACCGCCCAACAGCTACGGCGTCTTCTTGGCGCTGCACGGCGACGGGATGGCCGACATCATGGTCTCCGGTCGCAAGCATCGAGTGGTGATCAGCCCAGGTGTGGACGCCGAGGTCCTGGTGCCTGGCCAGGAGGTGATGCTCAACGACACCCTCAACGTGGTCGCGGCCTGCGAGTTCGAGCGCGTCGGCGAGATCGTCATGTTCAAGGAGTTCCTGCCGCCGGGGGACCGGGCGCTGGTGCTGGGGAACACCGACGAGGAACGAGTGGTCCGCCTCGCCGAACCGTTGCGCGGCGCCGTGATCCGCGCTGGCGACTCGCTCCTGCTGGACGCGCGCGCCGGATACGCCTATGAGCGCATCCCCAAGTCCGAGGTCGAGGAGCTCGTCCTGGAGGAAGTGCCGGACATCGCCTACACCGACATCGGCGGGCTCGCCTCGCAGATCGAGCAGATTCGCGACGCCGTCGAATTGCCCTACTTGCACGCGGATCTCTACGCCGAGCATGAGTTGCGCCCACCGAAGGGGATCCTGCTTTACGGCCCACCCGGTTGCGGCAAAACCCTGATCGCGAAAGCCGTCGCCGCGTCGCTGGCTCGCAAGGTGGTCGAGCGCACCGGCACCGCCGAAGGTCGCTCGTTTTTCCTGAACATCAAGGGCCCGGAGTTGCTCAACAAGTACGTCGGGGAGACCGAGCGTCACATCCGGCTGGTCTTCCAGCGAGCGCGGGAGAAGGCCAGCGAGGGCATGCCGGTGATCGTGTTCTTCGACGAGATGGATTCGCTGTTCCGCACCCGGGGCTCCGGTGTGTCCTCGGATGTCGAGAACACAATCGTCCCGCAGTTGCTCAGCGAGATCGACGGCGTCGAGGGCCTGGAGAACGTGATCGTCATCGGCGCCTCCAATCGCGAGGACATGATCGACCCGGCCATCCTGCGGCCCGGCCGGCTCGACGTGAAGATCAAGATCGACCGTCCCGATGCCCAGGCCGCCGGCGACATCATGAGCAAGTACCTGACGGCCAGGTTGCCGCTGCATCCCGACGACCTCGCAGAGCACGACGGCGACGAGGAGGCGTGCGTCCGGGGAATGATTCAACGTTCGGTCGAGCGCATGTACTCCGAATCCGAAGACAACCGTTTTCTGGAAGTCACCTACGCCAACGGTGACAAGGAAGTTCTGTATTTCAAGGACTTCAATTCCGGTGCGATGCTGGAGAACATCATCGCCAGGGCCAAGAAGTCGGCGATTAAGGAATTCCTGGCCACCGGAAACAAGGGCATCCGGGTGCAGCACCTGTTGGAAGCCTGCGTCGACGAGTTCCGTGAGAACGAGGACCTCCCCAACACCACCAATCCGGACGACTGGGCGCGGATCTCGGGCAAGAAGGGCGAGCGCATCGTGTTCATCCGCACCCTGGTGCACGGCAAGACCGGCGGTGAGCCGGGCCGCTCCATCGACACCACGTCGAACACCGGGCAATACCTGTAGGGGCAGCCGGGCTAGGCTCAGCGCGTGACAGTGCGACGGGTGATGGGCATCGAGACCGAGTACGGCGTCACGGTTCCCGGTCGGCCCAACGTCAACGCCATGGTGCTCTCCACGCACGTCGTCAACGCCTATGCCTCCGAATGCGGTCTCACCGGGCAACGCCGGGCCCGCTGGGACTACCAGGAGGAGTCGCCGCTGCGCGACGCCCGCGGCTTCGACATGACCCGCGCCGAGGCAGATCCGTCGCAGCTCACCGACGACGATCTCGGCTTGGCCAACGTGATTCTGGTCAACGGGGCCAGGCTCTACGTGGATCACGCGCACCCCGAGTACTCCTCGCCGGAGGTCATGACGCCGCGCCAGGCTGTGCTCTACGACCGAGTTGGGCAGGTGGTGATGGCGCGGGCCGGTCGCCTCGCCTCGGCGATCCCGGCGGTGGGGAAAGTTGGGCTCTACAAGAACAACACCGACAACAAGGGCGCCTCCTACGGCACCCACGAGAACTACCTCATGAGCCGGCGGACCCCCTTCGCGGACGTGGTGCGCCACCTCACCCCCTTTCTCATCTCACGGCCGGTGTTTGCCGGCGCGGGACGGGTAGGCATCGGCCAGGACGGGAAGCAGGACGGCTACCAGTTGTCGTCGCGGGCCGACTTCTTCGAGGTCGAGGTGGGCCTCGAGACCACTCTCAAACGACCCATCATCAACACCCGCGACGAACCGCATGCGGATCCGGAGTTCCATCGTCGCCTGCACGTGATCATCGGCGATGCGAATCTCAGCGAGGTGGCGACCTACGTCAAGATGGGGGCCACTTCGCTGGTCATCGGAATGATCGAGGCCGGGTGGCTGGCCGACGATCTCATGCCGGTCAACCCCGTCGCGGCGCTGCATGCAATCAGTCACGACACCACTCTGCGCGGCACCGTCGCCATGCGTGACGGCCGCAACCTCAGCGGCCTGCAAATCCAGCGAGAGTACGCCGATCAGGCGGTGAAGTTCGTCGACGGCACCGTTGGCTCGGATGTCGACGACGAGACTGCCGACGTGCTGCAGCGTTGGCACGCACTGCTCGACGGCCTCGACAACGACCCGGACGACGTCGCCGATCAGGTTGATTGGGTCGCCAAACGGCGACTGCTCGATGGCTATCGGCGCCGCGACGGAATCGATTGGGGCAACGCACGGCTGGAATTGATCGACCTGCAGTACTCCGACGTCCAACCGGAGAAGGGCCTCGCCGCAAAACTTGAGTCAAGGGGGCTCCTCCAACGCCTCACCACCGACGACGAAGTGGACTTCGCCCTCGAACATCCGCCCACCGACACGCGGGCCTACTTTCGCGGGGAGTGCATCCGCCGCTACGGCGCGGATGTCGCCGCCGCCAGTTGGGACTCGGTGATCTTCGATCTACCGGGCCACGATCCGTTGGTTCGGGTGCCCACGCTGGATCCATTCAAAGGCACCGAGGGCCACGTTCGCGCACTGCTCGACGCCAGTCCAGACGCTGCCGCGCTGGTCCGTACGTTGACCGCTGGCGGCCAGACGAGTCGTCCGCGCCGCGGTTGACCGCTGGCTGCCGCCCCGCCTGCGGGCACGCGCGCTTCGCGGCTTCGTGTCACGATTGGCGTAGCGCATCGATCGGCACCACTTTCGGGCTAGGGTCATTCCTGTTGGCGCACACGTGGCCTGCCGCCTCAGACTGCGCCCGGATGCCGGCGCCGCGGCGTCGATCAAGAGGAGGAACAACAGATGTCTGCCCAGGAGCACGCTCACAAGCGCACCGACGACACCGACGACGTTCCCGCCGAGGAAGCTGAAGCGGCGGCTCACACCAGCAGCGACACCGCGGCGCGTGATGCCGACGTGGACTCCCTGCTCGATGAGATCGACGACGTGTTGGAAACCAATGCCGAGGAGTTCGTCGCCGCCTTCGTGCAGAAGGGCGGTCAGTAGGTGACGCGCTCGTACTCCGGACCCGGGCTTCCTGGCCACTACTTCTCGGCGGGGTCCTCGTCATTCATGGAGTTCATGGCCACCCATGCTCCTGAGCAACTGCCCGGTGGCGGGGCTACCGGCGACGGGGAGTATGACGCGCTGCGCGATCGGCGGACCGCGGCCACCTCGGACCTGCCCGCGCCGCACGGGACCACGATCGTTGCCAGCACCTTCGACGGCGGCGTCATCATGGCCGGTGATCGCCGAGCAACAATCGGGAACATCATCGCGCAGCGCGACATCGAGAAGGTGTTTACCGCCGACGAGTACTCGGTGGTCGGCATCGCCGGCAGTGCCGGGCTGGCGATGGAGGTGGTGCGCGTGTTCCAACTCGAACTCGAGCACTACGAGAAGATCGAAGGTGTTCCGCTGTCGATGGCAGGTAAGGCCAACCGGTTGGGAACGTTGATTCGTTCCAACCTGGGCATGGCGATGCAGGGCCTGGCCGTCGTGCCCCTGTTCGCCGGCTATGACCTGGCAGCTGGCTCGGGTCGCATCTTCTCCTACGACGTCACTGGCGGCCGGTACGAGGAGCACGACTTCTACGCGGTCGGATCTGGTTCGCTGTTCGCGCGCGGGTCGCTCAAGAAGCTCTACCACCCGCAGATGTCCGCCCTCGATTGCGCCCGGGTATGCGTGGAAGCCCTCTTCGATGCGGCCGATGACGATTCAGCCACCGGGGGCCCGGACCTGTATCGCCACATCTACCCGCTGCTCGCCGTGGTAGACGCCGATGGGGTGCGGATGCTCGACGCCACTCAGACCGCCGAACTTGCCGAGGACGTGGTCGCGGTCCGACGCACGAGCCCCGATGGACCCAAGGCGGCCCTGCGGCCCGCCGGGGGTGACCGCTCGTGAGCACGCCGTACTACGTATCGCCTGAACAACTGATCAAGGACAAGGCCGATTTCGCCCGCAAGGGAATCTCACGAGGGCGTTCCGTCGTCGTGCTCGCAGGCGATGCGGGGATCCTCCTCGTCGCGGAGAACCCGTCGAAGGCGCTGCACAAAATCAGCGAAATCTACGACCACATCGGGTTCGCCGCAGTGGGAAAGTACAACGAGTTTGAGAATCTGCGCGTCGCCGGCATCCGATTCGCCGACCAGCGCGGTTTCGCCTACGACCGCTCAGACGTCACCGGTCGCAGCCTCGCGAACGCCTACGCCCAATCCCTCGGTTCGGTTTTTACTGAGGCGACCAAGCCCTACGAGGTAGAGCTGGTTGTTGCCGAAGTCGGAGAGTCGGAAGCCACCGATCAGCTCTACCGCATCGGCTTCGACGGGTCCGTGGCCGACGAGCAGGGTTTCGTCGCCATGGGTGGCTCGGTGGAGCCGATCACCGCCGAATTGAAACAGAAGTGGGAACCCGGGATGGATCTATCCTCATCGGTGAAGCTGGCCCGCGATGTGCTTTCGGGGGATCGCCCTGAACCGCTCACCGAGTCCCTGTTGGAGGTTGCGGTGCTGGAAAGGGGTCGCCCGCGGCGTTCGTTCCGGCGGCTGACTGGTGAGAAGCTCGCCGCAGCACTGGCCGGATAGTGCCCATGGAGCGGCGCATCTTCGGCATGGAGACCGAGTACGGCGTCACCTGCACCTTTCGGGGCCAGCGGCGGCTCTCACCCGACGAGGTAGCCCGCTACCTGTTTCGCCGAGTGGTTTCCTGGGGCCGTTCCTCGAACGTGTTCCTGCGCAATGGTTCGCGGCTCTACCTCGACGTCGGCAGTCACCCCGAGTACGCGACTGCGGAATGTGACGACATCGTCGAACTGGTGGCGCACGACAAGGCTGGCGAACGGGTGCTCGAGGGCCTCGTGGTGGACGCCCAGGCGCGGCTGGCCGAAGAGGGTGTCGGCGGGGAGATCTACCTGTTCAAGAACAACACGGATTCAGCTGGAAACTCCTACGGTTGCCACGAGAACTACCTCATCTCGCGCGCCGGCGAGTTCAGCCACATGGCTGATGCACTCATCCCATTCCTGGTTTCCAGGCAGTTGATCTGCGGAGCTGGCAAGGTGCTCCAAACCCCACGCGGGGCGGTGTACAGCTTCAGCCAACGCGCCGAACACATCTGGGAGGGGGTCTCGAGCGCCACGACGCGCAGCAGACCCATCATCAACACCCGCGATGAGCCCCACGCAGACGCGGACCGCTACCGGCGCCTCCACGTCATCGTGGGCGACTCGAACATGTCCGAGACCACCACCCTGCTCAAAGTGGCGAGCACCGATTTGGTGCTGCGACTGCTCGAGGCGGGCGTGGGAATCCGAGACATGGCCTTGGAGAACCCCATCCGGGCCATCCGCGATATCTCGTACGACTTGACCGGCAACAAGGCGGTGCGCCTCGCCAACGGTCGGCAGCGTACCGCGCTGGAGATCCAGACCGAGTACTACGAACGGGCCGTCAACCACGCGGATCGACAGGGCTGGCTCGCACCCGGAACACCCGCAGCGCGGGCCGCAGAACTGTGGGGCCGTGCCCTGCAGGCGATTCGGGAGCAGAACCCCGGGCTCATCGACACCGAGATCGATTGGGCGATCAAGCAACGCCTGCTCAATCGCTACATGGCCGGTCACGACCTCACCTTGTCCAGTGCGCGGATCGCGCAGATGGATCTCGCCTACCACGACGTCAACCGCGACCGAGGTCTCTTCTACCTGCTCCAACGCAATGGACTCGCAGCCCGCGTCACCGACGATGTTCGAGTATTCGAGGCGAAGACGGTGCCGCCGCAAACCACGCGTGCCAAGTTGCGCGGCGATTTCATTCGTCGTGCTCAGGAACGCCGCCGGGACTTCACCGTCGACTGGGTTCATCTCAAGCTCAACGATCAATCGCAGCGCACGGTGCTCTGCAAGGATCCCTTCCGAAGCGTCGACGAACGTGTCTCGCGCCTCATTGAAAGCATGTGACTTCCAGGTAGGGTTGCCTGGTGCACAACAGCCGACGTCGTCGACTCCTTGTCGCTGCCACCCCGCTCGCCGCCGTTCTCCTGGTAGCGGGGTGCAGTTCCGACTCCACCTCCCAACCCGACGGGTCACCTTCGCCTGAAGCATCCGCGGCCAGCAACCCGGTATCCCCAGGCCCCACTTCGTCCCAGCCGGGCGCACCAGCCGCAAGCGGCGATGCCGCCCCGGCGGTCACGAGCGACGGCGTCACCGTGACTGGCGCCAAGGGTGGGCAACCCAGCGTCACCGTCACACCAGACCAGGCAGCACCTGCCGAATTGGTTGTCGTCGACGTCTATGAGGGAACCGGACCCGAGCTGGAGGCGGGCGGCTCTGGAATCTTCGAGTACGAAGGCGTGCTCTTCAGCGACGGGACCACTTTCGACTCGTCCTGGGATCGCGGATCGCCCATCGCTGTCACGCTCGAGCGGGTCATCCCCGGTTGGCAGGAGGGGCTCGTGGGGATGAAGACCGGAGGCCGCCGGCTGCTCATCATCCCGCCCGACCAGGCGTACGGAAACCAGGCTCTGCAGGGTATCCCGCCCAACTCGACCCTTGTCTTTGTCGTCGACCTAGAGGAAGTGGCCGGATGAGTGAACTAGAACGCCCATTTGTCGATCCGCCCGAGGGCGACCCGCCCACCGAGCTGGAGATCCGCGACATCAAGGTCGGGGATGGCGCTGAGGCAACGCCTGGTGCCAACGTCAAGGTCCACTACGTGGGAGTCGATTTCGGCTCCGGCGAAGACTTTGACTCGAGTTGGGCGCGCGGCGAGCCGATCGAATTCCCGCTCAAGGGCCTCATCGCCGGTTGGCAGGAAGGCATCCCCGGCATGCGCGTCGGCGGACGCCGCGAACTGATCATTCCGCCTCGGCTCGCCTACGGCGAGACCGGTCACCATCCGCTCGCCGGATCCACACTGATCTTCGTGATCGACCTCCTGGCTGTCTCCTAAGGGCTATCGCCGCTCGGATCGGCCCGAGCTACGCCGTCGCCCGTCACACCGGTCAGTAGGGAAGTTCACCAAACGCCAGACAGCGCCCCCGCGTGTGCACCACACTGCGGACTACGAATCGTGCCTCGTTCATCCGGGGCGCCCGTAGGCCACGAGCGGTCGCAGCATGCGCGAGGAGGTGGATGCACGGTGACAACGATCAAGGTCACCTGCCCGGACTGTGGTGACATCGATCTGCATCCGGTGGATCTGGAGTTGAACGTCGCTCCGACGTGGGCGACGTACAAGTTTCGCTGCAGTGAGTGCGGGGAAACGGTGCGGAAGTCGGCCGACACCGAGATTGTCGACCTGCTCAGCAGCGCTGGCGTTCCGACCAGCGTGATACCGGCAGAAGCACTCGAAGCCCGCAACGGACCGGCGATCTCCTACGACGATGTGCTCGACTTCGCCCTCGCGCTACGCGATGAGGCGACGTTCGAGAGTCTGATGGCCGACCATCGACCCACGACGGGTGGACCGCGCAAGCGCAAACGCCTGCGCTGGTGAGGACTTTGGGTGACTCGTCGTGGCTGCCTTGGCCAGATCGGGCGAGCAGAGCGTATCCTCTTCGATAACAACGCCTGCCCTGCCCGGGGGCGGCCGACGACGAAAGGCTCGTGCGTATGCCGAATTTGCGCGGCTGGGAAATCCTGGTCCTCGTCCTCATCGTGCTGCTCCTCTTCGGGTCGAAGAAGTTGCCGGACGCTGCGCGCGGTATCGGTCGATCGCTGCGAATCTTCAAGTCCGAGACCAAGGGCTTGATGGACGAAGAGAAGTCCTCGGACGAAACACCGGCCGTCGCTGCGGCACCAGAAACTCCGCAGGTGCCGCCTGCGGTCGCCGATCCGGCGCCGCTGCCTGGCTCGACACCGGTGGAGTCGGCCGAACAGGGGCAGCAGCCACCCTCGGGGCGGACGAACGCCTGATCTGCGCGTTTGGTCATGACCACCTTCGATTCCGGCGTGTCTTCGTCGGCCAGTGAGCCTGATGCGGCACCGCCGCCCGGCTCCATGACGCTCACCGAGCACCTGCGCGAACTGCGCGGTCGGTTGTTCAAGAGTGCGCTGGCAATTGTCATCGGCATGGTGGTTGGCTGGATCTTCTACGACCAGATCTACACATTCCTGTCCGAGCCGATCACGAAAGTGATCGACCAGGCGCAAGCCGAGGGACGCGAGATCGAGGTGGTTGTCCTCGGTGTGACGGACCCTTTCACCTTGAAACTCAAGGTCTCCGCAATGGCTGGCTTGGTGCTGTCGGCTCCCGTCTGGCTGTACCAGCTGTGGCGCTTCGTCACACCTGGACTCCACAAGAACGAGAAGCGCACGGCCTACTTGTTCGTCGCGCTCGGCTTTCCGCTGTTCCTCACCGGCATCGCGATGGCCTACCTGGTGCTCCCGAAGGGTCTGGACCTGCTGTTCGGTTTCACCCCCGAGAACGTCGGCAACTTCGTCGAAGTGAGCAAGTACCTGACGTTCTTTCTCCGCACCGCTTTGGTGTTCGGGTTGGGCTTCCTGATTCCGCTCGTGCTCGTGGCCCTCAACGTGGTCGGCGTGCTGAGCGGCAAACGGCTGCTCTCGTGGTGGCGGGGGATCGTCTTCAGCGTCTTTGTGTTCGCCGCCGTGGCGACGCCGTCGGGTGACCCGATCACCATGTTCGTCCTGGCCCTGCCGATGCTGCTCTTGGTGGGTAGCGCCATCGCGTTCAGTTTCCTCAACGACCGCCGACGAGCCCGTCGATCCGACGAACCGGACTACGACACGTGGGACGATGACGAGACGAGCCCGCTCCCGGGGGAGTAGCGTCCAGCCCATGAGCCCTGCCAACCCGCCCCGGCGGGTGATCCTGCTCGTCAATCCCACTTCGGGTGGCGGGCGTGGTGGCCGCAATGCTCCGGTGGCTGTTCAGCGCCTCACCGAGTTAGGCCTCGACGTCGTGGAGATCAGCGGCGCAACGGCCGAGGCAAGCGCTGCCGATGCCCGGGCCGTGCTCGAGCAGGGCGGTATCGACGCCGTCGTGGCCTGTGGCGGCGACGGCACGGTGAATCTCGCAGTTCAACTAGTCGCGGGCACGGACATCCCGCTGGGCATCATCCCGGTGGGTACCGGCGACGACAACGCACGGACCTTGAACATCCCGCTCAACGATGTGGCGGCAGCGGCGGACGTCATAGCCGCCGGGCATGAACGGCAGTTGGATCTGGGGTTCGTCGCGGCCGCCGGCGGCGAATCCCGCTGGTTCCTCGGAGTGATGAGTTCCGGCTTCGATTCGCTGGTCAACGAGCGGGCCAACCGGATGCGGTGGCCCGGAGGAAAGGCGCGCTACCTACTGGCGATCGTGGCCGAGCTCAGCGTCTTTCGGCCTCTTCCCTACACGGTAGACATCGATGGCGAGGATCACGACGGGGTCGCGATGCTCGTGGCGGTGGGCAACGGCATGTCCTACGGTGGCGGAATGAAGGTATGCCCAAGCGCGGCGCCGGATGATGGGGAGCTCTCGCTCACGTTCCTCGGTCGCGTCAGTAAGCCCACCTTCCTCAAGGTCTTCCCCAGGGTTTTCTCGGGCACGCACATCTCTCACCCCGCCGTCAGCGAATACAGCGGCAAGTCGATCAGATTGGACGCGCCTGACCAGGTGGCCTACGCAGACGGCGAGCGGGTGGGTGCGCTGCCCGTGACGGTGGACGTCCGACCCGGTGCACTGCGGGCGTTCGTGCCCGTGCAGGTGTGAGTCGGGCGTCGTGCCATCAGCGTCCGAACGCTTCGAGGCAGCACGTCGCCGACGGGAGGGCACCACTAGCCTGCGCGCAACCTTCGCCGCCGCGCAGCCCTTCACCCTCGACGACTTCCAACTGCGTGCCTGTGCGGCGCTGGAGTCCGGCCGCAGCGTGCTGGTGGCCGCGCCGACAGGGAGCGGCAAGACGATCGTGGGCGAGTTCGCCGTGTTCCTCGCTCTGCAGTCGGGCAGCAGAGCCTTCTACACCACCCCCATCAAGGCGCTGAGCAACCAGAAGTACACCGAACTCAGCCGCACCTACGGGGCCAGCCGCGTCGGGCTGCTCACCGGCGACAACGCCATCAACGGCGATGCCCCGGTGGTGGTGATGACCACCGAGGTCCTGCGCAACATGCTCTATGAGCACTCGACCGCGCTCGTTGGGCTCGGCCACGTCGTGATGGACGAAGTGCATTACCTCGCCGATCGGGCACGGGGGGCGGTGTGGGAGGAGGTCCTGATCCAGCTGCCTCCGAGCGTGGCCGTCACCGCGCTGTCGGCCACCGTGAGCAACGCGGAGGAGTTCGGGGAGTGGCTTAGCGCCGTGCGCGGCAGCACCGAGGTCATGGTGGAGGAGCATCGCCCTGTGCCGCTGTTCCAGCAGGTGATGGCTGGTGGCCGACTGTACGACTTGTTCGTCGAGGGCGATCACGGACAACCACGCATCAACCCGACAGTGCAGGCCCTCTCGCAGGATGCGCAGGCGGAATTCCGCCGCCGGAAGCGCCAGGGCTATCAGCGCCGCGGCCGCCGCGGTCCGCGGGTGCCCATGCGCTACGAGGTGATCGAGCGGCTGGCCGAGGACGAGCTCCTGCCAGCAATCACGTTCATTTTCTCCCGCGCGGGCTGTGAGGCCGCCGCGGAACAGGTCGCGGCGAGCGGTCTTCGACTCACTTCGGCCGCGGAAGCCGAGCACATCCGCATCGTCGCTGAGACCCGATGTGCGCACCTGCCTCAGTCCGACCTTGCGCTGCTCGGCTTCGCCAGTTGGGTTGCGATGCTCACCCGCGGCATCGCCGCGCACCACGCCGGGATGCTGCCGACATTCAAAGAAGTGGTCGAGGAGCTGTTCCAGTCGGGCCTGATCAAGTGCGTCTTCGCCACCGAGACGCTCGCCCTCGGCATCAACATGCCCGCCCGCAGCGTGGTGCTGGAGAAGCTCACCAAATGGAACGGCGAGACCCACGCCGAAATCACACCGGGGGAGTACACCCAACTCACGGGTCGCGCCGGGCGCCGGGGGATCGACGTCGAGGGTCACGCCGTCGTCGTGTGGCACGAGGGACTGGAACCGCAGGCGTTGGCAGGGCTGGCAGCCACGCGCACCTATCCGCTGCGCTCGTCCTTCCACCCGTCTTACAACATGGCGGTGAACCTGGTCGACAGTCTGGGACGGCACACCGCGCGCGAGGTTCTGGAGACGTCCTTCGCACAGTTCCAGGCCGACCAGGCCGTGGTCGGTTTGGCCACGTCGTTGCGCCGCAACGAGGAGGCCGCCCAGGGCTACGCCGAGGCGATGACCTGCCACTTGGGCGACTTCGTCGAGTACTCCGGACTGCGGGAGCAACTCTCGCGACGCGAGAAGGAACTGGCCAAGCGCAGTTCGGCGGCTGAGCGCGAGGAAGTGTCGCAGAGCCTCACCCGGCTGCGCCGCGGCGATGTCATCGTGGTCCCGGCGGGGCGCCGGGCCGGACCGGCCGTGGTCGTGGATCCCGGTGTTTCAGAGGAGTTCGAGCCCAGGCCCCAGGTCGTGACCGTGGATCGCCAGGTACGCCGACTCTCCGCGGCAGATTTCCAAGCGCCAGTCGAGGCCATCACTCGAATGCGCGTTCCCAAGGGGTTCCATCCGCGCAGTGCGTCTGGGCGCCGGGACCTCGCGCTAGCGCTGCGTGACCGAACCCAGGGTATGGCGATCAATCGTCCGCGAGGTTCACATCGGCAGCGCGGCGGCGCCAACGACTCCCACATCGCCCAACTGCGTGCCGAGATCCGCCAGCATCCCTGTCACGGGTGCGAAGACCGGGAAATCCACGCCAGGTGGGCCCAGCGCTATCACCGGCTCACGCGGGAGATCGAATCGCTACAGCGCCGAGTGGAGCAGCGGACGAACTCCATCGCCCGTCAGTTTGATCGGGTGTGCGCTGTGTTGGCCGAACTCGGCTACCTCACCGACAGCGGCGATGACGCAGCGGTCACCGCCGACGGGAAGCGGTTGGCTCGCATCTACAACGACAACGACCTCGTCGCTGCGGAGGCCATTAGGCAGGGCGTGTGGGACGGATTGAACCCGGCGCAACTCGCCGCCGTCGCGTCAGCCTTGGTTTTTCAGAGTCGAACACCCGAAGATGCCATCGCGCCACGGGTGCCCGATCAACGGGTGCAGCGGGTGCTGCGTGACCAGACCGCGTTGATGGCCAGGCTGAAGGAGGTCGAACGCGACCACCGGGTGGCCTTCCTCGGCACGTTGGATGCCGGCTTCGCACGGGCCGCCCATGCCTGGGTTTCAGGGCGCCCGCTGCCGGAGGTGCTCGACGCGGTGGACCTCGCCGCCGGAGATTTCGTGCGCTGGTGCAAGCAACTGGCGGATTTCCTCGACCAGGTGTCGGTGGCTGCCCACGGAGCGGATTCGGACTTGTCCGACACGGCCCACGCAGCGGCCGCAGCGATTCGTCGGGGTGTCGTCGACTACACCGCTGAGGTGACCTCCTGACCTGGCCAATCGCCGAGTCTTCCGCCCAATTGCCTGGCACTGTGGGTTCATGGGTACCCACATGACAGTCAAGGAGTACCGGCGCAGGCTCACGGCTGCTGCGCAGGCCGCAGCCGATGCCGGGATTGGCGCAGTGCTCATCACGCCCGGCGCGGACCTGAAGTATCTGTGCGGATACGACGCGGTGGCACTCGAACGCCTCACGTGTTTGGTGGTCACACCCAAGGGTCCGCCGCGAATCGTGGTGCCCCAGTTGGAGGTGCTTGCGGCCAACGCCAGCCCGGTGGCCGACTTGGACGTTGACGTCGTGACCTGGGCGGAGACCGAGGATCCGCACCGACTGATCGCCAACATGTGCAGCAATGCCTCCAAGGTGGCAGTGAGTCCGCAGATGTGGGCGGCCCACGTGTTCGCCTTCCAGAAGAACTTCCGGCTGGCCCGGTTGACGGCCGATGAGTCCGTGGCCGCCCTCCGGATGCGCAAGTCGAAGATGGAGGTCTCGGCGCTGCGGGAGGCCGGCGCGGCCATCGATCGGGTGCATGCGCGGGTGCCGGGGTTCTTGCGCCCCGGTCGCACGGAACGGCAGGTGGGCGCCGATATCGCCGAGGCGATCCTGGCCGAAGGCCACGAGACGGTCGACTTCGTCATCGTCGCCTCCGGGCCCAACGGGGCCAGTCCCCACCATGAGGTGTCCGACCGCGTTATCGAACTCGGCGATCCGGTTGTGGTGGACATCGGTGGCACCATGCCCAGCGGCTACTGCTCGGATTGCACCCGCACGTACGCCGTCGGGCAGCCGCCCGCGGAGTTCGTCGACGCCTACGCAGCCCTGCAGGAGGCGCAGGCCGCGGCGGTGGCACACGTGCGGCCCGGCGTCACATGTGAGTCGGTGGATGCGGCGGCCCGGGACGTACTGGCGGCGGCTGGACTCGGCACGGCCTTCGTGCACCGCACGGGGCACGGTATCGGTTTGGACACCCACGAGGACCCCTACATCGTGGCTGGCAACGCCACACCGGTGGAAGCCGGCTTCGCGTTCAGTGTGGAGCCGGGCTTCTATCTGCCGGGAAAGTTCGGAGCTCGGATCGAAGACATCGTGATCGCCACCGAGGACGGCGTGCTGTCGTGCAACGAGGAGACCCACAACCTGGTGGTTGTGGACCACTAGGCGCCAGCGAGGGCGTGTGGCGGCGCGCTAGGGCCCTGAGGCCCGCGGCACGATGCGACGCGTCGGGTGTGGGCTGAAACGTGCCAGCACCGGGCCCACCACCGCCGTGAGCAAGACGAAGGTGGCCGCGAGGGCCGAGAGTTGCGGCGGCACCACCGGTGACGTTGCGGCGATGCCCGCCACCACGACGTTGAACTCACCGCGGGCGGCAAGCAGGGCGCCCGCTCGCCGGGTGGACCCCGGGTACACCTTCAGATCTCGTGTGATCACCGCGGCGGTGGCGTACTTCGTGCCCACGCTGACCACGGTCAGCAACAACGCCATCCAGAACACCGAGGGGATTTGCTCGATCGGCGTGGTGAAACCGAAGAACACGAAGAAGGCCGCTGCGAAGAGGTCCCGCAGGGGGGCCAGCGTCGCGCGTGCCACGTTGGCCACCTCGCCGGTGAGCAGCAGGCCCACCAGGAAGGCCGCGACCGCCGACGAGAAGCCCGTAATGGAGGCGAAACCGGCAATCGCAACAGCTGCACCGAAAACGCTCAGCAGCAACGACAGCGGGTGCTTGGGATCGAGCAGGCTCTTCTCGGATTCGCCGCGGCGCAACGCCACCAGAATCACCAGGCCGACCACGCCCAGCGCCACCGACACGCTGATGAGGCCACCGACGAGACCGGCGCCCGTGGCCAGGGCCGTGAGGATCGGCAGGTACGGAGCCATGACGATGTCCTCGACCACCAAGATCCCGACTACCCGCGAGGTCTCCGGGTTGCGTCGCCATTTCAAGTCCCGCACGACTTGGGCCACGATGCCCGAACTAGAGACGTAGGTGATGCCGCCAAGGGCCACCACCGCCACCGGTGGCCACCCCAGAATGAGCCCGAGTGCCACTCCGGGCAGGGAGTTGGCCACGATGTCGACCAGGCCGCCGAGCCACTGCTTGCGCATCGTGAAAACCAGGTCGCGTGCGCTGTACTCGAGGCCGAGCATGAGCAGCAACATGATCGCGCCCAGTTCGGCGACAACACTGACGAACTCCTCGTCGTTGACGATCGGCATGGGGCCGTCTTCGCCGAACAGCAGCCCTGCGAGCAGGAACAACGGCACCGCCGAGAAGCCGAAAACGCCCGCGATCCGCGCCAGAATCCCCAGACCCAGCACGAGCAGACCGAACTCAAGCAGCGTGGGCCCCAGTTCGGCTGATCCAACTGCGAGGAGGTCCGGCATGCACCCATCCTGCCCGACGTTGGCCTTTCGAGTGCGCGCCCCGCGCTCGGTTGGGCGAAGACGGCTAGATTCATCACCGTGAGTTCAGCCATGGGTACCCGCGACGGGTCGAGCGGTCGCACGCTGTACGTCGGCGGGTCTATCTACAGCATGAGTGAGCCGTTCGCCACGGCGATGCTGATCGCGGACGACACGATCGCGTGGTTGGGTGCCGACGGTGCCGCACGGGCTCACGTGGACGATGTCGACGCCGTGGTCGAACTCGACGGTGCGCTGGTGGCGCCGGCATTCGTCGACGCCCACGTTCACACCACCGCCAGCGGAATGGCCGACGTGGGTCTGGATCTCACCGCATGCCAGTCAGTGGGCGAGGTCCTCGATGCTGTGCGCGCCGAGACGGAGCGGCGTCGGGGCGCCGGCCTCATCGTCGGGTTCGGTTGGGACGAGCGCAGTTGGGAGGTTTCGCGGGCGCCGACCCGGATGGAATTGGATCGGGCTGCCTACGGCGGCGCGGTGTTCCTCGACCGCATCGACGTGCACTCCTCGGTGGTGTCGAGCGCGTTGCTGGCCGGCCTGCCCCACATCACGTCGCTCGCGGGTTTCACCGACGCTGGGTTGCTCACAGACATGGCCCACCACGCTGCGAGGGCGGCCGTCGCTGACGGCATGCCAGCGGAGGACCGGCTCACGGCACAACGCGGAATTCGAGCGGCGGCAGCGGCGCAGGGCATCGCGTCGTTCCATGAGATGGGCGGACCGAATCTGGCCGGTGCCCGTGACTTGGTCGCACTGCTTGACCTCGCCGCGGCGGAACCTGGACCGTCGGTGGTCGGCTACTGGGCGGCAGAGGACGCCTGGACGCGGCTGCCCGACGAACGGATCGTTGGCTTGGCCGGTGACCTCTTCGCCGATGGCACCATCGGGTCGCACACTGCGGCCCTGCGCCAGAAGTACCACGACCACGTCGGGACTGGAAACCTCTACCTCACCGCGGCGCGGGTGCGTGACCACGTCGTGGGTTGTACCGAGACCGGCCTGCAAGCGGGTTTCCACGTGATCGGTGACGGCGCGCTGGACACCGTCCTCGCCGGTTTCACCGAAGCAGCCCAGATTGTGGGCCCCGATCGGGTTCGGGCCGGCAAGCATCGCCTGGAGCACGTCGAGTTGATGCACGAGGAGCACATCGAGACGCTGGCCACCCTGGGGATTCTGGCCAGTGTGCAGCCCATGTTCGACGCCTACTGGGGTGGGCCGACGGGTATGTACTCCGAGCGCCTCGGCCGACGATGGGAGTCGATGAATCCGTTCGCGGCCATGCAGGCGGCGGGTGTCGCGCTGGCGCTTGGATCGGACTCGCCGGTGACCCCGCTCGGACCGTGGGAGGCGGTGCAGGCCGCCGCTTTCCACCGCACGGAGAATCAGCGCATCAGCGTCCGGGCGGCCTTCTCCGCCCACACCCGCGGCGGCTGGCGCGCCGCAGGTCGCGACGGCGGTGTGCTCGCGGTGGGGGCGCCGGCCACCTTCGCGGTGTGGCAGGTGGATGAATTGCTGGTGCAGGCGCCGGACACCAGAGTCGCGGGATGGTCCACGGATCCACGCTCAGGGACCCCGGGCTTGCCCGACCTCAGCCCAGGTGTGCCGCTGCCAACGTGTTCGCGGACCGTCGCTGACGGTCGGGTCATCTTCGACTCGGAGGCGCTTGGGTGACGCCACACAAGCAGCTGCAGGATACGGCGACGCGCCCGGTACCGATCGGTTTGGGCGCCCGGTGCGCGTTGGCCCTACTCGGCGGTGTCATCAGCGCGCTTGCCTTCCCCGATCCCGGGATCGCGTGGTTGGCACCCCTCGGCGTGGCGGTGATGACGGCGGCTTGGTGGCGCGCGCCCTGGCAACAGGCAGCACTCGCCGGCTACCTGGGGGGCTTGGCGTTCAACCTGATCCTGCTGTCGTGGCTGCGCGTCCTCGGCCCAGACGCCTGGCTAGCACTAGCCGTGGGTTGGAGCATCTGGTGGATACTGCTCGGACTGGGCACCGCGGCGGTGACCTGGTTGCGTGGTTGGTGGCCGCTGGCGGTGGCGGGTCTGTGGGTGCTCGTGGAGGCGCTGCGGGGTCGGCTGCCGTGGGGTGGCTTCCCGTGGGGAAGGCTCGCCTTCGCCAATAGCGACACCACGCTCACGCCGTGGGCGTCGATTCTCGGCAGTGTCGGCGTGACAGCGTTGGTCGCCGGCATCGGAGCCATGCTGGTCGTCCTTGCGCGGCAGCTGTACGCCCGACGATTCGACCGAGCGGCTGGGGCCGTGGCCATCATGTTGTTGTTGGCGCTGTCCGGTGCGTTGGTTCCGCTGCCCACGGCGGGGCAAGGCGGCCCGGCGAACGTGCAACTGGCCGTTGTGCAGGGCAGCGTGCCGCGGATCGGCTTGGACGTCGCCACCCAGCGGCGCGCTGTGCTCGACAACCACGTGGCGGCCACCTTCGATCTGGCCGAGCAAGTCCGACGGGGGGAGGTCCCCGCGCCCGAAGCCGTGATCTGGCCGGAGAACTCCTCGGACGTCAATCCGCTCACAGATCAGGCGGCCCGGGCCGAGATCGACGCCGCCGCAAAGGCCATCGGTGCGCCGATTCTGGTCGGGGCCATTCTTGAGGCCAGCGCGGACACCCTCTACAACGTCGGCATCGTGTGGGATCCGCAGTTGGGCCCCACCGACCGCTACATCAAACAGCACCCGGTGCCGTTCGGGGAGTATCTGCCCGGCCGCAGCCTTCTCACCAGCGTGATCAGTCGTTTTGAACGCATTCCCCGAGACTTCGTGGGCGGTGACGTCAGCGGTGTGCTGCAACTCGGTCCGGCCCGTGTCGGCGACATCATCTGCTTCGAGATCGCGTATGACTCGCTGGTGCGCGACACGGTGCTCGACGGTGCCCGGGCGCTCGTCGTTCAGACCAACAACGCCACCTACGCAGGGACCTCGCAACCCGCGCAGCAGGTGGCGATGTCGCAGCTTCGTGCGGTCGAACACGGCCGATCCGTGCTCATTGCCGCCACAAGCGGGATCACCGCAGTGATCGCCCCCGACGGCGCGGTGATCGATGAACTCGAGGAGCAGGTTCAGGGTTCCCTCGTCGACAATGTGGCGATGCGCGATTCCCTGACCATCGCCGACACCGTGCAGTGGGCACCGGAGGCGGTCCTGGCCCTCATCGGCTTGGTCGGGTGGGTTGTCGGGGCGACCACCCGGCGGCGCGCGTTAGGGTCATCGGTGTGAACGACTTCTCCGATCTCGGGCGGATCCTGGTCATCATTCCCACCTACAACGAGCGCGACAACGTGACGCGCATCGTGAGTCGGGTGCGGGCTGCAGTTCCCGAAGCCCACGTTCTCGTGGCCGACGACAACTCGCCCGATGGCACCGGCGTCATCGCCGACGAGATGTCCGCCTCCGACGATCACGTTCACGTGATGCACCGACTCGGCAAGGAAGGACTCGGCGCCGCCTACCTGGCCGGCTTCTCCTGGGCGCTCGAACGGGACTTCGACGTCGTCGTCGAGATGGATGCCGACGGCAGCCACCAACCGGAGCAGCTGCACCTGCTCCTCGACGCGCTGCGCGAGGCTGACCTCGTGCTCGGCTCCCGGTGGGTGCCGGGTGGCTCGGTGGTGAACTGGCCGAAGTCGCGGGAACTGCTCTCTCGGGGCGGCAACTGGTACACCCGCAGGGCGTTGGGGATGCCGCTGCAGGATGCCACCGGTGGCTACCGGGCGTTTCGTGCGGACACCTTGCGGCAGTTGGATCTACACGGAGTCGGCAGCGCCGGCTACATCTTCCAGGTGGATCTCGCCTACCGTGCGCTGCACCGCGGCCTCGTGGTCAAAGAGGTCCCCATCGAATTCGTCGAGCGCGAGGTGGGCGATTCGAAGATGAATCAGAAGATCGTCACCGAAGCGCTGTGGCGGGTCACCGTGTGGGGATTTCGTGATCGCACCCGCAAGGTGGGTCGGTGGCGGAACGCCCGGCGGCGGCATTCGACCGGCGAAGGCTGGTAGGCGTCCATGCGCCCCCTGTTGATCCTGCTCGGGATCCTTGCCCTGCCGATTGCCGAAATCTGGCTCGTGGTGTTCCTCGTCGGTGAATTCGGCTGGGGTCCGGTGTTGGTCGCGGGGGCGGTGTTCTTCGGCCTGGGTCTGGCCATGGTTGGGCGGGCATCGCGGGCGTGGGCTATCGCGATTCAGCGCGCACAGACCGACCCCGGTTTCGTGAACACCGGATTCGGCGCGGCGGTGGGCAGCTCAGCGTTGCTGCTGATCGGGGGAACGCTGCTGATCATCCCGGGATTCATCACCGGCCTCATTGGGCTGTTCTTCGTATTCCCACCGACACGTGGGCTGGTACGGCGCGTGATCGGCACTCGGGTGGATGCTGCGGCGACCGCACGGGGTCAGCAACGCATCACCATCATTGAGGGGGAGACGGTTGTGCGCACCGAGCAACCGCCATCCGGGCCCTCGACCCCAGGGAGCGGTAGCGGGGGACCGGTGGTGATCTCGGGCGAGATCGTGGGACCAGAGAAGGGCCCCCAAACCCCATCGGATTCGACGGGGCCTGGGGGCCGGACGCCGCCAGAGCCAGATTGACCCCGCAGCGGCACCTATAAGTTCGGTGTCAGACTAAGCGGACTTGCGCTGATCGGCGAATGTAGCCGGCCGTCCACGCATGATTTCGAGTCTCTCGGCCAGCAGGACCTCGAGCTCCTCGAGGCTGCGGCGCTCGAGCAACATGTCCCAGTGGGTTCGAGTCGGCTTGCCGGCCTTTACTTCCGGTCGGACGCCGTCGCGCTGAAGTGCGCTGGCGCCGCAGTGGCACTCCCACTCGGCAGGGACTTCCGCCTCGGCAGCCATCGGGACGGTCAGCACGTGACCTGCCGGGCAGTCGTACACAATCGTCTGGCGCGGTGCCAAGACCACATTCTCATCGGTCTCGAAACTCGATGTGCCCAGTCTGGTTCCGCGCAGTGCTCCGTCTGCCATGGTGTTCCTTTCCTCCCGCGCGGTGGCCCGGGATCCTCCGGTCCGCCGCGCGAATAACGAGCGGGTGTGGTGGCCTCAACAACGGCCAATGGTTCAGTTGTTCCCAGCGAGCCGCAGGTCTAGACATTTCTGGCTTGACTCATTCGACTTCGTCGAGTGTTTCGTGGAACTCAACCCACGATTACTCCGTTTGATGCCCAGAATCCGGCTCTGGTTGCCACAACACGCGTAAGAACGATGTAAGGCCTCAGCTGCGGGCCCGCAGCACCTCGAGCGCGGCGCTGGGCCGATCTGTCACGAGACCGTCCACGCCGAGGTCGAGCAGGCTGGACATCTGCCCTGGGTCGTTGATAGTCCAGGCGTGCACGTGCAGGCCGAGTGCGTGGGCCGCCGCAACAGACCGCGACGTCAACAGCGGCACCCCGCGGGCGCGCGGTGGCACCTGCACTGCCACCGGCCGATCATCGCGGTGGTGCCAGTTGCGGCCGAACAAGCGGCGACCGCCGGGCAGACCAAGCAGGGTCAGCGCTTCCTGCCAGGTGGCACTCGTTGCCGCCTCCGGGCCGAGGGCTGCCCGCAGCCGCTGCAGCCGTGATCGGGAGAACGATGCGACGCACACGCGGTCCAGCGCATGGGCGCGAAGCAGTGCGTCGACCGTTGGATCCACTGATCTGTCGTCCTTGACATCGAGGTTCCAGCGGATGCCGGGCCACGTGGTCAAGGCTTCGTCCAGACGCATGATGCGCCCACCATCGGGTAGTTCGATGCGTGACACCTCGCCCCAGGTGATGTCCTCGACCTTGGCTCCGAAATGCGCGGCCCTGATCAAGTCAGCATCGTGGTGCAGAATTGGCACCCCGTCTGACGTCGTGCGGATGTCCGATTCGAGGTAGCGCACACCGAGTCCGACACTTCGGGCGAACGCCATGTCGGAGTTCTCCGAAGCCATCTCGGGCCCACCGCGATGCGCGATGACAATCGGCGGGTTCACCGTGAGGTACGGATGCACAGCCGAATATTACGCGCATGTCTCGGCTAGCCGCCGGGGGAGTGGAGTCGGCATGATGGTCAGGTGGCCATCAAATTGCGAGGATCTACCCCGACCACGTTGCAGGTACCGGGGGCGCGACCGCGCGATGTCATCAACGCCAATGACGGAATCCTGCCCGTCGCCCACCTGCTGCAATCACCGTCCTGGTGGGTGTTCGCCGGCGGTGGCGCCCATGGTGCGGTGCAACTGGGCTCGCTGCAGGCGATCCGGGAGACCGACCTCGAGCCGGCGCAACTGATGGGATCCAGCGCCGGTGCGCTGACCGGCGCCCTGCTCGCTGAGGATCCAGTGGCGGCGGTGAATCGACTGTTCTATCTGTGGGCAGATCTCGATCTCACAGACATCGTCGGTGGCGGCTGGGTGAGCATGGTGTCGCCGACGTCGCTGACGAAGGCCTCGCTGGCTGACAACGCGGGTGAGAGAACCTCACTTGAGAAGGTCTACAGCGTCCGCGCGTTTGAGGACCTCGTGATTCCGTTCGCGGCCGTTGCCACCGACATGATCAGCGGGCAACCGGCCATCATAGAAACTGGTGAACTCTTGCCTGCCCTGATGGCCTCGTCAGCGATTCCAGGCGTCCTGCCGCCGGTAGAAATTGGCGGCCGCGCCTACATCGACGCCCTCGCCAGTGCAAATCTGCCGACGTCCATCGCGATGCGCCGCGGCGCGGGTTCCATCATCGCCTTCGACACCGGTTCGTCCGGTGAGAAACCGGCGGGAACCTCGCTGCAGCAGTTGGTGCCGGCGGTGAATGCCCTGTTGTCGGCCCAGCAGCGCCTCTCGTCGCTGACTCAGGCGGCGGCTCAGGTGGCAGTGATCTACCTCCCCACACCCAGGAACCTTCCCGGCTCCTTGAGTTTCAAGGACAGTTTCAACACCTCGCGCGAGTCCTATGTGGTGGCCCGCGACTTCTTGTTGGACCTGGCCGCCCGGTTCCCGCCGGGCGACGGACCGTTGCCGCCGGGGCTGTATTGCCGGCCGGACGCCTTCGATATCGAGACCGAAGCGCTGCAACGAGTGCAGCGGCCAGTACCTGCCACCCGCGATGAGGGGAGTGAGTCGTGAGCGAGGCCCTGCTCAATTCATTGCCCACACCGGTGGCGTTGGTGTGCGGCTCCGGGGCGCTGAACGCCGCAGCCCAAGCCGGAATGATCAAAGCACTGGGCTCCTGGCGACCCGACCTTGCCATCGGCAGTTCCGGTGGAGCACTGACGGTCGGTTGCATGTTCACCCACGACAACCCCGCGCATCGGGCGCATGAGGCGTGGCACCAGCTCGCAGAGAGCAAACTGCTTCACCTGAGTTGGGGGCGCCTCTACTCGGCCATTTCGGGGCGCGAGACGTCGCGACAAACCCGCCAGATGGAGGAACTGTTGCATGGACTCTTCGGCCATGAGGAGTTCGCCCCGGACGGTCGCCAGGCCATGGTGACCAGCAACCTCGTCACCGGTCTGCCGGAGATCATCAACTCCGGCCGGCTCGCCAAAGGTGTGCAGGCCGCGGCAGCGTTCCCGGTCATCGCGAATCCAGTCGAACGCCACGGCGAGATACTCATCGACGGCAGTTTCACAGCTTCACTACCGGTCGCACAGGCGTACGAAATGGGGGCTGCGTCCATCGTCGCCTGCGACACCGGGCGCGCTGGTTTCAGCGACGTGCAGGAGGGCCACATCCGCTGGTACGACGTCGCAGTTGTTTCCATCAACCATCAAGTCGCAGCCAATGCGGCCCACGATGTCGCGACGGTGGCCGCACACATACCCGTCGTGCTGCTGTCGGTGCCTGATCCGTTCCGGGTGACGATGGCTGACGTCGGCAGCAGGATCAACGTCGGCGAGCGCCTGGCCCGTCAGCAGTTGGCGGGTATCGCTGAACGCTGGTCCGAGATCAAGCAACCGGGTGTCTACGCGACCGCAGAGGAGGTCGTGTCCGACCGTCGACTCACGGGAGTGGTGCGCTGAAGCGAGGCGCGACGCTCGATCCGGGATCCTGGATTAAGTGCCGATAATGCACATTATGACACTTCGCTTCGGGAAAGCCTCCCCTGCGAGGGCGAGGCCAGCCGCGCTACTTGCGCAGCTTCTTGAGCGTCCAGATGATCGTCATGGCACCGGTCTGGGTGCCGGACTCGTCGCGGATCGCGACGTCAACGGTGAATTCGGGACGGGTGCCGGACTCGAGTTCGGCGATCACCTCATCGACCGTGGCGTTCATCGTCGCCTCAGCGGTGAGCGGGCCCATGGCGACCTTGAGGTACTTGATGGTGGCCTGCACTGCGAGCGGCACCACCGAATCGAACTTGTCGCCGAACTCGGCGAGCACGATAGCGCCGGAGGCAGTCTCGGCCAGGGTGAACATCGCGCCGGCGTGAATGCCACCGATGTGGTTGTGGTACTCCGCCTGGTCCGGCATGCGCAGCAAAGCGTGGGTTGCATCGAGTTCGAGGTACTCGATGTTCAAGGTGCCAACCATCGGCACCTGGGTGGGCATGTTTTCCATCACGATCTTGTAGTCAAGTCCCATGACGTCAGGCTAGCCACCGTGTTCTGCGCTACCGTCGGCGCGTGGGTGGCATTGCGGTTTTCGACATTGACGGTGTGCTCGCCGATGTGCGCCACCGCCTTCACCACCTGCAGCGCCGACCGAAGCGTTGGGACAGATTCTTTGCGCTCGCGGTGGACGATGCGGTGCTGGCCCGCGGCCACGAGATGGCCCACGAGGCGGTCGATTCCGGCCTCGAGGTGGTCTACTCCACCGGCCGGCCCGAACGCTACCGACGCGACACCGCGGAGTGGCTGCAACGCCAGGGTTTTCCCGCAGGCGACCTGCACATGCGGGCCAATCACGATCGGCGCCCCGCCAGTGTCACCAAGGTTCGGGTCGCCCGACGGCTCGCCGGAGTGTCCCAGGTGTCATACCTGGTCGACGACGACCCGCGCGTGGTAACCGCGTTGCGCCGTGCCGGATTCACGGTCGTCCATGCGACCTGGATGACGGCCGAACTCGATATCAGCGGTCGCTCTGCGGCGACGAATCCGGACGTCGCCGAAGCGCAGGGGCTGCTGTTCGAAGCACAGGAAGAGGGCAAGACCTAGCACGGTGCTGCCCGTGCCGATGGCGACGCTGCGCCGCCATTCAGTTCTTGTATTCGGCGGCGAGGGTCTCGGCGGCCTGCTGGCGCGTCTCCCGCTCGACAAAGATTCTGCGGTCCGCAGCGGCGACGTAGAAGGGCTCACGGCGACGCATGACGTCCTCAGCGCTCAGCTTGGGATCGATCACCGGTCGGTTGGGATCTGCTTCGGTCTTTGCCGCCAGCCGGGCGATGTCGCCCTCGAGATAGACGACGGGACCGCCGTCACGCAGGGCGTTGACCTTGCGCGTGCTGTAGACCTCGTCGCCAGCGGCGTCGAGATCCACCAGCGCTCCCCCGCCGCAGTCGACGATGATGCCGTCCATCTCCGCCAATTTGGCGATGATGGTGAACTCCAGATCGCGGAAGTCACGCCAACCCCTGGATTCGACGAATTGCGGCACGGGCAGGCCGGATTCGTACTCGATGAGCACGTCGGTGCTCATGACGGGCCGTTTCGTGAGCACCGACAGCCGGCGCGCAACATTGGATTTCCCCACGCCGCGCATCCCGATGAGGTTGATGTTCACGCTTGCGCTCCTCCACGTGTCTCGTTGCCCAACGGCGTGTCGTCTTTTGGTCGCAACCGGTCGGCACCGCTAGTGCCCGGCCTCGGCCCAACTCGGGCCGGTGCCGATCGACACGTCCAGGGGCACTGCCAGTTCGTAGGCCGCCGCCATCTCGCGTGTGACCAGCTCGGTGGCGGCTTCCGACTCACCCGGAGCAACTTCGAGAACGAGTTCATCGTGCACCTGCAGCAGCAGCCGGGTGTGCATCTGATTCGACCTTAGGGCGTCATCCACCTTCAGC
Organism: uncultured Actinomycetes bacterium; assembly: GCA_963752505.1. Classification (GTDB taxonomy): domain Bacteria; phylum Actinomycetota; class Actinomycetes; order S36-B12; family UBA10799; genus JACJWR01. The sequence continues at coordinate 74,770 of CAVVYM010000009.1, forward strand.
ATGGCGACTTTCACAAGATCGGCCGCCGAACCCTGAATCGGTGCGTTCAGGGCCATGCGTTCAGCCATGGCGCGACGAGATCGATCGGAACTGGTCAGATCCGGCAGATACCTTCTGCGCCCGAGCAGCGTCTGCGTCCAGCCGGTGGCGCGGGCCTCCTCCACCACTGCGTGCAGGTAGTCGCGCACACCGCCGAAGCGCAAGAAGTACTCGTCCATGAGGCCCTGCGCTTCGCCCCGCGAGATCCCCAACTGCTGAGACAGGCCGAAGGCGCTCAACCCGTAGGCCAGGCCGTACGACATGGCCTTGACCTTGCGACGCATCTCCGGATCCACCTCGGCAGCTGGCACTCCGAACACACGCGCGCCAACTGTCGTGTGCAGGTCCTCCCCCGACTTGAACGCCTCGATGAGGCCCTCGTCGGCAGACAGGTGCGCCATGATGCGCATCTCGATCTGCGAGTAGTCGGCCGTCAGCAGGGTCTCGTAGCCGCTCCCGACCACGAAGCCAGCGCGGATCTGGCGCCCCTCCTCCGTGCGGATCGGGATGTTCTGCAGATTCGGATCGGTGCTCGACAGCCTTCCGGTAGCCGCAACCATCTGATTGAAAGTGGTGTGGATTCGCGACGATTCGTCGATCAACGGGAGCAGACCAGCGACCGTCTGGCGCAGCTTCGAGACATCGCGGAATCGCAGAATTGTCGCCAGAAGGGGATCTTCCGTGCGCGCGAAGAGGCTGGCCAGCGCCTCCGCGTCGGTCGTGTAGCCGGTCTTGATCTTCTTGGTCTTCGGCAACTTTCGTTCGGTGAAGAGCAACTCCTGGAGTTGCTTGGGCGAGCCCAGGTTGAACTGCCGTCCGGCGATCTCCCACGCCTGCTCCTGCGCGGCTCGCACCGAAGCGGCGTACTGCTCCTCCAGTTGCGCCAGATAGCTCTGATCCACCGCGATACCGTCGCGTTCCATCCGCGCAAGCAAGGCGAGCGTGGGCAACTCCACGTCGTCGAGGAGCGCGGTACCCCCGCGTGACGCGAGTTGCTCGCGCAGGTGCGCGGCCACTGCCAGCAGTGCGACAGCCTCGCGGGCCTTCGGTTCCTGCCGGTCGGACAGGTCGAAGTCCCCGAAACTCAGTTGACCGTTGTCGGAATCTGCGGTTTCACTCAGGTCGATGTGTGCAAAGCGAGCGGCGAGGTCGGCGAGGTCGAAGGAACGCTGACCCGGCAGCAGCAGGTAGGCCGCCAGGGCGGTATCCATCACCAAGCCGTTCAGGGTCCACCCCTGGGCCATAAGCGCCAACGAGGGTCCCTTCGCGTCGTGCATCACCTTCGGTGCGCTGCCGTCGGCGAGCCAGGTGACGATGCTGGCGTCAAGTTGGCCGTCGGCGTCGACGTCGATCCACAGCGCGTCACCGTCGGGGCCGGCCAGCACCAGGGCGTCCACCTTCCCAGTTCCCCTCCCCCAACTGCCCACGACGAGCAGGCCGACCTCGCTCGTTCCGTGCGTGGTGAGCCAGGTCGCGGGGGAATCAGCGGACAGTGTGACCTGGACTGACTCATTCTCCGGCGACGTAGCCTCATCGCTGAAGATGCTGAAGAGTCGTTCCCGCAGCACCTGGAACTCCAGGTCATCGAACACTTCGTGCACCTGCTGGCGGGTGAAGCCGTCCCACTGCAGATCCTCGACAGTCGCCGGCAGTGGGACATCGTCGACCAATTGGGTGAGCTGGCGATTGAGGATCACCTGGTCGAGGTGAGCGCGCAGCGACTCCCCTACCTTTCCCTTCACCTCACCTGCGTGCGCCACCAACTCGTCGAGACCGCCGTATTCGTTGATCCACTTCGCTGCGGTCTTCTCGCCCACACCGGGAATGCTGGGCAGGTTGTCCGACTTGTCACCGCGCAGAGCGGCGAAGTCGGCGTATAAGGATGCGGGCAGGCCGAAGCGGTCGTGGACGGCCTGCGGATCCATCCGGGCGAGCTCTGAGACGCCCCGCTTCGGGTAGAGAACGGTGACGCTTGGATCGACGAGTTGAAACGCGTCGCGGTCCCCGGTGACGATCTGGACGTCGAAGCCGCGCTCGGTGCCCTGGTGGGTGAGCGTGGCGATGATGTCGTCGGCCTCGTAGCCGTCGACGCTGAGTGAGCGTATGCCGAGGGCATCGAGCACCGTGCGCACCCAGTCGACCTGACCGGCAAATTCCGGCGGGGACGCCGAACGGGTCGCCTTGTAGTCGGGAAACTGCTCGGTGCGGAACGTGGTGCGGGAAACATCGAAAGCCACCGCGACGTGCGTCGGGCGTTCATCTCGCAGGACGTTGATGAGCATGGACGTGAATCCGTACACCGCATTTGTCGCTTGACCCGAGGTGGTGGAGAAGTTTTCGACCGGCAACGCGTAGAAGGCGCGGTAGGCCAACGAATGGCCATCGAGGAGCATCAGCCGGAGCGGTTGTTCAGTAGCCACTGCTTGATCCTAGGCTGCGGGTATGACTGAAGTGCCACATGAGGTTCCACGTTGGCCCGACGAACTGCCTGCGCCCGATGTCGCCGCGGCCGGCATGACAGAGAACCAAGGCGACCTTGGCGTCACGATGGGCATCGAATACGAGCACGTGTCGCCTGACCTGGTCACCGCACGCATGCCGGTGGCCGGAAACACCCAGCCCTACGGTTTGCTGCACGGCGGTGCCTCGGGTGTGCTGGCGGAGAGCGTCGGCTCCATTGCCGCGTCGCTGCATGCCGGACCCGGTCGCATCGCGTTGGGCATCGAACTCAACCTCAGCCACCACCGTGGAGCTCGGTCGGGTGACGTGCACGCACGAGCCACGCCGCTCTCAGTGGGACGCACACTGGCGAGTTTCGAGGTGGCCATCACCGATGACGACGACCGCCCGGTGTGCACCGCGCGCCTCACCTGCCTGCTACGTGAGGTGTGATGGACTTGTGGTGCTCGCAGGTGAATAACCGCATTGAACAAGCCCGGCGCCTCGTGGTGTGCGCCACACACGCGCTTCGCAACGCATAGATCTGACCGGACGGGGTGACAATGGATGACGTGCCGACGACTCAATCCACCGTGGTGACCCCGGCGGCTCACAAGTCCAAGCCTGGCGTGATCGTTGCCCTCCTCCGCGGCATGCGGCCGCACCAATGGACCAAGAACGTTCTGGTGGTGGCGGTGCCGCTGGCGTCGGGGAAGCTCTTCGAGCTTGACGTCCTGGTGCCCACGATCGGAGCATTCGTCGCCTTCTGCCTCGCAGCCAGTGCGACGTACCTGATCAACGACACCGTGGACGCCGAGTCCGACCGGGCTCACCCCACCAAACGCACCCGACCGATCGCCTCCGGTGCGCTGTCGCCGACCGTGGCGGTCATCGCCGCCGTTGTGCTCTTCGCAGTCGCCGTGGCGCTCGGGACGTTTATTTCGGTGGGGCTGGGCGTCGTTGTGGCGGCCTACATCCTGGTGACGTTGGCTTATTCGCTCCGCCTCAAGCACGAACCCGTGATCGAGTTGGTGTTTGTGTCGCTCGGCTTCTTGCTGCGCGCAATCGCCGGTGGTGTGGCCAGCGGGATTCCGATTTCGAGTTGGTTTCTCATCGTCGCCGGCTTCGGCTCGCTGTTCATGGCCACCGGCAAGCGATCGAGTGAACTCGACACCATGATGGAGGCCGACTCGACCGGGCGGGCCACCACTCGGCGCGTGCTGTCCCGCTACTCCCCCACGTACCTGCGCTTCGTGTGGGGACTCGCGGCGACGATCACAGTCGCTGCCTATTGCCTCTGGGCGTTCGAAGTCGCTGAAGTTGGCTCGTCGGTGCCCTGGGCAGAGATCAGCATCATCCCGTTTGTCATGGCCATTCTGCGCTACGCCGTGGACATCGATTCGCACTCCGCCGGAGCCCCCGACGAAGTTGTGCTCTCCGATCGAGTGCTGCTGGTGCTCGGCGTCCTGTGGGTGGTGACTTTTGCGCTCGGAGCGCTAGGCGTGTAGCCGGCGCCGCATCGCCGCCGGGCGGGTGGCCTGCAGCGCACCGCAACCCCCCGGGGAATCTAGAAGAGGAATCATGTATCAACGAACGGAACTGCTCAGCGGTTGGGGACGAACGTCGCCGTCGTCGGCGACAGTAGCTCTGCCCGCGCCAGGCGAAGATCCCAGTCAACTCTTGCGTGAGGTGGCCGCCGCGCCCGGACGCGCCGCTCGTGGCGTGGTGCCCCGCGGTCTTGGACGGTCGTACGGCGACTCCGCTCAAAACGGCGGTGGACTGGTGCTGTTGCTGCCCAGCGGCGGGATGTTCTTGGATCCGGCGGCCGGCACATTGACCGCCGATGCGGGCACGAGCCTGGACGAGATCCTGCGAGTGATCGTGCCGCAAGGTTGGTTCGTGCCGGTGACGCCTGGCACGCGCTACGTAACCGTGGGCGGTGCCATCGCAGCCGACATCCATGGCAAGAACCACCACCGAGACGGAACCTTCGGCGCACATGTGCGCGCCCTTGACCTGATGACAGCGGACGGTCAGGTTCGCACCCTGACGCCGGACGACCCCGATGAATTCGCGCGGCAACTTTTTGCCGCAACGGTGGGTGGCATGGGTCTCACCGGAGTGATCCTTCGCGCCACCTTCGGGCTGCTACCCATCGAGACCTCGAAGATTCTGGTCGACACCCGCCGAACCCGAAACCTCGATGAGGTCATGGCACTCATGGTGGCGGCGGACGACACCGCGACCTATTCGGTGGCCTGGCTCGACTCCGTCGCGAAGGGCAGCCGCTTCGGCCGTGGTGTGCTCACCACCGGCGAGCACGCGCCACTCTCGGCGCTCACGCTGGCCCAGCGCCGCGACCCGACCGCCTACGATCCCTCGATGCTGGCTTCGGCTCCGCCCTTCGTCCCTGGTGGTTTGCTCACCCCGCTCACGGTTCGGGCCTTCAACGAGGCCTGGTACCGCAAGGCACCCGCCAGCAAGGACGGTGAGATCCAGTCAATCCCGGCCTTCTTCCACCCTCTGGACGGAGTGGGCGACTGGAACCGCATCTACGGGCCCAAGGGCTTTCTGCAGTACCAGTTCGCGGTGCCGGACTCCGGTGCCGATGTGGTGCGGCTGGCGCTCTCGGAGTTGCAGCGCATCGGCGCACCCAGCTTTCTGAGCGTATTGAAGAGGTTCGGCCCCGAAAACGGGTTCCCCTTGAGCTTCCCGATGAAGGGCTGGACGTTGGCACTGGATCTTCCGGCCGGAGTCGATGCCCTCGGCCCCACCCTCGATGCCCTCGACGAGGCGGTCCTTGCCGCCGGTGGCCGCTTCTACCTGGCCAAGGACTCGCGCACGACGGCCGCAGTGCTTGCCGCGGGGTATCCCAACATCGACCAGTTCCGCGCCGTGAAGGCCGCAGTAGACCCTGACAACCTGTTCGTATCCGACCAGAGCCGGAGGCTTGGCCTGTGATTAACGCTGTGAAACAACCCCAATCTGTGGTGCTACTCGGTGGCACGTCGGAGATCGGCCTGGCGATTGTGCGGGCCCTTCCCACCGCTCGGCTCCAGCGGGTGGTCCTCGCCGGCCGACCCGGGGAGCGACTCACCGCGGCCGCCGCCGAGCTCGCCGCCGGGCTACCCGGCGTCGACGTGTCCACGGCCGACTTCGATGCCGACGCCCCCGACACGCACGCCGAGGTTCTCAATGGAATCGCCGCCGGCGGTGACATCGACGTGATCATCGTCGCCTTTGGCCTGTTGGGCGATCAGGAGGCCATCAACGCCGACCCCGCGGTCGCATTGCCGCTGATTCAGACGAACTACGTCGGCGGTGCCAGCGCCTTGCTGCAGAGCGGCGACGTACTTCGGCGCCAGGGGCGGGGATCGATCATCGTCATGTCCAGCGTCGCAGGCGACAGGGCCCGGGCCACCAACTTTGTCTACGGCTCCACCAAGGCTGGCCTGGACGCGCTCGCCCAGGGCCTCTCGGATTCGCTCGCCGATGCCGGTGTGACCGTGCTCGTTGTTCGCCCGGGATTCGTTCGCACCCGCATGACGACCGGGCTTGAGGAGGCTCCGTTCGCCACCACGGCCGACGCTGTCGCTGCCGACACGGCGAAAGCTTGGGCGGCCGGCAAGCACGTCGTTTACAGTCCGCCGGTGCTGCGTGCTGTCATGGGTGCGATGAAGTCTCTGCCGCGGCCGGTGTTCAGGAAAGTGAGCGCTCGCTAGCGGGTCTCCACCTCCCCTGAACGCGCAGGGTCTGTCTTCCTACCCATTCCGGGGTCGGAGTGGACCCCAACCAACCCTGACAGGGAGACACCCGGCGTGTCGTCGAGACGCCCCCAGACACGGCAGCCGTGATTGCTTGTGATCTACCCGCCGGCGAGAAGGTTGTCGGCGACCTCGGCCATCGACGTGCGCCCGTCCATTGCCGTGCGTTGCAGCCAACGGTAGGCCTGTTCGTCGTCGTAGCCGTGCCTGGCCTGCAGCAGGGCTTTGGCACGGTCGATCTTCTTGCGTGCCTCCAACTGTCGGTTCAGCGAGGCCAGTTGGCCGTTGAGGTCGGCGATTTCGCGCGACTTGGCCAGTGCGAGTTCAATGGCGGGCACCAGGTCTGAGGGTGCCACCGGCTTGACCAGGTAGGTCGTCGCGCCGGCCTCTCGGGCGCGGTCGACGAGGTCACGCTGACTGAACGCGGTCAGCATCACCACGGCGCAGGTGTGAGCGGCGGTGATGAGTTCGGTTGCGGTTATTCCGTCCATCACGGGCATTCGCACATCGATGACCACCACGTCGGGTCTTTCCCGGTTCACCAGTTCGACGGCAGCTTCCCCGGTCGCCGCCTGGCCCACCACCGTGTAGCCGGCCTCGGTGATCATTTCGACGAGGTCAAGCCGGATGAGTGCTTCGTCTTCGGCAACCACCACGCGAACCGCCATGGCCCGTAGCCTAGCCAGCGTCCGCCGGTGGCAACAGCGGGCGCATTGCCGGACCAGCAGACTGCCTGCCCCCGTGTTGCCGGTACGCTAGTGCAGTCCACCGCCCCTGTAGACCAACCGGCAGAGTCACGGGTCTCAAAATCCCGCCAGTGTGGGTTCGAATCCCACCGGGGGCACCAAACAACGCGTCGTCGCCGACCAGCCTTGGTCGATCCAACCGTGCGCCTAGTCGAGCGCGAGCCGTGGCGCCACGTCGGCGATCTGCGCCAGCAATCCGTTGACGAAGGGTCCCGACTCGTCGGTTGAAAGGTCCGTGGCGATGCCCACAGCCTCGGCGATGGCGATCGGTGCGGGTACGTCGCCCCAAAGGATCTCCCATGACCCGATGCGCAGCACATTGCGATCCACTGTCGGCATGCGCTGAAGGGTCCATCCCTTCGAGTAGGTCTCCAACAGTTCGTCGATGCGCTCGGAACGTGCCGATACACCCTCGACCAACTCACGCACGTAGGGATTCATGGGAGTCGATCCGATGTTGTCCTCGTGCACCGCCAGCACGTCGAGGGGGGCCACCGAGCGAATGTCGGCTTCGAATAGCACGTCGAGTGCCCGCCGCCGCGCCTTGCTGCGTGCGGCCATCAGTACAAGTCCGGATTCGTGACCGCAGTACCTCGCGGGCGCCGAATCGCTGGCCTAGGCACGGCCGAGGTAGGAGCCGTCGCGGGTGTCGACTCGGATGCGCTCCCCCGCGTTGAGGAAGAGCGGGACTTGCACTTCAGCACCGGTCTCGAGCCGAGCTGGCTTGGTGCCGCCGGTCGAACGGTCACCCTGCAGCCCCGGTTCGGTGTACTCCACGACCAACTCGACGTTCGCCGGCAGTTCGATGTAGAGCGGCTCCCCTTCATGCACCGCCACGATGGCATCTTGGTTCTCTAGCAGGTACTTGGCCGACTCGCCCACCACGGTCTCGGCAACGGGCAGCTGATCGTAGGTCTGGGTGTCCATGAACACCCAGTCAGTGCCGTCCTTGTAGAGATACTGCATGGTGCGCTTGTCTACCGTCGCGGTCTCCACCTTGACCCCGGCGTTGAACGTGCGGTCCACCACCTTGCCCGACAGCACGTTCTTCAACTTGGTGCGCACGAACGCCCCGCCCTTGCCGGGTTTGACGTGCTGGAACTCCACCACCGTCCACAGTTGCCCATCCAGGTTGAGTACGAGCCCGTTCTTCAGGTCGTTCGTGGTGGCCATGTCTCGCCTTTCTCGCGTACTAGTGGTGGCAGGGGATGCTGCGTTGACTCAGCGCTAGCCAACGCGTCGCAAATCGCGCGGGAACTCGGTGAAGACTTCGAGTCCTTCGTCGTTGAGCACGCAGGTGTCCTCGATTCGGACCCCGCCCTTGTCCGGCAGGTAGATGCCTGGCTCGACCGTGAACGGAACCGCGAGGTGGAGTTTACCTTTTCGTCGAGGACCCCAGGAGCGGCGGCTCGTGGATGCTCAATCCGATGCCGTGCCCGACTCCGTGGACGAAGAACTCCGCGAACTCCGCATCGGCGATGACCGTGCGTGCCGCTGCGTCCACGTCGCGCGTCCGGACGCCTGGGGCGGCGATCCCGCGAGCCGCCTCCGCGGCCTGTTGGACCGCCGAGTAGATCTCTACTTGCCAGTCCTCCGGATCGGCACCCACCACGACGGTGCGGGTGCAATCCGAGCGATAGCCCTCCACCACTGCGCCGAAATCAATCGTGAGGAGTTCCCCGGCCTGGATCTCGTGATCCGAAGGAGTGTGGTGGGGTTGCCCGCCGTTGCGTCCCGAGGCGACGATTGACTCAAAAGCCCGGTCGGCCGAACCGAAATCACCCATGATGGCTTCGAGAGTTCGGGCTATGTGGATCTCGGTATGACCGACCTTGATCTCCGTCAGGAGTTGACCCAAAGATTCGGCAGCAATCGCACCGGCCTGCCTCATCGCCTCAAGCTCGTGGATGTCCTTGCGCATGCGCAACCGTGCGAGCGGCGAGTCAACCTCTTGGATGCTCATGCCGAACATGCCCGGGTGCGCGCTGATGGCGCGGAACTCGGCGAGCGTCAGGGTGGTGGGATCCACCCCGAGGCTGCCAGCGCCCTTCTCACGTAGCCGGAGCAGGAGTTGGTCAGTGAGGTTGCGGGTAACGATGAGTTCGACTTCTGGGCACTCTTGGCTGGCCTGCTGGCCGTAGCGGGGGTCCGTTGCGAGCAGCGGAGGACCCCCCGTGATGGCGAGCACGGAGCCGTTGGTGCCGGTGAATCCGGTGAGCCAGCGGATGTCGGCCGGTGCCGTGAGCAGCAGCGCGTCGTAGCCCTTTGCCTTCATCAGATCAGCAACGCTGAGCCAACGGGAGCGCATCAGATTGCGCTTGAGATCAGACATGTCCCAGTCCTTCTAGCGCCCGCAAGGCGAGCAGGTAGGAGTCGGCACCAAATCCGGCGATGGTTCCGGATGCCACGCCGGCGATCACCGACGTGTGTCGGAACTCTTCCCGGGTGGCCGGGTTCGTCAAGTGCACCTCGATGAGGGGGGCGGTCCGCTGGGCGGCGGCGTCACGCAGTGCGTAGGAATAGTGCGTGAACGCAGCCGGATTGATCACCACCGGCAGTTCGGCGTCGGCGGCCTCGTGCAGCCAACCGATCAGTTCGGCTTCACTGTCGGTTTGGCGAACGTCGACGTCGAACCCCAACCCCGCTCCGAGTTCAGCACACGAACGAGCGATGTCCGCGAGCGTCATCGCGCCGTACACCTCGGGCTCGCGGGATCCGAGCCGGCCGAGGTTGGGCCCGTTGAGCACAAGCACCCGCTGCCGCTGTTCAGTCATCCGACACCTCCGCGTAGGCGGCTACCAAGAGCGCAGGGTCCGGACCGTCGAGGAGCCCAGGTCGGGCGAGGCCGTCGAGGACGATGAATCGAAGGCGCGAACCGCGCGACTTCTTGTCCAACTTCATTGCGTCGAACAGTTGCGGCCACCGACCGGACGGATAACTCACCGGCAAGCCCACACTGGTGAGTGCCCCGCGGTGCAGATCCACCGTTGCGTCGTCAAGGCGGCCGGCGAGTCGGGCGAGTTCGGCAACATAGACCATGCCGACGCTGACGGCCGCCCCGTGGCGCCACCGGTAGCGCTCCACCCGCTCGATGGCGTGGCCGAACGTGTGTCCGTAGTTGAGCACCTCGCGGCTGACCTTTCTGCTGCCGAGTCCGGCGACGTCCTCCTTGAGATCGGATGCGACCACGTCGGCCTTGACAGCAACACTACGCGCCACGAGCTCGGCAGTGTGCGGCCCCGCAGGGGTCCGAGCGGCGGCCGGGTCTGCAGCAATCAACTCGAGGATGGTCGGATCGGCAATCAGACCGCATTTGATGACTTCCGCGAGGCCGGCGACGTAGTCATTCGTCGGCATCGTCTCGAGGGTCGCAAGATCACAGATCACCGCCGTCGGCGAGTGGAACGAGCCGACGAGGTTCTTGCCGGCATCCGTGTTGATGCCGGTCTTTCCCCCGACGGCCGCGTCGACCATGGCGAGCAGGGTTGTCGGCACTTGCACGACCGGAACGCCGCGCAACCAAGTGGCGGCGATGAAGCCCGCCAGGTCGGTTACCGCTCCGCCACCGAGTCCCAGCACGACGTCGGTGCGAGTGAAGCCAGATTGCCCGAGCGCGGTCCAGCAGAAGGCCGCGACATCGGAGGTCTTGGCGTCTTCGCCGTCGGGCACTTCGATCAGGATGGGCGTCGAGCCGGAATCGGACAGCGCAGTCTGGACCGCCTCCGCAGTCACCCGAAGCGTGGGTTGATGGATGATCGCGACCCGTTCGGCAGAGCCCGGGATAGCTGTCACCAGGTCGGACATCAGCCCGGTGCCGATGACAACGTCGTAGGGGTTGTCGACTGCAACGGTGATCGTGTTGGTCTTGGCGTTCATGCGGTGTCCCTCGAGGCCGTGAAGTCGGATCGCCACGCCAGGATGTCACCAGCGATGTCATCGATGCTTCGATGGTCGGTTTCGACTGCCCAGGTGCTTACCTCGTCGTACCAGGGTTCCCGGGCTCGCAACTGAGCCGCGAACTGGGCCCGGATGTTGCCCAGCGCCACGGGTCGGATCGCGTTAAGCCCCACGCGGGAGGCCGCATTGGGTGCGGTCACCCGCAACCAGACCACGGGGAGCCCGACCAGCGCTTCGCGCACGGCGGGGTCGGAGACGGCCCCGGATCCGATGGCGACGACAGCACCAGGATCGCGGCGTTCGGCACGTTCCAGCGCTTCGCCCACGGCATTCGCCTCGAGCGCGCGGAACGCCTGCTCCCCCCGTTCGGTCATGACCGTCGATGCCTTGTCGAGACCCGCACTCTGAGCCACCAGCGCGTCAGTTTCGATCACGTCCCAGTCCAACCGCCGAGCGAGTGCGGCGCCGACGGAGGTCTTTCCCGCGCCAGGGGCCCCGACGAGGCACAGGAGCGACGCTTGGCCTCGCGAGTCATGGCTCACCGGTAGGCCAGGTTCTCAAGATACGAGGCGAGGTTGCGCCGCGTCTCGGGTACCGAATCACCGCCGAACTTCTCCAGCATGGCGTCGGCTATCACGAGTGACACCATCGCTTCCGCGATCACGGCCGCAGCGGGAACCGCACACGCGTCGGAACGCTGGTTGTGTGCCGTGCTGGGCTCGCCCGTCGCGGTGTCGATGGTACGCAGTGCCCGCGGCACCGTGGAAATCGGCTTCATGGCCGCCCGGACCCGCAGTGGCTCGCCGTTCGACATGCCACCCTCGGTTCCTCCGGAGCGGTCCGATGATCGTCCGATCTCACCGTTTACCGGAACAATCTCGTCCTGCGCTTGGGAACCTCGGACAGCGGCAAGAGCGAAGCCATCACCGACCTCGACCCCCTTGATCGCCTGGATTCCCATGAGACCCGCGGCGAGGCGGGCATCAAGGCGACGATCCCAATGGGCGTGCGAGCCGAGTCCCGGCGGCAGGTTGTAGACCAGCACCTCAACGACGCCGCCGAGGGTATCGCCATCAGACTTGGCGTCGTCGATTTCAGCCACCATCGCCTGCGAGGTCTCCGCATCGATGCAGCGCACGGGGCTCGCATCGATCGCCGCCAGCTCCCAAGGCGCCGGGCGAACCCCCGCGGGCAGCTCGACACTGCCGATGCGGACGACGTGACTGAGCACGTCCACTCCTCCCACCTGGCAGAGAAAGGCCCGCGCCACAGAGCCGAGCGCCACGCGCGCCGCGGTTTCACGGGCACTCGCCCGCTCCAGAACGGGCCGCGCCTCATCGAATCCGTACTTCTGCATTCCCGCCAGATCGGCGTGTCCTGGCCGCGGCCGGGTAAGCGGCGCCGAGCGCGCCTTGCCCGCAAGCGCCTCAATCGGCACCGGGTCCGGGCTCATCACCTCGGTCCATCGTGGCCATTCGCTGTTGGCAATTTCAACGGCGATCGGCCCACCCATCGACAATCCATGACGCACACCGCCGAGGATCTGCAGCTCGTCCGCTTCAAACTTTTGCCGAGCGCCGCGGCCGTAGCCGAGGCGACGCCGCGCCAACTGTGCGGCGATCGATTCGCTGGTCACCTCCACCCCAGCCGGCATGCCCTCCAGAATCGCCACTAGGGCAGGACCATGCGACTCCCCCGCGGTCAGCCAACGCAACATAGTCACCATGTTTGCAGAAGGTGCCGACGCGCGCAGATGCAGGCGGGGGTCATTGCGCCTGTGACGTGCCCGGACTCGGTGTTGCGGTGGGTGAAGGCTGTGGCGACGCGTCGTTCTCGGCTTGCTGCTCTTCCTCGGGGGTAGGCGGTCGCACGTAGATACGCCCCGTCAACTGCAGGATGACGTTGCCCCCTTCCTCAGCCGTGATGTCGGCGCTTGTGATGAGGAATGCTCGGTCAAGGTTCTCCAACGTATTCAGGTAGGCGATCGCCGCTGCAAAAGGCGCTGGATCCAGACTGATGGAGACGGTGGAGTAGCTCAACTCCGGCTCCGCAGCCGGGGGTTGGGCCGCTGGAGCAGCACCGTCGGCGGCACCGCCGGACCCTTCCGCCTCAGTCTCGGCCTGCGGCGACGCGACGGCTTCGGGCAAGGTCAGCGCCGTGGGCGGATCCACCGTGAAATCCACCACCCGCACACCGGCAGTCTGATTGGCCGCATCGATCTGTCGGACGAGGTCGGCGACGTCCGCATCGTTGGGCAGCTGCTCGTACAGTCGGGCCAGTTCGGCTTCCAGGGCTGGCAGATCGGCCAACTGTTTCGTCAGAGCTGCCTCCCGCGCACGCAGGGTTTGGGTCTGCATCTGCGCGGTCTCGGTTTCTTCCTGCAACGTCGACACATTCGACAACTGGGTCGAGATGAGCAAGAACCATCCGAGGAGCAGGATCACGAGCACCCCGAGGATCGAGATGACAAGCCACGCTTTGGGTTTGGCGAGGAGTTCCTTCATTGCTGGCCGCCTCCCGTCGTGGCCGCGTCCTCGGCCACGAACCGGTTGCTCAACGCGTCCTCTGAGAGGTCGGCCGTGATGGCGAAGGTGTACTCGGGCTGACCGGCGCAGGCGGATCCCGGGGGGCCGAGGTCGGTGAATGACTGGCTGCTCAGCCACACGTTCTGGAGGGACTGCACACCATTGAGGGAATCGAGGAGCGTCGCTCCTCCCACGAATTGGCAGATCGAACCGTCCAGCGACATGTCCCCCAGATCCACCTCATCTACGGCCGCTGCGGCAAGTGCCTCGGTGGGTTCGACGAGAGACCACGACATAGTTTCGAGCACTGTTCCCGGCGGCAAGGCGGATGCGGTCTCGGCGGTCAATTGGGAGAAGAGAATCTCGTTGGTGAGTGCAATCTCCAACGACGCGCTGACTTTGGTGACGAGATTGGTGATGCGCGGCACTTCGGCGAGTGCGGCGACTGCTTGCTCTGCGGACGCCTTCTCGGCGACCGCGGCGTTGCGGGCCGTCGTGGCCGAACTCACCTGCAGGGATGCCAGGAGGAAGCCCACCACCACGACGGCCAGTGCCGCGATGAGCGCGAGCACGGTGGCGCGGCGGGCACCGGCCAACGCCATGCGTTGGCGGTAGGACAGCGGTAGGAGGTCGGCCCGCACCGGTTGCGCCGTGGTGATGAGGCCCTTGATCGATTCGGACTCATTCGCGGGCGGTTGTGGGGCGGGTTCGGTCTGCGGCGGAGCGCCCAGGGCAGGTGGACCCGCGTGACCATTGGGGCTCGTCGCGTTCGGCCCGGGACCAGCGCCCGGTACCGCTTGTGGTTGACCTGGTTCCGAACTGGGAAGGCCGTAGGGCGGTGGGCCCGCGTTCTCGGCTGAATCAGGCGAGCTGAAGGTGCTCACAGGGCCGCTCCCATCGCCAGGCCGACCGGAATCGCCATGTGGGAGCCAATAGCGCGAATCGCATCATCGGAGGCACCGACGGGGTCACGGGGCAGCGATAGCCAGGCGGCGTCATGAGCCACCGGCAGGTTCGCGCCGCTGCTGATGGCCACATCCAGACCGCGCAACTGCGACCCAGACCCTTCGAGCAGAATGCGCTGGAGCGGCGTGGCGTTGTCTCCCGATTGGTAGAAACCGACGGTGGTGAGGATCTCTTCTACCAACGGTTCAATGGAACCGCCGACCATCACATCGGTACCGAGTGGGAGGTCGCGCACCAGCACGGGACGGGCATTGACGTGCACGACTACCTGACTGGTCTGCTGGTCGATGTTCACCACCGCCTCTGCAACAAGGTAGCCCGGTGGGATTGTCGGCACGATGGCGCGGACGAGGGCGAACGAGGCCACGTCGATCGACTCGACGACGAGGTTGGCTTGCTGCACCGCCTCCACAAACTCGCTCAGGTACTCGGTAGGGGCACCCGTCAGGATGCCCGTGTAGTTCTGGTTGCCGTCGTCGTCGAGTTCAATTCCAGATATCACAAAATCGAGTTCGGATTCGTTGACATCGAAGGGCACCGAGTCGCTGACGTAGAGGGGCAGGGCCTCCTTGATCTCCTTGCCGGGCATCACGGGCAAGGTGGCTGGACGCACGACCACGCGCTGGCCGGCCACTCCCAGGATGACGCGCTTGCCCTTGAGGGGAAAGTTTGCCCACAGCGCAGTAAGTGCTGCGGCTAAGGCGGGAGGATCTGCGACGCCGCCCGCCGTCACCACGCCAGGAAACAGCCCGTTCTCAGCCAGCGTCACCACGGTTGTGGAGCCCTTGTCGTAGCGAATCTGCGCAGCTCGGACGGTCGCGGCGTTGATTTCGAGTCCGATGGCGGTCTTGGCCACATCGACCTCCTAGTCTCGCTTCCGGATATCGTCTCGCGACGGGCGTGACTTGATCGCCACCGGAGCCTCTCCCACGTTATCCGAGGTTGATCACCTTCGTCCGGCAAGTTGACGTTCCCTGCCTGTGGGCGACGGAGAACCCGTTGCCATGCCTTGGGCCTAGGCTGAGTGCCATGCCGTCGGTCACCCTGGTCAGTGCTGTGGTGTGCGGTGTACTCGGCCTGTTGATCGGGTCGTTTCTCAACGTCGTGATTTGGCGGGTACCACGCGGTGAGAGCATCGCTTCCCCGCCCTCGGCCTGCCCGTCATGCGGTCATCGGGTGCGGACCTACGACAACATCCCGGTGCTGAGCTGGCTACTGCTGCGGGGGCGCTGCCGGGACTGCGGTTCGGCCATCTCGGCCCGCTATCCGTTCGTCGAGTTGTTGACGTCACTGTTGTTCGTGCTGATGTCCCTCCTCGTACCGCTTGCGGTGCTGCCGGCCTATCTGTGGCTGGCCGCTGCGGGAGTCGCCTTGGGCGCCATCGACTTGGATACCAAGCGGTTGCCCAATGCGCTCACCTATCCGACTGCCGTTGTGGTGGGTTTCTGGCTAGTGATTGCTTCGATCCTCGAAGGTGATCCGGAGTCGGCACTGCGTACGTTCGTGGGCGGTTTGGCGTTGGGGGCTTTCTACCTACTGCTGCACCTGGTGTATCCCCGTGGGATGGGCATGGGTGACGCGAAATTGGCGGTCTCGCTGGGATTCGCGCTCGCTTGGGTGTCATGGGCCAGTTTGCTGGTCGGCGCATTCTTGGCGTTTGCGTTAGGTGCGGTGGTGGGCATCGGCCTCATGCTGATCGGCAAAGCTGGTCGGCGCAGCGCGTTGCCCTTCGGTCCGTTCATGCTGATCGGAGCCCTGGTTGGGTTGGTGTTCGGCGATGCTGTGGGCAACTGGTACGCGGGTCTGCTCTAGCCGTACGACCTCACTCGGTTGGCAGCGGGGCGACGGCTCGTGGAGCTGCGGCTGGCAGTCGGGCTTTTCGGTGGATTCGGGAGGGATTTCCCGACGGGGACCCGCAGTCAGCAACCCTGGCCGACGGAAGTGGGCAGTTCGTCTACCCGACCATCTCCAGCCATCCTGTCGTCCGAATCAACGTTGAGAGCGGCACCTCGGATGAGGAGTCGTAGCGCAACTCGACGCCCTGGATCACGTTGGTGGGCGAAGTAGGGCAGTTGCCGGAGGTCACCATGGATCCGCGCACCGTGCTCGAGCTGGTGTTCCAGTCGATGTAGTCGCCGGCGGCAATCACCCCGGTGCCCACGTCCGAATTCGCCTCCCCGATCACTGCCGTGTCTGCAACGAAAAGCACGCCAGGCAGGAAATTCGTGATGTAGCCGTGTTTCCAGTTGAGTGTGCCCCCGGACTTCTCGCAACTGGCCGAATAGCCAGGGCGCCCGTCGGGCTTGGCCTCAACGATGACGCTCATGGTGACCTCGTTCTTGTTGCCCTTGCCCTTCTCCAAGCTGACGTTCGTCTGGTAGGCGTAATAGGCCCCGGGGTAGTCGGTTCCGTCCACAGGGGTGAACACCCAGGTGGCATCGACGCTGTTGGCGTCCTCGAGCACCCAGCCGCGGTAGTCGCCTTCTGGGGAGAGCACCTCGCCAGTGCATGGGCTGGGTGCGGCGGCGTCGGTGAGATCCGGTGCGCGAACGCTTCCGTCGGGGCACAGGTCGAACCATCCGGCCGCGGCCTCCGAGGCCAGTGCGCGGTAGAGGGAGCGTGCGTTGACCCGCGGGATGGCCTGCGGGGGCGCCGCCGATTCACACGTGCCGGTGATCTTCTGGTCGGGACAGGTGCCGGCACGGTCGTTGGTGCCGGAGGCTGTGACGTTCCCGTTGACCTTGAGCGAGTTGTTCCCCGCAGTCAGGTCGCTGTTGGAGTGGACGTCGGCCGTGGTTGCGTCACTATCAGCGGTGAGGTCGACTTCCACGCTGCCGGAGAACACCAGATCTGCCTCGGTGAGGATGGCCTGATTCGGCTTGTAGGGGCTGAAGAGATACTCCACGCGAATGGCCCGCGAGGCCGCGATGGCAGAGTCCCGCGACGGCGTCCAACCGATGGAGTACACCACGGGGATGGGAGTCCCGTCGCTGGCGCTTGCACGGAAGGCAACGTACTGGCCGGCTCCCGCTGCCTGTAGGCATCCGGCCGGCATGGACTCAACTGCGGATTCAAGCCAGGCCATTTCGACTGCCGGTTCCGGCAGTGAGGCACCCGACCAGGTCCAGGACGCGGTGCAGTCATTGTTTGCTGCGGTGTAGGCCGACCCGTTGTCGTAGGCGGTCTGGATGTCACCAAGGACTTCGTCCACCCCGGTTTCGGCGGCAGCAAGCGCCCCCTCGAACTCCACATGATTCCGCGCGGAGGACAGACTGTTGATCGCCACCGTGACCGATAGCGCCACCACAATGGCGACGGCACTCGAGAGCCCCATGACGGTGATCAGACCCATGCCGTCGTCTTGGTCGAGCTTCTTCGGACGTCGCATCACTCCAACCTCCCTCACTCCACGTTACGCAGACGGGAAGAGAACGACACGGTGCGCTCGTCGACGCCACCGGTGGGGTTGAAGTCATAACTCGTCGTGGTCGTCACAAGCCTGGTGTCTTCTGCATCGGCTGCGCTGAGCCCACCTCCCGCCGCACTGGCAGGGAGGGAGCCCGTGCAGTCGCCGAGTGTTGGGTCGGCCGACTGCGTCCAGTAGCAGAAGGCGATGTCGCTGACGACGGTGCGCGCCTGCACTACCGGGTCGCCGCCTTCGGTGGATCGAATGACGTTGTACTGCACGCCGTCCTCGGTCTCGTTGACCAGTTGCCAGGTGATGATCTCGTCAGGCGTTTGCAGGTAGTCGGAGTTCTTGTCCACCCACAGAACCAGTTGGGATTCGGTAGCCCCGGGGTAGAGCGAGCGAGCCGATCGCACGTCGCGACCCAGGCGTTCCACGACGGTCTTGACATCTGCGAGTCCGAAACTCTCGTCCACGGTCTGGCGGTGGAGCTCGTGGTTGTTGCGCACACCAATCACCATGATCAGTCCCAGCACCGACAGCAGGGTGATCGTCACCATGAGTTCGATCAGGGTGAGTCCGGCCTCCTCGTCGTGCCGTGGGCCGTTCATGGCTTGATCCCGACGAACAGCGTGCTCGGTGCCTCAGGTGAGTCGTAGTTGAGTCGGGTGGTCGAGCCAGTGGGGACAGCAATGCGCAGCGAGAGGTAGGTGGGTACGGCACTGGATCCGCTCTTGGAACGTAGCGAGAACGCCGGTTGGAAGTTCAGAGTAGCTTCGGCGGTGCTCCAGTTTCCCGTGCAACTGACGTTGACCGTGGTGGCGTCCCGCGACGTCCACTGCCCCGATGACTCGGTCTGGTTGTAGTCCCCCAAGGCAACTTCGAAGGTGTTTGTGCCAGAGGTGCACTTGTAGTCGAAGCGCACCACCGCGTCGCCGCGCACGTCGGTGATCACGGGGGCGAGCCACCGCCATTCCGCCACAGCGGGCCCGCCATCGTCGTCAGTGTCACCGCCCACGCTGATGCTGCGGCCGATCTCACTGCTCTCCTCGGTGGAGTAGGCGAACGAGTCAGTTTGGACGCCGCAGTCGTCACGCTGCATCGGATTGTGGTCGACCGTCTCGGTGTCGCCAGCCGGATCGTTCTGCAGCACGAAACGGTGCACGGTGTAGCCATTGGGTGGCGTGATCGCAGGTGCCGGGGTGGAGCACACTTGGGTGGTCGAGGGTGTGGGTGTCGGCGTCGGAGTTGCGGTGTCGCTGATCGTGGGAGTGGGGGTCGGCGGTGCCACCACCCCATCCTGAACCGATACCAGGATCGGATCAGTGGCGAAGATTGCGGTCTCGGCGGACGGCTGTTTCGTGGATTGTCCCTGCACCACGATCGAGTAGTCCTCGACGTTGGCGGCGTCGCTGGTCTGCAGTGTGGCGATGTAGCACGTGATGCTGTCGGGGAACACCTCTGGCGTGCGGTACACGCCCGATGTCGCCTGCAGGGCAGTCGGCGGATTCTCCTCATCAAATCCGCCGGAGCAGGTCTCGTCAGGATAGATCACCCAGTTGGGCTGGAACACGTCGTCGGCCAGCACACGCAGTTCGAACGCGTCGCGAGCACCGAGGTTCTTCACTATCACGGGCACCTGAAGCATTCCGCCAGGGTTGACAACGGTGACGCCACCCCCCGCCTCCGCAACGGTGAACTTCGGCAACGGCAGACCGCGACGAGTATTCGCGAACATGGTGCTGACTTCGCGGCTGTAAGGCGTACCACCGATGCTCCACTCCGCTATCGCCGTGACGCGCCGGGTGTTCTCGCCCGGCGGTTGGGTGACGTAGCGCCGCAGGGTGAAGGCGACGTTGTTGGCGTTGGCGGTGACGGTGCTGATGTGGGGGTCAACGGCACCGGTTGAGGCCAGCACCACTGGTTCAAGCCCAATGCCGTTGGGCACCGTCCAGCACGCGTCCGCTTCCGCCGGGCAGGCGCCGTTTTCGGCCGGAGTCACGATGGAAGAGTCGGCGGCTACTGCCGCCGGCGTGAGTGCTACCGCTCCGTAGTCCAGGGACCGAAGATCCTCGAGCGTCTTGACCAGCAAGTCGCCGGCCTGTTGATCGACCCGCGCGGTGATCGAGGCTCGGGCGGCACTGATAGTGGCCCCCAACAGGGCTGTGAGCACGATCGCGGCAATGCCCATGGCCGCGATGACCTCGACCAAGGTGAACCCAGCATCGGATTCCTCCTTGGCCTGTCGTCGCGGCCGGAGGTTGCCCATAGTGTTCCGATCGGCAGATCTGGGGGGTCGGCTTGGAGGGTGATGTGCGAGTCAGCTTAAGTCAGCGACGGCCAGATGTGAGGTGACCCGGGCGACCACGAAGTCGCGTCCCCGCCGACAGGTGACCCCATCACCGCGATTGACCCGCGGGGCATCGCACGGCACCTTCAGTCATCAGGCAGTCGCCCTCCGTCAGGCCGCCCGCAGAGGAATCGTAGATGAAGATTAAGCGTCGTCGTCGACCCGTGCGTCGGCCTCCATGCAGAACGAGTTGCGGTCCGGCGCGTCTGCACGCAGCCGGGTACCACGTACTGACACCGTGACTTGTCGTGAAGCCGATCGGCGATCTGCCAACTCGGCCGCCGTACCGTATCGCCTGCTCGGGGGTAGAAGGACTCCTCTTCTGCGGCTTGCGCGTTCCTCAGGTCCGACCTGCATCGCTGCGTTCCAGGCCTTCTTCCGCTGGTTGAGGAACACCGGTATGGCGATGGCCGCCAGGAGGCCGATGATAATGATCACGACGAGCAGCTCAATGAGAGTGAAGCCCTCGTCCCCTTCGGAGCGCTTGTCGCGGTGCTTCTTGATCGCGGAGAACATGGCCCGCACCTTCCTTCTCTGTTGGCCGGGGCCACTGCCCCGTCTAGTACGACGTTACTCCGCGGCTATCGGCGCCCGATAGGTCCAACATGAGGGTCAGGACAGTGAATCTCCTCAAGATCGTCCAACCCTTGACCTGGCCTGGGACCTTGTGCCTACGGTCCCCTGTCGAAGGTCCCGGACAGGCGCATCGGGGTGCGCCGAAAACGCAACTTCCTCGCACATATGGGCCACGGACAAGGCCACAGGCAAGCCGCACGAACTGGTCGCCGGTTCGCGCCGCGACCGACCTTGCGCGCAGCGCTCGCCCGCCAGGCGCCACCAGCCAGTCGCACCGATTTCGGCCCATGAATCAACGCCAGGACAACCGAGTCGGATCACAGCCCACGCGGCCGATTTCGCCCCATCCCCACTCGGAGACGCACAGCGCCGCCGACTACAGCGCGGCAGCGACTTCGGTGCCCTGCTTGATGGCGCGCTTGGCGTCGAGCTCGGCCGCCACATCGGCACCGCCGATGAGATGGGGAGTCATACCAGCGGCCAAGAGTTCGTCGTAGAGACCCCGGCGCGGCTCCTGGCCGGTGCACAACACCACGGTGTCGACCTCCAGCGTTTGCGGGATCCCGTCAATCTCGACGTGCACCCCATCGTCATCAATACCGGTGTAGGTAACGCCGGGAATCATCGTCACTCCCCGACGCGACAACTCCGCCCGATGAATCCAGCCAGTGGTCTTGCCCAGACCGCCGCCGACCTTCGAGGTCTTGCGCTGCAGCAGGAAGACCTCACGCGGAGACTCCTCAGGCTGCGCAGGCACCACGCCGCCGGGCGCGCAGTCCCGCTCAGCGGCGGGCCCGCACTCCTGCTCGGCGGCGGGCCCCACCCCTACTCGGTCCGACCGCTAGTTCGTCAAATGCCCGGGCACACTCGGTTGATCCGGATACGACCTCGGGTTGCTCACCGATCCCGGATCCTCAGTGGGATTCCAGGTGTCAACTCGCACTCAGTCTGTTCGTCACCCTTGCCATCGCCCCTCGCGAGTCGGGTCTTCGTGGGCGAACGCGCCTCGCAGTCGGGTTTCGGAGCCCGATTCGGCCGATTTTCCCGACCACCGGCCGCGTTGATCACCAACCCCACCCGACCACCGGCCGCGTTGATCACCGCCCACACCCGACCACCGGCCGCGTTGATCACCAACCACCCGACCACCGGCCGCGTTGATCATGAATCACCTCACCGCGACCCGGGGCCAGACGGAACCTAGCGTGCAGAGGACGACAGCCCCCAACAAAGCGCCGCCGACTACAGCGCGGCAGCGACTTCGGTGCCCTGCTTGATGGCGCGCTTGGCGTCGAGTTCGGCCGCCACGTCGGCACCGCCGATGAGATGGGGAGTCATGCCAGCGGCCAAGAGTTCGTCGTAGAGACCCCGGCGCGGCTCCTGGCCGGTGCACAACACCACGGTGTCGACCTCCAGCGTTTGCGGGATCCCGTCAATCTCGACGTGCACCCCATCGTCATCAATACCGGTGTAGGTAACGCCGGGAATCATCGTCACTCCGCGACGCGACAACTCCGCCCGATGGATCCAGCCCGTGGTCTTGCCCAGGCCGCCGCCGACCTTCGAGGTCTTGCGCTGCAGCAGGAAGACCTCACGCGGAGACTCCTCAGGCTGCGCAGGCACAACGCCGCCGGGCTCGTCGTAGTTCATGTCCACCCCCCACCGGGCGAAGAAGACGGCTGGGTCTTCGCTGGCCTCCAGCCCATCGTCGGTGAGGAAGTCAGCGACGTCGAATCCGATGCCACCTGCGCCCAAGATGGCCACGCGCCGACCGACTTCGACGTCGCCGCGCAGCACGTCGATGTAGGAGACCACCGACGGGTGATCGACGCCGGGGATCTCAGGAACGCGGGGAACCACACCGGTCGCCACCACGATCTCGTCGTACTCGGGCAGGCCCATCTCAGCGGCCACCAGCTCGGTGGCCGAGACCGGCTCGCCGGTTCGCACGGTGACGCCCAACTC
Source organism: uncultured Actinomycetes bacterium (assembly GCA_963752505.1). Classification (GTDB taxonomy): domain Bacteria; phylum Actinomycetota; class Actinomycetes; order S36-B12; family UBA10799; genus JACJWR01. Next base: position 97,443 of record CAVVYM010000009.1, read on the forward strand.
CCGCAAGCGCACGTCGAAATACCGCAATGTCTCGTTGAACTCTTCCTTTCCGGGAACCGACTTGGCCAGCAGCAACTGCCCGCCAATCGTGTCGGCCGCGTCGAACAACGACACGGTGTGGCCCCGTTCTGCGGCGCTCACGGCACAGGCCATGCCGGCCGGTCCCGCACCCACAACGGCCACCCGCTTGGAGTAGTGCGTCGGCTCCAGCACCAACTCGGTTTCGTGGCATGCCCGAGGGTTCACCAAACACGACGTCAGCTTCAGTTGGAAGGTGTGATCCAAACACGCCTGGTTACAGGCGATGCAGGTGTTGATCCTTTCCGGGGTGCCAGCAGCTGCCTTGGCCACGAACTCCGGATCAGCCAACATGGGGCGTGCCATGGAAATCATGTCGGCGACGCCGTCGGCGAGCAGTCGCTCGGCCAGCTCAGGGTTGTTGATCCGATTGCTGGTCACCACGGGGATGGAAACTGATCCCACAACTTTGTTGGTCACCCAGGTGTAGGCCGCCCGAGGCACGGACATGGCAATCGTGGGGATGCGCGCCTCATGCCAGCCGATGCCGGTGTTGAGGATGGTCGCCCCTGCAGCCTCAATCTCTACTGCAAGTTCAAGAACCTCCTCGAGCGTGGACCCGCCGGGTACGAGATCAAGCATGCTCAACCTGTAGATGAGGATGAAGTCTGGCCCAACGGCAGCCCGCGTGCGGCGAACGATCTCCAACGGGAACTGAATGCGGTTGGCATACGCCCCGCCCCAACGGTCGGTCCGCTGATTGGTCGCGGCGACGATGAACTCGTTGATCAGGTAGCCCTCCGAACCCATGATCTCGACACCGTCGTAGCCGGCTTCCTGTGCGAGAACGGCCGTCCGGACGAAGTCGTCAATCGTGCGTTCGACGTCCTCGTCTGTGAGTTCACGCGGCACGAACGGCGCGATCGGTGCTTTGATCGGGCTAGGGCCGACCATGTCCTGGTGGTAGGCGTACCGGCCGAAATGCAGGATCTGCATGCAGATGCGCCCACCGGCATCGTGCACGGCATCGGTGACGATGCGGTGATTGGCCACTCCCGATTCGTCGTCCAGTTTGGCTCCCCCCGGATAGGGCCGACCCTCGTCGTTGGGCGAGATTCCGCCAGTGACGATGAGTCCCACGCCACCGCGCGCTCGCTCGGCATAGAAGGCAGCCATGCGGTCGAAGCCGCCAGGAGCCTCCTCGAGACCCACGTGCATGGATCCCATCAAGACACGGTTGGGCAGCGTGACGAAGCCCAAATCAAGCGGAGCGAGCAGATGAGGGTAAGCAGTCACGTGGAGCGCACCTTTCGCTGAAGACGGGTCATCCTTCCTGGAAGTCTGCCAGGTCAGCCATCACAGGCACGTGGAGGTGCCCGCTGCGGGTACTCTCGTTGTTGTGAGCGACTCCGACACAAACCAAGCTGGTGGGTCAGACGAGCCCGCCCCGCTGCGATTGCGCGCCTCAGATGCAGATCGAGATCGTGTCGCCACAGTCATCAACAATGCTTTCGCCGAAGGCAGGCTCACACCGGTGGAACACGAAGAACGTCTCGCCGAGGTCTACGCCGCGGCCACCTACGGTCAACTTGTACCGACACTGCGCGACCTGCCGGTTCCGCCCGGCACCCTTACCGTTCCGAACTCGTCGGACCCCGTGGCCGTACCCGCCATCACGTCGGATGGGACCGCCGGCACCGGGGTCTCGGTGCGACCCGGCATGCCGGTCGATGCGGGCAACAGCGCAACCGCGGTGTTCGGCGAATTCGTGCGCAACGGCCCGTGGACCGTACCCGACCAGATGAATGCGACTGCGGTCTTCGGCAGTGGCGAACTTGACTTCACCGGGGCGACGTTGACCACGAACGAGACGGTCATCAACGTGGTAGCGCTCTTTGGCGAGGTGAAACTGACCGTGCCCCCGGGTGTGGGGGTGCGCAATGAAGTCGTCGCCGTCCTCGGCGAGGCAGACGTGCGCGTGGAGTCCGGCGACGGCACGGGACCAGTGCTGGTGCTGAAGGGCGCAGCAATCATGGGTAGCCTGCAAGTCCGCCACCCCAAACAGCCCAAGAAGTCCAAGCGGGCACGGCTGACCCCCTGACGACCGCAGCCGCGTCAGCGCTGCAGCCCAACAATCCCGAGGAGCGTCGCGCGGGCGTTGCGGTCGAATCGACCGGCCATGAGGTACCACACTGCGGCGTAGAGAACGGCGGCGATGACGGCGGCCAGGATCAGCCCCAGTCCGGACATCAACACCGGGACTATCACGATTCCGGCAACACCAGGCACCACGGCCGCCCGCAGCAACCGAGGCGAACCAACCAGGCGTCGCAGCATGACCCAGACGATTGCCGCCTGCACCGCCATGGCGGCGGCGCTGGCCGCAGCCGCGCCAGCCGGGCCGTAACTAGGGATCAGAAGCAGGTTGGCGAGTATGTTCACCAGCAAGCTCACGACGCCAGCCAGCACGACTAGTCGGTTTCGACTCCTGGCGAGCAAGCCGCTTGCCACCAGGTATTGAATCGAATAGGGAATGAGTGCCACCATCAGCCACTGCAGCGCGGTTTCGCTGTCTACCCCGTACGGTTCGCCGAAGACGAGCGTGAGAACCTCATCGCCGCGGATCCCCAGGACCAGGGCGAAGGGAAAGTAGACCGAGAAGACCACCGCGCAGGCGCGGTGCACTCCGCGGCGCACCGGATCGTTGCCCTTCGCAGCGGTCATAGTCGGCATGGCCACACGATCCACAGACCACAATACGAACATCGCGGTTTCGAACAACTTGTAGGCGGCTGAGTAGGAGCCGACGGCCGTGGAGTTGAGCAGCCAACCAAGCAGCACCGTGTCGATGCGGAAGATCAGCATGTTGATTGTGGTGCTCAGGCCTAGCGCGGTCGAGCCTCGCGCGATCTCCGCCATGCCCGACCGGCTCACGTCGCCGAGATTGGGACGCAGATCGATTCGCCTGGCGGTCCAGAACATCAGCACGACACCGATCACAGTGCCGGCGAGGTAGGCCCAAGCCATTCCGAGCACTCCCCCGCCGGCGAGCAGCACGGCGACGGCGAGTCCCGCCGTGGCGAGTCGCTGGATGACCAGGTTGATGGCCACCGAACGTTGGCGTTCGCGCACAGCTGCGGCCGAGCGGATTGCTTGATTCGCCGAGTCGAGCAGCACCGCCAGCGACAGCACGGCGGTGACGAGTTGGGCGGTGTCGGGCGCTCCCGGAATGAGCACCGCGGCCAGCAGCGCGGGCGGAATGAGCAGGGCCCGGATTGCCAGCGTGTTCGAGAGCAGCGCATTGAGGCGCTGCGGCGTTTTGGTGCCCAGCTGGATCAAAGCGATGTCGAATCCCCAGAGCACGAAGGTCGACATCATCAGGGCGAGGTTGAACGACCAGCTGAAGACGCCGAAGTCGGCCACGCCTAGCACCCGGGCAGCGACCGCAAACATCACGAAGGATGCGAGTTTGCCCGCCACCTCGGCTATGGCAAGCAACGAGACGGTACGCGCGTGGCGCACCCCCACGGCATTTCCGTCGCCAGCGTCCTCGGGTGTCGACGACGTCATCGCCGCACCTCGGTGGGACCTGTCCCGGCAGGGGACAAAGCGGCAGGCCGACGCGCAAGACCCCTGTGCCTCATGCCACGCTCCTGCCTATGGCCCCGCGTCGCACTGTCCTGCTGATCCCTTACTTCAACAGCGCTGAGAGCCTACTTATATCACTGTCGTCCGTGGACTCGGCTGAAGCATGCGACGTCTTGATCGTCGACGATGGCAGTGATCAACTTCCACTGGACCTCGCCGCCGCGCGGGCCGCGTTTCGCGGCCACGGCGACGTCCACTCCCTCGTGTTGGATGCCAACGTGGGAATCGAAAATGCCCTCAACGCCGGTCTGGACTGGATTGCAGCCCGCGACTATACCTACATCGCCAGGCTCGATTGTGGGGATCGCAACCGTCCCGGACGCCTGCGGATGCAGGAGGAGTTCCTCGATACGCATCCACGCGTCCTCCTCGTCGGCGGCGCTGCCGCCTTCGTCGACCTGACCGGTCACGAACAGTTCGTGTTCCGGCTCCCGACAGAGCACGACGCCATCGCCGATTCCATGCGGAACAACTCCGCGTTCATGCACCCATCGGTGATGTTCAGAGCGTCCGCGCTGCCGTTGGTGGGTCGGTATCCTGTCGATGTGCCAGCGGCGGAGGACTACGCCTTCTTCTGGAAGTTCATCGAAGTGGGGGAAGTGGCCAATCTGCCCGACGTACTCATCGACTACGAACTCGACCCAAGCGGCATTTCGCTGAGCAAACGCACCACACAGCTGACGTCGCGGCTGAAGGTGCAGCGCGCACATGACGACGGCTCGTGGGCGGCACGCCTGGGTATAGCGCGCACCAAAGTGCTGTTGCGGTTGCCGTACGGCCCGGTGTTCCAGGCCAAGCGGATCAGCCGTAGCTTGCGCGGACGAGAGCGTCCGAGTTCGTCGAATCGAGCCGCGGCCGGAACAATGCCGCTGCAGGAGGTCACCGAGGCGACCGTGCGCGACTACCTGGCCGCAGCGGCCCGGACCGCCGGAGGTGGCCTTGAGCACGGCGACACCGAACAGCGCGCGTGTCGTATCGCCCTCGTCGTCCACGGTGCCGTCCTGACCGAAGCCGAGCAGTTGGCCGTGGACTTCTGCGCCCGCGGAACATCCGTGCGCCTCGTGCCTGTGGCCCGCACCGCCGTAGCCACGGCGGAGGGCGATTGCGGCCTGGATGCGATTGTGAGTCTTTCCGGCCCAACCCCGCATGTGCACGGTGTGCCCGCCCTCCGATTCACCGACGCCGACGGGATTGACCTGGCCGACTCGGGCATCGTCGCGCAGGTGGTGCGCAAGGATCTGCCGTACTTCGAGGTGAGGCTGACCGACACCTTGGGCTCAGTCGTCGCGGACGGTGACGTAGCCCCGCGGCGCACCGTCGACGCCACCTTGGCGCGCGCTCTGCGGGTGGCGGGCCCGATGCTGGTGGTTGCCGCACGTACCCTGCCGCTTCCGGCCGTGCCGGCTGCGGCAGCCCTGCGCATGGATGCACCCGAGCAGCGCCGAGCCATCGCCGATGCGTTCGGAGCTGCCTGGTTCATCGGACGCATCGTGGAGCGCGTCATTTCGGTGCGGCAGTGGCAGGTGGGTCGAGTGCCCGGTCGAAAGCCGATCCGCGAACTGTTCGCTTCTCACGGAACACCTGTTGCGCCCGTGCGCTGGAACGCCGCGCCGACTCCCAATTTCTGGGCCGACCCCCACGTCGTCACAACAGAGAACGCGGAGTACCTGTTCGTCGAGGAACTGGACATGGCCACCGGCAGGGGCTCGATCCGACTGCTGGAGATCGATGAAGACGAGGTAGCTCCGCTGGGTGTGGTGCTGCGGACCAGCCACCACCTGTCGTTTCCGCAGGTCTACCGGATCAATGGCCGTTGGTTGGCAACCGTGGAGACCTGCGGCGAGGTCAACCCGGTGTATACCTTCGATGAGATTGGCGATCCCTGGCGCGCCACCGACGAGCTCCCAGCGCTCCCGCCACATCTCGCAGATCCGGTTCTCCTATTCGATCGTCCTCTCTCAGGTGACGTGGCGAACACGCCAGCCCGCGTCGTGGGGCTCATCGGTACCGACGCGACCGTGGACCCGGATGCTGTGGTAGTCGAGTATTCGCTTGCGGACGACAACTCCTGGCGCCGCATCGACGAAAGCGTGCGGGTGAGCGTGACCAACGGTCGCGGCGGCGGAACTCTGGACCTGCGCCGGGGCCTGCGAGCGACGCAGGACTGCTCGGGCATCTACGGTCGTGCGATAGAACTGGTCGAGTTCCCCGAACAGCAACCGCCAAGAGTCGAGCTCCGCGTCGATGCCGACACGGCAGGTCCGGACCTGCGCGGCAAGCATCAGCGCGGATTGCACACGCTCACGTGGTCGTCCGCGGGCACCACCGTCTGGGCCGACGCGTGGCATCGCCGTCTGACGCCGTTCGGGTGGTTGTGGGACCGGCGCGAACGCCAGCATCTCGACAGTTGCCAGGGTTGACCCGACCAGGTGTGGCCAGCGGGGCGAAAGCTCATCCGCAAGGGCAGTAGGCTGCCGGCTGTGAGTGACCGTCCATCGACGCTTCAGGTAGACGACCAGAGCGACGACGGCCTAGCCCCGGCACTTGAGGCGCTCGGACGTCAGTGGATCGCTGCGGTGGCAACGTTCCTGCTGGTGATGGCCCTCGGCATGTTCTTCGTGCTGAGCTCTCCTACGCAATACGAATCGGGCGCGGTCGTGTCGTTCATGCCACGTGTTGCCAGTGATGTGGGTGGCGAACTTGCCGCACTCATCGTGGAGCGTTACCCGGAGGTGGTGGCCTCGGAAACCTCCATCGATGCGGCGGCGGATGCGGCGGGCGTTTCCAGCGCGGAGGTGCAGGCTGGCTTGAACGCGCTCATCCAACCCGGGACGCTCAACCTTGTGTTCTCCACCACTCTGCCTAGCAATGACCAGGCCGTGGCCGCCACCACGGCCATCTACGACAACCTCCTGGAAGCGAATCGAACGGATCCGGACTTGCGCGCAGTCACCGTGTCCGCACCACTCGGTTGGGGCGCCACCGGTGCCTCGACGACGCTGCTCTCAGCAGCAGTTGTCATTGCCGCCACAGTGCTCGGCTTCATCGTCGCTCTCGTGGTCGACGGCTTCAGCAGGCGCAGGATCAGCCAGATCCCCGCGTCAGACTAGAAATCGTGCGCAGGACGATCTTGATGTCCAGCCACAGCGACCAGTTCTCGATGTAGTAGTTGTCGTACCGCGCCCGACCCGCGATGGAGGTATCGCCGCGTAGACCGTGGATCTGGGCCCACCCGGTGAGCCCGCAGGGAACCCGATGGCGGCTTCCGTAGTAGGGGTACATTTCGCTGAACTGTTCGGTGAAGTGCGGCCGCTCGGGCCGTGGGCCCACGATGGCCATGTCCCCGCGCAAGATGTTGATCAGTTGCGGCAATTCGTCCAGTGAACTCTTCCGCAGAAACTTGCCGAACCAACTGACTCGGTCGTCGTGCTTGATGTTCCACATCGTCGCCGACTCGCTGGAAGTTGCAGGCCGAAGGCTGCGAAACTTGAGCAACTCGAACGGTTTGCCGTCGACGCCGATGCGCTCCTGGCGGAAGATCACACCCGGTCCATCGACTATTCGGTCGACGAGTGCCAGAACCAGTAGCAGCGGCGAGAGGATCAGCAGCGCGAGACCTGCCGCAACCACGTCCGCCACGCGCTTAACTGGCCAGAGAGGAGATCGGAACGCCGGTCGGGGCAGGCCGACCAGCGGAATGTCCGACACGTGGTCCATGGCGCCACGAACGGGTACGAGCTCGAAGAGTCGGGGTACGACCGCGAATCCGGTCGGCAGTCGGTCTGCAGTCCTGATAATCGGCACAAGATCATGCTCAGCGACGTGCGTGTAGGCGACGAGCACCATCTCCACGGAGTGCTGCTCGATGAGTTGTGAGAGATCCTCCATTCGACCCAGCAACGGGATCGGCAGGTCCGAGACCATCCCAGGAGGAGGTGAGTCCACGAAGCCGATGGGATCGAGCCCGCACTCGCGCTCCCGCTGAAGGGCATGGGCAAGGGCGATGCCGACCTTCCCGCAGCCGACGATCAGCGTCGCCTTTCCCAGCACCCGACGCGACCGCAGGTGGCGAGCCAATCGGTAGACGAGCGCGCGTACCACGACCAGTGCCGCGAACAAGACGAGCCATTTCCACAGCGCAATGGGCTCCGGCAGGGAAACGGGTAGCGCCGCGAACACAAGCAGCGTGAAACCTGCGGCAAGCAGGAATCTGGCAGCCATACCAGGCAAGTCGTTGAGTATCGACAGCGTCAACCGGTTGCGGTACAGCTCCTTGTTCCAGAAACCACCCACGAGCAGCAGGCCGAACACCAGACCGGCCAGCGTGAACTTGTAGAGGACGTACGCCCCGACGACCAAAGTCATCACATCCGCCGCGAGCAAAACCAGGCCAAGCGCCCTTCGCCGCAGCAAACTGCGCGGTTTCCCGGAATAGGGATGCTCGGATTCGAGCGATTGCTGCGAGGCGCCTTGCCTCATGCAACCACCTCCAACGGCTACGCAGCCTGTGTGCAAGTACTCGCTCAAGCCGTGAGCACAGACACCACACACCGTAGGTCTCCATCCTACCGACGGCGCGGTGTCGCGGTGTGCACACAGTCCAACCGGTAGGGCCTGCGTGCTAGATTCCGAACGAATCGTGCTTCGCTGCTCAGTCGTCCTCGGAGGCCAAACCCGTGCGTGCTTCTGCCCTTCGCCCCTCCGCGACGGCTGTGCTCGTCGCCGTTCTCGCGCTGATTGCGCTCATCCTTCCGAGCTCAACGGCGGTCGCGGCCGAGGGCGACGTCGAGGACACGGTTGACCTCAATCTCTCGGTGTCCGGGCCCACCGGCACCGATTCCACCTCGGTTCCCGTGCTGCCGGGATTGGTTCCTGTCTCTCTGCGCACCAAACTTGAGGTGGGTTCCGTGCCCCTCGGGCCTAATGGCGGGTACCTGCTGGAGGCGGGGGACCAAACTGCGATCATCGATTCTTCGGAATCCACTGACATCACGATTCCGCTGACTGAGACCTCGATTCAAGACGGCTCGGTTCCGGTCACGTTGACCGCGCGCTTTCTCGACGACTTGGGATGCGCAAATATCGACATTTCCGACGGGGTGGTAGCTCGCGTCGGCGACGCAGTCATCACCTACTCCGGGGCCCCGCAAAATCCAACGACCCCAGCGGACTTCTTTAGTTCCGCGGTCCGAGACATCACGCTCACGACCGCCGAAGATCAAGTGCCGTTCACCGCGAACGCCGTTCTCCAAGCCGCGGCCACCCTCGCAACCGAATACCCGCGAGCGGCGATCTCGACCGGTGAGGCAGAAGACTCCGGGCCCTACGCGCGCATCGTGGAGTTCATCCCCGCTGCCGGCCCCGTGCAGGTGACAGTCGACGCCGTCGGCGCTACCCCCCGCCTTGTTCTCAGCGGAGATGCCGCCTCGCTAGTGCCGGCCGCGGCGGCACTCGGATCTGCGGACCTTGCGCTTGCCACCGAAAAAGAGAGCGGCGCCCTAGCTCAGACGGGGGCGGCACCCACCGCTCTGACACTGCGCTGGTCAGACGTAGGTGGACAGGCTCCGGTGCTCGAGGGGCTCGGCACGGTGTCACAGGCGGTGACACTGTCTCAGACGCGATTCGGCGGCCCGATCTCGGAACTCGACATCAGCATCAGCGGTACCTACATCCCGGTAGCGGCGAACGGCTCCGCGACCGTATCGCTGCTCGTGAACGACCGTCTCGTGGCCTCCGAGCGCCTAGGCGAAAACTACGTCTACTCGCTGACCGGCAAGGTGGCACCTGAGGACATGACCCGCAACACTCAGGTGAAGGTGCAACTCGATTCCAACCCCATCGGTGGCGACTGTCGCTCCGCGACTTGGATCCCGCGGGTCGACATCGACGCGAACGCCTCCACTTTCACCGCCACTCCCGGGCAAAGCCTTCCGCCTGGCTTTGAACGATTCCCGCAGGTGCTGGCCGGCCAACTGCCCGTGGCCTTCGCCAAGGGTCCGAACCCTGCCGACCTGAGCAACGCCGTCGACATCGTCGCTTCCGTATCGCGACTCGAAGTGGATGCCCCGGCGGTGAGCGTGAGCTCGATGGAGGAGTTCACGTCCGCGTCGCAAGCCGGCCTGCTCGTGAACGCCGGACCTGAGGAGAGCACCGCATTGGGCGCGCCGCTGCCGTATGACCCGGCTCGTTCCCCTGTGTCATCGGATCCTTCTTTCACGGTCACCGTGGAGCGACCGTTCGCCGCCTTCGAAGGGTTCGCCCACAGCGGCCGCGACATCATCATGCTCGGGGCATTCCCGGCAGACGATGTACCGCGGGCAGCCGAGCTCCAGGCCGAACTGGCAGAGGCGATAACGCCGGCGCCGGACGGCTGGTTTGGCCTGTCAGGGGACGTGATGTTCATCGGGGAAACCCCCCGCACGGCTGTTGACGGCACGCTGGAGCCGACCTTCCTCAGCGTGAACAGCCCAGCAGTGGGCGAAGCTGTGGAGGTTGAGGACGCCCCAGGTGGCGTCGCGACGTGGCTATGGGTGGCCGGTCTGCTGGTACTGCTCCTCGCGGTTGTCGGACTGGTGCTGTGGTTGTTGAGCCGAGGCGCCCGCAGCAACGGTGACATCGACAACCGCGTCGATTCCAACAACGGCTCCTCGTAGGCCTGACGCCGCATGTCCTCGGTAGCTCGGGCAAATCTCGTCGCAGCCCTACGAACGCGTCCGGTTCTGGCGCTCGTCGTCTTCGTGGTGCCCGTCGTGCTCGGTTGGATCTACGTATTCACCCTGCCGTCGAGCTATAGCGCGACCGGGGTCGTCTCGTTTCAGCCGCGGATCGACGAGAGCAACGGCCGTGATCTCACTTCGCTGTTGGCGCGTCGCTATCCGGTAGTCGCACAGTCCGAACAGTCGGTCGGCGACGCCGCCACGGCGGCCGGGGTCTCCACCGGCTCGGTTCAATCTGGGCTCTCGGCATCAGTGGCAGCCGAGACTCTGAACCTCGACATCACCGTCGAACTCGCGACCGCGTCCCAGGCCTTGGCAGCCGTACAGTCGATCTTCCAGTCGGTCGTGGCCTCGAACAGCGACGACCCCTATCTGGAAGCGCTGTCGGTGCAACCGCCAACCCAGGCCACGGAGGTACCGGGACCGTCGAAGTTGCTTTTTGCCGTGGCCGTGGTCGTGCTGGCAGCCGCGCTGGCGGCTCTTGTGGCGCTCGCGGCTCAGATGTTGCTCGACAGGGATCGTTGATGCCCCGACTGCTGATGGTCAGTCAACCAACCACCGCTGGCGTCGGGCAATGCGTCATCGACTGGTCGGTGGGGCTGCGTGCGAGCGGTTGGGACGTCGTTGTCGCCTGCCCTGATAAGGGCGACTTGGCCGGCTGGTGCGAGGAGGCGGGAATCCCACGGGTGCACTGGGAGTCGCAACGCTCCCCCTTCGCCGGCGTCGCGCAGGAGAGCGCCGCGCTGCGAAATATCGTCGGAACCCAGGCTCCGGATGTGGTGATGCTGCACAGCAGCAAGGCAGGACTCGACGGGCGGCTGACTCTGCGGGGCAAGGTACCGACCGTATTCGTACCCCACGCTTGGTCGTTCGATGCAACAACCGGCAAGGCGGCAGCGGCGGCCTTGACCTGGGAGCGACTCGCGGCGTGGCGATGGACCGACCTCGTCTTCTGCGTGAGTGCAGCTGAGTATCAACGGGGCGTGAAATCACGGGTGCGCGCGACCTACCAGGTGACGCGCAACGGCGTCGACCTGGAAGCACTGCGCCGCCTGACCGAAACCGCACCAGATCGAACGCAACTTGCCGCGAGCCTCGGGCTATCACCCGCAACCCGGCTGGCGGTCTGTTTGGGCCGGCTCACCGAACAGAAGGGTCAAGACGTGCTCGCGGCCGCCTGGCCGATGGTCCCCGGCGGGGACGCCCGGCACCTCGTCGTGATCGGCGATGGGCCGCTTGAGGATGACCTGCGCACCTGCACGGCTGGCGACGCAACGGTGACTCTGGCCGGTGCGCTTCCACGATCCGACGCCATGGCGTGGCTGGCCGCCGCGGACGTGGTGTGTGTGCCCTCGCGTTGGGAGGGCATGGCCTTGGTGCCGCTCGAGGCGCTGGCGGTCGGAACACCTGTCGTCGGCAGCGATGTGACCGGCCTCCGCGAAGCAGTATCCAGCGACGTCGGCGAGTTGGTTGCCCCGGACGACCCGGCGGCCCTCTCCGCTGCCCTATCGTCCTGGTTGTCATTGGACGCCGACGACCGACACCGTGCGCGGTCGGCGGCGATGAAACGGGCCGACACCCACTTTTCCCTTGAGCTCACCATCAAGTCAATCGACTATGCGCTGCGTGACGTGTTGAGGCGCCGCAACGATTGACCGCTGCGGCGCCTCGGGCCAGGTGACTTAGCCTGCAAGCACCGTCCGCAGGCCCGCCAGGGCCGGAACCACGGATCCGTCCGGGTAGACCATGCCCCAACCGGTGTTGGCCGGGTCGGTGTTGTCCACCCGGTCGTCGTACCAGTAGACGCGGGTGACCTGCGGGTATGTGGAGCGCACCAACCCGATTGTCTGGGCTAGGTACTCGGCCTGCTGGGTCGGCGTCACACCACGCTCCCAGTTGGCGGCGTTTGCCGGAGTGGGGTTGACCCGCCAGCCGAATTCAGTGAACCAGATCTCTTTGCCACCGTCGCCGTACTTCTGCATCACGCTGATGAGTGCCGGCAGGTGGTTCATGCGCCACATGGTTCCGTTGTCGGGCAGGAGTGGCGATTCGTCGAACACTCCCATGTAGGGGTGGACGCTCATGATGTCGTACTGCCCGCGGGCTCCAGCCGCCAGTGCCTTGCCGACCCACACATCGTCAACGTAGCTCGGACCGCCGAACACCACCGGCGTGGCTGCGCTTCCGGCCTTGAATCCAGCGTAGGCGTACCGCAGCATCTTCGCGTACACCTTCGGGTCGGCTCCGCGCATGAAGTTGCTGTCGTTGGGCTCGTTCCAGAACTCCCACGCATCCACCGTTCCCTCGTACCGCGCGGCCAGGCGCTCCGAGACGCTCTTGAGACCCTTGAGACCTTTGGCGCTGGTGACCGGCACCCGCTCATCGGATGATCCGTTCGCCCACGCGGGGGCCATCCAGAGGGTCACCAGCGGCTTAAGTCCGCGCTCCGAGGCCATCGTGATGGCCTTGTCGACCTGAGCCAGGCCCCAGGCACTGAAGGTGCCCGACTTGTCCGGCTCCAGCATGCGCCAGGAAACGTCGATGCGCACCGACTCGACCCCATTCGCCTTCAGCGTGTCGAGCACCATCGCGCGCTCGGGGTCTGAGTAGTTGCTCCACGTGCCGTGGAACTGCACGCCGAACACGGGCCCCACGGTAGATGCTGCTGAGGCTGGGGTGAGCGCCACCATCGTCGCGATCAGTGCTGCGATCATGGTCGCCACGACAGTCCGCGCCACCCATAGGGCTGACTTTGGAGTGATCTTGTCGCCGCTCATGGCATTGCATTCGGCAGCAGCCACCACCGACTTGACCCAATCGGGTGACCTTTTCGGTCAAAGTTTCTTGATCATTTGCATCGGTTGTGACCAGGAACGGCGGGGATTGACGTCCTCGGCCCGAACAGGGCCCTCAAGGCCTCTGCGATCGGCACCGATGAACTACGAGGCGGTGCTTTTTGCCTGGTTGCCCTCAGACGCATCCAGGCTCACCGGCACCGAAGTTCCCGCCGCAGGCCCTTGGGAACGGAGCATGCGGTACCCGGCAAGGGCCCAACCGATGTAGAGAAACACAGCTGTTCTCGAGAGAGGGTTGCGAATCGCGAAGTCGGCGATTCCCGCCACGAAGAACGCGGCCAAGGCGGCAGCGGCGCTGACCGTTACCACCGCAGGGAGCGGTGGAACTAGCCGCGACCGGGAGCGGTTCTTGTCACCATCGACTGGGAGGCTGAGCCGATGCGCAGCGACCAAGGGGCGCCTCGCGAAGAGCGCCGCGAGCGCAACCGACCCTGCCAGACCGATGAGGGCCGCGACACCCAGAAGGCCTTGCTCGGCGCCAATGGCGAGCAGAAGGGCATGTGGATGCTCTGCGCCGCTGGGACGCGCGACCGAATTGATGCCCATGGAAAGTTCTCGGAAGGAGTTCGGGCCCTGACCGAAGATCGGCGACTCATTCCACAGTCGCATTCCCTCAGCGCGGTAGAGCTCGCGGAAGTCATAGGGATTCTCGCCCTCGGAGTTGATGGTGAGTGCACGCGACACCACGACAGACGCATAGGGGATTTGCACGGGCGACAACAGGATGGCCGCAACGCTCGCCGCCAGCACACCGAATCCGATGAGGAAGAATCGGCGCGCTTGCGGCATCAGCAGCAGGAGCACCGCCACTCCCCCCACTGCCCCGACCCAGGAGCCCCGGGAGAGCGAGACCACCAGACCGACCAGACCGGTGACGGCAGCTGCCAGGCTCAGCCAGCGCATCCGTCCACGCGTGGCCGCTGCGATGCCCACGGCGAACACGACCAACAGCATGCAGAAGAGACCGTATTCGTTGGGTTGTCCGAAGATGCCGGTTGGACGGTTGCTCACCACGGCCCCGCCAAAGGCAACCTCGACGTCGCCGGAACTCATCAGCGGTCCGGTGAGAGCAACAGCGACCCCGCCGACAAGGGTTGCAGCGAGCGCCTTGCTGAACACCTGAGCACGACCCGCCACCTCAGGCCACGTGACGGCAAGAAGGAAAGAAAAGATCTGCCACATTCCGAAGGTTGCTGCCTTGATCAACGTGGGACCCAGGAGGACCGAGAACATCACCCCGACAGACCACACCACCGCCATCAGGCTGGGCCACGAGCGCGGTAGGGGTAGCAGACCGCGCTGCAGTCGTTGAATCATCGCGACTGCGACGACCAAGATCGACATCGCGATGGCCATGGACAGGCCGCCGGGCAGGTCCACCGCACCGAGCGGCAAGGCCAGACCGAACATGATGGCCACATAGGAGGGGCGAAAGAAGAGCAGCATGGCTACTGCGGCCGCTGCCAGCGCAACGATCGGAAGCGCCGCTGTTGTCATGGGCTGACTGTACCGCCGTGCCGAACCCACGAACCGCTCAATGTCGTGGGTGTGCGGTGGCGCCCGCCGCCGCGAACAGCACCTCACTGGTGCGTTCGGCCACTGCGTCGGCGGTTGGCAGACTCGCTGCGCGTCGCAAGCCAAGCGTTCCCATGGCCGTGCGCACGGCTGGATCCGCGAGTCGACCCAGCGCTCGGGCCGTCGAGAGTGGATCAGCCGGCGTCACCACGATCCCCGCTGGCCCTTCCGGGGTGCGCAACCGACGCCCGATAGGGCCCTCCCCGGCAACGATCACCGGACGTTCGGCCAACATCGCCTCCGTCGCCGTGATGCCGTAGCCCTCCCGCCGCGGAGCTCGGGCTTGGCCGGGGCGGGTAAGCACGGCGAGTGCGTCAAAGGCTGCCAGGCATCTGCCTGCGTTTGGGATCGGCCCGGTGAACGTTACTCGATCGGCCAGGTCGAGCAGGGTGGCCAGGCGTGCCAGCCGCGCGCCCTCGCCCGGGGTCGAGGTATCGTCCCCGCCGATCACGACCAAGTCCCAATCGGCGGCCTGGGGGTAGCACAGCGCGCTGATGCCGATGTCCACCCCCTTGTAGGGAACGAGGCGACCCAGCATCGCAAGGGTCAAGCGCCCGTCGCGCCGGCGATACCCGAAGCTGGACAGCTCTTCTCGCGCCTGCGCGGGAAGAAGTGGCCCGGGTGGTCGCTCGGGTTCGATCACGACGACGTCGTTGCGGTGCGCCGCAGTTCCCACCTCGCTCGCAGTGGCGACCACGCCAGTGGCGAGTTTGCCCAGCGGGCGGGCGAGGGACCCGTCGAAGGAGTGGTCGTGCTTGATCCACACGGTGGGCAGATGCAGCAATGCAGCGGGCCCGGTGAGCGCCAACTGTGCTTTTACACCGTTGCCCATCACGACATCTGGTCGATGCTCACGGAGGTCGGTCAGTATGCCGCGCGAGGCACGTCCCACGGCGGTCGCGCTGGCACCTGTCGGCAGCACCACTACTGCGACACCTGCCGCACGGAGTCGCCCAGCCAGCGGGCCCTCCTGCAACACGATGGCGCGGAATCGCAACCAGGGCGCATGCCGCACGAGGGAGAGCAACCACTGCTCGGAGCCTCCGAAGTCAGTGCCAAACGGTGTCACAATCGTCACCTGGAGTTCAGGCTGTTGGCTTTGACTTCTCGCGCGGTCGCGAGTTTCGGGTTGAGTCATGGTCTCGGACCTAGGGAACCCAGTTGAAGTCATCGGGATCAGGACCGGTGCGCTCGCCGCGCTCAAGCGATGTGATCGCCGCCATCTGCGGTCCGGACAGAGCGAAGTCAAACAACTCCAGGTTCTCTCTCATCCGATCTGGGTGGGCCGACTTCGGGAACACGATGTCGCCGCGTTGGACGGCCCAGCGGAGGGTCACTTGGGCGGGTGTCCGCTGCACGTCGTGGGCAATTGAGTCGATGACGGGGTCGTTGAGTACGCGGCCGCGGGCGATGGGCGACCATGCCTCCGTTGCTATGCCCCGGGCCGAGTTGACCCCGCGCAGAGCATCCTGGGTGAAGTAGGGATGCACCTCAATCTGGTTGACGGCCGGCACCACGTCGCATTCCAGGGCCAGCCGTTCGAGGTGCGCCTCGTGGAAGTTTGAGACACCGATGGCGCGGGCTCCCCCTTGGGTCAATATTTCCTCCAGGGCCTGCCAGGCCTCAACGAACTCATCGCGCGCGGGCAGTGGCCAATGGATCAAGAACAGGTCCACGTAGTCAAGCCCGAGGGCGTCAAGGCTATCGTCGAAGGCAGCAAGCGCGCGGTCGCGAGTGTGCTTGCCGTTGTTGAGTTTGGTGGTCACGAAAACGTCGTCGCGCGCGAGCCCACTGTTGCGCACTGCCGCGCCGACACCTGCTTCATTGCCATACATCTGAGCGGTGTCGAGGTGCCGATACCCCGCCTCGAGTGCACTCAGCGACACTTCCTCGGCCCTGTCTTGTGCCACCTTGAAGGTGCCGAAGCCGAGTTGGGGAATGCGGACGCCGTTGTTGAGGGTGATGGTGGGCACTGCAGGCATGGTGACTGGGGGTCCTCTCGCGGAAGAGCGCAACGACCCCAACTCTGGCACGTCGCGTCACCGACTGCCAGGTGCGGGAGCCGCAGTGCCGAATCGACTTTCCAGCCGAGCAAACATCGCACTGGCAGCGTAAGTTGTTCGATGTCTGGAGTGCGTCGCGAGGGAGGCGAACTTCAGGGCAACACACATCGCATCTACAAGGATCACGAACATGGCAACGGCATCAATGAGCGTGCAAGATGCGCTCTGGCTGACGATGGATCGACCCAACAACCTCATGGTCGTCGACGGCGCGATGATGCTGCGTGGGGTGCCGGACGCCGCAGACGTGGAAGATGTGTTTGCCACGGTCGTGGGCAGCTTCCCGGTGTTCGGCCGTCGACCTGTCAAGTCCGGCACGGGTTGGGCGTGGGAGGACGACCCCGATTTCGAGATTTCGCGGCACCTGCACCGGATCGAATACGACGAAGCCATCTCCATGGCGGACGTGCAAGCCTTCTTGGCCGAGCAGCGAGCCGATCCCCTCGCCAAGGACCGTCCGCTGTGGACGTCATTCCTGCTGTATCCCGTCGTGCTGTCCGACGGAACCTCGGGTTCTGCGGTGGTGAGTCGATTCCACCATTCGATTGCCGACGGTGTGCGCCTGACCCAAGTGATGCTCGGCATGTGCGAGAGCGATGGTGTTTCCGTGGCCGCGCGGGTACAGCGGCAGGGCGCCAAGCGCACTGATGCCAAGGCGACGATCGCCGAGCCCCCGTCGTTGGCCGACACTGTCTTGCACGCTGCCGGAGAGGCCGGATCGGCGGTCGCACACGGCATCTCCGGTCTGGTGTCCGGAGCCGCCCACGCAGCCCGACATCCGGTGGAGACCGTGAGCCACGCTCCCGACCTGGCGGTGTCGGCGGTATCCGCCGGGATGCACGGCGTGGAAGACGGTATCGAGTTCGTGCGTCACCCCGACCGACTGCTCGACGCCCTCGAAGTGCTCGGAGTTGAAAACTTCCGCGGCACCAACGACCTGTCCTCGGTCACCAAACTCGCACTCGCATCCTCGCCGCGCACCGTGTGGTCGGGCGAACCGGGCACGCGCAAGGCGATGGCTTGGTCGGATCCGATTCCCCTCGACCAGATCAAGGCGATCGGGAAGGCAGCCGGCGCCACCGTAAATGACGTTCTGCTGGCCGCCGTCTCGGGTGGCCTGCGGCGCTATCTGGCGGAGTCCGACGAGGCCGTCGACGAGGTGGTGTGGATGGTGCCCGTCAACCTCAAGCCGTTCGAGGACAACCTGCCGCCCGAGTTGGGCAACTACTTCGCCTTGGTCTTCGTGCCGATGCCGCTCGATGAAGCAGACCCGCACGCACGCCTGCAACTGATGCACCACCGCATGGAACGGATCAAGAACTCCGACGAAGCCGTACTGACGTTCGGCCTTCAGCGTGTGGTCTCGACCTCGCCCGGGCAGATCGCCTACTTCCTCACCAACTTCTTTGCGAACAAGGCGGTAGGGGTGCTCACCAACGTCCCCGGGCCCACTGGCCTGCTGACCTTCGCCGGTGAGGACGTCCACCAAGTTGTAGGTTTCGCGCCCTGCTCCGGCAACCAGCCGATGACGGCGACGATTTTCAGTTATAACGGCCATGTGACGGTCGGCTTCGCAACAGACGCCGACTTGGTGCCGAACCCGGCACGCATCGCCTCACACGTTGTCGATGATCTGGTCGTGATGGGCGTGGAGTTGCCACGCTAGTGCCCGCGCAAACGCTTCGAGACGACCGACTCTTCGATCACCGCACGAGAGGACACCTGCCATGACCTCGTTGTTGATGACCGGCTTTCCCGGCTTCCTCGGTTCGGCGCTGCTGCCGTTGATTCTGGCTCGCCCGGAGCGAGCGGAGTGGCGGGCCGTCTGTCTGGTGCAGGACCGCTACCTACAGGCGGCCGAGGAACGTCTCACCGAGATCGTCGCGGAGCATCCGGTGGTCGCCGACCGGGTCGAACTCATCGTCGGCGACATCACCGTGGCCGGACTGGGCATCGAGCCGGATGTGCGCGCCGACCTCGACGATATCGCCGAGGTTTGGCACCTCGCCGCCGTCTACGATCTGGCGGTTCCCGAGGAGATCGCGCGCAAGGTCAACGTGGAGGGCACGCGCAACGTGCTGGCCTTCTGCGCATCGTTGCCGGCGTTCGAACGGTTGCAGTACGTGAGCACCTGCTACGTCAGCGGCAGTCACCCTGGTGAATATCCCGAGGATGACTTGGACACGGGTCAGGCTTTCCGAAACCACTACGAGTCCACCAAATTCGACGCGGAGAAACTCGTGCGCGAGGCGATGGCTGCGGGGCTGGCCGCCACCATCTACCGTCCCGGCATCGTCGTTGGTGATTCGCAGACAGGCGCCACGCAGAAGTACGACGGCCCCTACTTCCTCGCGTCGTTCCTCCGACGTCAGGCCGCCGTGGCCGTCGTACCGGCAGTAGGGGATGCGGACAAGGTGAAGGTGTGTCTGGTGCCCCGAGACTTCGTGGTGTCGGCAATGGATCAGCTGTCGGTCATGCCGATTTCGATCGGCAAGACCTACGCCCTCACCGATCCGAACCCGCCGACAGCGCGGGAGTTGGTGGACACGTTCGCCCACCACTTGGGCAAGAAAGTGGTGTGGGTTCCCCTCCCCCTCGGGCCGACCCGCACTTTGGTCGACAAGGTGCCCGGGGTGGAATGGCTCATCGGCATCCCCGCTGAGGGCTTGGACTACTTCGCTTCCGACACGACTTACGCGACGCACAACACCACCGCCGACCTTGAGGGCACCGGCGTGGTGTGCCCGAGTTTCGACGACTACGCACCCCGACTGCTTGACTACATGATTGCCCATCCCGAATTCGACTCCTCAGCGATGGTCTGAGCGAAAGGTGCCTGGAATGACTGATTCGAACGACCCCGACGTCATCATCAACGTCAGCCTGGCCACCTCCGATCGAGACTTCGACGCCGAGGTCTCCTTCGCCGACCGTGACTTCCGCCTCGTGCGCATCGGCACAGACGGCAATGTGGAGGCCGCAGAGCAACTCGTGGCTGATTGGGCCGACTCCGCCACAGCGATCGCCGTCACCGGGATTCGGGAGGCGCGTGCGGCTGGGCTGTACGACGGCGACATCGCCGCTGTGGAGAAGGTGCGCGCCGCGACCGACGCCGTGCCGGTCGCGGACGGGCATGCCCTGCGCGACGTGCTCCAGGAATGGGCCATTCGCGAGGTCAACGCGGATATGCCGGGCTACTTCACCAACGCTCGGGTGTTGGTGCTCGGCAGCGGCAACCATGAGCGGGCCGTGCGAATCCTCTCCGAGTACACCGAGAACGTGGAGTTCGCCGATCCGCTGCTCCGCCTCGATATTCCCGGGAAGTTGCGCAGCAACGCGTTCCTCGGCATCGCCGCCGATGTGTCCATGTGGCCGTTGCGCAAACTTCCCGGCTTCCTCCAATCGCAGGTCAAGGCCCCTGGGGCTCAGGTCAGCAGCATGCTTGCTCGCCGCGGCGCTGACGACAAAGACGTGGTGGTGGGAACGTTCGAGGAGATCGAGTCGTTCGGCTTCTCAACCCTGGCTGGCAAGTGCGTGATCACGTCTGCGGTGTCCGACGAGCGCCTGGCGTACTTCAAGGCGCTCGACGTCGACATGGTCCTCGACTACACCCCCCAGCCCTTCGCCGACGTGACCATCAACGCCGCGACGCTCGAAGCAATGATGAAGGCGCTGGCCGACGGAGCTGCCGGACGACTGACCGACGATGACCTGCTCGACATGATCGTGTCCTCGGACATGGAGCCGCGCATCCTCTATCCCAACGGCTTCCGCCGCAAGAGTCGCTTCGCCTTCGTGATCCACCCGCTGTCCCAGGAGTACTTCCGCACCGTCGAACCGCTGGGGACGATCGCAAAGTATGCCCCGTCCGCGGTGATGGATGTGGTGGAGAAGGCCATGGCGTACAGCCCACCCTTCATGTACTCCCATGTCACCGGCATCACCTCCCCCACCGGCGCCGAAGCCGAAGGTTGGCTGCTCACCGTGGGCGGCACGCCCAAAGAGCTCATGTCCCACAGTCCCGAGTTCACCTACGGTCGGTTGTTGGCAGCCGCCGATATGGCGAAGAAGCTCGGTGCCCAGGTGATGGGATTGGGGGCCTTCACCAAGGTCGTCGGCGACGCCGGAGTCACGGTGGCGAAGCGGGCAACCCTGCCCATCACCACCGGCAACTCCTACAGCGCATCCGGTGCCCTGTGGGCTGCCCATGATGCGTTGGACCGACTCGGGCTCGCCGAAACCGACGACGAGGGAAGGTTCCACGGCAAGGCAATGGTGGTGGGCGCCACCGGGGCCATCGGCTCCGTGTGTGCGCGTCTGTTGGCCCTTGCGTGCGACGAGTTGGTGCTGGTGTCGCCGGAATCGGCGAAGCTGCTGGCGCTCAAGCACGACATCGAGCGCGAAGATCCTCGTGCCCACATTGTGGTGGCAGCCAAGCCCGACGACTACCTGCCGGACATGGATGTGATCGTCACAGCCACTTCAGGTGCGGGCAAACGGGTCCTCGACATCATGGCCGTCAAGCCGGGCTGCGTGATCACCGACGTAGCCAGGCCACTGGATCTGTCGGCGGAGGACGTCGAGAAGCGCCCGGACGTGCTCGTCGTCGAGTCCGGCGAGATCGAACTACCCGGCGACGTGCGCATGAAGGACATCGGTCTGCCGCACGGTGTGGCGTATGCCTGCCTCGCTGAGACCGTCGTACTTGCCCTCGAGGGTCGCTACGAGACGTTCACGATCGGGCGCAACATCGAGTGGGAGAAGGTGAAGGAGATCTACCAGCTCGGCCTGCGTCACGGTATGCGGCTAGCCACCATCTCCGGCGTGAACGGCGTCTACACCGACGAGAAGATCGCGGAGGTGCGCGAGCGGGCGCTGGCCGCACTCGCAGAAGCCTGATCACTGCGGCTGTGGCGGCTGATTCAAACTCAGCGAACGCGGTGTCTCCGATTGGGAATCTGCTGGGCGTGTCGGGTGTGTGACCCGGGCATGGAACAATCCACACATGCGCATCGCAGCGGACATCACTGAACTGGTCGGCAACACACCTCTGGTGGGCATCCGCCACCTCACCGGCGATGCCGAAGCCGATGTCGTGGCCAAACTGGAATTCTTCAATCCTGCGGCCAGTGTCAAGGACCGCATCGGCGTGGCGATGATCGACGCCGCCCAGGCCTCGGGCCTCATCGGACCGGACACCGTGATCGTCGAGCCCACCAGCGGAAACACCGGAATCGCCCTTGCCATGGTGTGCGCCGCCCGGGGAATCCCGATCGTGCTGACCATGCCGGAGACGATGAGCATCGAGCGCCGTATGCTCCTGCGCGCCTACGGAGCCACCCTGGTGCTCACGCCCGGTCCCGAGGGTATGGGTGGTGCCATCGCCGCCGCCGAGAAGCTAGCTGCCGAGCACCCGAACTATCTGATGCCGCAGCAGTTCGCCAACCCTGCCAACCCGGCAATCCACATGACCACCACAGCCGAGGAGATCTGGCGGGACACCGATGGCAAGGTGGACATCTTGATCTCTGGGGTCGGCACCGGTGGCACCATTACTGGTATCGGCCAGGTGCTCAAAGAACGCAAGCCGAGTGTGCAGGTCGTCGCGGTGGAACCTGCCGCGTCGCCGGTGCTGTCTGGCGGCGCCAAGGGCCCGCACCCGCTGCAGGGCATCGGTGCCGGCTTCGTGCCCGAGATCTTGGACACGTCGGTCTACGACGAAGTCATCACTGTCGACGCCGACGATGCGATGGACACGGCTCGGCGGGCGGCCAAGGAGGAAGGGCTGCTGGTTGGCATCTCGTCCGGCGCTGCTCTGTGGGCGGCGATACAGGTGGCAGCGAGGCCGGCGAACACCGGCAAATTGATCGTCGTGATCATTCCGTCCTTCGGTGAGCGCTACCTCAGCACCGCTCTCTTCGCCGGTCTGGCCGACTGAATCCGATGCCAGCCCGAGGAACGATTCGAACGCGTTGGAAACGTTTCATATCGGCAGCTGCAGAGGATCTCGATGCAGTGATGGAACGCGATCCGGCCGCCCGCTCGCGATTCGAGGTCGCCACGCTCTACCCAGGAGTCCACGCGCTGTGGAGCCACCGGGTGAGCCATGCGCTGTGGCGCCGGGGTGCCAAGTATCCCGCCCGCGCTCTCTCGCAGTTCACCCGGATGATTACCAACATCGAGATTCACCCGGGGGCCGATCTGGGCCCGCGGCTCGTGATTGACCACGGCGCCTCGGTCGTGGTCGGCGAGACCGCCGTCGTGGGTGCCGATGTGACGATCTACCACGGCGTCACCCTCGGCGGGCGCAGCACCGACCCGGTGAAGCGACACCCGACGATCGGTGACGGGGTGCTGATCGGGACCGGGGCCGCACTGCTTGGACCCATCACCGTCGGTGACGGCGCCCGGATCGGCGCGAATAGTGTGGTGGTGAAGTCCGTGCCGTCGGGCAGCGTCGTGGTGGGGGTACCCGGCCACATTGCACCGGCGCGGGTACCACGCCCCGAACCGGAATCACCGCGCCCGCCGCTCTGGGATCTCGAGGACTACTCGATCTAGGAGCAGCACTCGGACTTACGTCCCGGCACCTCGGGAAGGACGCCCTCCCCTGAACGGATCAGCCTCCAGCCAGCACGCCGATCTGGTATCCCTCGAGTACGGACGTGGGCCGAGCGTCGCCCTCGTGCTGGCCGAGGAAGAGCGACGTGCCGTCGATGCCACACAGACTCTGGATGCGGGCCGCACCTCCTGGGTGCTTGTCCTCCCAATCGGTCAGGTCGTAGACCTTGCCCTCCACGACCGTCCAGCAGTCACCGGAGGAGTTGTGCGTTTCGACTTGGGCCAACGTGTATTCGGTGGCGGCAGGGTCGGTTGAGGTGGGTGATTCCACCGGCGCCGCAGACGTTGCGGGGGCGCTCGAGGACGATTCGGCCGCAGCAGGTGCGCTTGAGGCCGCCGCGCTAGCCGACGCGCCACTGTCCGAGCTGGTGGTATCAGCCGAGGAGCACCCCGCGAGGAGCACGGAGCCGAGGGCCACGGCGGATGCGGAGGCTGCGAAGATTCGTGTGGAGATCATCATCAGGTAAGCGTAGCCGCATGACCGTCCACGAGCGAGGAGCCGACGTGTCGAAACGAGTAGCTGTGGTTCTCAGCGGGGCGGCAGCCCGCGGCGCCTTCCAGGCCGGAGCCCTGCAGACGCTGATCCCGGCACTCACCGGGCAGGGCTACGACCTACGCATCTTCCTGGGCACCAGCGCCGGGAGCATCAACGCTGCGTTGTGGGGGCAGTCGGCGCATCTGGGAGCCGAAGCAGCCGGGGCCGAAGTGGTCCGGACGTGGTCGAGGATGGGCCAGGCCAACGTGATCGCCAATCCGCTGCGCACCGTGGTGTTCGGCGGGACTCCCCGTTTCCTCGCATCTTCGGCTGGTCTGGGTGCCGGGGTTACCTCGCTGTTGGACACAACTCCCCTGGCACGCACTGCGGCCGAAGTGCTGGCTCCGGCTCAGCTGGCCCGCAACGTGCGAGACGGCATCCTCGACGCTGTTGGTCTCGTGGCGACTCGCCTGCCCCCTCCGAACCGCCGTAGTCAACGTGAGGCGCCCGCCTTCGCACGTACGGTGGTCTTCATCGACTCGACCATCGATGTGGCGCCGGTGGCCGACCCAGCCCGCAATGTCGATGTGGCCCCGGGTCGCATCGACGTTGCACACGTACTCGCTTCCGCTGCCATCCCCATCGCGTTTCCACCCGTCTGGGTGCCTGCGCCAGAACTCCACCAGGGCTGGTACTCCGACGGGGGTGTCCGGCTGAACACACCGCTGCGACCCGCGGTGGCGCTGGGCGCCGACCGCCTCCTGGTCGTGTCGGCGATGTCGACTGATCCCGGTAGGGCCACTCCGCAGGCGGCCGATTCGGATCCGATGCCGGCTATCGCCGACACCAGCGCCCAGGTTCTGCATGCTGTGCTCGGCGATCAGCTGACCGAAGATCTCGCCACCCTGTGTTCGGTGAACAGGGCGGTCGCGGCGGCCGCATCCGAGCCGGGGGCGCGTGCTCCCGTCCGGTCGGACGGTTCCGAGTGCCGGGCCATCCCCGTCATGGTTGCATCGCCGGAGCCGGGCGAACTCGGACTGCTCGCGCACACGACGCTGACCGAGTCGCTGGGGACGTCGCCGTGGAGCCGCCTGCGTTCGTCTGACCTCTACGCGCTGGACCGGCTGCTGCGGGGCCTCGGAGATGGTCCGGGCCGGCGGGAGTTGTTGAGCTACGTCATGTTCGACGAGCGATACTTCACCGCCCAGGCCGAACTCGGCCGTCGAGCCGCCGAGCGCGCGCTTGCCGCTGGCTGGTCGCTGGGCTAGCGCCCCGCGACGATCGTTGCCAACAACTCCGAGACGCCAGGGTGGTTGAGCAGACTCAGGTGGTGGGACCTGACGAGTTCCACCACGGTCAAACTGGGGTGATCGGGGTGGCGCCCCCGGGCACTCGCGGTGGGCACAATCCCGTCGCCGATGATCCGCGACGTCGGCGCCGCGGGCGTGGCACCCACCGCGGCTACAACTGCCACGTGGCTGATGTGGGCTGGCAGCGGCTCGGCCACACCGGGGCCGAGATCCTTGATGCCGATGGACCGGCCATGACCCAGTTCGGCGATGGGCGCGGCTACCTCCGAGTGGCTGATGATGGCGTCGAGCGTGGCGTCGGCAAACCTCTCCAACGGTGCCCCGCCCAACGGGGAACCCAATGTCACAACATGCGTGAGCAACGGCATCCAGACTGACTCCGTCTGCGCCAGCTGGATGGCCCGGGTGGCGACGAGACCACCCATGGAGTGCCCTACGAGCACAATCGAGCTGAGTCGCTCCCCGGGCCACTGCGTCACGAGTTCGCCCAGGACGTCACCCAGCTGCCGCGCATTGTCGTCGATGGCCTTGCCGCTGGTGTATCGAACGAAGAGCGGGACTGCGTCCTGGGCGGCGCAGACCAGGGCGTAGTCAACGCCCCACTGCTGCTCATGGCCGCCGAGCCCGTGCACGAACACAACTGCCGTGGTTGCCGAACCGACCTCGTCGGGGGCATGAATGGTCATGTCCGGGCCGAGTGAGTCGGGCACAGAGTCACCGAATGCCGCACCGAGCACGGCCACACCGGCCAGGCCGGCGGAGGATTCGGCCACCGAAGGCGCCGCCGGGTCGCTCACGGTTCGCAACACTTCGGCGGTCGCATCGCCGGAGAACTTCGCGCTGTGGCGAATCACGCGATGCACGCCGCTGTGCGTGAGGTCCACGGCCTGCATCGGCAGCAGGGCCGCCGCTCCGAGCGGCGCGAGGCCGCGGCGGAAGCGGCTACGGACGACTCCGCTGACACCTTCGACGACGTCGTTGACCTTTGAAACGGCTTTCGCGCTTACGAGCGCCGTTGCTGCCTTCTCTTCTGGAGTCATGAATCCATCATCACCCGCGCTACTTGATAAACGTAGTGCTGACCGTGACAAATGTGGCCTGGCTAACTATCACCAGGTGATCAAACTGCGGCTGCGACCATCACCGCACGCCCGGTTGGATGAGTCTGAATTGCTTTCATCAAACACGCCCGTCAACGGGCGTAGCGGCGCAGTCACGAGGACGATGCGTGCATGACCACTTACGCAGTTTTCGATTCAAAACCCTATGACCGCGCATCTCTGGGTCCCGTTGCCGAACGCGAGGGCGTCTCGTTGAAGTTCTACGAGTTCCGCTTGAGCCCTGAGACCGTCGGCTTGGTCCACGACGTGGAAGGGGTGTGCGCATTCGTCAACGACCGCATCGACGCCCTGGTCGTGGAGCAGTTGCGCGAGGCCGGCGTCGGCCTGCTTGCCATGCGATGCGCCGGTTTCAACAATGTTGATCTCGATGCCGCCCACGAGGCGGGTCTGTCGGTTTGCCGTGTGCCGGCCTACTCCCCCTACGCAGTCGCAGAGCATGCGGTGGCACTTCTCATGGCCCTCAATCGCAAGGTCGCCAAGGCCCACAACCGTGTGCACGAGTTGAACTTTTCCCTCAACGGCCTGGTCGGATTCGACCTCAACGGCCGCACCGCGGGCATCGTCGGCACCGGTCGCATTGGCCAGGTAACCGCGGAAATCCTGTCCGGTTTCGGGATGACCATTCTGCTCACTGACCCCTACCCCAATCTGGAGTGGGCCAACGAGAAGGGCTTCACCTACGTCGATCTCAACGAATTGGCGGCCAACAGCGACGTCATGTCGCTGCACACTCCGCTCACACCGGAGACGTTGCACCTCGTGGACGGTGAGCTGCTCAAGAAGGTCAAGAAGGGCATCTACATCATCAACGTCAGCCGCGGTGCCCTGGTTGACACCAAAGCCTTGATCAAGGCTTTGAAGAAGGGTCGGGTCGGCGGCGTTGCCCTCGACGTGTACGAGGAGGAAGAGGGTGTCTTCTTCGAGGATCACTCCGACCACATCCTGCACGACGACACCCTTGCCCGACTGCTGACGTTCCACAACGTGGTCATCACCGCCCACCAGGCGTTCCTCACCGAAGAGGCCTTGACCGATATCGCCAACGTGACGATCGAGAACATGCGCAGATTCGCCGAAGGCGAGGAGTTGCTCGAGGGCACGGTCCTGTAGCCGACGGGGCGCGCGTTGCTGCTCGGCCCCGTGGTGGAGACCGAATTCTGCGGTTGTGGTCGTCACGTTGATGAGACATCCTCATACTTGTGGACGTGACGGCGCAGAAGAGGGACCTCGATCACGAGATCGAGTCCAACCCTTGGCGTGACCGTGTCCGCTCTGCGCTGAGCGGTATTCCGACGCCGGTGCGCAAGGTGCTGGTGTCCGTCAGCGGTACGGTGCTCATCCTGATCGGCATCTCGCTGGTGTGGCTCCCCGGGCCGTTCACCCTGCCGTTCGTGATAGCCGGGGTAGTCATCCTTTCGACTGAGTTCGTCTGGGCCTCGTCGATTCTGCGCGTCGGGCAAGAACAGAGTGCGCGCCTGTTCGAGATGCTGCGCAACCCGTGGATTCTGCTGGCCGCGCTCCTGGCAGCAACAGTCGCCGCCATCACCGCCTACACCTTGTTCCGTCCCGGTTGGTGGCACTAGGTTCCGTCCCGGTTGGTGGCACTAGCTCGAGGCTCGGCTCGAGGCACTCGTGTGGTCGGTGTCATCGTCGCCGAGGTGGTCGGATGCGAAAGCGCCCGCAGGCCGAGGATCGCAAACGCATTGGCCGTGAACACGAGGAAGGGCTCCTGCGTCACGGCGAAGATGGCCGGAATCGAGTCGACCGCGAAGATGATGTCGGTGAGCTCTATGAGGACGAGCACGGTGAGCAGTGGTGTCGCCAGCCATCGCCCACCCTCGCGAACCCAAAATCGCTGTCCGCGGTAGTCGACTGTGGGGGCACCGCTCGCTGGAACCACGCAACAATCTTGGATCGGCCACGTCGAAGTGCTCTTCCCGCTGGCGCAGCATTGTCACGCCGGTGAAGATAGGAGGCTCCGAACAGGTAGATCACCCATGCGAAGTTGGCGAGCAAGGCCGAACAGCCGCGATGAAGGCGCCGCGGAACACCAGCGCACGAGATCCCCGTAGAACAGGACCCGATGCTGGTACTGGCGCGGTACCGCGAAGTAGCTGAAAATGATCGCCCACACGAATACGTTGTCCACCGACAGGGACTTCTCGATGACATACCCGGAGAAGTGGTGGGCACCAAACTCCGGGCCGTAGACCGACCAGATCAGTGCACCAAATCCGCACGAGTCCTGCGCTGAACATTTCTTCGTGAATTGATATTCCGACTCAGTGGCGGCAGCGCGAAGCCCGAATCCCTCTGGGTGCCCTAGGATGACCTCGTGACGAGCCAGGCATCCGACCGCAGGCGGTGGACGTTCTTGTCGAATCACGGGCACACATTGGTCTACCTGGCCCAGCATGAGGATCCCCGGATCCGTGACGTTGCTGAAGGCGTGGGAATCACTGAACGGGCGGCGCAGAGCATTCTCAGCGACCTCGCCGAGGGTGGCTACGTGACCGTTACTCGGGTGGGTCGCAGGAATCACTACAGCCTCAATCCCGATCTTCCGCTGCGCCACCCCCACGAGGCCGATCACACCGTGGGGGAATTGCTCGCAGTCTTCGCCAGGAACGACTAACCACGGACGAGCGCCGACCGCTGGGGCACATCGGCACGACACTCTCGGTACCGTCAAACACGCTCCACGAGCACGGCGACGCCGAGTCCTGCAGCGCCACTGACGGCGGCGACACCGTAGCGTCCGCCGCAGCGATGCAGTTCATCGACACAATTGCCGACCATGATCGCCCCTGTGGCTCCAAAGGCATGCCCGGCTGCCATCGTGCCCCCATGTCGATTGAATCGAGCCCCGTCCACGCTCAGATCGCGGGTGAACTTCAGGCATAGGGCTGCGAAGGCTTCCGCGAACTCGAAAACGTCAATGTCCTCGACTGCGAGCCCTGCCCGAGCGATCACTTTCTCGACGGCTACCTGCCCCGCCGTCAGCATGATCACCGGATCGACCGCAGCGGTTGCGGTGGCCACAATCCGGGCCCGCGGCGTCGCCCCGATCGCCGACGCACCTGCGTCGTCAGCGAGGAGCAGCAGCGCCGCGCCATCGGCCATCTGCGGTGATGTACCCACCGTGTGCACGTGCGCCAGCGGACCAACGTCGGGATGCATGGTCGCCACCAGTGCATCCTGTTCGGCCAGGCCGGTGAAAGCCGGCGGCAGGGTTGCCAGTGCCTCTGAGGTCAACGAATCGCGGATCAATTCGTCGTGCACGACGAGATTTCCGTCGGCGCCGGGGACGGCGACGACCGACCTCTCCCACACTCCCGCGTCACGGGCCGCCGCGGCCCGCCGATGGGTCTGCAGCGCGTAGCCTTCCAGTGCCTCACGGTCGAACCCTTCAATGGTGGCGTTGAGGTCGGCAGCGATCCCCATGTGCACGGATCCGACTGCCGCGCCCACTTTCGGATCAGCCCACAGGGACCCTCCGTCACTGAAGATGGGAACCCGCGAGACCGATTCGACTCCCCCAGCCACCATCACCGAGCCGCCCCGTGACCGGATTTCGCTGGCTGCGCGCGCCACCGCCTCAATGCCCGAGGCACAGAAACGATTGACTGTCACCCCTGGCACCGAGTCTGGCCAGCCCGCCAGCAGCACTGCGGTCCGCGCCACGTTTGCGCCCTGCTCGGCGACTTGGGAAGCCACCCCCAGCACCACATCGTCGACAACGACCGGATCCAATTCATTGCGCTCGACGAGGGCTGCCTGCAGCGTCATCACCAGGTCGAGGGGCTTGAGGTGATGCAGTGCTCCGCTCTCGCGGGCCTTGCCGCGAGGGGTGCGGACGTAGTCCAGCACATAGGCATCCGGGCGGTTGACGGGCGACTGCGAGAACGGTGGGTACGACATGGTGGTGACCCTAGAACACCGCGGTCGTTGACCTGCCCGCCATGCTGGGCTATGAACGAGTCGTGACCCCGACCCCTGTCGCCATCCTCGGCGGCTACCAAAGCGACTTCGCCCGCAACATCACCCGCGACGGCCTCGACGTGTCGCATCTCGTGGCCGAGGTTGCGGCCGGGGCATTGGCGGATTCCGGAATCGACGCAACTGACGTCAGCGTGATCCACGTGGGTAACGCCTTCGGGCAACTGTTCACGGGGCAGGGCCACCTCGGTGCGATGCCAGCAACAGTCGAACCGGTCCTCAGCGGGGTGCCCGCCTCCCGTCACGAGGCGGCCTGCGCATCCGGCGGCATCGCGATTCTGGCCGCCATGGCCGATCTGGAAGCCGGGCGCTACGACTGCGCCCTGGTGCTGGGCGTCGAAGTGGAGCGCATCGTGTCCGGCGATGAGTCTGCCCACCTCATGGCGGCGGCCGCCTGGGTCGGCCACGAAGGCGACCAGGCCACCTACATGTGGCCATGGGCCTTCAGCGCCGTGGCTGACGCGTACGACGAGCGGTACGGCCTCGAGGATGCCCATCTTCGCGAGATCGGACGCATCAACCTGACGAATGCCCGCGCAAATGCACGTGCCCAAACGCGGAACTGGAGTTTATCGACCGAGAGCTTCGCGGCCGACGATCGTGCCAATCCGATCGTCGAAGGCCGACTTCGTCGCCACGACTGCAGCCAGGTGACCGACGGCGCGGCGGCGGTGGTGCTCGCGACTCCCGAGTTCATGGCGCGTACGGGCCGCGACCTGCAATCGTCGGCGAGACGACCCGCCTCGATCATCAGCGGTTGGGGGCACCGCACGGTGGGTCTGCCGCTGGAACCGAAGTTGGCCGCAAGCACTCGCGAGCCCTACGTGATGCCACATGTGCGCCGGACGATCACCGATGCCTGGGCGCGTGCCGGCGTTGCAGGTCCGGCCGACCTCGACGTCATCGAGACGCACGATTGCTTCACTCCCTCGGAGTATCTGGCCATCGATCACTTCGGCATCACCACACCCGGGCAGTCCTGGCAGGCGATCGAGGATGGCACCATCACGCGGGACGGGCGGTTGCCCATCAATCCTGGCGGTGGGCTGATCGGCATCGGGCATCCCGTGGGCGCCACCGGGATCCGCATGGTGCTCGACGCCCACCGGCAGGTCACAGGAACAGCCGACGAAGTACAGGTCGACAATGCCCGCACGGCAGCCACCTTGAACATCGGCGGATCAACCGCGACAGCCGTGTCGTTCGTGGTCGGTGCACACGACTAGCCGCTCGGCACGGGTACCGTGGGAGTGCACACGATACGCAGCACAGCGACGCCTTCGTCGGTGATGCTGGTCGAGTTCGATGCTGCATCCCAGCGTCGCCGAGTGAGAAGGCAGGCAACCCATGGACGTCGAGATCGTCGGCCGCATGCTCTCCACCCTTCCGCCCGACGACGATCACCCCTACCGCACCGGACCATGGCGACCCCAGACCACCGAATGGCGCGCCGACAACCTGGAAATCGAGGGCGAACTCCCCTCCGATTTGGACGGGGTCTACTTGCGCAATACCGAGAATCCGTTGCACCCTGCCATCGGCCGGTACCACCCGTTCGAGGGTGACGGCATGATCCACCTGGTCGGGTTCCGGGATGGCACGGCGTTTTACCGGAATCGGTTCGTGCGCACTGACGCCCTGCTTGCCGAGGCGGAGGCAGGTCGCTCGCTGTGGGTGGGTCTAGCGGAACGGGCAGGCAAGGCACCCCGCAATGACGGGTGGGGTGCCCGCGGCCATCTGAAGGATGCCTCGAGCACGGACGTGGTGGTGCACAACGGCGCTGTGCTGTCGAGCTTCTACGAATGCGGCGATCTCTATGCCCTGGACGCCCTGACCCTCGAGCCTCGGGGCAAAGCCGATTGGCACGGATCCTTCCCCCGCGATCGAGGCGTGTCCGCTCACCCGCAGGTGGACGAGCACACCGGCGAGATGCTCTTCTTCAACTACAACGCCCAGGCCCCCCACCTCAACTACGGCGTGGTGGACGCCGACGATCGACTGGTGCACTACGTGCCGATCGAACTTCCCGGACCCCGACTGCCGCACGACATGACCTTCACCGAGAACTACGCCATCCTCAACGACCTGCCCATGATTTGGGATCCGAACCTGATGGCGAAGGGCATGTTCCTGGCCCGATTCCACCCGGAACTTCCCACCAGGATCGGCGTCATCCCCCGCCGCGGCGCCGCATCGGAAATCCGCTGGTTCTCCTTCAACCCCACCTACGTGCTGCACTGGACCAACGCATATGAGGTCGGAGACGAGATCGTCGTCGAGGGTTTCTTCCAGCACAACCCCGAACCCGACGTGTCCCCGGATGCTTCCTACTACGAGCGAATCAACAGATTCATCAGCCTCGATGGATTCCAGTCGCGACTGCACCGTTGGCGAATGAACATGGTCACAGGTGAGTGCTCCGAGGAGTCCCTCACCGAGTCCATCACAGAATTCGGAATGATCAACGCGTTGCACGGCGGTCGGGCCCATCGCTACACCTACGCCGCGACGGGCGTGCCGGGCCGGTTCCTCTTCAACGGCCTCACCCGTCACGATTCCCGCACCGGCAGCGAAGTGCACTACCCGCTGCCGGACGGGGTGTATGGCTCGGAGACCGCGGTGGCGCCGCGACCCGGCGCGACCGCGGAGGACGACGCCTACCTCGTCACGTTGGTCACCGACATGAACGAGGACGCCTCAGCCGCCTTGGTGTTCCACGCCTCGCGCATCGAGGAGGGACCGATCGCTCGCGTTCGCCTGCCCGAGCGCATCAGTTCGGGCACCCATTCGACATGGGCGCCCGGCCGCGACATTCCAGGCTGGCGGGAACAGGACGCAACGCAAGTCGCCGCCCGGGTGTGAAGGCCGGTTCAACCCGCGCCCGGTGGGCCTATGATCACGGCTATGGCTACCTACACAGCCGTGCGGGACGACGCCCTGGGCGATCACGACATGGTGGGGTTGCTCGAACTGCTCCGCCGCCGAGAGGTGAACGGTGCCGAACTTGCAGCAGCGGCCCAGGCCCGCGCTATCGACTCTCAGCCGACGCTCAACGCGGTGGTCTCGTGGGTCCCGACCGCCCAGGTCGGCAGCCCTGACGCTCACGGCGCACTGGCAGGCATTCCGACGTTTCTCAAGGACAACGAGGAGTTCGTGGGCCTCCCCACGAGGGAAGGTTCGCGGGCCGTGCCGAGTCGCGCGGCGACCCTCGATTCGCCGATCGCTCGTCTATTCGGAAATCTGGGAACCACGATCGTGGGCAAGTCGAACATGCCCGAGTTCGGTCTCACCGCAACCACGGAGCCGCTGCTCAACGGAGCCACCCGGAATCCCTGGGCCCTCGACCACTCCGCCGGAGGCTCATCCGGGGGCGCCGCAGCTCTCGTGGCAGCGGGAGTCGTACCGATCGCCCACGCCAACGACGGCGGGGGTTCTATTCGAATCCCGGCCGCGGCGTGTGGCCTGGTCGGGCTCAAACCCTCCCGTGGCCGGTTGCCCAACCAGGTCCCAGCCGATGACCTGCCCATCCCGATCGTCGCCCAGGGTGTTCTGACCAGGTCGGTGCGCGATACCGCGCTCTTTTTCGCCATGGCTGAACACACGTACCGGTCAGACGCGGGGCTCGCCCCGATCGGACACGTGACGGGCCCGGCCAGCAGGCGACTGCGCATCGGGGTGGTCACGACCGGGGTCGCCGGTCCGGTCGCCGCCGACGTGGCCGCGTCGGTGCTCTCAACTGCGGAGCTCCTGGCCGGTCGAGGGCATCACGTGGATACCGCCGACATCGGGGTCACGCAACAGTTTGGACGCGATTTCCTGCGCTACTGGGCCGCGTTGGCCTTCGCGCTCAAGCTCGGCGGCCCGCGCCTGTACGGACCAGATTTCGACCGTTCCTCCCTCGAGCCATTGACGTTGGGGTTGGCAGACTTCTTCCGCAG
Organism: uncultured Actinomycetes bacterium; assembly: GCA_963752505.1. Classification (GTDB taxonomy): domain Bacteria; phylum Actinomycetota; class Actinomycetes; order S36-B12; family UBA10799; genus JACJWR01. The sequence continues at coordinate 131,782 of CAVVYM010000009.1, forward strand.
CGTCGCACTCGGCGTCCCGGCGTCGGTGGCGCGCCTGCGGCGATTCCCCGGCCAACATCGCTCGTTGTTCGAGTCCTACGACGTGATCCTCTCGCCCACTACGGGCTACGCCCCACCGCCGCTGGGCTATCTGTCGCCCGAACTCGATTTCCGCACCCACGCACGCCGCCTGTTGCCGTTCGCCGGCTACACCGCAGTTCAGAACGTGGCCGGAACACCCGCCATCAACCTGCCGCTGGGGCACACTGCAGACGGGCGTCCCATCGGCGTGCAGTGTGCCGGTCCCATGGGCTCCGAGCGCATGCTGCTCGAACTCGCCTACGAACTCGAGGCCGCCTCCCCCTGGCAACACACGCCGGCGCGATCTGACTCGCCAGCGCCATTGGGAGCACCATGAGGTCGACCACCCGAAATCGGCTCGGCTGGCTGCTACTCGTGCTCGGAACGGTGGTGGTGAGTCTGGCGGGTCTGTCGGTGGCCGCCAATACTGCACTGGCCGACAGCGACTCGTTCGCCAGTCGGATCAACGAAGTGCGCAAGGATCCTCACGTCGCCGCCGAGGCCGGCCAACTTGCGGCGGAGCAGATCATTGCCGCGAAACCTGATCTGGTGGCGGTGAAGCCGCTGCTGGAGGGCGTCACGACCTGGGTGGTGGGCAGCTCGGCGCTGGATGAGCCCTTCACCACAACTGCGCGGGAAGTCCACCGCTCACTCACCAGCGCCGACGGCAATACCGTGGTGCTTCGGCTGGTGGATCTCGGTGCGGCCGTCACCGGGGCGCTGTCGACGTTGGCACCGGATCTAGCCGAACGCATCCCAGCAGACCTCACCGTGACCTTGTCCGAGGTTGGTTCAGGAACCGCACTGACGCCAATCATCGCCGCCGCCACCACCATCTATGTCCTCGCGTGGATCCTGCCCCTCCTCGGTGCCGGGCTACTCCTCGCAGCGGTACTCACAAGCACCCAGCGTCGGCACTTCGTGATCCGGTCCGGTGCGGCGTGCCTGATCGCGGCCGGCGTTTTGGGCATAGCGATCGCGGCCGGGGCCGGGGCCGCGTGGACGCAACCGGACGACACCCTCGCAGGGGCCTTCATCTCGGCACTGTGGTCCGCCTTCGCCAGCGCCTTCATCACACCGGCCGTGGTGTTGGCGATCGTCGGGCTCTTCCTCATCGCGTCAGCGGGCGCGTTGCTGCCCCGGCTGGACGTTGTCAAGGTGCTCCGCTCGGCCTGGGCGGAGATCTCGGGCCAACGGGCCAGCCCCGGTTGGGCCGTGACCCACGGGGTCCTCGTCGTCGCACTGGGCCTCGCCGTCCTCGCGTGGCCCGCAGCCGCCCTCACCCTCGTCGTCGTCGCGGCCGGTGTGGTGATCGTGCTCACCGGGATGTCGGAGATCTCGAGGGTGGCCGCGGCACGCGCCGCCGTCGAGCAGGGTCAGGACGAGCCTTGGCACGTCGCTTCGCGACGGTGGCTAGCGGCGGCGGGCGCCGGAGCGGCGGTCGCCGGTGTGACATTCGCAGGCGTCGCGCTGGCGTCGGCCCCCACCTCGCCGACCCAGCCGGTGGCAGACCAGCGTGCGGGGGTAGGCGTGAACGACCCCGATGGCGGGTGCAACGGCTACGTGGAACTCTGCGATCGTACGTATGATGCCGTCGCCTACCCGGCCGCACACAACGCGATGTCGGCAGCCGACCAGCCGGGCTGGTTCCTGCCAGAGCAGCCCACCAGCTTGGTGGGAAGCCTCGAGGCCGGCGTCAGAGTCCTGCTCTTCGACACGTGGTACGGCCAGGAGACCGACCGTGGCGTGATCACGGTGCCGCGCGACCGCGCTGCTGCTGAGGCGCAGGCTCGTGAGCAGTTCGGCGATGCGACGGTGGATTCGGCGCTGCGCCTCGCCGACGACGCTCGCGCGGATCCGACCGGCCAGGTTCGTCCCTACATGTGCCACACCTTGTGCGAACTCGGTGCCACCGACTTCGAGCAATCCATGGCTGGCGTCGCCGCCTGGATGCGCGCCAACCCCCGCGAGGTGGTCACGTTCTTCATCCAGGACGTGGTGACCCCCGCCGACACCGCGGCCGTCCTCGAACGGACCGGATTAGCCGAACAGGCCCTCGTCATCTCTCGTGGCGACGAATTCCCGACCCTGCGCGAGATGATCGACGCCGGCACCCGACTCGTCGTCTTGCTGGAGGAGGAATCAGGCGGCGAGGAATACCCCTACCTGTTGCCCGGCTTCGAGTGGACCCAAGAGACCCCCTACTCGTTCGACAGCGCCACCGACTTCTCGTGCGACCCAAACCGCGGCGAGTCCGCCTCCCCGCTGTTCCAACTCAACCACTGGCTCGCCGGCTTCGGCTCGCTGGTGAGCGACGCCGCCGCCGTCAACACCGTCGAGGTGCTAGGCGCACGCGCGGCCGAATGCGAACAGGAGCGAGGCCGGTTGCCGAATTTCGTCGCGGTCAACTACTACAACCTGGGTGACCTCTTCGCGGTGGTGGATCAGCTGAACCAGGTGGGCGACTACAGCGACCCCGCGCCGCCGGATTCGGGCTCGGACTCTCCGTCGGCCGTTCCGTCGGATGCAAAGGCGGCAGCAGCCTGATCGGCTTCTTCCTGCCACAGCACGGCCATCGCCTCTTGTTTGCGGCGCGCGCGCCAGGTCAGCACCGATCCGACCGCCGCGGCCGTGAGAACTGCCAGCGCGGACAGCCCGAGGCCCACTTTGATGGCATGCGCCCACGTGATTTCACCGGGCTTCGGGGCGCTCGCCGGTTCTGCCGACTCAACCGCATCTGCGCTGGCGGGGGTGCTCATGGTGTGAACCTCATCTCGACTAAGCCTCCTGCTCGAACTCCATCACACCACACAACAGGAGTGCCCATCTGGCGCGATCAGGGTTAGCGTCACGCTCGGTAGTCCGTCCACTTCGACCCGTCCCAATAGCGCATGCGCCCGGGCGTCTCCGGATCCGGATACCAGCCGGCCTGCGGTCCGACCGGTGTCGCCGGCAGGGCAGCGGCCGCCGGGTGAGGTACGGCTGGGGGTGCGGGTGCGGCTACCAAGGTGGCCGGCTGGTGCTTGCTGCCGCGCAGCACGAGCCGCACGAGCAGGAGCGCGATACCAGACACGAACAGCAGACCGGAGAAGACAGCGATGCCGAACCACAATGCGCCCCTCGCGAAGGCCGACACGATGCTGGGAGTGACGAGCACTGCCGAGGCATCCTGGCCGCCGATGTCGATGCGATAGGACCCTTCGGTGGTGACATCGAACGACGCCACGCTCTCGTAAACGCCCGATCCCTGAGTGACGGTCTGTGTCGTCGTGCTGGTGCGCACTGTCACCTCTCCGGCGGGACCCGTAATGGTGAAATCTGGCGGCGTCAGCTTGAGCGCCGTGCCGTCAGCCCGCTGCAGGATGGTGTGCACCCCTGGTGAAAGGTCCAGCTGCACGCTACCCGGCGTCTCAATGGGCGTCTGTGTGATCGATTTCGCCGCGCCCGCCAGACCCGACACCAGCAGGGTCAGACTGACGATACCCAGCAACAATCCGAGCACCGCGAGGATGATTCCCGGCCACAGCAGACCGCGATACGGCGGTCGGTCCTTGCTCGCCGCCGATGTCAGGTCGGACTCGGTGCTCATGAGCCGGCCACCGTGGCGGTCTCGATCGTGACCGGCAGCGCCGGCGGGCCGTCGGTTCCACCGCCTCGCACCCCGGCGGCGGCTACGCGCTGAACCACGTCCAGACCGCTGGTAACCGTCCCCCACACGGTGTAGTTGGGAGAAAGGGTGGTGTTTTCGTACACCAGGAAGAACTGCGAGCCGTTCGTGTTGGGACCGGCATTGGCCATCGCTACGGTGCCGGCCGGATAGTTGTTGGCAGCTGCAGCAGGAAGGTTCTCGTCGGGAATCTGGTAGCCGGGCCCGCCCAAACCTGTCCCTTCCGGGTCGCCGCACTGCAGCACGTAGAGGCCCGCCGTGGTGAGGCGATGACAACTCGTGCCGTCGAAATAGCCTCCCTCTGCCAGGTACGTCATGGACGCGTCTGTGATCGGAGCAGCCGGGTCCATGGCGATTTCGATCGTCCCCTCATTGGTGACCAGCGTCATGACGGCGTTGTCAGGGACCGCGGGGAATGAGGGAGTCTGCCCAGCCGGGGAGGACTGCGAGGCACCCGATGTTGCCGCAGCGGAGCCGTTCGATCCCCCGGAGTCCGAGCCGCACGCGGCCACCAGTAGACCTGCCGCCAGCACCATGCCGATGCGTCCGGTGAACCTCAGCCCAAACATGTGCGGCGCCTCCAACTTTCCGTTGACTGTTCGCGCGGCCCAGCGAACCGCGCTCATTACCCTACGTCCCACCGCACTTCGCGGCGGGAAGGCCTGGGCATGGAGATCATGGTGTCTGGCGTCGTGCGCTGGACGGAAACTGGGGAATGCCCGACCCTGCGCCTACTATTGCCGCCATGGAGGCCTCGTGGTTGCTGCTCACCGGCGTCGGTCTCGCAGCGGCAGCCGGGTTGAACGCCTACATCCCGCTCCTGATCGCCGGGATCCTCGCTCGCGCAGATGTCATCACGCTCACCTCGCCCTACGACATGCTCGAATCGAACACCGCCCTGGCGATCGTGGCGGTCCTGTTGGTGGTCGAATTCTTCGCCGACAAAGTGCCAGCCGTGGATTCGGTAAATGACGCGATTCAGACGCTCATACGCCCGGCGTCGGGGGCGCTGCTCTTCGCCGGTGTTTTCGCCGGCGATGCGCAGTGGGTGCAAGTGCTTGCCCTCATCGGTGGGCTGGTGACCGCTGGTTCCGTGCACGGCGCGAAATCAACGGCGCGCCCGGTCGTCAATGTCACCACGGCCGGAGTGGGCGCACCGGTGGCCAGTGTTGTCGAAGATGCCCTGTCCGTCTCCCTCACGCTCGCCGCGGTGTTCGTGCCCGTCCTCGTCGTCGTCCTCCTCATCGTCATGCTCATCATCTTCTTGCGACTGCGAAGACGCTGGAAAGGACGGCGAAACGCCACCCTGGACTCCTCCGTGGCGAATTAGAGCGTGGCACCCGGGATTCAGGTGCGCCAATCGCCCGCGGGCCAGCAACTCGGGGGCCTAGCCTGGCCCCATGGACCAAGCAACGCCCGCGGCCCGGCGCGCGACATGGACTGACGTGACGGTCGAACACCACGGGGTAGGACTGCTGCGTAGTTTGTCCGCCACTGCCACCGACGGGCAGGTGATCGGCGTCGTGGGACCGGCGTCCGAGGGACTCGATGTGGCGCTCCTGGCGTTGGCCGGGCGCTACGCACCCGTGCGCGGATCGGTGACCATTCTCGGTGCACCCGCGTCAGTCGCCGTGGTGGCCGATCCGATCACGGACGCAATCGACGACCCGCTGATGCATGTGCGGGAGGCCGTCGGGGAAGTCGCCCGTATCCCGCAGGGTAGCGATCGCGCATCCTTCACGGAGTGGTCACTGAGTGCTGCGGGCCTCGCCGAGCGGGCCACGCGCGTGGTCGGCGACCTGACCATGATGGAACGTGTCCGACTCGGTATCGCCCTGGCCGCGGCCTCCGGCGCCTCGATGATCGTCCTGGATGTGTCGCCGGTGGCAGCGGATCCGGCGGCGGCGAATCTCATGGGCCTGCTGCGCCAATTGGCGAACAGTGGCCGCCTGCTCATCGTGGGTGCGCCTGTCACCCACGAGATCTTTGACGTGGTCCTACCCGTTCCGGCTCCGATGGAGGCGCTCTCATGATCGGCACGAGCACTGCTGCTGCATTGGCCAGGTGGTTCCGCGGGCCCCGCGCACTCTTGGGTGGCTTCGCCTTGGCTGCGGTCGCCGCCGTAGGCGCCGTGCTATTCATCGGCGCCTACTGGAATCCGCCGGGGAACACGGATCGGCTGTCCGCCGCCATCGTCAACGAGGATGTACCCGCGACGGCCAACGGTCGCACGATCGCCGCGGGCGCGGATGTCACCTCCCGCATCGTCAACAGCGACACCCTGCAGTGGACCGAGGCGACCATGGCTCAGGCCCAGGAGGGCCTCGACAGCGGCCGATATGCCCTCGTTCTGCGCATCCCCGACAGTTTCAGCGCCAGCGTGGCCAGCCTCGATAGCGGGACTCCTGCCCAAGCGCAGATCGTGGCCTACTCCAACGATGCGACGAACTACCTGTCAGGCGATCTCGCTGAGGACGCCATTGCAGATCTCGAAACCGAGATCAGCTCCGGATTGAGCCTCAACTTCATCAACGAGGTCTACAACGCGTTGCCGCAGGCTCGCGCCCAGGGCGAATCAGCAGTCGCCCAATCCAAGGTGCTTGCCGAAGGCATCAACGGAGCCGCCGCGCAGTCGAACGACGTCGCCAATTCCACGAAGGCTGTCGCCGAAGGTGTATCCCAGGCCGCTACGAACACGGCAAACGCAGCGAATAGTGCCAAAGGTTTGGTGACGACCGCAGGAACAGTCACGAAGTCGTCAACCGACATCCAGACCTCCGTCAACACGTTGAACACCGGCGCCAAGTCGGTCGATAGCAATCTGGTCACTCTGGAAGCGGACCTCAAGGCCCGCAATCTGCCCGATCTCGCGGCCAAGGTCGAAGCCATCCGAACCACGCTTGCCAGTTCGGTCACCAAGCCGGCAAACGACCTCGTGACCCAGTCGACCGCTGTGGCCACCGCCACCAAGCAGCTGAGTTCCGATGCAACCGCTGTCAGCACCACGATGACTCAGACGAGCGAGCAACTGGCGAACCTGGCGACATCAGCAAGCGGCAGCGCAGATGCCGCCGCGGCACTGTCCGGCACCATCAACAACTCGCTGGTGCCGCAGTCCGCAGAACTCAGCGAAGGGCTCGCCGACGCGGCCAGCAAGGTTCCTCCGGTGTCAGACGAACAACGGCAAGCCTTCACCACCGTGCTCGCCAAACCAATCGACATCACCCAGGAGCGTCAAAACGAGGTTCGTTTCATGGGTGAAGGTTTCGCCGCACTCTTCGTTCCGAGCGCTCTGTTTCTCGGCGCGATGGTGATCTTCCTGCTGAACCGTCCGCTGAACCGGCGGCAACTCGACCTGGGGCTGCCCGCGTGGCATGCGATGTTGACCCGTTGGCTTCCGGGCTTCGTGTGGGTGGTGGCCCAGGTCGTCCTGGTGACGGTGGGACTGCTGATACTCGGGGTACAGGCTGCGACCTGGCCGGGCCTGATCGGCCTCATGCTGCTGACCGGCGTGGCTTTCCTGTCGTTGGTTCAGTTGTTCAAAGCCATGCTGGGGGGCGGCGGCCACCTCGTCGTGCTGGCGCTCTTGCTGCTTCAGATTGTTGCGTCCGGTGCCATCTTCCCCATTCAGACGTTGGGGGGCTTCTTCGCGCTTCTGCATCCGGTCATGCCCATGACGTACGCCGTCGACGCCGTGCGCCGAACGATCGCGGGTGGTCCGCTGACGCCGTACCTGTGGATCGACGTGCTGGTGCTCGTGGCCGTGGCCGTGGCCAGCGCCGGCCTCACGGCCTACGTCGCATCGCGCAAACGGCGGGTCTCGCAAGCCGGTTTGCAGCCCGCGATCACCCTCGGCTAACGGATCAGGCCGCGACGCTTCCGGCTAGGTGGTGACCTGGACGCCCTTCCAGAAGGCCACCCGCCCGGCGATGGCCTCGGCCGCAGCCTTGGGCTCCGGGTAGGACCACGCCGCATCAGAGTTGGTCTCGCCGTCCACCACCACGTCGTAGTAGCGGGCCGTACCCTTCCACGGACACACCGACGTTGACGCGGATTCGACCAGGACGCCGGCAGCCACCGAATCACGTGGGAAGTATGGGTTGCCCTCCACCATCACGATGTCATCGCTGTCGGCAACGGTGTGACCGTTCCACTCTGCTGTCGCCATGGGCCAACGCTAGGGCGCTTTCGAGGCCGACGCGACCCCAGCGGTCCTCGACTGGATCCGCGACTCCAGGACGAGCACCGCAGCCGAAGCCGACGCGGCACCGATATTGACGATCACGATCGCCCATTCCGCCGCGAGGAGGCCGTAGAGCAACCAGAGAAGCTGACCGGTGAAGAGTAGCCGCCAGGCACCCTGGGCCACTTCGGATTGCTCTGCTGCCCGCCAGGTGGCATAGGACTCGCGGGCCTGCGGCAGTGCCAGACTCAGCCCGAGTAGTACTGCCGTCACCTGGGTCACCGCCAGGGGCGCGAGCATCGCTGCGGCAAAGACCACCAACCCCGCGGGGGCTATTGCCACCGCGGTCAACCAACGGCCGCTGATGTTGCGGAGCAGGAGTGCCACGACCACTGAGAAGGCCAGCACGCCGGCAACGTTGCCCCCGATCACGGAAGCCGAATCAATGCGGAATCCGACCGCGGTCCACACCAGGCTGGTGGCCAGCAGCAGGCTCCACGAGCCCAGACTGACCCCCTGCGCCCCATGGCGCAGCAGCACCACGATCTGTGGAATCGAGGCTGCCAGCACACAGGCGGCGGCGACAAATCCCAGGATTTCGATCATGGTCGATTGTGTCACTGGCACGTCGCATGCCCTCGTGCCAGCCTGCCAAGCCGGTTAGTATCGGCAGGCGTGGCGGGCAGGTGGCCGACGTGAATCCGGAACCAAACCAGGGAGCGTGAGAAGCGTGGTCGGTGACGCGATCCTGCGGCCAACCCGAGGTCTGGTGCTTGACGACTTCGTGTCCGACGAAACGAACTCCGCACGTTGGCGCGACGGCGTCGTCGTCGCGCGTGTGACCCCGCGCATGCTACGGGCCCTGGCCGACGAGCCGGACGCAGCGCGACGGGCGCTCGCGGCAGGCCACGAGCGCCTCGACCGCCGAACAATGCTGCGACTGGCCCGCGACCGCGCACCTGCAGTGCGCGCGGCCATCGCATCGAACCCGAAACTGCTGACCGACGTGGCCCTGACCCTGGCTACGGACTCCTCGGTCACCGTTCGCCTGGCGCTCGCGGCCAGCGCAGGGTTGGCGCCGCAGGCGGCTGCCGTGTTGGCCGGCGATGCTGACCCCGAGGTGCCGCTCACCCTGCTTGAACGCGACCTGGCAGGCAACAGCGAGGTGTTGCTACGACTCGCCCAGCACCCGGATGCTTCCGTGCGGGAGGCGCTGTACAGCGGCACCAACATGCGTGTCTTTGTGGCACTCCACGTCGCCCAGGAGGGTGCGGTGGACGCCCGTGTTGAGTTGGCTGAATGCACCACGGCCCGCGGCGACGTCCTCACCGACGAGGTGCTCACACTGCTCTGCACGAACCCGGACGTGAGTGTGCGGCAGGCCGGCTTGCATGCCTTGGCCCTGCAAGTCGCGCCTGCCGACGGGGTTGCCATCGCCGCCCGGCCCAACGCGGTGAAGTCGCTCATGACAGATCCGGTACCCGCCCTGCGGATGGAAGTGGCCGATCTGCTGATCACCGCCGAACACTCCGACGCCGTCTCCGAACGGCTTGCGACCAAAGCCGTTCGCACGATGGCCACCGACGAGGACTTCGCGGTCCGAGCCTGGGTGGCCTGGAAGACCGCCGATCGCAAGGCGCTCAAACTGTTGATCCACGACCCCGATCCACGGGTGCGAAACGACGCGCGAGCCAACCCGAACGCGCCCCGTTCCGCCTCCGAGCAAGCGCGGGGGGCGGTCCGCGAAGCGGCCAGAGCGGCAAAGAGCGCAGCACGTCACGCCCACGGTGCAGGCGGGGCCGCCCGGCGCGCCAGCGATGCCGTGCGGCGCCACATCGCCCGACATGGGGAGTGAGCCGTCCCAGATGGTGCACGTCTTCGCCTACGGGTCGCTGCTCAACCCAAGATCGCTTGCACGCACCTTGCCCACGATGGCCGAACAGGATCCCATCCCAGCGCACTTGGCCGGTTTCCAGCGCACCTTCACCGTGGCCTTCCCCAACGGCGGGGAACAGACCGACAAGGCGTACTTCGACGACCACGGGCGTCGACCCCCTTTCGTCCTCTTCGCAAATGCAGTGCCAGTAGCGCCACACGCGGACGGAAGCGTCGCGGTGCAGCGCGACGATCGAGGGGATGCGCCGCTCAACGGAGTACTGGTTGCGGTCAGCGGAGCTGAGCTCTCTCGGCTAGCGGACCGAGAGCGTCGCTATCGCATCATCGATGTGTCGCACCTGATCACACTGACTGTCGACGCCGGGCAGCCACCCGCGCAGTGCGTCACTTTCGTCGGCCAACCGCGCTTCACGCGGCCGCACGACGTTGCCGCAGGTGTCGTGGCTCGGGGCTACCTGGACACGATTGCTGACGGCGTCAGCCATTGGGACGGTCGCCTCCCCGGTTTTGCCGTCGCCTACCGGCGATCCACGCGAGAGCCGGCCCGTAACCGCGTCGCCGACCTGCGGCGTGTGGATCATCCAGTGCGTTCGGACGGCGCAGGCGGAACTAGCCCTTGCGCGCCGGCGGCTGCGGACTGACGATCGGCGGCGTCAGCAGCGGTCCCTTGAGCGCATTGCGCGCGGTTTCAACACCGACCACCAGCCAGGTCGTGAGCAGACCCGCGAAGAGGACCACGGCGGCGATCTCGAACGCCAGCAGCCCCGTATGTGCCGCCAATTGGCTGGTGCCCGTCACACACGTTCCCACCGGAAACGTGAACGACCACCACGTCAGTGCGAATCCCATCTTCAACTGCATCGCGCGGCGGGTGAGCAGCGCGGCTATGGGGAGCCACAACATCATGAAACCGAACATGGGAACGCCGAATACGACCGCGAAGACGTTGAGTCCAGTCGAAATGGGCGCCGCGACGGCACCGAGCGCGGCGGTGCCGAGCGCCCCGGCGGCCGTGATTGACTGCCCCACCGGTCCAAGCACAATCCACAGCGTCGGCACCCGGGCCGACCCTGACGAGCCGAAGTGGGCCAGTCGGCTCCAGATAAGCGTGATGATCACAACGGAGGCCAGCAGGCTCATGCCGAACATGGCGTAGCAGGCGTAGAGCATGGTCTCGCGCAACTGACCCTCGGGTACGTGCGGCACCAGTTGGGCCCCGCCAGCCGCCGACACCATGGGAGGCACCACCGGCATGAGCCAGCCGCCGAACGCACCGTCCGGGCGCACCTGAAGCCGAGTGAAGAGCCGATACGGAACCGCCACCGTTGTGATCAAACCCAGCACGGTGCCCACCGTCCACAGGACCCAATCGATGGTGATCGCGAGATCGCCGAGGTAGTCCTGCCCGACGAGAATTGTCGCCGTACCGACAGTCATCAAGGCCATGGGCGGGGCGCCGAAGAACTGGATCGCCACGGGGTCCTCGGTGAGCGACGTGAACGTGCCGCGGGACCGCAGCCAGTGCACCGGGATGATCACCAGCAGCACCACCAGGATGAGGCCCGACAGCACCCAAGCGGCGGTGATCAGCGGCCGCAGCGGCACATCGAATGGAAGTGTCGCTCCTGCGATGGCGATGACTCCGGTGCCCATGACCGAGGCAAACCAGTTGGGTCCCAGAACGACGCGGCCTTCGATGGGCGATGCCAGCACACCAAGCCAACGCGGCAGACGCGCATAGGTGGTGGACACGGGTGCAGGCTAGCGGCGTCGGCACATCAAAGCAGGGCCATGACGCGCGTCGCCGCCACCATCGCACCAGATTCGGCACGGAGCAGTTGTCCCATGTCCGCGGCTCGCTCAGCCCGCCACGGCTCCCCCGTCGCCTGCGCCATCGCTTGTGCCAGGCGCGCCCTCGTCCAGCGCCGTTTCGGCACCGGATCGGCTGAGATGCCCAACGCGGCTGTCCGCGCTGCCCACATGGGTTGATCGGCCCAAAAGGGCACCGGTACCCCGACGACACCGGCAGCGAGCACCGTATGGGTGGTCCCGGCACCAGCGTGGTGCACGACCGCCGCACAGTCGGGAAACAGCAACCGATGATCGACCTCTTCGGCCAGGACGAAGACGTCATGGGAAGCGGCATCGACGCCGCTTCCCAACCCAGCCCAACCGCTGGCCACGACGACCCGAACACCCACGTCGTGCGCCGCCGCGACCATCATGGCGGTCACCGCATCAGGATCTGCCACGGTGGCCGAGCCGAGGCCGATGAAGACCGGTGGCGTGCCTTCGGACACGAACTCCCGCAGCCCGTCGGGCACCGACGGCGCAGCCGAATCGGGGAGCAGCCAGGCACCGGTTACCTCGACGTTGGGCGGCCAGTCAGTCGGCCGTGGCACGAGCAACGGTGACCAGCCACCCAAGGTGAGCAGAGTTGCGCGCACGTTGGATCGTCCCACCGGCGGCAGACCCATGCGCTTGCGGTAGACGCTCAGGCTCGGCGCCAGCATCCACCAGGCCAGCCGCTCGGCGACATCATGGGACGCCCGGTTGGCAACTCGACCCAGATCCTTGCCGGGCGCGACCAGCAGGGACGCGTACTCCGCGCTCGGGGTCACCGGTTGGAGCACCCCCCACACGGCAGGAAGTCCGTGTGCCTGGGCCACGTGATAGGCCGCTACCGCCAGCGTCGAGAACACCACCAGGTCCACCTGGGCCAGGGCTGCCTCCAACGCCGTGATCACATCATCGACCAAGTCCGCGGCCAAGGCGCGAAGTCCCCCCAGCGCCCGAAACGGATCTCGCGCGTCGAGCAACTCCAGCCCCGCACGGGTGGCCAGCAGAGCCTTCGGATCGCCGGGTAGTTCGAGGAATTCCACACCGTGTCGCTCGGCGAGCGTCCGGTGTTCAGCGTGTGTCATGAGCACCGGATGGGCACCGAGTTCACCAAGGGCCAGTGCCAAGGCGACGAAAGGTTGGGCATCCCCGCGGGAACCCGCCACCACGAGTGCGATCCGCGGCCGTCCGGCGGCGCCGAACCCCGCACTGACAAGGTCGTCCACACCAACAGCAGGCACGAACTCGAGGGTAGGCCAAGATAGACGCATGGCACATGTGACCTTGGAACAACTGCGCGACGTGTTCGCCCGCCTCGATTCCGGATCGAGGGTTGTGGCGTCGGGCAACTTCGCCACTCCCGGACCCCTGGTCAAGGCACTCGACGAGTCGCTCGACTCCTATCTGCTCCACATGCTGAACGCCCACGGCGATCTTCCCGACCGTGAGGGCGTCCTACTCGAGACGGCCTTCGTCGGCCCGGCCATGCGCAATCGACCTGGCCTGCGCTACGTCCCCTGCCGGTTGTCCATGGTTCCGCATCTCTATTCCGGGCCCTTGCCACCCGACGTGGTGCTGCTGCACACCTCGACCCCTCGCTACGGTCGTGTGAGCCTGGGCCTGGAGGTCAACGTCCTGCCCGCTGCTATGGAGGCGGCACGGGCGCGCGGCGGCATCGTGGTGGGGATGATGAATCCACGGATGCCCTACCTCTACGGCGATGCCGAGATGCTCACCAGCCACTTCGACTACCTCGTTGAGGTGGAGGAACCGATCTACGCCGTGGCCCCGACTGAACCGGATCTGGTCAGCCGAGCGATCGGCACCAACATCGCCGAACTCATTCAGGACAACGCGACGCTCCAGCTCGGCATCGGCGCAATTCCCGATGCGGTACTCACCCAGTTGAAGGGCCACCGCGGACTCACGGTGTGGTCGGAGACGTTCTCCGACGGCGTGCTTGGCCTTGAACGCGCCGGGACGCTCAACCGCGACCGGCCGATCATCGCGAGCTTCATCCTCGGCAGCGACGAACTGTATGAATGGGTCCACGACAATCCGCGGATTCGCCTGCTGCGCACGGAGAAGACGAACGATCCGGCGGTGATCGCCCGGCATCCTCGCATGACGTCGGTGAACTCGGCGATCCAAGTGGACCTCTACGGACAAGCCAACGCCAGCACGATCCACAACAAGATCTACTCAGGTTTCGGCGGCCAGACCGATTTCATCGTCGGAGCGATGCATGCTCCCGAGGGGCAGGCCTTCATCGCGCTCAAGTCGTGGCACCACAAGTCGGAGACTTCGACGATCGTCGATTCACTCGACGCCCGAGTCACCAGTTTTCAGCAGACCGCGGTCGCCACCGAACAGGGCGTCGCCCATCTGTGGGGTCGCAGTCAGGCCGAGCAGGCGAAAGAGCTCATCGATTCGGCGGCCCACCCGGAGGCGAAGGAGGATCTCACCAAGGCGGCGCGCAAACACGGTTTGTTCCGTTGATCCGACGAGCGATTGATGAGCCACAGCCCAAGGATGGAACTAGGGTATGAGGTCAAACCCCAACTGACGACCGTCAGTGGCCACAGCCGCTGACGGTATCGACCCGAAAAAGGTGCACCGGTGCCCGGATCCGCCGCGTTTGACCCCCAACACCGACCCCTGCCACCTGACGAGGTGGTGAAGACGCCAGTCTTCGTCGACCTGATCGATTCCATCACGGCCGAGACCGAGCGTCCGCGTGACAGCGTCGCCGAGGAAGTACGCGAATGCCTCGGCGAGATGGCAGTCGTACCCAGCGCCACCCAAACCTCCCAGTTGGTGTGGAAGCGGCTGAGCAAGTTCATGTCGCGCGCCTACCGGGTGGACGTCGACGACCACGGCTTGAAACACCTGCGCAAGCTGGGCCAGGACGCGTCGCTGATCTTTCTGCCGAACCACAAGTCCTACCTCGACCCGGTAATTCTGCGCTCCACCTTGGCCAAGCACGGTTTTCCACCCAACTACGTGCTCGGTGGCGACAACCTCGCCTTCTGGCCTATGGCCCCGTTGGCACGGCGCAACGGCATTGTCTTCATCCGGCGCGAGTTCAAAGACGCCGACATCTACAAGCGCACCCTGCGTACCTATCTCGGCTTTCTACTTTCCAATAAGGCAAACCTCGAGTGGTACATCGAAGGCGGGCGGTCGCGCACGGGCAAACTGCGACCGCCGCGGTACGGCATCCTCTCCTACGTGGTGGACGCCTTCAACACCATCGATGATGAGGCAGCGTACTGCGTCCCCGTCTCGGTCACCTACGACCAGCAGCACGAGATCGGGGCCATTTCGGCCGAGGAGATGGGTGCATCGAAGTCGCCGGAGAGCGTCAAGTGGCTCTACCAGTACGCGAAGGACCAATCCCGGGCAATGGGTCGCGTACACCTGCGTTTCGGCGAGCCCCTGAGCATCGGCGACGCGATCGCATCCGTCCGGCAGGATGAGTTGGCCAAGGCCGAGGAACTCGGTGAGGAACCACCCGTCAACCTCGATCGCTACGCGGTTCCCAAGATCGCCTTCGAGGTCAGCCACCGGATCAACAAAGTCACCCCCATCACCCCGACCTCGCTGGTCACATTCGCCCTTCTCGACAACGAAGACCGGGCGCTGACACTCGGCGAATCGCAGGCCGTGCTGAATCCCCTGCTCGACTACATCGCGCTGCGCGGACTGCCGCTGACCTCTGATGTCGAAATCGGCGAAACGAACGGCTTGCTGCGGTCGATGGACACGCTGATCTCCGAGGGGGTTGTTAACCGCTTCGACGGGGGCACCGAGCCGGTGTACTCCATCAACCCGGACCGCGTGCACGAGGCCGGCTTCTACCGCAACTCCATCGCCCACCATTTCCTCTCACGAGCGATGGTGGAGGTGGCGACGCTGCAAGTAGTCGAATCGGGCGAAGACATAGTCGATGGGCTGTGGCCGGCCGTGAAGGCCCTCGAGGACCTGCTCAAGTACGAGTTCTTCTTCCCGTCGCGACGTAGACTGTCCGAATCCGTGGCCCGCGAAACCGAACTCGTCGTGCCCAATTGGCAAGACCAGGCATGGAGCGCCGAGACGGCGATGCGCGAGTTGCGGACCACCCCGCTGCACGTGGCCCACCGCACCATCGGACCGTTCCTGGAGGCCTACGAGGTCGTTGCCATCCGACTCGCGGAGCGACTGCCGAGTCGGCCGATTGAACAGAAGGACTTCATCTCCGAATGCATCGGATTCGCGAAAATGCGCTGGCTACAACGATCGCTGCACTCTCCGGAGTCCATCTCGAAGAACCTCTTTGACAGCGCCCTCAAGCTCGCGGCGAACCGCGACTTGGTGGCTCCCGGGGGCGAGGATCTGAAACTGCGGCGACAGGCATTTGCGAACGAACTCACAAACGCCGTCCGGCTGGTGCAGGAAATCCGCCGCATGGCCAACGCCCGCGAGGGACTCACTCAGGAGGCACACGCATGAGCGATCTTGGCTGGCTGCTCGAGGACGTCGCCAATTCACCCGACGGGCCCCAAGTCGGCGCCTTCTTCGACTTTGACGGCACTCTCATCGACGGCTACTCGGCGAAGGTCTATTTCACCGACCGCCTGAAGAACCGCGACATCGGGTTCCGCGAACTCACCCGCACGCTGGTGGAGAGCGCCAAAGTGGAACGACGCGGTGCCGACATCACCCGGCTGATGAAGACCGCCATCGGTGCCTTGGAGGGCCGCACGGAGGACTCGCTGACCAAAACGGGACGTGACCTGTTCGCGCGCAAGATCGCTGGCATGATCTACCCCGGCGCCCGAGCCCTGGTGGAGGCCCACGAAGCCAAGGGGCACACCGTGGTCATTGCATCGTCCGCCACTCCACCGCAGATCGCTCCGGCGGCCGAGGATCTCGGCATCACAAACATCATCGCCACCGAGTACGAGGTCGACGACCGCGGTGTCATCACCGGCCAGATTGACGGCGAGATCAAGTGGGGCGATGGCAAGGCCAACGCGATCCGCGACTTCGCGGCTGAGCAGGGTATCGACCTCGCCTCGTCGTTCGGCTACTCCAACGGTGCCGAGGACTTGCCCATGCTCGACGCAGTCGGTCGACCGCGGCCACTGAATCCCGATGAAGCACTAGAGGACCTCGCCGCCGAGCGCGACTGGCCCACTTCGCGGCTGTACCAACCGAATCGAATCGGTCCGGTAGATGCGGTGCGCAGCCTGGGTGCCTACGCGAGTCTCGGGTTCGGCGTCGCCGTGGGCGTGGGCACCGGTTTGCTGAACGGCTCGCGCCGAGACGGCGCCAATGTGGCAGCGGGTGTGGGCTCGGATCTCGCCCTCGCCGTCGGCGGAGTCACGATGAACGTCATCGGTCGAGAGAACCTCTGGAAGGCACGCCCGGCGGTGTTTCTGTTCAACCACCAGAGCCAACTCGACGTGCTGGTCCTGGGCGCACTGTTGCGCCAGGACTTCACCGGCGTCGCGAAGATCGAAATCAGCCACGACCCCATGTTCGCCCCCGTTGGTTACCTGATGGACGTGGCCTACATCGACCGGGGAAACACCGCGCAGGCTCGCAAGGCCCTCAAGCCGGTGGTCGATGCCCTGCAGGGCGGGCGATCCATCGCCATCGCACCCGAGGGCACCCGGTCGCCGACGGACCGCATCCTGCCGTTCAAGAAGGGCGCCTTCCACATCGCCATGCAGGCGGGTGTGCCGATTGTGCCCATCGTGATTCGCAACGCCGGCGAACTGATGCGCCCGCACGCGGTCTTGATGTCGCCGGGCAGGCTCGACGTGAAAGTGCTCGACCCCATCGACACCTCGGGTTGGGATGTCAAGGACCTCGACGAGCACGTCGAGCACGTTCGCAACCTCTACATCGACGCGATGGCGTCGTGGCCAAGGTTCGTGGAGCCCGTAGACGAGTGACGACGGACTGCCGGGCCCAACTGGTAGCGCTGCACGCCGACCTCGTGGTGCCGACTAGGGCGTGTGCTGTGCGGGTGTGGCACGACACCTACCACGACCTTCTGCCCGCCGGACAAGTCGAATACATGCTCGCCCTGCGCAACTCTGAGGAGGCGGTGGGGTCATACATGGACGCACCGGATCGCTGGTTCGACGTGGCTCTCCAGGCCGGTCAGCGACCAGATGCGCCACGCGTGCTCGGCTACACATCGGTGCGCGTCGGCACGGAACCGGCCACCGCTCGGCTTGAGCAACTGTACGTCGACCGACCGTGTTGGGGTTCCGGCCTCGCCGTTCAGTTGCTCGGGTGCGCGATGGGCAGAGCCATCGAGGCAGGCGCGCGCAGCATCGACCTCACAGTTAACCGCGGCAACTACCGGGCGCAGCGGTTCTACGCCAGGAACGGATTCACAATCGTCGACGAGTTAGTCTCGGACATCGGTGGGGGCTACGTGATGGACGATTTCGTGCTGTCGAGGCCCTTGTGAGCGACCCGCCCGTCAGAGCGTGTTCAGCAGCTCGTGGGCGCTGATGCCGGCCAGCACGGTACCGAGCAGGAGCGTGAGGACGCCGGCGATCAATTCGCCGTGCGAATCCAGGTAGGCGTTGAATTTCACCAACGCAGCATCGCGCCGATCGGCGGAGAGCAATTGGTACGCCACTACGACGATGATCTGCAGCGCCAAAGCCGCCAGGGTGTACACGCCGACCGCCAGCGCGGTTCCCAGGAAGGCAAGTTCCCTGGTGCTCATCTCCACCATCGCAACGAGGAACACCACGTCGACCATCGACTGCACCGTGACGAGCAGGAACCCGAAGACGAAAAGCAGGGCCAACGGTAGTTCGAGTCGCTTGGTGAACGATTCCGAGGCGAGCGACTCACCGCTGCCGCTGCGTGCAACCTTCCGGGCATGCCAGAGCAACCACACACCGATGCCCATGAGGATCGCCGCTGCCCCCAATTCGATGGCGGAATTCAGCCACGGGTATTGCTTGGAGAACGTCACTATCGGTCGGCCCAGGCCTGAGGCGAAGGCGATGCCGAGGACCAAGATGGCCGTGATCGACCCCAGGATGAACGTCCAGGCGCGACGCACTCCCCGGGATTGCGACAGAAGGATGGGCATCGCAGCCAGACCCACCGGGTCGAAAGCACCCAGCCCTAGCGCAACCATCTCGCCGAACAGACCGCCGTCCACACCGTCGACAGCAGCCCGCAGAATCATTCCGCGGCCCCCGCCGCTTGGGCCTCGACAGACGTCTTGAGACAGGTCAGGAATGATTCCAGGACGGCGGAGCGATCCGGCACCACACGGCCGAGCACCGTCGCCAGCGGGCCGTGGACCTGCTGCGCCAACTCCACCCTCACGCCGTCGGCCGAATCGCCCAGGAGAAACACCAGCGACTCGGACACGAGGCCCGGGATCACCGAATGCCGCCAGGTCATGCGATTCTCTTCTTCCATGCCCCGCACGGCGAACCGGACGCGGGAACCATCCACCTGGGTGGCTACTAGTTGGCCACCGTCGACCACGGCGCCCGCCACGTGCACCATCGCCCGGTTCCATTCCGGATACGACGGCGAATCGACGAGCCGCCCCCAGATGACCTCACGTGTGGCGGCCACTTCGACCCCGCACTCGTATTCGGCCACGGCGTCACACTAGCCCATGTCAACTCAGGGCCCGGCACACCAATGCACCGGTTCGCCACCTTGCGCCAGCAAGGCCTCGTTCGCACGGCTGAAGGGCCTCGACCCGAAGAACCCGCGTGAGGCAGACAGCGGACTCGGATGTGCGCTGGCGATAATCGGGACCCCCGACAACGACGCGGCCAGGCCCTGGGCGTCGCGTCCCCAAAGGATGGCGACCAACGGTCCGCCCCGCGCCGCGAGGGCGGTCACTGCCGCATCCGTCACCGCCTCCCAACCCTTTCCCCGATGGGAGCCAGAAGCGCCTGGCCGCACGGTCAGAACTCGGTTGAGCAGGAGCACGCCCTCGTCTGCCCAGGCGGATAGGTCGGCTGGCAACTCGCACCCGAGATCACTGCGCAACTCGGTGTCGATGTTGGTCAGGCTGCGCGGCAGCGGCCGTGTGCCGGGCGGCACAGCAAACGACAACCCGACGGCGTGGCCCGGCGTCGGGTAAGGATCCTGACCGACGAGCAGCACCTTCACCCGCGCAAGTGGCAACGAGAATGCGCGCAGGACGCTGTTGCCGGCGGGTTGATAGGCATGACCGGCAGCCAACTCGGAGCGCAGAAACCGACCCAACTCGCGAATCGTCTCCTCCTGATCCGCCAGGGCGGCCGCCCAGGAAGGATCCATGAGTTCATCAAGCGGTGCGACGGTGGCATTCATGATCGCGACGCGCGGCCGATGTGGTCGAGGATCCATCCCGGACCCAGGGTTGAGGCACCTCGCTCGGCCACGCGCCGGGTCAGTTCCCGATCTGCGGTGACGACCGTGTCACCGGGCGCAACGGTAGCGACGATGTGATCGTCACCCGAGCCTGGCGCGGCAGTCACAAGCACCGCCGGGTGAGTACTTATCACCGGGGAAGCTTGTCCCTCGACGATCGCCGATATCAACACCACCAAAGCACCGTCGGGCGTCGTCACCCGGCCAACGATTCCGCTCAGTTCATCCACGAGGCGCTGCGCGGCCAGGGCACGGTCGCGCCACCAGCCGTCGGCGCGGCTTCCCATCACATTCGCCACATCCACGACCAGGCGGGCGCGGGGCCCGGCCAGGGCCGACCACGATCTGGCGAATCCTGGATGCAGCGGGAGATCCGGGACGTCGGCCACCGGCAACCAGCGCACCTGGATGCTCTCGCGGTTCAACCGGGGATCTCCCCGTCGCTCGGCGCGCATGATCACGGTCGTGTAGGACCACGACGGATGTGTGGTGGCGTGGATCCCCACTAGCGCAGCATCGGCGGCGTCGATGCCCGTCTCCTCCCACGTCTCGCGCAGGGCCGTGGTGACGACATCTTCGTGACTGTCGCGGGCACCACCCGGGATACCCCAAGTGCCCCCCTCGTGCGACCACGTCGCGCGGTGCTGGAGCAGCACGGATGCGCTGGGCGCGAGGGCGTTTCCGCTATCCGCGGCGGGCGCCATCGGATCTGGACTGTGGATCAGCAGGAGGCCGGCTGCGCCGAAACGACCCCAATGCCGAGACCCGCAACCGCACTCAACCCAGCCGTTGCCATCGGAGACTGCCACGTCTGCCACCGTAGTGCGGCGACAACGGTTATTGTCGAACCCGACGCCGATCGCGACCGACGCGGCGCATGCTGGAGGATGCAATGGATCCACGTATGGGAGCCTTCGACGCGGTGATGTTCGGGGTGGAGGACGATCCGGTCCTGCGCTCGTTCATCACAGTTCTGATCGAGACCGATTCGCCCCCAGATCCCGAGCGGCTCAGGTACCGCGTCGAGCGCCTCACGCGACTTGTACCGAAGATGCGCCAGCATGTCGTCGGCAACCCCTTCTCATTGGTACCACCCCGGTGGGAGACCGAGCGGGAATTCGCGCTCGACTATCACTTCCGGGTGCTCGCCCTGCCTGACGGGACGCCCGACGACGTCCTGGTGCAGTTGGCCAGCTGGGCGGAGCAGGACTTCGATCGAGCACGTCCCCTGTGGGAGATGATCTACTTCACGGGTCTTCGCGGGGACCGCGGCGCGCTCGGAGTCAAGATCCACCATGCCATCACCGACGGTGTCGGCGGCATGCAACTCGCTGCGGCGCTCCTCGACCTTTCGGCGAGTGCCGATGATCCGGAGGACATGCCGGAGGCCCCGGCACCCAGCTTCGCCGGCTGGCGCGACCGACTCGAGCAGGGCAGCGCTTTTGAGGCGTCAAGCCTGTTCCAGAGCGCGGTGGGAGCCACCAAGCTGGCCCTCGGCGCAGGCCGAGCCGCCGCCACCGACCCAGGCGGGTCGATCCTTGCCACGCAGGAGTTCGTGGCGAGTGCAGGGCGCATTCTGGCGCCGGCCCCCGAACCGCTCTCCCCGATCATGACAGGCAGATCGTTGGCCGAGACGTTCTCAGCCCTGTCGTTCGACCTCTCGGATCTCAAAGCCGCGGGCAAGACCGTCGGCGGCACTCTGAACGACGCCTTCATGGCCGCTGTCGTCGGCGGTCTGTTGAAGTACCACATCCATCACGGTGAGGTTCCGGACGAGTTGCGCGTCAACATGCCAGTGAACACGCGCTCGGCGGGCGACGCCGACGAGCAGGGTGGCAACAAGTGGGCTCCGGTGCGCCTCGCGCTGCCGCTCAACGAGGAAGATCCCGCCCGACGGATGCGTCAACTCCACCCCATCTTGATCCAAGCCCGCAACGAACCGGCCTTGAGCATTTCTGATCCGGTCTACAAGACGCTCATGAGTCTCCCCCGGCCGCTGACCACACGTATCGCCGGCGGCCTGATGAAGGGCACCGACTTCGCGGCCACAAATGTTCCCGGCCCGCCGTTTCCGGTGTACATCGCAGGCTCCAGGGTCACCCGACTCATCTCCTTCGCACCAAAATCCGGTGCCGCACTCAACATTGGACTCCTGTCCTACAACGGGCGCGCCGAGATCGGTATCAACATCGACCGCGACGCCGTGCCGGATCACGATGTGCTCGTGCGGTGCTTCAAGGAGTCGTTCGAAGAGGTCATCGCCACCGCTGAGAACTGAATCGCTCCCAGCCCTGACGAAGAGCCGATCGCAGCGGCTCGGATTCCGCCTGTAGTCGGGTCAGCCGGGATTTGAGGGCCGCCGTGATCGGCTCACCGCCAGCCAGTTCCGGCTCGCTCATCCTCCTGTTCGCCTGCCCGGCCGCCTGTGCCCGACGCGCGGCCTCCGGTGCGCAGGCAAAGGTTGCATTGCGCAGGTCAGCGAGGCCGTGCACGGGTGTTGCCCGCATCGAATCCGCACGCGCGTTCGTCAGGTAGACCTGGTTCGCCGGCGACAAGGGCAGGAGTAGGGATTCGATGAACCGTGCCCGCCGGATCGCCTCCTGCTCCGGTCGGCCAGCCAGGCTCGCGGGGACCCTGCTGATCACCATCATCACCGGAACTTCCTTGGCGAGCTCGCCCACCGCAGTTCGCTGCGCGTCGCTCACGTCATCACCGGATGTGCGCACCCACCAGACAGCGTGCAACTGCTCGCTGAGCGGACGCGACGCTCGGGCACGCGCAACCCTCACCAGCACCCGAACCGCCGCGGCAGCGCTCTGATCGTCGAGGGCGGTGGTCGATTCGGCCACCGTCACCACAGCGGTCGCATCCGCGTAGGTGTCGAAGTTGGCGCTGAACTCCTCGGCCGCAACCGGGAGTTCGGCTTCCCAACCGGCTGGCTCGACGTCCGTCCGGCCCACCGCGGCTCCGAAAACCGCCTCGACCAGGGTGGACTTGCCAACCCCGGTGAATCCGAGCACCGCGAGGTTGAACCGCCCCAACGAAATCGGAGAGTTCTCGTCGGCACCAGCCGGTCGGGCAGTTGAATCCTCCACGGCGACGATTGTGGCAGTTGCTAGGAGTCAGATGCCGACCATGACTTGAGTTGACGCTGAATCGATTCCCTGGCCTGTGCGAGTTGCTCCGCCACGACACGACGCTCGGCCCAACTGAGTTCGCGGCGGCGAAGTGCAAACTCGATCCTGGCCATCAGGGCATCGTCGGCGGGCAGGTCGAATGCGATGCGGGTGAACTCGGCGAGATTCGAACGGTAGTCATGACCGCGGGCGGCGAACTGGCCCGGCGTGACTTTGCTGGCGTTGAGGACGTCAACAGTGGTGAGGAAGAAGGTGCTGACCGGCCGCCAGGGAACACCGTCGGCCAGCGCAGGCGAACGCTGGGGTCCGTTGGACATCCACTCGGGGGCCTGTACGGCCAGGACCGGTGAGTACTTCGTGATGGGATCATCGTGGTGGCTCAGGAGGATGTAGCGGGCGGACTTTCGCAATTCCTCCGGCAGCGCCTCCCACTCCGCGATGGACGCGACCTCCACAACTTCGGACTCCGGGTCGGCATTCTCGGCGTCGAGTCGCCATTGCGCCGCCCAACCACTCTCAGCGGGTGTGCCGACGAACAGCGCCCGCTCGATGCCTGCCCGGTGCAGCCCAGCCGTGCCCTCATGGAGGAACGCGTCTTGCAGGGTGAACGCGCCGAGGCTCTCACCGAGAGCCACGAGTCGCGGTCTGGCGTGCTCGGGGGTGGCGCGCAGGCGGCCGTTGATGGCGTGGAGGAGCACGCGGTTCTGCTCCCGCCCCAGTTGCACCCGATCGAGGGAGAGGAACGACGGCCGCAGGGAATACTGCAGCGCCACGATCGCGCAATCACCTTCGGTGAGGTACTCGAGGGTCTCGGCGACGACGTAGTTGACGTAGCCCGTTCCCGTCGGCGACGCCAGGCAGAGCACCGAACGGTCGAACGCCCCCAGAGCCTCCAATTCGTCCATCGCCTTGGACACCCGCGCATCCACTGTGACGGCCGAATCCAGCCCGACAAAGACCCGTACCGGATCCTTCGCCCGTCGGCCGGTCACGGCTGTGATCTCCTTGGCCGGCATCGTCATGTTCACGAACCGGCGACCCTCGCGTCCAAGGGTGTCCCAGGGCACCCCGGATGCCGGACCGCCGGTGGCCGACCGCGACGTGGGCGGCGTGCTGTAGGCGTACTCGACCGCCGCGCCGCCGTGCTCGGTGCGGCGGTAGACCCACTCGAGACCGCTCCAGACAACCAGGGCCACCGGGCCCAGGGTGGCCAGGTGTCCCAGCGGCTCCGCAAGCCCGGCGAATCCTGGCGCATTGCGCCGGACCCAGCCCGATACGCCGCGTGCGCCCCGGCGCTCGAGGAAGGCGACCGCACTCACCACCGTCATCACGCCCAGGCCCTCAGCGAGCGAGCGCCCAACGGGCGTCTCACCGGGTGCCTTGCGGCGGTACCACACGATTTCGCCGGCCGCGATGGCCGCTCCGACCACGAAGCCTGCGGGCACCAGACCCGACGGTATGCGACCCGTTCGGTCAGTCAGCGAGTTGACGCCGGCGTTCAGCACCGTGATGGACAGACCAAGCACCCCGGTTGCGGTGATCGTCCAACCGGCGGTGCGTAGGACAGCGCGCTTGGTCGGTTCTCCGCTCCGCCGCGGAATCCCGCGCTGCAGCGCAAGGCCGCCGGCAATGGCTACCGTGTTTGCGGTGGCGGCCAACTTGCGGCGGTCATTGAAGGACTGCCCGTCCTGGCCCGGTCGGATCCTCGCCGCGATGGAGCCAATCGCCGACTGCGAGGTCCGCGCGACTGAGTAGATCAAGGCCGCCGAGATACCGGTGACCAACGCCTGCTGGGTCTTGGTACGGGGAAGGAGCGAAGGCGCGAAACTCTGGCCCACCGCTAATGCGGCGGCAAGCGTCGCGGTGCGTTCGGTGTAGTCGCGGGTTGCGAGCGCCGTTGCGAGGCGCTGCCATCTGGCTCCCACGTCTCAGGCATCCTTTCCGGTGACCAGCACCCCCAGGCACATCTCATCGGTGGTGCCCTCTCCCCACACAACATAGCGGGGTTCGGCCGGGATACCGGGTACTTTTCCGCGCAGGGTCGGATCGTGGGTGCAGGTCACCGTCACCTTGTCGCCCGCCGCCAGTGCCATGGGCTGGTCGAGGGGCACGGCGTCCTGATTGTCGAAGTCGTACTGCTCAACGTCGAGCACCCGCGTCATTCCGGCCTCGTTCTCGACGTCTACGGTGATGCTCTTGCCCAATAGGTGCATGTGGCCGGCCACGGCGAACAGCGTTCCGGGTTCCTTGATGGTCCGGGTGCACGACTGTGTCACCCCGGCGTTGGGATTCATCGGGTCGCCGCCGCACAGCGCCTGCAGTCCGAACACTTGCGCGGCACTGCCGCGTCCGAAGCGTTCCCCGACATCGGCGATCGCCTGATTGCGTTCGCAGAGCGGACCCTGCGGACCGTCGCTAGGGCACGGCAGTTCCACCGGTGCGGGCATCAACATCGAATACAGGGGGCGCAGGCCGCTGTCCTCGGCAGCCATGCGCAGTTTCACAGTCGAGGAATCCGGACCTGAACCGGCGCGGGTGTTGTAGTGCATCTGGAGCACCACCTTGCCGCCTGCCGGGATCTCTACCCCGTAACCGTCCGGTGTATCTGACGCTTCGCCACCCGGCGCCCAAGCGGTGATCCAGTCTGACTCGTTGAGTCCGCGCAGCACGTCCCCGTCACGTGCCGGCACGCCTGAGCCGCCGAAGCACTCATAGCCCTCGCGATCATCCTCGGCGTCAAGGGCGGTCGCCGCTGCCACCTGTTCGGGGTAAATCCGGTAGAGGATCGCGTGATGGGTGACGTCCGAGTTGCCCGGGATCACCTGGAATCCCGTGGCATAGCCACCGTCGACGCCGGCTGGCAGATCAAGCACGAAACAGCGATAGTCATCGGTGGCCCCCGGCGGGGCAACCGGGGTGTAGCTGCCACCCGGCAGCGACAGCGTGACGATCTGCTGACCATCCCGATCGGCCAGTGCCGGCACGGCGGTTGTGACCCCGCCGTGGCCGTCTGCCCCGGCGCCGTGCCCACCGTCCCCTTGCACCGCATCGAGCTTCGATCCGCACCCCACGACGGTCAAGACCCCCACCACCGCACCCGCCACTGCCACCAGCGCCCGCGACCGTGTTGGAGAACGCAACATGATCACGAGGGTAAGCCTTGTTGGGGCCGGTTGCGAGGGGGGCTCGCAGGCCGTCGTTGCCCCGTGCGCACCCAACAGCGAAGATGGAGGCATGTCTGATGATGATGAAATCGCCCGCCTGCTGCGCGAAGTGGATGCCGCCACAGGCGGTGCTGCCGCGAATACGGGCGACCAGAGACCGGCTGCCGCCGCGAATCCTCCCGCTCGGCGGGACTCCGCCAGCACGGAGGTCGCCAAAGAAGGCTCCGACAGCGGTGCCCAACTGCTGATCGCCGGCATAGCGGGCGCAGTGCTGGGTTTGTTGGCCGCCTGGGTGTTCGGCATCATCCCATTCCTGGGCAATGTCGAGACGGTGCGCTTCCTGCTCGCCGGCTTCGTCGGCGGAGCCGTGGGCTACGGCACCAGCCGGATTCTCAACCGACGCAAGGATTGACCGGGGCATCAGCCCCCGAGACCGTCCGGGCTGATGTTCCACCCGCTGAGCACCGGCTGCACTCGTTCGTGCCCAAGCACCCCGACCGCGCCGGCGTCGAGGGCGAAGAGACGGCCGGCGTCGGCCGGCAGGCCGAGGTAGGTGGCGGTGAGGATGCGGTGGAAGTGCCCATGCGCCACCAGCATCACGTTGCGACCGTCAGCAGTCACTGGCGCCACCTTCTCCAGCACCCGCCGCGCTCGCACCGCCACATCTTCTGGCATCTCGCCCTCGGGGATCGGTGAATCCCAAATCAGCCAGTCCGGATTGCCCGATTCGGCCCTGATGTCAGCCGTCGTGCGGCCCTCGAAAACGCCGTAGTCCCATTCCAGCAGATCGTCGTCCAAGGCGTCCGGTGTCAAACCGGCCAGGGCAGCGGTGTCGCGTGCCCTGGACAGCGGACTGCAGAGCACGAGTGCGAACTGCACGTCGGCAATCATCGGAGCTACCTGTGCGGCGCGGCGGCGCCCGTCTTCGGTCAACAGAATGTCCGTGCGTCCTGTGTGCCGGCCTGTCTTGCTCCACTCGGTCTCGCCGTGGCGCAGCAGGTAGATCCGTCCGATCGGCATAGCGTCAGCCTGCCAGCCGCGCGCGACGGTCACAACGCGATGGTCACAATTCGACAAACACTTCTGGTGCGGTGTTGCGCCACCGCCTCAGCCCGGACCGCCGCTGCGTAGTGTTCGGCTATGGCTGAACCCGAAGGTCAGACGTCGGGTGCCCGGCCCATCGGGTTGGGCATCACAACCGCACTCGTCGCTGGGACAATCATCGGCTCGGGCATCTTCACGTTGCCCGCTGCCCTCGCCGACCTCGGCTGGATCGCAATGGTGGGTTTCGCGATCTCCAGCGCGGGCGCGATGCTGCTCGCACTCGTGTTCGCGTATGCATCGAACCGGCATCCTGCGGCAGGCGGGCCCTACGCCTATGCCCGCGAGGGCTTCGGCGATTTCATGGGATTCCAGACCGCATGGAACTACTGGATCGGAGCCTGGGTGGGGGTTGCCGCGATCGGTGTCTCGGCAGTTGGCTACCTAGGCGAGCTGGTGCCCGGGTTGCAGGACAACCGTTGGGCCCAAATCGGCACCGCCGTGGCTCTCGTTGCGATTCTCACCCTCGTCGCCACACGCGGGTTGGCTGCTGGCGGTTCGCTGTCGTTTGTCCTCATGATCCTGAAGGTGGTGCCGCTGCTCATCATCGGGACCCTGGGATTCCTGGCCTTCGACGCCGCGAATCTCGGCCCGGCCAACACCTCAGATGGCTCTCTCCTCAACGCAATCGGCCTCTCGGTGGCGCTGACCCTGTTCGCGTACATCGGCGTCGAGGCCGCATCGATCCCCGGTCAGGCGGTGAAGAACCCGAAGAAGACCATTCCGCGTGCCACCCTGATCGGCACGGGGCTGGCCGCCGTGGTCTACCTGCTCAGCACCATGGCGGTGTTCGGCGCATTGCCCAACTCCACGCTTGCCAGGTCGGCGGCGCCTTTCTCCGACGCCGCCCGGGTGATGTTCGGCGATTGGGCCGGGCCGGCCATCTCGGTGGTCGCAGTCATCTCCTGCCTGGGCGCGATGAACGGACTCATCCTGCTGGCCGGCCAGATGCCGATGGCCGCCGCCAAGGACCGCCTGGCGCCTGCAGCTTTCGGGAAACTCAACCGGAACTCGGCGCCGGCCATCGGTTTGACGATTTCCGGAGTCCTTGCCGCCGGAATGACCTACTTCGGCTTCGGCGACGGCGACCTGGTGGAGATCTACACCAAGCTCCTCCTGATCTCCACGCTCGCAACCTTGCTGCCCTACCTCATGGTCTCGGCAGCCGAACTGCGTTTCCTCATCGTTGACCGCGCCCCGGGCACCCGGATCGCGGGGCTCGGTGTGAAGGTAACCGTCACCTCACTTGCGGTCGCCTACTCGTTGTGGGCGATGAGTCAAGCAGGAACCGAGGAGGTATACCTCGGATTCATGCTCTTCCTGGTCGGGGTGCCGCTGTTCGTCCTGGTGTTGCGCAAACTCCGCCAACCACCGCCACCGGCCCACGAATCCGTCAAGCCCTTCGACGTCATCACTCCGCAGTAGTCCGGCGGTATCGGAAGGTAAAGGTCCCCGCCACCCGGTCCGATAAGGCGGTAGAGCATCCGCACTCCGGTGGCTGCTCACAGCGGGAACGGGAAGGCCATGTACCTCAACGAACTTTCGCATGCGCGGGCAGAAGCGCTGGCCCTCGAGTGGGTATCCACGTCGCCGAACCGGAGCCAATGGTTGAAGTCCAAGTTCCCCGCCACCGCCCTTGACTACAGCGACGGTTCGCTGCGTTCCCTGCTGGGCGCCGCCATTGCTGAGTTCACCTTCGACGCGCCCACGACCGAGACCACCGAACTCCCCTTGTGGCTCGAGGACAGCCACTACTCCGGATACCGCCAACTGAGTACAGGTTCCCTCTGGCTGGTGGACGCGCTCGCGCTCTACTTGGGCGATCTGCTCATCGCGCGGGACCCCAGCGTTCTGCGTTGGGGGGTGTACTGCCGTGATCGTCCGGATCATCCCTGGCACCACCATCCGGCCGTGATCGGTTACCGCTGGCCGTACTCGACGTTTGAGGACATGGCCATCTTCGCGACCAAGGCCGCTCGCAACGAGCCCGAGGATCCGCAGCACGTGGTGGCGGCCATCAACTTCTACCTCTCGGTGTTCCGGTCCCTCGCCCGCGCGTCCTGACACCCGGCGACCACACAGGGCCAGAAATCAGGCCTGCCGATTCCCAAGCTCATAGCTCGCTATGGCAGCGGCAGCGGCCACGTTGAGGGAATCCACCCGTTCGGTAACGGGGATGCGCAGCCGCACCGTGCACTGTTCCTGGGCCCACCGGGACAGACCGGGGCCCTCGGTGCCGAGCAGCATGGCCAGTTTGGCGTGCGGGTCCAGCGCAGTGGCGAAGGCACGCAAATCTTCGGCCTCTTCGGCCGGAGTGAGCGCGGCCAACTGCCAGTCATCCGCTCGTAAATCCGCCAGCATGCCCGGCCACGGCTGGGCATGCGTCCAAGGCATGGTCAACACGGCTCCCATGGAGGTCTTCACCGAGCGCCGGTAGTAAGGATCGGCGCAACGCGGAGAGACGAGGACGGCATCCATGCCCAGTGCCGCCGCGGTCCGGAACACCAGTCCGACGTTGGTGTGGTCGACCAGATCCTCGAGCACCACGATGCGGCGCGCGTACGCCAGCACCCGGGGCGGATCGGGCCGCGGAATTCGCCCGAAGGCCGCCAGTGCTCCCCGGTGCAGGCGAAATCCCACGATCGAACGCATGGTGGTCTCGCTGGCGATCATGACGTCAACCGGGTGTGATTCGAGCCCAGCCCGTAAAGCCGGCAGCCACCGCTCGGACATCAGCGCGCTACGTGGCGTGTACCCGGCAGCCAGTGCGCGGAGGATTACCTTCTCTCCTTCAGCGAGGAAAAGGCCCTCCGCGGGCTCCATCTGCTGGCGCCATCCGACGTCGGTGAGGTTCCGGTAGTCGGCCACGCGAGGGTCGTCGGCAGCAACCTCGATCACTCGCACGGACACGTTCCCCTCGGGCGCCAACGTCGCCCAACGCGCCGCGACGCACCGGCCAGGTGACTCACCTGCGCCACGTGCGCGCGCCCCAGCGCGATCCGATGCGCATCGCCACCAGGGGCAGCCCGAAAGTCTCTGTCAGGTTCGCCGTGGTGAGCGTCTCCTCGATTGGCCCGGCTGCCACGACCTTGCCGCCGCGCAGGAGCAGGGCATGTGTGAAATCAGCCGGGATCTCTTCCAGGTGATGGGTCACCATGACCGTAGTGGGAGCCGCCGGATCGCTGGCCAGCGCGCCGAGGCGATCCACGAGGCCCTCGCGCGCACCGACGTCGAGGCCGGCCGCAGGTTCGTCGAGGAGGAGCAATTCGGGGTCAGTCATGAGCGCTCGGGCGATCAGCACTCGCTTGTACTCGCCTTCGCTCAGTGAATCGAGGCGGCGGTCGGCCAGGCTTCCTACGCCCATTGTGTCCAGCAGTGCCTGCGCCCGCTGCACGTCCTCGCTCTCGTATTCCTCCCGCCAGCGCCCAGTCACCGCCCAGGCTGCCGTGACCACCGTGTCGCGCGCAGTCTCGCGGCCGGGAATGGCTTCCGTCAGCGAGGCTGAGGCCAGACCAATTCGAGGTCGGAGTTCGAAGACGTCGGCTTGGCCAAGCCTCTCCCCCAGCAGATCCGCCTGACCCGAAGACGGGTGGCGGCGGGCCGCGAGCAGTTCCAGCAGTGTGGTCTTCCCCGCCCCGTTGGGCCCCAGAATGGCCCAGCGCTGGCCCGCTTCAACCGACCAGTCCACACCCTCCAGCACTCTATTGGCCCCACGGACAACATCGACACCGAGAAGATTCACCACAGCCATCACGCCACTGAGGGTACCGACTACGCGTACCCTGCTGTTCATGGAGCAACGGCATCCCGCTACGACCGCCGCGCGCCCGGGCCTTGCCGTCCCACCGCACGATGTCGTGGAGTTG
Source organism: uncultured Actinomycetes bacterium (assembly GCA_963752505.1). Taxonomy (GTDB): domain Bacteria; phylum Actinomycetota; class Actinomycetes; order S36-B12; family UBA10799; genus JACJWR01. Next base: position 163,095 of record CAVVYM010000009.1, read on the forward strand.
TACCCGCGGGCCGCTGTCCTCACGTCGTGGTTCAACGCCTGGCAGGCGGGCGTGGTCGACGGCCTGGCAGAGTGCCCGGTCGTCCGCCCCGATGATCCATTCCACGGCGCCGAGGCAGGCTTGCCGATGTGGCAGCACGCACGACTACCCCTCGGCACGGCCCTTTCGCTGCTGAGTACCGATTCCCAAGCGTTCGCGGTGCTCCCGGTCCCCGGTGATCCGGCGGGTCTGCCCAGTCCTGTGGCACCCCGGGCCGCCGATGCTGGACAAGCGATGATGATCCCACTCGACCATGGAACCGTGGTCGTCACACCAACGATGACCGCGGAGCAGCGCACGGTGTGGCACGCGAGCCTGGTGCGGTCGCGCCTTTCGCTGGGCGGCGACGTCCGTTCGGAGCGCCTGACAGTCATGGAATTGCTGGCCGATGCGGTGGCGATCGTCGAATCGGCAACTCTGCCGATCACCGACGGGCAGGCCACTTCGCGTCAAGTGGCTGGCCTCGCCGCGGTGCCGATGCCGCCGGGCAGTGCCGGTGGAGCGGTCGAACTTGCGCGAAGCAGCGCAACCCTTCTCACAATCGTGGCAGGCGCGTTGGCTGCCCTGGGCCGCGCGGGCGGTGACTCCGCCGAACTGCGCGATGCCCTGGTGCCGCTGGGCCGGGCAGGCCGACGGGCGTTGGCGGTGGCCTTTTCCCGCGCCGGCGGCGAGGGGCGGCGCTAGGCCATGTCGATGACACCCGTCCTCTACACGATCACCGGAGCCGACCGGCCGGGAGTGACCGCGGCGCTGCTGGAGTCACTGGACGCGACCAATGCCGAAGTGATCGATGCCGAGCAGATCGTCATCCGCGGCGAATTGGTGCTGTGTCTGCTCATCCGCATGCCCACCAGTGGCGAACCGTCAGTCACCGCCTCACTGCGCGCGGCAGCAGCGGCAGAAGGCATGCACATCGCGGTCGACGAGCAGCCAGCGCTCGACGATCCGCGGCGGCACGGGCGGGTGTTGGTGACTGTGATGGGCGAGCCGCTGTGCCCGACGGCACTTGCCCGGCTCACCCGGCGCATTGCCGACCTTGGGGGCAACATCGACCGCATCGAACGCCTGGCGGGGTATCCGTTGGTGGTCGTTCGACTCACCTTGTCGGGAGCAGACGAGGTCGCGTTGAGAGAGGCGTTGGCCGCCGAATCCGCCGCTGGCGGGCTGGACGTGGCGGTGCAGCGCCTGGCATTACGTCGCCGAGGCACGCACCTCGTGGTCATGGACGTGGACTCAACCTTGATCCAAGACGAAGTCATCGAGCTCATTGCCCGCCACGCCGGCTGCGAGGACGAGGTGCGGCAGGTCACGGATGCCGCGATGCGCGGCGAGCTGGACTTCGCCGAGAGCCTGCACGCCAGGGTCGCACTGCTCGAGGGGGTACCGGCCGCCGCGCTCGACGAGGTGCGCGACACGATTCGACTGACCCCCGGGGCGCGCACCCTCTGCCGCACCCTCAAGCGGCTCGGCTACCGAATTGCCGTCGTCAGCGGCGGCTTCACCCACGTCGTACAACCGCTGGCGGAACAACTCGGCGTCGACTACGCGCTGGCCAACCAGTTGGAGGTCGTCGACGGTGTGCTGACCGGCCGGGTCATCGGCCCCGTCGTGGATCGCAAGGGCAAGGCCGAGGCTCTGCGGCGCTTCGCGGCCGAGAGCGATATTCCGCTTGAGCAGACGGTCGCGATCGGCGACGGCGCGAACGATGTTGACATGATCAGCCTGGCCGGCCTCGGTATCGCGTTCAACGCCAAACCCGCGCTGAAGGCGGCGGCCGATACATCGGTCAATGTGCCCTACCTGGATGCCGTGCTCTACGTGCTCGGCATCACGCGCGAAGAGATCGAGGCCGCCGACGAGGCCGACGGTGTGCCTACCCGGGCGGAACTAGCGACCCGAACCAGCACGCGCCGCTAACCCCTCGGCACCACGAAACTGGTCAACGATCCGGGCGCGGGAGCATCGAATCCGGCTACCGAGGCCAACTCCGACCACGGCACCCGCAGGTCAATTTGGGCCAAGCCAGACGTCGGGAACTTGCGCCGCAGCTCGTCCATCTCTACCGATTCGTCGTCCGCCGCCAGCCGCCACGCCAGCATCTCCACGCCAGGGTTGTGCCCCACCATCAGCACCTGTTCGACGCCGTCGGCGACTTCGGCCAGCACGGTGAGCAACGCGCGCGTGCTCGCGGCGTAGATTCTTTCGTCCACCGCCATGGTCGGCGCCGACGCGAACGCGGCGGAAACCAATTCGTAGGTCTCGCGGGTGCGCGTGGCCGGTGACACCAATGCCAGATCTATGCTGCCCCGGGCGGCGAGCAACTCCCCGGCCACCGGCGCGTCCCGCCGGCCCCGTTCGTTGAGCGGACGCAGTTCGTCGGGCACGCCGGGGGGCCAGGCGGATTTTGCGTGGCGCAGGAGTTGCAGTGTCGGCATGGGCTGAGTGTAGTGGCCTATGCTGGCCAGCCATGGCCAGTGCAGACGAGGACTTCGTTGCTCTCCCACTTGATCTCTGCGCCGACGCAGCGCTGGCCGCGGCACGCATAGCTGGCGCCGAGTGGGTGGACTTCCGCCTTGCGCGCGGCTTCGAACGGCGGGTCTCACTGCGCGACGGCAGTGTCGAATCCTCACTCATAGATGCCAGCCTCGGTATCGGCATTCGCGTCATTGCCGAGGGCTCGTGGGGGTTTGCCTCAACCACGACCATCTCCGGCGAGGGGGCGGCCGAGGCCGCCCGTCGCGCAGTGGCCATGGCGCGATCCACGTCACCGATGGTGCGCCAACCGGTGACCATCGCCGACGAACCCCAGCATGAGGGCACGTGGGTGGCACCTTATGACATTGACCCGATCGACGTGAGCGACGCTGAGGTGGTGGCGCTGCTGGCTGATTGGTCGCGGATCATGGGCGCCCAGCCTGGTGTTCACCACACCAGCGCGAGCTTCCAGGCGGCCAAAGAGGCGCTGTTCTATGTGGACTCAGCTGGCACCCGAACCCTGCAGCAACGCGTGCGGTGCCATCCGGAGGCGACCACGATTGCGGTCACGGCCGCCGGTTTCGAGGACATGCGCACGATCGCTCCGCCAACCGCGCGGGGGTGGGAGTATGCGCTGGATTCTCGCTGGCAGGACGAGGTCGGCGGGCTCGGGCAGCACCTGGCCGAGCGGGTTCACGCACCGAGTGCTCCGGCCGGGCGCTACGACCTGGTCATCGCGCCGTCCAACCTCTGGCTCACTATCCACGAGTCTGTCGGTCATGCGACCGAGTTCGATCGTGCACTCGGATTTGAGGCGAACTATGCCGGCACATCGTTCGCCACTCCCGATCAGCTCGGCACCCTGACCTACGGATCCCCGCTCATGCACGTCACCGGAGACCGCACGGCTCCCTTCGGGCTTTCCACTGTTGCCTGGGATCACGAGGGAGTCGCAGCAGGTGAATGGGACATCGTGCGCGATGGCGTGCTGGTTGACTATCAGTTGGACCGGTGGGGTGCAGCGCTGCTGGGGGCGCAGCGATCCAACGGCTGCGCCTATGCCGACGATGCCGCGCACGTGCAACTGCAACGGATGCCCAACGTGTCGCTACAACCCGACCCCGATGGGACGGATGTTGCTGGACTCATCCGGGCCGTCACTGACGGACTCTTCGTGGTGGGCGACAAGAGCTGGTCGATTGACATGAGCCGGCGCAATTTCCAGTTCACCGCGCAGCGCTTCTACCGCATTCGCAACGGGACCCTCGAAGGTCAGGTCAAGAACGTGGCCTACCAGAGCGACACGTTGGATTTCTGGAACTCACTGGTGGCCCTCGGTGGCCCCGGAACCTACGAAATGGGCGGCGCCCTCAATTGTGGGAAAGGCCAACCCGGGCAGGTCGCAGCCGTCTCACACGGTTGCCCCGCCGCGGTATTCGAGGGCGTGAATGTCCTCTCCACCGATTCAGAAGGGCCAGCATGAGCGAACCAAGCCCGCAGGAGATCGTGGAGTGCGTGTTGGGTGCGGCCACCACCGACGCGACGGTCGTCGCTGTCAACGACGGCCACGTGGTGAACTTCCGCTGGGCGGTCTCGACCCCGACCACCAACGGCAATGCCTACTCCCAAGACGTCACCGTCACGGCAATCGCCGAAGTTGCGGGCGGGCGCGGTTGGTCGGCTGGTACCCGCAGCGGCCCGGTCCAGCAGTGGGCGTCGTTGTTGGCCGCCGCCGAGTCAGACGCTGTGGCCGGAGAAGCCGCCTCGGAAGGTTGCGACCTGCCGGTCGCCGCGGTACGCGCCGATTTCCACGACGTCCCCGCTGCCGCGCCACATCCGGCGCTTCCGGTCGGATTGGAGGACGCTTTCGGCACCACTGACGCCGAACTGTTCGGCTACGCCGAGCAACTCGTTCAAACCACCTATGTAGGCACGTCGACCGGTTCACGCTGGCGCACCGAGGAAAGAGCCGGTCGATTCGAGATCTCCGGCAAGGCCTCGCAACGCGCCCGATCCGCCTGGTTCGGTGCGGCTGCCGATGATCTGGCGGACATCGATGCCCGGGCAGGTCTTGCCGACATCGATCGTGGGCTGCGGTCCCAACTCACCCGGATCGAGGTGCCAGCCCAACCCACGACGGTGATTCTGTCGCCCTCGGCCGTCGCCGACCTCATGATTGTCCTGTGGTGGTCGGCGGTGGCTCGGGACGCCGCTGAAGGCCATAGCCCCTTCACCGGCACCGGCCCGGCGGGTACCGCGCTGGGAATGCGACTCACCGAGCGCGACCTGTCCCTCACGTCGGATCCGACCATCCCGGGCGTAGCGTGCCCGGATCTGCTGTGGACCCCGGGCAGTTCGGCCGCCGCGACCGTGTTCGACACCGGCAGCGGCATCGAGGCGGTGGAGTGGATTGACTCGGGTTGCCTCTCCGCACTGGCCGCGACCCGCGCAGCCAGTGGTGATTACGACCTGCCCTTCGTCGCTTCCGCAGAGAATCTGCTGCTCACGGACGCTGATGGCTGGGGCACTCTGGCGGACGTCATCGCGAGGACCGAACGGGCTCTGCTTGTCACGAGCCTCTGGTACATCAGAGATGTCGATCCGCAATCGATGCTGGTGACCGGCCTCACGCGCGACGGCACCTACGTGGTCGAGCATGGTCGCATCATCGGGGCCGCAGGCAACTACCGCTTCAACGACTCACCGCTGCACCTGTTGGCGCGGATTGTGGACGCCGGACGACCGGAGCGCTGTTTGCCCCGGGAGTGGGGCGACTACTTCACTCGAACCGTGATGCCCACCCTGGTGGTGGACGACTTCGGACTCTCGACGCCCTCGGCGGCGATCTAGTCAGAAACTCAGCGTTGCAGTGTCTCTGAGACGTTGCCGTCCTTGCTGGTGGTGACCTTCACCGCGGGGAGCGCCTTGGCCACCAAGGCTGCGACGACGCAGATGACCACGGCCTGCCATCCGCCGAAGAACAGACCCACCAGGACGCCAAGGATGATGACCACCTTCCACGACCCGTGGTACAGGTAGGCAAACGCGGCCGCGATGCCCGCGGCGGCGGCCCCAGCGGAGAGTTCGGGGATCGCCAGCGAGGCAGCCCCGCCAATGCCTGCCCCGACGAAGAGGGCCGGAAAGTACGGCCCACCGCGGAATCCCCCACCTAGGCTCAAGGCATAGACCAACCACTTGATAGCGGTGGCAAGCATGATCGCCCCGGCCGTGCCAAGACCCAGCAGGGGTTCGATCATGCCCTCCCCGGAGGTCAGGATGATGGCGATCGGATTATCGGTGAACTCCCGATAGGCCGCCGCGATCAAGCCGATCACAGCACCGATGGCGACCATGGGAACGATGCGGGGAATGTCCCCACCACGCAGGCTGATCACGGCCATCGCGAGGGTTCGGCCGAGGTAGAGCATCCCTGCCGTGGCTGCCGCCACTCCAATGGCGCCGAGAACGTCAAGCGGGGCGAAGGTGTATGTAGGGACGATGATGTTCGTGTCCGACAGCAGCGGACGCACCACGAGGGCGAGGATCGCGCCGAAGGCACCCACTGCAGTGGCGACCTTGGTGGCGATGCCGAATCGTCGGCCCAATTCGGTGCCGACCATCGCACCGGTGACCACCAGCGCAACCTCGGGACCCAGGACCAGTCCGCCAAGCAGCGTCACCACGATCGCGGCGATGAGTGATGGGTACTGGCGGAGTGTCACCGGTGCGACAGCGATGCCACCCATCGGGTTGTGACCGTCCTCGCCCTTGCTGCGCAGCACGGCTACTATCCCGCCGGCGATCGCGGTAACGCCGACCACTCCAACCCACAACACTGCCCCGCTTACGTTGGCGGCGGCTTCAATCCATACCAGTTCGATCGCAAATTCAACGAGCTCGAGCACCACCAAACCGACCAGGAGGGCCACCGGCCCGATGACCACCGCCGCGCCGATGGTGCGGCCACGGGAGGCCGACGCCTCAGCGGGTGTCGCCACAGGGGTCCGTTCAGTGGGCTCCTCGATCACGACCCAAGCCCGATCTGGTCAAGCAGGTTGTAGCTTGACGGGTCGTCGGGCAGGACCCAGGCGGCACCTTCGAGGAAGATAATGGCGATGACGTTGGCTGCGACGACCAGCATGAACAGCCAGAGGATCAGCGTGGCGACAACGCCACCGACCCTGCCGAACCAGCTGTCGCCCGGTGCCGTCGCCACCGCCCTGGGCATCAGGATCAGCGCGAACGCCGCGAAGAGCGCCACGACGAAAAACGTGATGAGAGCCCAGGTGTAGAGGTGCAGGCCCATGACCGCGCTGCCGTAGCCGGGATCACCGGGGAGAATGTGCAGCAGCACCTGCCGAGTGGAAATGACCGCGCCAGCCAGCGCTGCAAGCAGTCCGATTCCCAGGCCCTGGGCATAGCGGCCGGTTGTGAGCGTTCCGCGCCGAGCCTGGACAACCACCCACATCGCGCCCAGGCTGGAGAGGATCATCGCATAGCGCTGCAGCATGCACAGCGGACAGGGATACTCGCCTTCCAAGAACTGGACTGTGAAGGCAGCGAGCATGACCCCGGTGTAGGCGAGGATCCAACCCAGCAATCCCCAGAACATCAACTTCCCGAGCCATCGCCACGGCTTGTCAACTGGCGGTTCCGCTGCTGTGGGCTGACCCGAGCCCGCGGTCCCCGCACCGATGGGGGCCATCACCGTGGTCGCCTCCTCCACGGCCTGAACGTAGGTGGGATCTTCGATGACCAAGGGTTCGGTGGCGTAGGCGTCACCTTTCTCGCTGCTCATCAGAAACTCAAATCCAGCGGTGACGTGACGTGATACCGGAAGAGGCCCAACACCGCTATCAAAGCCACGAACCAGAGGGCCAGTACCCAGCCGCGCCGGGCGCCCCGGTAGATGATCACCGCGAGCGTCAGCAACAGCACCATGATGATGATGTCCATGAACGCCGACTCTAGGAGTCCGAGGCGGATGATGCGGGTGGACACGCCCGTTCATGGGTGGCCATCGTGCCAAACTCTAGATCTGTGAGGGACATGACGGATACCGACAGCGACATGGACGTGCGGGAACTGGTCTCGGTGCCACTCTTCGAGGCGCCAGCCTACGCGCAACTCGAACCGGCCATACGCAACTACGTCAGCGGTGGCGCGGGCGACGAGCACACTCTCCGCCGCAACGATGCGGCTTGGTCTGAGATCTCGCTGGCACCCCGAACGTTGGTCGACGTTTCCGCCCTCGATACGAGCAGTTCGTTCCTCGGCCTGCGCCTCGCCCATCCAATTCTCCTGGCACCCACCGCACAACACCGCGCCTACCACCCCGCCGGTGAGGCCGAAACTATTCGCGGCGCGCAGGCTGCTGATGCGGCGTATGTCATGAGTTCGCTGGGCGCTTCGTCGTTGGCCGAGTTGGGCGAGGCGACCGGTGACGACCCATGGCTGTTCCAGCTCTATGTGCAACGCGATCGGGGGTTCACCCGTGAGGTTGTGGCTCGAGCGATCGAGGCCGGTGCGCGCGGACTGGTGCTCACCGTCGACACCCCCACGCTGGGCGCCCGGGACCGCGACAAGCGCAACCAACTCGGCCGCATCGACGGATACACCTACCCGATCCTCGCCGATGCGCCCAAACCGAGCGACGATGCGCCACCGCACCGGAGGGTGTTCAATCCGCTGCTGGCACCGGACATCACCTGGGCCGATCTGGAGTGGCTCGTCGGGGTCTCATCGGTGCCCGTGCTCACCAAGGGACACCTGCGCGGCGATGACGCCGCGCGAGCCGTCGATTGCGGGGTGGCCGGTGTGATCGTGTCGAATCACGGTGCGCGCAACCTCGACACCGTGCCAGCCACCGCTCAAGCCTTGCCCGGTGTGGTGGCAGCCGTCGGCGGCAGGGTGCCCGTGCTCGTCGACGGCGGCATCCGACGCGGTACCGACGTGGCGAAGGCAATCATGCTCGGGGCCTCGGCGGTGCTGGTGGGGCGACCGATCATCTGGGGGCTCACCGTGGGCGGCGCGGCCGGGGTGCAGCAGGTGATCGAGATTCTGCGCACGGAGCTGGAGATGGCCATGGCTCTGCTCGGGGCGCCAACGCTGGCCGATCTCACCGCAGACTTGGTGTGGCGCGGCTAGCGACCGATCGCGGCGTGCGGGGCTAGGGATCCAGGTTGGCTGAGCCAACCCGCCAGGCATCCAAGGCGGCAGACGTGACCCGTCCCGGGGCGGGCAGGTCGCGACCCCCGAGACGTGCGATGGGGTGGACGTCGCGGGTGCTGGACGTGAGGAACGCTTCGCTGATCCGCGGGAGTTCAGCTGCGGGGATGGGAACCTCTTGGACCGCAGACCAGTGCATGACAAGCTGCCGCGTCACGCCGTTCAAGCAGCCCGATGCCAGCGGCGGCGTCAACAAGTGGTCATCCAGGACGACGAAGATGTTGCTCCCCGTGCCCTCGCAGAGCTCGTCGCAGGTGTTGAGCAGCAACGCCTCATCTGCTCCGGCGGCTTTGGCCTCCCGCAGGGCGATCGCGTTCTCTGCATACGAGGTGCTCTTGACGCCAGTCAGCGCTGAGCGTTCGTTGCGCCGATAGTTCGAGAGGGCCACCGTTGAGGTAGCGGGCCACGGTGGTTGGGCCACAACGGTGACGATCAGGGTCGCGTCACCGTCGCCGGCGTAGGGGTCCCCGAGCACGCCCTGGCCGTGGGTGACCGTGAGGCGCATCCGACCGATGGCACCGACCTCGTCGGCGTTTGCCAGAGCCGTGGCGGCCAGAGCCTCGCGGATCAGCGGTTCCGGCGGCAACGTGATGCCCAAGGCGTCGGCCGAGCGCGCCAAGCGGGACAGATGGCGAGTGATCGCGAACGGGACCCCGTCGACGAGTTTCATAGTTTCGAAGATCCCGTCGCCGACGATGAGGCCGCGGTCGCGGATGCTCACCGAGGCGTCGTCGACCGGCAGAAGCCGATCCCGCAGCCACACGAACGTCATGGCGTGACCCTATCCGCGGTCGGCGTTCGCGCTTGCCAATGCGACCAGGCGCGCCGCCTTCAACTCAGTCTCTGCCCACTCGTGGTCACGGTCGCTGCCCCACGTGATGCCAGCACCGGTACCGAAATTCAGCAGCAGGCCGCCTGGCCCTGCACTCCACCAAAAGGTTCGAATCGCCACGGAGAGTTCTGCCGTGCCCGTATCGGCGTCAATCCAACCGAAGGCGCCGCAGTAGGGCCCTCTGGCGACGGGCTCGAGTTCGGCGATGATGCGCAGGGCTGACGATTTGGGTGCACCGGTCACGCTGCCGGGCGGAAATGTTGCGCCGAACACCTCTGCCCAGGTGCTCCCTGGCCGTTGCCGGGCTGCCACGGCTGACACCAGATGGACCAGCCCCGGGTGCTGCTCAGTGACGAGGAATTCCGGCACCTCGACGCTGCCGGTTGCTGCTACGGCGCTCAAGTCATTGCGCACCAGATCAACGATCATGATGTTTTCAGCGGTGTCCTTCTCGAGGAAGCCGCCGGGCTCCTTCGCGGTGCCCTTGATGGGTCTGCTCAGCAGTCGTCCGTCCGGCTGCCGGGAGAGGAACAACTCTGGTGAGGCGCACGTCACCGCCCGCGGCGGCGCACTGCCCACCGCTGGCAGGCGCAGTGCTCCCGCATAAGGCGCTGGATTGCCAGTCGACAGCACCCTGGCGAGTGCGAAGGGTTGCGGCTCGTCCGGTGAATCAGCGCTGAGGATGCGGCACAGATTCGCCTGGTAGACGTCACCCCGCGAGATCGATTCGCGGATGGCATCGACGGCGGACCGGTAGCGATCGCCGTCCAGGCTCGAGCGCCACGAGGTGGCGCTGGGCCCCCGCCAGTGCGCTGGCAATTCCGACACCGGAAGTTGCCGCCAGGTCTCGAATCTGGCTGCGGTGAGGTGCCCTTCGAAGTCCAGGCACACCGCCCACCGGCCATGGCTGTCGAGCACCGCAGGATCATCGCTGAGTTCCACGAGCTCGGTGGCCAACTGGCCTCCCAGCCAGGCGGCAGGCCCGGCTGTGTCGAGGGTCGACGACGAATCCACGACCCAATCTTGGCCGCTTCGCCACCGTCGGCGCCACGCACGACCCCCTCTGCCGTTCCCGCGCCCACATTGGGTATGGTTGCTTCGCGCGCCGGGGTTGTGGGCGTCGCACGCGGACGTAGCGCAGTTGGTAGCGCATCACCTTGCCAAGGTGAGGGTCGCGGGTTCGAATCCCGTCGTCCGCTCGGAGGCCGGCTCGGCTTCTGCTGGTGGAGTGGCCGAGAGGCGAGGCAACGGCCTGCAAAGCCGTCTACACGGGTTCAAATCCCGTCTCCACCTCGAAAGTCCCAACCGCTACGCGGGCGATTAGCTCAGTGGGAGAGCACTACCTTGACACGGTAGGGGTCACTGGTTCAATCCCAGTATCGCCCACCATTGTTTGTGCAGGTCAGACGTGGTTTTCGAGGGGGCGAAGTTGGCCTCGTGGGCGGCTATGTCGCTGGTTCCGGCGAAGCCCCGGGCGAGTGGGCAGCCTGCGCGTCGATGGCTTGACGCACCCAATCCAAAGCGTCATCCATGGGTACTTCTGCAAAGTCAGGCTCATGGCTCATGTCGATCGCCGACAATCCGAGGGCGAAGAGCGCCTCATCGCTGCCGATGAAGGCGTCGAGGTCCTGCTGGTAGGCCTGCACCAACTCGTGGTCGCCGAGGAGCGAAAGGTCAGTGCGAAGGTCGGATATCGCTCGGGACACGTCTGCTTGCTTGGCCGCCAGCTGCGTCACGTGGATCAAGTCGGGCTGTGCCAGTCCCTGCCGCAGACTGTCCTCCAGATTGCGCAAAGATTCGACAAGCTCAGCCCTCCGGGCTTCAGGCCGGGGTCGGACTGGCAACACGAAGTGCGCGATGAAGGCCGCCAGGATTCCCGCAATAGTGACGTCGATCGCTCTCATTGCCGCGAATTCAGCAACGCTGTCGGTGGGAGCCCCGAACAGCAACACCACAGCGAAGCCAGTGAGCAGGGCCATCAGCGCGTAGTTGCGTTGCAGCCACGCGAAACCCACCACCAGGGCGGCACCGGCGATCCAGGGTACGAGCAGCCACTCCGGTAGCACTATTGCCACGGCCAGCGCGAGCAGGACTCCGGCAAAAGTTCCCACGGAGCGCTGCGTCACTTTCTCCGCGGTGGTCGGCGCATTCGCCTGCAGCACGGCCGCAAGACTAATGAGAATCCAAAAGGCATTGTCGTTGTCGGCGGAGAGCACCAGAGCGAATGCGCCGATGCCCAGAGCTAGTGCCCGCTGGACTCCGTAACGGAAAACCGACACATCCGGACGCACAAGTCGGCGAGTGAGGGATCCTAGGATCATCAACACTGGTCGCAGAACTATGCGATGCGGGGTGGCGCCAGCCAGCACCCTTTGCGCGAGTCGTTGCGACGCTGCCCACATTGACCAGGCCGCAGCCAACTGGGAATCGGCACCAGCTGGCGCAACCATGGCCGTGGTGTCGAGCGTCACTTCCCGGGGGGAGATCGGCCCCTTGGGCAGCAATGCAGCAGCCATGGCGGCAATGTTGGCATCGCCTTGAGCGATGGCGTCGGCGGAGGATTCGCTGTTCCGTTCGATCCACGAACGACACACGATTCCCAACGAACCATGGGCGGCGAGATGCAGGAGCGTGGTGGGGGCGCCGTCCATGAGCAGCACGCGGGTGAACATGGCGCGCTTGTCAACTGGCGTGTTTGGGGCCCACAAGGCTGCGGTCATCTGGCGGTCGAGTTTGCGCGGATCCCAGATTTCCTTCGCCACTGCCAGCAGCGCCGCTGGCAGCATGCCGAGCACCCCACCTATGGCCACCGCAACCGCGGGCGCTCCGTTCGCGAATTCTTGCCCCTTTGCGAGCATCAAGATGAAGACCAGGCTGGGCAAACTCGAGAAGATCATGCCGACGACCGGCAGTGCGGTCCATACGGCGGTTGTCAAGGCTACGAGTGCCATGACGAGAGCGGCGATGACGGCTGTGTGCTGCACCATTGTTCCGAGCACCGCCGCTGCGACCAGAAGGACGCCCGCGAGCAGGATGAGTCGCAGTGCCATGAACAGCGGTGCACTCGCGGCGAGGAAACCCAGGATCGCCCCGATCACCAGACCCACAGGTACCACCCGGGGATCCACCAGTGTGCAGAGGCCCGCGGCCATGAGCCCACTGGCCACGCCCACGACTACCCCAGTCACCACCAGGGGTTCATCCGTGTTGTTGAACACGGTGGACAGGCGCGCCACGCTGTTCAGTTAACCACCGTCGATCGGCGTGACGCGCGCCTTCGGCGCCCTGGTCGCGGCTTGAACTAGCGCGATGGCTGCCGGAGGGCGGGCGCACGCCGCGGCCTGTGTCGGTGGATCCCGGAATACTCGCAGAGGAGGCGCAACGGCCACACTGGTTGACGGCATCGCGCTGCATCTTCAGCCACCCCTGAGCGGTCGCCTTGGAGTTCAAAGTCCGACTCACCTGGCGCCCACCAATCGAGAACCTGGCCTGGTCGGCATCGGAAGGTACCTGGCGAATCGAGCCGCTGCCTCGTGGGCGTCGCTTGGCGGGCATCAGTATCGCCCACCCTTGCTTGTGCAGGTCAGTAGCTGCTCACACCCTCCGGTAGGTTTGGGATCATGCCGATCATGCGGGTGGCTTTCACGACTCCCAAGTGTCTACTGCCACCGAGGGGATTCACCGGAACGCCGACGGTATCGACACCTTCCTCATCCCCGGTTGGCCACTGACGTCGCGGGGTGAGGCAATCGTGATGAAGGCGCCCATCAAACCCCGCCCAGCCTTAACACTCGCCGCCGCGAGCATCAGCTATTTCATCGTCATTTTCAACACAACGGCAGTCAATGTTGCGATCGAAGACATTGCCCGCCAGTACGGGTACTCGGCCTCCACCGCCACGTGGTTTGTCGATGCCTACGTCCTCGTACTGGCGATGTTTCTGGTTATCGGTGGTCGGCTCGGGGATAGTTTCGGCCGGAAAAGGGTGTGGACAGTTGGATTGGTGGGCGTGGCGGCAACTGCCGTCGTCATTGCCTCAAGTCCGTCGGGTGAACTAGCGATCGCAGCCCGCGCGTGCATGGGCTTGTTCACCTCTTTGCTGGCACCTGCGTCGTTGTCCCTGATCTCCGTCGCCTACCCGCCGGAACGACGAGGGCGAGCCCTGGGAATCTGGGCGGCAGTTACCCAAGCTGGGACAGTTGCCGGTCCCATTGTTGGCGGCTACTTCACTACTCACTTGTCTTGGCGGTACATCTTCTGGCTCAACCTTCCTCTCGCTGCCATTGCCTTCATGTGTGCACTGCGATCGACACCTGAAAGCCGCAACGACAATGCCCATCGCCCTTCCGACTTCTGGGGGATCGCGATGTTGGCGGCCTTCCCAGCATTGATCACCGTCGGGATTCACTACGCGGGCACAGGTGGTTGGACTTCGCCCATTCCGCTTGGTCTGATGATTGCCGGCGCCGGAGTGATGTTGGCCATCCCCTGGGTTGAGAGGAGGGTACGGACACCGCTCATCAATATTTCCAAACTCGCCAACCGCATGTTCGCTGGTGCAGCAGTCGTCTCGGCGGTGATGTACTTCGTCTACTTGGGAATCATGTTTATTCAGTCGCTCTACCTGCTGACAGTTCTTGACGTCAGTGCCGCTGCATCTGGCCTCCTCTTGGCCAGCATGACGGGGACAGCCGCGGTGATTTCGCTGATGGCGGGTGCTGTCGTCGACAGATTCGGCCACTATTGGCCAATCGTCGTGGGAATGTGCGCTCTGACAGCTTCCCTGATGATGCAGAGGCAAGTCACGGTCGGCGCATCGGCGACAGATCTCATCCTTCCGTTGGCTATTCAAGGCATCGGGATCGGATTGGTGTTCGGGCCGGCGCAGCGGGCAGCCGTCAATTCGGTGGAGAACCAGGAGCAGGGAACCGCCAACGGGATCATTTCCATGTCTAGACAGCTTGGCGGAACACTCGGAATCGGTCTGTTGAGCGCGCTGCTCACCACCGGGATCGGCCGGGACGTTGCACCGGGCACGGCAACTCAGACGGAATTTGTCGCCGCGCTCATCCCGACCCTGACATTTGCAGCCGGCGTAGCCAGGCATCGGACTCATCGTGGCGATATTCACGCTCAGGCAGAAGCAAGCGACAGACAGTTGATCATCGCCGGGGTGGCGGCTGGTTACCAGGGCAGGAGCCTTTTTCGCGCACCGCGACTCTCCCTCGCTCCCGTGCGAAATCGACCAGGCATGCCACATTCGACCGGGATTCGTCGTCGAATTTGCGTTGATCAGTCGATTTTGGGCGGGGGCGACTGGCGCGAGGGGGCAGCTCCGGAGTCAGTCGGTGCCGCGGCGCAGTGCGAGCGGGTGGCCATGCGACATTCCGACGGCCAGAATCCGCCGCCGGCCGTCGTCCGGCCGACCGGACCACACCCGCACGGCCAGTTCGAACGGCATGGCCGACTGCGCCACCACCGGCGATTCGGACCACTCCCACGAGACGTGAGCGAACGGTTGCTCGTCGCTGGCGTGTGCGGAGAGTTCGTCGATGCCAGCGAGCACCCGGGCCTTCGTCTCCGTCTGCAGGTACACCCACATTGCGCTGTGCCACAGCACCGTCAACATGCCGGGCGCAAGATCCAATGATTCGACAAATTCACCGGCGTCCTGCTGCACCACCGTCGCCGGCACGTCGCGCGCTACTGCCAGGGCACGTCCCAGTCGGTTGAACCGCTCGACGTCGTCGACCCAGACGTAGGACGACAACAAAGTCCGACCGGTCGGCGTGGTCGGATCCACCGGATGCAGATCACAGCCCCGCCGGTCGACAACGACCGGCAGTTCTCCGAACTCCAACTTAGGCGAACCGGGCAGGAGGTCGGCGCGCAGATTGAGTCCGGCCGAGGCGCCGATCTCACGAAGTCGCAACGGACGCTCAGCTCCCAACCACGACAGCGCAACCCGCAGGGGCGCGGCACGACCGACCTCGTTGGTTTGCGGGGTGCACTCGAGCATGGCCGCCAACATGCCGTCGTTCGCCTCGAGCGTCGCAACCACATCAGCAGCAAGACGCCGCGCCGAGTCGGTGCCCGGCACGGGCGGGGTACCGCCCAAGGTAGGCAGACACATGGCCACCCAGGTTGCCCGCCGCAGCAAAGCGAGGCGATGCACCGCGGCCATCACCCGCAGTCCCACCAGATCGCCGAATCGAACAGACGACGGCAATGCCTCGGCGAGGGGCCCACCGCCCTCGACATCTCTGCGGACGGCATCGAGGATCGCCGCGGCCACCGGGGAACCGGCGCGGCAGCAGTATTGGGCCTGCCAAGCCAAGGCCCGCGTCGTTCCCACCACAGCATCGTCGTCAGGCCGGTCGAGTCCGGGCGGCTCCTGTGCGTGCGGCACCCGACGAACGTAGCAGCGTTCGTGCTGCCCGGCGGGTGCGGGATTCTCCAGCCATAGCTCACTCGCACAGGCACCTGAGATCCCTGCCCAGGACCCCCTCCCCTGCGGAATTGACCAGCTGGCCCGGTGGCCGCTGCGCCACACCGGGCCTTGATGCGCTGTAGTGGAGGCTGGCAACCAACGTCGGAGGGAGCACCGTGCACGAGTTGACGTCGCTCCTGGCGTTCGTCATTCCGGCCTCCCTCGGCGCAGCCTGGAGCCCGATCATCCTCGTCACCGCCACGGACCTCGCCAAGGGCACGCGGGCATCGCGCAAGCGCGGGCTGGCCTTCTGGCTCGGCGGCGTGCTCGCGCTCGTCCTTTGGGCCGTGGTGCTCGTATCCGCGCTCTGGGCTTGGCTGCGCTCGGCGGCTCGTGATCTCGAAACCGACCTGCCGATGCTCGAAATCGTGCTCGGCGGGGTGCTGGTCGTCGTGGGCTTGGTCACCCTCATTCAATGGCGACACGTGGTCAGCACCATCGAGCAGACCCGCGCCAACCACCAGCACGACGTGCACCATCGGCACAAGACCACCGCCGGGGTGGTCGCGTTCGGGGCAGTGATGCAGGGCCGGGACGTCAGTTCGATGGTGCTCTACATCGCTATCGTCGGCCGCATCGGATCCGCCAACGTCGACTTGGCGGAGAAACTGGGGGTGCTGGCCCTGTCGATCGGCATCATCACCACGGCCTTCTGGTTGCCAGTGGCGGCACCGCCCACAATCCCCCGCCGCATCACCTCCTGGCTGACCCCCGTCGGACATTGGCTCGACCGCCATGGCCGCTCAGTCAGCGTGACGATCATTTGGGCCATGGCCGCGTTGTTGCTCTATCACGGCATCGTGCTGGGTGGCTGATCCACCCGAACGGGGCGGTCCGCATCAGGGCCAGGCATCAAACCCGGGCACTTCACCGGGAATCGGGTGCCGGCTGATCGAAGGCCTTCCGCTTGATCTCGTCCTGAATGGGTTGTGGCAGATGTGCGAGAGCCGCCGCGAAGTGCGACTTGGAGCCCGTCAGATAGTGCGTGTGCGGATGCTTCGCGGTCAGCGCCTTGACGATCACATCTGCGACGACGTCGGGGCTACTGCCGGAGGTCTGCGTTTTGTAGCCCGCGGCGGTGGCATCCGCGAACATGTCACCGTAGAGCGCCGCCTGATCGGGAGTCATCGATTCGATCCGGTGGTCAATCATCGCCTTCGTGGTGGCGTCCGCGCCGGTGCTGATGAATCCTGGCTCCACCAGGATCACGCCGATGCCCCAGGGTGCCAACTCCTGCCGAAACGTGTCGCTGACAGCCGCAATGGCCGACTTCGCGGCCGCGAGCGCCCCGAAGTAGGGCACCGTGATGCGATCGACGATGGATCCGATGAAGACGATGCGGCCGCGCGCCGTGCGCAGGAGGGGCAATGTCGCCTGGGTCAGCGCGACCTGGCCGAAGAAGTCAACATCCAGCGACCTGCGCAAGTCCGCCAAGGGCATGATCTCCAGCGGACCCGGAATTCCGATTCCAGCCACGTTGGCGAGCCCATCCAACCCCGACTCCCCCACGTGCTCCGAGATAACGCCGAACGCGGCTTTGATGTCGTCGTCGCTGGTGACGTCGAGATGCACCCTCGTGACAGCCTCATCCGGGTTGGCCTGCGCAGGCGGCGCGCCGCGATCCCCGGCGAAGACGTGCCAGCCACGTGCCGCGGCTGCCTGCATCGTCGCCCGGCCGATCCCAGAGGACGTCCCGGTGATGAGCACATGTCGACGGTCACAGGCCATCGTGGCCACCTCCACGCAAGAAGACGTCGTGCGCATCACTGTGGCATCTGTGGCGCATCGTGTCGAAGGAAGCGGCCAGTTTCCCCTCGATGCAGTCCTTCGATCCGCGGCCTGTCGTAGCCTGAAATCCCAATCGAGAGGTGGACGATGTCAGACAAGAACGTGGCCATTCTCGGATCCGGCGCCGGCGGACGGACTGCGGCGGTGGAAATCGCCCTGCGTGGTCACCACGTCGTGCTCGCCGAGCATCCACGGTTTGCGGATCAACTGGCAGGTATCAGGGAATCGGGGACGATCACCGCCGAGGGTGTGCTGAGCGGCACCGCCGAAGTGGGTGTCGCACCGAGCATCCCCAGCGCCGTCGAGGCCGCCGACGTCTGCCTGATCGTGGTGCCCACGGTGCACCAGCGCACCTTCGCCGACCTGGTCGCGCCGGCCGTGCAGCCCGGGATGACCTTCGTTCTGATGCCGGGTTCGCTGGGATCGCTGGACTTCCTCACCCGACTTCGCGAGCTTGATGTGACGGCCGATATCAACGTCGCTGAAATCGCCGCGCTGCCCTACGCGACGCGCATCATCGGTCCAACCTCGCTGCGGGTGTTCGGGCGCCGCAAGCACGTGCAGGCGGGCGTCTTCCCGGCCGAACGATCTGATCGGGTGCGCCCGCTGCTCGAGGTTCTCTACCCCGACATCGAGTTGCTGGCCAACGTGCTCGACGCCGGCCTCAACAACCCGAATCCGACCCTGCACTGCTTGGGAGTGCTCCTCTCGGCCAGCCGAATCGAATACAGCCACGGCGACTTCTACTACTACGAAGAGGGAATGACGCCGGCAGTGTGCCGGGCAATCGAGGCGATCGACGCCGAACGTGTAGCGGTCGGGGCAGCGCTCGGTCTGGACATCCTCAGTCTCAAGGACACCTACCCCAAGATGGGGTACGGGCCGACCGGCGACACCTTCTGGTCGGTGATCCGCGGCGTTCCAGCGCTGCACGGAATCAAGGGCCCAAGCGAGATCGACAGCCGCTACCTCACAGAGGACGTACCGATCGGCCTGACGGTGTACGCACAATTGGGGGCGATGCTGGGCGTACCAACTCCCATGATGAACTCGGTGATCACCATCGCCGGCGCCCTGTTGGAGACGGACTGGCAGCCGCAGGCCCGCTCGCTCGCCCGCTGTGGAATCGAAGGGCTGAGCCGAGCGGACCTGCTCGCGTACGTGACGTCCGGCCGGATTTAGGGCGTCGGAGTTGGCTCGTTGCTGGTTGCTACGACGCCATCTTGAGCCTGCTGCGAACGCTGGCTCACTAGCAGAGTGGCGATGGCGGTGACTGCGAGTCCGACGAGCAGCAGGGACAGCGTCACCCCCGGGTTCAGGATCACACCGACCGCGGTGGCGACGAGGTGCGCCAGGGCGAAGGCCACGAACACTGCCCCCGAGCCAAGGCTCAAAACGTCTAGTTGGTGCCGCTTCATGAGACATCCTCCTGATTGGTGTTCGGGTTGGGATTGGCAGGTAACAGCGCGTTGGGATCGGCGGAGACCTGTTGAATCGAGATGGCACCGAGGCCGACAGTCAGTTGGAGGTCCAGTTGACCGGTGGGGGTTCCGGCGGGCGCCACCACCGTCGCCAGTTCCGCACCTGCGCCGGTCTGCTCGACGGGCGCATCGTTGACCGTGATCTCTCCCGCGCTGACGACCGCGTTGACGTTGACCTCCCAGCTGGCAGGCACAAGCACCGTCAGTTCACCGGCTCGCAGATCAGCCGACACCGACGAATCCGGACCGGGGGCGGGGCCACCAGCGGTGGCCCACTGGGTGAGGTCCAATGTCGGCAGACCCGCGCCAAGCGCGTAGGTGGCATTCGCGGTGGGTTGCCAGACGGGGCTCCCTTCGCCGATTCCCTCGGCAATGGACGTACCAGAGTCGATTACCTCCAAGTCGTCGACGAACGCCACGGCCGGCCCCACCAAAGCAGCTATCAGCGCCAGCACCGAAGTCGGTAGTATCAGCCAGCGTGCTCGACCGATGAACGCGGATGTGAGCAACCCGATTCCCCCCACCGCAGTCAGCACGGCGAAGAACACAACCGGATTCAGATCGAACACCCCGGCTGCCGCTCCGGCCGCCATCAACCCGCCTACTGCGAGCATCGCCAGCAGCACATAGCCGCCGAGGTACGAGCGTGGTTCCCGAACGACCGGTGGCGAAGTCTGGTAGTAGGCGACGGGGGCCACCGCGGTGACGTCCACGGGTGCTGGCGCGGCGTTGGCACCGACGCCCCCATAGGCGAACCCGATCGTGTCTGTAGGGGACTCGAGTGGGGCAGATGGTCTGCGGTAGAGCCAGATGCCGACCCCCACGAGGAAGCCGCCTACGATCACGGCGGTAAGACCGCCGAGGGAGGCAATCCAGCCAATCGCGCCGGCTGCTGCACCCAGCGCCAGCAACACTCCAAGCACCAACCGCCATAGGGACCGGGTGAGGGTCGAGGGGTTCGGATCGGTGTCGATGGGCAGGAGCAGCCACAGCGCCACGTAGCCGAGCAAACCGAGGCCGCCTGCGAAGACGGCGACGACGATTGCCACGCGCAGGATCGCCGGATCGATTCCCAGCCGGCGGCCGAGGCCGCCGCACACACCGCCAACCATTCGGTCGGTGCTACTTCGGCGCCACCGCACCTGATGAGTCTGCGCTTGTGGCGCCGCGTAGGTGGCGGCGGGTTCGGGAGGTGGACTGAGGATTTCAGTGTCATCGGGTTCCATGACTCCACCTTCTCCACAATCACGAAGGAGCACATCGGGGTCGCACCCCTAACCGACCCTGAGATCCGGGCCTAGAACCTTGGGGTCAGACCCTGACGACCCACTGGTTGCAGGCTGGATAATGGCACCGTGACGATGCCCGCGACCCCCAGCGCCAGTCGCAGGGCGCTGCGTCTAAGCGACGGACGCTGGATCGCCGGCGTGTGCACCGGTCTGGCAGCGCACCTCAACTGGCCGCTTGCGTTGGTGCGGATCACTTTCCTCGTGCTGACGCTTGCCAACGGCCTTGGTCTGCTTGCTTACGGACTCTTGTGGGTCGTGATGCCCCTGCAACCCGATGCGCCCCGGACACGGCGCATGGACTCAGTGCGGATCGCCGCCCTAGCCGTCATCGCGTTCGGGGGCGCCATCGTTGTCCTGACGTGGAATTGGCTGGACTTTCCCACCGTCGCCGCGCCCCTACTCGTGCTCGCCATCGGTCTGGTGATCCTGTGGCAGCAATGGGACTCGGCCAATCAGGAGCCACGCCATACCTGGTGGCGCATTGCGCGTCCGATTCTGGGCATTGCCCTGGTGGCCACCGCTTTGGCTGCGCTGGTGGTCGGCGGCGTCGGATGGATTCAGGGGGCGCGCGCGCTTG
Organism: uncultured Actinomycetes bacterium; assembly: GCA_963752505.1. GTDB lineage: Bacteria > Actinomycetota > Actinomycetes > S36-B12 > UBA10799 > JACJWR01. The sequence continues at coordinate 184,294 of CAVVYM010000009.1, forward strand.
CGGCAATACTGCTGCTCGTCGGCGGCGCCGCGCTCATCGCATCGCCATGGCTGCTCAGCGTCTACTCCGAGTTGGCGGCGGAACGCAAGGGGCGGATTCGTGAGCAGGCCCGTGCCGAGATGGCAGCCGCGGTCCACGACTCGGTGCTGCAAACTTTGGCGCTGATCCAGCGAAGCGCTGCGGATCCAGTGCAGGTTCGGAATCTGGCGCGAACTGAGGAGCGCCGACTGCGCTCCTGGCTCTACTCCCCGTTGGCGCCGGAACATGAATCGCTTGCCTCCGCCATTGCCTATGCCGCTGCTCGGGTTGAAGCCGACCACGATGCGGCAGTCGACGTCGTCACCGTCGGCGACCATGCCATGAACGAGGAACTGGACCAACTCGTTGCGGCAACTCGCGAGGCCATCGTCAATGCCGCGCGACACACCGGTACGGCCACGGACATCAGTGTCTACTGTGAAGTCGGCGACGACGAAGTGAGCGTCTATGTCCGCGACCGTGGACCGGGCTTCGACCCGAAGGACATTGCATCCGACCGGCACGGTGTTCGCGAATCCATCATCGGACGGATGGAGCGCATCGGGGGTACCGCCAAAGTCACCTCGTCGGCCACCGGAACCGAGGTCGCGCTGCGACTTGAGGTAGCCGCATTGTGAGCATCCGACTAGTGATCGTCGACGACCACGCCATGGTGCGTGCAGGGGTGCGCGCCGAACTTCCATCGGACATCGTGGTGGTGGGTGAAGCCGAAGATGTCGCCTCTGCCCTGCGAGTCATCCGCGACACTGCGCCGGATGTCGTCCTCCTCGACGTACACCTGCCCGGCGGGAACGCACCGGCCGTCCTCGCCGGCTGCGCCGACCTCGCAGCCACCCGAATGCTCGCGCTATCGGTGTCGGATGCCGCCGATGACGTCATCGCGGTGGTACGGCAGGGGGCCCGCGGATACGTCACGAAGAACATCTCGCCGGAGCATCTCGCCGACAGCATCCGGCGGGTAGCCGCCGGCGATGCAGTGTTCAGCCCACGCCTTGCCGGTTTCGTGTTGGATGCGTTCCAGGGCAGCGCGGCCGAGTCTGACGCCGAGTTGGATCGACTCACCCCGCGGGAGAAGGACGTGATGCGGCTCATCGCGCGCGGCTACACGTACCGCGAAGCGGCCACCGAACTCTTCGTGAGCGTCAAGACCGTGGAAACGCACATGTCCGCAGTCCTGCGCAAGCTCCAATTATCCAACCGGCAGGAGTTGGCCAACTGGGCTCGGACCCGACGGCTGCTCTAGACCGCCGAGCCCGACCTTGCCTCAGATGCCCGATTCAGCGAGCTTGCCCACCGTGGCCGCTCGAGTCACGGGGTCCATGTCGCTGAGGCGCGCCTCGATGTCGTCAGCAGCCACGGTGGCCTCGACGTCGACTTGCCTCGCCTTGACAACCACGAGTGCCACACCCACGACTACCACCGCGGCGAGTGCCAGCCCCAGCCACTTCTTCTTGCTTCCGCCTTCAGCGCTCACAGGGTCCTACCTCTCATTGCATTGGGTACTTTCGGCGTCGGATGTCAACGCACCCGTCCGACATCTCTGACACTAGTACCCCCGCGATCACGACGTGCACTGTACGAGTGGTCGGAAGTTCAGCGCAGGAAGGGCGTCACCCAGTCGAAGATGTATTCCTGCGCGACCTGCGGTCCAGTCGGCTGATCGTGGAGTTGAGCACCCTGCGCCGCGGTCAGTTTCAACAGCACTTTCTCGTCCTCCGGCACTTGAGTGAGCCACTGGAATGCTTCCGCCGCCTGATCGGCGAAGAATTGATCGCCCTCGTTGTCCGTGAGCATGGTGGGGATCTTGATGTTCCTGTAGTCCTCTTCGAAATTGAAGGTCGCCATCGTGGCGAGGAGGTCGTAGTAGTCAGAGGGCGCTCGATTCGCACGGGCATCCTGCTGCATCGCCGTGGTGTAGATGGAACCACGTTTGAAAATGTTGAACTGCGTGGTCCTGGGTAGGTTCTCAAAGGCATCCGACATCACCGAATTGACCTCTTGCTTGGCTGTTGCCTGCTCGGCCTCGGAACCGCCAAGTGCCTTCAGGACCTGATCGACCGCCGACCTGTCCTGCCACAACCCGATGGAGTCGTAAGCGGCAGGTTCGAGTACCACGGCCGAGAGTCCGTCGAGCTTGGCCGCCGCACGGGCACACAGCATGCCCCCGAATGAGATTCCCACCAGGCCGATCTTCCCCACGTCCGAACGGGCCTTGGTCCATTCGAGTACGGGACCAACGACTTGGTCCCAATTGGGTGTGAACACTTGGCCGTCCACGAACAGTGGTGTCATCTGACCTGGGCCTTCGAACAGCACGATGTTGTAACCGCGTTCGAGACCCTCGGTGACGCCGAACTGCATGCTCTCCACGTTCTGGCCGTCACTACCCGAGGAGATGATGAGTGTCGGCTTGCGATCACGGGAGTCGTCCGGCCGCAGGAAGTATCCCGGAATCTGCCCATAGTCGGAGCTGACCTCGAAGCGCTCGACTTGCGGCGACATCAGCTCCACCGCCGAGTTCCACAGGCCCTCAACATTTGTGAACACTTCCTCCTCACTGCTCCCGTTGCTTGAGCCGAGGACGAAAAACAACTGCTGCGTGGCATAGGTCGACGCTCGCAGGAAGCGATTTCTGGCGCTGACCGGATTGCTGTCTCGCTGAGCGGAGGCGAGCTGGGCGAGTTGGTCGCTGAAGGCGGCGAAACTCGCGCAGTAGGCATCGAAAGCGGCCACGTCGGGAACGGCTGGGTTGCCGGTGGCCGCGTTGATGCTCTGAACGATCCGCAACACCTCCCCCACCTCGGATGTCTGCGAACTAGCGCCGCCGAGTGCGAAGAGGGCTTCGCCCAGAAAGCCCTCCCAGGCAAACAACTGCAGCGGCACCGGTTCCGCCTGACTGATCTGCAGCGATGAGGCGCTGGGAAGGGCACTTCCCGTCACCTCGGCGGGCCCCGATGGCGACTGCGAGTCAGTAGTCGAGGAGGTGGAACAGCCGGTCAGCGCTCCGACTCCGGCGAGAGAACCGCCGGCGAGGGCCCCGGCCAACAGCGAGCGTCGCGTAATAGGCATGAATCACGCTAGCAAGCCGGACGACTCGGACGCGCGTTATGAATCCGGGCAGGCCGCCGATGCCGCTCGCATCGAACTTCTGTTCAGCCGTACCTCTCGCATCCAATGCCGTCCCCGTCACCGTCGATGTTGTGGTAGTCGGGGCCTTTGAGAATCACCATTTTGCCGATGTCGGAGCAGTCAAGGTCCGGTCCTGGTACGTCCCAAGGCTCCACTCCCGCTGCAAACTGTTGCAGTTGTTGGGGTTGCGGTTGCGGTTGCGGTTGAAAACTGGCGACCGAGGCCGGGGCCGCCTCGCTCCCGGGGCACGGTTTCGGGGCTGACGTTTGGTCGGCGGCGATGTAGGAGTCCTCGCGGTCATGCGGTCCGTAGCCGTCGCGGGAGTCGTAGCGCGCCACCGCATAGCCGCTGGTGATCATGTGAAAATTCAGGTCCTGTCCACCGATGGTGTCGACATAGCGCAGCAACCGGTCGTAGCGGTCGGTATCGTCGGTGCCGCCGCGCACCAGCACGACTTGATCGTTCTGAGCCGAGATCATGCCCGCCAGCTCGTCAGAGGCCGCGCCGTAGTTGCAGTCCCCCCGCTCCGGAGTGTCGATGCCGATCAACCGAATCCGACCGGCGGTGGTGTCGATGGTGTCGCCATCAATGATTTTTGTGACGGTCACAACCACGCCTTGCTGCGACGATGCCGCACGGTCGGTGGGTGCCTGCGGCGTGCCCGGCGCCTCTACCGAGGAACGGGTCGGGGTGGGCGTGGATCTGGCTGTGGGCGACTCCGACGAGGCGAAAGGGGTCGCTGACGTCTCGGCTGGCGGGGTCGGCGATTCAAGGTCCCCGACGCCCCCGCTGGCACAACCGACCAGCACCGCGGCCGCACAACTGATCCCTGCCAAGACGCCGATGCGCCTTCCCCACGTTCCGGTCACCACAGTCCACCCGTCTCCTGATGGCGCCACACTACGCTGGCCAGCATGGAAACTGGCCCCTGGCAGCGTCCCGATGTGATGTCGCTCTCACACCACATGTCCGCCAGCTATGAGCGCCTGACCGGCCGAAACCTAGGCGGCGGGACATCCTGGGACGACGCCCGATCGGACCTCGACATTGCGAGGGACTTGTATCACCATCACGAACCGCTGCTGTGCCACGACGCTGCCGACGAGCCGCGGTTCGTCTACGCGAACATGGCGGCCCAGCACCTCTGGGAAATGACCTGGGATGATTTCATCGGACTACCCTCGCGGCTCTCTGCCGAACCCGACGAACGTGCTGATCGAGCCCTGATGCTGGCGCGGGTGGCAGCGCAGGGGTTCATCGATGACTACCGAGGGATCCGCATCTCGTCGAGCGGTCGGCGGTTCCTCGTCGAACGGACAACCGTCTGGAATGTGCACGACGAGGTCGGCAACCGGATCGGACAGGGCGCGAAGATCGTCCAGGTCACACCCCTGCCGCCGTCATGACTGTCGATTCACGGCCCGGTTGATCGACCACCAGATGACGCCTATGGAGAATCCGCCGATGACAGCGGGCAGCGGGCCCCAGTCAAAAATGATCACAAATAGCACGGCGGCAGCCACGGCTGCGGTGATGGCCACGAGCAACTCTCGCGTGAGTAGCGGCCCGGAGTCCTTTGTTGCGCCCATAGTTCACCGTACGACACAACAATGCGCAGGCCCGCGGGCCAACACGCGGGAATCAGCCGACCGCCAGTGCCCGCTGGAGAGTCCGGTCAAGTCCAAGCGCGACACTCCAACCGAACAACATCGAATCGCCCGGTGCGCCACTGACGGCGGCGACGAAGGCCGCCACGGAGCGCGCATTGGCCCGGTACCAAGGATCGGGCGGGCCCGTCTCTGGTGAACCCAGGACGTCGACGCTACCGTCTGGCCACTCGACCGTTGGCGCTGCAAAGACCCAATGGGAGCCAACTGCGAAGGAACCACCGACCCTCATTCGGGCGTGCGAGCCGTGGAACAGCACTTCGTGTGAGATGCCCGCGAGCCCGGGCTGTTCGCGGCAGACAATGGCGACGTCGAGTGTGTCGCTGCTGGTATTCAGTGTGAAGGCATCTGCTGATCGGACACAACGGGCGGACTCAACGTCGGGAGACCCCAGCAATGTGATCACCCACGACCACGGATGAGTGGCTACCTCCGAGAAGAGGTCGGGTCCGATCCGCTCTGATGCCAGGTCCACCTGGGAACACACCTCAACCCGCTGCAAATCACCGAGGTTGGGCAATGCCGCTTCCGCGCGTTGTGCCACATCGAGGAATCCGAACGCGTAGTTGACCCAGATCGGAGCATCGCGGGTACTGTCCAGCGCACCCGCGTCGCCGAGCCCAACGGCCGGTTTTTCGCAGAGGACGGGCACGTCTGGCAGGGCATTGATCACCTTGGCGTGGGTAGCCGGCGGGGTCGCCACCGTGATCAGGTCCAGATTCAGGTCACCCAGCCTGGCGAGGTCATCCTCGCGCCCGACCATGGCCACGACGTCGACGCCCGCCGCTGCCAATGCGGACTTATGGACCTGTCCCCAATTCGTCCCGATTACCGCCGCGCGCACCCTGACACCCTAGCGACAGTGGTGGCAAGGTGGTTCCCATGCGCGCCGCCACCCTCACAGCGCCCGGTCACGTCACAGTTGCCGAGGTGCCAGATTCAGAGATCTCGGAACCCTCCGACGCCATCGTCAAGGTGGCCCTAGCGTGCATCTGCGGGTCGGATCTGTGGTCCTACCGGGGAATCCACGACGCCGCGCCCGCCCAGCGCACCGGACACGAGTTCATCGGCACCGTTGTCGAGGTCGGCAGCGAAGTGAGTTCGATTCGAGTCGGCGATTTCGTGGTCGCGCCCTTCTCTTGGTCCGACGGGACGTGCGATGCCTGCCGAGACGGCGTCACGTCCGGCTGCCGCAACGGCGGATTCTGGGGGCAGCCCGGATCCGACGGCGGCCAAGGCGAATTCGTGCGAGTTCCGTATGCCGACGCCACCCTGGTGGCAATACCCGACACGCCCCCGGAGGAGTTGTGGCCAGCGCTGCTGACACTGAGCGACGTGATGGCAACCGGGCATCACGCGGCCGTGTGTGCCCATGTCGCCCCCGGGAGCACCGTTGCAGTAGTCGGTGATGGCGCGGTGGGACTGTGCGGCGTTCTCGCGGCACGTCGGCTTGGCGCAGAGCGGGTCATCGCACTGAGCCGTCATCCCAACCGCCAGGCTGTTGCGCGGCAATTCGGCGCAACGGACCTTGTTGACGTTCGGGGCCGTGCCGCGGTGGCGGCCGTACGCGAACTCACTGCGGGGCGAGGCGTGGACTCGGCGCTGGAGTGCGTGGGCACACAAGAGAGCCTCGAGACCGCGATCCACGCAACGCGCAAAGGTGGATCGGTCGGTTTCGTAGGCGTTCCCCACCTCGACTCCCCCAAGCCCATCACGGACCTCTTCAGCCGCTCGGTCGGGCTGCGAGGCGGCGGCGCTTGGGTGCGCACCTACTTGCCTGAGTTGGTTCCCGAGGTCCTGTCAGGAAGTCTCGATCCCGGCGCTGTCTTCGACCTCTCGCTGCCCCTTGCTGACGTGGGCCGCGGCTACGAGGCGATGGATCAGCGAACTGCCATCAAGGTCCTCTTGACCATGCACTAGGTACGCTCCCCAGTGCCCCACCCGCTCCTACGGGCAGGCACCTGGTTGACGTGCTCGCGACGCACGATAGAGAGGGGTCATGGCAGCCGACATCAACTGGCCGCTGGTGATCGTGCAGATCGCTGGCGGTGTCGCGCTGCTACTCATCGGCGTCGGAGAGGTGAGCACGGCACTCAAGGCGCTCTCGGGAACCCGACTGCGCAGTGTGCTCAACGGACTCTCGGGCAACCGCTTCACAGGCGCGATCACAGGGGCGGTGGCGACCGCGCTGGTGCAGTCGTCGTCGGTCACGACCGTGCTCACCGTCAGTTTCGTCTCTGCCGGGCTGCTGACCCTCACCCAGGCGGCCTCCGTTGTGATCGGGGCGAACCTGGGCACCACAGTCACCGCGCAGATCGTGGCACTGGACGTCACCGAGTACGCGCTCGGGATCATTGCCGCCGGCGGCCTGCTGCTGGCCCTGGGAAAGCGCAGGCGCTGGCATCTGGTCGGGCAGGCGACCGTCGGTCTGGGTCTGGTGTTCCTTGGGCTCACGGCGATGAGTTCGGCGATGATGCCGCTGCGCGAGTTCGAGCCATTCACCAATGCCATGGCGGCAACCGCGAACCCCTTCGTCGCAGCCCTGATCGGGGCCGTGGTGGCCGCCACAATTCAGTCCTCGAGCGCCACCACCGGGATCGTGGTGGCCATGTCCGCCGCCGGCCTCGTCGGCCTCCCCACGGGTATCGCCCTGGTGCTTGGGGCCAACATCGGTACGTGCGTTACCGCCGTGCTTGCCGCGCTGGGTCGCGGCACGGCAGCGATGCAGACGGCCGTAATTCATGTGCTGGTCAATCTTCTCGGCGCACTGGCGTGGCTGATCGCGCTGGACAGCCTCGTCGACCTCGTGCAGACGGTGTCCGGCAGTGCTGAGACCTCAACGGTGGCAACGCCGCGCGAGCTGGCCAACGCACACCTGATATTCAATGCGGTGAACACAGTTGTCTTCTTGGCGCTTCTCCCCGCCTTGGTGTGGCTTGCGCGCCGCATCGTTGTCGATCGCCCGGGTGAACAGCCAGGACCACCCCCCCTGACCGTCTCGGATCCACTGCCGTCGATCCTCCCCGGACTCGACGCCCGCCTGGCCCAGCTCGCGCAGGTGACCCACGAACATCTGCAAACATCACTGCCCGCGGCGATCGACGGCTCGGCCGACGACCTGGCAGAAGCCACGCAGTTGGGTCGCAAGGTCCACACCCAGCATCGGGAGTTGGTGGACGAATGTGCCACCTACTCCGACGAGGAGTTGGGACCGGATCAACGCGACGCCCTTGAGGCGGTGCTTCAGTGGGGGAACATCCTCGAGCAGGTCGCGGCCACGACGTCCGCGGGAGTACTCCGAGCAGGTCGGCGTCGAATGGATCACCAGTGCACGATCAGCGCGAGCACCGCGCGCGTGCTGAGCCACATCCACGAACTTCTCGTCGCCGACTTCGATCGGTTTGCCGCGCCCCTACGCCAGCCCGCGCCGGATCCGCGGGGTTGGACTGCCCCGACGATCGACGGCGAGGATGCGCCCGTCCACCCGCGCATGTCGGCGGCCTTCGACGATGCCTACCGCCACCTGAGCAACCGACTTTTGGCCGGTTCAGACGCCTACACGTATGCGGTGGAGGTTGAGATGCTGGCCGCGATGGAGAATGTGGCGGCGGTCTTCGATCGCTTCAGCGCCTCCGACGAACTCCTGCAGGATTCGGGGCATGACCGAGGTTGATGCCCGCTTGCGCCACAATGAGCCGACCTGCATTCACGCACGTTTGGAGGCGCCATGTGGGATTGGTACCGAAGCGCGATCATCGAGACCGGTCGCCAACCCGTCCTGTTCGCTTTCATCGCCTTCGTCCTGACGCTGCTGACGACGCGCATCATCGTGCGTTTGATCCGTGCGGGCAAGGGACCCTTCGGCAACGTGTCCGCGGGCGGCCTGCACGTGCACCACGTGGTCCCCGGGATCATCCTCATGGGAATCGGTGGCCTCATCGGCCTCGCATCGTCCGCCCAGGGTCCGCTGCCGCTTCTCGCCGGGCTGCTCTTCGGCGCCGGGGCGGCGTTGGTGCTCGATGAATTCCCGCTCATCCTGCATCTCGAGGATGTCTACTGGGAGCAAGAGGGCCGACTGTCGGTCGAGGTCACGACGCTGGCAATAGTGGTGTTGGGGACCGCGGTGCTGGTGGCGCAGCCAAACGTCAGCCTCATTCCCCCGTCGGAGGCCACCCCAGCACTGCAATTCGTCGAGGCAATGGTGTTCACCGTCTTCTGGATCATCCCTGTCGCGATCACCCTCCTCAAGGGAAAGGTGTTCACGGCCGCCGTATCCCTGCCTATTCCGATCTTCGCCTACGTCGGAATGATTCGGCTGGCCAAGCCGACCTCGCCGTGGGCCATACGTCGCTACGACGGCAAGAAGATGGCGATCGCGACTGCCCGCCACCAGCGGCACGAAGAACGCATCGCGCCCTGGAAGGACGCCTGGTCGCGATCCATTTTCGGTTTCGGCGACAGCCCAGCGAAATCCGATGATCCCAAGGCCACCGCGGCCCCCGCCGCGGAAGCCAAACCCCCGTCAGAAGTTACTCGCGAGTAGAACAAAGTTACTGATTGGTAGGGGGTGACAACCGTTTTTCAAGCGTGCAGGGTGGTGCTGAGACCACAACCCACGCTTGGAGAATCATTATGTCGAACACAGGTCCAGACGCTGCAGACGAGCACGTCCACTTCAACCTCGGAGTCGATCAACTCGCCGACACGGCGGAGATCACGGACATGCACGACCCTTGGCTGGCGACTGCCGGCACCGCGTCCACAGGTCCAGTGGATGCCGGGGTGCACATGCCGGAAGGGGACTTCGAAGCACTCGCCGACCCGCGCCAACTCCCCGGAGTCTGAGGGCCACCACTCCCCTCACGATTCAACGACGCCCCAACCGGCGTGCGTCGCGTCGGCTCATCGGGTGGCAAGGTCATTCGGTGGGCCGACGCGCCATGATAGGAGGCATGACAGATCCCGTCCTGAGTTGCGCCAATCTCGTGCGACGTTTCGACGACCTGGTGGCCGTCGACGATGTCTCTTTCACCATCGCAGCGGGCGAGACGTACGGGCTCCTCGGGCCCAACGGGGCGGGCAAGACCACCACGATCTCAATGATCGCCGGACTCCTCGAGGCCACATCGGGGTTCGTTTCGGTGCTCGGCGAACCGATCAGCCCGCGTGCGACCGCAGCCAAGGGCGCATTGGGCTTGGTGCCTCAGGACATCGCGCTGTACCCGGAGCTTTCCGCACGGGAGAATCTGACCTTCTTCGCCAAACTTCAGGGCCTGCGGGGCACGGAACTTACCCAGCGCATCGATGAGGTGCTTGACGTTGTCGGCCTCACCGACCGCGCCGGCGACAAGATCGACACCTACTCCGGCGGAATGAAGCGTCGGGCCAACATCGCTGCCGGCATGGTCCACCGACCCAGGCTGCTCATCCTTGACGAACCGACGGTTGGAGTGGATCCGCAGAGCCGCAACGCGATTCTCGAATCGGTGAACAATCTCAGCACGTCTGGCATGGCAGTGCTTTACACCACGCACTACATGGAAGAGGCCGAGCGACTGTGCGACCGGATCGGCATCATCGACAGTGGAAAGCTCATCGCCGAGGGCACACGTGATGAATTGCTTGCCCGGCTCGGCGACTCTACCTCCGTCACCTTTCGCGCTGACGGGCCCGTCGACGAGATGCACGCCTGGTGTGCAAGCCTGCGGGACCTACCCACCGTGAGCACCGTGCAACTGGAAGAGTACGGCGCCACTGTCACGTGCGGGCACGCCACCGAAGTGGTCGCCGGCGCATTCGCATCGGCGGAACGTCGCGGGGTGACAGTCGGCGGTGTCGAGGTGTTGGCGCCAGACCTCGAGGCAGTCTTCCTGGCCCTGACGGGCAAGGCGCTGCGGAACGACTCATGAGCGCGAGGTCGTCGGCCCCCGCCGAGCCAACGGAGTCCGTTGCACGCCACTCGCCGGCGCTGATGTCACAGGCTCTGCTCATCGCCGGTCTCGACCTCCGACGGCGACTCAAGGATCGTTCGATCCTCCTGCAGGTGTTCCTCGCACCCATCCTGTTGGCACTCATTGTGGGTGCCGCCTTCTCGGGAAGCTCGGGCAACCTCGACGCCACCATCGTCATCGCCGACGCCGACCAGACCTCGGTGTCAGCCGCAATAGGGAGGGCCATAAGCGATTCATCAGACGGCGCCGGCGGACTGGAGTTCACCGTCACCGAGGTGACCGATGCGGCTGCCGCCGAGGACTTGGTCGCATCGGACCAAGCCGATGCAGCCGTGGTCATACCACCGGGGTACACAGCCGCGGTGGGTAGCGGCGAGTCCTCGGAGTTGATCGTGGTGGGCTCGGCCACGTCTCCCATCGTGACGGGCATCGCCCGCTCAATCGCTGAGGGCATCAACTCGCAACTACGTGCCCAGTACGTAGGCACCCGAACTGCGGCGCTGACCGCGGAGGCGAGCGCACTACCGTTGGACCCGGGCCAGTTGGCCGAAGCGCTCGATGCCCCCGAGATCATCACTGTCGCCGACTCACGGGTCACGAACACCTTCAATATCATGTCGTTCTTCGCCCCTGGAATGGCGATGATTTTCTTGTTCTTCGTCATGGGCACCACTGCCCGGTCGGTGCTCACCGAACGCCGCGAAGGCACTCTTGCTCGCGTGTTGGCCAGTCCCACCTCAGCTACCGGCGTCGTGCTTGGCAAATCGATCGCCGTGTTCGTCCTCGGCCTTCTGTCCATGCTCACGGTATACGCGGTGACCACCGTCGCCTTCGGAGTCGATTGGGGCGATCCGTTGGGTGTGCTCTTGGTCATCCTCGCTGTGGTGGTGGCCATCACCGGGTTATCCCTCATCGTTACCGGCCTCGCCCGCAATGAGGAGCAGGCCCAATCGCTGACGATCATCGGGACGCTGTTGCTGGCAGTCCTGGGGGGCACCTTCATCTATTCGGCCAGCGGTGCACTCGCCGATGCGCGAGCTTTCACGCCCAACGGGCAAGCCCTGATGGCCTTCATCGACTTGTCGGCGGGTCAAGCCGGTTGGCTCGACGTGCTCCCACGAGTCGGCATCATCCTGGTCATCGGTTTGGTGAGCGGGGCGATCGGGCTGGTGTCCATCAGGCGGGGTCTGCAGCCATGAGTTCGGTGTGGACCATCGGCTGGTTCGAAATCAAGCGCTACCTCGGCGACAAAGTCGCCCTCTTCACCACCGTGGTCATGCCGGTGCTACTCGTGGTGTTGATCGGCCTGAGTTTCGGCAACTCCCCCGATCGCTTCTCGGTAGGTGTGATTGACGCGGACAAAGGGCCCGCGGCATCCGAATTCACAGATCAACTCGCCGCCGGGAACTTCGATGTCTATCAGTACGAATCAACCTCCGACATGGAGCGGGATATCCGACTCGGCTTCATCACCGCCGGATTGACGGTGCCGGAGGGCTTCTCCGAGGCCGTCGATTCGTTGGACGGCCGCGCGGTCGTCACAATGTCGATCGATCAGACGTCCACCAACGGTGGCGCCATCGCCACCGCCATCAACGCGGAAGCCTCGCAGTTCGCTGAACAACGCACGGCGATACGAGTCGCCACTGCGGCACTGGACACGTCGGATCCGGCGGTCGCTGGCACCGCCGCGTCGGTGGCCGAGAAGGTCATTGCTGACGCGCCACGGCCCACAACGGACGAACGGGTGCTCGGGTCTGTGTCGGAAAGCGAGCAGAACGGTTTCGCCACCGCCGTGCCAACACAACTCACGCTCTTCGTGTTCCTCAACGGCCTGCTTGCGGGTATGACGCTGGTGGAGTCGAGACGTCTGGGGGTCTCACGCCGGATGATGTCCACCCCAACCGGGGTTGGGCCTCACATTCTCGGCATTGGGCTGGGTCGCTGGGTGCTCGGCGGCATTCAGGCGGCACTGCTGCTCGCCATCGGAGCATTGATCTTTCGGGTGGACTTCGGAAACTGGGGCGCGGTCCTGGCACTGTGCGTTGTGTGGACGGCGCTAGCGGCGGCCGTTGGCATGCTGATCGGATCCCTCGCACGCACCGCCGATCAGGTAGTTGCGATTTCGGTGCCCTTGGGAATCGGATTCGGCATGCTCGGCGGCTCGATGTGGCCACTCGCGGTGGTACCCCCCTTCATGCGCACGCTGGCCCACATCACCCCGCACGCGTGGGCGAACGATGCCTGGCTTGCGATCATCGACAACCGCGTCGGGGTTCCTGGAATAGCCCTCGAGCTGGGAGTACTCAGCGCAATCACCGTGGCAGTGGCGACGCTGGCCGTGTACCTTCTGCGCACAAACCTGTCGCGATGAGTGCGCCACTCAGTGAGCACATCTGTGGCCAATCCCCCGAGCGGGTAGGTTCGTTTCCTTGACGGTGTCTGCCACACGATCTACGACGACGTGCAGTGGTCGTACGACGGTCTATACGAATGGGTGGAAGGTGCGCAACCGTAGGTGAGGGGTGTGACCGGCCCCACTCCCCCGGCGTGGCGATTCAAACTACCGAATCCGATGTGCGATTCTCTTCGCGATCATGTCTTCCCCGACGCCAGGCGAATCCGCACCGAGTGAGCGCGCGCCGTCCAAGTCTCGCCGTCGACTCGCGTTTCCGCTGGCCACGGCTGCCGCCTTCCTGCTGGCTCCGTTGCCGATTGCTGCCGGTGTGGCGGTCGGCAGTGCCGACAACCGGAACTCCCCTTCGACAGTCGAGCCCGCTGCACTGGATCTCTCCGGCGGCGAGTCGCTGGCCACTCTCGTTGAACCCCCTGCGGATGACACGCTGGCACCGCAAGTCCCGACAGCTCCGGCACCCGTCGCACCACGGGTCATTGAGCGCAGCGAGACCGGTCGACCCGAGGTTGCCATCACGTTGGATGCCGACCTCTCCGAGTGGACACGGGACAAGGTGTACCAGGGCACTCTCCCGCCACAGGTGAATTGGGAGGTCCTTGACTACCTTGAGCAGACCGGCGTCAAATCGACGGTGTTTGTGACTGGCCTCTGGGCCCAGGAGTACCCCGAGGCGATGACGCGGATGGCCGCCAACCCAATCTACGAGTTGGCGAATCACTCGTGGAATCACGACGCCTGGACATCCGACTGCTATGGCCTTCCGGTGATGGCGGGCGATCCGGTGGCCTCAGTCGCCGACACCTCGGCGGTCATCGCCGCCTACACGGGCAGGTGGCCAGAGTTCTTCCGCTTCCCCGGACTATGCCACGACGAGTCAGACGTCGCAGTCGTCGCTTCACAGGGAGCCGCGACGGTCGACTACGACCTCGACGGGTCGGACGCATTCGCAGACAACCCGCAACGCGTGGCCGCCGTCTTGGCCGAACAGGCACATGCCGGCTCCATCGTGCTGCTGCATCTCAACGGCGTGCCGAACGCGCCCTACACGGCACACATCCTCGAGTCCCTCGTGCCCGCGCTGGAGGCCAAGGGCCTTGCCCCGGTGACCATGAGCGAACTAATGGCAGAATAGGGTCGGCGCAACGCGCCCAGGCTTGTCGGGTTCAGGTGGGAAAGGCATCGTCATGTCCTTGATGTCGCCGCATTATCGGAGTGTTCGACTTCACGATCGCGACGTGGCCTACGAAGTGCGCGGCGACCCGACCGACGGCACACCGTTCCTGCTGGTCCACGGCATCGGATCGACGGCGGATTCGTGGGCACCAGTAGTCGACATCCTTGCCTCACACGGCTTCAGCAGCATCGCAGTCGACCTACCAGGGCACGGCCGGTCCTCCAAAGAGAGCGGCGACTACAGCCTTGGATCCCTGGCGAGCACCCTGCGAGACCTGCTCGCGTATCTGGACGTGGACCGCTGCATCCTGGTGGGCCACTCCCTCGGCGGCGGCATCGCGCTGCAGTTCTCCTACCAGTACCCCGAGCGACTCGCGGCCCTGGCGCTGGTGTCGTCCGGAGGTCTGGGCCAAGAGACGTCGTCGGTGTTGCGCTGGACGGCCATGCCGGGCTCCGGTCTGGTGATGGCAACGGCGTTCAACCCCCTCACGATCGCCGTTCTGTCAGCGCTCGGGAAGGCATTCTCGGTCTTGGGTCGGCGAATACCTGCGGCGTTCGCACCCAGCACCATCGCGCGACTGCGGGAAATCGCCGATCCTGAACACCGCAATGCGTTCCTGTCGATCCTGCGTGCGGTCGTCGACCAATCAGGCCAGAAGGTCTCGGCCATTGCTCGCCTACCGCTGCTGTGGAACACCCCCACGCTCATCGTCTGGGGCGAACACGATCACATCCTTCCGGTCACGCACGGCATGCGTGCCCACGCCCTTCTGCCGCAGAGCACATTCGTGGTGTTCAGCGGCGCCGGGCACGAGCCGCACGTCGACGACCCGGTTGAGATGGCGGACCTCCTCATGGGCCTAGCTTCGCAACCGCAGTCGTCGCCGACAGGTCTGCCTGCGGTGCGGTCAGACGCGGCCCGCAGCCTGCCGATAGCGCCCTAACCACGTTTCGGCATCGACGGAGTTCATGGGGCGCGCGATCAAGTAGCCCTGCACCACAGTGGCGCCCAGGTCTGTCAGGCGCCGCACCTGCTCAGCTGTTTCGACACCCTCGGCCGTAACGACGAATCCAACGGCTTCCGCAAGCTGAATCACCGCAGAGACCAATTCCGTCTTCACACCGCCGGTGTCGTCCACCACCAGTTCGCGGGCCAACTTCACGCCCGTGACCGGCAGCCGCTCGAGGGACGAAAGGTTGGACCAACCGGTCCCGAAGTCGTCGATCCAGATGGGCACGCCCTCGCTCCGGAGGTAGCTCAACGTACGTTCCGCATCCTTCGGCACGAGTGTTCGCTCACTGACCTCCACGATCACCGCATCGGTCGGCAGCCCCGCCGATCGGATGGCGGCAGTCAGCCACGGCACGAAATCCTTATCGGTCAGCGCGCCAGCATGTATGTTGATCGCCAGTCGAATCGGGCCGTCGGCCGTGCGCCACCGGCGCAATTCGGCCAGTGCGGGCGGAAGCGAGTCGCGCAGCATGCGGGTCAGTTCCCCGAGCGACTCAGCGATCGGGATGAAGGCGTCAGGTCTCTGCAGGTCTTGCCCGCGATCCCAGCGCATCAGCGCCTCCATCGCGACGACTTCTTGGGTGGCGACGTTGACGATCGGTTGGTAATCGAAGCGGAACGCACCGTCGCGTGCCGCCGCTGTCACGGCGTTTGCCTGATGCAGTTTCCTCGCCGCAATGTCCATCAACTCAGGGCGAAACGATGCCACTTGGCGCTTCCCTTTGGCACGGGCGTCGTAGAGGGCCAAGTCGGCGGCCTGCAACACCGACTCACCGTCGCTTTCATCACGATCCGTAGCGGTGGCAACTCCCGCGGAGGCGCGAACGGAGATCTCGACGTCATCCACAACAAGCGGTTCGGCAAGTACGTCATTGACCAACTCATCTGCCACGGCCATGGCGCTTTCCACAGTGCTGTTCGGGAGCAGCACTGCAAACTCGTCGCCGCCGAGCCGGGCGACAACTCCACGGTCGGCAACGGCCGACGAGAACCGGATGGCCAACCCGTTCAACAACGCGTCGCCCAGGCGATGACCCAATGAGTCGTTGACTACTTTGAAGTCATCAATGTCCAGGTAGACGACCGAGAACGGCGGCCCTCCTCGGCGCCAACGACCGGCGAACTCTGACAGCATGCTTTCCAGATGGGCGCGATTCGGCAGTCCCGTGAGGACGTCGTAATGCGCGCGGTACTCGAGTTCACTCGTCAGCTGAAGCCGATCTGTCACATCGTGCAGCGAAACCGACACCTCGCCGGTGGCCGAGCGCACCACTGTGATCTCCACCTGGGCCGCAGTTCCACCCAACTGAGCAGTCACCCGTCGCCTGCCGGGGGCCGGTGAGGTGACCAGCGCAAGCACCTCGTCAGGCTTCTCGAACAGAGCCGTCAGGGGGCGATCGATCCAATGGTCCGGCGGGTGTCCAGTGAGTTGGGCCACCGCACCCATCGCCAGCTTCACCCGCTGCTCGCCGTCGACCAGGACCACCATGTCCTGTGCCCCCGCGAGCATGGCCGACATGCGGGCTGCCTCCGCGGATTTCTCCCGTTCGTCGCGCAGGCGCAGCCTGGCGCGGGCTTGCGCGGCCGTTTCCACCAACGCCTGCGCACCGGCCCAGTCGAGGGGATCGAGGAGCAACGTCGTGAGCAATTCCAGTCGGAGTTCGACGCCACCGACTGCGACTCCATAGCGGTAGTAGGTCAGCGCATCGTCGTCACTGGGCGCTGGTGCTTCGTCGAGCGTCACCATGCCGGTCTCGGATTCGTGATCCTGCTCCGACTCTTGCAGCCAGCGCCACGTCACCCGGTCGCCTGGCAGGAGTTGTCCGGTGGCGCGCGTCAATTCGTTGTCGATGGCTCCGTCGTTCGCCGCGTCGAACATGGCGGCGGTGGCCGTGCGAAGTGCGGATTCGCGTTCCACCAGCTGCCGATACGCCGTTACCAACGTCAGGCTGCGCACGGCGAGCAGGGCCACGAGAACAGCGACCAGGGCCATGAGCAGGACTTCGACAGGCCCCGGTTCGGCCGTCAAGTAGTACGCGACCGTACCCACCACGGCAAACACCAGGATCACCAGCAGCACGGCGCGGGTCAGCGACAGGCGCCCCTCGTGCGGCGTCTTCGACGGCGCATTGAGCGTCGTCGGATCAAGGGCGGCGGCGCTGGTGATCGCGATGACAGCGATGTTCGCGGCCGTGTAGATGCCATTGCGAATCCCGACCTGCGTACCGGTGATGAGCCCGGAAGTGCTGATGATGTCGTTCAGCGCGAATATCGAGACCCCCAACAGGCCGAGCCGCAATCCGCGGTTCACCCCTTTCGCGGTGGTCAGGCCCAGCCGGACAGCCAACGCGACTAGGCCTGAGTTGACCGACAGGTAGAACATCTGGATGCCCATGGCCAACCAACTGGCGCCCTGCTCGGCTAGCGGTGCCAGCACGAGCTCCGCACCGAGGGTCCAAACCGCCAGAAAGGAAATCCAGGCATCCACCGACCACAGCGGTTCCGGACGTCGGTGGACTTTGCGCACCATGATGACGAATGCCAGCAGCGCAGTGCCGTACGCCACCGCGTAGACCGCATCCGCGAGTCCCGCGCTAGCAAGATCACCAGAGCGCACACCGCCCTGGGTGTACTGCCTCACCAGCAGACCCACGACGTGGAGCATGAGGACGACGAAAATGATGGTCCATGCCCCGCGGGCCCACAGCGGTCGCCGTGCGACGGCCCACCCCAAACCCGCGAGCAGTGGCAGCACAACTGCCGAGTAGATCAGCGTCCCGACATCACTCGGGACGCTCTCGCGCACCAGCAGCAGGGCTCCTACGGCCGCGCTCGCTCCCCAGATGAGCATGGCGACGGAGGCCACCCCGCGGGGCGGCAGTTGCCGTTGACCACGCCCTGCCACGCCATAAGACTAGGGCCTGCCGACCGGACTATCGGGCTCAGTACAACTGTCGACCCACCAGGGGATTCCGGCGGAGACCGTGGCGAGGCTCGGCAGTTTGGGATCGAGCCCTTCGCCGCTGCGCTGCTGGCGTACCCGGCGGGCGATCCACGGACCGAAATGCCGTCGTAACCACTCGATGTCGTCCTTGCGGCGCTTCACCCAGGGCGACTTCTCCGCCGGAGGCAGAGGCGCGCGCCAGGATCCATCGCCGATGCCGACGGCCTCAGCGACACCGCTGGCAACGCGGCTGTGACCGAGCGGAGACAGGTGCAGTCGATCCGCTGACCACAACCTGGCATCGTCGAAGAGTCGCTCGCCCCAGAAATCTGCGACAACGCAATCGTAGTCCAGCGCTATCCGTCGGGTCTGGGTGTTCATCGCACGGATGCGATCCGAGAGGCGACCCACGACGGACGAACGTCGACCCGGATCTCCGAAGCAGAAGAGCAACACCTCTGCCCCGGATTCGCGCAGGGTCCGCACCGCTTGTTCCTCGGCATCGACCACATGATCGAGGTCGAAGACCGGGCGCATCGCATCGTTGACGCCGGCGGCGTAGGAGACGAGTGAGGGCTGGAGTTCGACCGCCACGGGCACCTGCTCGGCAAGCACCTCCGCCGCGCGTTTGCCTCGAATTGCGAGATTGGCATATCGGAACTGCCCAACATCGCCGCGCCGAGCCAGCTGCATCGCAAGCCGGTCCGCCCAACCCACATACGTGTCGTTGAGGCCCTTGTCATCCATCCCCTCGGTGAACGAATCTCCAAGCGCAACGAACGATGTGGGTGTTCGGATGGGTCGGCGTCGAATTCGGCCGTCTGTCACGTCATCTGCCACGATGCACCTCCGTTCAACATCGGAAGGTACCGCAGCGTCGGTGGTGCTAGTGCAGTCTTTTGGATCCTCGGTTCAGTTTCGCCATCGCGTCGGTCAGGCCCTCCACCGTCATCGGATACATGTCGAACACAGCCGCGATCTGCTCAATCGTGGTCCCCCGCCAGGCAGCAGGCGGCTCCGGATTGAGCCACACGCTGGAGGTGAAATGGTCCCGAAGCAGGCGCAACCACTCCAGTCCGCTGACCCCCCGGACCCCGCCCCAACTGGCCAGCCCGCTGGCCATACCAGGCATAGACGGCGCTGCCGCTCCGCGCATGTGAAGCTCGTAGTCGCCCATCAAGGCGTCCCCGATCATGATCAACCGATAACGGGAGTCGTAGCGGCGCACGAGATCGTGGACCCACACGGGTTCGGTGAAATCCTCCGATGTGTACACGCGACCGTAGACGCAGTTGTGGAAGTAGTAGGTCCGCAAGTCCTTGAAGTGGGTCGCCTTCTTCGCTGCGCTGAACAACTGCGACATCAGACGCGAATAGGGATGCATAGATCCCCCTACATCGACCATGAGCAAGACGTGCGTATCGGGCCGACGTGGCGGGCGGGTGACGACGGCGATGTCGCCGGCGTTGCGAGCGGTCGCGTCGATGGTGCCCGCCATGTCGAGTTCGGATTGCGCACCCTCGCGGACAAAGGAGCGCAATCGCCGCAGCGCGACCTCGAATTGCCGTACGTCGAGCACGAGATCCGAACGATAGCCCTGGTAAGCCCGCTGCTGGGCGACATGAATGGCCGAGCGGCCGCCGCCGGAACTGCCGGTGCTGAGCCCGGCCTTCGACTGGCCTGCCTGCCCGTGCGGTGAGGTGCCGCCTGTCCCGATCCAGTGGCTTCCGCCCGTATGCCGCTCGGTCTGATCGGCCAACCGCTCGGCGAACAACTGCCGCCAATGCTCGATCTGCTCGTCGGTGGGCCACTCTTGGTCATCGTCGACACCGGCCGTTGCACGCGCGTCCGCGAGCCATTCGCGAATCTGACTGCTCAGCGCTCCGTCCTCACCCAGTTGCGCTGCCACCGAACCGAACGTCTGGGCGAAGGCCTGGTCGAACGCGTCGAGGTGCCCCTCGTGGTGAATGAGTATCGATCGGGCCGTGTAGTAGAAACCGAGGAAGGTGTTCTGGTGAGCCCCCCGGGACAGCGCATCGGCCAGTGCCACGGCCTCTGTCACGCCAACCGGTACTCCCGCGTCCCTGAGCCGGTAGACCAGCGGCACGAACACCGGGATCAGTTCCCGTGCCGCGAACGGCTGGGCATGGACACGGCTGTGGTGAAGCTCGCCAGATCCTGCTCCTTCTTGAGCAACGTGCCCAGGAAGGGAGTCTCGGTGGTGAGTTCCACCGAGTCGATCCCGGCTGCACGGAGGACGGCAATCCAGTCCACGAGTTCGCTGGTGGACGGCCGCTTGCGCACACCGGGCAGGTCCCGCACCCGGTAGAAAGCATCGAGAGCCTGATCCAGCAACGAGGCCGACAGCTGCGGGTGGTGCACGGCCACAATCGATGACATCAGGTCCCGATCGGGAAAGTCGATGAAGTGGAACACACACCGCCGGAGGAAGGCGTCGGGGAGCTCCTTCTCCGCGTTGGAGGTGATGATGACGATTGGGCGTTCCCGGGCGACAACGTGGTCACCGGTCTCTGCCACGGTGAAGCGCATCCGATCCAGTTCGTGGAGCAGATCGTTTCCGAACTCGATATCGGCCTTGTCGATTTCGTCGATGAGAAGCACGCTGCGGCGCTCCGACGTGAACGCGCGCCCCAACGGCCCGAGGTGGATGTACTCGCGGATGTTGCGCACGTCGTGGTCACCGAACCTACTGTCATAGAGACGTTGCACGGTGTCATAGAAATAGAGGCCGTCCTGGGCTCGAGTCGTGCTCTTCACGTGCCAGGTGATCAACTCGTGCCCCCCGGCCTCCGCGATCGCCTCGGCGAGCAGAGTCTTCCCAGTTCCGGGCTCACCCCGAACGAGCAGGGGCTTCTGCAACACGACAGCGCAGTTGACGGCGGCCTCGAGCGCCCGATCGGTGAGGTAGGTATCGGTCCCGCTGAAGGACGAGCTGGACACAGGCGTGGAGGATGTCACCCCGTGATCATATGAAGCGCCCGAAGCGGACCTAGTCAAAGACCCCAGGACACTCCATCTCAAGCCCGGCGGATGCCTCATCGGACCCCACCACGGTGTCCGAATCGACATTCACCGTCCAGGTGTAGACGCCGCCATCGGCCACGAACAGCTCGACTCGGTACAACCCGGCGCCGGCACCCGTAGGCTCGGCCCCGAACGAGAGGTCTGGGTCCTCAAGGACCGGCACGAATTCCGTGGCATCACCCAGGATCTGGATTTGGCACTGGTCGAGGCGAGCGGCCGCCAGTGAGATCGCCTCGCCGCCGCGACCAGACTCCTCCGTGGCGATCGGCGGTGCTGGCGCCACCGGCGCCGGTTCAGGCGTTGTCGCCGGTGCCGTCGGGGTGGGTGTCACTTCGGATGGCTCGGGCGATACGGCGGCGTCTGACCCGCCCGCGGTGCCGGCCGGCCGAGTGAATTCCTCGCCGGTGACGACCTCGACGAGTACGAAGGAGGCGACCCTCGTGCTGCCGGGGTTCACCACCGCATAGGACGAGGGGCGAAAGTCGGTCCACGTCGATCCCACCACACGCGCATTGGTCAGATTCGAAGGTGCCGCGGTGAGCGGATTCCCGCAGTAGCACTTCACCACCGGCTGGCCCACGCTATTGATCAAGACGGCAGTTCCGGCCTGTAGCACCGCTGGCGCGGGAGTGGCTCGGCCATTGTCGTAGCCGTAATTGGTGACTGCCGTATCGCGGCGCAACAACACCGGCGTGAGCGGTTGGACGAAAGCTGGAATGTCAGTCGCCGCGATGCCGTGCACCGAGGCCCAGGCATCCGCGAGTGGCTGGTTTGCCCCCAGATACCCCACCAACTGATCCTTGTCACACGAGCCCTCATCCAGCGTCCCGCCGTAGAGCCCGGGCGAGGTACCTTGCACCGACTGCACCCCAATGCTGGTGGCCGGAGCGGCAAGGCTCTGGTCGATCCCGACCGACGGGGTGAAGGCGGCAACTGCCGTGGACACCGGTTCGGCGCGCAGGTCGACGGTGTCATCGCCACCCAAGACTCGAGACACCACCAACCACCCGGCGCCGGCGACCAGCACGAGCGCAAGGACGGCACCAATGGCGATGGCGGCAATGGCTCCGCCGCCCAACCCGCCACCGGGGCGCTGCGACAAATTATCGGTGTTCCGTCTCCACTGCGGATCCTGCGACGTGTTACTCATAGCAACCTCCGCTCGCTCTCTCCCTCCCTCCAAGGTAGAACGTCAGGCTGGCTCACACGCACCTCGGCCCGAAGTGCGCGCGGTCAGTGGGATTTCGTCCCATGCAGGCACTCGGCGGGCATCCGTGAGCGGCTGACGGTGAACAGCAGCGTGCAACCGCTTGGGGGCAGCCCTGACCGCCCCCGTGTCGCCCTAGGTGCAACTCGGCGAGGGTTACTGCTGCTCGATCGCGATATCCATCGCGGGTGCAACGATGGTGCGCAGCACCTCATCGGCGGTGGTGAGCCCCTGCATGGCTAGCCGCACGGCTGCCGTTTGGAGTGACACGTAGCCGGAGAGCTCGGCTGCTTCGGCAACGTCGGGGGCTGATCCGCCTGCGTGTATAACGCCGCGTACCCGCGGCGTAATGGTGAGGAGTTCGTATGCGCCCACACGCCCCAGATAGCCGGTGTTGCCGCACATCTCGCAGCCTGTTCCGATGACGAAGGTGGCGGCCTGGTCGTCGGTGATGCCAAGGAGAACGCGGGTTTCCTGGTCCGGCAGACTCGGCCGCGAGCAGAAGGCACAAGGCCGACGCAGCAGGCGCTGGGCGATGACGAGGCCCAGGGCGTCGGAGATCAAATACTTCGGAACGCCAAGTTGCGCCAAGCGGACCACTGCCGAAGGCCCGTCGAGGGTATGCAGCGTGCTCAACACCAAGTGCCCGGTCAGCGCTGCGGAGACGGCCATCGAGGCAGTCTCTGCATCTCGCACTTCACCGACCATCACGACGTCGGGATCCTGCCGTAAAGCCGCCCGCAGGGCCGCCGGGAAGGTGACACCGTTGGCGTCGTCGATCTGGATCTGCGTGACTCCCTGCAGTTCCAGTTCGACTGGATCCTCCATCGTGATGGCGTGCCGTTCGGGACCAACATATGTGCTCAGCAGGGAGTAGAGGGTCGTGCTCTTGCCCGAGCCGGTGGGGCCGGTCACCACGATGAATCCTTGAGACTTGGCCATGGCGGCCGCCAAAGCGTCCACCTGTTGCCACGACATTCCAAGTTTCGAGATGTCGGGCAGTTGCTTCTGCGAGGTCATCATGCGAAGAACGAGGTTCTCGCCGTGAATGCTCGGCACAGTGGACACCCGCACGTCGATGTCGTGGCCGCGAACATTCACCCGCGCCCTGCCATCCTGCGGGACGCGCTTGGCGAAGACGTCGAGGCCCGACATCACTTTCACCCGACTCGCGATCGGAGCCAAACTCTCGGTGGGCAACTCCAGGACCACGTGCATCATGCCATCGATCCGAAATCGGACCCGAAGCGAATCCGCCGACGGTTCGATGTGCACGTCGCTGGCGCGCCGGTTGGTGGCGTCCAGCAGGATCTGGTCGACGATTCCAACGGCGCCCTCATCATCGACGGCTGTTGCGCGCGTGACCGTCTTGACTCCGGTCACCCGACCAACGAAGGCATCGACGACGTCGGCGCGCTCCTGGTCACCCCAGAGACGCTGCAGCAAAGAGTTGACCTGCGACGGCATGGCGACGACAAATGACACGTGGCCGCGGTAGCGGGCTCGGAGGTCGTCTGCCGAGACTATGTCGAACGGATCGGCCACGGCGACCACCGTGGTGCCGTGCGAAATTGCGAACGGCACGGCGCGGTATCTGTGAGCCGAGGCCCGGTCGAGCGTTCGAGCCACCGAGTCGTCGATGGACACTCGGTCGAGGTCCACCACGCGCAGGCCGTGCCGCTCGGCTAGCCCGGCGGCCACAGTCTGCTCGTCACAGAGGTGCTCTCGGATCAGCACCTCGCCCAGCCGGGGTCGGCTCGGATCAGCCTTCTGAATAGCGAGCGCGCGCTGCACATCCTGCTCAGTTACTTTGCCCCAACTGATCAGGATGTCGCCCAACCTGCGACGCGGCGCTGGCTGCGGTTGCACGGGGACCTCTCCTTCCCGGTATCACACCTGAGCGAGGGGCCTGGCCGCACGTCCAGACGGCGGGGTCTCTCCTCTCCCACCGTAAAGCACCGTGGGGGGCCGAAGACGAGCGATCCTATGATCATCTTCGCTACTGTGAGTGCGAGTCATTTCTGACGAATCAGCGGATCAAGGGCCCACATGGGTACGCAGCATGGATTCAAGCGTCTTCTCGGCGAGGTGTCGTGGCCCTTGCGGCTGCCGCCGGGCTTCTGATCCTGAGCGGATGCAGCGGATCAAGCACGCTCGACAGTGGCAAACTGCAGGACGAAATCACCAGCGAGGTTCAAGCGGTTGTTCCGGAGGGCACGGCAGTCTCGGTTGTCTGTCCAAGCGACGTCGCTCTCCAGTCGGGAGCCACCACCGAGTGCACGATGACGGTCGCCGAGCAACCCGCGACGGTGGTTGTGACGCAGGAGGACGACCAGGGCAACGTCGTTTTCGAATCCAACTCGGCGATCTTGTTCCTTGACCGCGCCCAGGAGGAGATCACCAACGAAGTAACCGCCCAGATACCCGGTTCGTGGACCACCGCTTGCAGCCCGGTAGGCGCAAGCGCCGGGATCTACCTTGCCACGCCCGGAACGACCTTCGACTGCACCGTGAGTGGGACGACGTCTTCCGGCGAACAGCAGAACGGCACTGCGATGGTGACGGTCGACGACAACAAGGGCAACATCAGTTTCGTCGTGCAGTAGCTTCGGCCCCTGTTGCCGTCGACGCGCGGTTGATCAGATGCGGCGGAACGCAGACGGCTCGCCAATGTAGTAGATGCTGGCGGTGTGAACGCCGGTGTCGTAGTTGCTGGCCTGCACTACCTGTCCGCCGCCGATGTAGATGGCGACGTGCTGAGAGCCACCGGGACCGTAGAACACCAGGTCGCCGGGGGCGAGGCTGTCCAGACTCACAGCAGTGCCGTAGCCGATCTGGTTATAGGAGCCGCCGGGAAGCGACACGCCAGCCTGACCATAGGCCCACTTCACGAGACCGGAGCAGTCAAAGCCGCCGGGGGCTTGTCCGCCCGAGACGTAGGGCTGCCCAAGCATGGCCATGGCGGCGCCGACGGCACCGGAACCGGACCAGCTGCCGCTTGCGCTGGCTGTGCTGGTCGCGGCAGCCGGAGCGGCCGGTGCCGAGTACACGGGCGCAGCAGCAGCGGCCTCAGCCTGCCACTGGGCGACAACCGCCTCACTCATGATTCGTTGCTCCTCGGCAGCAGCAGCGGCCTCAGCCTCGGCGAGCGCGGCGGCCTCGGCGGCGGCTTGCGCGGCAGCGGCCTCGGCGGCGGCTTGCGCGGCAGCGGCCTCCTGCTGCCAGTTCGCCACCACGGCAGCACGCATGACCGTGAGCTGCTCGGCGTCCCGCTGGCGTTGGATGGCTGCCTTTTCCTGCTTCAACGCGGAGGTGTTTGCCGCCTCCGCGCTAGGGCGTACGGTTGCTTCGGTGTTGCTCGCGGCGAAAGCCGGCAGAGTCGCCAAGGCGGTTGCGCTTGCAACGACCGCGGCTGCGGGCAAAGCGATTCGAGCGGAGATACGCATATCTTTGATGTCCTTTTCCGGCTGCCTCCCGACCACCGAGCCGCACCGCACGGAGCGGGGCTCGGCTGCAGTACGCCCGCGATGCTCGACCCGTCCGGGGTCGGTCGCTGCCAGCGATTCGGCAGATCGCCCGCCGGAACCTGCTCTCGCAACCACCGGAATTTCGAGCGACGTAGGAAACGTAACTGGCGCGATTCGTCCGATTTGACGCTTTGAGGGTGAGGGCCATCACACGGGACCCCAACTTTCCGTAAAGGACAAACCGAGGCCGGTGCGCAATGGGCATAGTTCGCTGTCCGGAGTGACATGCCGCACAATTGGGGAATGTCGTTGCAGCAGAACGGAACCGAGACCCGGCCTACCCCAGCCGGGCGCTTCCGTCAGGTGGTCACCCCGATACTGGTGATGCTGGCGCTCATGTGGCTGCTGGAAATTCTCGACGTGCTCCTCCGAGGCCGACTCGACGGATTCGGCATTGTCAGCCGCACGGCCGAGGGACTGCCCGGAATCGCCCTGTCACCCTTCCTGCACGGCGGATTCGCGCACCTGCTGGCAAATACGATCCCCTTCGTCGTGTTGGGGCTGCTCGTGGCGTGGCGCACGGAACGGTCGATGTGGCCGGTGACTGTTGTGATCGGCCTCATCGGTGGTTTCGGCGTGTGGCTGCTCGGCCCCGCAGACGTGGTGACCATCGGTGCAAGTGGGTTGATCTTCGGCTTCGTGACCTACCTGATCACCGCCGGCGTCCTGCGGCGCCACTGGCTTGACCTGCTCATCGCGCTCTTTGTGGTGATTGTCTACGGCAGCCTGCTCTGGGGGATCTCTCCGTTCACGGTCGCCCCCGGTGTTTCCTGGTTGGGCCACCTCATGGGCGCCATAGGTGGCGTCGTCGCCGCCTTCGCGTTCGCCGAGCGCAGGAAGTAGCGCCAGCTAAGGCGCAAGCGATCCGACCGTAAAGGCATCGAGTTGCGCTATAGGACGGGCCGCCCCCTCATGCTGGGCGGTGAAGGCGGCCGTGCCATCGACGCCGCAGAGCGATTCGATGGGGACCTCGCCTCCCGGGTGCCGTGCGATCCACGATGTGAGGTCGTAGACCTCACCGTCAATGACTGTCCAGCAATCACGCGCGGAATTCCGGGTCGCGACCTCAGCCATGGTGTAGGTGCTGGCACCACCCGCCTGACCAGCTGACTCGGTGGCGGACGGTGGCGACCCGACTTGGTCGGCCCGATCTGCCGCCGATGACTCCAGCACAGTGCCCCAAACTGCTTCCGCGCCCGATTCGCCCACGCGGAAAGTTTGAACCGCCGTTGCCACAGCCACGGCGACGGCGACCCAGGCCAGAATCTTCAACACCACCGGCATCTTGGCCTTGCCTGCCGCCGATTGCAGCCCAGTCGTAGCCGGCTGCGGAGCCGGCGTTCCCGACAGCACGCCTGCCGTCTGCGACAGCAAGGCCTCGATGTTGTCGCTCCCCTCCACCGAGCCACCCATGGGTGGACCTGTATCGGCAGTTACTTCCGGATCCTTGCCCGGTGCGGATCCCGACCTCTTCAGTCGCCAGTCCCACACCGCGCCTGCCACCACGAAGAGCGTTGTGGTGATGAACATTGCCGCCACGAAGTACGGCAGTCCCTCGCCGAGCGTCGCATGTCTGGCAGGCCGGCCGACCACACTGGCGAGTTCCTCCCCCGACTCCTTGGCTGCCCAGGTAGCAGCCGCAGCGACTGCCAAAACCACAACCAGCCACCAACCCAAGGTTCGCCGCCACCCACGTCGTGCCACCACCAGGATGAGGCCGAGAGCCCCCAACGGCACGAGTACGACGACCACGTGAATCACCAACGGGTGTAACGGGAGGCCGTTGACTGACGAGGGCATGCGCCTCAGTATGTCGCCATTGCCCCGCCGGTACATCGTCTACGACACGCCCGAGGACCCGATTCTGCGTGACTATACCCCCAGGGGTATCATCGTCGGCATGTGGAAGCGATCAACAGCCATTGCCCTGTTCGCCGTTGCCGTCCTCGGGGGTGCGACGGCGTGTTCGAGTTCCTCGGCCACCACTGAAGCCGCCCCGACCGCGGTGGTCGACGTCGCAGAGTCGCAGATCATTGACGTGCGGACCCCTGAGGAGTTCGCGGGCGGGCACCTCGAAGGGGCCCAGAACATCAACCTGCAGAGTTCGGACTTCAGTTCCCAGATCAATGCCCTGCCAAAGGACAGTTCCTACATCGTCTACTGCCGCAGCGGCAATCGTTCCGCAGATGCAGTGGCCCAGATGAAGCAGGCCGGATTCACCAACGTAGTCGACGCCGGCGGCGTGCAGGAGGCCTCAAGCGCGACCGGACTATCCGTCGTCGGGTAGCAGCCAAGTGGCCGGGGTCTATCCCTCAAGCAGCGTCTGACCAATCCAACCGCCGGGGCCGTACCCGGGTGGAACGGCGGCGATGGCCGACCCGACGTAGGTGACCCAGGTATTCAGCAAGTCCGATTCGGCCAGGCGCTGCTGAATGGGCAGGAACTGAACAGTTGGATCAGCAGCGAAGGCGACAAAGATCTGCCCGGAGTCACCCACCGCACCCGTACCGTAGTTGTACGGCCGACGCAGGATGCGCTCACTTGGATTCGTCGCCGCAGCAAGGCGCACGTGCGCGGTCGGTGCAATCACGCTGAGGCCCCGGTCGTCAACCGCCTCGAGATCCACCGGTGCATCTGGCCCCCCGCCAGAGAGCGGCGACCCATCGCTGAGGGTTCGCCCGATCACATCTTCCCGGCCGGCCCGATCTAGTTCGGTCCACGTGTCGAGGTTGAACTGCACGCGCCGGACAACCATCCCGGTGCCCCCGACGAGCCACTCGGGCTGATCGGACCAGACGACCTGATCGAAGTCCGGCGTGTCTGGCTTGGGATTGACTGTGCCGTCCACTTGACCAAAGAGATTGCGCCCCACTGTTCCCTGCGCCAATGCACCCGGCGCGTTGTGGAAACCCTCCTGCACCCAAGCCAGCGAGGCAAAGGCCGCCGCGTCGTTGCTGATGACCCGAAGCGCGTGGCCGACCGTCAACGGATCATCGCCGCAGATCTGCACCAGAACATCGCCGCCGGTGTAGGTGGGATCCGGTTCATCGCCGGGGAACACCGGCAGGTCCACGAGCCATGACGGCCGTGCTGCGGCCAGACCCTCGAGGTCGAAAACCCGCGGCCCGAAACCGACGGTAACGGTCAGATTGGCGGGGAGTTGGGCGAGCTCCGGCACAGGATCCGCCAACGCCGGGCGCCCTGCCGTCAACCGCTCAATGTCGTCGGTGACCAGCTTCATCATCTTGACCAGACTCGATCGCGAGGTTGTGGGCTTCAAGACGAAACTCGCGAATACCGCCGTGGCTTGCGCAGGGGTGGCGATACCGGCCTGGTGCGTGCCGTAGGGATCGACTGTTGACTGGCCAAGGGCACCGTCGGCACGAGCACCTGTCTCGGCCGAGGCACCATCACCCGGGGAGGCAATTGCCGCTCCTGCCGCGGCCCCGACAAGAGCCGCCGAGCCGCCAAGCGCCACCCCACCCAGCAACAGCCCTCGCCGCGAAACGGCGACGGTCTGACGTTCTCCCTCAGCATTCGCCATCTGGCGTCACCTCAGCCCATCGACTCGCTCTCAGCGGTCGCCGAGGGCTGCATTGCGTCACCCATCGAGGCGCCGTCGCCCATGCCATCGCCGACATATTCCTCGTTGCCGCCAGCAAACTCCTTGGCCGTGGCGACGAGGTCAGCCGTCCCTCCTGTGCTGCACTCGAGGGTGGTAGTGATCTCATCGCCAGGCGCGATCGGACCTGTCAGCTGCATCAGCATGATGTGATACCCGCCCGGCTCCAACGTCAGCGAACCTCCGGCCGGAATCTCGAACCCGCCGGGGACCTGCTTCATGGTGCCGTCGGAAACCTCATGGAGTTCGACCATGGCAGCAGCAGGGGTGGAGCCGCCGACGATGGTGACGTCCGCGTCGCCCCCATTGCTGAGCACACCGAACTCACCGGTCATGCCCGAGTCCGCCGCCTTCACCCAGGCATCTGTCAAGGTCACCGGGCAGTCCGTCGCGGCTGCCGAGGCAGACCCGCCAGCGGTCGCGGCGCTGCTGGTCGCGTCTGCTGGCGAGGCAGTCGCCGGTTCTGCTTCCGTCGCGGTGCCGCCCCCACAACCAGCCACGACGAGAGCGCTGGAAACTCCGATCATCAGAGGCATCAAGTGCCGAGCAGAAATATGCATATGCCCATAGTACGAACGGGTTCAGCTGCGACCCAGCGGGGCTTCGGGGTCTGCGTCGGCCACGTACTCCTGCGCCGCTTCGGTTGGATAGTCGTCCTCGAGCTCGGCGGCTGCGGCGCGCGCCTTCGACTCCGAATCCTGCGAAATCTCGTGTACCGTGCCCGGCGCGTGGGCTGCAGGCGCAGTTGCCGGATCCTTTTGCGGCGGGGTGATATGCGGAAGCAGGGTGGCCACCACGACTGCCGCGATCAGCACCATGCCGGCCGACACCAGCGACGTCATGTGAGAGGCCGTGATGAACGCGTCGAAGGCCTCCGCCTGCCACTGCTCCACCAGCGGGGCGGGGGCCCCCGCTTCCAGGGCCTGGTCGAATACCACGTTGGCTCCGCCCACGGATTGCTCGGCGGCTTCCTTCGCCGCCGCCGGGATAGCGTCGGGGAGGGACTCGATCGTGGGCGACATCAGCGCCGAGAATCGAGTGGCGAGCAGGGTGGAGATCACCGCAACGCCCAGCGCGCCGAATACCTGACGCACGGTGTTCTGCACCGCGGATCCGGCTCCGGCACGGGCCAGGGGGAGCACGTTCTGCATCACCGTCGAGGCGGGTGCAATCACCGAGCCCATTCCGAGGCCGAAGAAGAAGAACAGCGTGAGCACCAACCAGATCGAAGTGTCGATCTCCAGCCGAGCCATTCCCAGCAGCGCCACCCCGACGATGGCCAGACCGATGGACATGACTTTGCGGTAGCCGAAGCGGTTCACCGTCTTCGCGCTGCGAGGTGCGGCGATGAGTTGACCCACCGCGAACGGAAGGAAGCACAAGCCGGCCTGCAGTGGACTGAAGTCCCGGAGCAACTGCAGGTAGAACGGCAGTGTGAAGGTGATTCCGGACAAAGCGAAGAACGCGAGACTGACGGCCGTGAGGCTGACCGCGTAGCCCCGGTTTCGGAAGAGCGCAACGTCGAACGAGCGGTGGTCGCTGCGGGCCTCCAGCGTGAGAAACAGTGCGATGACTGCCAGCCCGGCCACGATCGGCAACCACACCGACACTACGAGGAAGGACCTGGTTTCCGACGCGTGGATGATGCCGTACACCAGCAGCACCAAACCTACGAAGGACATCACCAGCCCAGGGATATCCAACCGCTGTGGATTCGGATTTCTGGTTTCGGGAACCACCCGAATGATTCCGATGAGGCCGATGGTCACGATGGGGATGTTCACGAGGAACACCGATCCCCAATCGTTCCCGGTCAGCCAGGACGACCAGCCTGGATGCTCAAGCAGCAGTCCCCCGAGCACCGGACCGAGTGCGACGGCGCCACCCACGGCCCCTGCCCAGAGACCGATCGCCTTGCCGCGTTCGTGGGGTGGGAAGACGACGGTGATGATGGCCAAGGTCACAGGCAGGACCGCGGCACCACCGACGCCCATGAGACCGCGAAAGGCGATGAGCGCCTGTGGTGTGGGTGCGAAGGCAGAGGCAACGGAGCCAATGGCGAAGACCACCAGCCCAATGATCAGGATCCGCTTGCGCCCGTACTTGTCGCCCAACACTCCCCAGGTGAAGAGCAGCGCCGCGAAGACCAGGATGTAGGAGTCGACGGCCCACACCAACTCGCTCTGGGTGGCCTGCAGATCCTCTTGAATGGTCGGCAAGGCGATGTTCAGGATCGTGTTGTCCAGCACCACGATGAGCAAGCTCGTGACCAACACAGCAAGAATCGCCCAGCGCCTTGGGTGGCCATCGCTGGTAACGGACCAGTAGGTGCTGCGTGTGGATGTCATGGCGGCCAATCGAAGGGAAGGTGCCGCCACACTACGCCGTTAACGGCACAGCGGCTCAGCAAGCAGTTCAAGTCACCTTGCACGATTGCGGGAACGGCTGGCAGCGTGATGGACGTGCGAATGTTCATCGCGCTACGGATTCCACCGGCGCAGACTCGTCATCTGCGCGAGTTCCTCGACGCCAGCGGCTGCCTCGCCGGGGCTGCGGCACCTCGACTCACAGAGCCGGACCGCTGGCACATCACCCTTGTCTTCTTCGGAGACCTTCCGGCAGACAAGGCCGGACGACTCGGCGACATCCTGGTGGCCTCGAAACTTCCCACCACCGGCCAAGCAAGCCCGCTGCGCTTGTCCGGTGGCGGCCGCTTCGGTAGCACCGTGGCGTGGGTCGGGGTGCAGCCATCGGATTGGCTCGCGAGACTTGCACAAGACGTATCCCGAATCGCGCGCTCAGCTCGTTGTGGGCCCCCTGACCAGGGCCATCGTGGCGCGTGGCAACCGCACGTCACGGTTGCCCGGGGTCGCGGCGCTGGCCCGGTAACGGCGAAACTCGTGGCCACTTTGGACGCCTATCGAGGCCCCCGTTGGCTGCCGAGCGAGGTGGTTCTGGTGCGCAGTCACCTCGGCCCCTCCCCTCGGCACGACGTCGTGGCCACGGCGAGCCTTGCGACAACATCGGCGTCGCCGTAATCGCCCCCGAGGAGGGCTACTCCAAGCCGTGGTGCGCGAGCAGCCGGCGCGCGAGTGCGTCGTCGGCCTCGGCGAGGTGATCCGGCTCCGTGACGAATGCGCCGGGACCCGCCTGCAGCAAGACCAAGCCCACCCGATCGGCAAGCGGTTCGATCACCGACATTTCCAGCGCCACGTCATCGTCCGCGGCGCTGACCACGACGCGCTCCGCAAGGTACTCGGTCACCCATTGCCGCTCGCGGGGCATCACCACGTGCACTGTGGTCGCCTGCCGATTCGCAGCACAGAGTTCATCGGCGTTCGGGGGGCGAGTGAAGGTGTCGGCCGAGACGACAAGACGCTTGATCTGGTTGACGAGGTAGGTGCGAATTCCTCCGTCGGACTGCACCGGACCAGCGTCCACTTCGAAGCCTCGCTGAGTGCGAACCAGGGCGTAGGGCTCGATGCGGCGGGAGACAACCCCCGGACGCCAGGCGCGGTCATACTCAATGTCCACTACGCGGCATTCCTCCATCGCGGTGGTGAGTTCGGATTCGAACCGGCGATCCAGGCTTGGCCGCCACACCTCCGTGACACCTGGCAACCATCGGCTGCGCAACTGCGCAATGACCTGGGCCAGTGCCATGTTGTGCGGCTCCACCCGGGCGAGGTCTTCAGCTGCGATGAGTACCTGACCGACCTCGGCCACGGACAACCCACCAGCTTGACCGGGTATGCCCGAACCCGGATTGTGCAGCCGCACGGCGACCGCCTCCGTGGCGGCGGCGTACAACTCGTCGTCATCGTCGGCCGGATCGGACGGCACTCGAGTCAGGAACTCGACCCACGCGGTCATACCGTCCGGACCCAGGTCGGTACCTGCGTTGTAGGCGATCAGATCCGCGCGCAACCCGTGTTCGTCAACTTCGAGCAGTTCGGCGAGGTCCGCAAGCTCAAGGCCGCCAGGGTAGAGGTCGAGCACCGCGAGCGCCTCGAACACCATGCCCAGGCGCTGCACGTAGCGTGGCGGGGCCATCAGCGGTCATCCCTCACGTGCGCGAGAAGATCGGCGCGGATCTCGGCGCGCAACTCATCGGGCCCTATCAGCGTCACCCTTGTGCCCAACTCGTACAGTCGGTTGCGAAAAGTTGTGTGATTCATCACCGGAATTCGCAATTCCAGCCTCCCCTGCGTGCGGCGCACCTCGGTGGCTTGGCCGAGTCGGCTTTCCACCCTGGCACGGAAGTCGGGATCGGTCTCCACCAGCGCGTCGACCGGAGCGCCGTCGATGAACGTGAGCGGATCGATGTTGAGCTCCGGCGCCCCCACCGCGTCGCCAGCCGTGTTCGGTCGATCGAGCGTGAGGCGAGTCACCCGATCGAGTCGGAAGTGCTTGGCCTCGGCGCCGATGGAATCGTCGGCGGCGTCAACCTCCCGGCCCACGAGGTACCACCTACCGTCGCGAAGCCAGATCGCATCCGATGCGACCACTCGATCACGTTCGCGATATCGGAACCGCAGGAGGCATCGGTGTTCGTGACCATGGGTTGCCAACGCCAGCGAGTAACTGGGCGCGTCGGCCACGGCGCGCCGCACCGCTGGATCGCGAATCGACACACTCGATTCGATCTTGCCTGCGGCGACGCCGGCGATTACCGCCGCTCGGACGAATTCCACCCGCTGCTCGTCAGTGAAGTCCAGCCGAACGCGGGGATCGCCCTGCTCGAGCCGGTAGCGGGCATTGCTACCAGCCTCGGCGATGTTGCTGATCCGCCATCCCTTGGCGACGAGGTTGCGCACATCCCGCTGCAACTGTTCGCGTTGGCCCGCCAATTCTCCGCCGTAGCCGCCCGCTGCCACGAGGTCATCAGCTGCAACGCCACGGTCGCCGGCTTCTCCAAGCAGCGCCATGATCGTAACCACGCGTTCGAGTGGTGAAATCCCGTCCCGGGCCGGTACGAAGGGCGGTGACGTCATGGTGGGTACTCCCTTCTGGGCAACGTGCTCCGAGGCTAGCCTGCTCCGCTGCCATATCCTGTATGCCGTGGCGACGGATGGGGATGACGAATCTCGGAATACCGACATTCGGATCATGATGGTGTGCCTTGGCAACATTTGCCGATCTCCGATGGCCGCCTCCGTACTGCGCGGCAAACTGGCCGCAGCGGGTTACCCCGACATCGAGGTCCGCTCCAGCGGCACGAGTTCGTGGCACGTAGGGGAATCGGCCGACCGTCGAGCCGAGGGAACTCTGCGAGCCGCGGGGTACGACCCCACGCACACGGCTCGCCAGATTCAGCCAACCGACCTCAGCGCCTACGACCTCGTGCTCGCCATGGACGACGACAACTTCACCGTCCTCGGCTCCTTCCCCGACTTCGGCGCACACGTACAGAAGTTTCGATCGTTCGACCCTGCAGTTCGTGCTGCGTCCGCTGAAGAGGTGCCCGACGTGCCGGATCCCTACTACGGCGGTTCAGACGGCTTCGCAGACGTTCTCGCGATGGTTGAACGCACCTGCGATGAGATCGTTGCGCGCATTGCTACCGGCGATCTCAACGCGTGACACCCTTCAGAAAGACCCGCCCTGGGGCGCCGCCCGCCTACTTCGAGATCGAGGCGGCAGGGCTGCACTGGCTGCGTGTGCCCGACGGACCTCCCGTGGCAAGCGTGCTCGCGGTGGGTCCGCACCATCTCGACCTCCAGCGGATAGCGCCGGGCCACGGAGGGCCAGACACGTACCGTCGATTCGGCGGCCAACTCGCCCACCTGCACAGCCTGCGGGCACCCTCCTTCGGCTGCCCACCGGCAGGGGTGACCCGCGATGCCGGATTCATCGCCGATCTCCCGCTCCCCTACGGTTCCTGGGAATCGTTCGGACCCTTCTACGCACAGGCTCGGCTGCTGCCCTACATCGACGCCTTGCGGGCGAGGGGCGACCTGCCACGCCCCGCCAGCGAGGTGCTGCTGCGCCTTCTGGACGAACTTCAGGACGGCCACCCCAGAATCGTCGGCCCCGACACCACACCCAGCCGAATCCACGGCGATCTGTGGTCCGGCAATGTGCTCTGGGGCCGCCCGGGTGACAGTACCGACGGCGAAATCAACGGCTGGCTCATCGATGCAGCGGCCCACGGTGGTCATGCAGAAACCGACCTTGCGATGCTCGCTCTGTTCGGTCAACCGGGCTTGGAGCACATCATCACCGGCTACCAGGCCGTGCGACCGCTGCAACCACAGTGGCGGGATCGGATCGCGCTGCACCAGGTGCATCCCCTACTCGTCCATGCTGTGCTCTTCGGCGGCTCATATCTGAGACAAGCGGTGGCCGCGGCGAAGTCCGCTCTCAAAGTCGCCTGAAGCCGTCGACCGACCGGGCAACACCCGCGTCAGGGTCACCCATCAGGCACGTGTGCGGCGATACCGTTCAGGCATGTTCGATTCAGACGTGGTACGCGCGGCGCGCGGGGTTGCAGTGGAAGCCCTGGGCACAGCCATGCGCGACGACGACCTGGTTGCCCAGGGCCGGCTGGAGCAGTACCAAGCGCTCCGGCGGCGCCAGCTGCGCAAAGCAAAGGCCAACTGGGCGCAGCTCAGCTGGACTGATCGGGCTTCGTTCGTTGTCCGTCGGATGCGGCGCTAGTCGACGCCGGATCGGACCGGCCGCTCGCGTCGCGCGCAGCGCTTGCGAAGTCAGTTTCGTCGCCCTTCAGAGTTGGCTTCGCCGTTGCCTCAGGGGCCATGCCGAACACGTGCGCCGCCCACCATCGCTTCACCGGCGCCACGCGGGCATCGGCCCGGGCGGCACGTTCTTGGGCGCGTTGCAGTTTGGCCGGCTTGTTTCGGTAGGCGAAGGCAGACCATGGCGAGCCGGGCCGGGCCAGTCGCACCATCCCCCACCATCCGAACACCGGCTGCACCACGCTCAGCGCAGCCAACAGCAATCGACCCTTGAGAACCGTGATGCCGGTCGGCACCAGCCAGAAGACCACAAAGCTGACCGGACCCAGGATCCGCGCAGCATGGTCGGCGGGAGCATCGCGTGGTGGGTTGTCGGGCGCCGCCACCATCAGCGCCACCGCCATCACCGCGAGGCCGATAGTGATGGCGTCCACCGAGAGCGCACCTTCCCGCTTCCAGTAGACATCGTCGAGGTGCAGGATCAACGCAAACTCGTCGAGCACTAGTGCCGCGCCGATGCCGAACAGGATTGCTCCGAGGTCACGCCAAGGTCCGTAGCGTGACGCTGCTAGCAGCAGGATTCCCCCCAACAACAGACTGATGACACCGGGCACGACGTGGTGGATGTGCAAGTCGCCACTGGTCACGTTCTTGATCGGTCCACGTCCTGACCGGATCATCCGGGTGATGGCGCGGGTGACGACGAAGGTGGCCACGAACGCGATCAAGGACAGCATCAAGGGCAAACGCCCGGGGATGACGATCTCGCGCTGGAACCACTCTGTCACCCCACCAGTGTGGTCATGCCCGGTTGGGGTGGCAACAGCGCCTGGTGGCGAATCCGTTCGCAGGCAGGCAACTGCATGATCTCGTCCCCGTAGCGTACTTTCACCGCCAGAATCTGCGCCAACTTCCAGTCATCATCCGATTGGGCACGAAGTGGACCTGGATCCGTGTACAGCTGCAGTGACCGAACTCCGTCCGGGAGGACTAGCGGTCCACGGCTCCGACCGTGCTGGCAGGTATGCCGTCGACCTGCGGTCCGACGTCCACCCCGCGCAGGGCGGCGTTCACCGCTGTGCCAGTGAATGCCACCAGGGTCAGTACGAGCGCATACAGCATCACCGCGATCGGAGCAGCGAGGACGCCGTACACGGAAGCATCGGAGAACACGCGCTCGAGGTAGATGGACAGGAACCACGAGCCTGCCCACCAACCCACGATCGTGAGTGCCGCACCCGGCAGCGAGGTGATGAAAGCCGGTCGTTGATGCATCGTGACGTGCATGAGCAACGCCAGGACCCCGACGACCAGAAGCAGGAAGAGGAGCAGCCACACGAAGGTGACTACCCACACCGGCACGGTCAGCACTGTGCCGACCCGACCCGGCAGCGTCGTGAACAACGTCACTGTCAAGGTGAGGAGTACCGCAGATGCCACCAGCAGCAGTACCGATTGAAGCCGAATGCGGAAGAATCCCCGTTCCCTGAACTGACTGTTGATGATCATGTTTGCCTCGATGAACGTCTGGATGCTACGCGATCCCGACCAAAGCGCGACGAGGAAACTGACGATGGGCAACCCGGCGCTGCTCTGCTCAAATACCTGGTTGACGAGCGGCTCCACGTAGGTTGACATCACCTCGGCGTTCACGAATTCGGATGCGAAGTCGAGCACCTCCGTCTTCACGTCGACGGCGTCGGATATCGGCAGCAGCGGCTCCACGATGCCGATGACGCTTACGGCCCCAAGCAGCAACCACGGTAGGGAGAAGACCAGCCAGAACGCCGCCTCTGCACTTAGCCCGAGAACTCGGCGATAAATGAAGATGCGCACCAATCGGGCCATGAAGTCGACGATCGGACTGTGCCGAATATGCTCGACAAAAGGGTGATTGGCCAAGCGCTTGAGCACCCACCTACGGTAGCGGTATGGATCGTACCCAGCCGCCAACCGAGGTGGTGTTCGACCACCGTACGCACACCGTTGAGAACCAGCCGCTACCGCTGCCCGACTACGACGCGGTCGCCGACGACGCTGTACTGCGCGAAGGATTGACCCAGTTCGGCGCGGATCCGGATGCCCTCGGCGACCTCGGGAAGTTGGCTGGCTCCGCCGCGGCGTGGCAAACAGGCAGGCTTGCGGATAGCTACCCGCCCACCCTGCACAGTCACGATCGCTACGGCCACCGCATCGACGAGGTGGAGTTCCACCCGGCCTGGCACGAACTGATGTCGACTGCCGTGGCACACGGGTTGCACGCCGCCCCCTGGCTAGCCGACCACGCGGCACCCCACGTCACGCGCGCTGCCGGATTCATGGCCTGGTACCAGGTGGAGGCCGGGCACGGCTGTCCCATTTCCATGACCTACGCGGCGGTACCGGCCCTGCGGGCGGACCCCGCGATTGCGGAGCGCTACGTCCCTGGCCTGGCCAGCGGGCAGTACGACTTCGGCCTGCGGCCCCCAGCCGGTAAACGCGGGCTCATTGCTGGCATGGCCATGACCGAGAAGCAGGGCGGATCCGACGTTCGCGCGAACACCACCCGGGCCTATCCCGACGACGATGGCTTCCGGTTGGTCGGCCACAAGTTCTTCTGCTCGGCGCCGATGTCCGACCTCTTCCTGGTGCTCGCACAGGATGGAACTGCCGGACTGAGCTGTTTCGTGGTGCCCCGGGTGCTGCCCGACGGCACACGCAACCCGTTCGCTCTCCAGCGTCTGAAGGACAAACTGGGCAACCGATCGAATGCCTCCAGCGAGATCGAGTTCGCAGGTACCTGGGCGGAAAGACTGGGGGAACCGGGTCGGGGAGTGCGCACGATTGTTGAGATGGTCTCGGCCACCCGGCTCGATTGCGTACTCGGATCTGCCGCGTTGATGCGAAGGGCGCTCACTGAGGCCGGTTGGCACGCCGCCAATCGGCAGGCGTTCGGCAGAACCCTCATCGATCAACCCCTGATGCGCTCGGTGCTCACCGATCTCGCCCTTGAAGTCGAAGCCGCCCAGTGGCTCGGTCTCCGATTAGCTGCTGCGGTGGACTCTGGCGAGGACGCCCTGCGCCGCATCAGCCTTCCCATGAGCAAGTACTACGTGTGCAAGCGCGCGCCGGGCCAGATATTCGAAGCGATGGAAGCCCTCGGTGGTTCCGGCTACGTGGAGGATTCGGGGCTCCCGAGGCTCTATCGGGAGGCGCCGGTCAATTCCATCTGGGAGGGTTCGGGCAGCATCAATGCGCTTGATCTGCTGCGCGCCTTGAACACCTCACCCGATTCGCTGGATGCCTGGCTCGCCGAGATTGCACCGCTACGCGGCGTCGACCGGGCCACCGATACTGCCATCGTCGCCGTGCTCGACGCCCTGGCGAACGCTGGCCCTGAGTTGGAATCGGCGGCCCGCTGGCTGGCCGAACAGATGGCGCTGCTGCTCAGCGCCGCGCAACTGGTGTCACACGCACCGCCAGGCGTCGCGGAGGCATTCATCAGTCGGCGCTTTGGCAACACTGCGGGCACGGTCGGTGCCACCCTGAGCGGTGGGGATGACGACATCCTCGACCGGGCCTTGGCCGTCAGGTAGCCCCGGACTGCACCGACAGCGCACCCAGACGCGAAAGACACCGGTAGTACTTCTTGCGGTATCCCCCGGCCAGCATGTCGGCCGGGAACACCTCGGAGAGTGAATGACCCGACCCGGCAATCGCCACGCGCCGGTCATAGAGCCGGTCGACGAGCACCACGAAACGCAGCGCATCCGATTGGTCGGCAAGCTGGTGAACCTCGCTCAGACACAGCAGGGAGATCCCCGCGACCAGCGCCCCGTACTTCGAGGGATGAACCCTACGCAGATGGGCGAGCAGTTCCGAGAAATTGTCGATGACAGCGTCAGGCGTGGTGGACGCAAGATCGACCAGATCACCCGGGGCGAAAACTTCCGCGCGCCGCAGCTCGCCGCGGTGCCGATAGTCCTCGCCGTCGATGCGCAGCACATCGAAGTGCGTGGCGAGACCCTGAATCTCGCGGAGAAAGTCATCCGCCGCGAATCTGCCTTCACCGAGTCGATCCGGCAGGGTGTTGCTGGTTGCGGCCAACCGGACGCCGGCGGCCACGAGTTGCGCCAGGAACGTCGACATCAGCACGGTGTCGCCGGGATCGTCGAGTTCGAACTCGTCGATGCACACCAGGGCGCGGTTCGAGAACTGCTGCACCGCAGGTGCGAAGCCGAGTACCCCGATGAGGTTGGTGTACTCGACGAATGTGCCGAACGATTTGGGACCGCGATGGGCATGCCACAGTGCCGCGAGGAGATGGGTCTTCCCCACACCGAAGCCACCGTCGAGATAGATGCCGGGGCGTGCCTCGGGCGGTGCTGCGCGCCGACGCAGCCAGCGCCGAGCACCCGACGGAGATTCCGCGCCCCGTTCGGCGGCGAAGGCTTCCAACGCCGCCCGCGCCGCGCCTTGGCTCGGTTCGTTGGGATCAGCGAGGTAGGAGTCGAAACTGACGCTCGCGAACTGCGGCGGTGGCACCAACGACGACAGCAACTCGACATCGTCAGGAGCGGGATTGCGCTGGGTCAGGCTTCCGATCGCCACGACGATCA
Source organism: uncultured Actinomycetes bacterium (assembly GCA_963752505.1). Classification (GTDB taxonomy): domain Bacteria; phylum Actinomycetota; class Actinomycetes; order S36-B12; family UBA10799; genus JACJWR01. The sequence continues at coordinate 225,322 of CAVVYM010000009.1, forward strand.
CACTAGGCCACCGGGGTGGCCGAGCAGCAAAGAAGGAGGTCCCTGGACACAATGGCCGACATGGATCTCATCTACCCGCACGTGAAGCACAAGCTCAGCCGCGATGACCTGTTGAACATCTACCACTGGCCGTCCGAGGGGCTCTTTCTGCGCGCGAACATGGTCGCTACCGTCGACGGCGCAGCGCGAGATTCGAACGGCCGCTCCGACGGCATCTCCAGTTCCGATGACAAGGACGTGTTCAAACTACTGCGGCACACTGCAGACGCCGTGATCGTCGGAGCCGGAACTGCCATCGCTGAGAACTACGGACCGGTGCCCCACCGCGAGGAGTGGCAGGCGTGGCGAACCGACCACCAGCGGCAGCCGCAGGTGCCGGTCGTAGTGGTCACCAACAGCGCCCGCATCTCGCCGGACGCACGGGTGTTCAGCGGAGTTCCCGGTTCGGCACTGCTCGCCGTGCCGGAAGCAGCCGACCCCGCCAAGGTTGCCGCGCTCGCAGAAGTCGCCGAGGTGCTGACGGTCGGCGACGACGTGGTCGACGTGCAGACACTGCTGGCAACATTGGCCGATCGCGGACTCACGAGACTGCTCACCGAAGGCGGACCCTCGTTCCTCGCCTCGGCAATGGACGAACTTGACGAACTGTGTCTCACCACGTCGCCGCAGATGCTCGGTGCCACGCCGGGGGCACCCCGCCCGGAGCCGGATCTGTTGGGGGGACGGACGATCGATCCCCGCGAGGTGAACCTCGGCTCGGTGATCTTCGCCGAGAACTCGCTACTCACAACGTGGAAGCTCGTCTGACAGTGACAGAATGGACACCTGTGTGAGCACCCGCTCTCGCACGTCCCTGCGTGGCACTCAAACCTCGCAGACACCCAACTGGAGGTAGGAATGGCAGACACCGAAGACATCAAGGCCAAGGCCGCTGACGCTGTCGAAGAGGTCAAGGCAAAGGCGACCGAGCTGGGCGACAAGGCCAAAGACGTCGTCTCCGACCTCGCGGACAAGCACGGCGACAAGGCCGCTGACGCGTTGAAGTCCACCACGGATTTCCTCGACGAGAAGACCGGCGGCAAGACCGCGCCAGTATCCGAGAAGGTCAACCAAGCGGCTCAGGCTGCGACCGGTGCCGCGAAGAAGGCTGCCGGCGCGGCCGACGACGCCGAAGCCTGATCCATGTCGGGCGCGGTGGCGCACTGCTAGGCGGGTGACGCTCGCATGACGTCCCCGGTGACAGTGCGACCACCGTGCCCTGTCATGTTGGCCAAGGCGGGCGGATCGGGGGTGCCGACCGGCGACTTCATCTACGAGCCGAAGTGGGACGGCTTTCGTTGCCTCATCTTCGCCCTCGAGGACCGCATCGTCCTGCAATCGCGCAGTGAGGAAGACATTGCGTATGCGTTCCCCGAGCTGGTGCAGGCCGCGCGGTCGCTGCCGGTCGGAACGGTGCTCGACGGCGAGTTGGCCGTGATCGACGGCGGGCGCATTGACTTCGGGGTGCTGTCGTCCCGACTGCGCCCGCGCTCGGAGGCCGGCGGCAACATCGAGACCCTCGCCGGGCAACACCCCGCGGTCTTCATTGCGTTCGATCTCATTGCCCTGCCGGGGGTCGACCTACGCGACGCAACCGCGTTGGAACGCCACCGAAACCTCACCGATCTCCCACTACCCGAGTTGATGTGGCGCACGCCAGCGACGCGTGACGCCGAGGTGGCCAGGCACTGGGCCGACGTGGTGGCCGGAGCAGGTCTGGATGGCGTTATCGCAAAACCAAGTCAGGGAACGTACGAACCCGGCGTGCGCGCCTTGATCAAGGTGAAGCCAGCGCACACGGCAGACGTGGTAGTTGCGGGCTGGCGGCCACACAAGCAGCCCGACGAGAACGGCTCTCCGGTCGTGGGCTCGCTCCTCCTGGGTGTCTACGACCGGCAGGGTCGGCTGCACCACATCGGATCCGCCTCGTCGTTCAGCGCCACTGCCCGACGTCGACTCACCGACGAACTCGCCCCGCTGGCCCTTGCCGAGGATGAGGACCATCCGTGGCGAGCGGCGGCGGCCGACGTGCGCGTGCCAGATGCGCCGAATCGGTGGCGTCGCCGTGCCGACAAGAAGTTGATGCTCATCGATCCCACCCGGGTCGCTGAGGTGCGCTACGACTCACTGATCGGCCATCGATTCCGCCACGTGACGCGCTTCCTGCGCTGGCGACCAGACCGCGCGCCGGCCAGTTGCGGCTTCGATCAGTTTCCCGAAGTGCCGCCCCTCGATGTCGGGGAGCTGTTGACCTGGTGACCTGCGGTCCGCTGCGACCCACCACTTGGGCAGTGGCGCATGAGGAACTCCGTCACCCCGGCTCCGCGTCGCTCGAATCCCGCTTCCGCCTGCTCGGCGCCACCCGTGGGGGTTCGCCTGGCATCTTCGGGTAATCGGGCGGGTAGGGCAGGTCCGACAACCCGCGGTCAAGATCGGCCTGCCACAGGTCCAGTGCCGGAGTGAGGTCGTACGCCCGCTCGGACATGTCGCGCCAGGGATCCTCCCCCGCCAAGAGAGCAGGCACCGTGCGCACGGTGAACTCCCCCGGCTGCACGTCTGGGAGCTCGTCCCAGTGCAGCGGCATCGAAACCGTGGCCTCCGGCCGGGCCCGAATCGAATAGGCCGAAGCCATTGTTCGATCCCTGGCGGCCTGGTTGTAGTCCACGAACACCTTGTCGCCCCGCTCCTCCTTCCACCAGGACGTCGTGACGTCGGCAGGCGCACGGCGCTCCAACTCCCGCGCGATACCGATCACCGCGTGGCGGACGTCGACGAAACCCCAGCGGGCCTCGATGGACACGAAGACGTGTACGCCACGGCTACCCGAGGTTTTGACATGTGATCGCCAGCCGAACTCTGCAAGCAACGCGCGGGCGGACTGCGCCACGGCGACGGCGGCGCTGAAGTCGCTGTTTGGCGACGGGTCCAAGTCAAGCCTGAGTTGGTCCGGTCGATCCACCTCGGGAGCGCGTACCGGCCACGGGTGGAAGGTGATGGTGCCCATCTGCGCCGCCCAGACGACCGTGGCCGGGTCAGCCGGATCCGGGCACAGTTCAACTGCCTTGCGCCCCGAGGGGAAGGTGATCTCGGCGGTTCCCAGCCAACCTGGCGCACCTTTGGGCAATCGCTTGGAGTAGAAGCCTTCGTCCCCGAGGCTCATACCGGGCAGGACGCCCTTGGGCCAACGCTCCAGAGTGGTCGGACGTGATCCGATGGCGCCGAGCAAGCGCTCACTGACCGCCGCGTAGTACTCGGCCACCTCACCCTTGGTGACTTCGATCGCCGGGAACACCACTCGGTCTGGACTCGACACTCGAATGGAACGACCGCCAACCTGCAGCGTGATCGAGCGGCCCGCAGCCATGGCGCTGAGGCTAGCTCACCTCATGCGTCCTCAGTGGGTTCAAGCACGAGGGACACGGAATTGATGCAGTAGCGCTGATCGGTGGGCGTCGGGAAGCCCTCCCCTTCGAACACGTGACCAAGGTGCGCACCCACAGCCGCTGCATCTGACCTCGGTTCGTCGCATCCCCAGCGAATCATCGGTCAGCAACACAACTGCATCGCCGGCGAGCGGGGTGAAGAAGGAGGGCCAACCGCACTGCGCGTCGAATTTCGTATCGCTGTGAAACAGTTCCGCACTGCACGCCCGGCATCGGTACACCCCGACCGTCGTGACGCGTTCGTACTCACCGGTGAAGGGGCGCTCGGTACCGGCCATGCGCAGCACCTGGTAGGCGTGCGGGTCGAGGATTTGACGCCATTCCGCCTCAGTCCGTTGCACCTCGTAGGGCTGCCCGTCCGGGCGCGAGGGGCCATCTTCGGCGGGTGTTCTGGCGGTCATACTTCAGGGTAGATCAACGCAACCAGTTGGGCGAGTTCGTGCCGACGACCGGTGTAGAAGGGGATCTCTTCACGGACGTGCAAGCGGGCTTTCGACGCGCGCAGATGCCTCATCAGGTCGACGATCCGGTACAACTCGTCGGCTTCGAAGGCGAGCAACCACTCGTAGTCCCCCAGTGCAAAGTTGCCACGGTGTTCGCCCGCACGTCCGGGTAGTCCCGACCCATCATGCCGTGCTCCACCAACATCTCGCGACGCTCGGCGTCAGGCAGCAGATACCACTCGTAGGAGCGCACGAACGGGTAGACGCACACGTAGTCGCCGTGCCCGCTCGTCGGCAAGGAAGGCGGGCACGTGGCTCTTGTTGAACTCCGCCGGGCGGTGCAGCGCCATCTGCGACCACACGGGTTGGAGGGTGCGCCCGAGGCGCAGTTCGCAGCACGGCGTGATAGGCCTGCTGCAACGCTTCACTGGTTTCGGCGTGAGTCCACAACATGATGTCTGCGTCGCCGCGCAGAGCGCCCACGTCGTACCACCCGCGCACCACGACGCCGTCGACAGCGGCGAGCGCAGCTTCAGCCTCGCGAACGGAATCCTCGGGGTTCGCCAGCGGCTCCCGCGTGGATCGGAACACCGACCACGTGGTGTAACGGATCATCGCGTTGATCTCACGCGCACTTGGGCCCTTGACCCCGCGTTCGTCAGCGCCTTCCTTGCGTTCAGCCATAGTTCTCCACTACGTCGGCTTCCAATTCTCGGGCGATCTTGCGGGCCGCCTGGCGTCCCGACGAGATGCACGAGGCCACTCCGACACCGTCGTATGACGCCCCTGCGAGCGCAACTCCGGGGGCATCGACGAGCGAGTCCCGGGCGCGGTTGACGACGTCGACGTGGCCCACTCGATACTGCGGCAGTGCGTGTCGCCACCGCGTCACGCTCTCGTCCACGGTCACCGGCGGCAATCCGGCTATCGACGCCAGCTCCGACCGCGCGAGGGAGGCCAGCGCGGCATCGTCGCGTTCAAGTACTGATTCGTCGCCATAGCGGCCGTAGGAGGCACGCACGATCGTCAGGCCACGAGGGTTGGCGGTCTTGGCGGCCCGGGCGGCCCATTCCCACTTGTTCGTCACGTAGGTGACGCCCTTCACGTGATGACCCTCAACTGGCGGGACGAGGAACCCAGTGCCCGATAGCGTCGGCACCTGCGAGCTGCGGTAGGCGAGTGTGACTACGGCGACGCTGGCAGCTTCGATCGAGCGTAGTTGCGCAGCGGCGAAGGGGGCACTCGTGCGTAGCAGGCCTGCAGCGGCAGCAGCCGGAACGGCGAGCACCACCGCGTCGTACTCGAAGACCCCATCACTCGTGCTCACCTGCCAACGTCGCCGGGAGCGCCGCAGCCCGGTGACTTTGGTGTCGGTGCGCACGTGAGCACCGCCGGCAACGAGAGTTTCAGCGGTTTTTGTGGCCAACCGAGAGACGCCGTTACGCAGTCCCGCGAACACCGGCCCACGGCGAGCGCCCGCCGCGATGGCTGATCCGCTGCGCACCGAACGGGCGGCCTTGATCAGCGACCTGTCGCGCGAAACCTGGCGGAACAGCGACGGATTCACCATGCGCAGGCTCAATTCGTCCGGGTTGCCCGCATAGACACCTGCCAGTAGCGGCTCAGCGAGCCGGTCCACGACCTCCCGGCCCATGCGTTGTGTGACGAACTCCCCCACCGAGACGTCGTCTCCCACATCTGGTTTGCCCATCAGCTGATCCACCGGAATTCTCAGCAGACCGCCCAGCGACATCACTCGGGACGCGGCCAAGGCTCGCAGATCCGTCGGGATGCCCGTGACCATCCCCACCGGAAGCGCCCGAAGATGGCCTCCGCTGAGCAGGTAAGCCGTGCGGGAGGCAGGGTGGACGATGGACGGTTTGAGACCCACGTCGCCAGCCAGGCGCAAGGCCTCTGGTCGGACGGCCAGCATGGACTCCGCGCCGGCATCGACGGTCACGCCGGCCACTTCCGCCTGACGGAGTTTTCCGCCAACGTGGGCGTCGGACTCCATCAAGGTGACGTCGACGTCACCGTTGCCCAGGAGTTCCAGCGCGGCAGCAAGCCCGGTGATCCCGCCGCCGATAACAGCCACGTCGTACCGCTCGGTCTGCTCAGCCATGCGCCGTGCCTCCTAGGTCCTCTTCCGCGTTTCCAGGCTAGCCACTGTCGTCGGACGCAGCGCCCTCAGTCCTCGGTCGTTGCCGCGTGGACTTGCTCCACCACCGCAGTCAGAACGCTCGGGTCGGTGGTCGGAAGCACGCCATGGCCAAGGTTGAAAATGTGTCCCTGCAAGCCGCGGGCGGCGGCCAATACTTCGTTCACCTTGCGGCCCACAACCTCCTCGCCAGCAAACAGTATTGCTGGATCGAGATTGCCCTGGAGCGCGAAATCCGGTCCAACCCGAGTGGCGGCGACGTCCAACGGAACCCGAAAATCGACGCCCATCACGTCAGTTCCGACCTCGGACATCGCGGTCAGCAACTCGCCCGTGCCCACGCCAAAGTGGATCTTCGGCACCGTCGGTACGTACGACAGCGCGGTCTTTGAGTGCGGCAGCACGTAGCGGCGGTAGTCCGCCTCCGGCAACGCCCCGGCCCAGGAGTCGAACAGTTGCACGGCGGATGCACCCGCGGCGACCTGCAGAGCCAGGTAGGCCCCCGCGATATGGGCCAGCCGGTCAGCGAGTTCATGCCACACCTTCGGCTCTGCGAGCATGAGCGACTTCGTGCGTGCGTGGTCACGGCTGGGACCGCCCTCAATCAGGTAGCTGGCGAGGGTGAACGGGGCACCTGCGAAGCCGATCAGCGGGGTCTGCTGCAACTCCTCGGTCAGCATGCGGATCGCGGCCAGCGGTCCCGCCACGTCGCTTGGCTCGAGCGGTCGCAGGGCGGCCACGGCGCTGGCATCCCGAATGGGCTGCGCCACCACCGGGCCAGTGCCGGGGACGATGTCGAGGTCGACACCGACCGCCTTCACGGGCACGACTATGTCGCTGAAGAAGATTGCCGCATCGACGCCATGGCGCCGAACCGGCTGCATCGTTATCTCGGCGATCAACTCCGGGATGTTGCACGCATCCAGCATGGCGATGCCCTCGCGCACCTTGCGGTACTCCGGAAGTGATCTGCCGGCCTGTCGCATGAACCACACCGGGGTTCGCTTCACAGGCAGACGCCGCGCGGCGTTGATGAGGTCAGCATTCACCGTGCGGCCGTCGGCCAGTGGGTGGTCGGCGGGCAGTTCGACAAGCGGCACCACTGACGAGGTCACAGATTCGGGCACGGACCCGATCATGACACGCCGAAAGACACCCCGACACCCGGCGCTCCGCAGAACGGGACGACCACCGGCCTACCCTTGACCCATGGCAAGCCTTTCTGCCCCCGACTTCGCATCTGCGGTGGCCTCAGTCAGACAGTTGCAGCTGCGTCCGGAGGTGGAACTCTCAGAGGCGCCGGCTCCCCGCCGGATGGCCCCTGAGGCACTGGCACTCACCGCCGAGGTGGTGCTGGACGACAACGAACTCGGCAACGGTCGGTTGGTGGTGCTTCACAATCCCGGTGGCGAGGAAGCGTGGGACGGAACCACTCGCCTCGTGGTCTACATCGATGCGCTCGTGGAACCGGAGTTGGCTGCTGACCCGCTCCTACCCCAGGTTGGTTGGTCGTGGCTGGAGGAGTCCTTGGTCGTCGCGGAGGCCCCCTACTGGGCGCTTGGTGGCACTATTACCAGGGTTCAATCGGAGTCCTTCGGCGCCATGGACGACCGCGCCAGCGAAGGACGCGTGCAGATGCGCGCCTCCTGGACCACGCAGTTGGCGGACCTTCCGCAGCACGTCCAGGCGTGGGCCGACCTCCTTGCCACCGCCTGCGGACTCGAGCCGTTGCCCGTGGGTGTTGCAGCGCTGCATCCGATCCGCTGAGCTAGCTCGCCGAACCCCGTCCTCAAGGTGGACTAGACACGCGCCGATATCCTTGCAGGACCCTTACTCCCCTTGCGAGCAACGGAGGTGCACCGTGACGAGGACGTCAGCGGCTCTGCGGCCGCAGCCAACCGCCCGCCGACACTTTTCCGGTTTGGTGGTGTGTCCGGCGGAGGGCAGGCGGGACTCGTTCTCGTTCCTCCTCGAACGAGCTGGCGCGCGCCATGTCGTTGCGTGCAACCGGGGGGTGGAGGCTCGCCAACAGGCACAGCTTGAGACGAACAACGACATCTGCATCCTCGACGGATCCACCACGGACACTCCGTTGCTGGTGTTGGCGCGCCAATTGCAGGCCCTCGGCTGGCGGCGCATCATGCTGGTATCGGCGCGCCACGATGCCTTAGGCGTCCGCGCCGCCTTGCTCACTGGCATCCGCAGCTACATCGTGACCGGAAATACCTGGGGCCAGCCGGGCATCCACAACCAGCGTGTGCGCAAACTCACCGAGCGCGAGGTGGAGGTGCTCCAGTCGGTGGCGAACGGGATGTCCAACAAGGACATCGGGGCCTATCTGGGCCTGTCGGCGCTCACGGTCAAGAGCCACATGGCACGCATTTCGCGGAAGTTGGGCACCGGCGACCGAGCCAAACTCGTCGCGATAGGCATGCGCGAAGGCATCATCAGCTAGTGGAGAACGCAGTCCCCCTGTTGTCGGCCCCCGCCAGCACCGTTCCTCCTGTGGTGCAATCTCAGTCCGAGTTGTGCACGTGTGCCGAGTCACTTGCCGCCGGCCAGGGCGAAATCGCCGTCGACGCCGAGCGCGCGGGCGGCTATCGCTACAGCCAACGCGCCTACTTGCTGCAATTCAACCGGCGAGGGGCGGGTACCTGGCTGGTCGACCCGATAGCGGTGGACGACTTCGCGCCGCTCGCAACGTCCCTTCGCGGGGCCGGTTGGGTGCTGCACGCAGCCAGCCAGGACCTGCCGGGCCTCGCCGAACTCGGGCTGCATCCGCCGGCCCTGTTCGACACCGAACTGGCCGGTCGGTTGCTCAACCTGCCCAAGGTGGGTCTGGCGGCCATGACCGAGGAGTACCTCGGCTTGTCCCTCGCCAAGGCCCACTCGGCGGCGGATTGGTCGAAGCGCCCCCTGCCTGCCGATTGGCTCACGTATGCCGCTCTCGACGTCGAACTACTGCTCGATCTCGCCGACCGACTGCGAGCCGAACTCGACGCGCAGGATCGTCTGGCCTGGGCGGAGCAGGAATTCGAATCCGTACGCCTCGCCCCGGCCCCAGCACCGCAGCCTGAACGATGGCGAAAGGTCAAGGGCCTGAAGGTGAAGAATCCGCGATCACTGGCCGTAGTGCGCGAGCTTTGGTTGAGCCGTGACGAACTCGCCCGCGAAATGGACCGGACGCCCACGAAGATCCTGCGCGACGCGACCATCGCCGCAGCGGCAAGCGCACCGCCGCAGGATCTGGCTGCGGTGTCCGCGCTACCCGGGCTTGAGCGGGAGTCCAAGGGGCGGCTTCGCCGGTGGCAGCGAGCCGTCGAGCGAGCGCTTACCCTGCCAGACGACGAACTGCCGAAACTGCGCGGATCCTCCGGCGAACCTCCCCATCCACGCTCGTGGGATCGAATCGATCCCCAACTCAGCGCCGCCCACACCCGGGTACGGGACGCCCTGACGGCTCTGGCCGAGCAGTGGAACCTGCCGCGGGAGAACCTGCTCGCCCCCAGGACTGTTCGCGACAGCGTGTGGTCGTTGCGGGAAAGGGTCACCGACCCCGCGGAACGCAGGTCCATCAGCGATCAGGACGTGGCCGACCTCCTGCGGGCGGCAGGGGCCCGGGCGTGGCAGGTTTCGCTGACGTCCGATGAGATTGCGGCGGCTCTGCGCGCGGACGGACCCCCGGAAGTGACCGACATTACTCACGAGTAACATCGGTCGGGTCAGACATTCGTCGATCCTCAGGAGGCCCCGTGCCCCAGGCAGGTCGTAGCGTCGTCTTCGTTGACGGCGTTCGCACACCCTTCGGAAAGTCCGGGCCCAAGGGCCTCTACGCAGACACCCGCGCCGATGACCTCGTGGTCAAGGTGATTCGGGAGTTGCTGCGACGCAATCCCAACCTCCCGCCGGAGCGCATCGACGAGGTTGCCGTGGCCGCCACCACCCAGATCGGCGACCAAGGTCTCACGATCGGGCGCACCGCGGGCATCCTCGCAGGCTTGCCCGTCACGGTTCCCGGCTTCTCGATCGACCGCATGTGCGCGGGTGCGATGACTGCCGCCACCACCATGTCGGCTGGCATCGGCGTCGGCGCCTACGACATCGCCATCGCTGCAGGTGTGGAGCACATGGGTCGACACCCGATGGGCGAAGGCGTGGACCCCAACCCGCGATTCGTTTCCGAGAAGCTGGTCGACCCGGAAGCCCTTCTCATGGGCAAAACCGCGGAGAACCTGCACGACAAGTTGCCGCACCTCACCAAGGATCGCGTCGATGCCTACGCGGTCGCCAGCCAGGACAAGACGGCGAAGGCCTACGCCGACGGGAAGATCCAGCCGGATCTGGTGCCCGTTGCGGTGCGCGGCCAGGACGGAGCCTGGGGGCTCGCGTCGGTCGATGAGCCGCCGCGGCCGGGCACCTCGGTGGAGGGCCTCGGAAGTCTGAAGACGCCGTTCCGGCCCCACGGTCGAGTCACGGCAGGCAACGCGGCCGGCCTCAACGACGGCGCCACCGGCGCCATCCTGGCTGCTGAAGAAGTTGCCGACGAACTCGGTTTGAACAAGAAGATGCGCCTGGTGTCGTTCGCCTTCGCCGGTGTGGAACCCGAAATCATGGGTTACGGACCTGTGCCGGCCACCGAGAAGGCGCTGTCCAAGGCGGGCCTGAGCATCGACGACATCGGCCTGTTCGAGATCAACGAAGCCTTCGCCGTGCAGGTGCTCAGCATGCTCGACTACTACGGCATCGATGACGACGACCCGCGCGTCAACCCGATGGGTGGGGCGATTGCTGTTGGCCACCCGCTGGCATCTTCCGGTATTCGCCTCATGACCTACCTGGCCCGCGATTTCGAGGACCACCCTGAGGTGCGCTACGGACTGACCAGCATGTGTATCGGACTGGGCATGGGTGGAACTGTCATCTGGGAGAACCCGCACTACACGGAAGGCGCATGAGCATGAGCACTGAACTACCCCCCGAGGTCGTGACCGAATTCAAGGTCCGATACCTCGAATTGCCGCTCGGTGCTGGTCGGGCCGCCATGATCACGATGGACAACGGCCACGACCACACCCGGCCGAACACGTTCGGTCTGGGCTCGCTCGCCTCGCTGAACGCCGCGATCGACACCATCGCCGAGGAGCCGGGGCTTTCAGCGGTGTGCCTCACCGGCAAGCCCTTCATCTTTGCGGTGGGCGCAGACCTTTCCGGCGTGCCCTTTATCGCCGATCGCGAGATGGGCCTGGAAATTGCCAAGTCCGGCCACGATGCGTTCCGGCGACTGGCCGATCTCGATGTGCCCACGTTCGCCTTCATCAATGGGGCAGCGATGGGCGGCGGTCTGGAAATCGCGTTGCACTGCGACTACCGGACGGTGTCGAGCAGTGCAGCCGCGATCGCGCTGCCCGAGGTCTTCCTCGGCTTGGTCCCAGGTTGGGGCGGGACGTACTTGCTGCCCAACCTCATCGGTGCCAGCGGTGCGGTCAAGGTGATCGTGGAGAACGCGCTCAACCAGAACAAGATGCTCAAGCCTGCCCAGGTGGCTCAGATGGGCATCGCCGACGCGATGTTCGCCGGCGCCGACTACCTCGAGCAGTCGCTGCTGTGGGCTGCCGGTGTCCTCAACGGCGACGTCGCCGTGGAGCGTGCCGAGGTCGATCGCGGCGCTGGTTGGGACGACGCCGTCGCTGCTGGCCGGGCATTCGTGGCCGGCAAGGTCGGTGCGGCTGCGCCCGCGCCGATTCGGGCGCTGGATCTGATCGAGCTGGCGAAGACCGCGTCCCGCGACGAAGCCTTCACCGCCGAGGACGAGGCCCTGGCCGACCTGCTCATGACGGAGGAACTGCGCTCGGGTCTCTACTCGTTCGACCTCGTGCAGAAGCGCGCCAAGCGTCCCGTCGGCGTCCCGGACAAGTCACTTGCGCGACCGGTGACAAAGGTGGGCGTTGTCGGTGCGGGCCTGATGGCCTCCCAGATGGCTCTGCTCTTCGCCCAGCGTCTGCAGGTGCCGGTTGTGATGACCGACCTCGACCAGGCACGGGTGGACAAGGGCCTCGCCTACTGTCACGCCCAAATCGACGGCCTGCTGGCAAAGGGCCGGCTCACTGAAGGCAAGGCCAACCGGCTCAAGGGCCTCATCACCGGATCCATCGACAAGGCGGCCTTCGGCGACGCCGACTTCGTTATCGAGGCGGTATTCGAGGACCTCAAGGTCAAGCAGCAGGTGTTCGCCGAAGTCGAGGCCGTGGTGAGCGATCAGTGCATCCTCGCCACGAATACGTCATCGCTCTCGGTGACTGCAATGGCCGAGAACCTCGTCCACCCCGAGCGCGTCGTGGGATTCCACTTCTTCAACCCGGTGGCCGTAATGCCGTTGGTGGAGATCGTCCGGGCCGACCAGACTGATGATGCCGCCGTGGCCACCGCCTTTGCGGTGGGCAAAGCACTCAAGAAGTCCTGCGTGCTGGTTTCGGACAAGCCGGCATTCGTGGTGAACCGCCTGCTCACCCGTTTCATGGGTGAAGTGACCAAGTCGGTGGATGAGGGCACCGACTTCGCCACGGCCGACACCGCGCTGGCCCCACTCGGACTGCCGATGACCCCGTTCGTGCTGCTCCAACTGGTCGGCCCGGCGGTGGCGTTCCACGTGTCCGAGACGATGAAGGAGGCCTACCCGGACCGCTTCTACGTTTCCGACAACCTGGCCAAGGTCGTGGAAGCCGGCAAGGGAGCCATCTGGACCTGGGACGCCCAGGGCAACCAGTCAGTCGATCCTGAGGTAGCGGCGCTGTTCACCAAGGTGACGCACCGCTGACCGCGGAAGGCGTCCGGGAACGGGCGCTGGAGGCTATGGCCGAGGAAATCGGACTCATGCTCGATGAAGGTGTGGTAGCACAGCCTGAGGACATCGACCTGTGCATGATCATGGGCGCCGGATGGCCCTTCCACCTCGGTGGCATCACGCCGTATCTCGACCGGATGGGCGTCGCGGAGAAGGTCAACGGGAAGCGCTTCCTCGCCGAAGGCGTGGCGAGCCTGCCAGCGTAGGCACCGCGTACCAGGGCTGTGAACCGAGCCCCGCTGTGGCCTGATGAGGGACGATCAACGTCCCCCATCAGGCCACACTTCGTTGCTCACGACGACGGAAAGCACGGCCAAGATCAAGGCCAAATCGCGAATTCAGGGCGCCATGGCCCTCCAGTCCTGACCGTCGTGGGCCGATACACAGGTGAGATGCCCGCGACTGGGTAAATTGCCGACGAGGTGGTGAAGCCCTAGCCAGGCGGGCAATCGGCGGCGAGAATGGCCGGGATGACCCTGAAGCAGGTGGTGATTGGCAATGACTCGGGTGGCCGCGAGGAGTTCGGTCATTCTCATGCTCGCTGCGTTCCTGCTTGCCCTCGCCCCACTGAGTGCAAGCGGCGCAAGCGCTGTTTCGCCTGGGCTTGCGGCCAGGTCCACGGCCGACCTCGCGGTCTCAATCGGCGTTGACCCCGACGACTACCAGGCGTTGACCCCCGCCCGCCTACTCGACACCCGCTCCAGCCAGGGCACCATCGACGGCAACGGCCCCACCGGCGCGGTCGGACCCGGCGACACCATCACCGTGCCCATCACCGGCCGCGCCGGACTGCCCACCACCGGAGTCGACGCCGTCGTCGTCAACCTCACCGCCACCAACCCCACCACCGGCGGCTACGCCACCGCCTGGCCCACCGGCACCACCCGCCCCCTGGCCTCCAACCTCAACTTCACCGCCGGACAAACCCTGCCCAACCTCGCCATCGTCAAAATCGGCGACAACGGATCCATCAACCTCTACAACAACACCGGCACAACCGACTTCATCGCCGACATCGCCGGCTGGTTCCCCACCACCGACGACTACCAGGCGTTGACCCCCGCCCGCCTACTCGACACCCGCTCCAGCCAGGGCACCATCGACGGCAACGGCCCCACCGGCGCGGTCGGACCCGGCGACACCATCACCGTGCCCATCACCGGCCGCGCCGGACTGCCCACCACCGGAGTCGACGCCGTCGTCGTCAACCTCACCGCCACCAACCCCACCACCGGCGGCTACGCCACCGCCTGGCCCACCGGCACCACCCGCCCCCTGGCCTCCAACCTCAACTTCACCGCCGGACAAACCCTGCCCAACCTCGCCATCGTCAAAATCGGCGACAACGGACTCCATCAACCTCTACAACAACACCGGCACAACCGACTTCATCGCCGACATCGCCGGCTGGTTCCCCACCACCGACGACTACCAGGCGTTGACCCCCGCCCGCCTACTCGACACCCGCTCCAGCCAGGGCACCATCGACGGCAACGGCCCCACCGGCGCGGTCGGACCCGGCGACACCATCACCGTGCCCATCACCGGCCGCGCCGGACTGCCCACCACCGGAGTCGACGCCGTCGTCGTCAACCTCACCGCCACCAACCCCACCACCGGCGGCTACGCCACCGCCTGGCCCACCGGCACCACCCGCCCCCTTGCCTCCAACCTCAACTTCACCGCCGGACAAACCCTGCCCAACCTCGCCATCGTCAAAATCGGCGACAACGGCTCCATCAACCTCTACAACAACAACGGCACAACCGACTTCATCGCCGACATCGCCGGCTGGTTCCCCACCACCGACGCGGCGGCAGCACCACCCGAGCCCGTCCCGGCTCCCTCCACCCCCGCTCCGGCCCCGTCAACGCCCGAACCCACGCCGACACCGACGGTTCCCGCACCGGTCACGCCGACACCGGTGTCGCCCACCCCTGTCGCCCCTACCCCACCCCCGCCAGCCGTGGAGCCCATCATCACCGCCGGTGACACACACTCCTGCATGGTTGATTCGCTGGGCCGGTTGAGTTGCTGGGGTGACAACACCTTCGGACAACTCGGAATCGGAACCACCACCGCCCAACTGCGCCCCACCGTGGTCGGCGGAATATCCAATCCCAGTGCAGTTGCCGCGGGTTGGGCGCACACATGCGCGCTGCTTTCCGACGGCAAAGTGAAGTGCTGGGGCGAGAACAGTTCGGGGCAGCTCGGAGACGGCACCACCACCACGCGAACGGCGCCGGTGGCAGTCACGGGTATCAGTAACGCAATTGAAATCACCGCCGGCGAGGACCACACCTGCGCGCTCCTCGCAAGTGGCGAGGTGGCGTGCTGGGGCGCCAACTGGATCGGCCAACTGGGCGATGGGTCAAAGTCGAATCGCACCAGTCCCGTCAAGGCAGCGGGCATCAGTTCCGCGACCGAACTCAAGGCTGGATGGGGGCACACCTGTGCCGTCCTCGCAGACGGCACGGTGCGGTGCTGGGGCGACAACTGGTCGGGCGCGATTGGGGACGGCACGACCACCGACCGCTCGGTTCCCACCATGGTGCGCAACCTCACCGGAGTCGTGGGATTGTCCACCGGCCACGATCACAACTGCGTCATCGTGAACGGGGGTCAGGTCAAGTGCTGGGGCGACAACATGTCGGGCCAACTCGGCGACGGCTCCACCGCAATCGGCCTGCACCGGTCAACGTTGCCGGTGTCACCGGGGCAGTGGAGCTCGCAGCCGGCTACGGTCACTCGTGCGCGGTTCGCAACGACGGCAGCGTGCTCTGCTGGGGCGACAACTGGTACGGCCAACTCGGCAATGCATCCAACGCAAACTCACCGACACCGGTGGCGGCACAGGGTGTGGCCGGTGCCGTCGCCATCACCGCCGGATACGGCCACACCTGCGCCGTCTCCCAAAATCGTGAAGTCTTCTGCTGGGGAGCCAACTACGGCGGCTCCCTCGGAGATGGCACGGTAGCGGACCGCTCGAGCCCTGTCCGGCTCACAGGCGTCTCCTAGAACGAATCCACGCCGACAACCCTGATGACGGCTTCGCCGCGTTCGTCGCTGGCCGCCAAGTCGACCTCGGCACTGATTCCCCAGTCGTGGTCCTCGGCGGGATCGTCGAACGTCTGCCGGACGCGCCAGCGACCGTCGGTGGATTCGATTGCCAACAGGTGAGGCCCGCGCGCTGCCGGCCCCAACCCCACCTGGTCGTACTCCGCGAAGTACCCGGCCATGGCCGACTCCCAGCGTTCAGCGTCCCAACCAGACGCGGCATCTAGTTCCCCTAGGTCGGACCATTTGCGCAGGGCCGCAAGTTCCACCCGACGGAACATGGCATTGCGCACCAGCACGCGAAAGGCCCGGGCGTTGGCAGTGATCGGCGGCGGCCCGTCACTCTCACCCGGCCGGACGAGCACCGGTGTGGGACCCGCGGGGTGGACGAGCTGCTCCCACTCGTCCAGCAGACTCGAGTCGACTTGTCTGACGAGTTCACCCAGCCAGGCGATGATGTCGTCGAGTTCCTCGTCCCGCGACTCCTCGGGCACGGTGCTGCGCAGTGCCTTGTAGGCGTCTGCCAGGTAGCGCAGGACGATTCCCTCGGCGGCCGAAATCTTGTTGTAGCTGATGTACTCGGTGAAGGTCATCGCCAACTCGTAGATCTCGCGAGCCACCGACTTCGGCCTGAGCGGCGAACCCAACACCCAGGGATGGCTCTCAGCATAGATGTCGTAGGCCGTCTCGAGGACATCCTCGAGGGGCTTGGGCCACGTGATGTCCTCGAGCAGCTCCATGCGCTCTTCGTACTCGATGCCGTCGGCCTTCATCTGCGCGACGGCCTCTCCCCGCGCCCGGTTTCGTTGGGCAAAGACGACAGGCCGCGGGTCCTCCAAGGTCGCCTCGATGACCGAGAGCACATCGAGGGCATAGGTTTCGGACTCCACATCGAGCAACTCGACCGCTGCCAGGGCGAAGGTCGACAATGGCTGGTTCAACGCGAAGTCAACCTGGAGGTCGTCGACCAGGCGCCACGACAGTTCCGTGGTTCCACCCTCGCCGCCGGGGACAGTCGTCACCTCGATGACTCCCGCAGTGACCAACGACTCCTGGATCGCCACGGCCCGTTCGCGCCAGCGATCCTGCGACTCCTCGTCCTCGTCGTTGTTCGTGAGCAGGTACTCGAGGGCAGCGGCCGGGTGTTCACGCCGGGCGAGGTTGATGAGCATCGCATGGGTCACGCGGAACTTGGATTCCAGCGACTCCGGCTGGGCGGCGACGCAACCGTTCGTGCGTCGCCTTGCCATAGGACGGGATGCCCTCTGGTGGCTTCTTGCGAACTACTCGCCGCCGCTTCTTCGGGTCGTCGCCAGCCTTCGCGAGGAGGCGTTCGTTTTCAATCTCATGCTCGGGCGCCTGCACCACAACCAGGCCCTCGGAATCGAAGCCGGCCCGGCCGGCTCGCCCGGCAATCTGGTGGAACTCCCGAGCTCGCAGCAACCGCATGCGCCGTCCGTCGAACTTGACCAGTGAAGTGATCAACACCGTGCGAATCGGCACGTTGATGCCGACCCCGAGTGTGTCCGTACCGCACACCACCTTGAGCAACCCGGCCTTGGTCAGTTGCTCCACCAACCGCCGGTAGCGCGGCAGCATGCCTGCGTGGTGCACACCGATGCCATGGCGGACGAGTCGGGTGAGAGTTCGCCCAAAGCCGGCGGTGAAGCGAAAGCCGCCGATGGCCGCCGCGATTTCCTGCTTCTCCTCGCGGGTGCATACGTTGATGCTCATCATCGCTTGCGCCCGCTCAAGGGCGGCGGCCTGCGTGCTGTGCACGATATAGATCGGAGCCTGCTGATCGTTCAGGAGCACTTCGATCGTCTCGTGAATTGGTCGAATCGAGTACTCGAAAGTCAGCGGCACGGGGCGCTCACCGCCGGCCACCAGCACTGTGGACCGCCCGGTGCGTTCTTCGATGTCGGTGCTCAGCCGTTCAACGTCGCCCAGCGTGGCTGACATGAGCAGAAACTGGGCATCAACCAATTCGATGAGCGGGATCTGCCACGCCCACCCGCGGTCGCGGTCCGCGTAGTAGTGGAACTCGTCCATGCAGACGAGGTCGACGTCAGCGCCCGCACCTTCACGCAGGGCGGTGTTGGCCAGGATTTCGGCTGTGGCGCAGATGATAGGAGCGTCCGAATTGACTGACGCGTCACCGGTGATCATGCCGACATTCTCGGGACCAAACAGATCGCAGAGGTCGAAGAACTTCTCCGACACCAGAGCTTTGACCGGGGCGGTGTAGTAGCTCCGCCGACCAGTCGCGACAGCCTGCAGAATCGCACCGACAGCGACCAGACTCTTGCCTGAACCGGTGGGGGTCGCGAGGATCACGTGCGAGCCCGCGGCCAACTCGATGAGCGCGTCCTCCTGCGCAGGGTAGAGCGCCAGGCCGGTGCTCAATGCCCAGTCGCTGTAGGCCTCCAGGACGTCTTCCGGAGACGGCTCGCCCTCGATTGACCACTCTCCGAGGAGGTTGCCTAGCGGGGCAGTATCAACAGCAGGGGTCACAGCCCCAGCATGTCACGGAGCCCCGACATGCAGCACGGCCCGCTAGCGGTGATGGCGCGGTCGCGTCACCCTGAGATGGAGTGGACGGCTTCGGCGATTCCCTCGGCCGTGAGTCCAAAGGAGGCCAGCATCGCCGGCCGCTTGCCGGTGAGCAAGAACTCCTGCGGGATCCCCAGGTTGAGGGTGCGCGCAGCAACACCGGATTCGGCCAGCACGTGCGAAACCACCGCGCCCACCCCGGATCTGCGGCCACCGTCCTCGACGGTCACCACCAGACCGAAGCCGCCCATCTCATCGCTTCCCCGCACCAAGTCCACGATGCCGTCAGGCACCGGAAGCACCCAGCCCGGATCCACTACCCACGCATCGAGGCCCTCCGCCGCAAGCTTCTCCGCCGCGCCGATGCACTCGCCCACCAGTGCGCCGATGCTGACGATCAGCACCCGCCGTTCGCCATCGCCAGCGTCACCTCGAGTCGCTTCGCTGCGGTAGAGCACGTCGAGGCCACCCACCGAATCGAGGGCCTCGACCGGCTCGGGCAGGGAACCCTTCGGATACCGCACGACTGTCGGTCCGTCGTCAATGGCAACTGCCTGGCGCAACTGCTCGCGCAGCCGAACGCCGTCTCGTGGCGCAGCCACCCGCACCCCGGGCACCATCGCCAGCATCGACAGATCCCACATGCCGTTGTGGCTTGCGCCATCCTCGCCGGTGACACCAGATCGGTCCAGCGCGAAGGTGACGGCCTGGCCGTGCAGTGCGCAGTCCATGAGCACCTGGTCGAAGGCCCGGTTGAGGAAGGTGGCGTAGAGGGCCACCACCGGGTGAAGCCCGCCGTAGGCCATGCCCGCAGCTGACGTAGCCGCGTGCTGTTCGGCGATTCCGACGTCGAAGAAGCGGTCCGGGAACTCAGCGGCGAACTCGACCAACCCCGTTGGCCCGGGCATGGCCGCGGTGATGGCCACGACGTCGGATCGTTTCCGCGCGATCTCGATCAACTCAGCGGCGAACACTCCGGTCCAGGTCGCCCCCGCCTTGGCGAGCGGCACCCCGGTATCGGGGTTGATCTGGCCCACACCGTGGAAACGGTCGGCGTCGTCGGCCTCCGCAGGCGCATAGCCGCGGCCCTTCTCAGTGATTGCGTGCACGATGACGGGTCCGTTGAAGGCACGGGCACGCGTGAGTGCTGACTCGACGTCGGCCACGTCGTGGCCGTCGACCGGTCCGATGTACTTCAGTCCGAGATCCTCGAACATCCCCTGTGGAGCGACAACGTCCTTGATGCCCTTCTTCACTCCATGCAGGGTTCCGTAGGCGGGGCGTCCAACGACGGGGGTGCTCGACAGCACCCGGCGCCCCCAGTCGAGCACGCGCTCGTAGTTCTCGGTGGTACGCAAAGTGGCCAGATGATCGGCAAGACCGCCGATCGTGGGTGAATAGGACCGCTCGTTGTCGTTGACCACGATAATCACCTGGCGATCAGCGCCGGCGATGTTGTTCAGAGCCTCCCAGGCCATGCCACCGGTCAGTGCCCCGTCGCCGATCACGGCGACCACCCTGCGACGGCCCAACTCCCCCGTTGCCTCCCACGCTTTCGCGAGGCCGTCGGCCCAGGACAGAGCGGTCGAGGCGTGTGAATTCTCGATGATGTCGTGCGGGCTCTCCGAACGGCTGGGGTATCCCGATAGTCCGCCCGGCTGGCGCAGAGTATCGAACCCACTCGCCCGGCCGGTGACGATCTTGTGGACGTAGGACTGGTGGCCCGTATCCCACAGCAAGGCGTCGGTGGGCGAATCGAACACCCGGTGCAGCGCCAAGGTGAGTTCCACGACACCCAGATTGGGCCCGAGGTGCCCACCGGTGCGCGACACGCGTTGCACCAGGAAGGTGCGGATCTCCGCAGCCAACTCGTCCAGTTCCGGGTAGGTCAAGGGCGTGAGATCACCCGGTCCCGACAAATCCTCGACTCGAGTCACAGTTCCTCTTTCGCGTCGCCGTCCCGGCACGGTTGCGGTGTCGGCCCCATTCCGAGGAGTTTACGCCGCTCCAGCAACCAGAGCACCTCACTGGCCCGGTTCGCGTGGCCGATGCGGATCGCACCCGGCCAAGGTCGGGGGTTGATGCCCGGTTTCACTGCGGCTCACAGTCGGCCAATGGGGCCGATGTGAGCCGAAAAGCCCGACCCATACCCGCAGTCGCCGACGCACCTCCTCACAGCCGCTCCACCCACCGGCGACCGCCAAGCGCCTCAGATACCAGTCTGATCTCGCGCACCAGCCGAGCGAGTCGAACCCCTTCGAATTCGAGCGCCCGCAGCACCTCATCGACCGCGGTGGGGTCGAGGTCGCCGCTCAACTCTCGCCGGCAACTCGCATAGGCCTCGCGTGACGACTGGAGCGCGCCGGCGGCGTAGTGCTCCACGGCGAAGGCCAAGGCACTGGGGTGGTGGCGAAACACCGGATGAAGCCGGAACTCAGGCGGCGCGTTGTCGAGCAACCACAACACAGCCCGCTCCGTGAACTGACCCGAATCCGGTGGCGGCACCCCGTTGGGCCAGCCAGGTGGCGCCGCGGGCCGGCTCACGCCAGCAGCGAGCGCAGCACGTACTGCAGGATCCCGCCGTTGCGGTAGTAGTCAGCTTCTCCTGGGGTGTCGATTCGCAAGATCGCGTCGAACGCCACTTGGGTGCCGTCGGCCTTGGTAGCCGTCACCTTCAGCGTTCCGGGGGTGACCCCGTCGTTGAGCGCCGTCACTCCCGCGACATCGAACACCTCGGTGCCATCGAGACCCAGCGATTCGGCCACCTGCCCGGCGGGGAACTGCAACGGGAGAACTCCCATGCCGATGAGGTTGGAGCGGTGGATGCGCTCGAACGATTCGGCGATGACCGCCTTCACCCCCAGCAGCGCGGTGCCCTTCGCAGCCCAGTCACGCGACGATCCGGAGCCGTACTCCTTGCCTGCGAGCACCACCAGCGGCGTATCAGCCGCGGCGTAGGACTGTGCGGCATCGTAGATCGTCGTCTGCGGGGCACCGGCGACTGCGAAGTCACGCGTGAAACCGCCCTCCACGCCAGGCACCAGCAAGTTGCGCAACCGGATGTTGGCGAAGGTACCGCGAATCATCACCTCGTGATTACCACGACGCGAACCGTAGGAGTTGAAGTCCTTGGGTGCCACGCCGTGCGCCGCCAGGTACTCCCCAGCCGGGCTGTCGACCTTGATGGCACCGGCCGGTGAGATGTGGTCGGTGGTCACCGAGTCGCCGAGCAGCGCCAGCACCCGCGCCCCCGAGATGTCAGACACTGGTTCGGGTTCGCGAGCCATGCCGTCGAAGTACGGTGGTTTGCGCACGTAGGTGGAGTCTGGATCCCAGTCGAAGATTGCGCCGGAGGGCGTCTCCAATGCAGCCCACCGGGAGTCCCCGGCAAATACGTCCTCGTAGCGCTCGGAGAACATCTCGGGTCGGATCGAGGAGGAAATCACCGATGCGATCTCCTCGCCCGACGGCCAGATGTCCTTCAGGTAGACGGGCTGGCCGTCATTACCCGTGCCAAGCGGCTCGTTGACGATGTCGACGTCCATCCGACCCGCGATGGCGTAGGCGACCACGAGCGGCGGTGAGGCCAAGTAGTTCATCTTGACGTCGGGGTTGATGCGTCCCTCGAAGTTCCGATTGCCACTCAGCACCGAGACGACCGCGAGATCCGCACCCCGGACCGCCTCGCTGACCTCGGTTGGCAGCGGTCCAGAGTTTCCGATGCACGTGGTGCAGCCGTAGCCGACGAGGTCGAAACCCAACTTGTTCAGGTAGATGTCGAGGCCCGAGGCGTTGTAGTAGTCGGTGACGACCTTCGAGCCCGGCGCCAATGTGGTCTTGACCCAGGGTTTGCGGGTCAAACCAGCCTCAACAGCCTTCTTGGCGACGAGGCCGGCCGCCATCATCACCGACGGATTCGACGTATTCGTGCACGACGTGATCGCTGCGATCACCACGGCACCGTTACCGATCGTGACGTCCTCGCCGCCGATCTGCAGGTCCGCCGTGCGATCAGGGTCACTGCTGTAGGCGGGCAGGCTAGCCAAGAAGGCCTGCCGCGCCTTGACAAGTTCCACGCGATCTTGTGGCCGCTTGGGTCCGGCCAGCGAGGGCGTGACGGTGCTCAGGTCGAGTTCCAGGTGTTCGGAGTAGGCGGCCTCCTGAGCGGGGTCGTGCCACAGGCCCTGAGCCTTCGCGTAGGCCTCCACGAGGCTGATGTGTTCCTCGGTGCGCCCGGTGAAGCGCAGGTAGTCCAGCGTCTCCGAGTCAATCGGGAAGATCGCCGCGGTTGAGCCGTATTCCGGGCTCATGTTGCCGATCGTGGCCCGGTTCGCGAGCGACACTCGAGCGACACCCTCGCCATAGAACTCAACGAACTTGCCCACCACGCCATGGGCGCGCAGCATCTCGGTGATGGTGAGCACAAGGTCGGTGGCGGTGGCCCCAGCCGGCAGTTCGCCGTGCAACTTGAAGCCCACGACCCGCGGGATCAGCATGCTCACGGGTTGGCCGAGCATGGCCGCCTCGGCCTCGATGCCTCCCACACCCCAGCCCAGCACGCCTAAACCGTTGACCATGGTGGTGTGGCTGTCGGTGCCCACGCAGGTGTCTGGGTAGGCCTTACCGTCGCGAGTCATGACGACGCGGGCGAGATTCTCGATGTTCACCTGGTGCACGATCCCGGTGCCGGGGGGCACCACCTTGAACTCGTCGAAGGCGCCCTGCCCCCACCGCAGGAAGGCGTAGCGCTCACGGTTGCGCTGGTACTCGAGGTCGACGTTGAGGGCGAGGGCGTCGGGCCGGCCAAAGACGTCGGCGATCACCGAATGGTCGATGACCAGCTCGGCCGGTGCCAGCGGGTTGATCTTCTCCGGGTCCCCGCCAAGCTCATCAACTGCCTCCCGCATGGTGGCAAGATCCACGACGCACGGAACACCAGTGAAGTCCTGCATGATCACGCGGGCCGGGGTGAATTGGATCTCGTCACTGGGTTCTGCCGCAGCATCCCAATTCCCGAGTGCGCGGATGTGTTCAGCCGTGACGTTGGCACCGTCCTCGGTGCGCAACAGGTTCTCCAGCAGAATCTTGTGCGTGTAGGGCAACCGGCCGGACCCTGGCACCGCGTCGATTCGGTAGATCTCATAGCTGGAGCCGTCCACGGATAGTTGATCGCGGGCGCCGAACGAATCCATTAGTCCTCCCGGTTGGACGTGCATGTGGAGCCAAACCTATCCCACCTCAACGACGGACGAATCTTGCCACCGCTTCCACGTGGTGAGACATTCCGTACAGGTCGAATGCGTCAAGTCCGTCAAAGCGCCACCCTGTGCCCACCAACTGTTTGGCATCGCGGGCCAGGCTGGCACCGTCACAGGCCACGTAACAGATGGTCGAGGCACCTGACTCTGCCACCGCCTGTGTCACCTTTGGCCCCGCGCCGATCCGCGGCGGATCCAGCACCACCGCGTCGGCCGCTGCCAGAACTTCCTGACCCGCCGTGGAGACCACCCAGGTCTTCACATCGGCGGCCACGAGTTGAATCGCCGGCAGGTCGTGCAGGTTGCGACGCGCCAGCCGCACCGCCGACGCATCGCCGTCGACGGCGGTCGCCTGCCCGAACGCACCGCTCGCGACAAGGGTGCCCGCGAAGAGGCCGACACCGCTGTAGAGGTCAACCAGGTTGGTCCGGCCATGCCCCGCTGGCGCGCTGGCGAAACCGAGCGATGCAGCGACGGCGGCCACCAGGATGTCCGCGGCATCTGTGTGGGATTGCCAGAAGCCGTCGGTGGCGACGCGCCAGGAGCGGCCGCCTGCGCGTCGGGTCACAGTCGTGGCAGAGCGCCAGCCGACCGGCACACCGACGTCGGTCGGAAGCGGCGCCACCGTCGGACCGGCCAAGGATTCGCTGGCGTGGACGCGGACGTCGGCCGGCCAGTCGTGGGCGAAGAGGTCCTGCAGCGCGTCGGCCACGACGGGGCAGTTGGCCACGGGCACCAGATCGGAACTCCGCGGGGCGTGAAAGCACGCGTCACCGGCAGCATTCGTGTCAACCGCGAAGCGCGTTCGCCAGCCAAGTACCCGCAGTGGTGTCACGGTCGGAAGAGCTTCCGCCAGCGGGGCGTCGCCGATGTGGGTGATGCCGCCGATCCGCAGCAACTGATCGCGCAGCACTTCGGCCTTCCAGATCGGCTGGTAGTCCGCGGCCACGTGCTGCAGGTCGCAGCCGCCGCAGACGCCGGCCAGTGCGCATGGGGGGATCACTCGGAATGGGCTGGGCTCAAGGACCTCTTCGACGCTCGCGAAGCCCAGTCGCCCCCGTCGTACCTTGTTGGTGACCCTGGCCGTGACCAATTCCCCAGGCAGACCACCGCGGACGAACCAGGTGGAACCTGCCCCGTGTGCGACGCACGTGCCGCCCGCCGCCGGGCCGCCGAGTCGCAGCGTGAGGACCTCGGCCGCCGATCGGTCGGTCACATCGATCGCCTGATGTCGGCCTGGACTTCCTCGTCGGCCAGGGCCGAAGGCGGCTCACCCCGGCGAACCGCTCCGGCGGCATTGCGCATCGGCTCCTCGGCCGCCGCTTCGCTGGATCGCAACTGCCAGGGAACGCTCACCACAACAACGCCCGGAGTGAAGCGCAACCGGGTTTTCAACCGGAGGGCCGACTGGTTGTGCAGCAGCGTCTCCCACCAGTGGCCCACGACGTACTCGGGTACATAGACAGTGACCAGGTCGCGCGGGCTCTGGCGGCGCAGTTCCTTCACGTAGTCCAAGATCGGACGGGTGACCTCTCGGAACGGCGAATCCAACACCCGCAACCGCACCGGAAGGCCGCGACGATTCCAGTCGTCGATGAGCTCGCGGGTGTCGGCGTGATCGACGTCGACCACAAGAGCCTCCAACTGGTCGGGTCGCGACGCCCGTGCGTACGCCAGCGCCCGCAGCGTCGGCTGGTGCACGCGTGACACCAGCACCAGCGCGTGAACCCGAGACGGCAGCGTGACCTTGTCGTCGTCGGCGGCGCTGAGTTCGTCGGACACCGAGTCGTAGTGCCGACGGATCGACTTCATGATGACGAAGAGGATCGGCATCGCCACCACCACGATCCAGGCGCCGTGGGTGAATTTGCTCAGCAGCACGACCACCAGCACGGTGCCGGTGATCACCAGCCCCAAACCGTTGATGAGGCGATTGCGCCGCATCGTGCGCCGCTGCGCGGACGACAGTTGCGGGGTGCGCAGCAGTTTCGTCCAGTGACGGACCATGCCCAGCTGGCTCAAGGTGAAGGAGAAGAACACGCCCACGATGTAGAGCTGGATCAATCGCGACACCTGGGCGTCAAAGGCGTAGATGAGCAGAATGGCGAGAAGCCCCAACACGATGATTCCGTTGGAGAAGGCCAGCCGGTCGCCACGGGTGTGCAACTGCCGCGGAAGGTAGCCGTCGCGGGCCAGAATCGAGCCGAGCACCGGGAACCCGTTGAAGGCGGTGTTCGCCGCGAGCATCAAGATCAGCGCCGCTGCAATCACCACCAGCAGCGTGAGGATGCTCAGGTCGCCAAACACCGCCTGCGCAACTTGGGCGATCACCGTCTGGGTGGCGATGTCGGCCGGTGCACCCACGAGTTGCTCCGGCTCGTCGACGGCATGCACATCTGTGATCAGGGCCAAGGCGGTGACCGAGAGAAACAGCGTGATCGCGATGGCGCCGAGCATGAGCAGCGTTTGCGCCGCGTTGTCCGATTTCGGCTTGCGAAAGGCGGGGACACCATTGCTGATGGCTTCAACGCCGGTCAGCGCGGTGCAGCCGGATGAAAAGGCCCGCGCCACCAGGAACACGAGGGCCAAGCCGGTGAACTCGGCCTCCGCAGCAACGTCGTATTCCGCTGACGCCGCCTGCAGTTCGGCACCGTTGAGTAGCCGAACCCCGGCCCAGATCACCATGAGCACGATGGCGGCTATGAAGGCATAGCTCGGGACCGCGAACAGGGTCCCCGATTCCCGCACACCACGCAGATTCATCACGGTGAGGGCGATGATGATCGCAATCGCCACGAGCACTTTGTGCTCGGCAATGAACGGGATGATCGACCCGGCATTGGCAACCGCAGCGGCGACGGAGACCGAAACGGTCAGCACGTAATCGATGAAAAGCGCACTGGCCACGGCGACGCCGGCGTTGGGTCCCAGGTTGCTGCTCACCACCTCGTAGTCGCCGCCACCATCGGGGTAGGCGTGCACGTTCTGACGGTACGAGGCGATCACCACCACCATGACGAACACTACGGCGACGGCGATCCACGGCGTGAGGGTGATCAACGCCAACCCCCCCAACGACAGCACGATGAGGATCTCCTGCGTTGCGTAGGAAACGCTCGACAGTGCATCGGAGGTGAAAACCGGCAGGGCGATGCGCTTGGGCAGCAACGTTTCGCCCAGGCGGTCGGACCTGAGTTTGCGGCCAAACAGCAAGCGTTTGGCAAAATCTGACGTGGGGGCCACGTTTCCGCATGGTAGACCTCAGTTGGCCCCTCACGTGCAGGCAGCAAGGTGTAGCGTCAGCAATCGTGCACGTGGTCATCATGGGTTGCGGTCGAGTAGGCGCGAAACTTGCGACGGATCTTGATCTCGAAGGACACTCGGTCGCCGTCATCGATCAGGACGCCGATGCGTTTTCCCGGCTGCCGGATTCCTTCGCCGGCATCACGGTGAAAGGCGTCGGATTCGACAGGGACACCATGGTTCGTGCGGGCGTCGAACGAGCCGTGGCCTTCGCCGCTGTGAGCAGCGGGGACAATTCCAACATCATCGCCGCCAGGGTGGCTCGGGAAATCTTCCACGTGGATAACGTGGTGGCTCGCATCTACGATCCGCGTCGAGCTGAGGTCTACCAGCGCTCCGGCATCGCCACCGTCGCCACCGTCGCGTGGACCGCGGCCGAGATGCTGCACCAGATGCTTCCCGAACGCGTGCGGGAGGAATGGCGGGACCCCTCTGGCGCCATCGCACTCGGCGAATTCGCGCTCGACGAGGGCTGGATAGGCACCTCGTACGCCAAACTGACCCGCAAGGCAGATGTGACACTGGCGGTGGTGAATAGATTCGGGCAGGGTTTGCGACCGCACCCGGACCTCGTGGTGCAACAGGACGACAGGGTGCACCTGATGTACGCCGTGGACCGAGCGGAAACGGTTGAATCAATCTTGGCGGCGCCGCCGGTGGAGGACAAGTGAAGGTCGTCATTGCCGGCGCAGGCAAGGTGGGGCGCTCGATCGCACGGGAACTCGAAGCCAACGGTCATCAGATCCTGATCATCGACCGCGCGGTGGCAGCGAGCTCCAATCCCATTCCCCGGGTCGAGATCGTCGAGGCGGACGCGTGCGAGATCGCCTCCCTTGAAAAGGTGGGACTCGACGACGCGCAGGTGGTCGTGGCGGCGACCGGCGACGACAAGGTCAACCTCGTTGTCAGCCTGCTGGCCAAGACCGAATTCGGCGTGCCCCGCGTCGTCGCAAGGGTGAATCACCCCAAGAATGAGTGGCTCTTCGACTCCAATTGGGGGGTGGACGTGGCCGTCTCCACGCCACGGCTGCTCTCCGCCTTGGTGGAGGAGGCCGTGACGATCGGCGATATCGTCCGGCTCTTCAAGTTGGGCCAAGGCTCGGCCGAACTCGTGGAGATCACGCTGTCGGCAGATTCACCGGTTATCGGTGAGCGGGTGGGCGACGTTGTGTGGCCCCCGGACACCTCGCTTGCAGCCATCGTGCGCGGTGCCCGCGTCATCACTCCGACCGCTGATGACCCACTGGAGATCGGCGACGAGCTGGTGTTCATCGCCAGCCCGGATCAAGAAGGGTCGCTCGAGGGCCTGCTGTCGGCCGGGCCCGCCGATTCGGACGGCTGACCCGGCGCAGCCGGTGGGCCCTTGCTCCCCTGGGCGTCCGCACCCCGGGCCCCGAGCACCGGTCGCAGAATGAGGAACGTGATCCACGCGCCGAGCAGGAACAGTGGCCACCCCATCACGATCTTGGCGACGCCGAGTGCGGCAGCCTGACCGGCCCAGTAGAGCGGAAGCTGCACCAGGAGCCGAAGCCCGAAGACACCCACCCACACCCACGTGGCCGCGCCGTACACCCGCCTGAGTCGCGGATCGGAACGCCAGGACGACCAGGACCCCGTCATGGCCCCCAGGAACACACCTAGAGCTGGCCAGCCGACAAGGATTGAAAGGAGGCATCCCAGGAAGTAGGCGGCGTTGATGAGCAGCCCGGGCAGGAAGAAGTCTTCGGCTTGGCCGGTGCGCGATGCGACGAAGGCCGAAATCGCGATGCCGGCGAAACCACCAGCGATTTGGGTCAGGTCCTCGCGACGGATGAGGCGCACGACGGCGATGGCACCTGCCACCCCGACCGCGGACCACACCGCTGGCGTGAGCACTTGACCGTTGAGCATGTAGACCAACACGAACACACCGGCGGGAACGCCGGAATCGAACAAGCCCCGCCAGCCGCCGATGGCTTTGGTGAGCAACTGCCGCTCAACCGGCGAATCCTCCCGCAACTCCTCCAGTCGTTCCTCGATGCGCTCCTCGAGGGGCTCATCGGGGTTGGCTGTCACACGGCCTCCGCTGGTAGCAGTTCGTACCGCGGGTTGTACAGCGTCGGGTGCCCGGCGTTGCCCGTCACCCGACCAGTGGCCCGAATGCGGCGGCCCGGCTCAATGCCGATGATGCGACGCCGACCGAGCCAGACGAGCTCTACCAGCCCGGTGCCGTCGTAGACGATCGCCTCCATGCGGGGCAGCGTGGTCGAGGGCTCCATCATGACGGAGCGAACCGAACCCTTGACGGTAACGACGGTGCCAACGCGGCAGTCGCAGGCGGCGATGCTGCCCTCCCGCCGACTCGATTCCTTGAGCTCGTCGGCCTCGACCTGGGCGTCACTCGACGACAGGCGAGACCACAACGACTTGAGTGGGCCCATAGCATCAGGCTAACCCCATGTGACTGAGGAGACAGCCCATCCCCATGACTACCGCCCTACTGGTCCCTGGCAGCGCATCCACCGGCGACTTCGTCCGGCGAGCGTTCCGAGGACTGCTGGCGGGCGTGGCCGAGGCCGTCACTGTCGGGGAAGGCACAGGTGACCCGGTGGCGCTGGCAGACGAGATTGGCAGGGAGGTCGACTCGCGCGAGGGCACCGACCGAGCGGTCACAGTAGTAGTGGGCGTCTCGGTCGGCGCCCACGCTGTTGCGGGCTGGGCTGCGAGCCGTGCTGGCCAGTCGGCGGCGGGCGACCTGTTGTTGGTGTGCGCCATGCCCGCGTGGATCGGTGAACCGGACGCCACCGCGGCGCTTACCGCATCTGCGGCCGACCTGATCGCGGCCGCGGGCATCAGTTCGGAAGTGGCGAGGTTGCAGTCCGAGTACCCCGACGACTGGGTGGTGGCGGAGTTGACGCGGGCGTGGACCGCATTGGGACCTACCGCGGTCCTGGCCTCCCTGCGGGCCACCGCAGCCTCCGCTGCACCTCGCCACACGGACTTGCACCGTATTCGTCAGCGCGCGGCTGTGGTCGCGCTGAGCGACGACCCCTTCCACCCGGCCGAGGTCGCCCGGCAGTGGGTTGATGCGATCCCCAACGCGGTTCTCGTGCACGTCGGCCGCATGGAACCTCGCGGCAACCTCGACATCTTCGGTGAACGCGTTGCCCAAGCGCTGGCGCCAGACAGATCCTCGATCAACCGGTAGCAGGAGCGCCCCCGGGGGGCGCCTGACCATCCGCACCTTGGGCACCTTGGGCACCTTGGGCGCCTTGGGCCGCTTGAGCGGCCTGCGCCGCCTGCGCGTCGGGAGGCAGCACGATCGGCAACACGTCACCCGGGGCCATGGGCTGGTCCCCGCGCACCATGACGGTCTGCTGGAAGACATCCTCGAAGAGTTCGGCCATCCTCGGCTCCATCGCAGCCGATCCCATGAAAACCCCGTGCAGCAGCCATCGGGGACCCTCGTGGGCCACCAAGCGGATCGGTTGGCGCACGTTTTCACCCTCCGGGGTGACAGCCGCTACAACTCCATGGAGTTCGGGGCCAAACAGTCCGTTGACCTCCTCGACGTCACCCTGAGCTCCCTTGATCGAGTTGGCAATCTGCTCACGCATGTCATCCCACAAACCGCCGCTGCGTGGCGCCGCCAGCGGCTGCAGCCGCAGCGCGGCATCCCGAAAGGTAGCGACCACGGAGACGAAGCGGCCTTTGGTTTGATCGGACTCGAAGTGCAACTGCATCTCAGTGAAGCCTGCGATCTGCATGCTTCCCAGGTCCACTCGGGAGACCGACGTGACGGGCACTGCGGA
This sequence comes from uncultured Actinomycetes bacterium, assembly GCA_963752505.1. Lineage (GTDB taxonomy): Bacteria > Actinomycetota > Actinomycetes > S36-B12 > UBA10799 > JACJWR01. The sequence continues at coordinate 256,208 of CAVVYM010000009.1, forward strand.
AGAGTCGTAGGGACCCGGCGGCACACTTTCGCTGACCGCCTGGAACTCCGTCTCGTCCATCGACTGCGGCTGTTCGGCGTCGGCGGCAGATTCGTCAGCCGGAGTCGCCTCAGCATCCGTCGGCTCGGCTACCTCGGCCGATTCGGCGTTCTTGCGTCGTTTGAACACGCTGCATGCCCCTTCATCGAGTGTTGCCAGCCAACCTACTCAACTCTGCGCCGAATCATCGACCCGACGATCCAAACCCACCAGTCCCCCGGTCCGAACCCGGAAGCGTTTCGACTTCCACGAACCGCACGCGCGGCAGCGGAAGGATGAGCAGTTGACCGATGCGATCACCGCGCGTCAACCGCACCGTGGTGTGCCCGTCGTGGTTCACCAGCAACACCTTCAGCTCACCACGGTAGCCCGCGTCGATGACGCCTGGGGCGTTCACCATTCCCACGCCCCAGTCACGCGCCAACCCGCTGCGAGGAGTCACCAGACCCGCGTAGCCTGCGGGCAATGCCAGGGCGATCCCCGTTGGTACCGCGACACGCTCACCGGGACCGAGCGTCACATCGACCCGGGCACACAGGTCGAAGCCAGCGTCGCCGGGATGGGCGTACCGGGGCAATGGCAGGTCCGGATCCAGCCGGACGATGAGAACGTCCAGATTCATGGCCACACCACCTCCTCAGGGTTGCGCCAGGGCTGGAGACCAGATGCCTTGCGGACGAAGTCCGGGTGTCCGTGGGCATGAAAGTGCTCCGGTGGCACTTGCCGGAACTCACCGTCAGCACGCACCGCAACGTCACCCCCGGGCAGTCGGGCCTGGCCCCGGCAGAGCACTCGGCGATCGACCACCTCGCTGACCTCGGCCCTTAGTTCCAGCGTGGTATCAACCGGGACTGGGCGGTGGAAGGTGGTCTGTAGGCGATACGTCACCGCCGGTGCCATGAGCAGCCAGTTGAGGCTGCCCAGCAACTCATCCATCACTGCCGCCAAGACACCACCGTGGGCGATGCCCGGGGCGCCCTGCTGGAACTCGTTGACGGTGTAGCTGCCCGTCACGGTCACCCCCGAACCGGCGTAGAGGACGACACCCAGACTGCTGGGGTGATCCTCCCCGCACGCCATGCACATGGGGTAGTGACTCGGAATGGAGGCGCCGGGCGCAGGTGCACCTGGTGCCCGCACCGGCTGGTGCTCGGTCATGCTCCAAACCTACGCTGGGGACATGTCCGATGTTCATCTCCCCGTGCCCGACACGGCAGAGCCTGCCAAGGTGCATTACGTCGAAAGGCTGCGACCGTCACCCTGGCTGTGGGTGATCGCGGTTGCCGCCGGACTCTTCCTCGGCGTCGCCTATGGCTTCGCGCTGGGTCCAGTGGCCGGCCTGGTCACCTTCGGGATTCTTGCCGGGATCGGCTGCTTTCTGGTGATCCGCCTCTTCGCGGTCGTGCGGGTCGATGATCATCACTTGCACGCCGGCCGCGCGAGTCTGCCGGTGCAGTACGTCGGCCGAGTGCGAGCGTTGGATAGCGCGGCTACCGCCGCAGCTCGCGGCCCGGGCGGCGACGCCAACGCCTTCCTCCTCCTTCGCAACGGCTACGCGAGGACTGCCGTCGCCGTGGAGATCACCGATCCCCGGGACCCGCACAGCTACTGGTTGATCTCAAGCAGACGACCGGAGGCCCTCGCCTCTGCCATTATGTCCGTAACCGCAGGTGATCAAGATCACTGACCGCGCCTGGCCTGCTGTTGATACTGCTCGATACTGACCACGTTGGATGAGGAGAAACCATGGCCCAGATCGACCCCCGTTCTTTCGCTCCAATCATTTCGATGGCAGCGACTTGGGCGGTGCGCAAGGGCATGTCCAAGGCCTACAGCCGCAAGACCGGCGAAGCGCCGCCAAACCGCGGTGACGTCAATACCCCGCTCCGCACAGTTCTCATGTGGGCGATGTTGACTGCGGTCACAACCGCGCTGATCGACGTCTTGATTCAACGCGGAGCCGCGAAATACACCGAAGATCACCCAAGCCTGGGCTCAGGCCACGAAGCCTAGGCAACTCGCGAGGACCCCACATGTGACGGGTAGCAGTCAGTGGTCCACTGGCCGCTACCCGTCACATGTTGCTAGGCGCACTCTGAGCAGACCGGGAAGCCGTCCACGTCCTTGACCTTCTGGCTGCGGTGGTGCACCAGGAAACACACTGAGCAGGTGAACTCGTCGACCTGCTCGGGCACCACCCGCGCGGTCAGCGACTGGTCGGAAAGGTCCGCGCCGGGCAACTCAAGAGTTTCGACCTCTTCGACTTCGTCCACGTCGATGAGGGTGGCCGCCTTGTCTGCGCGACGGGCCTTGAGTTCTTCCAGGCCCTCCTCACGTATGTCCTCCTCAGTCTTGCGAGGAGCGTCGTAGTCGGTAGCCACAGTCACCTTCCCATTTCACTCGGAACGACGTACTACACCCCGGCATTCATCCCGCACAGGGATTCGTGCAACACGATCGGGCGCAAGGATATGCCCTCGCCCGCGGGTGGCGCCCCACGGGTGCCCAACAAGCCATGCAGCGCACTACGGTGGGGCCATGCCGATCTACGCCTTGGGCGATCTGGCGCCCACGATTGACCCCTCCGCATTCGTTCACCCCGACGCCGTTCTCATCGGCGATGTTGTGCTGGGCCCCGAATCCAGCGTGTGGCCAGGGGCGGTGCTGAGAGGCGACAACAACCGGATTTCCGTCGGTGCGCAGACGTCTGTCCAGGACGGCACGATCGTCCATTGCACCACCGCGTTGCCCACCTCTATCGGTGCCCGCTGCGTGGTGGGGCACAACGCGCACCTCGAAGGCTGCACGGTCGATGACGATGCGCTGATCGGCTCCGGCTCGGTGGTGCTGCATCGGGCGCACGTCGAGTCCTGGTCACTGGTAGGCGCGTCGGCTCTGGTTCCCAACGGTATGACGGTGCCGAGTCGAGCCATGGCCCTCGGCATTCCTGCCAAGTTGCGCACCGATGTCGTCACCGACGAGATGATCACCAACGGCGTCGGCATGTACGTCAACAACGCCCGCCGGTATCCAGGAATGCTGCGCCGGCTGGACTAGCCCTCGTGAGCAGGGACTAGGCGGTGGCCAGCAGCGCTCGGAACTGCTCGGCGAGTTCGGGCGAACCCGCGATCGCGAGCTGATCGGTGGGCGCTCCCCCTGCGGCATCGCAGAGGACCCCGCCTGCCTCGGCGACGATCAAAGCGGCCGCAGCCCGGTCCCAGTGGTGGGTGCCTTCTTCGAAGTAGAGGTCCACAGTGGCGTCGGCCACCCAGCACATGTCGATCGCGGCCGCGCCGGCCCTGCGGATGTCGCGGATGCCACCGATGAGCGACTGTAGCCGGCTCGCCTGGCGCACGCGGTCAGCCGCGTTATAGCCGAAGCCGGTGGCCACGAGGGAACGGGACAGGTCGGTTGTTGTGCTCACCGCGTTGGGTAGGGGCTGGGCACCCTCGATTTCGCGCCAGGATCCGTGACCCCTCGCCGCGTACCACTCGACACCGAGCACCGGTGCGCGCACGACGCCGGCCACCACGTCACCCTCCACTTCAGCGGCGATACTCACCGCCCACACGGGGAGGTTGTAGAGATAGTTGACGGTGCCATCCAATGGGTCGATCACCCACCGGACTCCGGACGTGCCAGGGCGCTGTCCGCCTTCCTCCCCCAGCACCGCATCGTCGCCGCGTTCGGCGAGCAGGTGTCCGACGATCAGCGCCTCGCTTCCCCGGTCCATCTCAGTGACGGCGTCGGTGGCCGTCGACTTCGACTCCACGAGCAACTCGGCAGGACGACGTGAGGTGAGATAGGAGGCTGCTGCCTGTGCGGCCTGCCTCGCCAACTCCAGCAACCTCAATTCGTCCACGGCCGACCGACCTCACCGGCAGCAGAGCAGAGCACAGGCTTCTCGCCCCGGGGATTCGGGCAACAACCCACCGGGCAGGCGTCGTAGGACGGCCCGAACTTGGTGAGCGCCGGTCGCTGGTCGGCAGGAACGTCATTGAGGCGCTCCTCGATCAGGTCGGCCAGGCCCGCCACGAAGGCCGGGGCGACCCCGACCGTGGCCGCCCGCACGCACGGCAAGCCGATGTGTTCGGCGTGCGACGCTGCCTCGGTGTCGAGATCCCAGATGACCTCCATGTGATCGCTGATGAAGCCGACCGGAATCATCACCACGCCAGACACACCATCACTACGACATTCATCGAGGTGGTCGCTGATGTCCGGCTCCAGCCACGGTATCTGCGGTGGGCCCGAGCGCGACTGATAAACGAGGTCCCACTTCAGCGGGTACCCCCAACGTTCGGCCACGGCGTCAGCAATCACCTGCGCGACTGCCTTCTGCTGCGTGACGTAGGCACCCCCGGCCTCGGGGTCGTACCAGCCGGGGGGTCCGCTGGTGGCCGCCGCCGCGGTGGGAATCGAATGGGTGGTGAAGACCAATCGCGTCGATTCGTCGACCTCGGGCAACCGCTCGAGCGCGGCCACGACTGAATCGACCATCGGCTCGACGAATCCCGGGTGGTCGAAGTAGTGCCGCACCTTGTCAACTGTGAGCACCCCCGCGAGTTCGGCCTCGTCGACGGCCGCGGCCAGATTCTCCCGGTACTGGCGGCAACCCGAGTAGGAGGAAAACGCGCTGGAAACGATGACCAGCACCCGGCGATGCCCTGCCGCGGCAATCTCACGCAGGGTGTCGGGGAGCAGCGGATGCCAATTGCGGTTGCCGAAATAGAGCGGCAGGGTGACGCCCCGGCCGCGAAGCTCCTCGGCGAGCGCCGCGATGAGCTCGCGGTTCTGCTGGTTGATGGGAGAGACGCCACCGAAATGCTGGTAGTGAGCACCCACTTCCGCCAGCCGCTCCACCGGGATTCCACGGCCGCGTGTGACGTTCTCCAGGAACGGAATCACATCGTCGGGGCCCTCGGGACCGCCGAAAGACAGCCAAAGCAGGGCGTCGTAGTCAGTCATGCCTTGATCCTGCCGCCTGGCCCCCTGGCGCGCACATCGGGTATCAGAAACGCTGACGCAACACGCCCAGCATCACCGGCGTTGGCGGTTCTCTCTGACACACTGGCCTTCGAGTCGTGGAACCGGAAATGGAGCATCCGCATGACACATCTGATCTACAGCCGCCTCTCCGAAGACGGTGCCCAACTCGTGCTGCTCGACAAGTCCGGCGTCGAGTACCGGGTCGCCATCACGGACAGGCTCCGCGCCGCCGTGGCACCTGCGGATCGTGACGCCGCGCTGCAAATGCGCATCCCGGTTGACGGTCCCGTCACTCCGCGCGACGTGCAGCGCAAACTGCGGCACGGCGCCTCGATCAACGACGTAGTCGCAGAGTCCGGGATGCCGCGCGAGAAAGTTGAGAACTTCGCCGTACCGGTGTTCCAGGAGCGCGCCTTCGTGGCCAACCAAGCTGCCGACTGTCCGGTGCCTGCGGGTGGAACACTCGAGGAATCCGTGACCCACAAGCTTCTTTCCCGCGGCATCGACGACGAGCCGTCGTGGGATTCGTGGCGCCGACACGACGGATCCTGGACGGTTGTGGTGCGGTTCGCTAGCGACAAGGCCACTGTGCCCATGAGTGACGAAGCCGCCGAATTCCTGTTCGACCCGGCCACGAAATCCGTCGTCGCCGAGAACGACACGGCACGCTGGCTCACCAATGCCCCCGAGGTCGCTGAGCCAGAACCCGATCGAGTCATCGTCATCGAAGACGAGGGACAGGAACCGACCGAAGGCCGTTGGGGCACGCGGACAGGCGCTGCGAGCGCGCCCGCAGCCGACATCGACCTGGCCGACGACGAGCCTGTCGCGGCTCCCGTCGCCGCCGGCAAGGCTGCTCAGCCCGTGGCTACCGAGCACTCCACCGTCGAGTCCGCAGGGTCGCGACCGGTGTCGCGGCGAGCAGCACGCCGCCGCGCCGCACGCAAGCGCGCCGAGCGCCGCGAGCCCACGTGGGACGAAATCCTCTTCGGAGTCTCACGCAGCGACGACGAGTAGGTCCCACCCGGGAATGGTTCGATCAGCGCGCTGAGAGTTCCGACAGCGCGGCGGCGAACTCGAGCGCCTGCGCCACCACATCGGCCCCGTCGGCGGTTTCCGACACCCGAACGGTGAAGTCGTCGTTGGTGGCCGCTCCCGTGTAGCCGTGGTCTGCTTCGCACGTGGGGTCAGCGCAACGCGCCGGCTCAAGATCAATACGGTTCACTGCCCCCCAGCCCAAGGTGAGGACCACCTCGGTGGGTTGGGTTCGCGGAGAGTACGTGGCGGGGTCCGGAATCACCCGGGTGACCACAACCGATTGGATCCGGTCGATTCGCACGGCCTCCGTCGAAGACGACGCGTGTGCAACGGGCGACTCCTCGTCCGGCGGGTGCTCGTCAACGTGGGCCACCACCAGGCGGCTGGGGGTCAGCACCAGCACAGTGATGTGGCGCCGCAGTTCTTCGCGGTCGAACGTAGCCTCGTGATGCACGAAGAAGCTTACGGCGGCCTCGGCCCCCAGTGCGGTCTCGAGTGAATCGAGGACCAAACTCGGGTAGTAGCCGCTGCGTTCGACGGCCTTGCGCAGGCGGGCCGACTGAGCGGCAGGTTGGGCCATGGCCCCATCCTGCCACGGCCACCGGGGCCGTTACATGCGTCGCGGCTGCAACTCCTGCCGGTCAGCGGCGGGGAGCAACTCGACGCTCGCTCCCAGCAGGTAACACCCGCTCGGGGTGGCCAACATCGGGTTGATCTCAAGGGTGTGGATCTGCGGCCAGTCCTCGGCCATGAGCGCCACCCGCATGAGCACGGCGGCCAGTGCGCTCACGTTGGCTGGTTCGCTGCCCTGATATCCAAACAGCAGCTCCGAGGTGCGCGGGGCTCGGATCAAGCGCTCGGCGTCGAGGTCAGTGAGCGGGGGCATCCAATACGCATGATCGGAGACCAGATCGGAGACCACGCCGCCGACCGTGAACGAGATCACCGGTCCGAAGGCCGGATCCTCCCGGGTGATCACCGAGCAGGGCACCCCGGGCGGGGCCATCGCCTGCACCACGAGACTCTCGCGGACGTCGCTGGGGTGCTGCGCCACCATGGAGAGGAAGGCCGTCCGCAGTGAACGCTCGTTCTCCAGGCTCAAGCGCACTCCCCCGAGGTCGGTGCGGTGCACCAATCGCTGACTCTCGGTCTTGAGCACAACTGGGTAGCCGATCTCGGCCGCCCGTTCTGCCGCCTCTTGCTCGCTGGCCACGCTGAAGCTGGGCCACAGTTCTAGTCCGTAGGCGGCGAACAACTCGTTTGTCTCTGCGCCACTGAGGATGTTGCGCCGCGGGTGGGAGATCACCCGGATGGGAATCGTGTGGCTGGTCTCGGAGACTGCTTCGGTGGTGTGCTCCAAGACGGAGTCGATGAGTGCCTCGGCCCGATCCTCGTCGACGCCGAGCGGCTCCGGTTCCTCACCCACCGGGGTCGCCAGCCAAACTGCGTGCTGGACCGCAAGTGACAACGCCGCCACCGCCGCCGCCGGCTCACCGTACACCGGAACTGAGCCCGCACCGGGCGCCCCCTGCGCACTCGGATTGACGACCAGCGAAGATCGCCCGGTCAACCCGGTTTCGTGAGGCAGCACGGCCAGCACCGGTTTCGTCGAGTCGGCCGCAATGTCGCGCAACACGTCGGCGACGCCGGTGAGGTCGGCGCGCACGGGTGGCACGTGGATCACGATGACGGCATCTACGTCCTTCGCCTTCAGCGCCTCGGAAAGAACCTGCCCGACCTCCTCGCCGCCAGCGTCCCACTGCACCCGATAGGGGCGATGTACGGTCTGCATGCCAGAGGAGTCGACGAGGTCCATGGTGTGCATGAGCAGCGCGGTGGAGTTGCTGACGAGCGCGACCCGGCCACCACGCGGGATGGGCTGCATCGCCATCAGCGCGGCGACGTCGAGCAGGCCACCGATGGTTCGGGTCTGCAGCACACCGCACTGCTCCAGCAGTTCATCCACCACTTGATCCGGCAGCAGGTCGTCATTGTCTTCGCTGCCGTGCACGCGGCCCGTGAGCACGGCCAGCACGGGCTTGCGACGCGAAAGCCGGCGTACGATCCGGGCGAATTTGCGCGGGTTGCCGAGTCCCTGCAGGTACAGCAACACAACCGAGGTTGATTCGTCTGATTCCCAGTACTGCAGCAGGTCGTTCCCTGAGACGTCTACCCGCATGCCCGGTGAGATGAACGTCGACAACCCCAATTGCCGGGCGCTCATCTCTTCCAGGAAGGTCGCCCCCAAAGTTCCTGATTCGCAGAAGAAGCCGATGCGACCCCGGCTGGGCACGACCTCGGCCAAGCTGGCGTTGAGCTGGACCCGGGGGTCGGTGTTGATGATGCCGAGGGCCTCCGGCCCCACCACGCGTACGCCGCTCTCCCTGGCCCGCGACACCAGCTCGCGCGCTCGGGCTGGACCATCCGGGTCATACTCCGAGAACCCCGAGGAAATCACCTCCAGGGCGCGCACCCCGGCCGCCGCACAGTCGTCCACGATCGCCTGCACCGAGTCGATGGGGGCGGTGACGACGGCGAGATCGATCGGACCGGGCGCATCGGCAACGGAACGGTAGGCGGGGATCCCAGCAACTTCGTCCACCTCCGGGTGCACGGCGTACAGGGATCCGGTGAATCCGCTGCGCTGCAAGTTGCGGACCACGTGTTGCCCCACGGATCCCTCCCTGCGGCTCACCCCGATCACCATCACCTTGCGCGGGTACAGCAGGGCTTCGACGGAACGTGCCTCCGCAGCATGTTCGCGCGCATGCATGACCGCCGATTCGCCCGCCGTGGGCTCGATGTCGAATTCGAGTTCGATGACACCCTCTTCGAAGTGCTGCTTGACCCGGTAGCCAGCCTCGACGAAGGTCCCGATCATGCGTTGGTTGCTGGGGAGCACCTCGGCCACAAAGCGGTCGATACCGTTCTCCCGAGCCGCGGCTGCGAGGTGCTCGAGCAGCACCGATCCAAGTCCCCTGCCCTGGTGGTCATCGCGGATGGTGAAGGCGATCTCCGCGGAGTGGCTGTCCACGCGGTCATACCTGCCCACACCCACGATGGAGCCGTGCTGAGTGGCGACCAACGCGAGGCGGTCGACGTAGTCGACGTGGGTGAATCGTTCTAGGTCCCGCTCGCTCAGTTCGGGATAGGGAGCGAAGAAGCGCAGATACACCGTTTCCGGCGAAAGTGAACGGTGGAACTCCGCTAGGTCGGCCGCGTCGTCGGTAGTGATCGGACGGAGGTGGCAGGGCCGGCCATCTCGCAACAGCACGTCCGCCTCGAGATGCTCTGGATATCCGTCCGGGTGCTCCACTCACCTAACCTAGCCGCTGACGTCGCTGACGAACACCCGACGGGGCAAGCCCGGCTGAGCGGACTCGGTGCGGGACAATCGAGCAATGCCGAAGCGTACGATTCCACATCCGGAGACACCCGAACGCATCGTCGAGGTCGACGTCGGCGAGGAGATGCGCGGATCCTTCTTGGAGTACGCCTACTCGGTGATCTACGCCCGAGCGCTGCCCGACGCCCGCGACGGTCTCAAGCCAGTGCAGCGCCGCATCCTCTACCAAGCGGGCGAGATGGGTCTGCGCCCGGATCGCGGTCATGTGAAGTGCGCGCGTGTGGTGGGCGAGGTCATGGGCCGACTGCACCCCCACGGAGAAGGTGCGATCTACGACGCTTTGGTGCGCATGGCGCAACCGTTCTCGCTGCGCTTGCCCTTCATCGACGGCCACGGCAACTTCGGCAGCCTGGACGACGGCCCCGCGGCGATGCGCTACACCGAGTGTCGACTCGCCACCGCTGCACTGCCGATGATCGCCGGCATCCACGAGGACACCGTCGACTTCGCCCCAAACTACGACGGCCGTGAATCAGAACCCTCGGTGCTCCCGGCCGCCATCCCCTCGTTGCTGGTCAACGGCGCCACCGGCATCGCCGTCGGAATGGCGACGAACATCGCTCCCCACAACTTGGGGGAGGTCATCAACGCTGCGCGTCACCTCCTCGACCACCCGGAGGCCACCGTCGCCGAGTTGATGCGCTTCGTCCCAGGGCCGGACCTGCCCTCGGGGGCGCGCATCGTGGGCCTCGACGGCATCCGCGACGCCTACGACACCGGTCGCGGCTCGTTCCGCATGCGCGCGACCGCCTCCTTCGAGCAGGTAACGCCCCGCCGACGTGGCATCGTCATCACCGAGTTGCCCTACAACGTCGGCATCGAACGTGTGATGCAGCGCATCAAGGATCTTCACTCGTCGAAGAAGATCGTGGGAATCGCCGGCCTCACCGACCTCACCGATGGTGATCAAGGCCTTCGATTGCTGATCGAGGTCAAGAGCGGCATCAATCCCGAGGCGTTGCTCGAGCAGCTCTACAAGCTGACTCCGCTCGAGGAACAGTTCAACATCAACGCGGTCGCCCTCGTTGACGGCGCCCCGGCGACGCTTGGGCTCAAGCAAATGTTGGAGGTGTTCCTCGACCACCGCCGGGAAGTGGTCCGGCGCCGAAGCGAATTCCGCCGCACCAAGGCCAGGGAACGGCTGCACCTGGTCGAGGGGCTCCTCATCGCCATCCTCGATATCGACGAGGTCATCGCGGTGATCCGCAGCAGCGATGATGCCATCGAGGCGCGAGCCCGGCTCATCGCGATTTTCGACCTCACCGAACTTCAAGCCAACTACATCCTGGACATGCCGCTGCGACGGCTCACCAAGTTTTCGAGGATCGAACTCGAATCCGAACGAGATGAACTCCACGAGACCATCAGCGGTCTCACGCAACTGCTGGAGGACCCCAAGGTCCTGTCGCGGGCAGTTTCTGACGAGCTGGCCGAAGTCGCGGCACAACACTCCACCGGCCGCCGCACGGTCTTGATCTCCGAGGCGGCGAGGGCTTCGACCGCTGGCGGGCAGATATCGCTGGAGATGGCGGACGAACCCTGTCGCGTCGTGCTGTCCGCGAGCGGACTCATCGCGCGCCTGCCACTGGCCGACGGTCCGCCTGTGGGCAACCTCGGCCCGCACGCCGCTCTGCAGTCTGCGGTCACCACCAGCACGCGCTCGGAATTCGGTGTCGTCACGAACCGAGGCCGCCTGGTGCGGATGCCGGTGGTTGACCTACCCGCGCTGCCCGCTACCGCCGGCCACCCCAGCCTCGTCGGCGCCCCCGATGCGGCGGCCTTCGCCCACCTTGCGGAGTCGGAACGGGCGGTGGGCGTGGTTCCACTGGACGATCGCGGCTTCGCGGTGGGAACCGCCGAAGGTGTGGTGAAACGGGTCGCGCCCGGTGCGCCGGGCAACAAGTCCGATTGGGCGGTGATCGCGCTGAAAGACTCCGACGCCGTCGTCGCCGCGGCGGCCTGCGACGACGACGACGAACTTGTCTTCGTCACCTCGGCGGGCTCCCTGCTGCACTTTCCGGCCGACTTGGTGCGTCCCCAGGGACGAAACGCGGGCGGCGTCGCGGGGATCAAGTTGTCCGACGACGCCACGGTCGTGGGCTTCGGGGTCGTTGACCTCGACGATGCGTCGGTGCTGACCGTTGCCGCGGGGGCAGATGGGGTCACCTCCGCGAAGGTGACTCCCCTGGCCGAGTACCCGGCCAAGGGTCGGGCGACTGGTGGCGTGCGATGTCAACGCCTGCTGGCGGGTGAGACCTCGATCGTCGTGGCCGCAGTGGGGCCGTCACCTGCCGCCTGTGACTCGGCCGGCGCCAACATCGACCTGCCCGAGCCCGACGCGCGTCGCGACGCCTCGGGCACGGCGGTGCCTGCCCGATTGGCCTATGCCGGTGGCGGCGTCCCCCTCGGCGGAGGCTGAGGGTGCTGTCGGCGGACGGGCACGGGCGCCCGACTGTCCCCTGTGCCACCGCCTCGGCGGCGGCCGACGAATCGCTAGCGGGTACCGCCCCCGCGGCGACTACTTGGCTGGTGGTCGAACAACATGGCGCCTACGGGCGACAGGCGCTGCTCGAATCGGGACTGCCACCGACCGTGGGCGCGTTCCTCTCGGCCCCGGCCTGGGAAGGAGCCAAGGTAATCCTGGGACGTCCCCCGGGACGACACGCTGAGCCACGCCCCGGGCACGGAACAACGGTCTGGTGCGCACACGCGCCCACCGGCCGCGCGGTCTCAACGACGCTCACCGATGCACGTCAACTGCTCGACCTCGACCCCGCTTCGTGCGTCGCGGGGAACCTGCCCGAGTGGCCACCGGCAGAACCCCGTTTCTTTGTCTGCACGAACGGAAAGCGCGATGCTTGCTGCGCCCGACTGGGCAGAGCCGCGCTCTCCGGCGTTGCCGATCCCGCGGTCTGGGAGTGCTCGCATCTCGGGGGCCATCGATTCGCCGCCACCGGTGTCCTCCTGCCGTGGGGCTACGTGTATGGCCGGCTCACCGCGGCCGACATCACTGCGGTGCTCGACGATGCGCGCCGCGGTGCCGTTCACCTGTCCCACCTGCGAGGTCGATCCTCGTTGCGACCGGCCGCCCAGGTGGCCGATGTCTTCCTCCGCACCCAGCGGCAGCTCACCGGTCCCGAGGACGTCATGGTCGTGGCCGAGCGCCAACGCAGCGCCGGAGTGATCCGGGTGACGCTTCGCGCCCCCAATGGGATCGAAGTGGACGTGGACGTCGCGAAGCGAGGCGGCGCTGCTGCAGTCGTATCGTGCGGGGCGATCCCCCAGCAGCAGCATCAGCTCGAGGTGGTCGCCAGCCACAGTCCGGCGGGCGGGCCTTGACAGCCAGCGTGTGGTTCGATTTCGGCGACGGCTCCCAGCAGTGGGTAGGCTGATCTTATGGCCGTCTATTCCTCCCAAGTGCCCCTCGGTTCGCCCCTACCGGAGCTGACCCTCCCGGACCTCGAGGGCGACCCCC
>CAVVYM010000010.1:0-367223 GCA_963752505.1 uncultured Actinomycetes bacterium
GCAGCGGTTGATGGCGCTGCTGGCCGAGGCCGATGTGGTGGCGGCCGAGGACACCCGCCGCGTCCGACGTCTCGCGCGTGACCTGGGAGTGGAAATCCGCGGTCGGGTCGTGTCCTTCTACGAAGCGGTGGAATCTGCCCGCAGCGAGCACCTGCTCGATGTTGCCCTGGCCGCCGATGCCCTGGTGCTGGTGGTGAGCGACGCGGGAACGCCGGTGGTGAGCGACCCGGGTTACCGGCTGGTGGCGCGGGCGGCGCAACGCGGTGTTCGGGTCAGCGTGGCGCCCGGACCTTCGGCGGTGACTGCCGCCCTTGCGGTCTCCGGCCTGCCCAGCGACCGATTCTGCTTCGAGGGGTTCCTGCCCCGCAAACAGGGCGAGCGGGCACGACGGTTGACGGCCTTGCGCGACGAGTCCCGCACCATGGTTTTCTTCGAGTCGCCGCGGCGCACGGCGGATGCGCTGGGCGCGATGGCCGACGCGTTCGGAGCCGACCGAGCGGCGGTGCTCTGCCGGGAGTTGACGAAGACTCACGAGGAGGTGGTGCGCGGCTCACTCGGCGAACTGCGGGACGCGACCCAGGCTGAGCCGGTGTTGGGCGAGATCACCCTGGTGGTCGCTGGTGCGCCTGCCGGTAGTCGGGCCGCGCGGGTGACACCGGCACTGCTGGCGGAGGCGGTAGCGCGGCGAGAAGCCGGCGGGGAGCATCGCAAGTCGGCAATCGCGAGCGTCGCCCGGGAGTATGAGGTTCCCAAGCGTGACGTCTTCGACGCCGTGGTCGCCGCTCGGAACACCAGTGCCGAAGGACCTGCGTAGGATCAACGGCATGTCCCCGCGCACGGCTTTCTACGTCACCACGCCGATTTACTACGTCAACGATGCACCCCACATCGGGCACGCCTACACGACTGTCGCCGGCGATGTGCTGACGCGCTGGCATCGGCAGCGCGGGGAGCAGGTCTGGTATTTGACCGGCACCGACGAACACGGCACCAAGGTGGAGCGCACAGCGCAGGCCAACGACATGACTCCCGCGGACTGGACGCACAAGCTCGTGCATGAGTCCTGGCTGCCGCTGCTCGAGACCCTCGACGTCGCCAATGACGACTTCATCCGCACCACCTCAGGGCGCCATCGCCACGGGGTCGCCGTGTTCTGGCAACGGCTCAAGGACAACGGCTACGTCTTCGAGGACGTCTACGAGGGTCCCTACTGCGTGGGTTGCGAGGAGTTCAAACTTCCCGGCGACTTGATCGAATCGGACGACGGCGAACAGCTGTGCCCGATCCACTCCAAGCCGGTGGAGATGCTGTCGGAGCGGAACTGGTGGTTTCGGCTGTCGGCTTTCACCGAGCCGCTCCTGGAGCACTACAAGCGACACACCCACGCGGTCGAGCCGAAGAGCGCCTACAACGAGGTTGTCTCGTTCATCTCCGGCGGCCTGTCGGACATCTCGATGTCGCGCTCTGCGGTCGAGTGGGGGGTGCCGCTGCCCTGGGATTCCGAGCAAGTCGTCTACGTCTGGTTCGACGCGCTGCTCAACTACATCACCGCCATCGGCTTCGGGGCCGCTCCTGACACACCCGAGAGTCGGCGATTCGCCCAAGCGTGGCCCGCCGATGTCCACCTCGTGGGCAAAGACATCCTGCGATTCCACGCCGTCTACTGGCCCGCGATGTTGATGGCAGCCGGACTCCCGCTGCCCCACAAGGTGTTCGCCCATGGCTGGTTGCTGGTGGGCGGCGAGAAGATGTCGAAGACCAAACTCACCGGCATCGCTCCGGAACAGATCACCGATACGTTCGGCGCCGATGCCTTCCGCTACTACTTCATGTCGGCGATCCATTTCGGGCAGGACGGTTCGTTCTCCTGGGAGGACATGCAGGCCCGCTACACGGCCGAACTGGCCAACGGGCTGGGCAACCTCGTCTCCCGCGCTACCGCCATGGTCGGCAAGTACTGCGACGGAATCCTGCCCGAGCCAGGGCCGTACACGAACGCGGATCGGAACCTGCAGGATTCGTTGCTGGCGGCGAGCGAACGAGCCGATTCGGCCATGATGAAACTGGAATTCTCCCTTGGAATCGCTGCGGTCCGCAGCTTCGTGGAAGCGGTCAACCTGTACGTCACCGAGCAGGAGCCGTGGAAACTCGCCAAGGATCCAGAAAGCACCGAGCGGTTGCACACGGTGCTCTATGTGATGTGTGAGGCGCTGCGGGCTATCGCCGTGCTCTACAACGCCGTCATGCCGCACGCGATGTCGTTGGTCTGGAGCCGGGTCGGCGCCCTGCCGCACCTCGGCCCGCTGGCGGCCCGCGATGTGAGCGAAGTGGGCAGCTGGGGGCAGTTGCCGCCCGGGGCTCTGGTCACCAAAGGCGATGCTCTGTTCCCCCGCATCGAGGCGGCGTCGTGAGCCCGGCACCGGACGCCTCGCCCCTCGGTGCGCAATACCCGCCGTTGCCTGCTCCGCTGCCTGCGAAGGTGGCCGATAGTCACTGCCACCTCGATCTCGGGCTGGACGGCGAGCCGATCCTGGCTGCCGACTCCCCGGCGATAGCCGACGCGGTCGCCGCCGCGGCGAAGGTGGGAGTCAGCGCCATCGTCCAAGTGGGATGCGATCTGGCCGGATCGCACCGCGCGGTGGCCATCGCCGCTGCGCACCAGCACGTCTGGGCCACCGTTGCCTTGCATCCCAACGAGGCACCGAGGGTGCACGAATCGGGCGGGGCCGCGGCGCTCGAGCAGGCCTACGCCGAACTCGACGAGCTGGCCTCGAATCCGGTGGTGCGCGGCATCGGCGAGACAGGCATGGACTTCTACCGGACGCCGCCCGCCGGTCAAGCCGTGCAGGAGGAGTCCTTCCGTCGTCACATCGCGCTCGCGAAAGCCCACAACAAGGCGCTGGTGGTGCATGACCGGGAGGCACACGACGCCGTGTTGCGCATCCTCGATGACGAAGGCGCCCCCGACACCGTCGTGCTGCACTGCTTCTCCGGTGACGCCCGGTTCGCTCAAGCTGCCGTTGACCGCGGCTTCTTCTGCTCGTTCGCCGGCGTGGTGACGTTCAAGAACGCACAGGACTTGCGAGACGCGCTCGACGTGGTGCCCGCGGAGCTACTGCTGGTGGAGACCGACGCGCCATTCCTCACACCGGTGCCCTACCGCGGCAAGCCCAACGCCTCCTACCTGGTGCCCGTGACCACGCGGGCGATCGCCGACTATCGAAACTGGGACCTGGCCGACACCTGCGAGACCCTGATGGCCAACACCGAGCGTGCGTTCGGAGCGCTGTAGGCGGTGACGGGCGACCGGCTCCTCGGCCCGGTGGAGATTCGGCGTCTGCGCGTCCGAACTCGACCTGGTGCCCACCAAGTCCAAGGGTCAGAACTTCGTGATCGACCCCAACACGGTGCGCATGATCGCGGCTCGCGCCGATGTCGCCCCCACTGACGTGGTGCTCGAAGTGGGCCCCGGCCTGGGTTCGCTCACCCTGGCTCTACTGCCACACGCCAGCAGCCTGACCGCAGTCGAGATCGACCCCCTGCTCGCGGCTCGGCTGGCCCAGACTGTGAGTGAAGTAGCACCCGACTTGGCCGATCGCCTCCGGGTTGTGCGGGCCGACGCGCTGGCCCTGGATTCACTGCCGGGGCCCTCGCCGACCGCCCTCGTCGCCAACCTGCCCTACAACGTTGCCGTGCCCGTTCTGCTCGAATCGTTGGCCCGCTGGCCGAGCATCGCCCACGGTCTGGTGATGGTGCAGAAGGAGGTGGCCGACCGGCTGTGTGCGCCGCCAGGTAGCCGCACCTATGGGGTACCCAGCGTGAAACTGGCCTGGTATGGCCGAGCGCAGTCGGCCGGGCTGGTCTCGGCGTCTGTCTTCTGGCCGGTGCCACGGGTGGCCAGCGGCCTGGTGCGGTTCGTGCGGCACGCCGATACCGGTGCGCACGTCGGCCGTGATGACGTTGCACATGAGGAGCGACTGCGCGTGGTGGCCTTCGCCGCCATCGACGCCGCCTTCGCCCAGCGGCGCAAGGTGCTGCGCACATCGCTGCGGGACTGGGCCGGTGGCCTAGCCGAGGCTGAGCGCATCCTCACCCAGTGCGAGATTCCGCTGACGGCGCGTGGTGAGACCCTGAGCGCGGCTGATTTCCGGTGTCTGGCCAGCAGGCATAGGACCATGGCATCCGCCTAGGCTCCGAGACGTGCCCGCGTTCGCGAAGTCCGTCACCGCCACGGTGCCTGCCAAGGTCAATCTGGCCCTGGGCGTGGGCCCGGTGCGAGCCGACGGCTTTCACGAACTCGCCACCGTCTACCAGGCCGTGGGCGTGTACGACGAGGTCACGGTCAGCCGCCGCAGCGCAGGCAACGGCATCACGATCACAGTTGCCGGTCCGGACATCGAGTCGATACCGACCGACGAATCGAATCTGGCGTGGCGGGCGGCCGAGTTGGTGGCGGCCGAAGCAGACACTGAACCTGACCTGCACATTCACATCGACAAACGGATCCCGGTGGCGGGCGGTATGGCCGGTGGTTCCGCGGACGCGGCGGGCGCCCTGCTGGCGTGCGACATCCTCTGGCGGGCGAGTCTGCACCGCGATCGCATGGTGCAGCTGGCATCCGAGTTGGGGTCCGACGTGCCATTCCTCCTCTACGGCGGCACCGCCATCGGCACCGGTCGCGGTGAGAACATCACCAGCGCGATGGCGCGCGGTAGCTACCACTGGGTGTTCGCGGTGAGCGACAAGGGACTGTCAACGCCCCACGTCTATGCCGAATGCGACCGGTTACGTGCCGGTTCGGTTGTCCGGGAACCTGTTGTGCCACCGAGGCTCATGGAGGGACTCCTCGCGGGCGATCCGGTGCGCGTCGGTGAGTCGCTCATGAACGACCTCCAGCCCGCTGCCGTGTCACTGCGGCCGGAACTCGACCTCGTGCTGGAGATCGGCAACGATGCCGGCGCGCTCGGGTCGTTGGTCTCGGGATCCGGGCCGACGTGCGCGTTCCTCGTCGCCGACGACGAGGCGGCCCTCGACCTCGCGGTATCGCTATCGGCATCGGGACTGTGCAGCGGCGTCGAGCGGGCCGCGGGGCCCGTAGCCGGCGCCAAGCTCAAGGAGGGCTGAGGCGCGTCCGTGACCGATAGGCTGAGGCCGGTCGTCCGTCGAGTCGGCCTACACAACTGAGCGGAGAGTGGCGATGGCCGGCAGTAGCACCCGCTGGGGGCGCGTAGTGGTGAACATCCTGGCGGTGGTCGGCGCGCTCGCTCTACTGGCTTCGGTGGCGGCCGCTGGGGTGCTGGCATTCGCCTGGATACGCGACCGTGACGACACGGCGGCCACCGATGCTGCGCTGGATCCGTTCTACGTCGCGCCAGCCGAATTGCCCGCGGAGCCGGGGGCCGTGGTTCGCTCGGAGCCCCTCGGCTACGACGTCGACGGTGGCGAGGGCTACCGGATCATCTACACATCCCAGAATGCGGCCGGCGATACCGTCGCGGTCTCCGGCATGGTCTTCGTCCCGGACGCAGCCGCTCCGCCGGATGGGCGAAAGGTGCTGGCGTACGCCCACGGCACTGTGGGCACCGACCCGGCGTGCGCGCCGTCGCGGGCGACTTCGGCCAAGCAGTTGGCCTCGTCGGCCTGGTTGGATCCCGCCCTGCAGCAGGGTTGGGTCGTCACCATGACGGACTACCTCGGTCTCGGCGTGCCGGGACCGAGCAGCTACCTCATCGGTGATCAGGAGGCGCGCGACGTGGTCAACAGCGTGCGGGCGACGCAGAACTTCGAGGGGGCCCAGGCGAGCAGCGACTGGGTGGTCTACGGGTCCTCGCAAGGGGGTAACTCCGCCCTGTGGGCCGCGGACTTGGCTGATGATCTTGCGCCGGAACTCAACCTGCAGGCAGTCATGGCGTCGGTCCCCGCCGCCGAAATCGGCGCCACTGTGGCAGCCCAGTGGCCCACGGCCGCAGCATGGGCACTGTCCCCGGCCATCCTGTCGTCCTGGCCGACGCAGTATCCCGATGAGGACTTCGAAGCCATCCTGACCGAGGAGGCCAAATCGTCGCTGGACGAACTGTCCAAGAAGTGCATTATCGATCAAGCGATCGACGGGCTGATTCGCGACAAACTGGGGGAGCAGTTCTTCACCTCCGACCCCACCAAGGATCCCGCGTGGGCCCGAGGCATCAGAGATCAGACTCCGCCCATGCCGGATCCCGCGCTCCCGATGCTCCTTCTCCAGGGCACCGCCGATGAAGTAGTACTGCCGGGCAGCAATGCCACGTTGCAGGAGAACTGGTGCGCAGCACGTCCCATGACGAGCCTTTGGCTCGGCGGGGTCTCTCACCAGGACACCGTCGATGCCGGTGGACCCGCCGCCATCAACTGGGCCCGCGAGCGATTCGCGGGTGCCGGGGCGCGCAACACGTGCGAGTTCGGTGTGCCCGCCCCGGTGGAGCCGCTGCCAAATCCCCTGCCGCGGCAGTAGCGTCAATTCCGCTACCGCGGCTGAGGCGCAACGCGCTGGGGTCCTACTATTGGCCGGAGCAATCCCCGTTGGTGTAATCGGCAACACCCCAGGTTTTGGTCCTGGTATTCGAGGTTCGAATCCTCGGCGGGGAGCAAAGTTCGCCCGTACTCACCGCCGCTGCGACCCGTACGACGCTCCCCAAGCGCTTACGCTGAGGTCATGGCTGGCATCTCTCCGTCACTTGTCATCGTTCTCGCCGCCGGCGAAGGCACCCGCATGAAGTCCTCGCTCGCGAAGGTGCTCCATCCGGTGCTGGGCACCCCGCTGCTCGGGCATGTGCTGCGCGAGGCCGGCCAGCTCGACCCGGTCGAGACCGTCGTCGTGATCGGTCACCAGCGCGAGCGTGTGGCCGACTACCTCGCAACGGACTACCCGCAGGTCCGCGCTGCCGTGCAGAATGCGCAACTCGGCACCGGGCACGCTGTTCGCTGCGCCCTGGAGGCGCTGGGCGAGCAGGGCGTCGCCCTCACCGACGGTCCCGTCGTGGTGACGGCCGGGGACACTCCCCTGCTCACCGCCGCGACCCTGCAAGCGCTGCTCGTCGAGCACGTGGCCACCGAGGCCAGCGCGACGGTGCTGAGTGCAGAGCTGGCGGACCCCACCGGGTACGGACGCATCGTGCGCGCGGCCGATGGATCCGTGATCGGCATCGTCGAGCACAAGGACGCCGACGATGAGCAACTGGCACTGCACGAGATCAACTCGGGGGTGTTCGCCTTCGACGGCCCGACTCTGGTGGCGGCGCTGAAGCGGCTCGACACCAACAACTCGCAGGGCGAGGAGTACCTCACAGACGTGCTCGGCATCGTGCACAACGACGGTGGGCGCGTGTCGGCCTCCATCGCTGGCGACCCAACCGACGTGCACGGGATCAACGACCGGGTGCAGCTCGCGGCGGCCGCGGCGGTCATGCGCGATCGCGTCAACACCCACCTGATGCGCAGCGGCGTCTCCATCGTCGATCCCGCCACCGCGTGGATTGCCCCGGACGTTGCGGTTGGGCGTGATGCGGTGGTGGAACGCAACACCTGGATCGGGCCGGGCAGTTCAGTAGGGGAGCGGTCGGTGGTGGGACCGGACACGACTCTGCTGATGTCTCGCGTGGGTGCCGACGCCTCGGTGATGCGCAGCCACTGCGACCAGGCCGATGTCGGCGACGGCGCCTCCGTGGGTCCCTTCACGTTCTTGCGCCCGGGTGCGCGGTTGGAGTCGGCTTCGAGGGCCGGTGCCTACGTCGAGATCAAGAACGCCACGGTGGGGGAGCAGTCGAAAGTTCCGCACCTCTCCTATGTCGGCGACGCCGACATCGGCCCGCGCTCCAACATCGGGGCCGCCACGGTGTTCGTCAACTACGACGGCGTGCACAAGCACCGCACTGAGGTGGGTGCCGACGTGCGGGTTGGGAGCGATTCGATGCTCGTCGCGCCGGTCACCATCGGCGATGGTGCCTACACCGGTGCGGGTTCGGTGATCACCGATGACGTGCCCGCCGGGGCGCTGGCGCTCGGCCGGGCCCGGCAGCGCAACATCGAGGGGTGGGTCGAGCGCGTCCGGCCCGGTACGCCCGCAGCGCAGGCCGCTGCCGCAGCGGCGGAGGCAGTCCAGGACTGACGTGCGGGCGCGCGTCGACGCCGGCACTGCGGATTCCACCGGCGGTGCGCACGAATAGCGGCAGGGGCGTTGGGTCCGACTGGGACGACCCCTAGGATGACAGCCGACCGTTGTGATGACTGGAGGCCGCTTGTGACGCAGATCATTCAGACGCCGCAGAAGAAGCTCAAACTCTTCGCCGGACGTTCTCATCCTGATCTTGCAGAGCACGTTGCCGCTGAACTCGGTATTTCGCTGGCTCCGACGTCGGCGTACGACTTCGCCAACGGTGAGATGTTCATCAGGTTCGAGGAGAGCGTGCGCGGCACCGACGCGTTCGTGCTGCAGAGCCACGGCCCCGACATCAACAAGTGGATCATGGAGCAACTCATCATGGTCGACGCGCTCAAGCGGGCCTCCGCCAAACGCATCACCGTGATCATGCCGTTCTACGGCTATGCCCGGCAGGACAAGAAACACCGGGGCCGTGAACCCATCACGGCCCGGCTCATGGCCGACCTCTTCCGCACCGCGGGTGCCGATCGCTTGATGGCGGTGGACCTCCACACCAGTCAGATCCAAGGCTTCTTCGACGGGCCGGTCGACCACCTGTTCGCGCTGCCGGTGCTCAGCGAGTACGTTGCCGCCAACGTCGATCTGTCCCAGGTGACCGTGGTGAGTCCCGACGCCGGTCGGGTGCGGGTGGCCGAGCGCTGGACCGATGTGCTGGGCACCCCACTGGCCATCATCCACAAGCGTCGCGACCCCGACGTGCCGAACCAGGTCAAGGTGTTCGAGGTGGTCGGTGAGGTCAAGGATCGGGTGTGCGTCGTCGTCGACGACATGATCGACACCGGGGGCACGATCGTGAAGGCCGCAGACACCCTGTTCGAGCAGGGTGCTGCCGACGTCATCGTCACCGCCACCCACGGCGTGCTGAGCGATCCCGCGACCGAGCGTCTGAAGAATTCCAGGATCTCCGAGGTGATCGTCACCGACACCCTCACCATCGAGCCGGAGAAGCGAATCGACAAGCTCACCGTGCTGCCGATCGCCCCACTGATTGCGAAGGCCATCAGCGAAGTCTTCACAGACGGTTCGGTCACGAGCCTGTTCGGTTCCCCCAACGGGTGACTTGCTAGGATTTCGGCAGTTCGGCGAGGGCGGCACCCGGCCGCCGTGATCGACGAGCCCTGGAAGTGCCACGCTGGCACGCTCCCGCGCTCCTCCTCGCCGCGAGACATCAATTCAAGGAGCAGCGTTCATGACCCAAGTCAAAATCTCCGCAGAGCCCCGAACCCAGTTCGGCAAAGGCTTCTCGCGCCGCTTGCGTGCCGCCGGTCGGGTACCCGCAGTCATCTACGGCACCACCTCCCAGACGATCCCCCTATCGCTGGACGCACACGACCTCATGCTCGCGCTCAAGCAGCCCAAGGTGGTCCTTGAGGTGGCCCTCGACGGCGACACCCACGCCGTCGCTCCGCGTGACGTTCAGCGTCACCCCTATAAGCCGATCATTGAGCACGTCGACCTCGTCGTGCTGTCCAAGCGCGAGATCCGCGAGCGTCTCGTGCTCGGCCAGGCGATGGCCAAGGCCGAGGAGATCGCCACGGAACGCGAAATCGACCCCATCGCGGTACAGAACGCGGTCAGCGAGCTTCTCGCCGACGAGGAGAACGACTTCGACGCCGACCAGGCCATCGAAGTCGCGCTGGTGCAGGTCGAGGAGGCCATGAAGGCGCAGGCCGAGGCTGCCGCTGCCGCTGCCGCCGCCGAGGAGGCGGCTGCCGAGTCCGAGGAGTCGGAACAGGAAGCAGCCGACGAGAGCACCGACGGCGAGGGCTGAGCCTCGACCCCGGCAACGGACGAGGGCGCTCGGCCCTGGCTTATCGTGGGCCTCGGCAATCCGGGCGCAGAGTACGAGTTGACGCGCCACAACGTGGGGTTCGAGGTCGTCGATGCTCTGGCGGCTCGGGCCACAGTGGTGCTCAAGCGGCACAAGCGCGGGCAGGCCTGGGCCGGCCAGGGGCACCTGTCCGGATTGCCGGTGGTGTTGGCACGACCGACGACTTTCATGAACAACTCCGGCGCTGCGGTGGCTGGGCTCGCGGGCTACTACGGCGTTGGCATTGCTCGGATTGTGGTGGTGCACGACGATCTGGACCTGCCGCTGGGCGGACTGCGAATCAAGCGTGGCGGCGGCGATGGCGGCCACAACGGCCTCAAGTCGATCCGGGCCAGCCTGGGGAGCGGCGACTTCGTGCGCGTCCGGGTGGGGATCGGCCGCCCGCCAGGCCGGATGGATCCCGCCGCCTTCGTGCTGCGTCGCTTTGCCGCCGCCGAACGCGGCGAGGCCGACCTAGCAGTGGTGGATGCGGCGGATGCCGTCGAGAGCGTCATGGCCGACGGGTTGGCCACCGCGCAGAACCGATTCAACCGATAGTGCGACGTTCCACCGACCGAGGAGTTTGATCGACGACCATGAACCCCCACGTGACAGTTGACGATGCTGAGTTCGGCGTCGAACTCGCGCGCACCGCGGGCGACATCCTGCAGCGCTTCCGAGCCGAATTCCAGGGGCCACAGGACGCCGATGAGCGGACGACGGCGAACGTGCTGCGAGACGCCGCCGACGCCGAATCGCAGAGCTACCTGGACGCGCAACTGACGGCCCGACGGCCCGATGACGCGGTCCTCAGTGAGGAAGCAGCCGACTCGTTGCGCCGCGACTCCGCCGATCGCGTCTGGATCATCGACCCGCTCGACGGCACGTTTGAGTACGGACTGGGCCGCGACGACTGGGCGGTGCACATCGCGCTGTGGCAGCGCGAACCGAGTCCGGACGGTGGGCTATTGCTCGGTGTCGTCGCGATCCCGGACGAGGATGTCGTGTTCACCTCGGCCGTACCACCGAAGCTGCCGCCGCTGGATCTCTCCCGTCCGTTGCGCATCATCGCCTCGCGTAGCCGTCCGCCAGCGAGCCTCGGCGCCGTTGCGGAACTCCTCGCCGATGCCTGGCAGGCGCTCGGAGGGGTGCCGGAGGTCGAGATCGTGCAGGTGGGATCCGTGGGTGCCAAAGTGGCGCGGCTGCTGACCGGGCGAGCCGAGGTGTACCTGCACGACACCGGCTTCTACGAGTGGGACGCCGCTGCTCCGTATGCCGTCGCGCAGGCGGCAGGCATGCGCGCGGCGCACCTCGACGGCAGCGAGGTGACCTTCAACCACCGTCCCCCCTACGTGACGGATCTGATGGTTGCCCGACCTGAGGTCGCAGACGCGGTCAGCGCTGCGGTGAAGGCGCAGGCGTAGGCTTTCGCCGTGTCGCTGACGGGCCTGGGTGAACTGCTAGCAAACGATCCGGCAGCGCGGAATTGGATAGCGAACGCTCGATCGGCCGCCGCCGGAGCGCAGGTGCTCACCGCACCGTCGGGTGCCCACGCAGTCCTGGTGTCACTCGCGGCCGATCCGGAGTACGGCGGTCGGCCGCTGCTGGTGGTCACCGCCACCGTGAGGGCTGCCGAGGACCTCACAGCTGAGATCGCCGAACTGCTCGGTGAGCACGCGGTTGCGTTGTTCAACGCCTGGGAAACGCTGCCGCATGAACGACTCAGCCCCAGCGCGGACGTGGTGGGGCAGCGGCTCGCCGTGCTGCGCAGGCTCGCCCACCCGACGCCCGACGAATCCGAGCACGGCCCGATCTCGGTGCTGGTGGCCCCGGTGCGGGCACTGCTGCAGCCCATCGTGGCAGGCCTGGGCGATGTGGACCCGGTGGTCGTGCGGGTCGGGAACGAAGTCTCGCCCACGGACCTCGCGAGTCGCCTTGCTGCCACTGGCTACACCCGCACGGACCTGGTGGAACGCCGGGGGCAGTTCGCGGTGCGTGGCGGGATCCTCGACGTGTTTCCACCCACCACGGATCACCCCATCAGGCTTGAGTTCTTCGGTGACGAGGTTGAGGGTCTGCGCTACTTCGGTGTGTCGGATCAGCGCTCTTTGGGCGCCGCCGAGGAGCTTTGGGCGCCGGTGTGTCGCGAACTGCTGCTCACCGCGCAGGTGCGCGCGAAAGCAGCGGAACAGCGCCACAACTATCCGCAGTTGGCAGACCTGCTCGATGCCGTTGCGCAGGGGGTGGCGGCAGAAGGCATGGAGGCCATCGCACCGTTGGTCACCGACGGCATGGTCGCGCTGACCGACCTGATGCCGGCGACCACCGCCGTGGTGCTGGTGGATCCAGCTCGGGTGGCCACCCGAGCTGACGAGTTGGTGGCCACCTCAGCGGAGTTCCTCGCAGCCGGCTGGGATGTTGCCGCCGGCGGTGCGGCCGTGCCCGTTGAGTTGGAGGCATCTGCCTATCGCACGTTGGCCGAACTGCAGGCCAGCGGGGCCGGGCCTGGCCAGCCGTGGTGGCAGTTGACGCCGTTCTCAGTGGCAGCGGAGGACGAAACTGCCGCGGGACGCCTTCCCACCGATGAGGACGCGCCCGATGCCGTTGCATCGGAGGCGGTCAACCGGCTGGCGGCCACTCCAGCACCGCGCTACCGGGGGGATCTGCCGCTTGCTGCGGTGGACTTGGGTCGGCGGTTGGACTCCGGTGATGCCGTGATCGTGGTTGCGGCCGGGCACGGCTCGGCGCAGCGCCTGTTGGAACGCTTTGCTGAACTGGATCTCCCGGCGCGAGCCCCGGGTCCCGGCGGTCTGCACGAGGGGACGGCCGCGTCGGAGCCGGCGGTGCTGGTGACCACCGCGCAGTGGCAGGCAGGGTTCGTCGACGATGCCGCAGCTGTGGTGCTGCTCACCGAATCGGACCTCATGGGGGCTGCAGCCAGCAGCGATGTCCAGCGGCTGCCGGCCCGCCGGGGGCGTGCGGTTGATCCGCTCACCTTGGCCACCGGGGACTACGTCGTGCACGAGCAGCACGGTGTGGGCCGCTACATCGAGATGATCGAACGCACCGTGGCCGGATCCACCCGCGAGTACCTGGTGATCGAGTACGCAGCGAGCAAGCGCGGGCAGCCCCCGGATCGGCTCTTCGTGCCCACGGATCAACTCGATCAGGTGAGCCGCTACGTCGGTGGTGAAGCGCCGTCCGTGCACCGATTGGGGGGTGCCGACTGGCAGAAGGCCAAGGGTCGGGCCCGCAAGGCCGTGCGGCAGATCGTCGACGGGTTGGTGAAGCTGTATGCCGCCCGACAACGGGCGCAGGGGCGTGCCTTCGGTCCGGACACGCCGTGGCAGCGGGAACTGGAGGACGCCTTCCCCTACCAGGAGACGCCCGATCAACTCGCCTGCATCGACGAGGTGAAGGCCGACATGGCGCAGCCGGTGCCGATGGATCGGGTCATCTGCGGCGATGTCGGATTCGGCAAGACGGAGATTGCCGTGCGGGCCGCTTTCAAGGCTGTCGCCGACGGCACCCAAGTGATCGTGCTGGTGCCCACAACCCTGCTCGCGCGCCAGCACCTGCAGACCTTCACGGAACGATTCGCGGCTTTCCCGGTCAAGGTGGCCGGGCTGAGCAGGTTCAGCAGTGACGCCGAGGCACGCGAGGTGCTTGCCGGCCTCGCCGACGGGTCGGTGGATGTGGTGATCGGCACCCATCGATTGCTGGGGCCGAAGACCAGACTCAAGAACCTCGGTCTCGTGATCATCGACGAGGAGCAGCGCTTCGGCGTCGAGCACAAGGAGCACCTCAAGGCCCTGCGCACCAATGTGGACGTGTTGACCATGTCGGCAACGCCGATTCCGCGCACGTTGGAGATGGCGGTCACTGGTATTCGCGAGATGTCGACCATCGCGACTCCGCCCGAGGAACGGCTGCCGGTGCTGACCTTCGTGGGGCCCTACAACGACCGCCAGGTGGCGGCGGCGATCCGCCGCGAGCTGACCCGTGACGGTCAGGTGTTCTTTCTCCACAACCGGGTCGCCTCCATCAACAAGGTCGCGGCTCGGCTCAAGGACTTGGTGCCGGAGGCCCGGATCGCGGTCGCGCACGGCCAGATGCACGAGGACGCTCTGGAGAAGGTCATGGTGGACTTCTGGGAGCGATCGTTCGATGTGCTCGTCTCCACGACCATCGTCGAGTCAGGCCTCGACATCCCGAACGCGAACACGCTGATCGTCGACCGTGCCGAGCGGTTTGGCCTGAGCCAGTTGCACCAGATCCGTGGCCGGGTCGGACGAGGCCGGGAGCGCGCCTACGCGTACTTCTTCTACGACGCCGACACCCCGCTCGGTGAGACCGCCTACGAGCGGCTGAGCACCATCGCCCAACACTCCGACCTCGGATCAGGCATGGCGGTGGCCATGAAGGACCTCGAGATCCGAGGTGCTGGAAACCTGCTGGGAGGGGAGCAGTCCGGACACATCGCCGACATCGGTTTCGACCTCTACGTCCGGATGGTGGGAGAGGCCTTGGCGGAGGTGAAGGGCGGCGCTGATGCCGGGGCTGATTCGGCTACGACGAGGGTGGAACTGCCGCTCGACGCCCACATCCCGCGTACGTACGTGCCGAACGAACGGCTCCGGTTGGAGGCCTACCGCCGGTTGGCGGAAGCGAAGGACGCCACCGAAGTGTCCGATATCGAACTCGAACTCGCCGATCGCTACGGGCGGCTGCCTGAGCCGGTACAGGCATTGGTGGCGGCTGCCCGACTGCGCATCCGGTTGCAGGGAATCGGCGTCCAAGAGATCGTCGCGGCCGGCAATCGCATCCGAATCGAAGGTCTGGCACTTCCAGATTCCATGCAGGTGCGGCTCCACCGGCTGTATCCGGATGCGACGCTGAAGCCGGCGAGCAGGACGGTACTCATACCGGCGCCCAAGACCGCTAGAGTCGGGGGGAAGCCATTGGTCGGCCTGGATCTGATGGCGTGGGTCGACGAATTCGTCGATGCGATTGGTGGACTCGCCGGGTCCGCGCGCTAGACACAAGGAGGCACGAGTGAAGAACCGTCGTCGGGTCGGTGTCGGCCTGGGTCTGGCGCTGGCCACTGTCGCGTTGTCCGCCTGCGCCGGGGTCGATCAAGCCGGCGCGGCCGTCGTGTGGGACTCCGGGCGAATCACCGAGGATCAACTGGCCGAGCAGGTTGCCGTGATCGCAGCCGTTGACGGAGTCGAGGTCTCACCCCAGGTCACCAACGAGGTGGTCAACTTCATGGCTCAGGGCGTGTTGGTCAATGAGGCTGCCGATCAACTCGGCCTCTCGATCACGCCGGGGGAGGTCGAACGGGGCACGGCCGAGGTGATCGCGGGCAGCGGGGGCGAGGAGCAACTCGAAACCGTGCTCGCTGAGAACGATGCCGAGTTCGAAGACTTCACTGCCTTGGTGGAGTCCCTCGTGAAGCGAGACCTGCTGTTGGAGCAGATCGTCGACGAAATCGACCCGGCAGGTGCCGAACTCGGTTTGCCGCCGGCGGTCCTGAACTTCCTGGTGGACACGAGCGTGACGATGGACCTCAGCACCAACCCTCGCTTTGGCGTGTGGGATCCGACCAGCCTGGCCGCTCAATTGACTCCGAACCTGCTATCCCGGCCCGGTGACAATGCCGTGCAGGCACTGCCCGAGGGCATGATCCTGCCCGGCGCCAACTAGAGCCACGAGGGAGCCCGCACATGTCTACGGACTCCCTGCGGGCACTCGTCGGGGTGATGGACGAACTTCGGTCGCCCGGTGGCTGCCCCTGGGATGCTCGGCAGACCCACGCCAGTCTGTTGCCCTACCTGCTTGAGGAGACCTACGAGACCATTGAGGCGGTAGAGAGCAACGACCTCGTAGGACTCCGAGAGGAGTTGGGCGATCTGCTGCTGCAGGTGGTGTTTCACGCTCGCATCGCGTCCGAAGCGATCGACGGATTCGACATCGACGATGTCGCGGGGGACATCACCGCCAAACTCGTCCGGCGCCACCCGCACGTGTTCGGCGATGCCGATGCCCCGATGGATCCGGACGCTTCCTGGTGGGACTTGAAGCAGGCGGAGAAGGGGCGGTCGTCGGTCACCGAGGGTGTTCCGGTGGCTCTTCCGGCGTTGGCCCTGGCCACCAAACTGCGGCACCGCAGCCAGGCGGGCGGCGTGGCCGAATCGGCCTCGAGCGAACCCGCCAGAGCCCGTATCGCCACCGCTGTCGCGGAACTCGGTGACGACGAGGACGCACTGGGTGACCTTCTCATGGCGTGCGTGGAAGTGGCCGACGAGCGCGGTTGGGATGCGGAGGGCGTCGCGCGAAGTGCCGCCCGGGGCTTCCGCGACCGGCTGCTGGCAGCCGAGTAGTACGTCGTGCTCGGCACCAGAAACGTGCATACCGGAGCGCCTGCGGGCCGGGGACTGCAACGCGTGATCAAACTCGGCGGCATGACCGCGGTGATGATGGGCCGCGCGGCGGTGGGCCGGATCCGAATTGCCGGTGGGGCGGACGCGGGCCGGACCCGCGATCAGGTTTCGCGGTCCAATGCCCAGACGATGCGCGACACCCTGGGCGGCCTGAAAGGTGGGGCGCAGAAGGCGGGTCAGTTGCTGTCGACGCTGGATTCGCTGCTGCCGGCGGGCGATTGGCGCGACGCGGTCGATTCGTTGCAGGAGTCGGCGCCACCGGTCGATTTCTCGGTCATGGAACCTGTCCTGGCTGCCGCCTTCGGCCCCGCCTGGCGGACGCGCTTCGAGACGTTCGACGACCAGTCGGTTGCCTCGGCGTCCCTCGGTCAGGTGTACCGGGCCCGATGGGCGGCCGATGGCACCGACGTGGCCGTCAAGGTGCAGTACCCGGGTGTTGATGCGGCGGTGCGCGCCGACCTCACCGGCCTCACCTGGGCGTTGCGCCTGGCAGCTCTGGTCAGCCCCGGCATGGCCGCCGCTCCCGTCGCACGGGAGTTGTCCCAGCGGCTGGAGGGCGAGTTGGACTACCTGGCCGAGGCGGAGGCCCAACGGGCCTTCGCCTCGGCGTTCGCCGGCGACGAGGACATCTACATCCCCGCGGTCGTTGCGGCCTCGCCGCGGGTGCTGGTCACCGAATGGTTGACCGGCACGCCGCTGGCCGAGTACGCACAGACCGGCCCCCAGTCGGGCCGGGATCTCGTGGGCGTCCGATTCCAGCGCTTCGCACTGAGCGGCCCCGCCCGTGCCGGGCTGCTGCACGCCGATCCGCATCCAGGAAACTTCCGGGTGCTCCCTGACGGCCGCCTGGGTGTGATGGATTTCGGCGCGGTGGTGGCCATGCCTGGCGGCCTACCAGCCACGTTCGGCCACCTGATTTCCGCGATGCGCTCCGACGACCCCGACGTCGTGCTCGATCGCCTCCGTCGGGCAGGTCTGGTGCGGGTGGGCGCTGACCTCGACACCCGCGCCCTGATGGACTTCCTCGGACCGTTCTCGGATCCGGCCCGCCACGAAGTGTTCACGTTCAGCCCGCAGTGGCTCCGGGCCCAGTTCGCTCGCGAGCACGATCCCCGGAATCCCGACTACGCGGTGGCCCTGCAGTTGACGCTGCCGCCGGAGCAACTCATGACCCATCGGGTGTGGTTGGGCATCGTGGGAGTGCTCTCACGATTGGGCGCCACAGTCGAAGTCCTGCCCGAGTTGCGGCGCTGGCTCGCAGGTATCGACTGACCGTCCGTGGTGCGGGCCTACAGCTCGAGCGACTGAAGTTCGAGGCGCTCGCGGGCCGCCCGCAGGTGAGGGCCTTCGCGGACGCCCCTGGGCACGCGAGCTAGGGCCACTCGCATGGTGCGCAGGGTGAGGGTCGCCTGCAGGTCCAGCATGGGGCCGCCGGCCATCAAGCGGCCGGCCGGCGCCAGCACCCCGCCGACCAGCGGCACTCCCGCCGACGACAGCCCGGCCGCGAGCCGGCCGCGCACCTGGGCTGGCAACAGGGCGAAGGCCGTGGTGACGATGGTGGCCCACCCTGGTGCCGCAGGTGTGAGCCAGCGAACCTTGGCCGGCATCGGCGGAACGAGGGCGAAGCGTACGAAATCCACCGCCTCGGGGGTTGCGATCAGGCTCGGCTGAACGTCGCGCAGGTACATCTTGAGCCCGCCTACCGTGTCGAAGACGTCGGCCGCGGGGAGGCCGATCAGCTCCGCTGCGCGTTGCTGTTCGGCCACGTAGCGGTCGGCTTCCGCGGCGGTCATGGGGGCGCCCGAGCGTCGATAGCAGTCGAGCAGGGAGTCGACGAATGCGGCGTGGACCCACAGCAGCCAAGCCGGATCATCGAGACCGAGTGTGTGGTGGAGGCGGCGCACCTTCCCAGCGGCGCGCTCGGCTTCCTCCGTGGTGCCGTAGCTGATGGCACCGATGTACTCGGCGGTCCGGGCGAGCCTGCCCCACGGATCCCGGCGGTAGTCGCTGGCCGAGCTCGCCGCGACCATGGGGCCGGGGAGCATGGTCTGCAGGAGGATCGCGCGGACGCCGCCGACACCGATCACCGGGTCGGCGTGCACCCGCCAGGTGACCGAGTCGGGGCCGAAGAGACCTGGATCGGTTGAGGTGGTGTCAGGTTGTCCGTAGCTGAGTTCCGGCACGTGGACAGTCTGACGCGTGACGGTCAAGGTCGCATCCGGCGCAGGCGGCTGCGTCGGTTCGGCGGGGCCGAATCGATCGGTTTCGGCGAAGGTAGGCGTTTCCTTATGTTCACGCACATCTTTGGTTTGCCGGACGGCAATTGAGTCAATCCGGACGCTAGGGTGAAGCGAATCCGTGAACCGTCACCAATTGGAGGGCCCAGTGGCCATCATCGAAGGCGTTATTGCGCGCGAAATCCTTGACTCCCGCGGCAACCCGACAGTTGAGGTGGAAGTACTTCTCGACGATGACACGGTTGCCCGTGCGGCTGTTCCGAGCGGAGCCTCGACGGGTGCCTTCGAGGCCGTTGAGTTGCGCGATGGCGAGGACCGCTACCTCGGCAAGGGTGTGCGGAAGGCGCTGGCTGCGATCGAGGACGAGATCGCGCCTGAGGTCATCGGCACGGAGGCAAGCGATCAGCGCCTGGTGGACCAGATCATGATCGACCTGGACGGAACTCCGAACAAGGCACGGCTGGGTGCGAACGCCATTCTGGGTGTGTCCCTGGCCGTTGCGCGGGCCGCGGCAGACAGCGCGGGCCTGCCACTCTTCCGTTACCTCGGTGGCCCCAACGCCCACGTGTTGCCGGTGCCGATGATGAACATCCTCAACGGCGGCGCCCACGCGGACAGCAACGTCGACATTCAGGAGTTCATGATCGCTCCGATCGGGGCCGACACCTACCCCGAGGCGCTGCGGTGGGGTGCCGAGGTCTACCACTCCCTCAAGAGCGTGCTCAAGGGCCAGGGGCTGGCGACCGGTCTGGGTGACGAGGGCGGATTCGCGCCCAGCCTGGACAACAACCGCGCCGCGCTCGACCTCATCATCACGGCTATCGAGAACGCAGGTCTGGCACCGGGCCGTGACATCGGCCTCGCCTTGGACGTGGCCGCCACCGAGTTCTGCTCGGACGGCTCGTACACCTTCGAGGGTGCCTCACGCTCGGCCGAGTGGATGACCGGCTACTACGAGAGCCTGTTGGACTCCTACCCTCTCGTGAGCATTGAGGACCCGTTGGACGAAGAAGACTGGGCTGGCTGGGTGCACATTACGGATGCCGTGGGCGACAAGGTGCAGCTCGTGGGCGACGACCTCTTCGTGACCAACCCCGAGCGTCTCGCCCGTGGCATTGCCGAGGGTGCGGCCAATGCGCTGCTCGTGAAGGTGAATCAGATCGGCAGCCTGACTGAGACGTTCGACGCGGTATCCATGGCGCAGACCAACGGATTCAGTTGCATGATGAGCCACCGTTCAGGTGAGACCGAGGACACCTTCATCGCCGACCTGGCCGTGGCCGTCAACTGCGGGCAACTCAAGACCGGTGCACCGGCGCGCACGGAGCGCGTTGCGAAGTACAACCAGTTGTTGCGCATTTCGGAGGAACTTGACGATGCCGGTCGATACCCCGGCGCGTCGGCCTTCCCTCGCTTCCGGTCATAGGTGACGCTAGGGCGTATGACCGCGAAGCTCTCCAATCCTGCCGTACGCGTAGGGATTCTCGCGCTCGTCGCCCTTGTGATCGCCCTGAGCCTGGCTGTGCCGTTGCGTTCCTTCGTTCGGCAATCGGGCGACAACGCCGCTCTCGCAGCTGAGGTAGCCGAGACCGAGCGCAGCATCGCTCAACTGCAGTCGGACGTCGACCGATGGCGAGACGAGTCGTACGTGGAGGATCAGGCGCGTACGCGGCTGAGCTACGTCTACCCGGGCGAGACCGCCTACATCGTGGTGGATGAGAACGGCTCGACGAATGGTGAACTGCCCGCCAAGTCGGCCGACCAAGCACCAACCGGCTCCTGGTACGAGCGATTCTGGTCCAGTGTCGAAGAATCCCGTTAGCCCGATTGACGCCGCAGCGGTGACTGCCCAACTCGGGCGGCCGCTGCGCGGTGACGTGCAGGTGGCGAGTCGGTGCGCGTGTGGACAGCCCGACGTGGTCGCGACCGGGCCACGGCTCGCCGATGGTTCGCCGTTCCCCACCACGTTCTACCTCACCTGCCCACGTGCGGTCAGCGCGCTTTCCACCCTCGAATCCGAAGGTGTCATGGTGGTGCTGGCACAGCGCCTCGCCACTGATCCGAATCTCGCCGCGGCGTATCAGCGCGCTCACGAGGACTACCTGGCACGACGTGCCGCACTCGGCGGCGAGGTGCCGGAGATCGCGGATTATTCGGCCGGCGGCATGCCTGACCGGGTCAAGTGCCTGCATGCCTTGGCCGGGCACGCCCTCGCCGCAGGGCCGGGTGTGAATCCGGTTGGCGATCAGGTTCTCGCCATGCTCGACGAGCGCGGCATGTGGCGGGTGACCCCGCCATGCGTGCCGCGCGTGGTGGCAGCCATCGATTGCGGCACCAATTCCATTCGACTCCTGGTGGCGACCTGGGATCCCGAACTCGACGGCCTGCGCGATGTGGTGCGGGAGATGCGGGTGGTCCGCCTCGGCGAAGGCCTGGAGGTCTCCGGTCGAATCTCGCCGGCGGCGCTGCAGCGCACGTTTGCGGCGCTTGAGGAGTACGCCCCGGCGATGCGCGACGCCGGCGTTGGCGCCGTCAGGTTCGTCGCCACATCCGCCACCCGCGATGCGGCGAATCGAGCGGAGTTCGTGGCCGGTGTTGCTGAACGACTGGGAGTCACCCCGGAGGTCATCTCCGGCGACGAGGAGGCGGCTTTGTCGTTCGCCGGGGCAGTCTCATCGCCAGCCGTCGCGGCGATTGCGCGCGCCCCCCGACTGGTCGTGGACATCGGTGGGGGATCCACCGAATTCGTGCTGGGTGACACGTCGCCGGCGGCGAGTGCGAGCGTCGACATTGGCTGTGTTCGGCTGGCCGAGCGCCGACTATTCTCGGATCCGCCGACGGCCGCGGAGTTGGCCGCGGTGGCAGCAGACGCGGACGCGGCCATTGCCCTGGCGGGGCAAGCGGTGCCGCTGAGGTCGGCCGCGAGCCTCATCGGCTTGGCGGGCACGGTGACGACGGTGGCCGCAATCGCGCTCGGTTTGGCGGAGTACGACGCCGAGGTGCTGCACGGTGCGCGCATCGCCGCGGATGACGTCCATCGCGTGGCCGCCGACCTGGCCGCCATGACGCTTGCGGAGCGTTTGGCCATGCCTGTGATGCACCCCGGTCGGGCCGACGTCATCGTGTCCGGGGCCCTGATCCTCTCCCGCATCGTCGAAGCGGTGGGGGTCGCGGAGGTGGTGGTGAGCGAGCACGACATTCTGGACGGGATCGCCGCCGGTGTCGCTGCGGGGGCTGGTCAGGCGCCTGCGTGGCGGGGATGATGTCGGTATGGAATTTGTGGTGACAGTCGTTAGCCACGACCGGCCCGGCCTGATCGCCGACGTCACCGGCGTGGTGGCCGACCTCGGCGGCAACCTCGAATCCTCGTCCATGACGCTGCTCCAGGGACATTTCGCGTGGACTCTGGTGGTGGAGCTCGACTCCGACATGGCCACGTTGCGCCGGGAACTGCTGGCCGTGTGCCCCACGGGGGTGACGGTGAGCGCGTTGGCCGACGAAACCGAACCCAGCTCGGTGGTCGGCGACCGCATCATCGTCAACCTCCACGGCGTCGATCGCAAGGGGATCGTGGCGGCCGTGACCCGGGTCCTGGCCGATGCCGGAGGAAACATCGTTG
This sequence comes from uncultured Actinomycetes bacterium, assembly GCA_963752505.1. Lineage (GTDB taxonomy): Bacteria > Actinomycetota > Actinomycetes > S36-B12 > UBA10799 > JACJWR01. The sequence goes on from CAVVYM010000010.1 coordinate 22,304, forward strand.
AACTCAGCACCCACCTGCACGAGGGGCTCTACCTCGGGACCGCCGAGGTTGAGTTTGGACAGCGCGTGAACTTGGCGACTCTCGAGGCTCGTCTCGCCGATGTGGGTGCGGGCGTCGGTGTTCACGTCAGCGCCCACCGTGAGGATCTCGACGTGCTGTGAGCGAATCGCAGACTCAGCTAGCGTGCGACGTGTCACCCGGCCGTGTGCGGCCGGTGGTGGTGACCCCGTCGGAGGTACTTTCCCAGCCCTGTGCCGAGGTCGATCCGCAGGACCCACACGTGGTTGCCATCGCCGGCGATCTGCTGGCCACCATGGCGGTGTCGCCGGGTTGCGTGGGCCTGGCCGCGAACCAATTGGGGCACGGTATGCGGTTGTTCAGCCTCAACGTGGTGGGGCACCCCAAGGCCCGCACCACGCACGGGACGTTCGTGCTCTGCAACCCGGTGGTGGTCGCCGCGTCCCGTAATGCGAGAGGGCGCGAAGGCTGCATGTCCGTTCCGGACTGGACGGGCGACGTCAAGCGGGCCACCCGCATAGAGGTAACGGGCACGCTGCCGGGCAGTGGGGAGGAGGTCGTGATCCGCACCGATGGATTCGAGGCGATCGCGCTGCAGCACGAGATCGATCACCTCAACGGCATGCTGTTTCTCGATCGACTCACCGACGCCCGCGCCCTGCATCGGCGCGTGACATATTTGTAGCGACGCAAGCTGGTAGCCGACGCAAGCGAACCAGCGGGGGTGCCCGGGGCGGGACTCGAACCCGCACGCCCCACGTGGGGCCGAGGGGTTTAAGCCCTCTGCGTCTGCCATTCCGCCACCCGGGCGGGGGTGGTGAAGCAGCCCAACTCTAGTTCGCAGCCGGGTCGGGCAGATAATGGGCGCCGACCTTGGAATCGTTTGTCTCGAGATTCGGTTACCGTTAGGCCCATGCGAGGTGCATAGGCCACCGCGTGGGCAACTATCAGACTTCTTTGAGCCAACAAATCAGGAGGACAAGTGGCAGGCAACCCCGTACTCGCTCGCTATGAGAAGGAGGCCGAGAAGGGCTCGGGTTCCCTCTACGCGGAAGGGACCAGCGCGTACAGCCAGGCAGGCGGTGCAGCCCAGGCCGCGGTCACCCAGACGGCGCCGGGTGCACCCGGCACGCCGGGAGTGCCCCCTGGGCTTGGTTCGCCCGGACGGCGCATGACGATTGACGACGTCGTGGTCAAGAGCGGTATTTCATTCGCGATTCTGTTGGTGTTCGCCGTCATCGGTTGGAACCTCGACGGCTCGCTGCAACTGCTCGGCTTCGGCGCGGCGATCGTGGCATTCGTCCTGGCGATGGTCATCTCGTTCAAGAAGGCCGCCAGCCCGATCCTGGTGATCCTCTATTCCGCCTTCGAGGGTGTCTTCCTCGGTGCCATCAGCGCCTGGTATCAGTCGTACGGCGAGGCGAATGGCAACGGCAACCTGGTGCTGCAGGCGGTTTCCGCCACCTTCATCGTGTTCTTCGTGACGCTGTTTGCCTACAAGTCTGGCGTGATCAGGGTCACCGAGAAGTCTCGCCGGATCTTCATGATCATGCTGTTCTCCTACCTGGGCATCGCATTGCTCTCGCTAGTTGCCGCGCTCTTCGGCGTCGGCGGCGGTTGGGGCTTCTACGGCGTTGGTCCGCTCGGGATCATCATCTCGCTGTTCGCCGTGGGTCTCGCGACCTTCTCCCTCGTGATCGACTTCGACGGCATCGTCCGTATGACCGAGTACGGCGTCGACGAGAAGGAATCCTGGCGCATGGCCTTCGGCCTGATGGTCAGCCTGGTGTGGCTGTACCTCGAGATCCTGCGTCTACTGGCGATCCTTAACCGCCAGTAGTGTCGATTGACATCTGACTTGGCGATGTGACCGTCGCCGAGGGTTTCTCGCGCACCCGAAAGTGGCCTCGCCCCTCACGGGCGGGGCCACTTTCGCGTTGGTGGGTGATCAACGCGGTCGGTGGTCGGGTTTGTGGTGATCAACGCGGTCGGTGGTCGGGTTTGCGGTGATCAACTGGCCGGTTAGCCCTACTGGGCTCCGCGTTGATCATGGGTTGCCCTACTGCGACCCGTGTTGATCATGCGTTGCCCTACTGGGCTGTCGATTGACATGCACGTTGGCGATCGACCCTCGTCGCATAGGAGTTCGCCCCTGTTTTCGCGCTGACTCTCACGACTGCGGCGGCCCTGCACACTTTTCCGGTGTACGGGGTCGCCGACCGTTTGCTGTAACCAGCCCCTGCACCTCCCAGCGCAGGGTCACCCTCTGGCCGTGCGCCAGTAGAAACGGGACGTGCTTCCCCAACCAGGTGCGGCGTCCCCACCACCTGTTCCAAAAGGAGCATGCGTTCCACAGCGGTCAGCCTGTGGCATCGGCCCTCCCGGCGGGCACGGTCACCTGTCATGCGAACCTTCCTCACCCCCGACCGTGCCGCCCGGCGGCGGCGCGGTTTCACCCTGATTGAGCTGATCGCCACCGTGACCGTCATCACCGTGCTGGCCGCGGTGGCGCTGGTCAGTGCCCAGTCAGCAATCGATCGGGCCAACCAGCGGGCCGTACAAGCCGCGGCCGTGCAGTTCACCCGCGACTTCACCGGCTCTGTCGCCTCCGGTTCCGACCCGACAGAAGCATTGAACGCTGCCGCCTCCGCTATCGCCGGCACCCCGGTGACTGTCGGGCACCACCGCCACCCAGGCAGGCCCGCTGCGCATCTCCACCAACAGCCCTGGGGCTCCGGGCATTGTCGCGATCGGCAAAGGCGGGGCATGCGCCCACATCACCCTCACCGGCGACCTCACCCAGAAATCGGGCGGTGACCAAGGAGACGACGGTGTCAGTCGCATTATTCGCACCAACGTGCTCGACCAAGGCGTGTGCGCCACCGAAGACCCCGATGTGATCAACCCGGGCCAAATCGTTCCCGCCGCCACGGACAGCAAACAGGCGCTGTCATCGTTCGTGTCCCGCGGCGGTGGCGCCGGAAGCGAGGCCTTCGCCGGAGCTTCCATCGCCGCAGACGGCTCGGTCTACCTCGTCGGCCACTCCACACAACCCAGTACAGCCCAGAGCCTCCGGACATGCCGGGACGTTCTGGGGTTGGGGACCGTTTGGGTCATTGGTCGGCTTGCTCGGTGGCCACCGAGCAAGCCGACCTGAGTTCAGCCAACAGGCCATCCCTATCGTGGTGGGCCCGTTCGATGAATTCGGGTGGCGTGCCGGTTTCTTCGTCGTAGCTGGCGCTCCACAGGATCATCTCGACAAGCGTCGGTAGCAGGTCAAGCGCTTTCATCGTGGGCCGGTACCGGCCGTCCTTGGAGTGCACAACCAGTCCATCACTCTGCAGGCGCTGGAGCCGATCCGCCAAAATGTTGGTTGCGATTCGCTCGTCAGCGTTGAGGAAGTCCGAGTAGGTGGATCGGCCCTTAAGGAGCAGGTCTCGCAGGATCAGTAGTGTCCAGCGATCGCCAAACGTCTCCATAGCGAAGTGGATGGGGCAGTCAGAACGTCGTCGTCGTTTCGGCATCTCACGACCTCTGCTATCTCTCGCGCTCAGGTCGCACTGAGCCGCCCTGCCCGGCCGGGCAGGGGCCGATTCCCCGGATGATACCCAATGTCCATCAATGCAGTGCAGCGGGACAGTGGGCAAAAGGTCAGTCAGTTGGCATCATGGCGGCGAAGGCGGCCGTGTCGAAGATGAGTCGGGACGAAACGAGCTTGCCCTCGCGCACCACGGCCCATTCGGCCATCGGGACCGATCCCGCGCCCGCTGGCGTCTCGATCTTGAAATCGTAGAACGCGCACACTTCGTCACCGTCCGCCCAGATGCGGTGCATCTCGTAGCCCCGGGTGACCGGTAGGAGCGCGCCCGTTCCAGCGAGGAACTCCGCCTTGTTGTCGGCTTGCACCATCGGGCCTTGGAACTGGAAGTTGTCGTCCAGCAATTCGGCCGCTCCATCAACGTCACCGGAGGTGAAGCGATCCAGGTAGTTCTCAAACGTAGTGGCAATGGACATGATCAGTTACTCCTGCGTTGGTCAAGAAATGGACTATCCGCCCACTTGACTTGCGATTTGCAAGTACGTTGGTGAGGCTATCTTGAAACGCTTGTGAATTGCAAGCACTAGGCGCGACCCAAAAAGGGGTTTCTGAGCACCGCGCGAAGTACCCCAAAGCCGCCGCCAAGCTCGAGACGTTCTTCGCTGGTCGCCGGGAAGCGACCTGTTCGGCTACCTGAAGTAGCCGAACAGGTCCACCACCAGGTTCGTCGGGCCGCTGGCGCCGGAGCGCACGCGGATCTCGCGGTTCCCGCTGATACCCACGGTGAGGCCGTTGGCGATGACATCACCCGAGGTCGGCCAGTTGATCGAACTCGTCTGCGTTTGGGTCGAACCGGCCGGTGCCACTTCGAACCAGCCGCGAGTCGTGGTGTCGACTGCGGTGATGTTGTAGTTGATTGAGGTGGATCCGGTTGGCACGACATCTGGCACCGTCACCGCCCCGGTCGTGATGTTGCGACCGTTGGCCACGCTCACGTTGCGGAACGCACCAGCTGCCAGAGGGCCAGGCTGGGGCTGCGGCGCGCGCGAGTCGTAGGCCCGCACCGGATTCAGCGGGAAGAAGTGGTCCCCGGTGAAGGACGTCGCCTGGTCGGTGAAGTAGCCGAGAACGTCAATGATCATGTTGGTGTCCACGGCTGAGCCGTTGAACACCTTGATGGTGCCATCTGGCGCCAGAGCCACGAATTGGCCGTTGTCGATCACCTGCCCCGCGCCGGACCAGTTGATCGTGGACGACTGGTAGGTCGCCTCGTCACCCGGTGTCACTGAGAAGAAGCCGCGGGCGCCGGTGTCCACAGCGATGATGTTGAAGGCGATGGACTTCGCCTCCGGCGGGAGCAGGCGACCCACGTCGATGACGCGGGATCCTTCATCGCCCGGAACCGGCAGCGGCGTGCCACCAGGGCCGGCGATTCGCGAATCGTAGGCGCGCAACGGGTTGATCTGGTGGAACAACTGGCCTGGGACCTGAGTCTTCGCCGGATCAATGAAGTAGCCGACGATGTCGAAGACCATTTCGGTGTCGCTGGTGCTTGCATTGATCACCTTGGTCTTGCGATCCGGGCCGGTCTTGACGGTCAACCCGTTTGCGATCACCTGACCCGCGCCGGGCCAGTTGATGGACGACACCTGGGCCGTCTGGTCGGAAGGAGGCACGACGGCGAACCAGCCGCGGCTGGATGTGTCGACGGCGGTGATGTTGTAGGCGATCGACGTGGCTTCGGCTGGTACCACGTCGGTCCGAATCACCTGTCCGGTATCGATGTCGATCTCCTTGTCGATGTCGAACGTGATGCTTCCCATACCGCCGGGCACCGGGTTGGCGCCGGCGCCGGGGCAGGCCAAGCGGGTGTCGCAGACCCGAACTGGGTCGAACGGCACGAACACCGTGGCGTTGGCACCCGGACCCATCGGGATGTTCGGGTTGTTCCCGTCGTTGGGGTACACGCCCCACGACCCGCCCGCCTCACTCGCGGCCGCGTAGATGAACTTGCCGTACGGCCACAACCCGTACTGCGTGCAATCGGTGTTCGCTGGCCTCGCCTGGTACTTGCTGATCGGTTTCCAGGTGAACGCACATGCGTCCTGGGCAAGGTTTGTGATCGTTGGGATGCTGATGGTGGCTGGGAGGAAGAGCAGTCCCAGGGCCGGTTGGGCGTTGGCGTTGGTCGGTGGCGGCAGCGCTCCCGATCCCCACGACTTGTAGAACTTCTCTTGCGTCGGAAGTTGCTTGTAGTTCACCAGGTCGAGCAGTCCGAAGGCCGGGAAGTTGTACCAGGTCATTCCCTCGGACTTGTCGGTTCCAGGCACGCCGGTCGGCCGCAGCTCGTCGACCTCATGGCAGTCGGCTTGGATGGGGTTGCCTGCGAAGGCGTCGTTGGTGAAGCGGAGCAGCTCGCTGGCGGAGTTGTGGTAGATCGGTTCCAGAGAGACCGACGCGAAGGGGTTGAGAGCGATCGTGCCCGTCACGTTGGGTTTGTTGAGGCCGACCGCGGGGTTGAAGGTTACTGTCCTCGCCGCCGGGTCGACCGCCAGAAGTTTCTGATGTCCATTGGGGTCGATGCTGCCCACTGTCGCCTTGAGTTTCGGCATTCCACTGATGTTCACCTGAGTGTCTGCGACGAACTCGGCAGGCAAGTCCGCCAGGAAAGTGAGCACCACGACGTTCGCGCTGCCCTGCTTCTCCACCCGGTAGGAGGCGGCGCTGGCCTCAGCGGCCGCTTCGGTTTGGGTGAAGGGGAATGTCAACGGGTTGAGGTGGTCGGGCACCTGCTGGTTCGAGACCGGCGACGCGCCTCCGGGTGGCGTGACTGTCGCCATGACCTGGAAGGAATCGTCCGCAGCCGCGGGGTACGGCGGGGTTGACGCGAGCACGTAGGTGCCGGCGCCACCCTGGCCGGTGCCGCGTTGTGCAATCTGCGCGGAATAGGGGGCGCCGTTCACCACCCAGGTGATTTCCGTCCCGGCCGCGAGTGGGCCGGCTGCCTTCGGCTTGAAGTACAGAGTCGCGTTGTCCGGGCTCACCGCGGTGTTGAAGGTGACGGTCTGGTTGTCATAGTCGATGGACTGCACCGTGGTGCCTGGTGGAGCGTTTGTGCTGGGTGTGGCGCCCCATCCCAGCAGCGTGTCACCAACTGCGAGTTTGTTGGTGTTCTGCAGCGCCTGGGTAGGACTGGCCGGGGTGAGCGCACGCAGGGTCCTGGTGTAGTTGGAGCCAGGTCCTGCAGTGAGCGCGCTGACATTGAGAAGGTTGCCGGCGATAGTGCCCTTGAACGAGGAGGCCGGGGGCGTATTCAATCCGGTCATCGAAGGTGACCAGAACGCGCGGAATGGCACCACCGGCTTGCCGCCATCGTCCACCAGGCAGAACGCCTGCTGCATTGCCGCGTTGGCCTGGCTCACCACGATGTTGTCCGCGGTGCCGGAGATCAACAGCATCGGGATGTCGCGCGGGAAGGAGTTCTGCATGGGGGCGGCTGTGTCGAGGGTGGGAATCGGCGTCTGCTGAGCGAACAGCGGTGCCCAGTTGAGGTAGGCCCCTGCGTGTTCGGCCGGATTGAGTAGGAAGTTGACGCCCTTGGTCACGAACTGAGTCGAATCCGCGAAGGCCTGAGTGGTGCACAACTCCGCGTAGCGGGGGAGCTCCTTGAGCCCCTCCGGCGTAACCACGTTGTTGGCGAGTCCGAATTGCAGCAGTTGCGGGGAGATGGACACGTACGTCTGGATCAGTTCGGGTCCGAGCACCCAGCCCGGGTAGCCCTCCCACTGCTCGGCGACGATCTTGTTCACGTCCGTCGCCGGGGCGGCCGCCACGACCCCCTTGAGATTCAAGCCCAATGCCTGTGCCCACGGCTTCTGGCTCTCGATACCAGTCCACATGGCTGCGTGGCCGCCCTGGCTGTGGCCGATGGCGACGAAGTCCGTTCCGGTCCAGCTCTCGTTGTTCGCCCCGACACCGTTCCAGCCGGGCACCGAGCCGGCGGGCGCTTGGAGGGCCTTGACACCGTAGAAGGTGTCTCGGGCCTCCTGCTGGCCAATCAGGTAGGACTTCTTGAACTTGGTGGGACCGTTGACCGCGATTCCCATGTAGTCGGGCATCACCACGATGTTCCCGGCCGCCAGGGACTGCTCAAGGAAGAACGACATGTCCCCGGCGTTAATCTGCGCACCCCCGGGGGCCTTGCTACCGACGAGCGGCGTCTCGATGAGGTTGAAGCCGCGCGAGACGGAGCACTGGTCGGAACCCAGGGAGCGCTCGTCGGTGAACGGCGGCGGATTCGGGATGAACCGCTGGTCGGAGTACAGAATGCGGTACTGATCCGCGTACATCGACGGATCCAGGTTCTGTCCGGATCCATTCGTGCTGCCGATCACGCAGGGGTTCGAGGCCGGGATGCCCGGATACTGCAGGGGCCTGTCGACCACCGTGGCGCGGTGGGTGCCACCAGGGTTCCGATTGCGTTGCCGTTCGCGTCGGTGGTGGGGGTGGAGGCGATTCGGGTGGGTTCGGGAATGTTCACCCCGGGGATGAAGGTGGCAGGGCCGCCGAGGGGTAGGCCGACGTCGAGCCAATCGCCGCCGTCGGCGCTGAACTGGAAGCCAATATTTACACCTGCCGCTGGCGCCGCGCCGTTCTTGACTTGCACGGACACGGGGTACTGACCGTTTGACTGCAGGGCAGGCCCGGCCGGCCACGCGCCGACCGTCACCGTGAGACTGGAATTCCCGATCGACCGGTCATGGAGGCGTCTCGTGGTCGAGCTCTTCTCGGGCCCTAGCGGTTGCTCTGGTCACGATCCTTGCGTGCCTTGACGCGCTGACCTTTCACACGCGTCTTGCCGAGCGCCTTGATCACAGTTGCTGCGTCGTCCGTGGGTACGTCTACCGTCGTGTGCCGGGCCTTGATATCGATGGGGCCGATCTGGGAGCCCGACAGGTTGGTCTCATTGGCGATGGCACCGACGATGTCGGCCGGTCGGATACCCGCATCGAGGCCGGCGTTGATGAAGATTCGCTTCTTCCCCGCGGCAGGCGGACCGCCCCGTCGGGACTTACCGTCGGCGTCGGACTTCTTGCCCCGCGGCCGGTCGTCGTCGCGGCGGTTCCAGCCGCTGCGGCGCCCGCCGTCGCCGCGAGCGCCGCGGTTCTCACGCGGTGCCGGAGCGTCAGGAATCTCTGATTCGCCGTCGCTACCGACAGTGGCAAGGTGCGCCGTCTTGATGGCAGCGAGGGCGACTTGGTCGATACCGGCGTCTTCGGTGAGGGCATCGAGCAGAGGGCGGTACTGGTCGAGGTCATCGTCCAGGCAGGTAACGGCGAGGTTCGCCCGCGTCACTTCCATGCGGCGCTCGCGCAGCTGAGCCGAAGTGGGCAACGTGCCTATTTCGATGGACTGCCGCGTGCTGCGCTCGATCGCCGACAGTTGTCGACGCTCGCGAGGCTCCGCAATGGTGATTGCGGTGCCGGTGCGATCACCTCGGCCAACCCGACCGATGCGGTGCACATAGGACTCGGGTGCGGCCGGCACATCGAAGTTCACGACGTGCGTCAGGTGGTCGACGTCGAGACCGCGCGCTGCCACGTCGGTGGCCACCAGTAGGTCCGCACTGCCGTTGCGCAGTCGTCCCATCACGCGGTCCCGCATGGCCTGGTCCATGCCGCCGTGCAACGCTTCGGCCCGGTATCCGCGGCCGTTGAGGGTCTCCGCAAGTTGGTCGACCTCGGCCCTCGTCCGGCAGAACACCAGAGCCGCGGTGGGGGACTCGATGTCCAGAATCCGGCCGAGCGCCGCCGCCTTGTGAGGTCGGGCCACCACATACGCGATTTGGCGGATCTTCGGCCCCGAGTCGCCCGTGGGCACCTCGCGCTCGATTTCGATGCGCAGCGGATCGTTGAGGTGGTTCTTGGCGATGCGCAGGATCCGCTTGGGCATCGTGGCGGAGAACATCACCGTCTGACGATCCGCGGGAGCCTGCGAGAGGATCTCCTCGATGTCCTCGGCGAATCCCATGTCGAGCATCTCGTCGGCTTCGTCGAGCACCACCGTGGTGACGTCGTTGAGCTTCAGCGACCGGCGGTTGAGCAGATCCAGCGCCCGGCCGGGTGTCGCGACCACGATGTCGACCCCTCGCTTGAGGGCTGTGATCTGGCGTCCGATGGGCTGGCCGCCGTACACGGGAAGCGTCCGCACTCCAAAGGGTCGGCCATACCTGTGAACGGCCTCTGCTACCTGCATGCACAGCTCACGGGTCGGGGCCAGCACCAGGGCGGTGGGGAGCCCGCTACGGGCGCTGGAGTCGTTCATGGCGCTGACGATAGGCAGCGCAAATGCTGCGGTCTTACCGGTTCCGGTGGCCGCTTGGCACAGCAGGTCCCGCCCGGCGATCACCTCTGGAATGGCGGCAGTTTGGATCGGGGTGGGGGCCTCGTAACCGAGGCTGGCCAGACTTGAAACGAGGTCACTGTGGAGTCCGAGCGAGTCGAATCCAGCGTTGTCAACGGTCACGCAACACGTCCTGTTCTCATGCGCGCCGCCGGTGCGGCACCACCCACAAGCCTAGGGGGTGGCGAACAGAGATGGGACGTCGCTCGTGGCCACGGCATCCGCGGCACCCGAGCAGTCGTGCGCTCCGCTCGGTACCGGCTCAAGGCCCGACACCGTTGGTGGCGAATCAGCGGTGTCGGGGCCGAGGCTCATGTTCGCGTGCCACCCCTAACGGGTGAAGGCGTTCAGGTGGCCTTGCGAGGAGCGGAGCTGAGAGTCGATGACACGGAGCACATCTGCCTGGGTGAAGAGCGACTTCGCCGCCGTCAGGTCTGAGAGGTCCTGCCGCTCGACCGTGGCACCCGCGGCCAGGGCCGCCTCCGGGGTGGTCGCCGAGTTCAACAGGTCTGTGTACATCGCGGCCAGTTCCGCGTTGACGAACACGCCGTCGACCTCGTTCGCCGTCGGGTCCGTGACGCCGTAGGTCGACATCAGCGTTCGGACGGAGTCCATGTGCTTCTGCTCGGACTTGGCGATGCTGGCGAACTGGGTCAGATCCGGGTACTGCGCGGCGAGGGCCAGGTAGAGGTCCCTGGCGACTTTCTCCTCCTCGACCCAGTAGGCCAGCTCGGCCTTCTGCTCAGCGGTCAGCTCTGCCGGGATGGCACTGGCAGGAGCAGAGGTGGCTTGGCCCTGGCGGGCTCCGTTCCCGTTCCCGTTGCCAGCTGCAACGGCGGCTCCGGCCGGCGCTGCGACTGCTCCGGCGAGCAGTAGGGCGGCGGTGAGGGTGCCGGCGACCTTGGTCGTGAGCTTCATGGTGTCCTCCTGGGATCGGGCTCCGGTGAGGAGCGGTTTGTCTGGTGTGATTCCAATGTCGGACTCCCGGCTGAAGGGCGCGTGGCGGCGATGTGGAGATCGTGTGGAGGTTGTCATCGGCTGGCACCCTGCAAACCGTCGTGATGCCCCGGGCTCTGCCCACCGAGGGCGGCTTGCAGGCAAGATGTGGGTGTGGCTGACGTGCTGGTGGTGGAGGACGAGCGGGATATCCGCGAGTTGTTGCGTCGCTACTTGGAGCGCAGCGGGCACTCCGTGATGACGACCGGTTCGGGCGCACAGGCGTTGCTGGCACTGGCAGATCAGCCACCCGACTTGGTGTTGCTCGACCTGGGGCTGCCCGACATCGACGGTTTCGACGTGCTGGCGGCGGCCAACCGTGCCGGAATCGCGGTCATCGCGCTGACGGCGCGCAGTTCGGTCGAGGATCGCATCGCCGGGCTGTCCCGCGGCGCCGACGACTACGTGGTCAAACCTTTCAGCCCGCAGGAGGTTGTGCTACGGGTGGCGGCCGTGCTCGGCCGCAACAGGTCCGGGCGGGACGACCAGGTCGGTATCGAATCGTTCGGCGGCGGCAGGCTACGCATCGACGTGGGCCGACACCAGGCAACGCTGGACTCCGAGGATCTTGACCTCACTCCTTCGGAATGGGGAATCCTCGTGGCCCTCGCGGCCACGCCGGGTCGGGTCTACTCGCGGACAGAGCTAGTCAACAGGGCCCGGGGATACGAGTATGCGGGATTCGAACGAACAGTTGATTCGCACGTGAAGAACCTGCGACGCAAACTCGGCGAGGCGGGCCCCGACGTCGTCGAGACCGTACTGGGTGTCGGCTATCGACTCGGACTCGATCGTGACCGCTGAGCGAACGCGTCACCTCGGCCCGCTCGGGCGTCGCCTGCTGGCGGCGTTTCTCGTGGTGGCGCTGGTGTCGGTCGGACTCGTGGCGGTGGCATCGCTCATCGGCAGCTCGCATGGGATCACGGCTACCCGCGCCGAACAGCGAGCCGCGGCCGCGAGCACTACCGCAGAAGCGGCGGCACAGGCGTATGCGGCGGCCGGGGGCTGGCAGGATGCCGACCTGAGCCGAGCCGGGGCGATCGCCTCCGCGGCGGGCGCTCGGTTGGTGATTCGGGATTCGGCGGGCGAGTTTGTGGCTGCGCCGGGACACAGCGAGTCCGCTGCCGATGAAACCGAAGCCGGCGGTGGCGCGCAGGAGGGGGCCGCCACTGGGGGTGCAGGAGCAGTGTCCGGCCCGAATGCTGTCGTGAGTCCGGTGATCGTCGACGGAGCCGAGGTCGGCACGGTTCGCCTTGGATTCGGCCCGGCCCAGGCAGGGTCGGGCCAGCAGATCGCCTGGACCTGGACGGTCGCCGCAGCCATCGTGGCCATGGTGGTGGCCACCGCTGCCGCCTGGTTCGTGTCGCTGCGCATCACCGGCCCGCTGACCAGCCTCATGCGCGCCGTACGGGCGTTCGCCGCCGGCAACCGGACCGAACGCGCCGACAAGAAAGCCACGGCCGCACCGGGCGAACTCGGCGAACTCGCGCGGTCGTTCAACTCGACCGCGGATTCAGTCATGCTCTCCGAGGAGACGCGTCGGCGTATGGCAGCAGACGTGGCGCACGAGCTGCGCACGCCGTTGGCAGCGCTGCAGGCCGGCCTCGAGGAGCTCAGCGACGGTCTTGTGGATCCGGACCCGCAGTTGCTCAGCGGGTTGCACGCGCAGTCGCTTCGCCTCGGCCGAATCGTTTCGGATCTCTCCGACCTCACGAACGCCGAAGCCGCCGCGTTGTCCATGACCCGTCAACCGGTGGATGTCGGACTCGTCGCCCGCGACGCCGTGACGGTGGCGCAGCCCATGCTCGACGCTGCCGGACTGCAGGTAACCTTCACCGCCGCCGGTGACTGCTGGGTGAACGGGGATGCCGATCGCCTGCACCAAGCGCTGGCGAACATGCTGAGCAACGCCGCGCGCTATTGCCGGCCACACGATCATGTGTCCATCAGCGTGATGAGGGATTCCGACGATGTGGTGTTGACGGTGGGCGACAGCGGCCCCGGGATCGCGGCGGGGGACCTCGACTCGGTGTTCGATCGGTTGTGGCGGGGAACGGCCGATTCCGACAGTGAGGGCCTGGGCATCGGTCTCGCGGTGGTCAAGTCAATCGTGGCAGCCCACGGAGGGACGGTTGGCGTGGAATCGACGTCTGGCGAGGGCGCCCGGTTCACCGTTCGCTTGCCTTCGCTGCGGAACTGACAGTTCGGAGCGCGTGGGACATGATTGTGAAGCTGTAGCAGCCAAAGAACCGAAATCCACCCAGGAGGCTTCATGTCCGAACTCATCGTCATCGGCTACGACAACGAGGCAACCGGCCATGAGGCCTATGAGACCGTCATGAAGCTGAACGAGGACATGGTCGTCCAGCTGGAGGGTCTCGCCATCGTGACCGCGGACGAGAACGGCAGGAACCATGTGGAGACACCTTCGAAGCTTGTGGGGTCGAGTGCGGCTTTCGGTGCGCTGTGGGGACTGCTCATCGGTGTGCTCTTCTTCGTGCCGGTGTTCGGTCTCGCCCTCGGTGGTGCGATGGGTGCGCTAATGGGGAAGATGGGCAAGTCGGGCGTGAACGAGCAGTTCCGCACGCAGGTCAACGACATGATGAAGCCGGGCACTGCCGCCGTTGTGATCATGGCCTCCCAGATCACCGAGGACAAGTTCGCCGATGCCATGAAGCCCTACGGCGGCACGCTTCTCAAGACCTCACTCTCCACTGAAGACGAGCGGGAACTGGCCCACGAACTCGGCGGCGAAGCCGGATCGGACGCCGAGTAGGGCCACCGCAAGCGGCGCCAAGCGCGTCAACGGTTGGCACAATAGCGCGCATGAGTGCAGCGCAGGGGAGCCCGACCGTGTCCCCGAGCAACCGTTCCTCGCAGCGCCCGCGGGTGGTGATCGTAGGGTCAGGATTTGGCGGGCTCTTCGCCGCCAAGCACCTGCGTCGGGCGAAGGTCGACGTGACCCTCATCTCGGAGACGCCGAACCACGTATTCCAGCCGCTGCTGTACCAAGTTGCCACCGGCATCCTCTCCGAAGGGCTCATCGCTCCGCCGACGCGGGAGATCCTCAAGCGCTTCGACAACACCGAGGTGCTGCTGGGAACCGTGACCGAGATCGATCTGGCGGAGCGGCAAGTGAAGTCGACTCTGGGTAGCGTTGTGACGGTCACCGGCTATGACTACCTCATCGTTGCGGCCGGAGCCGGATCGAGCTACTTCGGGCACTCCGAGTACGAGTTGTTCGCGCCGGGGTTGAAGACGCTTGACGATGCCAAGGAATTGCGTGCGCGCATCTTCGGCGCTTTCGAATCGGCCGAACTGCTGGCAGCCGATCAGGATGTCTCGGAGTGGCTCACCTTCGTGGTTGTGGGGGCGGGCCCCACCGGAGTTGAGATGGCTGGCCAGATTCGGGAGTTGGCTCAGCGAGCGCTCAAGCACAATTTCCGGCGGATCGACCCCGCCGATGCCCGGGTCATCTTGGTGGATGGTTCCGAGCACGTTCTCGCGCCCTTCGGCGAGGTGCAGGGGGAACGCACCGAGAAGACGCTGGAGAAGATGGGGATCGAGGTCAAGCTGGGTGCGATGGTGAACGAGGTCGACGCCGAAGGCGTCACTGTCGCTCACCCCGACGGGTCAAGCGAGCGGATCCCGGCTCGCTGCAAGATGTGGGCGGCTGGGGTCTCCGCTTCGCCGTTGGCGGCTCAGCTGGCTGATCAGGTAGGTCTGAAAGTGGATCGCTCCGGTCGGATTCCGGTGAACCCCGATCTCACCCTGCCGGGACATCCGGAGGTCTTCGTGCTCGGGGACATGGCGGCGTTGAACGACTACCCGGGCGTGGCACAGGTTGCCATGCAGGGTGGGAAGTTCGCGGCCACACGCATCAAGCGCGAGGTCGCCGGCAAGAGGGTGGATCCGGCAGCTGAGTTCCACTACTTCGACAAGGGGTCTATGGCCACGATCTCGAGATTCCGCGCGGTGGCGAACATCGGCCCGCTGCGGTTGCGAGGCTTCATCGCGTGGCTGCTGTGGCTGTTCGTCCACATCATGTTCCTGGTCGGCTTCCACCAACGCGTGACGACGCTGGGACACTGGGCGGTTTCGTTTCTCGGTCGAAGTCGGACGGAACGCACCTTCGTACTCAACGACGTCGAACTTGAACACGCTCGACGGCACCCCTCGCCACCGGCCGATTCCAGTGGTGCCGGCACCAGTTGATGCTGGGCCGGCACGTGATGCTGCTCACTTGCGCGCCGCGATGATCGTGCCTCGGGGCTTGGCCTGCTAGGGTCAGGCTTACCGTTCGGCCCGTGTCGAACGTGATGGCTCTGCGCACCGTACAGCCCTGACGCGCTCGTGTTTAGCGTTCGGGCTCAGTGAGATTCGGCGCAGCCAAGGCCTCTGCGGTACTCAGGAGCTACTGATCGCGGCCACCCTCCACTAGGAACTTGGATCTGCCCTGCCCGCGTGCCAACAAAGTTCGCGCAGCGGCAGGCGATCAACCACGCAGCGCACCTGCGCGCGTCCCGCCCGGCGGATCCGCACAAATTCGACTTGCATGATCAAGGAGCACCATCATGACCACCACTGTCCAAACTCAATCGACTGCTGACCGACCGCTCGACAACCCGGCCGGCCTACCGATGTCCGCGCTGGGCTTGCCAGCGGAACTTGTACGTTCCTTGGCGGCGCGCGGCATCACCACCGCCTTCGACATCCAGGCGAACACCATCCCGCCGGCGCTTGCCGGCCGGGACGTGTGCGGCAAGGCTCCGACCGGCTCGGGGAAGACCCTGGCCTTCGGCATCCCGGTGGTGCAACGTGTGCAGCGCGCCCGTCCCAAGCACCCCCGCGCCCTCATCCTGACCCCGACCCGAGAGCTTGCCGCCCAGATTGCCAGTGAGTTGAAACTCCTCATCGGCAACCAGCGCACGTCTGTGGCGACGTTCTATGGCGGCGTGGGTTTCGGGCCGCAACTCGCCGCCCTGCGCCGCGGCGTCGACATCGCTGTCGCCTGCCCGGGGCGCCTCGCCGACCTCATTCGACGCGGCGACGCATCGTTGAGCGACGTCGACATCGTGGTCCTTGACGAGGCTGACCGGATGGCGGATATGGGGTTCCTCCCCGAGGTGCGGCGCCTGCTCAACCAGGTGCAACCGGACCGCCAGACGCTGCTCTTCTCCGCCACTCTCGATGGCGCCATCAACGTCCTGGTGCGCGACTACCAGCGCGATCCGTTGCGCTGCGAGGTGGCGCCCGACCCAGACATCGTGGATCGGACGACCCACACGTTCTTGCCCGTGCGCCGAGACGCGCGCGTTGCGACGGCCGCCGACCTGGTGGCCCAACATGGCAGTGCCGTGGTGTTCTGTCGCACCAAGCGCGGCGCCGATCGGGTGGCGCGGCAATTGGGCAACGCCGGCGTCTCAGCAGTCGCCATTCACGGCGGGCGCAGCCAGAACCAGCGCGATCGGGCGCTGGCGAGCTTCGCGCGGGGCTCCGCGCAGGCCCTGGTCGCCACGGACGTTGCCGCCCGTGGCATCCACATCGACGACGTTCAGTGCGTGGTCCACTTCGACATCGCAGGCGACCACAAGGACTACGTGCACCGCTCCGGCCGGACCGGTCGAGCCGGTGCGCCGGGCACCGTGGTCTCGCTGGTCACCGATGAGGACACCGCAGCCGTCCGTACGCTGCAGCGTGAACTCGGTCTGGCACCTGCCAGGGCGCCGAAGCCGCGCCGCGGCAACGCGCCTCGCCGCCGCTCGCGCTAGCCCGCGGAGCGGGCCGACAACCGCCTATGTGGGGCAGGATGGTGACCGTGACCAACGCTGACCTGCTCGCCTCGCTGCACACCTTGCGCGGTGATCTCGGCCGGGTGCGCCTGCCCCTGCCCGTGGCGGCGGGGTCGGCTGCGGCGGCAGACGTGGTCCTCCTCGTGCACCAGCTTGACGACTACGTGCTGCCGCGGCTGCGCGACCTCGACGCGCCGCTGCTGGCGGTGGTCGGCGGATCCACCGGGAGTGGTAAATCAACTCTGGTGAACGCGCTGATCGGCTACCCGGTGACGACTCCGGGTGTGTTGCGGCCCACCACCCGGTATCCGGTGCTGGTGCACCACCCGGCGGACCAGCATTGGTTCGCCAACGATCGCATCCTGCCGCGATTGCCGCGCGTGACCGGTGAACTGGTCGGCACTGTCGGTGCCGACGACACGTCGGGCGTGCGCCTGGTGGCCCAGAGCGAGTTGCCCGCGGGATTCGCCCTGCTGGATGCGCCCGACCTCGATTCCGTGTCCGGGGCCAACCGCGACCTCGCCGAGTTGCTGATGGCGGCCGCGGATCTCTGGCTATTCGTCACCACCGCCGCCCGCTACGCCGATGCCGTCCCTTGGCATGCGCTGCGTACCGCGCAGCAGCGCAACACGGCCGTAGTCGTCGTCGTGAATCGAGTCCCGGCGGATGCGATCGAAGCCATCAGCGCTCACCTTCAGGCGCTGCTCGCGGCAGAGGGGCTCGCGGACGCGCCGTTGTTCGTGATCCCGGAGGTTCCCCTGACCGACGGCATGTTGCCGGCCACGGAAATGGCCGGGCTGCATGACTGGCTTTTCGAGCTGGTGGCCGACGCCGCCACCAGGGCGGCGATCGCGCGGCGCACCGTTGACGGCGCGGTCGGCCACCTGCTTTCACTCATGCCCGGCATCGTGGGCGCGACGCAGGCCCAGATAGACACGCGTGACCGCCTAGCCGGGGCCGTGCGGGAGCCGTACGCGCGTGCCGTCGAACGCCTGATGGATCTGGCCACGGACGGGACTCTGATGCGAGGCGAGGTGCTGGCCCGTTGGCAGGAGTTCGTGGGTACCGGCGAAGTCCTCAAGCGGTTGGAGAGTGGTGTCGGTCGGGCACGAGATCGCTTCCGCGCCGCGATGCGCGGGGGGCAGCCTGCATCCGATCAGGTCAACGAGGCCATCGAGAGTCGGTTGGCGGTGCTGATCGTCGATGCCGCCCAGGACGCGGCTCGACAGGCCGAAGGCGCCTGGCGGGCCGACCCGGCCGGGCACGCTCTGCTCGGTACCGACGACTTGGCCCGGGCCTCGGTGAGCATCACCCAGGAGGCGGCGGATGCGGTGCGCGGTTGGCAGTCCGACCTCGTGGACCTCATTCAAGCGGAGGGCGCTGACAAGCGACAGACCGCGCGGATCATGGCGTTCGGAGTGAACGGCACCGCCGTTGCTCTGATGGTGGCGGTGTTCTCCATGACAGGGGGTCTGACAGGTGCCGAGGTGGGCATTGCCGGTGGCTCCGCCGTGCTCGCGCAGAAGGCGCTAGAGGCGGTCTTCGGTGAAGATGCGGTGCGCCGAATGGCCGCCCGCGCCTCAACCTCGCTCGCGGATCGCGTCCAGGTCGTCATGGACACCGAATCCGAGAGGTTCCTTGCCCGGCTCGCCGCGCTGGAACTGGATGAGCATCTTCCCCACGTCCTGCGGGCGGACACCTCGCAGGTGGGTGCGGCACGAGTCGCCGCCGCGGCCGACGACGCCGGGGCAACCGGCCGCCCGAACTCGGATTTCCGGTTGCCGGACGCTGGCGGGCAGGACCAGGTGGACGTCGACGCACAGTCGCCGAGTCCGACCGGCGAAGCGCCCCACCGTCCCAGGCCGCGCTGGCGCGAACGCGTCAAGAAGTGGTGGGATCAGTCGTCATGACCATGCGGGAACTGCTGGCGAGGCTGCACCTTGGCTCGCCGGACGCTGAGCGACAGGTCATCGACGAGGCGGAACTCGACCGCCGCATCACGGGGCTCTCCGATGCCGCCACGGCCGCGGCCGGACGGCTGCCAGACGATGTCGTCGCGCGGGCCACGGCCGTCGTCGAACGGGCGCGAGAACGTCGGCAATTGTCCGACCAGCTGACCGTGGTGGCGCTTGCCGGCTCAACGGGTGCGGGCAAGTCCACCCTGTTCAACTCCATCGTCGGTGACGACGTGGCGGGGGTGGGCGTGCTGCGGCCAACCACGTCGGAGCCGCAGGCTGCCCTGTGGGAGCTGTCGACCGCCGCAGATGAGTTGCTGGCGTGGCTGCAGGTAAGCCGTCGTCACCAGGTGCCCGGTCCCGATGTCGACCTCACCGATCTGATTCTGCTTGATCTGCCGGACCACGATTCCACGCATGCCCATCACCGCGCACAGGTGGATCGGCTCGTGGCCCGAGTGGACCTGATGATCTGGGTGGTGGATCCGCAGAAGTATGCGGACGCCCTTGTCCACGATGCCTACCTGTCGAAGTTCGCCCACCATGCCGACGTCACGGTGGTGGTACTCAACCAGGTTGATCGACTCACAGTGGCCGAGGCGGATGCCTGCCTGCGGGACTTGCGCCGCCTCGTTGACGCGGACGGTCTGCCTACCGCGACCGTGCTGGCCACGTCGATGCTCAGCGGGCAGGGTACCGAGCAGTTGGCCGCGGTCATCGCCGATGCCCTCAGCTCGCGGCGGGCCACGCTGTCGCGGCTCAGTGCGGACGTCGCCACCGCCGCCGATGAACTCGAACTTTCCGCCGCAGATCCGCAGGGGCGGGTGAGCGCGGCGCCCCCCGCCGACGTCGCAGCGCTAACCGACGCTCTCACCGAGGCAGCCGGGGCGTCTGTCATCGGCACCGCCGTGGCGGAATCGCGCAACCGGGCGGCAGCCGGAGCAGTTGGCTGGCCGGTGCTGCGATGGTTGCACCGGTTGCGGCCCGATCCGGTGGCGCGGCTGCGCTTGGATCGCCCCGGGGTGGATCCGACGATCGTGCGCACATCGATTCCGGCCATGGACCCCGCGGCGGGCGCCCGAGCCCGCAGCGCTGTGGTGCAGTATGCCGATTCGGCGGCGCAAGGAGCGCCCGCGGCGTGGCTTGCTGCCGCTCGGCAGGTGGCTGACGAGGCTTGCGCGACGCTGCCCGATCGACTCGACCAGGCTGTGGCGCGCGCCCCGCTGGTGAATCCACGGCGACCGCGCTGGTGGGCGGCCGTTGGCGCGTTGCAGTGGTTGCTGTTGGCTGTGGCCGTTCTTGGCGGCGGTTGGCTCCTGGGGTTGGCCGTCCTCGGCTACCTGCAGTTCGACGCTCCCACTGCACCGAAGGTCGAGGGCATCCCGGTGCCGACCCTGGCACTTGTCGTGGGATTGTTGGGGGGCATCGTGGTCGGGGTCGTCAGTCGCGCTATCGCCCGGGTCGGAGCCCGACGCGCGGCAACTGCGGCTCGGGCGGCGTTGCGCAGCGAGGTGGCCAGCGTGGCCGCCGAGAGCGTGGTGGCGCCGGTGGGTCGCGAGTTGGCTACGTTGATGGATTTCCGCGCCGGACTGGCGGCTGCGCGGCAATCGCCTCGCAGCCGCGGGGGCTCAGCTCACGCCACAACGTCGTAGCCGGCCTCATCTATCGCGGCGCGGATCGCGGCATCGTTCAACGCGTCGCCGGCCACCGTTACGGTGCCGGCGGACAGATCAACCGCTACGTCGGTGACGCCGTCGCACGCTCCGACTTCGCTTGTCACGGCGTTGACACAGTGCTGGCAGCTCATTCCGGTGACGGTGTAGGTGATGGCGTCAGACATGGCTCACTCCTCGAACGGTCGACTGAAGGTCTGTGGGGTTTGATTGCCGGGTAGTCTCCGCGTGAGCGGTCCGACCCTTGAATCTTCGCAGTCGGAGGCTATTGGTGACTACGAACACGGATGAGAAGGCCATGGCGGCCCCAGCTACCAGTGGGTTGAGCAGGCCGGACATGGCCAAGGGGATCGCAGCCACGTTGTAGGCAAAGGCCCAGAACAGGTTGCCCTTGATGGTGCGCAGCGTGCGGCGGGACAACGCCACCGCATCTGCCGCGGCGCGCAGGTCGCCGCTGACCAATGTGAGGTCACTGGCCTCAATGGCCACGTCCGTCCCGGTTCCCATGGCGATTCCCAGATCGGATTGGGCCAACGCGGCGGCGTCATTCACGCCGTCGCCCACCATCGCCACCACTCGTCCGGCTTCCTGCAGCGTGCGCACGTGATCGAGTTTGTCCCAGGGCAGAACCTCGGCGATGACGTCATCGATGCCTACCGCCGCAGCCACCGACTGGGCGGCCCGGTCGTTGTCGCCGGTCAGCAAGACCGGTGTGAGTCCGAGTTCGCGCAACTCGGCCACCGCGCGCCGACTCGTGGGCTTGACGGTGTCGGAAACGACAACCACGCCCATCGCGCGGCCATCGCGTGCCACGGCCACCACTGTGCGGCCTTCCCGTTCGGCCGCTTCGGCGGCGGCTGCAGTGGTGGCATCAAGCTGCACCGCCCAGGTTTCTGCGAGCCAGGAGATGCGGCCGGCCGCCACAGCGTTGCCTCCGACCACGCCGGCGACGCCGCGGCCCTGCTGGCTATCGAAGTCGGTGACGGCTGGCAGAAGCCCGAATTCGGCCTCAGCCGCCGCCGCGATCGCCCGCCCGATCGGGTGCTCGGAGGCTGTCTCCAACGCCCCCGCCAAGCGCAGCAGTCCGGCGGCGTCGGTGTCGGGGGCGGCAACGACGGCCTGCACACTCATGGCTCCGGTCGTCACGGTGCCCGTCTTGTCGAGCACGATGGTGTCCACGCGGCGGGTTGACTCCAGCACCTGCGGGCCCTTGATGAGGATCCCCAACTGCGCGGCGCGCCCGGTGCCCACCAAGAGGGCGGTGGGCGTGGCCAAGCCGAGCGCACACGGGCAGGCAATGATGAGCACGGCGACCGCGGCCGTGAAGGCGGCCTCGACATCGCCTGAGAACACCAGCCAGCCGAGCAGGGTCAGGACCGACAGCACCAGAACAACCGGTACGAACACCGCTGATATGCGGTCGGCCAACCGCTGCACCGGTGCTTTGCCGGACTGCGCGTCCAGCACCAATCGCGCCATCTGGGCAAGTTGGGTGTCAGAACCCACTCTGGTGGCGCGGACCACCAGGCGCCCGCCGGCATTGACGCCGGCGCCGACCACCGCGTCGCCTTCGGCAACGTCTACGGGGATCGGTTCGCCGGTGAGCATCGACGTGTCCACCGACGACTCGCCCACGATCACGACGCCATCGGTTGCGATCTTCTCGCCCGGGCGGACGACGAATTCGTCTCCCACCGCCAGGGAGCCCACATCGATCCGGGTCTCCACCCCGTCGCGCACCACGGCCACGTCTTTGGCGCCTAGGTTGAGCAACGCGCGCAGCGCCTCTCCTGATCGATTCTTCGCCCGTGTTTCGAGGTACCGGCCCAGCAGGATGAACACGGTTACGGCTGCTGCGACTTCAAGATAGATGCTGGCCCCGGAGTGGGCGCCGACGAGTTCGAAACTCATCGTCATGCCCGGCATTCCCGCGCCGCCGAAGAAGAGCGCATACAGCGACCAGAGGAAGGCTGCGCTCACTCCGATGCTGATGAGAGTGTCCATGGTGGCTGCGCCGTGGCGGGCATTGAGCCAGGCCGCGCGGTGAAACGGCCACGCGCCCCACACCACGACGGGGGCCGCCAAGGTCAGCGATGCCCACTGCCAATAGGTGAACTGCAGAACCGGGACCATGGCCATGAGCACGACGGGGATGGTGAGCGCGGTGGAGATGAGCAGGCGCTGCCGGAGCTCTGCCAATTCAGGGTCGACAATCACCCCAGCGCCTTCGGATTCGTCCATCGGAACGTCGGCTGCGGGTGAATCGTCGTCGGCTACTGGCTCAATCACCATCGGCTTGGCGCTGTAACCCGTGGCCTCCACCGTCGCGATGACGTCATCGGGGGTGACCCCAGGCCCAAGCGTCACCCGGGCGATCTCGGTGGCGTAGTTGACCTCGGCGGTGACGTCGGGGAGTCGGTTCAGTTTCTTCTCGACTCGGGCGGCGCACGACGAGCAGGTCATACCGCCGACGTGGAAGTCCAAGGGTTGGCTGCCGTCGTCGTGCACCTGTGTCATGGAGCGCCTCCTCACGGGCTTCCCGGGCTGCGCGCTTCAGCCAGAACGCTACTTGGGACGTGCGACGACCCCAACGTGTGCGTGGCCGCGAACATTCCCTCGACGCTGGATCCGAGTGAGCACGCGGCGGTAGGAGTGCTCGGCTGTCAGGTGGTCAGATCGCCGCGCAACACTGACACGGAGGAGTGGCCGGGGTTTCCGTCGAAGGGCTCGTCGGAGATGTCGACCAGTCGGTACTCTCCGATATCCACGCCGATCGGCACGGGGAGCAGAGTTCGTTGCACACCCGCTGGCACGGTGCCCATGGCGATCATGCCGCCGGTGTCGAGGTTGAGGAGCCACACTTCGTAGAAACCCTGCGGGTCGGACAGGTTCTCAGTGGTCACGGACAGCATTTCGACGCCGTCGACCAGCGCGACTTCAGCGAATCCGCGCTGGGCACCGTCCGGGCCGTCGGGCACGGGGCCGAGCGGAGCCGAAGCAAGAACTTCGGGAGTACTTTGCCAACTTCCGAGCAGCGCCACCAGACCCGCGCCGACCATCAGGCCAACCACAGCGGCTGCGAGCAGGGGGAAAAGAGTCGAGCGCGTGCGCGACGGCTTGGACCGTCGACGCAGAGGCGTCACGGTTGCCGATTCAGTTGATGCATCGCCACCGGCAGGTTCGCTTCCGGAGCGGGCCGGTGTTTCGTGGGAGGCAGGGCGCATCAGGGCACCGCGCAGGAGCTCCCACACCTCCGGCGGCGGGGAAGTCTGGGGTGGTTCGTGTTCAGCAGCGCGGCCAACGGCCACCACTGAAGCGAGGTCAGCCACTTGGGCCTGGCAGAATCGGCACGTGTCGAGATGGCGGCGATCCGTTGCCGCCACAGGCTCTCCGAGGGCAACCAGGGCAACGGCGTCGGCACCAAGGTGAAGGTCGCCTGTGTTACGCATCTCGGCTTCCCTCCAATCGGGTGCGTAGGCGGTTGAGGCTGCGTCGCAGATGGCTTTTGACGGTCCCCAACGGCATGTCCAGCCTTGCCGCAATTTCGGAGTGCGTCAGTTGGGAGTAGAACGCCAGCCCGACTATGGTCCGGGCTGGCTCGGGGAGAGAGTCCAACTCGTCGCGGACCACGATCCGATCAACGGCATCGCTGGCGTGGTCGATGTCGACAGCGTGCGGGTCGTGATGCTCGGCGGCCGCAAACTCTCTCACCTGAGCCGGTCGCCGCAGGTGGTCGATTGACCTCCGACGGGCGATCGCTGAAATCCAAGCCTTGAATGGGGCACGGGCGGGGTCGTATGACGCCCGCCCGTGCCACGCCGAGAGGAAAGTTGCCTGGGTGATGTCGGCGGCGTCGTCGGTGTTTCCCACCGTGCGCAGGGCGATGGTGTAGACCAAGCCTCCCCACGTTCGATAGGCGTCCTCCACCGCGTTGGGGTCGCCGGCGGCAAATGCCGCACCAATCTCGTCTTCGACGCCGGCCATGGGAGAAGTGTCCCATAGCCGCGCCGGAGCCGAGTGGACCTGCAACGCGGAGGCCGACATCGCCAACCGCTCTTACTGGAGGGTGGCCGGGTCGAAGTCCGGGGGCAGGAGCACCGAGTCGATCAGGTGAATCACGCCGTTGCTCGCCTCGATGTCCGGAGTGGTGACCGTCGCATCGTTGACGGTCACGCCGTTGGCGGTGCTCAGGGTGATGTCCTGGCCTTCGAGGGTGGGAACCGAACCGTCGGTCACCTCTGAGGAGGGGACGGCGCCCTCAACCACGTGGTAGGTGAGGACCTTCTGCAGAGCTTCCTGGTTCTGCGGCTGTACCAGCTTGTCGAGCACCCCTTCGGGCAGGGCCGCAAAGGCGTCATCGGTAGGTGCGAACACCGTGAACGGCCCCGGTGCCTGGAGCGCCTCAACGAGTCCGGCGGCGTCGAGTGCGGTCACCAGAGTGCTGGTGGTGGGGTTGGCCGAGGCGACCCCGACGATGTCGTTCGTCGACGCCTCGTCGCTAGCGGCCTCCGAGGGCGAGGCCGAGGTGGTCGACTCCATCGTGGAAGCGGCCGTGGGCGAGGCAGTGTCTTCGCTGCTGGAATCCGACCCGCACGCCGCGAGCGTGAGGGACGCCGCCGCCGCTAGGCCGATGAAGGTCACGCGGATTTTGGTAGTGCGCATGCTGTTCTCCTTGAGTCCGGTGGGCTTTGCCACTGTTGGTCTGTCACTCACCAATACGTAGTCAAAACCGTTTCGGATGCACAAAGGTGAACAATTTTTGCAACGGTTAGCGTCTAGGTGTGAAGCGCCTTGTCCGGAACGACGAGAACTGGGCAGGTCGCGTGGCGTACGACGTAGGTGGAGACCGACCCCATCAGCGCCCTGCGCAGCCGCCCCTGCCCGCGTTGCGCGATCACCAACGCTGAAGCGTCGAGTTCGGTCGCCAGTCCGCAGAGCATTTCCCCGGGCTTGCCATCCAGCACCTGTAACTCGGCGTCGGGCAGGTCAAGGCGCGCGGCGACGTCGCGCAGGAGTTGCTCACCTTCGGCCAGGACTGTCTCGATCATGGTTTGTTCGTGCGTGGGAGGTAGCGGCGGAGGCAGGCCTGGCTGCGCGCCAAGTTGGGTCATGGGCGCGGCGAGGCCGGTGGGGATGGTCTCCACTGCCGTTGCTAGGACGATTCGGTCGCCGGGCTTGCGGAGCAACGCCAACCCGGTCACGATGCCGCGCTCCGCGAACTCTGAGCCGTCGGTACAGGCGATGATCGTTGACATATGTCGATCGTTGCACGATCGTCGCTGCGGAGGCCAGGTGGAAAGCGCATGCCACTCGGATAGCTCTGACAGCGCGCAGATGGTGTCGTCGACATGAGGGAGTTCCAGTGAGTGCCGTTCACTTGGCGGGGCCGGTGTACCGCCTGCCGACTCTGGGCAACTACATCAACTCGTTCGCATTTGTGGAGTCCGACGGATCCGTGACCCTGGTCGATTGCGGCATCGCCAAAGCGCCGCCGCGAATCGTGGCCGGGCTGGCTGATATCGGCAAACACCCGCGTGATGTGCAGCGCATCCTGCTGACGCACGCCCACATGGATCACGCCGGCGGCGCGGCCACGATGGTTCAAGCCAGCGCAGCCGACGGCGTCGACGTGCACGAGTTGGATCGCGACTACATCGCCCACGGCAAGCCGGCTCCCGGTGACCCGAACAGTGCGGTCTACCGGCTCTTCAGTCGCTTGGTGTCGGGCAAGTTCGATCCGGTTGGGGTGAGCGCCACAGTGGCCGATGGCGAGGTGCTCGATGTGGCGGGCGGTGTGACGGTGCACCATACGCCCGGGCACACACCGGGGCACATCTCCCTGCTGCACGAGGACTCGGGCGTGCTCATCACCGGCGACGCGATCTTCAACATGAACTCTCGGATGTCCTGGCCCATCAAGATGGTCTGCACATCGTTTGACCTGAACAAGAAGTCTGCCCACGCGCTCAGCGAGTTGGACTACCGAGTGGCAGCCTTCACCCACGGTCCGGAGATCACCGACAACGCTCGTGAGAAGGTTCGCGGTTTTGTCCGCCGACGCGCGAAGGTCTGACGCTGGGTTGGCACCTGACGCTGGGTTGGAAGAGGCGCTTAGCCAACTGCACCGTACCTCTGAGTGGTTGCGAACAATGCCGCTTGCTCGCCTCACCTCGGTTCGATCAGGCGTCGCGGAGGGGGCCCGACGGCTTGTGTTTCGGGTAGCCGAGGTCACCCGCCAGTTGTGCGATGCGACCACAGCATGCCGCGAGTGTGCCCCCAACCGCCGTTCGCCCCACCTCGTCGACGATGCCGTACTTGGTGCCCAGTTGGAGGTGTTGACCCGCCAATTGCGGCGGGTGGTCGTCGAGTGCCGACCAGATCTGGCTCAACCGGGGCTGGTCGAGGAGGTTCGTTCGGTTGCCGCCGAAGCGCTTGCATTACGTCGCGGGTGAAGGTGGGTGTCCAGGAACTCCGCCTGAGCCCGGAGCAGATTTGCCGCGATCACCGGCTGCGGCGTCATGTGGGTGACCGCGGTCAGCGGCAAGACGCTGTGCGGACGCCCGGCTGCGAGCAGCGCCGAGGACAGTTGCAGGGTGTGGGCGGCGACGACGTTGTCGTCGGCCAGGCCGTGGACAAGCAGCAGCGGTCGCTGCAATTCGCCGGCACGGTCCAGGAGACTGCTCACTGCGTAGTGCTCCGGATGGACGTCCGGGTGTCCGAGGTAACGCTCGGTGTAGCCGGTGTCGTAGAGGCGCCAGTCCGTTACGGGCGCGCCAGCCACCCCAACATGGAAGCGATCCGGACGTGCCAGGACGGCGAGGGCGCTCAGGTAGCCGCCGAACGACCACCCCGTGATTCCGACCCGGTGCGAATCCAGTAGCCCGGCCAAGTCGGTCACGGCCGCGTCCAGGGCGGCGATCTGGTCGGCGAGCACACCCGTTGCGAAGTCGCCTTCGATCATTCGCTCCCAACTGGGCGATACCCCCGGCGTGCCCACCCCGTCGGTGATGAGCACGGCATAGCCGCGCGCTGCCCACCACGCCGCTTCGGCGTAGGCCGGACCGGCAGCCATGACGCGCTGGGCGTGGGGGCCGCCGTAGGGGAGCAGGAGGACGGGAAGGGGCGCGCTGCTCGTCGCATCCTCAAGATTCACCCAGGGCGGCAGAAGCACGGCATACCTCACCCGGCCCACCGTCGCAAGCATGGGCGATCCGATGCCCGGCGGGACTTCGGCGTGTGAGGCGAGGGCATGCAGGTGGGCAGCGCCGTCGCCAGTCGGGCGATACACCGTGGTTTGCCACCGTAGGTCCGGCAGCCGGGCTCCCGTGCACACGAGCAGGCCGTGGCCCAGCGTGCCCTGAAACCAGCCGCCCCCGAGCAGCGTCCAGATGTCGCCATCGGCGTCGAGGCGCACCAGGTCCGAGGTAACCGGTGAGTCGGCGATGCGCAGAATGACACCGGTTTCGTCGCTGCCGATCACCGAGCGAACCTGAACGTCGGAGGGTGAGATGGCTTCCGCATCGGCATACGCGCGCAGGCGGTCTGCCGCGACGTCGCGGCGCACCGTGAGAACTCTTCCGTCGGCCAGCCACCTCGGTGTGCCCGCGACGACGTCAACCCACTGCTCGTCCGACCACTGCGCCACGACTCGCACGCTGCCCTCGACTGGATCGAAGGTGACGACGCAGCACTGCCGTTGGTCACGGCTCAGTAGCATCGCGAGCGGCGGTCCGCCCTGCCAGCGCACTTGCGCCAGGTACTCGTATTCCTCGTCCGGCCCCACGGTCAGAATGTGGGTGGGTTCGACCACGTCGTTCGGGTCGGAGGCATCGAGTGCCCACAGCGAAACGGAGGCGTTGGTGGTCCCCGCAGCGGGATAGTGATGGGGCTGAGGGGTGGCAGCCGGCCCGGCGGGGTCGGAGATCCACCAGACGGGCACGGCAGATTCGTCCACACGAGCCACCACCAGGCGACTCCCGCGCTCCGCCCACCAGAACCCCCGCAGGCGTTCGAGTTCCTCCGCGGCGATGAAATCCGCCAGCCCCCACATCGCTCCATCCGCTGGCGTGACGGCACGCGCGTGACCGCCGTCGAGGTCGCAGACCCACAACCGTCCTTGGGCGTGCCAGGCGATGCCGCTGTCGCCAACGCGAGGATCCACCACCGGTCCGGGCACGTCGAGTAGTCGCACTCGCGGCGCCGAGGGTTCGTCGTCGGTTGCCGCGCGGTCGGCTCTGTCGTCGAGGGTCAGCAGGAAGAGGGCACCGCCGAGGCCGAAGACGACGAGGTTGCCGTCCGGAGAGATGTCGAAAGCGGTGATGCCTGCGCCACCCTCGCGCAGACGCTCGCGGCGCGCACGCTCGGCAGCTGGCAGGTCGAGTTCGTCGGCCTGCAGGGATTCGGCTGCGACCAGCAGGGTCTCGGTGCCCCGCATCGTATCGAGCGACCATAAGTCGCCGCGCGGACTGCGCCCGTCGGCAGATCGCAGGAAGAGTACGGATCGGCTGTTTCTGGGGATGACGTGGCGGGGGGCACCCCGCATGAACCTACCCGTGCGGGCGTACTGCAGCGGGAATTCGTCGTGCTTGGCGTCGCCTGTCACGACAGCGTGACTGTGACGATCAGACCGATGATCGCCACAATCAGGACGATCCAGGCCGCAATCTTGAAGAGCGGTGTCTTTGTCGGGTCGTCGGATTCATCCTCGGGGACCATGGCCTCCATCCTGCCCTATCCATTCGCGCCAGCGGTTCATCACATTCCTGGCCGACCGGTCAGCCCGTACAGTTTTCGGCCATGACGCATCCACACCGCGCTCCACGTCGAATCCTGCTGGTGCATGCCCACCCAGATGACGAGACGCTCACAACTGGGGCCACCATGGCCCGCTACGCCGCAGACGGCGTGCAGGTCACCTTGCTGACCTGCACCTTGGGTGAGGAAGGAGAGGTGCTCCTCCCCGAGAAGGCGCACGTGGCCGCCCACCGTGACGATGAGCTGGGCGCACATCGGGCGGCTGAACTCAACGATGCGATGGCAGCGTTGGGGATAACGGATCATCGTGTGCTCGGCGGGGTGGGTCGCTACCGCGACAGCGGCATGATGGGCACCGAGGCCAATGCTCGCGCGGACAACTTCTGGCACGCGGACCTGCTCGAGGCCGCCAGCGAGGTTGTCGGAATCATTCGTCAGGTCCAGCCCCAAGTGGTGATCACCTACGACGACTTCGGCGGCTACGGCCACCCAGATCACATCCAGGCCCACCGCGTGACCACCTATGCCGTGGTCCTTGCGGGGGCGGCGTCGTTCCGGCCGGACCTCGGCCCCGCTCCCTGGCGGGTGTCGAAGGTCTACTGGCCGGCCCTGCCGAAGAAGATCACCGTCGAGGCCTTGGCGAGGATTCCGGTGGAGCAGCGCGTCGAACTGCTCGGCGACGCCAATCCGGCCGACCTGCCGTTCCTGGTCGACGACGCGCTGGTGACCACACGCATCGATGGCCGCAGCAAACTCGAGAGCAAACTGGCAGCCATGCGGGCCCATGCCTCCCAGATCGACATGGCGAGTCCGTTCTTCGCGAGTTCGGCGGTCGCGGGCCCGGATGCGCTTGGCTTCGAGTACTACCGACTTGCGCTGGGCGACGTGGGTCCGGTCGACGAAAGTGGTTTCGAAACGGATCTCTTCGCCGGCGTGGAGTGAGCGCCGAATCGAGCGGCACCAGGGCGCTTGCTTTCCCGGGATGCTCGTTCCGGCCGAGTCCCGGTAGCCTCGGGGCGTGCACCTTGATGTCAACGATCCGGTGGAGTTCCGTCGGGTCCTCGCCCGCTACGCCACCGGCGTTGTGGTCGTGTCGGTGTGCGTCGACGGAGTTGATCATGCGATGACGGCGAACTCGCTGACGTCGGTGTCACTCAAACCGCCGCTCGTCCTGGTGTGCGTGGACAGGCGTGCACGCTTCCACGACGCGATCATGCGATCGCCGACCTGGGCCGTCAGCATCTTGGGGGGTAGGTCGCGCGACGCGGCTTCCTGGTTCGCGACGCGGGGGAGGCCGCTGCGCGGACAGTTCGCCGGCTACCCCTCCACCCGTGGTGAGGCCAGCGGTGCTCTGATGCTCGACGACGCGCTGGGACGGATGGAATGCGAGACCGACGCTGTGCACCCCGGCGGCGACCACGCAATAGTCGTAGGACGCGTCACGGGCCTTGAACTGCTCGACGCTGAGCGCAACCCGAGTGGACCGCTCATCTACTATCGGCACGGATTTCGGAGTCCGACGCCCGACTAGGACTAAGATTCCACCGGGCGCAACTGTGCAGACCCAGGCCTGCGGTGAGGGAGTCACCGCAGGCGGCAGAAGGAGGCAGACCGCATGACGTACGTGATCGCCGAGCCATGTGTCGACGTCAAGGACAAGTCCTGCATCGAGGAATGCCCCGTGGACTGCATCTACGAAGGCGAACGCATGCTCTACATCCAGCCGGATGAGTGCGTTGACTGTGGTGCGTGCGAACCCGTGTGCCCGGTGGAGGCCATCTTCTACGAGGACGACGTCCCCGAGGAGTGGAATGACTTCACCGGTGCCAACGCCGAGTTCTTCGACGACCTCGGGTCGCCCGGCGGCGCCGCCAAACTCGGACTGATCAAGCAGGACGCGCCGGTGGTGGCTGCGCTGCCAGCCGACATCAACGCCGAGTGACCCTGACCGGTCCGGCACTGCCGGACTTCCCATGGGATTCGCTGGCCGCGGCGAAGGCGCGCGCGAGTTCCCACTGCGCGGGGATCGTCGATCTCAGCGTGGGCACACCGGTTGACCCGACGCCGGACGTCGTGCGCGCCGCACTCGAGTCGGCCTCCGATGCGCCGGGCTACCCGACGACGCACGGCACGGAATCGCTGCGTGAGGCCATCGCCGGCTGGTTGCGCCGTCGACGTTCGGTGGTGGTCGATCCGGCCGCGATCCTGCCCGTGATCGGCACCAAGGAACTTGTTGCGTGGCTCCCTACGATGCTGGGGGTCACGGGTGCGGTCGGCTTTCCGGAATTGGCCTACCCCACCTACGAGGTGGGAGCCCGACTCGCCGGCGCGACACCGGTGCGCAGCGATTCCACCGTGTCGTGGGGGCCGGTCGGTCCGGACCTGCTCTGGCTGAATTCACCAGCCAATCCGACCGGAGCCGTGCTTGGAGAGGAGCACCTGTCGAAGGTTGTCGTCTGGGCGCGCCAACGACAGACGGTGGTGGCCTCGGATGAGTGCTACGCCGGTCTTGAGTGGGACATGCCAGAGCCGACGACCTCGCCCTCGCTCCTGGCGACGAGCATCACCGACGACAACCACGACGGGCTGCTCATGGTCCATTCGTTGTCGAAGCGCAGCAACATGGCCGGCTATCGCTTCGGCTTCGTCACGGGAGATCCACACTTGGTGGCGCAGTTGCTCCAGGTGTGCAAGCACGCCGGCATGATGGTGCCGGCCCCGGTGCAGGCGGCAGCTACGGCGGCCTACTCCGACGACGAACACGCGCTGCGGCAGACCGCCCGCTACGCCCGACGCCGCGAGATGCTGCTTCCTGCGCTGAAACTGGCGGGCTTCACCGTCGACCACTCCGAAGCGGGGCTGTACCTATGGGCAACCGAGGGTTTGGCGAGCCGGGCGACGGTCGCGCGCCTCGCCGAGATCGGCATCTTGGTGGCACCGGGTGACTTCTACGGACCGCGCGGCGGACGCCACGTGAGGATCGCCCTCACAGCCACGGACGAACGCATAGCGGCAGCCGCGCTACGCCTCGGGAACGACCTGCGGCCAGCGGGGAGAGATGGCCACGAGGGCATCGAATCGCGCGAAGGAGACTAAGGTCCCTGCCGCCGCAGTAGGCGGGCGTACTAACGTGACAGCATGACCGATGCCACGTTGAACCACCCAAGCGGCTCACTCGAGCTACCACTTGTGCCGTCCACCGAAGGCGAATCGGGCCTCGATGTTTCGTCGTTGCTGAAAAGCACGGGGGACGTCGCCTACGACCCGGGCTTTGTCAACACCGCCTCCTGTTCGTCGGCCATAACCTTCATCGACGGCGACCAGGGAATCCTGCGATATCGCGGTTATCCCATCGAGCAGTTGGCCGAGCACTCGACGTATCTGGAGACGACCTACCTGCTCATTCACGGGTCCCTTCCCACTGCCACGGAGCTGGCTCAGTTTGAGGGATGGATCTCGAAGCACACCATTCTCCACGAAGACCTCAAGCGCTTTTTCCAGGGTTTCCCTTCCGATGCCCACCCGATGCCGGTCCTTTCCAGCGCGGTCAGCGCGATCAGCACCTTCTACCAGGACTCGTTGGATCCGTTCGACCCCGAGCAGGTCGAGGTTTCCACCATCCGGTTGCTGGCGAAACTGCCCACCATCGCCGCCTACGCACATCGCACCTCCCTCGGGCAGCCTTTGCTCTACCCCGACAACTCGTTCAATCTTGTCGAGAACTTCCTGCGCATGACCTTCGGATGGCCGGCCGAGCCCTACGAGGTCGACCCGGTGCTCGTGCGCGCGCTCGACATGCTGCTCGTGCTGCACGCTGACCACGAGCAGAACTGTTCAACTTCCACCGTGCGGCTAGTCGGATCCAGCCACGCCAACCTCTTCGCGAGCGTGAGCGCCGGCATCAATGCTCTATTCGGGCCGCTGCACGGCGGGGCCAACCAGGCGGTGCTGGAGATGCTGCAGCGGATTCACACCTCCGACGATGACGTCGCGAGTTTCGTGGCCAAGGTGAAGGACAAGTCCTCCGGTACCCGCCTCATGGGCTTCGGCCACCGCGTCTACAAGAACTACGACCCCCGTGCGGCGATCGTGAAGAAGACGGCCGATCGAGTGCTCGAACACCTCAAGATCGACGATCCGCTGCTCAACCTCGCCCGTGAACTCGAAGAGACGGCGCTCGCGGATGATTTCTTCATCTCCCGCAAGCTCTATCCCAACGTCGACTTCTACACCGGCCTGATCTACAAGGCGATGGGGTTCCCGAACGACATGTTCACGGTGCTGTTCGCGCTGGGTCGGCTCCCCGGCTGGATCGCGCAGTGGCGGGAAATGATTCTCGATCCCACCACCAAGATCGGCCGGCCTCGGCAGGTCTACGTCGGTGAGACAGAGCGCAACTATGTCGCGCTGGGCGACCGGGGCTAGTCCGGCAATCGACCGCGAGGTGTACAACTGGCCAACCACCGGGGATTCAGAGGAATCGAATCCGTGCCCATCGGGCGCGGCTGGTTGAATGCGGGCCATGCGGATCGACATCCTGGTATACGACGGCAACGATGAACTCGACGTCGTTGGCCCCTTCGAAGTATTTCGCGCGGCCGGCGACTTGGTGAAGTTGCGATGCCAGTTGGTGACTTTGCGCCCACAGAGCCGGGTCAAGGGCTCGCATGGTCTGAAGTTCAAACCCGACGCCTACCTGCTCGATGAAGGACAGGGCGCAAAGAAGCTGGCCAAGCGTAAGAACTGGCCGGACGTCATCGTGGTGCCGGGCGGCGGCTGGAACGACGCCGGGGCCAGCCAGGGCGCGCGCCTGCAGGTGAAACTCGGGGACATCCCCACCTTCCTCGCCATCGCGCGGCGATCGGTCGACACCCTAGCGAGCGTGTGCACGGGCGCGATGCTGCTGGCCGAGGCCGGGGTGATCGGAAAGCGACCGGTGGCAACACATGCCAGCGCGATGGACGACCTCGCCGCTACCGGAGCGTCGGTGCGCGCAGATCGGGTGGTCGATGCCGGTGACCTTGTCAGTTGCGGCGGCGTCACCAGTGGAATCGACCTTGCACTGTGGCTCGTCGAACGGGAGTTTGGCCGGGACGTGGCCGACGAGGTTGCGGGTGAATTGGAGTACAAACGTTGGCGACCTGGTGGCAGCGCAGGCTAGGTGCCTGTCAGACTCGCACCCATGAGCGTGCTGACGTCACCACATGTCCGACGGCTTGGCCAGTTGCTGATCGTCGGTGCGCTAGGTGCGCTGTTGGCGCTGCTGAACCTGCCGAGCGCCGCCGCGCAGACCGGGCAGGATGGCATGGTCAGCAGTCGCGCGACCTCGCAGATCGAGGCCGGTGTGGCGGCCGCGACTGTGCCGCCGAGGCCGCCGATCGTGGCCGCCATAATGCAGAATGCGACGCGCCCGCAGTACTTGGCCGACATGCGCGCCTACTCGCAGCGCCACTACGGGATCGATTCGAACGTACTCAATCCAGAGGCGATCGTCCTGCACTTCACCACGACGGATGCGGGGTCGTGGCGCGGGTTGATCAATTGGTGGGATCAGACCTCCGCGTCCGGGGCCAACGCAGGCGGCGAGCAACCGATGCCGGCCGCACACTTCATCGTTGAGCAAGACGGCACGATCTACCAGACGATGCCAACGAACCTGATGGTGCGGCACACCTACGGGCTGAACCATCGCGCTATCGGTATCGAGTTCGTCGAGCGATCCTCCGGCACCAACATCATGCGCCGCGCAGCGCAGATCAATGCTGGTTTTGAGCTGGTGCGGTGGCTGCAGTACGAGAACCGGATCCCCAGTGCGAACATCGTTGGGCACGGCTCGGCCAATGCGCATCCACTCTTCTACGACCGCTTGGGTTTCCGCAACGACCACAGCGACTGGAACGCGTGGGAGGTCGGGATGTTCAAGTATTGGCTGGGCCCGCCCACTTTCCGTCCGTACGATGTGACCGGCATCTTCGCGCCCCGCTACGGCCAACCGGGAGTGAGCGCTGCCCTCGGAGCAGCGACGTCGGGGCCTCTCGCCAGCGTTCGGCCGAACTCGGCGATGCAGCGGTTCGAACGCGGGGTGATGTATGCGTCCTCGCAGACGGGTGTCTGGGAGGTGTACGGCGGCATCGCGGGTCGGTACCACGCGATCGGGGGCCCCGCGTCGACTCTGGGTCTACCCACGTCTGGGGAGCGCGACGGCGGCCTGCCGGGATCTCGCACGAATACCTTCCAGGGTGGAGTCGTGCTCTGGTCGCCGGGCACCGGAGCACACGAGGTCTACGGCGCCATCGGGGCGCGCTATCGAAGCCTCGGATCCGAGACTGGGGTGCTTGGCCTGCCGACCTCGGGCGAAGTAGCCGGGCCGCGGCCGGGCTCGCGGCTCAACACTTTCGTCAACGGTGTGATCTTCTGGTCGCCCGCGACCGGAGCCAGGGCCATCAGCGGGGATATCGGTCGTGCCTATCGTTCCCTGCCAGCCGACACCAGGCGGGTGCTCGGCCTGCCGCAGGGGCTCGAGGAGGTTGCCGCGGCACCCGATGCCCGCAAGGTGCGCTACACCGGCGGCGCGACCTACACGTCGCCGACGACCGGTACTGCAACGGTCCACGGTGCCATCGCTTTCTGGTACTTCGTGACAGGAGCAGAGGCCAGTGCGATGGGGCTGCCGCTCACTGATGAGTACGCCATTCCCGGCGGCCGCGCCAGTGACTTTCAGGGCGGCCGGATCACGTGGAATGCCACCACGGGAAAGGTCACGTTCTACCCCACGCGGTAGCCTTCCTCCTTCGCTGACCTGCATAATCGCGAAACCGGCAGGTGATCACGCTAGATTCGTGCCATTCCGATGAGCGAGAGGGTGGGGACGTGGCGTTGATGATTCCGCCGATCGTGGATGCGGACGCGCCGCCCGGTGAACGGCTGCTCTTCGACGCGCTGGCCACTGCGCCCGGCACCGAATCGTGGCAGGTGCTGCACGGTCTGCGATTGTCCTCGCATCCCACCCAAGAGCGGGGTGAAGCCGACTTCGTGGTGGTGGCTCCCGGCCACGGGGTGTTGGTAATCGAGGTCAAATCGCACAAGTCCGTGCGGCGGGACACGCAGGGGCGCTGGTTGCTCGGGCGCAAGAGCGCCACCACCCGCAGTCCGTTCGCCCAAGCCGACTCGGAGAAGTTCGCCATCGTCGAGTACCTGAACAGGCGCATGGGACTCACGTCGACTCACGTCGAATCCTGCGTCTGGTTCACCCACGCACCGGCCAAACGCGAGTTCGGCGATTCGATCGAGTGGCAGCGCTGGCAGTTGCTCGACGCGAACGACCTGGTTGATGTCGCAGAGCGGGTGATTCATACCCTGGCCGCAGGTCGCGCCCACCGCGCCGAGGCGGGCCATCGCTGGCCCGAGAGCGTGGGGCCGGATGAACCCACGACGCACCGCATCATCTCCGAACTCAAACCGGCCATGCACGCCGAGGTGCGGCCGTCGGATCTTCGACGCGCCAGGCAGGAGGAACTCGCGCTGCTGCTGTCCGACCAACTGCTGGTGCTCGACTCGCTCGCGGGCAATGACCGCGTCCTCATCACCGGACCGGCTGGCTGCGGCAAGACTTTCCTGGCCCTCGAGGCCGCGCGCATCGAATCCGCGGCCGGTCGACGCGGCCTCCTGGTCTGTTACAACCACGCCATCGGGGAGTACCTCAAGGCAGAGGTCGTTGACATCGAAGGCCTGTCAGTCACAACACTGCACGAACTCATGCTCGACGCTGCCGGTGTTGATCCGGTGGAACTCAACGACCGCGACTTCTGGGAGCAGAAGCTTCCCGAACTGGCGTGGTCGGCGCTGGTGTCGGAGCCCCTGGAAACGTATGACTACCTCATCGTCGACGAGGTCCAGGACATTTGCCGACGCAACTACCTCGAGGTCCTGGATCTCGTCGTCACAGGTGGGCTGCAGCAAGGCAGGTGCCTGTACTTCGGAGACTTCGATGATCAGATGCTCTACGAGGGGCTTGACAAGGCACTGCTCGATGAAGTTGCAGGCCCCTTGACGGTGTTCCGCCAGCGCGTCAACTGTCGGAACACCCCAGGGATCGCACGCGTTGCGGAGAGCCTCGGGGATGCGCCGGAAGCCTACGCTCGCTGTCGGCGCAGCGACGACGGGACGGTGCCACGCATCGCCGTCTACCGCCACGGGGACGAGCAGGAGAAGTTGCTGCTGGAGTCCATCCAGCAGTTGCGCGACGAAGGATTCGATCTGCACGAAATCGTAGTGCTGAGCCGATACCGGACACAGGCCGCCGCGGCCACCACCGATGACGAGTGGCTGCGCTCCCGCTTGCTCGATGTGAGGCGCGGTGGCAGCCCGGTGGCCGGGCGGATTCGGTACTCCACGATCCACTCGTTCAAGGGTCTCGAGTCCCCGGCCGTGATTCTCACCGATGTCACCGAATCGGGTCGGGGGCCCTACTTCGACCTCCTCAACGTCGGTATCACCCGCGCCCGGGACCGACTGGTCGTGCTCGGCACACCAGCCGGGTTGGGTCAG
Organism: uncultured Actinomycetes bacterium; assembly: GCA_963752505.1. Taxonomy (GTDB): domain Bacteria; phylum Actinomycetota; class Actinomycetes; order S36-B12; family UBA10799; genus JACJWR01. The sequence goes on from CAVVYM010000010.1 coordinate 59,979, forward strand.
CACGGCATCGTCGCCGAGGGTGGCGAAGGGGATCTCGTGCGGGGCGAATCGTGACATGGCAGGTTGACTGCGGCATTCTGAAGTCCCGGCAACGTAGAGACGAGGAGCATCGACATGAGCGCTGCAGAAGAGTCAGATCCAGGCGCCTCCATGCGCGCCGGTACCCGCGACCGCGACGCTACCGCCCAAACGCTTCAGAATGCCTACGCGGAGGGACGGTTGACGTCCGAGGAGCACGACGAACGATTGTCGAAGTGCTACCAGGCAGTCACCCTGGCTGACCTCGCGGCGTTGACCGCCGACCTGCCAGCTACCGACGGCGCGGCGAAACCAGCTGCACCCGCGACGCCGGCACCACCGGCAGCGCCGGTGGAGCTGCTGTCACCGGCTACCGCCTGGTCGGGTAGCCGCTACGGAAAGACCCTCATGGGGCTCTGGATCGGCTGGGCTGCCTTGTCGGTCTTCATGATCTTCATCTGGGCCTTCTCGGGTATGGGCTACTTCTGGCCCATCTGGGTGATCGTCCCCACCGCCTTCGGTGCGGTGATGACCACGATCGCGCGCAAGAACGACGGCAACAGCCGCTAGTTCGCTGCTGTCTGCCGAGGCGGTTGGATGCTGCCGGAATCGTCGCTGGGGACCGTGGTCGGCCCGATGCTCAGATGGCGGGGTGTGGCTCGCCGATTGCTTGGACGAGGGCCGTCTGGGCGGAGTTCCAGAGGTCGCTGACCTGCGGCGAGTCGGGGGCGAGCCGGTCGGCGGCGTGGTACATGCCCGGCACTTCGTGGAACACCACCGGTACCCCGGCTGCCCGCAACCGGGCGGCGTAGTCGAGGTCCTCACGGTAGAAGAGGTCGAGGTCGCCGACACCGATCCAGGTGGGCGGCAGTCCACTGAGATCTGTGCACCGGGCCGGTACCGACCAGCGCGGCGGGTCACCGACACCCGGCTTGGCCGCCAAATAGCATTCCCAGCCGAATGTGTTCGAGGCGGCAGTCCACACGAGACTCCCGCGCCCCTCGTGGTCGGCCCGCGTCGTGGTGCGGTCGTCGAGCATCGGGTACACGAGGATGTGAGCTGCGAGGGTCGGGCCGCCGATGTCTCGGGCTCGTTGGGCCAGGGCGGCGGCCAGACCGCCACCGGCGCTGACGCCCAGCAGGGCAATTCGATCCACATCGATTCTCAGTGCAGCGGCCTCCGAATGCAGCCACTGCAGCGCCGCCAGGCCGTCGTCCAGGCCAGCTGGAAAGGGGTGCTCCGGGGCCAGTCGGTAGCGCGGAAGAGCGACGAGCACCCCCAGATCTCGCGCGACTCGGCTGGCAGCCGTCACGTCCATCTCCGGCTTGCCGATGATGAATCCGCCCCCATGCAGCCATAACACGGCACCTGTTGGTGAGCTGCGGTCGACTGGCTCCAGGACGATGACATCCAGCGGTGCGCCGCCGTTGAGTCGAGGCACGCTGTGATGGCTGGCCACCACGGATTCGACCGGATCGCCGGCCCGGGTATCGAGCCGCCGAATGACAGTCAGCGCCCGGCGCCCAGTCACGGCCAATGGCAGCCACAACGCCGGGTGGCGCAGTTCCGGTGCTACGGCGGCGATAGCCTCCTTGCGCTTGCGGATGCCGAACACCGCCAACGCGGAGGTCGCCGCTCCGGCCGCGAGCAGCAGGATTTTGCGCATCTGGGTTTCTCCCTACGTCGGGTCTCAACGGTAGTGGGAGTCAACACCGCGTCGCATGCGCCGCGGTGGGGCGCACGTAGGGTGGAATCAGCGGGAGGTGTGGACCATGGCGGATACCCGGAGACTCGGCGCCATCTCGATGGCGGCGGCGCTCGCATGGGCGGCGACTGGCTGCGGCGGCCAAGACGCTGGCGTCGACGGCCCTGCCCAGACGGGCGTCCCCGCGGTTACGGTGGCCGACCTCACCGATGACCTGGCACCCCGACTGGAGCAGGAATTCGGCTCAGCCCGGCTCCTGTGCGGCCTCACGGACATCTTCGGCGCCGGCCTGGCCGTTGGTCCGCTGCAGCAGGGGAACGCCCTTGGCTGCACCTACCTGAGCCCCATGGAGTCGTTCGAGTCGGGCGGCGCGGTCTGGGTCAACGTTCTTGTCATGATGCTCGCCGACGACGCCTACGCCTATTCGGTCGTCAGCGGCGAGGCACCGGGCATCGAAGCACCGAACCTGCCCGCGGTTTCCGAGAGCACCCCCGAGTGGCTCTACCGCGATGGCTTGACGTGCGAGCAGTTGGCGGCGCCGCTGACCGCTGATGTGGCCCCCGGTCCCGACTTCGCACAGGCGGCCGGGACGTCGCCCAACGATGGCAGCGGACTGTCGTATCCCGAGTTGGTTTACTACTGGTTCGATGCCGGACGGCCTGATGCCCTGGACCCTGCCGGAGACGGCCGGCCCTGTGCCGCGCAGTACCCCACAGCCGAGGTCGATGCCTTCTTCGATTCCGCCATCGGCATCACACCGTCGGGGTCGGTCGCTCGATGGGCTGAGCCGCCGGTCACCACATTTGACATCCGGACAGCCCTCGCCGGTGCCGACGACCTGCCTGCCGGCGCCACCCAGGTGGATTGCTCGTTGGCCGGCCCGGTGGCCGACGGGACGGTATTCACCTGCGCCCCGCGACTCAACCGCGAGGCGGACACCAGGTTGGTCGCAGTGGTCGATACCGCCGGTGGCTACCTGCTGGGGCCGTCGCTGTCCGCGACGGTCAGAGCGCCGGAGCCATCGCCGTGGGTGTACGCCGCGGGCCTGACCTGCGAACAGATCCGTGCACCCCTCACCGAGGCCACCTTCAGTCCCACGGCTGGGGTCAGCCTGCAGCAGGCCGTCGCCGCCGAGCCCTACCTGGCCGACGAGGGGCTCAGCTACTTCAACGCGATCATTTATGCACTCACCAACGCCGACACAAGGCAACTCTCTTTCGATTCGGAGGGCTGGCCGTGCACGGACGCCTACCCGTCTGAGGATGTGGCGGAGGTTCAAGGCCAGGTGCAGTACCCGGGCACGTGAGACCTGAGGGTCAGCTGACTTCGTGTTCCGTCTCGAACTGCTTGCGACGCCACGGCAGCATGCCGTCGATCTCCACATCGAGGGAGAAACTGAGCAGCGTGCGTACCAAAACCAGCAGCCCCAGGATCAGCACGTTCTCGAGGGTCGTCTCGATGCTGACGGTCTTGACGATGTCAGCCGCCACCAGCACCTCCAGCCCGAGCAGCAGCGCGCGGCCGAAGTTGCGCCGGATGCCGCTGTAGACGTTGGCCCCTGCGGCATGGTCGCGCACGGCTCGGTAGGCGGCCCACAGCGCGCCCACCACGAGAATGGCGACGCCGGTCACCTCGAACACTGACGCAATAGTCTCCATGGCGTTCGTGAAACTCACAGCGGACCTCCCTCGGGGCCAGGGGCGGGCACCTAGTCGTTGGCGTGCAGGCCGGCGTTGAGACCACCCCAGTGCCCAGTGCGCGCTACGGCTTCGAGCGCCCCTGACACTGAATTCCGGCGGAAGAGCAGATCGGGTTCACCGGAGAGTTCGCGGCCCTTGACCACCGAGCCGTCCGGGAGGGTGACTTTCGAACCGGCGGTGATGTAGCAACCGGCTTCCACCACGGAGCGGTCGCCCAGACTGATGCCGATGCCCGCGTTGGCCCCAACCAGGCAACCTTCGCCGACTCGGATGACCTCGGTGCCCCCGCCGGACAGGGTGCCCATGATGCTGGCGCCGCCACCGATGTCTGAGCCGTCGCCCACCACCACGCCGGCCGAGATCCGTCCCTCCACCATCGACGCGCCCAAGGTGCCAGCGTTGAAGTTGCAGAAACCCTCATGCATGACGGTGGTGCCCTCGGCCAGATGCGCACCGAGGCGCACGCGGTCGGCATCGGCGATGCGGACCCCCGAGGGCACGACGTAGTCGACCATTCGCGGGAACTTGTCCACGCCGAGCACCACCAGCACCGTGCCGTGGGCACGCGCGCGCATCTGCGCTGCCGGGAGTTCGCTGATGGCCACCGGGCCCTCAGAGGTCCACGCGACGTTGGGGAGCAGCCCGAAGACGCCGTCGGTGTTGATGGTGCGCGGGCGCACCAGGCGATGACTCAGCAGGTGCAGCCGAAGATAGACGTCGGCTGCATCCACCGGCGGCAGCGAGAGGTCCTCGATCACGGTGAGGACGGTGGCAGTCCGAGTGCCGCGAATCGCGTCGGAGTCGATGCACTTCTCCAGGCCCTGAACATCTGTCGGGTCCCCGCTCAGCGAGGGGCTCGGGTACCAAACGTCGAGCAGTGCGTCGCCGGAGTACGTGGCGAGGCCGATTCCTGAGGCGGGGGAGTTCAGCATGTCAGTCACAGCGCTACCGTAACGGGATGCCTGCCGATGCCCTACTTGACACCGCCGCCGACATCGTCGATCTGACCGCGGCGCTGGTGGATGTGCCCAGCGAGTCCTACGCCGAGGGCCCCCTCGCCGACTTGGTGGAGCGATCGCTGCGGGCCGAGCCTCACCTGAGTGTCACGAGGATCGGCGACACGGTGATCGCTCGCACCGAACTCGGTCACCCGAACCGGGTCATCCTTGCGGGTCACCTCGACACCGTGCCGGCGGCGGGCAACGATCGCGCCATCGTTGTCTCGGTTGGTCAGCCGGTTCCCGTCGTGGGACGAGACGGAGTTCAGTCCGCCGCTGAGGATTGCCTCTACGGACTCGGTTCGTGCGACATGAAGGGTGGTGTGGCCGTCGCCCTTAAGTGCGCCCACGAAGTGACCCATCCCACGCGCGACGTCACCTACGTCTTCTACGCCTGCGAAGAAGTCGCTGCCGCCGACAACGAGCTGGGTCGCGTGGTCGCCGAGCGCCCCGAGCTATTGGATGACGCCGACATGGCGGTGCTGTTGGAACCGTCCAACGCCCGCGTGGAAGCGGGCTGCCAGGGCACGCTGCGGGTGGCTGTTCGCACCGCTGGTCGCCGGGCGCACAGCGCGCGCGCCTGGATGGGCGACAACGCCGCACACAAAGCCGGCGAAATTCTGCGCCGGCTGGAGGCTTACCAGCCCGCGCAGGTGGAGATCGACGGCCTGACCTACCGTGAAGGGCTCAACGCGGTGAAGGTCGCTGCCGGCGTGGCTGGCAACGTCATTCCCGACGAGTGCACCGTCACGGTCAACTACCGGTTCGCGCCAGCCACTTCCGAGCAAACCGCACTCGACCATGTGAAGGAGATCTTCACCGGCTTCGACGTAGTGGTGGACGACTCGTCACCCGGAGCGCTGCCAGGGTTGGCGCTGCCGGCCGTCGCAGATTTCGTGGCATCGACGGGGCAGCCGGCACGGGCCAAGTATGGCTGGACTGACGTGGCGCGGTTCTCCGCCCTCGGAATGCCGGCGCTCAACTTTGGGCCGGGCGACCCAAGCCTGGCTCACACCATGGAGGAACACGTTCCCGTGGCTCAATTGCGGGCCGTCCACGACGCCATGGTGACGTGGCTGACGTCGACTGCATCGCCTGACGTCCCATGAGCCGCGCTGTGTGCGTCTTCTGCGCGTCCAGCACCGACATCGAGGTGAAGTACCTGCGACTGGCAGCCGAGGTGGGTCAGGAAATCGGGCGGCGGGGTCTGGTCCTGGTATCCGGTGGCGGCAGCGTTTCAAGCATGGGCTCGCTGGCCCGGGCCGCTCGGCTGGCCGGCGGCCACACGACCGGCGTGATCCCCGAGGCGCTGCTGCAGTACGAGGTGGCCGACACCGGAGCCGACGAAATCATCGTGACGTCGGACATGCGCGAACGCAAAGGGATCATGGACGCCCGCGCGGACGCCTTCCTGGTGCTGCCCGGGGGGATCGGCACGTTGGAGGAGTTCCTCGAAGCCTGGGTGGGCAAAGTGCTGGGCATGCACAGTAAGCCGGTCGTGGTGCTCGATCCGTGGGGAGATTATGACCACCTGCACGCTCTCCTGCGGTCCATGGTCAAGCGCCGCTTCGTCAGTCTGGACGCGGCCGGATCCGTGCGCTGGACAACCGGCGTGTCGGAGGCGCTCGATGCCATCGCGGCCTCCTGGGCCGAGCCCCCGCCGTCGCGACCACCCGGAATACCCGAGGCGATCGTGGAACTGGAAGCCGACTGACGGGGCCTACGCCAGCCCGCGCACGTTCACCCGGGGCTCTGCGTCGCCCTTGATTGCCGCGACCATGTCGACGACGTCGCGGGTTTCCCGCGCCTCGTGCACCCGGAACACCTGGGCCCCCTGCCAGGCACACACCGCGGTCGCCGCCAGGGTACCGGCCAGTCGCTCGCCCACTCCTCGCTCGAGCGCCTCGCCCACGAAGTCCTTGTTGGATAACGAAACCAACACCGGCCAACCGGTCGCTACCATGTCCGCCACCCGACGGGTGGCCGCCAGGGATTGCCTGGTGTTCATGCCGAAATCGTGGCCGGGGTCGATCATCACCGAATCCGCCGGCACCCCCAAGGCGACGGCGCGTTCGGCTGTGGCCACGGTGCGGGAGATGACGTCGGCCATGAGGTCGGCATAGCGGACCCGGTGGGGTCGGGTGCGCGGCTTCAGTCCACCGGCGTGGGTGCAGACCAGCCCAAGTTCATGCTCTGCCGCGACTTCCGCCAGTGTGGGGTCCCAGCCGCCCCAGGCGTCGTTGAGCACGTCGGCCCCCTCCGCCGCCACGGCGCGCCCCACCTCGGCTCGGTAGGTGTCGACGCTGATGATCACGTCTGGGTGCCGCGAGCGAATCTCCGCAACGAAGGCGGCGACTCGTCGAATCTCCTCCCGGGCATTCACCTCAGCACCTGGGGCGGCCTTCACCCCGCCGATGTCGAGCATGTCCGCACCCTGGGCGATGACTTCGGCGGCCCGGTCAAGGGCAGCGTCGTCCGACCACGTTGCGCCCTTGTCGTAAAAGGAGTCGGTGGTGCGGTTGATGATGGCCATGACCACGTGCTGACCTTGGCCGAACTCACGGTTGCGCAGTTTGAGCACGCTTTGCTCCAAGCGGGGCGGCGGGGGACGTGGCGGTGTCGCTCGTGGCACGATTCTGGCATCCGAACCGGAAAGGTGACACTCGTGGCAGTCCTCTTCGCATTGTTGGTCGTCGCGGTCGTGGGTGCCGCAGTGGTGATCGCGCTCAAGTCGCCCCAAACCGGTCAGGTGTCCGCTCCTGCGGCCGACCGCGAGCTCACTGAAGTTACCGACGGTGACGTGACGGCCGCAGATCTGCGGAACGTCGAATTCCCGGTGGTGCTGCGCGGCTACCGCATGGAAGATGTAGACGCCCTGCTCGACCGATTGAGTGTGCAGTTGGACTCCACACTTCCCGCATCAAACCCCGAGGAGAACCCCCATGAAGCACCTCCGACTTGAAGTGCCCGTCAGGGCTCCTGTCGAGGAGGTCTTCGCGGCCTTCACTGATTGGCAGGCGCAGGGGGAGTGGATGCTCGGCACCGACGTGCGTCCCGTTTTCGGGCCCGCGCAGGGCGTTGGCGGTCGAATCGAAGCTTGGACCGGGGTCGGGCGCGTCGGATTCCTCGACACGATGGTGATCACCGAGTGGGAGGCGCCGCGCCGCGTGGTGGTGGCTCACACCGGCTCGGTGGTGCGGGGTGACGGGATCATGGAAGTGAATCCGGGGATCGCAGATGAGTCGGTGTTCGTGTGGGGTGAGCGCCTCGAGCTACCCCTGGGAGTGCTGGGGCGAGCGGGCTGGCCGATTGTGCGCCCGGCCTTCGCCCGCGGCGTGAAAACCTCGCTGCTGCGGTTCGCCGAACTCGTCGAATCCGGGCGGTGGTCGAACCGGTAGCGGCCATATGGGGCAGACCGGCGGCGTGATGGTGGATAATGGTCAGCGTGTCCGGCCCAGTGGGTGCGGACTAGGAGTAACCAGCCGTGCGAAGCGCACAGTGGACAACGGATGAAAGGGGACCGTCATGGCGGCGATGAAGCCGCGAACGGGCGATGGCCCGCTCGAGGTCACCAAAGAAGGTCGCGGCATCATCATGCGCGTGCCACTCGAGGGTGGCGGCCGACTCGTAGTGGAGATGACGCCGGACGAGGCCCGCGAGCTGGGGGAGCAACTCACCGGCGTTGTGTCCTAGATTCTGAAGCTCACCGGCCTCGGTGCCTGCTGGCACCGAGGCCGAGTTGTACCCGCTAGCGTGAGTCCGTGATGCGGAATCTGACTTTCCTCGCCGACCCGACAAATCCCTGGGACGCCGATGCCGAGGTGTTGGTGGTGGCCGGGGCGGCAGACGACCGGCAGGCCGCCCTTGCCGAAGTCGATCGTCGGCTGGGGGTGGCGGCGAGCCGCATTCTGGATCGCAGGGAGCCGTCGAACCGACCCGGATCCGTCACCGTCGTCGACGTCGATCACGAGCACTTCCACCAGGTGGCATGGTTGCCCCTGGGTACTGGAGCGGCTGCTGCTCGATCTGCGGGTGCGTGCCTCGCCGGGGCGGTCAGCAAGAACGCGGTTATCACTTGGGCCGGTGAGTTGGCCGCTACCGAGATTCCGAATCCGTCCGATACCGCCGCGTTGCTGCAGGCTTGGGAGTTGGCGGGCTACCAGTTCCGACTCAAGTCAGCACCCGGCGAACCCGGCGGTCACCTGCTCGTCGCGGCCGAACCTGCCGCCTATGCCAGCGCGGCGTCATTGACCGAGGCGGCGCTGTTCGCTCGCGACTTGGCCAACACCCCATCGAGCACGAAGTCACCGGACTGGCTCGCGAGCACGATCAAGAAGAAGTGTCGAGGAACGGGGCTGGTGGTCACGATCCGCGACCAGGACTATCTGGCTGCGGAAGGATTCGGCGGCATCCTCGCCGTCGGGCAGGGTAGTGAACGGCCACCTCGGCTGGTCGAGATCAAGTCTCGCGGGCGACGTGGTGGGCGGCGCGTGGTGCTGATCGGCAAAGGCGTCACCTACGACTCCGGCGGACTGTCGCTCAAGCCGGCCGACTCGATGGCGCTGATGAAGACGGACATGGCCGGTGCCGCCGCGGTCGCCGGCGCCATGATCGCCTACGCCCGTGACGCGGGTCGCAACGCAGACGCAGAAGTGATCGCCCTGCTGCCGATGGCCGAGAATGCGCCGTCCGGCTCGGCGTACCGACCCGGCGATATCATCCGCCACTTCGGGGGCGGCACCACTGAGGTGTCCAACACCGACGCTGAGGGCCGACTCCTGCTCGCAGATGCCCTGTCTTACGCGCGGGAGCGGCTTGCGCCCCACGTCATGATCGACATCGCCACGCTCACGGGCGCTGCCACGCTCGGACTCTCACGGCATTTCGCCGCCCTCTATGCGAACAACGACGACCTGGCCTCCCAATTGGTCGAAGCAGGGGCCGAATCAGGCGATGCGTTGTGGCGACTGCCGCTGGTGGACGCCTATCGCCGACACCTTGAGACCCCGATCGCTGATATCGCCCAAGCCGCGTCGGAACCCGCTGTTCGCGCTGGTTCCATCATGGCCGCGCTGTACTTGCAGCATTTCGTCGGTGACGTCCCGTGGGCTCACATTGACATGGCGGGTCCCGCGCGGGCCGACAAGGAGCGCGGCGAGCACCCGGTGGGCGCTACCGGATTCGGTGCTCGGCTGCTCGCTGCTTGGCTGCGCACCGCCGACCTGGGGTCGGACGAGCCCGCCTTGGATTCGGCTTCGCGTGAGTCGGGCTCAGGCTCGAGCGCTACTCGGTGGTGATGACCAGGATCCCAGAGTCGATCGGCATCAGCGACGCGACGAAGGTGGGGTTGTCGGCGGCATCGGTGAGGAAGTGCCGGGCCACACTGGTGTGCTCGTCGCGTCGGCTCGGATCCATGACCGCGTCGCCGTCGCCGAGCACTCCGAGGAACACCACGACGCCGCCGGGCCGCAGCAGACGCATGGCCTGCGCCAGGTGCTCCGACGGCTCTTTGGCGCCCGCACCAATGACAACCAGATCGTAGGCGTGGTCGGCCAGACGTGAAATCACGTCCAACGAACGGCCGGTGATCGGGCGCACCCGGTGGCCGGTACCTGCCTCCCGGAACACTTCCCGAGCCACGTTGTCGGTAGCCGGGTCGGCTTCGATGGCGGTCAGCACCCCATCCTGCGCCATACCCGCGAGGAGGTAGAGGCTGCTTACGCCACCGTCGCCGCCCGCTTGCACCGCGGTACGCGCGTTGAGCGATGTCGCCAAGGTTCGCAGCAAGCCGCCAGCGGCTGGGCTGACCTGGCTGCTGGCCAAGTGCGACCCATGTTCACGAGCGGCCACGATTTGTGGGTCTTCCCGGTACCACTCATTGGCGAAGGACTCGATATCCACGCGCTTCCCTCCGGCGTCGATGGCTTTCAGTCCTTGCGCCGACGACGCAGGGACTGTGGAAGTCTACGGGCACGAGCCAGCGCACGGGGGCATTCGGGTCTAACGTGGTGCTTACATCAATCTCGGAAGTTCTCGGAAGATCGCGGAAACGGGCTGCGTTCATGCAACCGACAGTGACTTTCACAACCTAGGAGAGACCATGTCGGACCAGCCTTCGTTCGGCGACAAGCCGCTCGGCACCGCGGGCGAGTCGGCCCAGGATGGCGCAGCTGAGCACACCACCGAGGTCATCGCGAATCCCTACGCCGCCCAGGGCGACCCAGGCACGACGCGCCCACCGACGGTCTCTCCCGAATCGCTCCCGCCAACTCCACCAGTGGTCGGCGCCCCCTATGTTCCGTCGAGTGTGCCCGGAGGCCCCGGTGCGCCAGTGACCCCGGCTGGTCCACACGCCGGCCGTCGCCCCAGCCAGGGAATGGGCAAAGTGGTGGCCGTGGCCGCCGCCGCTGGCCTGCTGCTCGGCGGAGTGGGCGGCTACGCCGGATACACGTTGGCTGCAAACACAGTGCCGGTGAACGACACCACCAGCACCGGCTCCACCTCGATTTCAATTCCTGCCGAGAACCTGTCGCCACGAGCAACAGGCTCGGTCGCCGACATCGCCGATCGCATGCTGCCCGCCGTAGTGTCAATCGAGGAGGCAGGTGCCGGCGGTACCGGAACCGGCAGCGGTTTCATCATTCGCGAAGATGGCTACATCGTCACGAACAACCACGTTGTCGAGGGGGCGGCCAACGGTGGCAGCATCACCGTCCAGTTCGACGATGGCTCCACCAAGTCAGCCGAGATCGTGGGACGCGACCCCTCCTATGACCTCGCTGTCATCAAGGTGGAGGCCAGCGGCCTGCCGGTCGCGTCCATCGGCAACTCCGAGAACATCGAGGTCGGCGATACCGTCGTCGCGTTGGGTTCTCCCTTGGGGCTCTCCGGCACCGTCACGTCGGGCATCGTCTCGGCCACCGACCGCCCGGTTACCGCCGGCGGCCAGGGCGACACCTCCTACATCAACGCCATTCAGACCGATGCGGCCATCAACCCGGGCAACTCCGGTGGTCCGCTCGTGAACGCGGCGGCGGAGGTCGTGGGAGTCAACTCGGCAATTGCCTCGCTCGGCAGCGACTTCAGCGGCCAGGCGGGTTCAATTGGCCTGGGATTCGCCATCCCCAGCAACACCACGAAGCGAATCGTGGAGGAAATCATCGACACTGGCCAGGCGGCAACTCCCGTGATCGGCGTCAACCTCTCGCCTGAGGGAGACAGCCAGGGCGGTGCCACGGTCGGCTCGGTGGTGGATGGAGGTCCAGCCGATGACGCTGGCATCAAGGCCAACGATGTGATTGTCGCCGTGAACGGCGAGCCGACGAACGACTCCATCTCTCTCATCACGCAGATTCGCTCCTACGCGCCCGGTGACGAAGTGACGCTCACGGTCCAATCCGGACAGGGCACTCGCGACGTCCAGGTGACGTTAGGTTCCAAGTCCGACTAGCCGTACCCTGGACGGGCCACGCCGAATCATGACGCATCGGCGTGGCCCGTTCACATATCCGGGCAGGAGGCGACGTGTTCGACATCGGACTGGGTGAAATCATCGCCCTTGCGGCTGTCGCCCTGCTCGTGTTCGGCCCGGATCAGCTACCCAAGGTTGCCGCGCAGGCCGGCCGACTCCTCCGCGATGTGCGCACCATGGCTGCGTCAGCGAGGCAGGAATTGTCCGATTCCGCGGGCATGGATGAGATCAGCAAGGACCTCAAGTCCCTTACGGACCTGCATCCCAAACGCCTGATGTCATCGGTTTGGGAGGACCCCACAGCAGACGACGCAAAGCCCGGAACTGCTCCGGCCGGCGGTCAATCGGCGGCTACGTCCGCCACTGGCGGTGGCGCACCCGACTCGGCTGAGGCCAACGCAGAGCCGGCATCCAAGAAGGGCGGTGCCGATAACAGTCCGCCGCCGCCGCCGTCGGCCGCCGCGAGCAGCCCCTCCTACGATCCGGACGCCACCTGAGCCAGGGTGCGCGGTGCGCCGTTGTCACTGTTCGTGTGAAACGGGCACCCGCAGCCGTGTGATCGGTCAGAACCGGCTCGCAGGCGTGAGTCCGAGGGAGAGTCCGGTGAGGCCGCGGGGTCGGGCGGCGAGCTGATCGGCGAGGTCGCGAATGGCCTGCGAGGCCGTCGCCTCCGGTTCGGCCAGCACCAACGGGTCGCCGTTGTCGCCGCCTTCGCGCAGTCGGATGTCGAAAGGCACCCGCGTGAGCAGGGGGACTTCGGTGGAGAGTTCCTTGGAGAGCACCTGTGCCACCAGCTTTCCACCGCCGCTACCGAACAGGTCGATCGGTTCACCGCAGTGCGGGCAGCCCATCGCGCTCATGTTCTCGACCACGCCCACCACTCGTTGCTTGGTGTGCTGGGCCATCATGCCAGCGCGAACTGCAACGTCCGCTGCTCCGGCCTGCGGGGTGGTGACCACCAACAGTTCCGACTGCGGCAGCAACTGGCCCAGGCTCATCGCCATGTCGCCGGTGCCGGGTGGAAGGTCGATCAGCAGGAAGTCGAGGTCGCCCCAGAACACATCGGTGAGGAACTGCTGGAGCAGTTTGTGGTTCATGGGGCCGCGGTAGGCCACGGCTTGGGCCACCCCACCGGGTTTGAACATCAGCATGGAAATCGCCTGCACGCCGTGTGCCGCGGGCGGCATCAGCATGCCTTCGACGCGGGTCGGGAACCTGTCGATGCCGAGGATGCGGGGCACCGAGTGGCCGTAGATGTCGGCGTCGAGCACCCCGACCGCCAGTCCCTTGGCGGCGAGTGCGACGGCGAGGTTCACGGTGATCGACGACTTGCCAACGCCGCCCTTGCCTGACGAGACCCCGATGATGCGGGTGGTGTTGCCGGGTCGGTTGAATACGATTTCGCGCGTGGGACCCTGGAGCTTCTCCCGCAGTTCCTTGCGCTGCTCGTCGCTCATGACGTCGAGTTCGACCGCCACCGACGTGACACCGGCCACACCGGCGACCGCAGTCCGTACGCGCTCGATGATGGTGTCCTGCATGGGGCAGGACGAGACGGTGAGGAACACCGCGACCGTCACTGAACCGTCGTCGTCGATGTCGACCGACTTCACCATCCCCAGTTCCGTGATGGGCCGCCGGATCTCAGGGTCCTGCACGGTGGAGAGGGCAGCGTCGATCGATTCGCGCGTCACAGGGGCCATGTGCCACATCGTACGTATTCCCGCTCTGCCGACCACTAAGGGCGTGGCGGACGTGAGGTGGGCTACTTGCCCGAGGTGGAGTTGCGTTCGTCGAGTTGCTCGAGGATCGCCCGAAGCTCCGCGCGCAGGTAGTCGCGCGTCACGACCTCGCCAACGCTTTGGCGCAGTGAGGCGAGCTCCCGGGTGATGTATTCGGTGTCGGCGATGAGCATCTCGGTACTGCCCCGATCCTCCTGGTACTGAACCCGGTCGCGGTCGGTTTGCCGGTTCTGTGCGAGCAGAATCAGCGGGGCCGCGTAGCTCGCCTGCAGCGAGAGCAACAGTGTCAGGAAGATGAAGGGATACGGATCGACCGTCCACTTTTCCGGCGCCGCCACGTTCCACACCAGCCAGGCGATGATGAAGGCGGTCATCCAGGCGATGAAGCGCCAGGATCCGATGAATCTGGCGATGCGTTCGCTCAGCGCGCCGAAAGTCTCCGGATCGTAGGTTGGGCGCAGAGATCGGCGCCCCTCGCGTGGTTGGTCCAGGCTGGGCAGACGCCTGCGCAGGTGCGGTCTAGTTGCCATCGCGACTCACATCCGATTCTTCTTCCCGCCGATCTCGCCAGTCTTCCGGGAGCATATGGTCGATGACGTCGTCGACGGTAACGGCACCGAGCAGATGGCGCGCCTCATCGATGATGGGGATGGCCACCAGGTTGTAGGTCGCGAACGACAGCGTCACTTCACTGAGCGGTGCCTGCGGGCCGATCGGGGTGATCGACTTGTCCAGCACGGAGGTCACCAGCATTGAGGGCGGCTCCCGCAGGAGGCGCTGGAAGTGGGCCACCCCGAGGAAGCGCCCGGTCGGAGTCTCCAGCGGCGCACGCACGACGTAGACCTGAGCTGCCAGGCTCGGTGCCAGATCCGGGTTTCGAATCGCTGCCAGCGCCTGTGCCACGGTCGCGTCTGGGGGCAAGATGATGGGTTCGGGATTCATCATGCCGCCTGCGGTGGCGTCATCGTAGATCAGCAGCCGACGCAGATCCTCGGCTTCGTCGGGCTCGACCAGGTCGAGCAGCGCCTCGGCCCGCTCTGGGCTGAGATCCGAGAGCAGGTCCGCGGCGTCGTCTGGGTCCATGAGCTCGAGCAGGTCGGCGGCCCGCTCCGCATCGAGCCCGTTGAGCACCTCGATGCGGCTGGCATCGCCCATCTCTTCCATCACGTCGGCGAGGCGGGCGTCCTCCATTCCGCGCGCGACTTCGACTCTGCGCTTCTTGGGCAGGTCACCCAGCAGGGTGGCAACGTCGGCTGGGTGCATTTGTTCGACTTGGTCGAGCAGCGTGTCGACCGCCTGGTCGGGCTCGGGCAGCCCCAGGCCGGAGACCTCCGACCAGTCGACACCGGCGGTGGTTGCCCGTCGGCGCAGCCTGGATCGTCCCTTGCGCACGTGCAGCCGCGTGATCGTCCACTCCTGGTTACGCCACTCCATGCCCACATCGAGCACCTTCACGGCCTCGCCGGTGGCAGTCAGCACCCCGCGACGATCCACGAGTTCGGCTACCACGAGGGTCTCGTTTGGCCGGGTGGCGAACTGGCGCAGGTTGACCCGGCCTGACGTCACAACGGCACCGAGTTCGATCTCGGTCACCTTGGTCATCGGCATGAAGATGCGACGGCGCGCCCCCACCTCAACCACCATTCCGATGACCCGTGGGTAGTCGGGCGGGTTGCGCAGGATGCAGACGAGGTCGCGGACGATGCCCAATTGGTCACCATTGGGCGCGAACACAGCGGTGCCGGAAAGCCGGGCGGCGTAGATGCGCGCGGTGTGTTTCGCCATGGTGGGCAGGGTAGCGCTCGCGGCCGACTACCGGCGGCTACCGTGCGCCTGTGACGACATCGACGGTTCCGGAGGAGCGCCCCGGCGTTGCGCGCCCGCAGCTGGGTCTGCTGGCGGTGGCCGTGTTCTTCATCTCGACCTCTGCACCGATCATCGCCGCCACGACCGCACCAGCACTGGCCATCGCCTTCTGGCGCACCGCGCTGGGCGCTGTGTTCACGGCCCCGTACACGTTTCTTCGGCATCGGCGCGAGCTGCTGGCCCTGAATCGCCACCAGTTGCTGCTTTCGGCCGCCGGGGGAGTGTTACTCGCTGCACACTTCGCGACCTGGATTCCGAGTCTGCGTTTCACCTCTGTTGCGTCCAGCACCGCCTTGGTTTCCACCCAGCCGGTGTGGGCGGCCCTGTTGGCGCGGGCCATGGGCGTGCGGTTTTCGGGACGTGTGTGGCTCGGGATCGGCGTGGCCCTCCTGGGAGTCGTCCTGTTGACTGGCGTGGATGTCTCGTTGGACCGCCAGTCGCTCGTCGGCGATGCGCTGGCGCTCGTGGGTGCGGTCTTGGCGGCCGCCTACGTCACCGTGGGGGAACGGGCCCGCCGCGACGTGAGCACGGCCAGCTACACCCTGGTGGCCTATTCATCATCGGCCGTGGTGCTGCTTCCGGTGTGCGTGGTCGCGGGGGCGTCGCTGGGGGGCTACCCGGCGGTGGACTGGTGGCTGATTCTGGCGTTGACGTTGCTCGCGCAGCTGCTGGGGCACTCCTTGATCAACGCGACCCTGCGGACCACGTCAGCCACAGTCACGTCCATGGGCATCTTGTTCGAAATGCCCATCGCGACGGTGCTCGCTGCCCTCTTCCTGGGCCAGTTCCCGCCGTTGGCGGTACTTCCGGCCCTGGTGTTACTCCTCGTCGGGGTGGCCATAGTCGTGCGTGCCGGTGCCGGGACCGCCCCCTCGGCGGTGCTCGCTGAATCGCCCAGCTAGCGCGCTGGCGCGCCCACGGTGAGTGCGACGCTCAGCCGTTGGACCCTGGCCGAATCCGCGGTGGAGCGGGGGCACTATCGTTTTGGGTTATGACCGAATCAACGTCGCGCTCACTTCGTTCCCGTCGTTCCAACCTCGCGGTCCCGGGCAGCAATCCCAAGATGCTGGACAAGGCACGCGGGTTGCCCGCCGACCAAATCTTCATGGACATTGAAGATGCGGTTGCGCCTATCGCCAAGCCGGACGCGCGCAAAAACATCGTCGCAGCGTTGAACGAAGGTGGCTACGACGGCAAGGTGCGCGTGGTGCGAGTGAACGACCTGACCACGCACTGGACCTACCGCGACGTCATCGAGGTGGTCGAGGGGGCGGGCGCCAATCTCGACTGCATCATGCTGCCGAAGGTGCAGACCGCGGAGCAGATCCACTGGCTCGACACCTTGCTCACCCAAATCGAGACCACCATGGGCTACGAGGTTGGCCGGATCGGCATCGAGGCGCAGATCGAGAACGCCATGGGTCTGATCAACGTCGACGCAATCGCCGCCGCGTCACCCCGCGTCGAGACCATCATCTTCGGGCCGGCCGACTTCATGGCCAGCATCAACATGAAGAGCCTCATCGTCGGCGAACAGCCCCCCGGCTACACCGAGGGCGACGCCTACCACTACATCCTGATGCGGATCCTCATGGCCGCCCGGGCCTACGACAAGCAGGCCATCGACGGTCCCTTCTTGCAGATTCGCGACGTGGATGCCTACCGGCGGGTGGCTGAGCGTTCGGCGGCGCTGGGATTCGACGGCAAGTGGGTGCTGCACCCCGGTCAGGTCGAGGCTGCGAACGAGGTCTACTCGCCGCGGCAGGAGGACTACGACCACGCCGAACTCATCCTGGACGCCTACGAGTTCTACACCTCGGCAGAGGGCGGCGGCCTTGGCGCGGTCATGCTCGGCGACGAGATGATCGACGAGGCATCGCGGAAGATGGCGCTCGTGATCGCCGCCAAGGGTCGCGCGGCTGGCATGGCGCGCACCAAGACGTTCACCCCGCCCGAAAGCTGACCCAGGCGGGTTGCCGTTGTGACTGCGGGCCGCAGCGAGGCTCGCAATGGATGATCCCCCGGAGCACGTACGACTCGTCGCTACGGAGTGGGACGTAGTTCTCACCGAGCGCACGCACACGCGCTACTCCCACACCTGGTTCGGGCTGCGGGGCGATGAGCATGTGGTGCTCAAGGTCGGCGACGCTGCGGCAAGGCGGCGCGAGGCCGCTGCGCTCAGGATCTACGCCGGCCATGTGGGCAATGTCGGATTCGCGTCGGCCAGGGGGGCCACCGCCGACGCCGAACCGCCCCCATCCCGGGATGTCAACGTTGCCTGCCGGCTGCTGGCCGAACGACCCGGCGCCCTGCTCCTTGAGCGGATTCTCCTCGGCGACGACCTCCGTCCGCTGTCTGAGGCCGACGACGACGCAGCAACCGCCATCGCAGGTGCCACTATCGCCCGGATGCAGCGCGCTGCCACCCCGGCGAGACCGCCGGAAGTGCCGGAGCTGCGTGGAGTGCGCAGCGCGTTCGACCAGTACTGGGCCCGCAGTGGCGCCGAGGCAGGTGAACCACCGCTGCCCGAGGAACTCGTTGCGCGTGCCCACGCCCTGCTGGTCGACTTGAGCGCCCCGGCCGCCACTGACACGTTGCTGCACGGTGATGCGCACCATCAGAATGTGATCCGGCAGGGATTCGGCGGCCCGGACGACGTGTGGCGCGTCATCGACCCTCACGGCTGGTGGGGCGATCCAACGTTCGACGCGGTGGCGTTGATGCTGAATCTGCACGGGTCGCTGGCAATGTCGCGCACGGCTGCGACCGAACTGCGCGCACGCGCCCGACGGCGGGCCGCAATCCTTGCGGAGACGGCGGGTGTGGATCCGACACGGCTGCTGGCGTGGACCTTCGTCGGGGGCATCGTGGCGGAACTCTGGTGTCTGGCGGATCACGGGTTCGTGCAGGGTGGTCCGCTCAAACTGGCAGTCGCACTCCACGCCGGGCGACTGGCCTAGGCACGACGTCCGCGTGATGCGGCCTGGGGCGTACCACGGGGCCTGGCGTTCGGTCGGGGTCCCCGCTGGCGGCCTTGCTACTGGCCAGTAACCTTGGGCTCAGGCGCAGCCGAGGGGCTGGGTACCGGACGATCGAAGGGACGAAGGACATGGGACGTTTGCTCGAGACCGAAAACCTCACGGACGTGCAAGAGGAGATCCTCGGCGCCGTTCGTGAATTCGTCGACAACGAGATCATCCCGGTCGCACAGGAACTCGAGCACACGGACACGTACCCCACCGAGATCGTCGAGGGTATGAAGGAGATGGGCATCTTCGGGCTAGTAATTCCGGAGGAGTACGGCGGCCTGGGCGAATCCCTGCTCACGTACGCGCTGGTCGTCGAAGAGGTCGCCCGCGGCTGGATGAGCGTGTCGGGCATCATCAACACGCACTTCATCGTGGCCTACATGATCATGCAGCACGGAACGGATGCGCAGAAGAAGGACTTCTTGCCGCGGATGGCCACCGGTGACCTGCGCGGATCCTTCTCCATGTCCGAGCCGGGCTGCGGCTCCGACGTCGCGGCCATCAAGTCCAAGGCCACCCACCAGGGCGACGAGTACGTCCTCAACGGACAGAAGATGTGGCTCACCAACGGCGGCTCCTCGACGCTGTGCGCAGTGCTCGTGCGGACAGACGAAGACGCCCCGGCCGACGCCAGCGTCTATCGCAAGATGTCGACCTTCCTTATCGAGAAGCCCGCTGGATTCGGCGAGGTGCTTCCGGGCCTGACGATCCCGGGCAAGATCGAGAAGATGGGCTACAAAGGCGTCGACACCACCGAACTGGTGATGGACAACTTCGTGCTCCCGCGTGAGGCCGTTCTCGGCGGTGAGCCCGGCAAGGGGTTCTACCAGATGATGGATGGCGTCGAGGTGGGACGCGTCAACGTGGCTGCGCGCGCCTGCGGCCTGGCCACCCGGGCGTTCGAACTCGGAATCGACTATGCCCAACAGCGCGAGACCTTCGGCAAGCAGATCGCGCAGCATCAGGCGGTCGCCTTCCGCCTCGCCGACATGGCAACCAAGGTCGAGGCCGCCCACCAAATGATGGTGATGGCCGCCCGCAAGAAGGATTCCGGGGAGCGCAACGATCTTGAGGCCGGCATGGCCAAGTACCTGGCCAGCGAATACTGCAAAGAGGTCGTCGAGGACTCGTTCCGCATCCACGGTGGATACGGCTACTCCAAGGAGTACGAGATCGAGCGCCTCTACCGTGAAGCGCCGATGCTCATGATTGGCGAGGGCACTGCGGACATCCAGCGGATGATCATTGCCCGCCGGTTGCTGGAGGACTACAAACTGCGCGGGTAGGCTTGCACCACCGGAGTACGACTCGGAGCACGATTCGAACGAAGGAGAACCCTCGCCGTGGCAGCGCCTGCACCCACGCCGGACCAAATCAACTCGCGCGTCGTGCTCGTGGAATTTCCGACCTATGCCGAAGCGCAAGCCGCAGTCGACCAACTCAGCGACGAGCGATTTCCGGTTCAGCACGTGTCGATCATCGGGGTTGACCTGCGCAGCGTCGAGGCGGTTTTGGGCCGCATGTCGTGGGGTCGAGCGGCGCTCGGCGGCCTGGCCATGGGTGCCTGGTTCGGCTTGTTGATCGGGCTCTTCGTCTCGCTCTTCGCCAACTCCGAAGGCAGGGTGTTGACCCTGCTCGGGCTCGGCCTGGTCTACGGTGCCGCGTTCGGCATCATCTTCGGGTTGGTGTCCTACGCCTTCACCGGCGGGAAGCGCGATTTCGTCTCCCGTAGCCAACTCGTGGCGGCCCGCTATCAAGTGACGGTCGACCCGGAGGTACTCGGCCAGGCCAGGCGGGTGCTTGGGCTGGGAGTCGCTGAGGCGTCGACGTCGGACGTCGACGCTGCGCCAGCGCCGCCGACCGACTAGTTGCGGTATCGCCGGGGGATCAGACCCCGGGTCACGAAGTGAGGGGAAGTTCAGCCCACACGGTCTTTCCATCGGTGCGCTGGTCGACGCCCCAGGCGGAAGCCAGCGCGGCCACCATCGCGATACCGCGGCCGCTGACGTCCGTGGGCGCCGCGGCCCCCTCGTGGGGCGGCACGGGGCTGAAATCGGTGACGCTGATGCGCAGGCTGTCCTCGGCTCGGTCCAGCCTCACCTCTCGTAGTCCGCCGCCGTGACGCTGGGCGTTGGTCACCAGCTCGCTGGCTATCAACTCGACATCGTCGGTGAGGTGCTCCAGGTTCCACTCCGCCAACTGCCGGGCACACGCTCGACGCGCACGGCGTGGTGTTTGGGCGCCAGTCGGGTCGAAGGCGAGGGCGAAACTCATGGGCTATCAATACCCGGGTGATCATCGGACTAAACCGCACGTGGCGCTGCGTTGGTCCAGGAGAGGTAGGTCACCCTTCGGAGGCCCAGAAATCGAGCAGAATCCGGCCGGTCAGTTCGGGGGCTTCGGTTGTCGGTGAGTGGCCGACGCCGGTGATCTCCTCATGTCCGGCCCCGAGCGCGCGGGCCATGGACTCCTGCAGTGCCGGGGGCCATACATCGTCATCGCTGCCGCACACCACTAGCGAGGGGATCCGTTCGGCGGCCAACTGCGCCGTGCGGTCGGACTCCGTGAGCAGGATGCCCGCTTTGGTGCGCAGACCCACGGGGTTGTTGCGCAACCACCGGTTGCGGAGGAACTCCTGGATGTCCGGTGCCGGGACCGGGAGGCCTTTCGAGGCGTCAAGGGCCTGTTTGGCCTCCCAGACGTCGGCGAGATCCGTTTGCGGGAGCAGGTGCTGCAAGGCCACCAAAGCCGGCTGCTGTTGATCTGGGACTGCCCCCGGGCCCGATGCGATCAGAGCGAGGGATGCGAAGGCCGGTGGGGTGTCGAGCACCGCAGCCCGAGCGATCAACCCGCCGAGCGAGTGGCCGACAAGGTGCGGGCGTGAACCTTCCGGCCAGATGGTGCGGCTGAGGTCGACCACGTCGGCAGCCAGAGCCTGGAGTGAGTATCTGTCGGCCGACGTGTTGCCGCCGCTGTCGCACTGACCGGCCAAGTCGACGGCCACAGCGTGAATGCCCGCCGCCCCGAGGATCGGCAGGACGGCGATGAAGTCTTCTTTGCTGCCCGTGAATCCAGGGACCAGCAGGGCGCGTCCTTCGGCCGACGCCCGGTCGGTCGACAGCATCGCGATCCGCACGCCATTCACCGTTTCGCTCGCTCGCGCGACGCCATCCGGGAGGGCGACAAAGGGGGGCACGCTCACGACAGGCACAATAGTCGGCGTGACTCGCATTATTGCCGTAGCCAATCAAAAGGGCGGCGTGGCCAAGACCACCACGGTGGCGTCAATTGGCGGAGCGCTGGCCGAACTCGGCCAGCGGGTACTCGTCGTCGACCTCGATCCCCAGGCCTGCCTGACCTACTCCTTGGGACTCGATTCCGAGGACCTGGAATTCTCCATGCACGACGTGCTGCTCGGGCGCGTCGATGGGCGCCTGGTACTGACCGAGACCGAGGAAGGCCCCGATCTGCTGCCCGCCACGATCGACCTGGCCGGAACCGAAGCGCACCTGCTCACCAGGACAGGGCGCGAGTACGTGCTGCGGTCCGTGCTGGAGGATTTCGCGGATGAGTACGACTTCATCCTGCTCGACTGTTCGCCGTCGTTGGGAGTCCTCACGGTGAATGCGCTCACGGCGGCCGACGAGGTGCTCATCCCGATGCAGTGCGAGACGCTGTCGCACCGCGGGGTGCGGCAGCTGCTCGACACTGTGGAGGACGTGCGTCGGTTGTGCAACCGTGAGTTGAAGGTCCTCGGCGTGCTCCCCACGATGTACGACTCGCGTACGAATCTGGCGCGCCGCACGCTGGCCGACGTGGAGGAGCGTTACGGTCTGGCAGTAATGAGACCACCGATTGCCAAGTCCGTGCGTTTTGCCGAGGCCCCGTCGTCTGGCCGCAGTGTGCTGTCGACGGCATCGGGTTCGCGTGGGGCGGAGGCCTATAGGAAGGTGGCCTCCCGACTTGTGGAGATGGACGCATGAGCCCAGCCACGCCGCGCCCGCAGCGACCCAAGCCCGGATCATTCGACCGCATCCGGCCGGTTGACGAGCAACGCAAACCGACCGACCCGCTAGGCAAGCAGGCACTCTTCAGCGGAGTCGAGCAGCCGCCGTCGCTGGGGAGTGCCGCGGTTGACTGCGGGAAGTGCGGTCGCCGCACGATCGTGTCGTTGCCGCACCTGCTGAAGTTGTCGGCGACGGGCATCCACGCGCCCACGCCGCGGCGCGGGCACCGAGCGTGGCTCAAGTGCCCGGCCTGCGGCGAACGCGGCTGGATGCAGGTGACGGTCGGCCGCTAGCTCTCGGAGCTACCGCCAGAATTGGTGTCCCGGCCGCCCCTGGTGCGCCGGCGACGTCGACTCTTGGAACCCGACTTTCCGCTCTTGTCGGCGTCCTTCGACTGCGCCGAATGGCCTTTGCCCTCGGCAGAGTGGCCGGTGCCGTCGGAGGAATGGGGCTTGCCGTGGGTGTTGTGGTCGCGACGTTGGCTGCTCGAGCGGCCTCCGCCGCCGCTGCGCGACCCGCTACGTGAACGTGAACGGCCATCTCCGCGCTGCTGGCCGCCTTTGCCCCGTGAGCCGCCGCGCTGGCCGGTCTCGCCGAGGTCCTCGACCTCTTCGGCGGCCAGGCCGGGCAGGGTGCGTGCGGACTTCGGCAGCCGACCGTTGGCTTTCTTCGGGATTCCCAACCCGGTGTAGACGTGCTCCGAGGTCGAGTAGGTCTCCACCGGTTCGTGGAAGGCCAGGCCGAGCGCACGGTTGATCATCTGCCAGCGGGCGACGTCGTCCCAGTCCACCAGTGTCACGGCGACTCCGCTCTTGCCGGCGCGGCCGGTCCGACCGACGCGGTGCAAGTAGACCTTTTCGTCCTCGGGGCAGGAGTAGTTCACGACGTGGGTGACGTCGTCGATGTCGATGCCCCGCGCGGCCACATCGGTGGCAACCAGCACGTCGACCTTGCCGCTGCGGAACGCGCGCAGCGCCTGCTCACGTGCGCCTTGACCGAGGTCGCCGTGGACCGCCGCCACCGCGAATCCGCGGTCGGTGAGATCATCGGCGACTTTCTGGCACGTCCGTTTCGTGCGGATGAACACGATGGTGCGGCCCCGGCCGTCGGCCTGCAGCACCCGCGCTAGCAATTCGACCTTGTCCATCGCGTGGGCCCGCCACGCGTGTTGCTCGATGGCGTCTACGGTGGCGTTGTCGTCATCTGGATTCACCGCGCGCACGTGGGTGGGTCGGGTCATGTAGCGCTTGGCGAGGCTGACGATCTGGGTGGGCATGGTGGCGGAGAAGAGCATGGTCTGACGCTGGGCCGGGAGTTGGGCCACGATCGTCTCGACGTCGGGGAGGAACCCCATGTCGAGCATCTCGTCGGCCTCGTCGAGCACCAGGGTGCGCACCTGCGAAAGGTCGAGCAGTCGTTGGCGCGATAGGTCGAGCAGTCGACCCGGCGTCCCCACCACCACGTCGACGCCCTTCTTGAGCGCGTCGACCTGGGGCTCGAAAGCCCGGCCGCCGTAGATGGCAATGACTCTGGCCCCAGACGTAGAGCCGGCCTGGGCAAGGTCGTTGGCGACCTGCACGCACAGTTCGCGGGTCGGCACCACTACGAGCGCCTGCGGTTTACCGGAGCGCTCCGCGCCCGGTTCGCTGATCACGTCGAGGCGTTGGAGCAGGGGGATACCGAATCCGAGCGTCTTACCGGTTCCGGTCTTGGCCTGCCCGATGACATCGTGGCCATCGAGGGCAAGCGGCAAAGTCATTTCTTGGATCTGGAAGGCATGTGTGATGCCGATCTCGGCTAGGGCGTCCCTGATGGGCTCGGCCACTCCGAGGTCGGCGAACGACGTCGCGTTCAGCGGGTTCTCCAAACATTCATTGTCGCCGCGCACAGAGGGGAACTTCCCCAGGTGGATAGCCGCGGCCGGCGTGGGCTCCGTGGCCCACAATTCGCAGTCTACCCAACGGCACCACCTTCTGGTACGACGCTGGGGCGCAGAGGAGGGCTACGCTCGGGCGTTGTGAAGAGTCGCACCCTCGAAGACCCCGACTACGTCGCCGCGATTGTGGACCTGCTCGGTCTGCTCTCCTACGGGGAACTTCAGGGATTCACCCGCATGGCGATTGACTCCACGCTCGCACCGAATCTGCGCGACCAGGCCCAGACGGCGCGGATGGCAGCCACCGAGTTTCGCCAATTCGAACGCTTGCGTGAGCGACTCGTGAGCCTTGAGGTCGACCCGGAAGTCGCCATGCACCCGTTCGTCGAATCCATCGACGCCTACCATGCCTCCACCGCGCCCAGCGGCTGGCTGGAAGGCTTGGTGAAGATCTATGTCGGCGACGGCATTGCCCGCGACTTCTACTTGGAGATGTCGTATTTCGTGGACCCCGACACAGCGGGTTTGATCCGTTCGGTGTTCGCCGACCGCGGGCAGGCGGACTTCGTCGTCACCTCCGTGCGGCAGGCCCTCGAGGTGGAGCCGTCGCTGGCCGGCCGGTTGGCGCTGTGGGCGCGACGGCTCGTTGGCGAGGCCCTGGGGCAGGCGCAACGGGTCTCCATGCAGCGAGAGAGCCTCACATCGCTGCTGGTCGCCGGTGACGAGGGCCTTGACCTTGAGGGCGTGGGCGAACTGTTCGGCCGCCTCACCACGCGGCATACCGAGCGGATGGCAACGCTGGGATTGGCGCCCTAGGCGCAGGTCCGAACGTCCCCGGCGGGGAGAGCGTGCTCAGCTGGCTCCGAAGCCCACACGGCGGGTGGTCGATTCACCGAGTTCGACGAAGGCGATCTTGTCCGCCGGGATGATGTACTGCCGACCCTTGTCGTCCACGAGGGCGAGAACCTCGCCGTTGGAAATCGCGTCGGCGACCGACTTGGCGACCGCTTCCTGCTCGGACTTGCTCTCGAACGTGATATCCCGGACGGCGTTGCTCACGCCGATGCGGACCTCCATCATGAACCTCCCACGATTGTGGCGCGACCCAACTGGGTGCGCATGCAGCACAACCCTATGCCGGGGGCAGGTAATCCGCCGTGGCACCGCCGTTCGCTGTTCGCGAAGCGGCGGTCGTGCGAGGACGTGGGGACACCGCTGGTGCCGTGGTCTGTCCCACTTTGGCCTTTGGGGAAGGTGTGCGCGGGTGGCTCCGCGGGAAGGCAGAGATTCCGCCCCACACCTGATCCACGATCAGTTTCGCCGCAGTGGACTTGGGCAGTGCGCGTCGATTGCGCAGCCAGCGACGGGCGCTGGTCTGGGCCATTCCCGTGAGGCCTGTTGCCAGCAGCATCGCCTCGTCCTCGCTCAGCCCCGTGTCGGCCACGATCACCACGGCCACCAGCGCGGCGCAGTGCTCGTCGGCCCGCTCGACCCGCCGCCGGACCTCGTCGACGTTGACGAGGTCGGATTCGAACACCAACCGATAGGCGCCATCAGGATCATCGACGAAGTCGAAGTAGGCACCGATCGCGGCCGCCACCCGCTCAGCGTTGTCGTCTGTGCTCTCCAGCGCATCTCGAACCGAGCCCACGAGCATCTCGATCGATTCGTCGAGCAGAGCTAGGTAGAGCTCCTGCTTGCTCGGAAAGTGCTGGTAGAGAACCGGTTTGGAGACTCCCGCCTGAACCGCGATCTCGTCCATCGCGGCGGCGTGGTAGCCCTGGGTGACGAACACCGACCGTGCGGCGTCGAGCAACTGTGCGCGACGCTCACGGCGGGGGAGTCGCACCCCCCTAGGAGGGTCCTGGGTCACCGGCATGTGGTCGATACTACTCGCCAGTAACATCCGGATGCGCCACTTGGTTGACCTCATCGGGTGATGCCGCCCGGACGGGCCGGATCAGCGGTGGTGTTGGCGTCGGGCTGCCGGGTGACGGGAATGAAGTGAGCACATCTAGGCTTGCGTATCTGAAACACGGTTGATGATCGGTCGAAAACGACGATCCGTGGACAACAAGGAGCATCACGTGACGTTGCCGCCCCTGGTGGAGCCTGCAGAGCAGCTCAGCGTTGACGAAGTACGCCGCTACAGCCGCCACATCATCATTCCGGACGTGGGCATGTCCGGCCAGAAACGGCTGAAGAACGCGAAGGTCCTCGCGGTTGGTGCGGGTGGTCTGGGATCGCCGAATCTCATGTACCTGGCGGCCGCCGGGGTGGGAACCATCGGCATCGTCGAGTTCGACACGGTCGATGAATCCAACCTGCAGCGCCAAATCATCCACGGGCAGTCAGACATCGGCCGGTCGAAGGCCGAGAGCGCACGCGACACCATCACCGAGATCAACCCGCTCATCGACGTCATCGTGCACGAGGAGCGGCTTGATTCGAGCAACGTGATGGAGATCTTCGCCGAATACGACCTCATCGTCGACGGTACGGACAACTTCGCCACCCGCTACCTGGTCAACGACGCGTGCGTGCTTTTGGGCAAGCCGTACGTGTGGGGATCGATCTACCGGTTCGACGGTCAGGCGTCGGTCTTCTGGGCCGACTACGGACCCTGCTACCGCTGCCTCTACCCCGAGCCGCCGCCGCCGGGCATGGTGCCGTCCTGCGCCGAGGGTGGCGTGCTGGGTGTGTTGTGCGCATCCATCGGTTCGATCCAGGCCACCGAGGCGGTCAAGGTCATCACCGGCATGGGGGATCCGCTGGTCGGTCGGCTCATGGTCTACGACGGCTTGGAGATGAACTACCGCACGGTGAAGGTACGCAAGGACCCCGACTGCGCCATCTGCGGGGAGAACCCCACCGTCACCGAACTGATCGACTATGAGGCCTTCTGCGGTGCCATCAGTGAAGCCGCCGCCGAGGCCGCGATGGACTCCACCATCTCCGTCACCGATCTTGCGACCATGCTGGATCAACGTAGTCGCGGTGAGCGCGACTTCGTCCTCATCGACGTGCGCGAGCCCGGGGAGTGGGAGATCGTGAACATCGACGGCGCTGAGTTGGTCCCCAAAGGCGACTTCTTCTCCGGCCAGGCGCTCGAGAAACTCCCGCACGACAAGCAGATCGTGCTCCACTGCAAGGTGGGCGGCCGTTCCGCCGAGGTCCTTGCGGTGGTCAAGGACGCGGGATTCGCCGACGCCATCCATGTGGGTGGCGGCATCATCGCCTGGGTCGACCAGATCGAGCCTGAGAAGCCGATGTACTAACCACCTGGGAACCCCGCGGCGCTACTTCGCGGGTTTCTCGAGTGGACGCAGGCGCTGCGCGGAATCGAACAGGTTGCGCTCGGCCAGCCGTGCGCCGATTGCCGCTGCCAAGGCCGCCGCCGCAAGCAGCATGTACATGACCACAATCTGGTACCGGATGGCATCCATCGGTGCCGTTCCGGCGAGGATGAGGCCGGTCATGGCGCCGGGCAGCGCGATCAGCCCCACCACTTTGGTCTGATCCATGGAGGGGATCAACGCGGTGCGGACTGCATCGCGGCGAGTCTTCTCGAAAGCCCGACCGCCGGACATGCCCAGCGCCAGCCGGGCCTCGATCTCCCCGCGGGAACCAATCGCATCGTCTCGTACGCGCCGCAGGGTGACGCCGGTGGCCACCATGGCTCCGCTGACGACCATGCCACCGACCGGGATGACCACGGTAGGAGTCGAGTCGACGATTCGCAGCGCCAATAGCACCCCCATCGTCAGCAGCACTCCGACCACGATCGCGGCAGTGGCAGTTCGCCGGGCGCCCGGGAGTCCGGCGGCGCGCCGACCTGCCACCTGCCCTCCGATCACCACCATCACCGCGAGCCAGCCGAAAGCGGCCGGCAGACCGCCGTAGTCGAAAACCACCCCGAGCAACAGCCCAACGGCGACCAGTTGGACGAAGGCGCGGGCCGCGACGATCGCGAGTTCCCGGGTGAGGCCCAACCGGCCCCACCACGTGACAGCGCCAGCCAACACGACCAACGTCAGTGAGGCGACTACTCCGAGCCACGTCGGCACATTCGCTGCGCTCGTCACCGCGATCACCCCTCTGGTTCGTCTATGCCGTGGCCCCGGCCGCCGAGGTATCCCACCGAATCTGGCGGACCATGCTCCACGATCCGCCCGGCCGCCAGGACGATCACGTGTCCGGCGATGTCGGCCAACCGGGAGAGGTCATGGCTCACCACCACGGCCGTCAGACCAGCGACCACCAGCGAACGTACGACATCATCGACGGCGTCGGCTGCATCGGAGTCCAACGCGCTGGTGGGCTCGTCGAGCAGCAGCACGTCCGGGTCAAGGGCCAGGGCGCGAGCGAGCGCGAGGCGTTGAATCTCGCCACCGGAGAGGCCGGTCGTACTGCGATCGGGCGCGAAGGAACCCAGGCCGACGCGGGCGAGCAACTCGCTGACCGCGGCGTCGGAGAGCTCGCCAGCGCCGACTCGTACCTCGGCAGCCAGGGTGTCGGAGAGCAGCACCGGTCGCTGGGAAACCAGCCCGACCCCACGGCGCAGTTCGAGCACGTCGAGTGATCGAACATCGACCCCACCGCGTCGCACCACGCCCCGGTCAGGGTCATCGAAGCGGTTGAGCAGGCGCAGCAGCGTCGACTTGCCGGATCCACTCGGCCCGACCACCGCCGTGGCACGGCCCACGGGAATGGTTGCGTTGACGTCCAGCAGGATGTCCCGACCGGCTCGGCGCAACGTGACGTCGGCGAGTTCGAACGCCGGTGGCTGCATGTGGGGGGCGCCGGGTGGATCGGCGGCGGTCAGCGGCATCGGGGCCTCACAACAAGTTGTTCTTGGTCATCCAATTGAAGGAGAACCAACCCGGGATGGTGGGCAGCCAGAACGTCAGCAGACGGAAGAGGAGAACCGACGACACGGCGATGCCACCGTCCACGCCCGCGGCCGTGAGACCGGCGGAGAGGGCCAGTTCCACAGCTCCGAGGCCGCCCGGTGTCGGCGCCGCCTGGCCCAGTGTGGCGCCGGCCAGGTAGACCACCGCGACCGCAGCGATCCCGACCTCGCCGCCGAACGCCTTGACACACACAGCCAGACAGAGGCAGTAGGCGAGATTGAGCAGCAGGATGCCGCCGATTCCCTCAGCCAACTTCGCGGGCCGCTGCGTCAGCGTGAGCAGTCGCGGGCCTACTTGGGAGACGATCGGTTGAACGCGTTTGCGCAGCCAACTACGGGAGAACGGCAGCAGCAGCCCCAAGATCAACAGACCGATGAGGATGGCGCCGATGATCAGCGCCCACGCCGGCACGGGCACGTCCAGTTTGGTCTGGGTGCCAGCCAGCACACCGAAACCGAGCAGCAGCACGATGTGCATGAAGAACGCCATCACCTGCGAGACGCCCACGCTGGCGGCGGCGAGGGCCGGATGGACTTCTATCTTCTGCAGGTAGCGGATGTTGACCGCTACGGCGCCGAGCGTCGGCGGAGAGACGAGGGTCGCGAAACTCGCTGCCAGTTGGGCGAGCATCGTCTTGAGCAGCGAGATCTTCTCCGGTACGAATCCGGAGAGCGACATGGCCGCCCCCACGTAGGTGGACACCGACAGGAGCAGGCCGATCAGCGCCCAGGTCCAGTCCGCCTGCGCGGCGAGTTGGGCGATGTTGACCTGGGCGAGTTGGGTGAGCAGAACGTAGCCCGCAACCGTTCCGGCCAGGATCGTGAGCAGCGTGCGTGGCTTGAGCCGTTCGATGTTGATCTGCTCGGGTTCTTGGCCGGGGTTCAGGTTGAGCAGTTTCTCGCGCAGCTCGTTCATCAGGCTCTTGCGTTTGCGCATCGCGTGCCGGGTGGCCGGCGAGAGCCCGACGGCCTGCAACGCGGGGAGTGCCCGCCCCAACCGAACACGGCCCAGCACCCGCAGGCCGGAATCCACAGCCCGCTCCGCGTCGGTGAGCAGTGCCAGGGTGCACAGCATCTCCGCCAGATCGAGTCGCAGCGAGACATCGCCGGCCGCGATGGTGCCTTCCTCGCCCCTGATCAGCCACACGCCGCCCTGGGGATCACGCAGGATGTTCTCGGCTGACAGTGTCCGGTGGCTGACGTGGTGATCCTGCAGGCGCTTCACCGCCACCCAGGCGCGGTCGAGGTCGCCGTCGGTGAGGTCGTCGGCGACGGCTGCGAAGGGCTCAGCATCGATGGTCTCGAAGGCCAGCAGAGCGGCGTCTGGCCCCACTTGGCACACCACCAGCAGGTGGGGAGTGGCTGCGCCGGCCACCTGGGAGGCGTAGGCCTGCAGTGAACTGTGCTCCAGGCGCCCGCGCATCGTCAACGCATTTCCACCGTCGTCCTGCCGGATCCGCAGCGAGCGCCACGCGACCGGAACCAAGCCGTCGCCCTCGAGGTCGCGGTCGAGCACCACCACCCCGAGTCGTTGACCCGCCCGGCTTGTCGCTGTGTAGCGGCGGCCGCCGCGCGTTATCGACGAGGCACGCAGAACCGAAAGGGGGTACCCGTTTGCCTCGAGCGCGCGCGCCACGTCGAGGCCGGAGGGCCGCGTGCTCGGAGTGCCCACCGAGTACCGCACCAGCAGTCCGACGCTCCAGCCGAGCAGCAGCGAGATCAGCAGACCGATCACCGTCAGCGTCGCGCCCACGATGTTGAGCACCGAGATCGCGGTGATCACCAGGATGCTGGCGATTGCCCAGCGCGGACGTTCCACCAACCGGGCAACCGTGCTCATCGCCACCAGCCCGGAGACGAACGCGTTGAGCGGCATGGTGTCGGAACGGACGTTGCGGCCCGTGAGGGCCAGCAGCAGTTGGGAGGATCCATATCGCTGGATCACCCACGTGAGTACCGCCCCGATCACCAAGGCGAGGAGCAAGGCGGCCAAGGCGTCGAGTAGGAGTCTGCCGCGGCGGCGAACCAGCAGCGAGACGCTGATGCTGATCGGAAGCGCGATGGCCCCGAGCACCCCAACCCAGCTGGTGAGATCGAGGATCAGGCTCGGGATGCGCCCGGTCGCCTCGGTGAGGTCGGACTCCAGCCCAGAGGTGGTGCCGGAGGCGACGTAGGACAGCCCCAGCACGAGGGCCGCCGAGATGGCGGCCAGGGCCAACCGCAGTAGGTCCGCCGGTCGACGTAGCCGCCGAGGGGCGATGTCGCCCTCGATGACCACGGTGGATTCGGTGGTCGACTGCTGTCCCCGGCTGGTGGCCGAGCGCGTGCTGGACTCCTGCGTCGGCCGCCCGGCACCGCCGCCGGGATGGCCCGGATGCGGCGGTCGGATCGGTGGCAGCGGCACAGCCGCGGGAGCCGGTTCGGCATTGGACGCTGCAGATCGCGGCAGTTCCGCGGTGGCGTCGGCGTCCACGGCCGTGGTGCCATGGAGGTCTATCGCTGCGGTGTCGTCGGGGTCCGGGTCTCCCGATCCGCCGGACCTGCGCACGACACCGTCGGCAACGGTGTCGTCGTCTGGGTCCGATCCGCTCACCCGCTCATGTTGTCAGATGCGGGTGGCGAATATGTCGGACGTTGCTGCTTCCATTGCCTTGTGCCGTGCGGACGGCGACGGAATCACGGCCGAATATGCAACATCGGCTCCGACCACGAAGGCGAGGAGGTGTAGGCGTGACACAAACCGGGATGCGCCGGCCGCACATGAGCCTCCGTGCCCGATCCTTCGCCGGTGCCCGACCCGACCTCGATGCTGATCAGCGGGCTGTCGTCGAACACACCGGGTCGCCCCTGCTCGTGCTTGCCGGTCCGGGGACCGGCAAGACCACCACGATTGTGGAGTCGGTCATTGCCCGACTGACCGGGGAGGCACCCATACCCCCTGAGCGGGTGCTGGTGTTGACCTTCAGCAGGGGCGCGGCCGCGGAGTTGCGCAGCCGCATCGTCGCACGTTCTCCTGGCGTGGTGGCGCCGGTCGTTTCCACGTTTCACGCCTTCGCCTGGCGGTTGCTGCGCGAGCACTCGAGCCACGGTGACGACGATCCGGCTTGGCAGTTGTTGTCCGCGCCGGATGCGGAACTGGCGGTGCGGGAACTGCTCGCCGATCCGGCCGACGCTTGGTCGCGGCACTGGCCGGCGGATCGGCGCGCCGCGTTGTCGAGCCCGGCGCTGGTCGACGAACTGCTCGGACTCATGTCCGCCGCGCGCGCCCAGGGCTGGGAACCCTCGACCCTCGCAGCGGCCGCGCGCGCCGGGGGTGCCCTCGCCGGCGGCCGCGTTCCTGCGGAATGGCTGGCCGCCGCCGCCTTCTTCGAGCACTACCTCGACGTGCTCGACTGGCGTGGGGCCTTGGACTACGCGGAGGTCATCCACCGCGCGAGGTTGCTCGTCGCCGATACGCCGGAGCTGGTCGGACACTTCGCCGCCATCTACGTCGATGAGTACCAGGACACCGACCCCGCTCAAGTTGCCCTCGTGCGAAGCCTCACCGCTCCTGGATCGACGGTGGTCGCGGTCGGTGACCCGGATCAGGCCATCTACCGCTTCCGCGGTGCGGACGTGCAGGGAATCCTCGACTTCCCGCAGCAGTTCGCAAGCCCTGATGGCCGCCCGGCCGATGTCGCGGTGCTGCGCCACACCCGTCGGTTCGGTCCGGCGATCCGTGCCATTGCAGATCGCTGGATCGCTCCGGTCGGCCTCGGCGGCCTGCCGGTTGACGTCCAACGTCGGCACCGCTCACCGCAGTGCGCGGTCGAGGGAGGCGAGGTGGAGGTCATCTCCAGTCCCACCCGCGAGCGGCAGGCCCGGGCACTGGCGGACCTTGTGCGCCGCGCCCACCTGCGGTCCGAGGATCCTCTGGCATGGTCCGACATGGCTGTGGTTGTGAGATCCGGAGTCAACGACATCCCGCGGTTGGAACGAGCACTGCTCGCCGCTGGGGTGCCCGTCGAGGTCCCCGCCGGTGATCGTCCCCTGGCGCATGAGCCGGCGCTCGCTCCGCTACTCACCGGCCTGCGCCTGGCGGATGATCCGCACAACGTGGAGCTCACCGAGTTGGAGGGGTTCATGTGCTCCCCGCTGGTCGGCATGACGCCGTTGAGCCTGCGTCGGCTGCTGCGCGCGCTTCGCGTGGCCGAACGTGCCGAGGCAGCCGAGCAGGGCAGGCCGCCTCGTGCGGCGAGTTGGCTGCTGGCCCGCTGCTTCGACCCGCATTCCGACCTTCCGCCGGGCATCGCCGGAGACCTCGTGGCCGAACTCGACGCCATCCTCGACACCATCGACCGGATGCGTGCACCCGACCTGACCGTGGCGGAGCGCCTATGGCAACTGTGGTCGCATGGCGCTGGCAGAGGCTCTCAGGGACGTTGGGCCCGCGCCCTGCGCCAGGCCTCGCTGGCGGGTGGGTCAGGTGCCCACCGCGCCGACACTGTGCTCGACTCGGTGATCGAACTCTTCTCGGTGGCCGAACGAATGCCCAAGGGTGCGGGCAGCTCGGTCTTTGTCGAGACGTTGACGCGGCATCGGATTCCGGCGGCGCCGAATGACGACTCCACCCGCCTACGCGACAGCGTTGCGCTCCTCACGGTTCATCGGGCGAAGGGTGCGCAATGGCCGATGGTGGTGATCGTCGGTGCCCAGCAGGACGAATGGCCCGATGCGCGCGGACCCGCTTCCTTGCTGGCCCCGGAACGTATCGGCCGGGAGGGGGTTCAGGCCCCGCGTACACGCAGCGAGCTGGTGGCCGATGAGCGCCGATTGGCATTCGTGGCGGCCACTCGCGCATCGCAACGGCTGGTCATCATGGCCGTCGACTCCGCTGCCACGGACCAATCGCCCTCTGTGCTCTTCACCGAGGCAGCTGAGCTTGTCGGGGTGACTGCCAACCCAACCGACGCGGAATCATCTCCGACCCACGGGCGCGACCGCTTGACCCCCACCGCGCTGGTGGCATCCCTGCGATCGGCCTTGGGCGATGAGTCGCTACCTATGACAGTTCGATCGGCGGCCGCCGATCGCCTCGCCCGGTTGGCAACTCCCAACGAGGGTGCTCGTGCCGTGGCGCCCGACGCCCATCCCGCGCGCTGGTGGGGACTCGACCCCACCAGCGCGGCGGCTGCGCCACTCACGCCGCCTGAGCAGCCGGTGCGCCTTTCCGCAACGGCAGTCGAGGCAGTCAACGAATGTCCGTTGCGGTGGTTCCTCAATCGGCGGGTATCGGCCGGAGCGGCGCGCCCGGTACCAGCGGCATACGGCAGCCTCATCCACGCCGCGATAGCGGCGGTGGTGTCCGCCGAACTCGAAGCCGAACCGGCCGCCATGGCCGCTGCGATTCGCCCCGCCTTCGAGGAGTTGCCCTATGCGGCGGATTGGGAGCGCGAGCGTGCCTGGCGCAACGCGCAGGACGACATTGCCAGATTCGTCGGCTGGTTCCGCGGGCTCTCAGCCCGACCGATGGCCGCTGAAGTCCCGTTGGACCTTGTGGTCGGGGTCTCGGATGATGCGACTGGTGCTGCAGAGGATGCCGTCTCGATCCGGCTCACGGGGTCCATCGATCTCCTCCTGGTCGATGACGAAGGTCGACTGCAGGTGGTGGACTTCAAGACGGGGGGCACTGTGCCCAGTGCGGCTGCGACGCGCGAGAACGTCCAACTCGGGGTCTACCAGCTCGCCGTGGCGCAGAGCGGTCTGGCAGCCGCCGAGGTGTCGGCCGACCTCGGTGTCGAGTCGTCCGGACAGCCGGGTGGTGGCGCCCTGGTGTACCTCGCGAAGGGGGTGGGCAAGGGCGCCTCGGAGCCGACCCAACGACAGCAGCCGGCGCTCGAAGAGACGGACTGGCTCGACGCCAAACTGGGGTCGGCGGCAACCACCATTGCCGCCGAGCGCATCGTCGCCCGAGTGTCCTCGGCCTGCGAGTGGTGCGATTTCCGGCGTATGTGCCCGGCATTCGGCACGTTGGATTGGATCGGCGGCGAATGATCAACCTGATGGCTGCCCGTCGGTTGATTGCCGAACTCGGGCTCACACTGACGCCCGAGCAGGCGACGGTTGTGCTGGGTGCCCCAGCCGGACCGGCGGTCGTCGTGGCCGGGGCCGGCTCCGGCAAGACCGCGGTGATGGCGGCGCGGATCGCGGTGCTCGTTGCGGCGGGTGGGATCCCCGCCCATGAGGTGCTGGGCCTGACGTTCACCCGCAAGGCGGCCGGCGAGTTGGCAGAACGTGTCGACGGCTACCTTCGGTCGGCACGTCGTCTCGGCCTCATCGGACCCTTGGAGTCCGATCCGGACATCGCCACGTACCACTCGTTCGCCCAACGTTTCGTGCGCGAACACGGTGTGTGGTGCGGAATCGACCCGGATCTGCGGGTTGAGACCGATTTCGGACTGCTGCCGCTGGCCTACCAGTCGGTGGTGGGTTCGACTGCTCTGGCAGCGGCGACCAACCATGACTTCACCCTCGCCAAGGCGGTTTCGACCATGCGGCACCTCGACGCGGAGCTGGCCGAGCACGTGGTCAGCACGGAACGTCTGCGCGCCCATGAAAATGCGCGGATCGATGCGATGGCGACTGCTCGGCCCAGCGAGCGGACGCGTGCGTTGGCCGCGGCTTCCGCTGCGCGTGTGCTCGCCAGTCAGCTTGTGGATGAATTCCGCGTCGCGAAGTCGCTTGCCGGGGTCATGGACTACGCCGACATGATGCGGTTAGCGCACCACATCGCCACGGCGAGCGAAGAAGCTGTACAGCGCACGCGATCGGCTTACACGGCCGTCCTGCTCGACGAGTACCAGGACACTTCGGTGGTCCAACGCAGGCTGCTGCAGCGGTTGTTCGGTGAGGGGCATCAGTTGCTCGCCGTGGGCGACCCCAAGCAATCGATCTACGCCTTCCGGGGGGCGGCGGCGGGCAGCATCGAATCCTTCCCTGAACACTTTCCGCAACCATCCGGCGCTCCCACCCAGGTGTTCACGCTGAGCACCAATTTTCGCTCTGGACCCGCCATCGTGGCGGCGTCGAATGATGCCGCGGCGAGTCGCCGCGCGATGGCTATGGGAGGGACTGGAGTTCAGCTCACCTCGGGTCGTGCAGATGCCGAGGACGTGGTGGAGGTGCACAGCTTCCGCACCGAGTCCGATGAGCAGAAGTTCGTGGTGGCCGGCGTGGCCGAGGAGTTGGCGGCGGGCCGCTCCGGTGCCGACGTCCTCGTGTTGGCACGCAACAATGACGCTGTCTCCGCGCTCACAGCGGCGTTGGAGGCCGCGGGCATCCCGGCGATCTCATCCAACCAGGAGGGGCTCTTCGACTTGCCGCAGGTGCGCGACGTGCTCGCCGAACTGGCGGTCATCGTGGACCCAACCGCGAATGCGGAACTGGTCCGCCTACTGCTCGGACCACGATGGCGGATCGGTCTGCGGGACCTGAATCTTCTGGGGGCACGAGCCCGCGAATTGGCTGGTGCTGCGTGGTCGCCGACTGATGGCTCCGAGCTCAGCGAGCGGCTCGGGGCCGCTGCGGGTCGAGGGGCAGACGTCATCGAACTGCCGTGCTTGGCCGATGCCCTTGCTGATCCGGGCCACGCTGACTTCTCCCCGGCCGCCCGTCGACGCTTCGGGCTCCTTTCGTCCGAGTTGAATTCCCTGGCCCGGCACGCGGGCGAACCGGTGCCGGACCTCCTGGCCCGGATCCTTCGCACCACCGGCGCGGATATCGAGATCCTTCTGCGCGATGACGCCGAACGGATCAACGCCGCAATCGATGCCCTGCTGAATGTCGCGGCATCGTTTCCGGCCAATAGCCCCGGTGCCCAGGCGGCAGGCTTCCTTCGACTGGTCCGACTGGCGAGGGAGTCCGACGCCGATCCAGGATTCGACGTACCGGTGCCACCCGATTGCGTGCAGGTGATGACAGTCCACAAGGCCAAGGGACTCGAGGCTGACGTGGTGTTCTGGCCGGACTGCGCCGCGCAGGTCTACGACACTGTGCGGCTGCGGGATCACTGGACTTCCCACGCCGGGGCGCTGCCGGAGGATCTGCGGGGCGACCGTCCGGCGGCTGCCGGCCTGGTGGCGCCGTTGACCACCGCGGAGGTTGACGAGGTGCGGGAGCAAGCGAAGCGGCTGGAACAGGCGGAGACGGAACGCCTCATCTACGTTGCGCTCACGCGGGCCCGGCAGCGACTGGTGGTGTCGAACCACCGCTGGAGTCGCACGCGGCAACGTGCGCGCACCCCAGCTGCGCACCTGCACGCGTTGGCCGCTCGGCCGGACGTGGTCCTCGGCACCTGGCACGAACCGCCGGATGACGACACTGACAACCCGCTTCTCGGTGCCAGTGACGCCGTGACCGAGCGGCCGTTGGAGGTCGTTGACTCGGCTGACGTGAGGCGGCTCGAAGAACAGGCCGCGTTGGTGCGCGAATTCGCGGCGGGCGCCGGGGAGTCGGGCGCCGGGGAGTCCGAGGCCGAGTTCGGCGGCGGTGAAGGTGCCCACCTCGTCGCACGGTGGGACACCGACATTGATGCCCTGGAGCGCGAACTTGCGGAGCGCTTGGCGGGAAAGATTCAGGTCACGCTGCCCGACGGCATGAGTGCGTCGGCCCTGCAGCGGCTCATCAACGAACCCACCGACTACGCGGAGAGTCTGCGTCGGCCGATGCCGTTGCGCCCGTCCCGCCATGCGAAACGGGGGACGCGCTTCCATGAGTGGGTGGCCCGTCGGTGGGATCAAGGCACCCTGGTCGACTTGGGGGAATTTGCCGCCGACAGCCACCTGGATCTCGAGGTTGAGGCGGATCTGTCCGATTTGATCGCTGCCTTCGAGGTCGGTGAGTACGCGGATCGTCGCCCCACCCACATCGAGTACCCCTTCACCGTCACGCTCGCGGGGGTGCCGGTCAGCGGGCGCATCGATGCCGTCTTCGCGCTGCCGCCGCCTGCAGGCCAGGCCGACGCTGGCAGCGGTGGCCGATGGGAAGTTGTGGACTGGAAGACCAGCACTCGGGAGTCGGCCGACGACTTGCAGTTGGCGCTGTATCGGCTCGCGTGGGCGAAACTGGCCGGAGCCGACCCCGCCGACGTGCGCGCCGCCTTCTACTACGTGCCCACCGGCCGACGCGTCGAGGTCACTGACCTGCCGTCGGAAGCCGATCTCGCCGCCCGCATTCGCGGGACCATTGACGGCTAGGGCCTCGACCAATCTCCGGGCAGCGGGCCGCCGAACCAGTCTTCAATGAGGTGGCGAGCAATCGAGACCCGGGGCGGCACGCGCACCTCGCCGGCGGAGGCCAAGGTCGCCAGTTCGTCGCGTTCGAACCACCTCGCGACAGCAATCTCGTCGCCGTCGGGTGTGGGGTCGACGTCGCCGGCCGCCCAGGCGTGGAATCCGAGCATCAGCGAACCCGGGAACGGCCACGGTTGGCTCCCCCGGTAGCGCAGCGAATCGGGGTCGACGACGACGCCCGACTCCTCGTGCACCTCCCGCCGCAGCGTGTGTTCGGCGGATTCACCTGCCTCAACGAAACCGGCCAGGGTAGAGAACCAAGACGGGTGCCAATTGGACCGCTGGCCGAGCAGCGCACGATCCTGGCTGTCGCGCACCAACACGATGATCGCCGGGTCGGTGCGGGGGTAATGAGTCGATGCGTCCGCGGGGCACGTTCGCGACCAACCCGCCTCCGTGAGGTGGGTTGCGCTGCCGCAACGAGGGCAGTGGGCGTGGCTGGCGTGCCACTGTGCGAGGGCAACGGCCGTGGTCGCCAGGGCGGCATCGGAATCCGAGAGTTCGGATCCTACGAGGCGCAAGCTGGTGAGTCCGGACGCGGCGTCCTCCTCAGCCGGCTGCGATGCCGGATCTCCGAGCACGGCGACGCGCGGTTCGGGGGCGGATCCCAGTAGGACAGCGCGTTCGGCGTCGTCCGGCCGCAGCGGTCGCCAGGCCAGCGAGCCGCCATCGACTGCAAAGCGCTCGCCGGTGACGTCGATCGCTCGACCGCCGAGGTCGGTGGCGGCCTCGAACCAGTCCGGGCGGTGGCGCAGGCCGGCGTCATCGCGCAGCGGCCCGCGGGCGAGCGCCAGGTTGGGCAGCAGGTTCTGCGTCACGCGTGGACTTTAGCCAGCACTTCCGACAGCCGCGACACGGGCGTCTCGAGGCCCCACCTGGCAACGAGATCCGCCAGGGCTGCCGGATCCTGCGGCGCACCCGGCAGCGCCATGTCGATGGTGGTGACGAGTGGGACGTCTCGCACAGCCAGCACGACGCCCGGCACGATGTCGAGGTAGTCACTTGAATCCAGCAGTTTCTTGCGTAGCCCCGCCGCCATCGGGGTGTCGGGATTCTCGGCTGCTTGCCGGATGGCCGTGAGGTCGCCGAACTCCCGCACCAGGCGGGCTGCAGTGCGCTCACCCACCCCCTTGACCCCCGGCAGCCCGTCTGATGGATCTCCCCGCAGGGCGGCGAAGTCGCCGTACAACTTGGCGGGGATGTCATAGCGCGCAGAGAGCCAGGCTTCATCCACCAACTCGGCGCGGCCGACGCCCTTCGAGGCGGTGTAGAGCACGGCGACGCCGCGGTCGTCGTCGACGAGTTGGAACAGGTCACGGTCGCCGGTGACGATGCGCACCGGTCCTTGGGCCCGTTCGGCGAGGGTGGCGATCACGTCGTCGGCCTCGAACCCAGCAGCCCCGACCCGTGCGATTCCCAGCGCGGCGAGGACGTCGGCGATGATGTCCACTTGCGGCGCCAGTGCGTCGGGCACGTCCTCGTTGGGCGAAGCGTCGCTGTCGCCCTCGTCGACCACGCGGTGGGCCTTGTAGCTCGGGATCGCCGCGACGCGGAAGTCGGGGCGCCAGTCGTCGTCCCAACACGCGGCCAACTCGGTCGGCTGGTAGTCGCGCACGAGACGGGTGATGAAGTCGAGAAGGCCCCGCACCGCGTTGATAGGGGTGCCATCGGGGGCTGTGAGCGTGGGCGGCAGGCCGAAGAACGCGCGGAAATACAGCGACGCGGTGTCCAGCAGCATGATGCGGGATTCAGTCGTGGCCACGGCGCTCCTGAGGTTGATCGCTTCACCCTCGCGGGGTCGAGGTGGTGCTTGGGCCAGTTGTGACCCTAGTGATCGCCGAGACGCTGATGCTGGCTGGACGGACACTCTCCGAGGGCGATCGCGGCTGCAAGCACAGGTGCGAGGAGATCCACCGCCGAGTACCGTGTGGCAGGTGAGGGTGGCCACGTTCAACATCTTGCACGGCCAACGGGTAGCCGGCGTGCAAGGGGGAGTCGGCGCCCTGCCCGTCGTCGATGCTGCCGACCTTGCCGCAGCTGCGCGCGAACTCGAAGCCGATGTGCTGGGGATGCAGGAGGTGGATGCCCACCAGGAGCGCTCGGGCGGAGTTGACCAGACCAAGGTCGCCGCCGATGCGATGGCCAGGGCGGAAAGTTCGCCCGCTCGGCTGTTCGTGCCCTCCGTCAGCGGAACCCCCGGCCACCGGGCGATGTTCAGCCGGGCAGACGAGGGGCTACATCAGGCCGTGCACGAGGGTCCCTTGCCCGAGCACGGCCCGCTCTACGGCGTCTCGCTGATCTCCCGGCTGCCGGTGCAGAGTTGGCACCGGGTCACGTTCGGCGCGCCTCGCGTATCGCTGCCGCTGCTGGTGCCCGCTCTGCCGCGACCGCGGCTGTTGTCGGTGCCCGACGAACCGCGAGCTGTGGTGGCCGCTGTGGTGCAGACCGCCACCGGGCGCACGGTCACCGTTGCCACCGCTCACCTTTCCTTCGTGCCGGGCGTCAACGTGGCGCAGTTGCGCCGGTTGGTGGCGTGGCTGCGTCCCTTCCCCCGGCCGCTGGTGCTTATGGGCGACTTCAACCTGCCGGGGGCCCTGCCGGAACTGATCACACGTTGGCCCGGGGTTGTGAAGGGTGCGACGTACCCCTCTTTCGGGCCCAGGGTGAAGTTCGATCACATTCTCTTGGACGGTTTCACCGACGACGAGTTGGGGCTGGCGCGCGAATCCGTAGAAATCAGACAGATGGGTGTGAGCGACCACTGCGCCGTGGCCGCTCACATTCCGGTCGGCGTCCCGGTGGGCACCGCCGGCTAAGGCCGCCAGACGGGCACGAGGGGGGGGCTCCTAGCCGTGCAGGCGCGCCCGGACCGCCCCGATCGGTGGGTTGGTGAGTACGGAGCCATCGGGGAACAACACAGTCGGCACCGTGCGGTTGCCCTGGTTCTGCTTCTCCACGAATCCAGCCGCGTCGTGGTCTAGTTCGATGTCCACAATCCGGAAGGGGATGTGCTCGCGCTCCATCTGGGCTTTCAGGCGGTGGCAGTACCCGCACCAGGCGGTGCTGAACATCACGAGCTCGGCTGATTGAGCGGGGGCATCGGTCACCCGAGAAGTCTGACACCACCCACTCGGGTACGCATCCACAGCCTGCAGCCCGCCTATCCAGGCTGGGTCAGTCGGCGTGACAAACTCTGTCCATGACATCGGCGGAGGAGGTGCTGGCGGGTCTCGACGGGGACCAGCAGCTCGCCGCGACCACGCTGCACGGTCCGGTGGCAATCCTGGCCGGGGCGGGGTCCGGCAAGACCCGAGTAATCACTCACCGCATCGCCTACGGCATCCGCACCGGCGAACACGACGCCCGCAGTTCCGTGGCGGTGACGTTCACGGCGAAGGCCGCTGGCGAGATGACTCGCCGCCTGCGCGACCTGGGCGCGCCCGACGTTCGCGTGCGCACCTTCCACGCCGCGGCGTTGCGGCAACTGCGGCACTACTACCCACTTGCTCTGAATCGCGCGTTGCCTGAAGTCAGTCCCATGAAGGCCCCGCTGATCGGCGCCGCCGCATCCGGGCTGAGTCTGCCCCACAATTCGGCGGCGCTGCGTGACTACTCGGCCGAGATCGAGTGGGCCAAGGTCAACAGCATCACCCCGCAGGACTACGCGACCGCCGCGGAGAGGGTTCAGCGCCAACCACCGTCCGGTCTGCCCCCGGCCGCCATGAGTCGACTGTACGGCGAGTACGAACGACGTAAGACCGCCGCCGGGCGGATCGATTTCGAAGACGTGCTCCTGCTGACGGTGGCATTGCTCGAATCAAGGCCCGACGTCGCCTCGCACGTTCGATCGGGGCTGCGGCACATCACGGTGGACGAGTACCAGGACGCTTCGCCGCTGCAGCAGCGGCTGCTCGATGCCTGGCTCGGAGACAACACCAACATCTGTGTGGTCGGGGACCCTTCGCAAACGATCTACAGCTTCGCTGGCGCCGATGCTCGCCTGCTCACCGGATTTGCCGATCGGTACGTGGGCTCCACCGTGGTGCGCCTACCGCGCACGTATCGGTGCAGCCCGGAGATTACCGAGTGTGCGAACCGAGTGCTGGCCGCCGGAAGTGAAGGAGTCACGCTCGCCTCGCAGCAGCAGGCCGGACCCGCGGTGCGCGTGTTGGACTATCCGGATTCATCCGCAGAGGCGCGGGGCGTGGCGGAGCAGATCGCCACCATCATCGCGCAGGGCACTCCTGCCTCCCAGATAGCGATCCTGGTGCGCATGAACGCCATGACGGAGCCGTTCGAGGAATCGTTGGCGGAGCGCGGAATCGGGTACCACATCAGTGGTGGCAAGGGGTTCTTCCACCGAGCCGAGGTGCGCAAGGCCATCACCATGATCCGCGGTGCAGCTGTGGCGACGTCGGCCGGCAGCGATGTGGCACACGGGACGGCTGATTCGCTCAGTGAGACCGTCGCCGCGCTTCTTGCCGGGTTGGGTTGGACGCCAAGCCCGCCGCTCTCAGCAGGTGCCAGCCGAGACCGCTGGGAGTCGTTGGCAGCGCTGCACGCGGCGGCCGTTGAGTTCGGTCAACGGCGGCGCGGCGCGGGCTTGGCGGATTTCGCCACCGAGTTGACCGAGCGGGCGGAGCGGGCCGATGCTCCGGACGGCGCCGGGGTGACGCTCGCCTCTCTCCACGCTGCGAAGGGTGCCGAATGGCCAGTCGTGTTCCTGGCCGGACTCAATGAAGGTGTGTTACCTCACTCGTCGGCTACCACCGCGGCTGACATCGCTGAGGAGCGACGCTTGTTCTACGTCGGCATCACCCGGGCGGCCCGCCAATTGGGCTTGAGCTATTCCTGGGCGAAGGTCCCGGGCGGGCGCGCCCGCAAGCCATCGCGCTTCTTGACCTCGGTGACCGGATCGGGCGAAGAATCCCCCGGCGGCACCCGCTCGCCGGGCAAGGCCGCTGGCAAATCGCGGCGGGCGCGAAAGGTCTCAAAGTGCCGCAGTTGCGGCAAGGCGCTTGTCACCGGTGCGGAACGGACGTTGGGGCGCTGTCGGTCATGCCCAGGCAACGTTGATGTGGAGTTGCTCGAGCGCCTGCGCGAGTGGCGGACCACGACCGCGGCGAACGTTTCCACGGGTGAGGGTGCGTCTGGGGTGCCCGCATTCATGGTGGCCAACGACGCCACTTTGGTGGCGATAGCGGAGCAGCGTCCTGCCGATGCGGCCGCCTTGGCCGCGATTCCGGGGATCGGCGTGCGCAAACTGGACGACTACGGCGATGCCATTCTGCGCATCGTCGCCGCCA
The DNA here is from genome assembly GCA_963752505.1 of uncultured Actinomycetes bacterium. Lineage (GTDB taxonomy): Bacteria > Actinomycetota > Actinomycetes > S36-B12 > UBA10799 > JACJWR01. The sequence goes on from CAVVYM010000010.1 coordinate 103,938, forward strand.
GTCGCTAGTGCAGCCCTAGTCCCGCAGGCGCACTGACAAACACGTGACGCACCCCTCGAGCTTCTCGAACTCGCCGATGTCGACCGTGGTCACCGCGAGCCCTCGCTGTCGCAGCAGGTCGGCTGTCAGCGGAGCGGAGGACGCCATGAGAACCGACTCCGGGTCAAGCACGACCACGTGCGCGCCCGTCTCCTCCGGCACTGCCAGGAACGAGTCGAACGCGTCGATGTCGTCGACCAGCGGTGGATAGCCGATCACCGTTCCGTCCGGCAACGCGGTCACGGCGCTCTTGAGATGCAGCACTTTGCTGACCGGCACGCCAATGACCTCTGCATCCAGGAGGCGGTCGAGCTGCGCCACCGCTGTGTCGGTGGTGCGCCCGCCGATGCCGACGTACATGCGTTGGCCCACCTTGAGCACGTCACCGCCGTCCAGCGTGGCCGGCGCTTCGATGGCGGCAGTTCGGAATCCCAACGACGCGATTGTGATGGCTGCATCAGTTACCTCGCCACGCCGCTCGAAAGCACCCGGGCGGGCGATGACGGCGGTGTCGCCCCACATGACCATTGTGTCTTCGATGAAGACGCTGTCGGCGTGTGTGGGGGATGCTGGGACCTCGATGAGGTCCCAGCCGGCGCCTGCCAGAGCGGCCACGTAGGAGTTCCACTGGCGGCGCGCCAGTTCGTTGTCCACGGGCTGGCGCTCAACGTGGGTGAGGAGGCCCTGCTCGAGGCGTGGACTGGGTCGACGGATGAGAGCGCGGGGCATGGCTGCAGCCTAGTCATCGCGGTTGCCGTTTAGACTTCGTCGCGTGCCTGGGATGGCGGTTGCACTGTTTCACGGCGTGGGCGACCACGGCGGTTGCTGGCAGCCGTTCGTGCAGGCGCTCGATGATCCCAGTCTCGCTGTGGTCTGCCCCACTGCTCCGGCCCACGGCGGACGTCGGGCGATTCCAGGCCAGACCCCGCACTGGGAGGATCAACTGCGCGAGGCGGTGGATATTGTGGCCGGGCTCGCCGAAGAACAGGGGAGGCCGATCGTGGTCGGCGGCCACTCCATGGGGGCTGGCATCGCGCTCGGGCTAGCAGCGCGGCGGCCGGACCTGGTGGCGGCGCTCTTCCTGGAGGATCCGCCGTTCTTCTCGCCCACCGGCGAGCCGGAGACTGACGCCAGGCTGCAGGTGCTGGCACCGACTCTGCATCCGTGGTTCGCGGGTCTGCAGACCGCCAGCCGCGACGAGGTCGTCGCCACTGCCCGATCCGAGCATCCGACGTGGCCGGCGGACGAGTACGAGCCCTGGGCGGACGCGAAACTGGCTGTCGATGTCGCTGCCTTCTCCCAGCCGGTGCCCTCCATCGGCACCCGGTGGCGAGCCTGGGCCGAAGTGGTGGGTTGCGAGGTTCACGTGGTGACCGGCGAACCTGACCTCGGAGCCATCCTCGGCTATGACGAAGCCGCCTGGCTCGCCACGCTGCCGGGTTGGCACGTTGAGCGCTTCACCGCCGGGCACGATGTCCGCCGTGACGCTCGCGCCAAGACGATCGGGGCGTTTCGAGCGCTCGTGAGTCGACTCAGCGAGACCGCAGGATCGTGCACTGGTCGCGCGACGCCCGCTGACCGCGACTGAGTTGCGGTGGTCTACTCGGCCGTCTCCGGCGGGGCGAAACCGGGCACCCACTCGTTGAGGATGTCGCGCGTCCGTACGTTGGTGTCGAGTTGGCACAGCACACCTGTTGCGCCCAGCCACACCCGGTGGATCAGCAGGTACTCCGGCGGCAGATTGAACTTCAAGCCGATGGAGAAGTCCTTGTTGCGAGGGTCGTTGATCCGCCGGTACTGACCGCGCATCCACTCGCGGGAGTAGTGGAAGATCTCGTGCCTGCTCGGCTCCACGAGTGGCTCAAGGTAGCCCAGCAGATCCTCGGGGTCGATCTCCACACCGGATCGCAGGAAACCCTCTTCTCGGAGTCCATCCATGACGGCAACCGAGTCGTTGAACTCGGCTCGGCGCATCAACTCGCCCATGGCCAGGGGCAGGCCATCGGGCAGTTTCGCCACGGCGCCGAAGTCAAGCACGCCAAGGCGTCCGTCGGGCATCGCACGAAAGTTGCCGGGGTGGGGGTCGGCATGGAGAAGCCGAGCTCGGGCGGGTGCGCTGAGCAGGAACTTCTGGTAGAGCGTCCCGAAGTGGTCGCGGTCCTCGCGGGTGCCCTCGGCGATGATCTCGGCCAGCGAGATTCCGCCGATCCACTCGGTGACGATCACCTGCGGGGATGCCGACAGCACGTGCGGGATGAGGAACTCCGGGTCGCCTTCGAAAGCCACCGCGAAAGTGCGTTGGTTCTCGGACTCGCCGAGGTAGTCGAGCTCCTCCGCGACGCGGTCCTTGAGTTCAGCGAGTAGTGGCTTGAGATCCAGGCCGGGCACCCAGGATCCGAACATCCGTGCCATTCGGCTGAGTTGGTTGAGGTCGGACATCAGGGCTTTGCCAGCACCTGGATACTGAACCTTCACTGCGACCACCCGGCCGTCGCGGTAGACGGCGCGGTGAACTTGCCCGATGGATGCCGCAGCAGCGGGATGGTCGTCGAACTCCGCGAACCTATCCCGCCAATCGGCTCCGAGGTTGTCACTGAGCACAGCGTGCACCGTCTCAGCTGGGAGTGCTGGCGCGGCATCCTGGAGTTTCGTCAGGGTGGCTCGGTAGGGCCCCGCCATCTCCTCGGGTAATGCTGCTTCGAAGATACTCATGGCCTGGCCGAATTTCATGGCCCCGCCCTTGAGTTCGCCGAGTACCCGGAAGACCTGCTCGGCCGTGCGCATCTGCATTTCGTGGGCGACGGCCTCGGCGGGTTTGCCACCGAGGCGTTTCCCGAGCCCGAGCGCGGTGCGCCCGGCGTAGCCCACAGGCAGGGATGCCATGCGGGCGCTGCGGCGGATGGCCGTCGTCGGAACGAGGCGGCGGGCCGCAGGCGGACTCGGTGTCGGCTCAGGCGCGTCGTTGGATGTCACGTGACTATCTTGACTGTCGCGACGCATTCGCGCACCCGAGCCGGCACCGGTCCTGGTGGGCTCACCCACACGGGGCGAGTCCTTGCAGTCCTGCTACTTCTTCTTCCCGAGGATCCGAACCACCGTGGTGCCGCACTCCGGACAGGTGCCCTTGGCCATCCGGCGCCCGTTCGCGTTCTCCTGCACCACAGCGTCGGTAACTTCGCGCTTTTCCTTGCATTTCACGCAGTAGACCTCGCCGCTGTACGTGTCTTCCATTGTGTTCCTCCGTCAATACCGCCGACGTGCGGCGGTTGCCATGTTGATCTGATGCCCCGCAAGCCTAAGTCTTAGGCTGCGAGCCATGGCGAACACCCCGACCCACCTCCGCGTGTCGCGCACCGAAGCAGGTGTGGCGATCCTCACCCTGGATTACCCGGAACGACGAAACGCGATGTCCGCGGCGATGACCCAGGCATGGCGCGACGCCATCGCCGATATCGCCGCGGACCCGGGCATCAGGGTGGTGATGGTCACGGGAGCCAATGGGGCCTTCTGTTCGGGTGGCGATACCGGCTGGATCGGTGGCGATCCAGATGCCACGGTCGCCGAACTACGCGCGAAGATGCTGCCGTTCTACCGCACCTGGTTGGCGATTCGGGATCTCGAGATCCCCACCCTCGCTGCCCTCGACGGTCCCGCGGTCGGCGCCGGTGCGGCCCTGGCGCTGGCGTGCGACGTGCGGATCGCCAGTCCACGGGCATCGTTCGCGGTGCCGTTCACGCGGCTGGGCATCCACCCCGGCATGGCGACCACGTACCTGCTGCGCGAGGTGGCTGGGGTCGCGGTGGCCCGGGATCTGCTGCTCACCGGTCGTCGCATCGGCGCATCCGAGATGCTCCGATTCGGCATCGTCACCGACGTCCTTCCCGATGCCGGCCACGCCCCAGACGCCGACGATCAGACCGAGGCAGCTGACGGTTTCCTCGCCGCGGCGAGGAGTCGCGCGGACGATATGGCGGCCTGTGCCCCAATCGCGACTCGGCTGACCAAGGTGGCACTGCAGGCCGGAACTGCCCGAACCTTCTCCGAAACCATCGATTGGGAGGCCCTCGCCCAACCGATCACGATGGCAACTGCGGATCTGCACGAGGGTCTCGCTGCGCAACGTGAGCGTCGCCGGCCCCGCTTCACCGGCCGCTAGCCGCTAGCCGCTAGCAAGAACGTACGACGGGACCCGCACCACGCTCGGTGAGCGCCTTCCCCTTGCGCTCCACGTCGGTGTGACGGGTCCCGTCTGGGCCGAACCTATCCGCCGGGCACCAGTGGTGACAACCCCCGCGTCCGATTCAGCGAAGAGGTGGGCACCATGCCCTGTGGATAACCTGTGCACAACCCGTGGGAATCGCCGTGCGAATTGTCCACAATTCCTGTGAGCCCATGTGGATAACCGGTACACGTGAGGCTTGTGACCTGCCCAAATCGCTGTGGACGACGGTGCGTGCAGGTTTCCGCCTAGGCGTCCTTACCGTCGCTGCCGTCTCCGGTTTCGTCCGCCTCGGTGCCGTCGCCGGCCTCGAGCTCATCCAGCCCTTCACCGATGGAGCCGAGGGCGCGCTCGAGATCGGCCATGGCCTCGGGGTCTGTTGCCGTGACGAAAGTTTCGGGACGTTCCAGGTCTGCCGCCGTGGGCAGCAGGTCGGGGTGGGCCCAAACCGCGTCGCGCCCGCCCTGACCACGCTTGGTGGCCAACGCCTGCCACAGGGCTGCCGCCTCCCGCAGTTTGCGTGGTCGCAGTTCCAGGCCCACCAGCGTGGCGAAGGTACGCTCCGCGGGTCCGCCCGCGGCGCGCCGGCGTCGAATGGCCTCCTGCAGCTGCTCCACGGATTCAAGGCGGTCACCGGCGGCGGTAGTCACCACGACGTCCACCCAGCCCTCGACCAGGGCTAGCAGAGTCTCGAGGCGCTCCAGCGCCGCGCGCTGCTCGGGTGTGTCTTCCGGCGCGAGGATGCCGGAGGCCAACACCTCCTGGATCGCGGCCGGGTTACTGGGGTCGATCTTCGACATCTCCGACTCGATGCGGGAGGTGTCGACATCGATGCCTCGTGCGTACTCCTCAACTGCGGCCAGCAGCCGGGGGCGCAGCCAGGACACGTGGGCGAAGAGCCGCTGATGGGCGCATTCGCGCAGCGCCAGGAACAGCAGGGTCTCGCGGTCGGCGACGTTCAGGCCGGCGCCGAACACGCTGATGTTCCCCGGGATCAAGGCTGGCCGGCCGTCGTCGGTGAGCGGGACGCCGACGTCCGACGCCGAGACCACCTCGCCGGCCAAGGCAGCCAGTCCCTGAGCGACCTGCACCCCAAACATGGTGGCTCCCATTTGTTTGGCCATGCCCAGGAGCGGTTCCATCATCTGAGCCATCTCCGGGGGCAGGCCCTCCGGCAGTGCGCCGCCCAGGGCACCCGGGCCAGGCATGAGGCCGCTCATGGTGCCCTGCACGCGCTCGGCCACGGGGTTGATCATTTGTTGCCAGGCGGGCAGCGTCGAGGTGAACCACTCGGATCGACTCCACGTCGCGGGCCGCCCGCCTGTGGCGGGGAAATCGGTGACGCCGTCGAGCCACACCTCGGCCAAGTCGACGGCAGTTTCGATGGCGGAGCGCTGGCCGTCGGTCACGGAGGGGTCGCCCTTGGCAACAATCGCCTTGCGCGCAGTGTCGCTGGCCAACTCCCAGTTGACCGGCGCAGTGGACGCCGCGGGGTCATTCGCGTGCGACATCATCGAACCAAGTTGCTGCAGCATCTCACCGAGTTGCTTCATGTCGAATCCGCCCTGGCCGGGGTTGGATTCGTCATCGCCCGGGGTGAAGCCGAAAGGAAGGTTGCCACTCACTGTTACTCCTCGTGGTACGCGTCGTTGGGTTCGTGGGGCGCGGGATGTGGGGGAATCTGGAGGTCCATCTCGGTAGCGGAACCACGCCCTATGCCTCTAGCCAACCACGCGACTGGGGCATTTACTTCCCGCTGGGCATGGCTTGCGGTGGGGAAGTGAGCGGCGTTACGTAGTCTGGGCCGTGTGGACGCAGTGGCATGGTGGGTGATTCCGGTAGCGGCAACTCTGGTTGCGATCTTGTGGACGGCGATCCTGGCACGGCGAGAGCGGCGGCGCTCGGACGAGAAGTGGCGGGCCGCCCGGATGGCCAAGGTGGGCAAGCGACTCGGGGACATTGAGATCCCGGAGTCCAAGGTGTCGCGACAGGACACCACCAGGTGAAGTTGTCGCACCTGGGTCCGCGAACTGCGAGGTCGCGGACGATGGTGGTCGCGAGTTTCCTGGCCGTCCTGGGGATCATCGCGTCGATGGCGCTGCCCGTTCCCTACGTCATCGTCTCGCCGGGACCGCTGTTCAACACGCTCGGGGACTTTCAGGGTGAGAAGGTCGTGCAGATCCTCGACACGACCACCTACCCGACCGATGGCGAACTGAACATGACCACCGTCAGCGAGCGCGGGGGACCGTACGGCCCGCTGACCGTGGGGGAGGCCACCGTGGCGCTCTTCAACGACACGATGGCTGTGATCCCCCGAGATGTGCTCTTCCCCCCGGATCTCAGCGACGAGCAGAGCAAGCAACGCAGTGCGGCTGACTTCGACGAGGCGCAGTCGAACGCCGTCGCAGCCGCGCTGGGCGCCTTGGATCTTCCAGTGACCGAGCAACCCATCGTGGCGGCAGTACTCACCGATGGGCCGGTGGACGGTGTGCTGGAACCGGGCGACTTGGTGCTGGCGGTCGACGGGGTACCCACCCCGACCTCGGCCGACGTCGCCGCGGCGGTGCAGGCGCTGCCGGTAGGCACCGAAGCCACCATCACGGTGGAGCGCGATGGTGAACGCACCGACGAAGTGGTGACTCTGGGGGACAACCCGAATGATCCGGGTACGAGCTACGTCGGTATCACCCTGCGGCCGGTATTCGATGCGCCGTTCCCCATCGAGTTCACGCTGGACGGCGTCGGAGGTCCGAGCGCCGGGATGATCTTCACGCTCTCGATCATCGATCAACTCACCCCCGAATCCCTCACCGGCGGCGACGTCATTGCTGGGACCGGGACGGTGGATCCGCAGGGCAATGTGGGACCGATCGGGGGCATCGCGCAGAAGATGGACGCGGCGAGCGCTGGCGGAGCGCAACTGTTCTTGGCGCCGAGGGCAAACTGCGATGCGGTTCGTGACAACGTGCCCGAGGGCTTGTCGGTGGCCGCCGTCGAGAACGTTGACGAGGCACTGGCGGCCTTGGCCGCTCACCGGGAGGGCCGACCCGTGGTGGGGTGCGGATCGGTCTAGGAGTCCTGCTCCTCGGTTTCGGTTTGGTCGGCGGATTCCGCCTCGGTTTCGGCCGCGGGCGCTGTGCCCTCGTCGACCGGGCGGAAGGTTTCAGCCAACGTGTCGGCCAGGCGGGGCACCAACCGCTCCCCGGCGCCGCCCCGAATTGGCGTTTCGTGGTCCTCCAGCACCAGCAGTGCGTCTTCGGCCCCGTCCCTGGTGACCGCGACGATGATGCGCAACTGGGTGGCACGTTCGTCGCGGGCGGCCGCAGCCGCAACGTCTTCGGGATCCGCATCTGTTGCCAACTCGGCCTCCGCCGACGGGGGCAGCACCAGTTGTTCGATGGCGACCGCAGCGCCCACCACCGCCTCCGGCCACGCGATGCGGGCCAGCATCTGCGGTACCGGAATCTCGGTGTCGAAGCCGTCCTGCTCAATCGCGGTCAGGGTGCCAGGCTCGGCGCCGATCTCCGCCGCCAACTCCGGCTCAGAGGCCAGAAGTAGGTCGCTGCTCACCAATCCGAACAGGCGCGTCGGCTGTCCCCAACCGACGCTGGCCAGTTCGGATTCGAGTTCGTCAACGGCCGATTGAAGCGCCAACTGTGACTCCTGCGGGTGCATAGGATCACTCTCTCGTAAGGTTGTGCCGTGACTTTCGCCACCCCATCGGCTTCCCCGCCCGAAGCAAGCGACGAAACACGAGGTCGCGGGAAGGTCCTTGTCCCGACGCTGCTTGTGCTGGGCATCCTTGCGGTGCTCTTCGTCATCTTCACAGGTTTCTACACGGATTGGCTATGGTTCCAGTCGGTTGACAAGACCTCTGTGTTCACCACCCAGCTCGCCGTCCGGGCGGGCATGTTCGCCGTTTTCGGCCTGGTGATGGCGGCTGCTCTCGTGGCAGCAATGTGGCTCGCCTACAAGTTCCGCCCCTTCTTCGCCACCGGAAGTCCGGAGCAGGCGAGTCTGGAGCGCTACCGATCATCCATCGAGCCCATCCGCAAGCCAGCCACGCTGGTCGTCGCGGTTGTCGTCGGCCTGCTCGCAGGGATCAGCGCGGCCGGCCAGTGGCCCCTCTTCATGCTGTGGCGCAACGGTGGCGACTTCGGTGAGACCGATGCGCAGTTCGGCATGGACATCGGCTTCTGGGTCTTCGACTACCCCTTCTTCCGCTTCATCCTCGGCTTCGGCTTCACGGTCCTCTTCTTCACCTTGGTCGCGAGCGCGGTCGTGAACTACCTGTACGGCGGAATCCAACTACAGGGCGAAGGCGACCGGGTGACGCGCGCTGCGCGTGTTCAGTTGTCGATTCTGGCCGCGGCCATGCTCCTGCTCAAAGCGGTGGCTTACGCCCTCGATCGGTACGGCTTGGCCGTCCAGGACGACGACTTCGTACTCGGCTTCACCGGCCTGAAGTTTCGCGACATCAATGCCATGCTGCCCGCGAAGTCCATCCTGATCTTCATCGCGCTCATCGTGGCCCTGCTCTTCATCGTCAACATTTTCCGAAGCATTTGGCCGATCGCAATAGCCGGCCTTGGCCTCATGGTGGTCTCGGCGCTGGTCATCGGCGGCATCTACCCGGCCATCGTGCAGCAGTTCCAGGTGCGGCCCAGCGAGTTGGTGCGCGAGGAGGAGTACCTGTCGCGCAACATCGAGGCAACCCGATCGGCTTGGGGCCTCGACAATGTGGAGACCACGGACTATGCGGCCACCGGTGAGCCGAGCGCTGAGGCCATCGCGGCGGATGCCGGCACGCTGGAGAACATCCGACTGCTGGACCCGGCCATCGTGTCGCCGACGTACCGGGCGCTGCAGCAGATCCGAGGGTTCTACTCGTTCCCGGACATCCTCGACGTCGACCGCTATGACCTCTCCGACGAACAGCGCGGCGCCGTCGTCTCGGTGCGTGAGCTCGACCTCGACGGCGTACCGGAGCGCAACTGGGCCAACGACCACGTGGTCTATACCCACGGCTACGGTTTCGTCGCCGCCTACGACAACACCGCCAACGCCAACGGCACCCCCAACTTCTTCGAGTTCGACATCCCGCCCGTCGGTGAGCTGGATGTTGAACAGCCCCGGGTGTATTTCGGCGAGAACTCGCCGGACTACTCGATCGTGGGTGCACCAGAGGGTTCGACACCGCGTGAGTTGGACTTCCCCGACGACACTGACCCCTCCGGCCAGCGCAACAACACCTACGACGGCTCCGGTGGGGCTCCGGTTGGATCGTTGCTGAACAAGGCGGCCTTCGCCGTGAAGTTCGGCGAGCCGAACATCCTGCTGTCCGACCTGGTCAATCCGGAGTCGGTGATCATGTGGGATCGCAGCCCGCGCGATCGTCTTGCCAAAGTGGCGCCCTGGCTGACGCCCGACGGCGATCCCTACGCGGCAGTGGTGAACGGGCGCATCGTCTGGCTGCTGGACGCCTACACCAAGACCGATCAGTTCCCCTACTCAACGCGTGTTGACCTGAACGAAGCCACCTCCGACTCGGTGACGACCACCGCAGCCAACGTCTTCGCGCTGCCGCAAGACCGTGTCAACTACATGCGAAACTCGGTCAAGGCAGTCATCGACGCGTACGACGGCACCGTCGACCTGTACGCCTGGGACGAATCCGACCCCATCCTGCAGGCCTGGATGAAGACCTTCCCCGGTGTCGTGCAGCCGGTGTCCGAGATGGATCCCGACCTTGTCTCGCACGTGCGCTACCCCGAGGATCTGTTCAAGGTGCAGCGGTTGGTGTACAGCCGCTACCACGTCACGGACCCCGCGGCGTTCTACAACGGCCAGGACTTCTGGATCATCCCCAACGATCCGACCAACCGACAGACCAACCAGTTCCAACCGCCGTACTACCTGACGCTGAAAATGCCGGGACAGGCGGCGCCCACCTTCTCGCTGACCACGGCCTATTCGCCGCAGCGACGGCAAACGCTGGCCTCGTTTATGGCCGTCGAACTCGGCCCCTGGCGACGGCTATGGCCAGTTCCGTGTGCTCCAACTACCGCGGAACACGACTATCCCTGGACCCGTGCAGGTGCAGAACACCTTCGAATCTGATCCCGAGGTGGCGTCGCAGTTGTCGCTGCTGCGGCGAGGGGGTTCGGACGTGATCTTGGGCAACCTGCTGTCGTTGCCGGTCGGCGGCGGCATGCTCTACGTCGAGCCGGTGTACGTCCAGGCGGTCGAGGGTGGCTATCCGCTGCTGCGCAAGGTGCTGGTCTCGTTCGGCAACCGCGTCGGCTTCTCCGACACCTTGCAGGAGTCGCTTGCGAGCGTCTTCGGTGCGGCTCCGCCCACGCCGGAGCCCGTGGACCCGGAGGCGCCCGTCGATCCGGAAGCGCCCACGGTGCCGCTAAGTGAGCTCGACCAGGCCCTGGCGGATGCTCAAGCTGCGTACGACGAGGGTGTGCGGGCGCTACAGAACAACGACTTCACTGCGTACGGCGAGGCGCAGCGGCGCCTCGAAGAGGCGATTCGGCGCGCCCAGGAAATTGCGTCGGGCGCCGCCGCATCACCCGACGCTGAAGCCACTCCCACAGCACCGGCTGATCCCGAAGCGCCGTCTGCCTAGTTCGGCGTGAACCCAGTGGGGGAGGTCGCGACCTGGTTGCGTGCCCTGGCGCGCAAGGTCAGGGATTGGCTCCTGGAGTTGGTCCCCTCCTGGTTCCCACCGGGACTGCCCGGCTGGTGGCCCGCGCTGGCGTTGGGAATCGCGCTCGCGGTGCTCATCGCAGTGCTGGCAGGTCCCAGGCTCCGGTTGGACCGCTGGCGGGTTGCTCTTTGGGTGAGTTCGCTGCTCCTCGTTCCGGCCGCCACCTGGACCATCCCGAAGCACGACGGCACCCTCGCGGCAACGTTGCGCTGGTGCACGCAGGGGGAGATCCCTCGGCCATCCATGCTCACGCAGGGAGCCTCGCAGGAGATCGTGTCGAACGTGCTGCTCACCATGCCGGCCGGCGCGGCTGTCGTCCTGTGGCCGATCGGGGCGCGGCGCCTTGCTGCGCTATGCGTCGCGCTGGCGGTGTCGCCGACAATCGAGGCGGTGCAGTTGATTCCGGTGTTGCAGCGCGGGTGTCAAGCCGGGGATGTGGTGAACAATTCTGTGGGGGTCATCCTCGGCTTCGCCCTTGCAGCTGGGGTGGCCTCGGTGGTGACCTCGTGGCGGAGGCTGCGCGTCGAGTCCTCCGCGCGACCCCCGGGCGGCTAGTCCCTCCTGCCGGGTTGTTATGGTTAGGCCACACCATCGCGGGGTGGAGCAGTTCGGTAGCTCGCTGGGCTCATAACCCAGAGGTCGCAGGTTCAAATCCTGCCCCCGCTACCAATAGGTGCTAGCCGTTCGGCGGCCTAGTCCCGAATTGAAGCCCGCCCGGAGACTCTCCGGGCGGGCTTCAGTTTTTTGCGCAGGTGGCTCGTGCACTCGCCGATTTCTGGCCCGATTCGGGCCGAGATTCGGCGCCGTGGGAATGAGTTGCAGGGTTTTGATGGCGAAACACCCCACTTCCAGGGGCCATAACTAGCCCAAGAATGTGCAACTCGAGTGGAACTCCCATTCGGAGCTGTTGAATCTGCCTGTTACTGCGCGGACGGGTCTGGTCAGGGGATGTCGAGGATTACATTCCCCACCTTCTGCCCGCTCAGCACGTACTCGTAGGCGGCGACCGCCTCCGACATGGGAAAGTGCCGGTCAATGACCGGGTGGAAGCGGCGCCCGGCCAGCAATTCGCCCATGACTACCAGGGTGCGCTCCCGCCCGCTGGGAACCGGGAAGTCGACCTTCGGGCCTCTGCGCAGGCGGGTGAATAGCGGCAGGTACAGATTCTCCGCACGGGGGCCGAGTTCGCTGGAGCCAAATCGTCCGTCGGGGCCCAGCAGGTGTTTGGCCTCCGAGTAGGACAACTTACCCACGGCATCAAACACCCGGTCAAACCGGCCGTGGAACTCAGCAATGGGCGTCGAGGTGTAGTCGATCACCTCGGCAGCGCCCAGTGCTGCAACCAATTCCATGTGCTTGGGGCCGCAGAAAGCGGTGACCGCGCTGCCCTCGTCGGCGAGCAGCTGAACCATCGCCGATCCGATCGCGCCGGTGGCACCGTAGACGCACACCCGTTGGCCCGCCTCGTAACGTGCCCGCTTCATGAAACCCAGTGCGTAGTGGGCGCCTTCGAGGCTCGCCGCGGCGACGTCGTAATCGACGTCGTCGGGGATGTGGTCCACCGCTGCGTCCTGCCGAATAGCGAGGAACTCCCCCTGCGACGCCAGTCCATTGTCATTGAATCCCCACAGCCGATCACCGACCTTGAATCGGTGTGCGTCCGATCCGACGCCGACCACGTCACCCGCGAAGTCCGTGCCGGGTACGAGGTCTCGCGGTCGGCGCACGCCCGTAAAGAGCCGGATGAGTGGCGGGGAACCGAGGAGGATGCCGCAATCTGTGCGATTCACGGTCGTGGCGCGCACGCGCACCAGAACCTCGTCCGGCCGCGGGATGGGGGTGGGTGCTTCACCGATGCGGAGCACCGGCGGCGGCCCATAGGTCGTTCGCATCACTGTGCGCATGGCTCACAGTCTGGTGGAGGGCCGTCGCGTCGTGTCAACTGCCTGGGCCGCTTCGCCACTTCATGGCTGCCAGACTTGGACAAACCCAGAAGACCATTGCCAAGCAGCAGGAGGATGCCATGCGCGCCGTCGGATGCCGAGCAGCGCTCCCGGTGACTGACCCGGAGTGCTTGGTGGACATCGAGGTGGACGATCCGCGACCGACGGGTCACGACCTGTTGGTGGCGGTACGGGCGGTGTCGGTCAATCCGGTGGATACCAAGGTGCGGCGCGCCGGCGGCGCAGCAACCGACGACTGGCGCATCCTGGGGTTCGATGCTGCGGGGGTGGTGCAAGCGGTGGGGGAACACGTCACGCTGTTCTCGCCCGGCGACGAAGTCTGGTACGCCGGCGACTTGACCAGGCCAGGCACCAACTCCGAACTGCACCTGGTCGACGAACGCATCGTCGGGCGCAAGCCGCGATCACTCGATTTCGCCGCCGCCGCAGCCCTGCCGCTCACTTCGATTACCGCCTGGGAGTTGCTCTTCGACCGGCTGGGAGTGTCACGCAACGCCGGAGCCGACCTCGACGAATCCATACTGATCATCGGTGCGGCCGGGGGCGTCGGATCCATCCTGACGCAACTCGCGAAGCGGCTCGCGGGTCTCACCGTGGTAGGCACCGCGTCGCGGCCCGAATCCCGTGACTGGGTGCGTGACATGGGCGCGGACCACGTGATCGATCATTCGCAGCCGCTGGTCGAGCAGTTGGCGGCGATCGGCCTTCCCACGGTCTCCTACGTCGCGTCGTTGACCCACTCGGACGCCCACTTCGGTGCCGCCGTGGCGGCCCTGGCACCGCAAGGTGCCTACGGGCTCATCGATGACCCCGCGCCGGGCGCCATCGACGTCAACCTCCTCAAGCGCAAGAGCGCGTCCTTACACTGGGAGTTCATGTTCACCCGGTCCATGTTCGCCACTTCGGACATGATCGCTCAGCACGATCTGCTCAATCAGATGGCCAGTCTGGTCGACGAAGGGATCATCACCTCGACGGCGGCCCAGACCAGCGGCGCGATCAACGCCGCGAATCTCGTCGCCGCACACAGCGTGCTCGAGAGCGGGCGGGCGGTCGGCAAGATCACGCTCGCTGGTTTCTGACTGGCGACCGCCATGGCAGATCAGCCGCTTGCCGCCATCTATGACGAATTCGCCGCCACCTACGCATCTCGACGCGACCTATTCGACCTCAGCGAAGTGATCGAGGACTTCACCGCGCACCTGCCCGCCACGGGGGCTCTTCTCGATCTCGGCTGCGGCGCTGGGGAGCCGATGATGAGCACTTTCGCCGCCCGCGGTTGGGAGGTGACCGGGGTCGATTTCAGTGCCGGGATGGTCGGACTGGCGCGAGACCACCTGCCGGAGGCCACGGTCGTGCTGGCCGACATGACGGATGTCGACTTTCCAGCAGACTCCTTTGACGCCATCGTCGCCGTCTACAGCCTGTTCCACGTTCCCAGCCATGAGCACCCCCAACTTTTCGAGAACTGCCGACGCTGGCTGCGACCCGGCGGGCGCTTTCTGTTCACCTACGCCACCGCCGCCTACACCGGTCGCGAAACGTTCAACGGCACCATGGAATTCATGGGCCACCGACTCTTCTACAGTCACGTGACGCCGGCCCAGATGCGGATCCAGTGCCTCGACGCCGGGTTGGCGATCGTGCAGGAGGAGGAGCGAGCCATCGGGGGCGAGACCTTTCTCTGGGTCACCGCCGAACAGCTGGTCCCAGACGCAGATCAGGGCCCTGCATCGGCCAGATCGACCGCATAGTGCCGGTCGTGGGGGCGGAGGTGAAGGTGAAGACTGAGCACATCAAGCGCGCCCACTGCGATCACCCCGCGAGACTATGAGGGCACCCAGGTGGCATGCTCGATTGCGATTGCGATGGCGAGACTGCGGACCGGGCCCCGGTGCCGCTGGGGATGCGCCGGTGAGAAGGGAGACGACATGCGGGTGGCAGTGCTTGGATCCGGCAACGGCGGCTTGGCGATGGCCTTTGAGTGGGCGCAGGCAGGTCACGAGGTGTCGCTCTTCGACTTCGCAGAATTCCCCGACCGGATTGCCGAGGTCGTGGCGGCCGGAGGGATCACCGCGACCGGGGAACTGGCCGGTTTCCAGGAACTCGCGTACGCCGGCCACGATGCCCAACGAGCCCTCGACGGTGCCGAGTTGGTGTTCGCGGTCGGGCCCGCCTACAGCAACGCCGCATTCGGCGCGGTCTGCCGCGAGCACGTCGTGGCCGGGCAGATTTTCGTCGTGTGCCCGGGCTCCTGCGCGGGGGCGTTGGTGTTCAAGCGAGCTCTCGGCCTGGCCCTCGACGACGATTCGGTGACCGTCGCCGAGACCTCGACGTTGCCGTATGCGGTGCGCATCACCGGACCTGCGCACATCACGGTCTATAACCGCCTCAAGGGGGGATACTTCGTTGCTGCGATACCTGCGGCCGCCACTCCTGCGGTGCACGCGGTGCTCGCAGAGGTGTTCCCTGAGATATCGGCTGCCTCGAGCATCTGGCAAACCACCCTGCAGAACGCGAATCCGGTGATCCACCCCGCGGTCACGCTCTGCAACGCGGCCCTTATCGAACGCACCGGCGGTGACTTCCTCTTCTATGAGGAGGGTGTGACCGACGCCGTGGGACGGCTGATCAAGGCGGTAGATGACGATCGGATCGCCATTGGAGAGGCGTTGGGGGTCACTGTGATTCCGGATCCGGAGATCGGCATCGCGCAGGGCTACCAAACGCACGCCGACTACGCCACCGGCTACTCGGCTGCGCCGGGCTTCCGAGGCATCAAGGCCCAACCGCAGTTGGACTACCGCTACCTCACCGAGGACGCCGGCTACGGACTCGTGTTTCTCACCGACTTGGCGAACCAACTCGGAGTGCCCACGCCGGCCATGGACGCGGTACTGACTATCAGTTCCATCCTCATGGCCGCGGACTACCGCGTGGCGGCGGCTCGTACGATGGCAGGGCTGGAGTTGGCCGGCCTGAACGCCGAGGAGTTGCGCGCTGCGGTGTGACGGCGTCGGGTGCTCGAAAGTGGTGGATCTGCCGGTCTGCCGAGTCGACGAGTAGGACGAGTTTCTATGCGGATCGGTTTGTTTCACGGATTCGAGCTGGTCGGTTCGGGCAGCAACGAATACACGCGGTATTTGGCCAGCGCCCTGGCAGCGGCTGGCCATGAGGTGCACGTCTTGTGTCGCGAGCCGCGGCCGGAGGACCTTCGCCCGCTGGTTGGGGCCGCCATCGCATGGGGAGTTGACGGCGAGCCCACCGGGCTGTTCGGCACCCCGGGCGGAGCCGGTGAGGTGACGCTGCATCAATTGCCGCATGCCTCGGTGCGACCGGTCTACGTGACCGACAAGCAGCGGGAAGGCAACGTCAAAGCCTTCACCGACCTCGCGGATGAGGATTTGGCTGAGGTCCGCGAGCTAGCCACGGCTTCGGTGCGCGCCGTTCTCGCAGCCTTTCCGGTGGACGTGCTGCACGCCAATCACACGGTCCTGCAACCAACGATCGCGGCCGATGCGTGTGGGTCGTTGGGGATTCCCTTTGTCGTGTATCCGCATGGCAGCGACATCGAGTACACCATCCGGCGTGATGAGCGCTATCGGACGTTGGCAGGTGAAGCGCTCGATGCCGCGAGCGGGCTCATCACCGGCAGTGTGGAGATGATGGAGCGCATCGCTGCCTTGTATCCGGACTCTGCCGCTGAACTCAGAAAGCGATGGGCGGTGGTGGGTGTCGGCGTCGACACCTCGCGTTTCGTGCCAGTGCCAGCTGACCAGCGCCGCGAATCCATCGAAGCCTTCGTCGCTACCGAACCAGGAGGCGGGAAGCCGGCGAGCCTTGGGGTCGAATTGGCAACGCGGCTCACCGAAGGTGACCTGGCCGTGGTGACCGACCAGAGTTCGCGCTACGCACGGGAACTGCCCGACGACGACATTGCAGAGCGGATGGCGGCGCTGCCCTGGGAGACCGGCAAGTTCGTCATCTTCGTGGGCGCACTCACCGTGGGCAAAGGGGTTCAGAGTGTGCTTGCCGCGTGGCCCGAGGTGCTGCGCGCGGTGCCGGACGCGCACGTGATCCTGGTGGGTTCGGGGGCCTATCGCGAGGTGCTGGAATCCTTCGTCCACGGTATGTCTGCTGGCGACTCCGACCTGGTGGATCATCTGGTGGCGCACGGAAATGACTACGACTCAACCCACACCACAGGTGCCTGGACTGACGTGGCTGCCTATCTGGCGGACCCGGCCAAGCGCGACCTGGCCCTCGGTGTCGGAAACGCCATGGCCGAGCACGTGCACTTCACGGGTCGCCTCGACCACAGTCGCCTCACGAAAGTCTTCCCGTGTGCCGACCTCGCGGTCTTTCCGTCGGTTCTGCCGGAGGCCTATCCGCTGGTGCTGATGGAGTCGCTGGCCAGCGGTGTGCTGCCCTGCGCCTCAGACCTGACCGGGTTGGGCGAGGGACTGCGGGACCTCGAGCCGTTCCTGGACTCGGTCATAGACGTGGACCGGCTTCGATTGCCGATGGCCGACGACGGTCGCGTGAGTTCGATAGCAGCCACACTGATCGCTCTGCTCAGTGATCCAGCGGTGCCGCAGCTGGGTCCGAGGTTGCGCGAGATCGCGGTGTCGCAGTACGACTGGCGCGTGCGAGCCGAGCACATGGTTGCTGCCTACGACGCCTTGGGCAGCACGTCGGGCACCACGATGTCGACACGTGCTTCCAAGGTGGAACGACTCGAGTCATTGAACGATGTGCCGTCGTCGAACGCTTCGGGAGAATAAGTCATCGCGATCGAGATGGTGAGCTTCTCCGCAGGGAGGTAGCCGGCGGTCGCTGCCGAAACCGACCAGCTTGGGTCCGGTCTGCTCCTGAGACCCCTCGGGCGAGGCCTGGGACCCGTTTCCGACGTTTTCGCGGGAGGTGGTCACGTCGTAGACGTTGCTGAACTGGACCGCGCCGTTCGCAGTCGTCCTGGAGGGGTTCCAGTAGGTGCCCGCTTCATAGAACGCCGAGGGAGGTGTGACGTTGAAGTATTCGTCTCTCTCGGCGGTGAAACCGTGCAGCGCGGGCTCCGGGATGGCCGGGGTGCCGCCGTTGCGGGAACTGCGGATCAGCGGTGACTCTCAAGACGGCGATATGTTGGGCTGATGCAAGGGTCCATCGATCTGCTCTTCGCCGCCCGGTACGCACCCCAGGTGCGTGCCTACGCGGGATTGCTGGCGGAGGTGAGCATCCAAGTCGAGGAAGTCGGGCTCGTGCGCCTGACAACGGCGGGAGTCACCGACGTCTGTGTGACGCTGTGAGTGTGTCGTGAGCCCAACCCCGCCGCTGGTCGTCGACACGAGCGGGGGACGCATACGGGGTTTGCGTGAAGGCGGATGCCGCCTGTGGTGGGGCGTTCCCTACGCGGCACCACCTATCGGCGACCTGCGGTGGCGCGCGCCCCAACCGGTCCCGACCTGGTCAGGTGTGCGCGCGTGCCAGCAAGCACCGCCCGCGGCAATGCAGGAGGCGGCTCCAGACGGTGGTGGTGCGGCGCGGGTGAGCGAGGACTGCCTCTACCTCAACGTCACCGCCCCTGATCGTGCGCCGCCAGCCAGCGGTTGGCCGCTGTTGCTGTGGATCCACGGCGGTGGCAATGGCATGGGATCCGCCAGCGACATCGATGATGGGACCGTGTTCGCCCGCCACGGCATGGTTGTGGTCCAGATCCAGTACCGGCTGGGGGCGTTCGGCTTCCTCAACCTCGCCACCACCGTGGACCCGCGCGAATCCGACGCCGGCAGCGCGGGCCTGCTCGACCAGATTGCGGCACTGCGGTGGACGCACGCCAACGCTGCGGCGTTCGACGCCGATCCGGACCGGATCACGTTGTACGGCGAGTCCGCAGGCGCGAAGGCCGTCGCCGCACTCATGGGTTCCCCGCTGACCGCGGGTCGCTACCAGCAGGTGATCTCGGCCAGCGGCGGAGACTCGGTGGCGAGTCCAACGGCCGCGGCGTCGGTGGCGAGCAGGTTCCTGGCCCACCTGGGCGGCGCGGCGACTCCGGAAGTGCTGCGTGATCTGCCGGCGGCGCAACTCCTCGAAGCTCAGGGGCGGGTGTGTCCACCGAACGAAGCCGTCTGGGTGTGGCGACCGACCCTGCACCACCGGGCGCTTCCGCGTCGGCCGATAGACGCCGTCCGAGCCGGCAGTGCCGCCGGTGTGCGGGCGCTATTCGGCAACAACGGCGATGAAGCGGTGTTCTTCACCGAACTCTGGGGCACCGAACACTGCCTGAAACCGTTCGATGCGGCGCTGTCCGAAGTCTTCGCCGGGTCCGCCAGCGGTAGTGCCGAGTCAGCCGTGGCGGAACTGGTCGACATCTACGCAGCCAGTCGTGGGGTTGGTCCGACAGCGGCCAAGGTGGCCCTCATGGGTGACGAGCGATACGCGATTCCCACCTTGAAACTGGCCGAAGCCCAGTCAGCCCACGCAAGCGTCTACCGCTATCGGTTGGATGCGTCGCCGCCGAACTACCCACCCAGCTATGCGGGAGGACACACGTGTGATCTTCCCATGGCGTGGCAGACCACCGAGATGCGCAACTCGCACCCGGAGCGGGTGGACGACCATAGAATCGCCACGGCCTTCCACCAGGCACTCGTGGCATTCATTCAGCAGTCGAAACCCCAGGTGGCGGAGTTGCCGGTGTGGCCGACCTTCGACCTGTCCCGGCGAGCCACCATGGTGTTGGGGGCCAAAGGCGAGGTGCACCAGGATCCTCGAACGCGCGAACGGGAACTGTGGGCGGGCAAAGACTGGGAGTACAGCACTTGGTGGCCACTCGTTGACACGGAGACGTAGTCCCCCGGGGGCAATCCACACCCGACGAAGGCGGGTCGGAATGTGGAATGCTGACGCGGGGTACGTCGCGAGCGGTTGGAGTGGTTGATGCAGGGCACGTCTGTGGACACGTTTATGGAATTGTCGCGGCTCCAGTTCGCGATGACCACGCTCTTCCACTACCTGTTCGTGCCGCTCACCCTCGGTCTGGCGCCCATCGTCGCCTTCTTCGAAACGATGCACTACCGCACCGGCAACCCGAGGTACGTCCGGCTGGCCACCTTCTTCGGATCGTTGCTGCTGATCAACTTCGCCATGGGTGTCGTCAGCGGCCTCGTGCAGGAGTTTCAGTTCGGCATGAATTGGTCGGTCTACAGCGCTTTCGTGGGTGACATCTTCGGCGGACCACTCGCCATGGAGGGCATCCTGGCGTTCTTCCTCGAAGCCACCTTCCTGGGCCTGTGGGTGTTCGGCCGTGACAAACTCCCACGCGGGCTGCACCTCGCATCCATCTGGATGGTCGCCCTTGGCACGTGGGCATCAGCCTTCTTCATCATCACCGCCAACTCGTGGATGCAGCACCCGGTCGGCTACGACATCGACCCGGAGACCGGCCGAGCGGTACTCACCGATGCCGCCGCCGTCTTCACCCAAGACGTGGTGTGGTGGTCCTGGCTGCACGCGGTGCTCGGCGGTCTGGTGGCAGCTTCGGTGTTCGTGTTCGCCGTCGCCGCCTACCACCTCAAGCGGCGCCAGCACGTGGAGATGATGAAGTGGACCTTCAAGTTCGCCATCATTCTGGGCATCATCGCCGGTGGCAGCCAGGCGCTCGTGGGGGACACCCTGGGCGTCGTCATGACCGAGAAGCAGCCGATGAAAATCGCGGCCGCCGAAGCAGTGTGGGAGACCACCGGTCCGTGCGCCGGGCTGTCGATCGTGGCGTGGCCGGATCGGTCGGCGGAGGACAACAAGTTCGACATCGAGATTCCCTGCTTGTTGTCGATCGTGGCCACCAACAGCCTCGACGGCGAAGTCACCGGGATGACTGAACTGCAGGCCCAATACGAGGAGGAGTTCGGGCCGGGCAACTACATCCCCAATGTGTGGGTGGCGTTCTACAGCTTCCGACTCATGATGGCATTCGGCCTCGTCGGGGTGGGTTGGATGCTGGTGGCCGCCTGGGCCACCCGCAAGGGCCGGCTCCCCACCAGCCGGTTGTTCTGGGCGATCAGCATCTGGATCGTGTTCACCCCGTGGTTGGGGAACATGTTCGGATGGATCTTCACCGAGAACGGCCGCCAGCCCTGGGTCGTCTACGGCGAGCTGAAGACCGCCGACGCCTCGTCCGGGCTCTCGCCAGGCCTGATCATCACCAGCCTGGTGGTGTTCGCCCTGCTGTACGGCACGTTCGCGGTGGTTGAGTTCTTCCTGATCCGCAAGTACGCCATCAAGGGCCCGCCGGACGATCCGGTGGTGCCGGTGGTGGAGGAAGTGGTGGGGAGCTGAGATGGACCTCGTCACTGTGTGGTTCGTACTTATCGCGTTCCTGTGGATCGGCTTCTTCTTCCTCGAGGGTTTCGACTTCGGCGTGGGCGCGCTTGCGCTGCTGTCGGGTCGAGACGATGCCGAGCGGCGCGAAATGCTGGGCACCATCGGCCCGGTGTGGGATGCCGATGAGGCGTGGCTGGTCACCGGCGGTATCGCCATCTTCGCTGCCTTTCCGCTGTGGTACGCGGCTGTGTTCCCGGCGGCCTATCTGCCGCTCATGCTCGTCGTGGCCTGCCTGATCGTGCGCGGTGTGGCAATCGAGTACCGCTCCAAGAAGCCCGAACATAAGTGGCGCACGGTCTGGGACGTCGCGATTGCCGTGTCGTCGATCCTGCTCGCCACCCTCTTCGGCGTGTTCTGGGCCGGCATGGTGCATGGCATTCCGATCGACTCCACCGGCGCCTTCACCGGCGAGAGCCTGCTGTCGTTTATCAACGGATACTCGGTGCTGGGCGGAGTCACCCTGCTGCTGTTCTCCCTGGCGCACGGTGCGTCCTTCGTCGCGATCAAGACCACCGGCGACCTCTCGCGCAGGCAGGGGCGGCTGGCGGTCTGGCTTGCCCTCGCCACCACCCTGGCCATGGCTGCCTTCTCGGTTTGGACGTACGTTGCCTTCAGCGGCGGTGACGTAGGTGCCTTGGCAGTTGGGGTAGTCGCTGTAGTGGCGATCGCGGCTGCGACCGTCGCCCACGCGCGCGGGCAGCATCTGGCAGGCTTCTGGCTGGACGCGGTGGCCGTGGCTGGCTTCGTGGGTCAGATCTTCCTGGCGCTGTACCCGAATGCGCTGCCCAGCACCACGCAGGGAGGATTCAACCTCACTCTGGCTGATGCCGCAGCGAGCGAAAATTCACTCACGCTCATCACCATCGTCGCCCTCGTGGGAATGCCGCTGGTCATCACGTACCAGGCATGGTCGTTCTGGGTGTTCCGTGGCCGCCTACGACGAGACGATTTCCTCGTCGAAAGTTGACCACGCCGACCGCTCAGCGCCCGCGATGATGCGTAGTGCGTCGATGGCGTCGACCGGATCCACCGGCACCGGGCCGACGCCGTGCAGCGCAGCCGCCCAGTGCGTGTAGAACTGCGGGTAGGCGCCGGAGTGCGTGGGGTACGTGACGGGTCGGGGACCTCCGGTGATCGTTCCCCAGTCGGACTCATCGCTGGTGCCCCATTCGGCTGAACCGGGCACCGGCATGCGTCCTTCCCGCAGCGCCGCCTCCTGCGGATCCATGCCGAATACCCGATAGGCCCCGTTGCTGCCGAGCAGTCGGAAGCGCGGTCCCTGATCGGCGGCGGCGGCGCTGAGCCACAGGTGCGATCGCACGCCGCTGCGATGGGTCAAGGCCAAGAAAACATCGTCGGGATTTACCCCCGCAGGTCGCACTGTGCCCACCTCGGCGTACACCGTCTGCACCGGGCCGAACAGTTGGAGCGCCTGGTCGATGACGTGGGGGCCGAGGTCGAACAGGATGCCACCGCCTTCGGGGGTCGTCTCCTTCCACGACTGGGCCACCGCTGGCCGCCAGCGCTCGAAGCGCGATTCGAAGCGGTGAACCTCGCCGAGCGTGCCCGCTGCAACGAGCTCCTTGACGGTCAGGAAATCCCCATCCCAGCGGCGATTGAGATAGACCGTGAGCAGCAGGCCGGATCGTTCGGCATGGGCGACGAGCTGTTCGGCGTCCGGCACTTTCGTCGCCAGGGGCTTGTCGACGACGACGTTCATGCCGTGATCAAGGGCGGTGTGGGCGAGCGGCGCGTGGGTGTCGTTGGGAGTCGTAATCGTGACAGCGTCCAGCCCCATGTCCCACAGGTCGGCGACATCGGGCACAACCGCCGCAGCGGGGAAGCGCTCCATCGCGGCCTGCGAGCGTGCTGCGTTTCTGGTCACGATCGCCGCCAACTCCAGACCAGGCGTGGCGGCTATCAGGGGAGCGTGGAATGCGGAGCCGCCAACTCCGTATCCGATCAGCCCGATCCTCACGTCGGTTCCCTCTCGAGTGGTGGTCAACGGCTGCCCTTGGCCAGCCCGCGGCCGATGATGAGGCGTTGGATCTGGTTGGTGCCTTCAAAGATCTGCATCACTTTTGCCTCGCGCATGTAGCGCTCCACCGGGAAGTCTCGCGTGTAGCCGAACCCGCCAAGCACCTGGACGGCATCGGTGGTGACCTTCATGGCGTTGTCCGTGGCCACGAGTTTGGCGATTGCTGCCTCCTGGCTGAAGGGCAGGCCTCGATCGCGGCGTCGCGCGGCCGCCAGCGTGACTGCGCGCCCCGCCTCCACTGCGGCGGCCATGTCGGCCAAGAGGAAGGCCAGCCCCTGGTGGTCGATGATGGGCTGACCGAACGTCTCCCGCTCCTTGGCGTAAGCCACAGCGTCGTCGAGTGCGGCCTGGGCGAGTCCGACGGCGGCAGCCGCGATGCCCAGGCGGCCGGAGTCCAGACCGTCCAACGCGATGCGCAGTCCCTCGCCTTCCGCGCCGAGCCGACGCTCTGCGGGAATCCGAACGCCGTCGAATCGCATCGTCGCCGTGGTAGATCCCATGAGGCCCATCTTGCGCTCCGGTGGGTCAGCCGTGAGGCCTTCCGAGTCAGCCGGAACGAGGAAGCAGGAGATTCCGTTCCGCTCGTCGGAGGTGCGCGCCATCACCTGGTAGTAGTCGGCTTGGCCGCCGTGGGTGGTCCAGGCCTTCGCGCCGGTGATCACGTACTCATCACCGTCGCGCACCGCTCGCGTGCGCATCGCCGCTGGGTCGGACCCAGCGTGGGCCTCGGACAAGCAGTAGGCACCGAGCAGTTGGCCCTCGAGCATCGCGGGCAGCCATAGCTGGCGCTGTTCCTCGGTTCCGTAGTTCGCCAGCCCGAAGCACGAGAGCACGTGCACGGATGTGCCCACCGCCACACTGGACCAAGCGCCAGCCAACTCCTCGATCACTTGCAGATAGACCTCGTAACTCACGCCACCGCCGCCGTAGTCGGGGGAGTAAGGAAGACCGAGCAGTCCCGTGTCACCGAGCAGACGGAACACATCCCTTGGGAAATCCCCAGAATCCTCGGCTGCGCCCGCGCGTTCCGTCAGTTCGTTGCGCGCCAGTCGCCGGACGACGTCGAGCAACTCAACAGACTCGTCGTTTGGGAGCAGGCGAGAGGCGGGCATGGCGTCTCCTTGTGGGTGCGGTGCTGTGTGCGGTGCTGTGTGTGATGCCGAGCCTAGGCCTGGAGTGGGCATGGCCAAGCCCGCAGGGTTCGGGTGAACTCCTGCGGGCCTGGGTTGTTCGGCTGTCGGATTAGGCGCAGCTCCAGGGGCTCCAGCCAGCTGCTTGGTAGTAGTTGTAGGCAACCTGGTCTTGTGCCCAGGACGGTGCCAGGTGGGGCAGCGGTGCGTAGGCGCCACCGCCGTTGGCCAGCCAGGAGGACTCGTCGAACTGCCAGGCTCCGTAGTAGCCGTTGCCGGTGTTGGTGGAGTAGTTGCCGCCTGATTCGCAGTTCTTCACGCTGAGGGCGGCTCCGCTGTTGGCCCAGGAGGAAGCGTCGCCACCGGCGGGCGCGGCTGCGGGCGCGGCAGCTGCGGCGGCCGCCTGCATGTTCGCGGCGATGGCTGCTGAGTATTCCGCGGCGGCCTGGGCCTCGGCCGCGGCTTGCGCCTCGGCGGCGGCTTGGGCTTCAGCGGCGGCGGCGTCGGCCTGCATCTGGGCGGCGACTGCGGCGCGGATGGCGGCTTCGTTGTTGGTCTGCTCGGGGGCAGGGGCGCTGACGGTGGTGTCCGGGGTCGTGGCCTCGGTGGTCGAGTTGGTCGGCAGTGCGCTTGCGGTGGCGACACCGGCAAGGCCGATGCCAGCGACGGCGGTGATGGCCAGTGTGGTCATTGTGCGGGAGTTCATCTTCTCTGTCCGATCTGTGCGGGATGGTCTGTGGTTCTTTCGACACCAAAGAGATCCCCACCGGCGCCGGGGTTCAACGCCCACCGGATGTGGTCTTGCAGACAAAGAGGGTCAGCGATCAGTAAAGAGGGCTCCGCTGGCAGGCGCAGCAGCTACCGGCCAGCGTTGTTCGATTACGCGATTCGTCCCACCCGCGACTAGCTGTGGTGCTTGCGCGGCCGACTCAGCAGCACCAACACAGCCCCGAGCAGAATCGAGCCGACGCCCGCGACCAGCAAGGTCGGAAGACCCTCCGAGCCGGTGGTGGCAAGCGTCGTGGTGCCGCTCGTGGTGCCCGTGGTGGCGGTGTACGGGCTAGACGAGTAGGGGTTGGTGTAGGTGCTGGTCGTACTCGTTGCGAAGGGATCCGAGTAGTTGCTGCGGTAGGGGTCGGTGTAGGTGGCGAATGGATCCACGTACGACGTTGTCCCAGAAGTGGTGGCGAACGGATCAGCGGTGTTCACGGCGACGGTCGTGCTGGTCGCGGCTGGGGCGGCTGGAGTTGTGGTGTTCGCAGGAGCAGGGAGGGTCGTGGTCGTTGGGGCCGGTGCGACCACGGCCCGGGTGGCGCTCGGGGTGGGGGTGGGAGTGGGTGTCGGTGTGGGGCTCGCAGTGGGGATCGGACCCACCGGCAGGGGTGCGGAGGGTGCGGACGACACGGACGTTCCCATCACACTCGTTGCGGTAACCGAGAACCGATAGAACATCCCGAGTTCAAGGTTGTCGATTCGGCAGGAGAACTCGGTGATCGCGTTACACGTACCGCTGCCCTTGTCGCTGCCCGCTGTGTAGGACGTGACGTAGGCGCCACCGGTGTCAGCGGGCGCCTTCCAGGAGACCTGGACCGAATTCGGGCCGACCTTGATTGCCGAAACCATGGTGGGCGCGCCCGGCACCGTTGCCTGCGGTCTACTCGGCGGAAAGTCGATTTCGATAGCGGCACCGGCGTCGTCGGCTGCCGTGAGCTTCACCGAGACGTCGCCGAGGGCGATAGGCGTTTCAAGTGGAGTTTCGGTGGGCCTGGGGAGGGGAAGTCCGGCGTCGCCGTCGAATCGGCCCCCGCTGGAGACCAGGTAGGGGTCGAGGAATGGATCGGCGTCCAGCATGTAGATGGCACGCGGCTCCACGGTCAGAGGACCTGCCCCTAGCTCGGTGCCTGGTTTTTCAGCGAAGACCTTGGTGACCATGACCCCGCTGAGGAGGTGGTTCGGCGTAGCGGGGTCAAGCAGAGTTGCGTCGAGCCCTACTGCCGTGCGGTACTCCAAGTAGTAGGTGTTTCCGGCCGAATCCGTGATGCGGGCAAACTTCAGCCCGGGCGCCGATCCGGCGGTCGGAACCAGGGTCAGAGTCTGTTTCGGGGTGGTGGCCAGCACGTCGACCAGCGTTTCCGATGTGGTCAGACCCATAAGGAAACTGTGGTGCCCACCCAGGGCGGGTTGCTTCCCAGGCTCCCAACTACCCATCACCGAGTAGACGCCGCCGTACTCGGCAACCTCACACTGACTCGCCGGAGCCGTGATGAGTTCCGCGCCCGCTTCGCTGCAGCGCACCTGATTGGAGTGGTTCAGTGACATGTTGTGGCCCAGTTCGTGGGCCAAAGTCTTGCTGCGGTTGCCGTCCACGCCGGCCACGAGGGACTTGTTGCCATTGAGAATGATGAAGCCGCCCACATCCTGACTGGCGCCCAGACTTCCCCAACCGGCGGTGTCCACGCCTTCTTCGTGCCAGCACTCGGGAATGGCGATGACCAGGTGTTTGCGCGGACCCTCCTGCCAATCGGTTCGCAACCGTACCTCGTCGTAGGCTGCGTACAGATCGATGCAGGGCGGCTTCGACAAGGCGATCGAGTCGAATTCGGCGACGACCTGGAAGTTGACCTTTGCGTCGGTGGTGCCGCTCCAGTATTCGGCGCTCTCGGTGGCGGCCTGGTTGAGTACGGGGAACTTCGGTGCCTCGAAGAGTTCAGGCCCGGGCCACACGGCACGTACCAGCGTGATTTCGTGCACCACCGGGTCGGCCAGCGGTGTGAGGGGAGCCTCGGCCAGAACCACCAACGAGCCCGGGACGACTGTGGCCGCAGCCGCCGCCGGATACAACATGGTTGACGATCCGGGTGAGGCCGGCACCGGCGGTGGCGTTGTTGCCCCGTCAGTCACAGCGACAGAAACCTTGTCGCCGGTGGCCAAACCGAGTCGTTCTGCCTCCGCCGCGAGCCCCGCCACCGTGACGCGACCTTCGGAGGTCATGACCGAGGCATCTGGGCCAAGCGGGTCGTCGGACAGGACGCTCAATGTGCCGACAATTCGCCCGTCATCTGCCGCCGCGGGCGTGAGCGGGGTGGCAGCCAGCAGGAGCGCACCGATCGCCACCAGCCCGACACCGATGCGACGTAGCCGCGAACCGCCGGTGCTCGGACCTCTCGGTCGGACTCTCTTTTTGCCGCGCCCCGATCGACGCTGGCCCCTGGTTGCGCCGCCCGTACCATCGCCGATGTCAGCCATGGCCGCCTCCAACCGTGTCTACCTTCCCATTGAAAACACACTACTCCGAGAAAGTGCAGGCAGTCGGCGCATGCGCCCCTACGGGCTACACTCGAAACCAAAGCTGCGGCGAATGCCGCGAGGGCAATTCGTGAGCCACGAGGAGTTGGGCAGCCTTGACCACCGTCGTCTCCGTGCACTCCTTCCGGGGCGGCACCGGCAAGAGCAACACCACCGCGAACGTGGCAGCACAGCTCGCGGTCGCCGGGAAACGCGTCGCGGTGATCGACACCGATATCCAGAGTCCGGGCATCCACGTCCTCTTCGGTTTCGACGAGGACTTCAGCCACACCCTCAACGACTACCTTTGGGGCACGATCGACATCGCGTCCGCAGCGCACGATGTGACCGACGTCGTGCTCGCTGACAAGGACGTGGCGCCTGGCGGCACGCTCTACCTGATCCCGTCAAGTATGAAGGCGTCGGACATAGCGCGGGTGCTTCGGGAGGGGTACGACGTCGGCGTTCTGAACGACGGTTTCCGCGCTCTGGCCAGGAATCTCAAGCTGGACTACCTCTTGATCGACACCCACCCGGGCCTCAACGAAGAGACCATGTTGTCGCTTTCGATCAGCGATGTTCTGCTGCTCATCATGCGTCCGGACAAGCAGGACTTCCAGGGCACTGCAGTGACGGTAGACATTGCTCGACGCTTGGACGTGCCGCTGTTGCTCCTGGTGGTGAACAAAGTGCCGGCCAGCATCGACACCGCCCATCTTCGGACTGAACTCGGTGCCGCCTACGGGGCGGAGACTGCAGCGGTGCTGCCTCTCTCCGAACAAGTTGTGCAGAACGCGTCCGCGGGCCTGTTCTCCCTCCTGCACCCGGATCATCCGTGGTCTGAGCAGGTGCGTCAGTTGGCCGTTCGGATTCACTGACGCACCGCCGCCGCGGACTACCTGACGAAGGTCCCCAACCCGTCGGCGTTGAGGAACTCGATCGTTACCTGGGCCGATTCGCCGCCAACCGGCGGTGTGAACGCCACTGCCGACATGCCGACCGCGTTCTCGCCGGTGGGTTCGTAGGAGTAGGTGGTGCCCGACCAGTGCGTCAGTGGGAACTCCAGGCCCTTGGGCCCGAGCACCATCACCAGTGAATCTCCCCTGGCAACCACCTGCAGCGGGCCGTAGTAGTCGTTGGCGTAGGTGCCGGTCAAAGTATCCAGCGGCGGGCTCGGGCTTGGTGTGGCGGGCGCCTTGTCGTTGGCCAACTCGCTCGGATTCGTGAAGAACTGACTGTCCATGACTTGTTTGAAGGCCGGTTGCCAGTCGCGGCTGATCTCACCGGTCTCCACGATGTCCAGGAAGGACGCGGCAATGGCCTCCGGTGCGCCCTGCGGAGCACCGTTGGTCAGTACGACGATGCCGAGATCCTCAGACGGCAGCAGAGTCAGCGTGGTGGAGGCACCTAGGTTGAAGGCGCCGCTGTGGCTGAGGCGGACGCGCCCGGTGTCGTCGGTTCCCGAGCCGATCCCCAAGGCGTAGAACCCGGGGCGCGCCGCCGGGGTTTCGGTAGGGCTGCTCAGGATGTGGGGCAGGCGCGACTCCTGCAGCACCTCGGGAGCAACGATCTCGGCACCCTCCCACGCACCATTGGCCAGTTGCAGTTTCAGCCACAACGCCATGTCCGCAGCCGTGGAACTCACGCCACCGGCCGGTGATTGGGCCTGCGGATCGCGCACTTCGGTGGCTTCGTAACGGTCGCCAAGCCAGCTGTGGGTGACAGCCTTGTTCGAGGCCGCCTCATAGGCTGCGAAATCCGAGCTCGTATTGGCCATCCCGAGCGGGGTGTAGAGGCGGTCTTGTGACAGTTGGGGCCACGGCATGCCTTGCGATGCCGCCACAGCCTCGGCCGCGGCGGTGAGCCCGAAATTCGTGTACTGGAATTCGGTGCGGAACGGTTCAAGCGGCAGCAACCGCAGTTTCGCGAGGATCTCGGCTTGATTGAAACCGAGATCCTCGAGCAGGTCGCCAGCGTGGTCGGGTAGTCCGCTGCGGTGCGAATACAAGTCTGCCAGCGTCACGTTGGCCGTGACGTACGGATCGTTGAGCGCGAAGGTCGGCAGGTACTTCGTGACCGGGTCGTCCCACGTGACGTCGGTCGAGCTGACGACGGACGACACCACGGTGGAGCCAACTGGCTTTGAGAGCGAAGCCAACTGAAAGACCGTGTTCTCGTCGACGGGTGCGTCCTCACCCAAGGCGCGCACCCCGAATCCCTTGAGGTAGACCGTCTCGCCTTCGTGCACTACGGCCACTGAGACGCCCGGTACGCCTGACTTCGCCATCACATCGGCGACGATGGCGTCGAGCTGGTTGACGGCTTCCTCAACTTGACCGGCTGGGATCGTCAGCGCCGAGCGTTCGGCGGGATTCCCTTCAGCGGCCGGTGACGCGAACGGCAATGCCGACAGGTCAGCGGGGGTGTCGCTGTCGGCGGATTGCCCGCAACCCGCCAAGATCGCAGCGGCGAGTGCGGTCACGGCGATGGTTCGCGAGAATCGGCGGCGTCTGCGCGGGGACGCGGCGGCAGACGGGTTGGGCAACTCGATCTGACTCACGTGAGCGCCTTCACGACAGCACTTCGAGTACAACGTCGATGCCGTGGTCGAGGTCGGCTTCGCTGATCATCAGGGGCGGCGCGAGCCGCAGCGTCGTCTCGTGGGTCTCCTTGACGATAAGTCCCGCCGCCAATGCGCTCAGGCACCGCGGACGCACCGGTGCGTAGTCCATGCTGACCTGCACGCCCGCCCACAGCCCGCGACCGCGCACCTGCGCCACCGAATCTGGTGCCTCGTTGTGCAGCCGAGCCAGCATGTGGGTGCCGAGTTCCCTCGACCGCTGCTGGTACTCCCCGGTGGCGAGTATGGCAATGACCTCGCGGCCGACGGCGAGAGCCAGCGGGTTGCCGCCGAAGGTGGATCCATGCTGGCCTGGTTCGAGCACGCCGAGCACGTCATCCCGGGCGACAATCGCGGAGACTGGCAGGATCCCGCCGCCGAGGGCCTTACCCAGCACCAGCACATCTGGAGTGACGCCGTCCCAGTCGCAGGTGAGGGTCGCACCGGTGCGCCCCAGGCCGGACTGCACTTCGTCGGCGATGAAGAGGACGTTTGCCTCCCGGCAGGCCGCGGCGGCCTCACTGAGGTAGCCCTGGGGCGGCACGATGACTCCCGCCTCACCTTGAATCGGCTCGACGAGGAAACCCACCACGTTCGGATCGTCCAGCGCGGCTCGCAACGACTCGATGTCGCCATACGTGACCGCGTGGAACCCAGGTGTAAACGGGCCGAAGTCGTCGCGCGCGACCGGGTCGTCACTGAACGAGATGATGGTCGTGGTGCGACCGTGAAAGTTCTGGTGAGCCACGAGGATCACCGCTTGGTCCTCCGGGACGCCTTTTTCCCGATAGCCCCAGGCGCGTGTCACCTTGATGGCCGTCTCGACCCCCTCGGCGCCGGTGTTCATCGGCAGCACACGATCCATTCCCACCAGGTCGGCCAGTTCCTCGCAGAAGGGACCCAGTTGATCGGAGTGCACGGCCCGACTCGTCAGGGTGACCTTGCCGAGTTGCTCGATAGTTGCGGCGACGAGCCGCGGGTGGCGGTGGCCAAAGTTGAGTGCGGAATAGGCGCTGAGAAAGTCGAGGTACTTGCGCCCCTCGACATCGGTGACCCACGCCCCCTCGGCGGCGGCCACCACCACGGGCAGCGGGTGGTAGTTGTGCGCACCGCGCTCGTCCTCAAGTTGTCGCAATGCCGCGGAATCCATGGCACCACCGTAGCCGCCAGGGGTCGGTCAATCCTGCCGTGCGGGGGTCGGAAACCATGTTCACGAGCAGAGGCCGCCGGCGCCCACAGCGGCTATCCAACGCGCGGCGAATCTCGGGCGCTCGGCGCGGATCGACGTCGCTCGCGCTGCAACTAGTTGCGGAACTGCGGTGGCCGCGGGTCTGCCGGTGGTGTGGGCTTGACTGGAACGTACGGCGCAGCCTGGTCGAGGATGGCCGGGCGCACCGCCGGGCAACCCTCCCGCACGACGGGAGCCCGTCCGAACCGCAGTATTGGCCCGATCGCCACGGCGCCAGCGGGGCTCGCCGTGGCGGGCGTGCTGGCAAGGGGGCTCGGCGTCGGCGTCGGCGTCGGTGTGGGTGTCGGGCTCGGAGTGGGAGTTGGCGTCGGTGTGGGACTGGGCGTGGGCGTCGGCGTCGGCTCCGGTTCGGGCTGTGCGCAGTAGGCGACCGCCGCCAGGTAGTCCGTGCGCGCCTGCGCCTGGGCTGCGTAGAACTGGTCGCGAGCGGCCACCGCGGCCTCCCAATCGGCCAGTGCCTGGTAGTACACCGCCCGATCCGTTTCGATCTTGCGCCAGGCGTCGGCGACGATCGCGACGGAGACCACGTACTGCTGGTAGTTGGTCACGCCTGTGAGGTAGTCGTTCCACTGCACGTAGTAGGACGTCACTTGCGGTCGCCACGCCTGTTGGGCGGCGAGCAGGTTGTTGCGGGCGGTCGCGCGCAGTGCATCGCGGCGCTCCTCAACCTCCTTGGCGTCAATCATCGGGGCGGTTGACGAAGTGAACTCCCAGCCGCAGCCCGGTCCCAGGCTGTCCACCTGGGGGACCTTGATGACGGTGGCCACTGGCTCAGGGCCCGGACTTGACGGCGCGACCGGCTTGGGGACTTCCGGGGGAAGCTGAACCGGCCAGACCGGTTCCGCGGGACGCTTCGGAGCATTGGCATCCGTGAGTGACACAGGTGCTTGATTCAGCGACACCGCCGTGACTCCGGGGGGCGGATCGGGCGGACCAAGCGGAGCGACCCGTACTTCAGAGTCGGCTACCAGCCCCTCGTAGGGCACATCCGTGAGCCACGGATTGCGACGTTCGTCCCCGACTGTGCCCACTGGATCGAGGCAGGTGGTCAGATTCTGCGCCAGCGCCGTGTCCAGCGCCCCGGCGATCGCCTGCATCTCCGGGCGGGGTCCCACGAACTGCATGAGCACGTCGCCCCGACGCACCAGCGCCACTGAGGTGTTGGGTAGGTCCGCGGTGACGGCTTGCACCCCGACGCCGTCAAGACCGGTCGGGGTCTTGACGTCGGGCCGCTCGGCTGCGCACTGCGTGAGCGACGCCGCCGCTGATTCCATCACCCACGGTCCGGTGCCGGTGGGAAAGGCGGAGACTGTCGCCGACACGGTTCGATCGGTGACGTTGAAGAACTTGTAGCTGCCCAGAACCGCTTGCGTCGGCGTGTTGATGTCGCAGGGGAAAACGGTCACGCCGCCGCTGCCCAGGTCGACTGGGGCGGTGGCGGTGAAGTTCGGTACCTCGGTTGCCATGGTTGCTGCGATGGTGGCAGCGGCCGGCGACGAGGCGGCGCTGACGCTGGAGGGAGCGACCTCGGCGTCGCTGTTCTCGCTGGCGGTGAACTGGAACGGCAACGCCCCGGCCCCCATGAGTCCGCCCGCAGCAACGGCGTTGATGAGCAGCACCGCACCGGTGGCCACCATGGCGGCCCGAGTTGTACCCCCGCTGCGAGGCACCGACGTGGAATCATGGGTGGAGTCACGGGATTGGGCAGCATCGTCTGGCCGGTTGCTGGAACCGTCCGACATGTCGGCTTCGTCCCACCGACGGGTCACGCTGCCTCCTTGGTGTGCTCGAGAGCCACTCGTGTGCACTGTTTGCGGGGTACCAGTGTTACCTATTGGGCGTTGCGGAGCGACGTCTAGTTCCCCTGCGTCGCGTCAAATGTTCAGTTGCAAGGAGGTGAAGGGTGCGTCGTCAGAAGCGCCGAGTTCGACGTTCACCCTCCCTGCGAGCAGCGTTCCCGCACGCCTCCTACAGCGCTGGGAGCCGATCGAGGGGCGGCCGGTTCGGCAGAACGGCAAAGGCCACCACGTTGTTCGTCGGCGGCACAGTGGGAGTGGGGTTGCTGGCCGGTTTGATCGTCGCCCCCGCCGCGATGGCGGCGGGCCTGGGTGCGATTCGTGGCACGGATCTGTGGGACGCCATCCCGGTGGAAGTGCCGTTCGACGCCCCGCTGCCGCAACGATCGGTGATGGTCGACCGCAATGGTGAGGTGTTTGCGACCTTGTTCGCGGAGGATCGGATTCCCGTCTCGCGCGAGCAGTTGTCGCCGCTGTTCGTCGATGCGCTGCTGGCCACTGAGGATGCGCGCTTCTACGAGCACAACGGCGTAGACGTGCTCGGGACGGGCCGGGCGCTGCTGAACAACGTGCTGGGTGGGGACCGGCAGGGCGCGTCCACCATCACCCAGCAGTGGATCAAGAATCTGACGCAGGCTGCCGCGGATACCGAGGCGAAACGTGACGCGGCCGACGATGTCAGCGTCTCGCGCAAGATCGCCGAGGCCCGTGCCGCCGCCGAAGCCGAGGCCCAACTGAGCAAGGACGAGATCCTCACGCGCTATGTCAACACCGCCTTCTACGGCGCGGGGGCCTACGGCATTGGCGCGGCGTCTGCCCGCTACTACTCCACGACGCCGGACAACCTCACGTTGAATCAGGCGGCGATGCTCGCCGGAGTGCTCAACTCGCCGGGCCTGTTCGATCCGCTGCTGAACCCGGACGCCGCCATCGCACGCCGCGACCAGGTGCTCGACCGGATGGTTGAGGAAGGCTTTCTCGACGCCGCCACCGCGCAGGAGACAAAGAATCTTCCGCTTGAACTGGCACCGTCGGTGCCGCCGAACGGCTGTGCGCTGGCGACGTACCCGATCTACTGCCAGTGGGTCAAGGAGACGATCACGAACGATCCGTCGTTCGGACCGACGCCCGAATCCAGGGCCGATCTGCTCTACCGGGGTGGGCTGCGCATCGAGACCGCGCTGGATCCGCAGGTGCAGGCATCGGCCCAGGCTGCTGCCGAAGCCGCAGTAGAGCCCACCAATCGGGTTGCCACCGGCATCGCGGTCGTACAACCCGGCACCGGCGAAGTCCTGGCGCTCGCCAGCAACCGACCGTGGGGATCCGACGAGGCAGCGGGCCAGACCGAAGTGCTGTATCCGGTCCTGCCCAACTTCCAGCCGGGATCAACGTTCAAGCCGATCACCCTGGCGACAGCGGTGGAGGGCGGCTTCAGCCCCAAGACGGTGTGGAATGCCCCGGAGCGCTACATACCGGCGTCGTTGAACTACCCCGAGGGCGGATTCGCGAACGCAGACGACGGCCCGGGCGGATTGCTGACAGCAGAGCAAGCCACCTGGCGTTCTGTGAACACCTACTACGTGTGGTTGGTCGAGCAGATCGGGGTGCTCAAGACTGCGGAGATGGCCCAGCGGTTGGGCATGGCCAGCATTTCCACCGAAGGCGGCCCGGAGCCAGTCGGTCCCCGCGACGCGTCGCTGACACTCGGCGACTTCAACACGTCACCGCTGCAGGTGGCCAATGTCTATGCCACCTTCGCCTCGGGCGGGGTGCGGTGCAATCCGATCGGGGTCACGGCCCTGGTCCGCGACGGCGACGAGAGGTTGCCCGTGGCGCTGGCCGACTGCACGCAGGTGCTCGATCCCGCGGTGGCGGCAACCATCAACACGGTGCTGCAAGCGAACGTCGACGGAACCGACCCGCTCCGCACTGCCCAGGGCGGATCCATCGGCCGCCCGGTCATCGGCAAGACCGGAACCGCCGGCGACTTCGCCGCCGCCTGGTTCGCCGGGGCGACACCACAGATGGCGACGGCCGTGTGGATGGGCGATCCGCGCGGTGGCGTGGCGAATCCGATGGTCGACGTGGTGGCCTTCGGCCAGTTCTACAAGGAGATGTACGGTGGCCAGGCGCCGGCGCAGATCTGGCAGCAGACCATGGCAGCCGCCCACGACGGTCGACCTGTGGTGCAATTCCCGCCAGGCAACAAGCCGTCGCTGCCCTCGGTGCTGGTGCCCAACGTGGTCGGTATGCCGGTCGACGCGGCCCTGGGTGCTCTCGCGGAGGCGGACTTCACGGTGACGATCTCACCGGACACAGCCGTGGCCGCACAGCAATTGCCGCCGGACTACGTGGTGGCGATGGATCCCCCTCCCGGCACGCCGCGTCAGAGTGGAACGCCGGTGGTGCTGACCCTTTCGCCGGGCTCTGAAACGGACGTCGTCCTGCGGCAATAGAGTCAGACTATGGGTCCCCCGCCGAAACGCCATGGTTGGACTCCCGTGACCGCCCCCGGCCCCACCGGCGCGGAGATGCTGCGATCGTTCAATCGGATCCGCACCGACGCGCTCGGCTTTCTCGAGTGGGCCTGGCATTCCTATGGCGATGTGGTGCAGTTCCCCATCCCGCGGCCGCCGACTTATCTGATCTCCGCGCCTGAGGGCGTGCGGCGCGTGCTGCAGGCCAACCACCGCGGCTATGGCAAAGCCACCGTGCAGTACCGCAACCTCGCCCTCGTCACCGGTGAGGGGCTCCTCGTGGCCGACACCGAGGTGTGGCGGGGACAGCGGAAACGCGTCCAGCCGGCGTTCCACCCCCGGGCGGTCACCGAGGTAGCCGAGCACAGTGCTCGGGCCACGGCCGAGCTGGCCACCAATTGGGATTCCGCGACTGGTACGCGTGTGGTGGACATCGAAGAGGCCATGATGCGCACAGCCCTCGAGATCGTGGGAGCGTCGCTTTTTGGCGCTGACCTGCGCACCGAGGCCGCGGAGTTGGTGAGCGCCACGCAAGCCGGATTGCACGCGGTTGTGGCCCGGACCCGCAATCCGCTCGCGCCACCGCTGGCAGTGCCGACGCCGGGCAACCTGCGGCTGCGGCGTGCGGTCGACCGGCTCAACCGTGCGGTGGCCGACATCGTCGCCCATCGCCAAGAGCAGCCGACCCCGGCGCAACCGCGGGACATGCTGGACGTCTTGCTCGCGAACCCGGCCATCGGCCCGCAGGAATTACGCGATCAGATCGTCACGTTCATCGTTGCCGGGCACGAAACAATCGCCAGTGCGCTGACATGGACGTGGTACCTGCTGGGGGAGCGTCCCGAACTGGCGGCCCAGCTCGCGTCGGAGGCCGACGACGTGCTGACGAATCGCCGACCCGCAACCTTCGCCGACCTTGCATCCCTGAGACTCTCGGCGGCGGTCTTTGACGAGGCGCTGCGGCTCTACCCGCCCGGCTGGCTCATCAGCCGGCGGGCGCTCGCAGACGACGTCGTGCTCGGCCACCGCATACCGGCCGGTGCACTGGTGCTCATCAGTCCCTATCTCGTCCATCGGCATCGGGACTCAGGCACCGACGTGGGTAGCTTCGACCCAGCCCGCTTCCTCGCGGGAGTGCCGTCTCCGGTCTCGGGCACCTACATCCCCTTCGGCGCGGGACCCCGGCTGTGCATCGGCAGGGAGATGGCTCGAGCGGAGGGGGCCATCGTGATCTCCATGGTGGCGCAACGATTCACGATCGAACCGCTGCCCGGGCGCGTTGTGGAAGCCAACCCCATGGTCATGCTCAAACCCCGCGGCGGTCTGCCCATGTCGGTGGGGCCGCGTGCGGGTCACTAGCGTCGGGCGTACCCGCCGGGTGGACTGAATCCCCGCTCCGCGGGGGCGGCGTGGAAGTATGGGGCGATGCACGACGACGACGTACCACGCGGGCTCCGCGTTGCCGCTGCCTACTCCTGGCGACTCCTGGTGATAGGCGCGTTGCTGTACGTCGGTATCGTGCTGCTCGCTCGGCTGGAACTGGTGGCGATCGCGGTGTTCGTCGGCCTCATCATCACCGCGCTCGTGGGTCCGTTGGTCCGGCTGCTGGATCGGATCATGCCACGCGGTCTGGCCGTCGCGCTGGGGTTGTTTCTCTCGCTTGCGGTGGTGCTGGGAATCTTCACCTTCATCGGCGCTGAGGTGGCCAATCAGGCGCCCACCTTGAGTGTGAAGTTTCGCGATGGCATCGGCGAGATCGAACAGTGGCTGCGCGAGGGGCCACTGCACTGGGACGCCGAGCGCATTGAGGCCTACACCGACGAGATCCGCGCCTGGTTGGCCAACAACCAGGCAACTCTCGCGGAACAGGCCATCGGTGGTGCCGGCACTGTGGCCGAGGGGTTGACGGGCCTGGCGTTGGCGCTCTTCAGCTCCGTCTTCTTCCTGCTTGGCGGCGAGCGAATTTGGGACTGGCTGCTGTCGTTGGTGCCGCGTCGGCAACGTCCGCGCGTCGACGGTGCCGGGCTCGTGGCCTGGGGAACCTTCGCCGGCTACACCCGCGGCATCGTGGTGGTGGCCGCGACCAATGCCGTCCTGGTGGCGATCGGGCTGACCATCCTTCGGGTACCCCTGTCGGTTCCGCTCGCGTTGCTGGTGTTCTTCGGTTCGTTCATCCCCATCATCGGTGCACCGATCGCCATGGGCATCGCAGCAATCGTGGCGCTGGCCGCGCAGGGTCCTCTCACCGCACTCGGTGTGATCGTGCTCATCGCACTGATCGGCCAATTCGAGGGCCACGTGCTGCAGCCGTTGGTGATGGCCAAGGCGGTCAACATCCATCCGCTGGCGGTGGCGCTGTCGGTGGTCGCCGGAACGGTCCTCGC
Source organism: uncultured Actinomycetes bacterium (assembly GCA_963752505.1). Lineage (GTDB taxonomy): Bacteria > Actinomycetota > Actinomycetes > S36-B12 > UBA10799 > JACJWR01. The sequence continues at coordinate 142,236 of CAVVYM010000010.1, forward strand.
TGGCATCGTCGGAGCCATCGTGGCGGTTCCTGTCGTGTCCGTGTTCTACGCCGTCGGTCGGTTCTGGGTGCGCACCACACCGCGGCAGTTGAAGCGCCCCGAGAGTCAGCCGCCCCCACTTGATCCGACAGGAACCGGGGCAGCCAGCGGCTGAGTGCCTCCGGCCCGCTACTCGTGGGCAGTCAGACGCTCGAGGGCGGGTGAGTGCAGCACGCCGTTGGTGCTCAGCATCCCCGCCGGCACCTGCCAAGCGCCGTTCCGGACGGTGAGGACCTTTCCGCCGGAGGTGCCGGAAACTGCTCCGCCGGCCTCGACCACGATGGGCATCAGGGCGGCGACATCCCAGGGTGCCAGCTCGGGCTCGGCGGCAATGTCAACCGCTCCCTCGGCCACGAGCATGTGGGACAGGAAGTCCCCGTAGGCCCTCGTTCGCCAGGCGTCCGCCAGGAGGCGGTCGAGCGAGCCATCGGCCCACCCCTGCCGGTCGGAGAACGAAATCGAGGCATCCGCCACGCGCCGGACTCCCGACACTGCTAGCTCGCGTACGGTTCCGTCCACGTCACGGGTCGCGCACACCCCCGGCGCTGCCCACCAACGCCGTCCCAGCGCCGGCGCGCTGACGACGCCGATGACGGGTTTGCCGTCCACCAGCAAACCGATGAGCGTCGCCCAGATCGGTACGCCGCGGAGGTAGTTCGCCGTGCCGTCGATGGGGTCGATCACCCAGGCTCGGCCGCTCAACCCACCAGTTGCGCCGAACTCCTCGCCGAGCACTGCATCATCGGGCCGCTGGGCCGCGATGATCTCGCGGAGGGCCCGCTCCACCGCCTTGTCACCCGCAGTGACAGGGGTGCGATCGGGTTTGGTCTCAACCGTCAGCGAGGCCGACAGATAGTGGGCGAGCGTGATGGCGTCTGCTCTGTCGGCCAAACCCAGTGCGAATTCGAGATCGCCAGCCGGGTCGTTGAGTTCGGGCGAGCCGGGCGGGGGCGGGATCGGTGTCACGGACATGCCCACCACGCTAGCCGGGCGGGCTCACATTTCCCAAGGTTCGGGGGCTTCCGCCAGAGTGGTGAGAATGCGCCGCAGTGAAGTGAGACGCTGGACCGGCGCACGACCGGCGGCCACCCAGGCGTCGAGGCCACAGTCCGGTTCGTCGTGGGTGCAGCCACGCGGGCACTCGTCGATACCGCCGGCGAGGTCGGCGAAGGCCTGTACGACGGTGTCGGGGTCGACGTGGTTGAGGCCGAAACTTCGCACCCCCGGGGTGTCGATGATGCCCCCGCCGCCGGGGAGATCCAGCAGCACGGCGGAGGTAGATGTGTGCCGCCCGCGGCCGGTCACGTCGTTGACGCTCCCGATGGCGCGGTCGGCATCAGGCACCAAGGCGTTCACCAGCGTCGATTTGCCCACCCCGCTGTGCCCGACGAGCACCGTCAACCGGCCGCTCAAGAGTGCGCGCAACGGTTCGTAGGAAGCACCCGGCCGCAGTTCCCGGGAGGGCACGTCGAGGTCAGCGTACGAGGCCAGGAACTCGCCTGGGTCGGCCAAGTCCGTCTTGGTGACGATGATCAGCGGCTGGATGCCCGCGTCGTACGCCGCGACAAGGCAGCGGTCCACGAATCCCTGTCTGGGGGTGGGATCCGCCGCGGCGACCACGATGCCCATCTGATCGGCGTTGGCCACGAGGGGGCGTTCCACCGACGTCACGTCGTCGGCGGTGCGCATCAGCAGGGTCCGTCGGGGCATCACCTCGACGATGCGCGCGAGCGACCCGGGCACCCCGGTGACGTCGCCGGTGAGGCGCACGTTGTCGCCCACGACGGCGCGCAGGTGCCCTAGCGATCGGGCCTTCATGGCTGTGACGACGGTGAGGTCGGCGGTCAACTCGCATCGGAACCGCCCGCGGTCCACGGCCGTGACGATTGCTCGCGCCGCGTTGGCGTGGCGAGGGCGGTCCTTGGTGCGCGGCCGATTGCGGCGGCTCGGTCGGATCCGGACGTCATCCTCGTCGTACTCCCGCATCAGGCGTTGGTCCCGCTAGCGTCCCGGCCGGACGCTGGCGCAGGAGCCACCAGCGCAGTCCAGTCGCGCTCGAAGGCCGGCAGCGTCTTGCCGGTGGTCGCGACGTCGGACAGCGCCAGACCATCGACGCGCAGACCGAGGATGGCGCCAAACGTTGCCATCCGGTGGTCGTGATAGCACTCCACCACCGCGCCGGTCATGGGGCGGGGCCGAATAGCGAGGCCGTCGGGGAGTTCGTCCACGTCGCCGCCGAGTCGACGCAATTCCCGGGTGAGCGCGGCCAGGCGGTCGGTCTCATGGCCGCGCACGTGAGCCAGGCCGGTGAACCGCGACGGCGAGTCGGCTAGGGCCGCGACGGCGGCCATAGTCGGGAGCAGTTCACCCACGTCGCCCAGATCGGCGGTGATCCCACGCGGCCCGCCTGGTGGCCCGATCAGGGTCAGGCTGCCGTCATCGTTGCGGCGCACGGTGGCGCCCATGGCTGCACACAGGTGGCGAAAGGAATCACCGGCCTGGGTTGTGGGTGCCGGCCAGTCTTCGACCGTCACCTCGCCGGCGGTGACCAGGGCCGCGGCCAGGAACGGTCCGGCGTTTGACAGGTCGGGTTCGATCGCGACGTCACCCCCGCGAATGCTGCCGGGTGCCACCCGCCAACGGCAGTCCGTTGGATCAGCCGTATCGGCAAGAACCGTCACGCCGTGGGAGCGCAGCAACTCGACGGTCATGTCGATGTGCGGCAGCGAGGGCAGCGCCGATCCGCGGTGGCGCAACTCGAGTCCGTCGCGGAACCGAGCCGCGCTGAGCAGCAGTCCGCTGACGAATTGGCTGGAGGCATGCGAATCAATGACCGCGCTGCTGCCCGTCACAGTTCCGGTGCCGGCGACGGTAAGGGGCAGGTGATCGCCGTTGACTGTGACTCCGAGCTGCCGCAGGGCAGCGACCAGCGGGGCCAGGGGCCGCTGCCTCGCGCGGGGATCGCCGTCGAACACGACGTCTCCGGTGGCCAGTGCCGCGATGGGCGGCAGGAAGCGCATCACGGTGCCGGCCAGTCCGCAATCGACCGGCTTTCCGCCCACGAAGCCGGCAGTGGGCGACACCTTCACCACGTCGGCGCTCAACTCAATGACGGCTCCGAGGCTACGTAGTCCGTCAATCATCAGTCGGGTGTCGCGGGCGAGCAGCGCACCGCGCAGTTGAGTCTCCTGCCCACTGAGGGCCGCCAGCACCAGGGATCGGTTGGTGAGGCTCTTGGATCCCGGCACCCGGATCCGCCCGGCTACCGCTGAGGATCCCACGTAGGGTGCGGGCCACGGCTGAGAGGCGTTCATCAGGAGCAGCGCCGACTCCGTTGGATCATCCCGCCATCGTAGTGCGCTCAAGCCAGCCGAACAGCCGTACCATGGCCGCCATGTGCGGTCGTTATGCCTCCAGCAAGGATCCCGCCGTGCTCGTCGAGGAGTTCGACGTCACGGTGGCGCCGAAGGAGCAACTGAAACCCGACTTCAACGTGGCGCCCACCAAACAGGTCTACGCGGTGCTCGATCGAACCATCAAAGGTGACCTGGAGCGACTCCTCGCAGACGTGCGCTGGGGACTCGTCCCGTCGTGGGCCAAGGACAGGTCGGTGGGCAGCCGAATGATCAATGCCCGGGTCGAGACCGCGGCGAGCAAGCCGTCGTTCCGCGTTGCCTGGGCTAAGCGTCGCGCGATCCTTCCCGCAGACGGTTACTACGAGTGGTACACGCCGGCTGCGGGGGCCACCACGGCGTCCGGTAAGCCGCGCAAGCAGCCCTACTTCATCCACCGCCGCGATGGCGCGACGCTGGCGATGGCCGGCCTCTACGAAATCTGGCGCGACCCGGGCATTGAGGATCCTGACGCGCCGGGTGCCTGGCTCTGGACCGCGTGCGTGCTCACCACCACCGCGACTGACGCGCTCGGCCGGATCCATGATCGGATGCCGATTGCCGTGGCGCGCGAGGCTTGGGCCGATTGGCTTGATCCCCACTACGCCGGGGACCCCCACCAGTTGCTCGATCCGGCGGCCACCGCACGTGAGTTGGAGGCCTACCCGGTTTCCACGCTGGTGAATTCGGTGCGCCACAACGGCCCGGAGTTGCTCGATCCGCTCTAGCCGATCGGTGTCTCATACCTGATCAGAGACGGCCAGGCGGGAATAGGCCGGCGATTCGCTGACGTTGCCCGTGCGTTGGCCCACTGCGCCACACGTGCTTTGGCATCCCGGCATCTCGTTGGGCTCGGCCATGATCAAATTGGCGAAGGAGTATCCGTGCTAGTCACCCGCATGGCACCGCCAGCCAACGGAGGTGGGGCAACCTCGCTAGTCTCCGTTGTTGTGGAGCCAACCGGAGCCGACGACGCTGTCGCGGCCGATCCCGGAGCGTTCAGTCGACCCGACGACGCCCCGGAGTTCGACCAACCCGGTCTGGACCTCGACGCCGAGTCCGGCGAGGACCGTCGGCAGCGTTTCAACTCCGCCGTGGAGGAGTTCATGCAGCCGCTATACGGCAACGCGCTACGCCTCACCGGAAACCCCCACGATGCCTCTGATCTCGTCCAGGCCACCTTTGAGCGCGCCTACAAGGCCTTCCACCAGTACCGGCCGGGCACCAACCTCAAGGCTTGGTTGTTCAAGATCCAGAGCAACACCTTCATCAACGACTACCGCAAGAAGCAGCGCCAACCGAAGGTGGCCGACTCCGACCAGGTTGAGGATTGGCAGATGCACCGGGCCGAGTCGCACACGTCGACCGGGCTTCGCTCGGCCGAGACCGAAGTGCTGGAGTCGCTGCCCGAACAGGCCATCATCGAGGCGTTGGATCAACTATCCGACGAGTACCGGCAGGCGGTTCTCCTTGCCGATGTCGAGGGCCTCCGCTACAAGGAAATCGCTGAGATCATGGGCACCCCCGTCGGTACGGTGATGTCGCGACTGCACCGCGGCAGGCGCCAGTTGCGCGTCCTGCTGGAGGAGCATGCGCGGTCGTTGGGGTACTTGCGCGGCGTGGACACGTTGGGAGAGGGAGAGTGACGGGGATGAATCCTGCCTACCTGTGCGCCTCGACGATGGCTCACGTCGACGAGTTCATCGACGGCGAACTCGGTCCGCGTGAGTGCGAGGGCGTCGAGGCGCACCTCCTCGTGTGCCCGGGCTGTCGGGCTGCCTATCAGCGCGAACTCGATCTCAAAAACATGATCCGCAAAGCCTGCGCCTGCAGCGGCGTTCCGGACGAACTGAAGGATCGGGTGCTGGCCCGGATCTCGCAGCTGCGAGTTGACCTTGACGGCGCAACATTCGAATCCCTCACCTTCCGCGCCACGGTCTACCGTGACGCACCCGGGCGCTCCCAGCCAGGTGGGCTCAACTGAGGGCCTTCCGAGTTCCCGGCGTCAGGAGTTGGGGCGACGACCGTGGTTGGCCTTGTTCTTGCGTCGGTCGCGCTTCTTGCGGCCTCGTTTGCTCATGACGTCAAACCTCCTTGGGGTCCGTGGTGCTGCACCCGCGCGGGCGCTCCGCGCCAATGGTGGCACAAGGGCCCGAATCGGCGCGCTCCGGTGCCGACCGGCGCCGCATGGTCCCGCCACCGGCCCGATAGGGTCGCGGTGAATGGCGGGCAATCGGTGAAAGGCTCAGTCAGTGATACGCACCCTCCTCGTGGCCAATCGTGGCGAGATCGCTGCTCGTGTGATCCGCACGGCACATCAGCTGGGAATCCGCACCGTCGCGGTGTATTCCGAGGCTGACGCCGATCTGCCTTTCGTCGCGGACGCCGACGTCGCAGTGTGCATCGGTGCGCCACCGCCGACTGATTCCTACCTCAACGCCGACGCAGTGCTCGCCGCTGCCGCACAGACTGGTGCGGATGCGATCCACCCGGGCTACGGGTTCCTGTCGGAGAACGCCGACTTCGCCGAGGCCGTGACGGCCGCAGGCTTGACCTGGGTGGGTCCGCCACCGGCCGCCATGCGGGCCATGAGCGACAAAATCGACGCCCGGAACACGATGTCCGCCGCGGGCGTGCCGGTCGCGCCTGGGAGCGCCGAGCCAGTCGACTCGGTGGCTGCCGCGCTCGCCGAGGCTGAGCACATCGGCTACCCGGTGATGATCAAGGCGAGCGCTGGCGGGGGCGGCATTGGTATGGCGCGGGCCCACGACCCCGAGGAACTGCGCGCAGCTTACGACACCGCCCGCACCCGGGCGGAACGGTTCTTCGCCCATCCGGCTCTGCTGGTGGAGAAGTTCGTGGCCGATGCCCGCCATATTGAAGTGCAGATCCTCGGCCTTGCCGACGGCACCGTCGTCGCGCTGGGAGAGCGTGACTGTAGCGTGCAACGTCGCCACCAGAAGGTGGCCGAGGAGAGTCCATCCCCGGCCGTCGGCGAAGTGCTCGCTGAGCGTTTGGCGCAGATCGCCGTCGCCGCGGGGGAAGCCGTGGGCTACCGGAACGCGGGAACCGTCGAGATGCTGCTCGATGTGGCCACCGGTGAGGTGTGGTTCCTGGAGATGAACACCCGGCTTCAGGTCGAACACCCGGTCACCGAGATGGTCACCGGCATCGACTTGGTGGCCGAGCAACTCCGCATCGCGCAGGGCCTGCCGCCCAGTTTCGGCGCGGAGCCGCCGACGCCGTCCGGTCACGCCCTCGAGTTGCGGGTGTACGCCGAGGATCCGGTCAAGTTCTTGCCCCGCCCCGGCGCGATCACGCGTTGGGAGGAGCCCAACGGCGAGTTCATCCGCGTCGACGGGGGCTATCGCGCGGGCGTCAAGGTGACGCCGTTCTACGACCCGCTGCTGGCGAAACTGATCGTTTGGGGTGCCAGCCGGGATGAGATGTTGGCTCGGGCTCGCGCTGCGGTTGCGGAGTTCCACCTCGAGGGCCCAAAGAACAACCTGCCCTTCTTCGTCGAGTTGCTCTCCGAGCCGGCATTCATCAGCGGCGACTACACCACCTCGATCATCGACCGGATGCGCGCCTAGCCCCCTTGGCCGCGGCCGGCGCAAGGCCTCGGGTCACTCAGTTATCTCGGCGATGAGTCCGTCCTCGTCGATGGTGTCGCCTTCGGCGACCGACACCGCCGCTACAGTGCCCGCGACTTCGGTGATGACCGGGATCTCCATCTTCATGGACTCCAGGATCACCAGGGTGTCGCCGTCGGCCACGGTGTCGCCTTCGGCGACCAGCACCTTCCACACGTTCGCCGTCATTTCCGAGCGGACCTCAGCCACAGTGACTCCCTTCGTTTCGCGTTGCGGCCCCGGGTGCGTCCTGGCACCTCGGGCCACCGCGCATTCGTGATCGTTTCGACATCCAACCAGAGTGCTTAGCCCGTGACGCCCTGCCTGCGCATTTCCACTTGCATGTCGTGCGGACTCGTCGAGGTTTCGATCGCGGTGGCCAGCGTGATCACACCCTGCTTGTACAGCGCGATGAGGTGTTGATCGAACGTCTGCATGCCGTAGTAGGCGCCGTCTGCGACCAACTCGGTGATCGTCGAGGTCTTGCTTGGATCCGTGATCGCGTCAGCGACGCGTCCGGTATTGATGGCGATCTCCATGCTCACTGCCCGGCCCTTACCGCCAGCCCGTCGGACCAGCCGCTGACACAAGATGCCGCGCAACGACCCGGCGAGTGCGAAACGCACCTGCTGCTGCTCGTGGGGTGGGAAGAAGTCGATAATCCGGTTCACCGATTCCTGCGCGTCCACAGTGTGCAGCGTCGACATGACGAAATGGCCGGTCTCAGCCGCGGCCAGGGCCGCCCGCACGGTCTGGGCGTCACGCATTTCGCCCACCAGAATCACATCCGGATCCTGGCGCATGGCGCCGCGCAGCGCGGTGAGGAAGTCGTGGGTGTCGACTCCCACTTCGCGCTGGTTGACCATGGCCATCTTGTCGTGGTGGATCACCTCGATGGGGTCCTCGATGGTCACGATGTTCACGCTGCGGTGGGTGTTGATGTGGTCGATCATGGCGGCCAGCGTGGTGGTCTTCCCAGAACCCGTGGGACCGGTGACGAGCACGATTCCGCGCGGTTCGAGAGCCAGGTTGTGCAGTACATCGGGCACGCCAAGGTCGGTCAGCGCGGGTGCGCCCACGCTCACATGGCGAAAGACCATGCCCGCGGCACCCCGTTGGCGCAGCGCATTGACGCGGAAGCGTCCCACCAGTTCGTCGTGGTAGGCGAAGTCAGCCTCGTTCGTTTCGGCAAAAGCCGCTGCCTGGTCCGGACGGATGACCTCGGCTACCAGCGATTCGGTATCCGGCGGGGTCAGCACGGGGTGATCGAGCGCGTGCAAGGTCCCGTCGATGCGCACGCGAGGCGGGCTACCAGCCTTGATGTGCAGATCGGATCCCTTCGCTGCTACGAGGGACGCCAGCAGCGTGTCGATTCGGCGGGGTGAGTCCACCTGCGTGACCGCGATCACCGCGGGGGGTCCTGCCGCAGTTGGGACCGGAGTTGCCGAGGCATCAGCGGGCGGGGAGGAATCCGCCGGGGGTGGTGACTGGACCGGTGCGCTCTGGCGCCGCGGGGGTGCGGGGGGAGGGCCCGGCGGCGTCGACACCGTCATGGGCCTGCCCGTGGGAGGTCCGGTTGCGCGACCGGCGGGCGGCCCCCACGGCGGACGCGGCGGGTCCTGAGCGAACTGGGTCACAACCTCACGTTAGCCCGTGGCTGCGTCCGGCGGGAGGTGGAGCCGCAACGAGTCGTCAGGTACCCGGCGTTGCCTGAACCCAGCCGTGCTGGGCGCATTTGGCTGCCCACCCCTGCGGCATCACCTGCACCGTCATGCGACGGCGGCAGGTCCGGCAGAAACGGGGCGGTTCCAGAGCCAGGGCGGACTGGCACTGTCGGTGGTCGCCGCTGGCGAGGGGTTCCCCGCAGCGGGAGCAATAGGGCCCTCCGGCCGGGTCGAAGGATGTCATGGATCCATGGTGGCCGATGGTAGTCAGCGGCGGTACCTCGCTCCCCGAAAAGGGCAGGTGGCCCAGCGTCGGGATACCCTGGGGCCATGGTCGACACCAGCAGTTGGTCGGATTCGGTCGGGTCGAAGGCGACCATGGATTTCGTTGTCAAGGAGTCCGATACCGCGCAAGCTGTGGGTTCCGGCGTGGTCCCGGTGCTGGGCACGCCGGTGCTCGTGTCTTGGTTGGAAGCGACCACGCTACAAACGGTGGAGATGCCTGAGCACTCCGTCTCCCTCGGCGTGCACGTCGACATTGGCCACCTTGCGCCCAGCCCGGTCGGTGCGCAGGTACGGTGCGAAGCCGAGTTGGTGGCGGCAGCCGGTCTTCGCCTCACCTATCACGTCACTGCCCACAACCAGGACGGCACGCAAATCTCGGTGGGAACGATCGATCGGGTGGTCGTCCAACGGGAGCGATTCCTGTCCGGGTTGTCCTAGCCAGGGGCCGCAGTTCAGAGATGTGGCGCTCAGAGATTCGGCGCGCAGGGCGCGGTGCCAACGGCTGCCAGGCCGGCGCGGTCACCTGGCCCGAAGCCGGGCTGACCGCGGTAGATGGGTGCCATGAGTTCGCGGGGGTCATCTGAGTGGTCGAGGCCGACGACGTGGCCGAATTCGTGTAGCAGCACGGCCTCGAGGCTGTCGAGTTCGTTGTTCTCCATGTCGGAGGAGTCGATGGCGACGAAACCGGTGACGAAGTGCGACAGCCCGGTGTCGGACATCGTCACAGCGCGGGAGCCGCCGTGGCCCGCGACAGCGGTGCGACCATCCGGCTCCCACACCACGAGAATGGGAGCCCACCGGTCGCCGTATCGCTCAGGCTGGTAGGCCGACCGATCGAGGTCGTAGGGCTCATCGGTGAGTCCCTCGACCTGGAATGCGATGCCGGTCGACTGGCTGATGGTCGCTACTGCGCTGACCACCCGCTCGTAGGCCCCCGGCGGCGCATTCGTCGGGTTGACCACCACCGGCCACACCCGACACGGGGAGTAGCCGACCGGTGCACCGTTGGGCTGGGTCTGCACGAAGCTGTAGGAACCCGTCGTGGTGGTCGGCGGCACGGCCAGGAGTCGCTGCGATTGCTCGCCCAGACCCGGCAGTGGAAATCCTGGCCATCGGAAGGGGGTTGCAGGCTGCGACCAGGTCGGTCCGGGGGCCGGTTCCGAGGCGGGCGGCTCAGTGCCGTCGCCGACCGGTCTCGGCGGCGCGGTGATGGGTGCCTCGACGGCGTCGGTGGCGGCTGAGTCGGCGCCGGTCGCCGACCGCGGCGAATCGAGTGATCGGACGTCTCCTGCGAGGGCAGGTGCTGAGGAGTCGGCCGTTGTGGGCGGTGGGGCGACGCTCGACTGTTGCCCGGATTCGCTCAGCGGCAGGGCCAGACCGGCCCCGACCGCAAGCACGGCGAAGACCGCGGCGGCGAGGACACCCAGACGTCGGCCCCGGCGCTGCTTCGGGGGAGCTGGAGTCGAATCCGAGACCGCGACGAAGAAGTGCCAACCGGGTGGCGGCTCGGGCCAGGAGGATGGTGGGGACCAGCCCGGCGGCGGCGTCCAGCCCGGTGGCGGCGGCGGCCAGCCCGGCGGGCTGTTCCACCGGAAAGTGACGCCAGCCATGGCCCATCCACTCCCGCGGGAATCGACTCAGTGTGTCCGACCATCGTGGCACACGAGGTGCCCCGGTGCGCCCTCCGTCAGAGTCCTGTGGTTGAACGGGGGTAGGCGGCTTCGGGGTCGGTGATGATATTCACCAGGTAGGGAACGCCGGCCGCCATCGCACGGTCCAGGGCCGGGCCGATGTCGGCTGCCCGCCGCACGATTTCGCCAGCTCCACCCAAGGCGCTGACAACCTCGTCGTAGCGCAACTCTGGTTGTAGGTCCGCGGCGACGTCGTAGCTGTGCAGCAATCGCATGGGGTGCTTCTCCAGCCCCCAGGCGCCATTGTTGCCCATCACCATCACGGTGGGGATGTTGTGCCGAACCAACGTGTCGACGTCCATCAAACTGAAGCCGGCGGCGCCGTCGCCGAGGAGCAGCACGGTTGGGCTCGAAGGGTAGGCGATGCCGCTCGCCAAGGCGTAGCCGAGTCCGGTGCCCAGGCAGCCGAACGGGCCCGGGTCCAGCCAACGACCGGGTTGGGCAGGTTCCACGAAGCGACCGGCGAACGACACGAAGTCGCCGCCGTCGCCGATCACCACCGTGTCGTCGGTGAGCCGGGGGAGCAATTCGCCGTAGACGCGCGCCGGGTGGATGGGATCGGTGTCGGCGGCCAGCAGCGCAGCATCCTTGGCCACCGCCTGATCGGCCGCGTGGCGCAGCGACTCGGCCCAATCGACGTACGGGGCCCCACCGGCCACGCGTGACCATTCTTCGAGCAAGGAGTCGAATATCGCGCCCAGTGGTCCGGCAGTGGATTCCCGTGGGTTGGCGTGCAGCGAAATCTGCGCGGGATCGTCCGCGATGTGCACGACCGGGGCCGGGCCGGGGCCGAAGGCGCCGTAGCCGAGCCGAAAATCGAGCGGGGTACCTACGACGATCACCAGATCGGCCCCCGCGAAGGCCGCTCCGCGCGCCCGGGTGACCAGTAGTTGGTGGCCGCGCGGCAAGATCCCGCGGGCCATGCCGTTGGCGATCACCGGGACCCCGGTGGCCTCGGCGAAGGCCCGCGCAGCTGCATCGGCGCCGGTCATCCAGACGTCTGATCCGAGGATCAGCACGGGGTGCTGCGCCTCGGCAAGCAGACCTGCGATGCGCGCGACGGCAGCCTGGTCGACCTCGGTCTCGGTGGTGTCGATGCGACTCGGAGTCGCGGCCTCGGCCGGGGTGTAGAACCGGTCCATCGGGACGTCAACGAAGGCCGGGCCCTGGTGGGCGGTCAGTGCGGCGCTGAAGGCGGTTGCGGTGTCGTGGCCGATGGTGGCGGGGTCGGCGAAGGTGGCGGCGAATTTCGTGACGGGTCGCACCAGGGGGATGTGGTCGATCTCCTGCAGCGCGCCCGTTCCCCAGCGGAAGGCGGGTGCCCGGCCGCCCACGACGAGCATGGGGACGCCGTTGAAGTAGGCGGACGCGAGCGCACTGATGCCGTTGGTGACCCCGGGGCCGGCCGTGATGGCGGCGAAGCCGGGGGTGCGTGTGAGTTTGGCCGTGCCCTCGGCCGCGAACACTGCGGACGCTTCATGACGGGTGTCGACCAGACGGATTGGACCCGAGCGCAGAGCCTCGGAGTTGCGTCGCCCGGCCGATTGGTACCCGGCAGGGCCGCCGATGGCCGCGTCGTACAGCGGGAAGACATGGGCGCCGCTGAGGGTGAACAGCGTCGACACCCCGTAGGCGCGGGCAGCGGCCACCATGAAATCGCCGCCGTTGCCCGTCATCATGGCCGGACCCTTGCTCGCGTCGGCGCTCAAATCAGGCTCACGAAGACGGCGATGAGCAGCGAGAGGATGAGCACGACCGCCACGATCGTGATCAAGTTCTTGTCCATCATGGGCGTTTGTCCTCTCGCGGGGGTTCGTGGGCGGCTCGCGACACGCATCGTACGGGGACCGCTGACGCGGTTGGCTGCGAGAGACTACAGCGAATCGGAGAATGCCTTCATCGGCATCTTCAGATCCGTGAGCAGTTCCAGATCGTCCGAGGGTGAGCGGCCCAGCGTGGTGAGGTAGTTGCCGACGATCACAGCGTTGATCCCGCCGAGCAACCCCTCCCGGGTGCCGAGGTCGCCAAGCGTGATCTCGCGACCGCCGGCGAACCGCAAGATGGTGCGGGGGAGTGCCAGCCGGAAGGCCGCGATGGTGCGCAGGGCATCGTTGGCCGGCATCACCTCTTGGTCCTCGAAAGGTGTACCCGGTCGCGGATTGAGGAAGTTCAACGGCACCTCATGCGGTTGGAGCGAGGCAAGTTGCACGGCGAACTCGGCGCGTTGTTCCTCCGTCTCGCCCATTCCCACGATGCCGCCGCAACAGACCTCCATGCCCGATTCGCGCACGCGCTCGAGGGTGTCCATGCGCTCGTCCCAGGTGTGGGTGCTCACCACGTTGGGGAAGTAACTGCGCGCCGTTTCCAAGTTGTGGTTGTACCGGTGAATTCCCATGTCGACGAGATCGTCGACCTGCTCCTGGGTGAGGATCCCCAGGCTCGCCGCGACGTGAATGTCAACTGCTTCGTGGATCGCGGCCACGCCCTCGCGCATCTGCGCCATCAGGCGCTCGTCGGGTCCGCGCACAGCGGCGACGATGCAGAATTCGGTGGCCCCGGTGGCGGCCGTTTGTTTGGCCGCCTCCACCAGACTGGGGATGTCAAGCCAGGCGGCCCGAACGGGCGTGGGGAACAGCCCGGACTGCGAACAGAAGTGGCAGTCCTCGGGGCAGCCGCCGGTCTTGACCGAGACGATTCCCTCGACTTCCACTTCGGGTCCGCACCAGCGCATTCGAACCTCGTGGGCGAGTTCCAGCAACTCGGGGAGGAATTCGTCGTCGAGGGTCAGCACCGCCAACACATCGGCCTCACTGAGCCCCAGCCCTTCGCCCAGCACGCGCTCGCGGGCTCGGACCAGCACGCCGTCGGCAGGCTCGGTACGTTCGCCAGTGGTGTCGAATGTTTGCGTCATTCCATCCTCGGTTCGTCCGGATCTGGGGGTAGCGCAGAGGATTCCACGCTCACGTCGGTCGTGCCAATGCTCCCATTGAACCGGCCGCCCAACTCGGGGGCCAACCCGGCCTCGGCCACCGCCCGGAATTCGGCCGGACTCAGGTCCGCCGCGTTGCCGGGCAGGATCCCCGCGATCGGGGCTCGGATGATCCGCGGGAGGTCCACCAGGTTTTCGCGGCTGGCGAGGTCCGGATCGGTCGGCCAGGTGCCGAGCACCACAGCCGCCTCCGTGACGCCGCGACGGCTGAGCGCCTCCAGCGTGAGTGCCGTGTGGTTGAGAGTGCCCAAGGCCGGGTCGGCCACCACGACGACGTCCACCGGAGCGGCACCGCGGCTGCGCAGTTCGGCGGCGAGGTCGGCGAACGTCTCGCCCTCGGAGTTGAATCGCACCAGCGCGCCGCCAGCGCCTTCGACCAGCACGAGGTCGCTCGCCGTGCCGAGCGCCAGGATGCGCTCGGCCAAGTCCGCCACCGTGGGTGCCTCGCGGTCGCTGACCCGGGCCGCCGCCTCGGGTGAAAGCGGGTCGGGGTAGCGGATCAACTCGACGCAACGAACCGCGCTTCCGGCCAGCCGCTGCACCACGTCGACGTCACCCTCTTCCTGCGCCGCCAGGCCCGTCTGCACGGGTTTGACCACGGTGACGCGGCGATGGGCTGCCAGCGCCGCTGCCGCCAGCGCGGCGGTGACGATCGTCTTGCCTACGCCGGTGCCGGTGCCCGTGACAAGCCGAATCACGCATTCAGCCGCCGAATCCGCTGCGCCGTCGCCCCCCGGCGACGGCCCCCGGACAACCGCAGGTACGACCGGGGTGTGAGTGCTGGTGCGCGACTTGGCCGCCCGCAGTGCTCGGCCCACCTGCGCGATGTCGGCGGCAGTGGTTCCGGCCCGCGCGGTGATGCGCAAGCATGCCTGACCGTCAGGCACCGAAGGTGGTCGGAAGCAGCCCACCGAAACACCGTGCTCGGCGCAGGCCTTCTGGGCCGCGACCGCGGCCTCCGCACCGCCCACCTGCAGTGACAGCACGGCTCCGTGGCTTGACTGGCACTCCCATCCCGCCGCGAGCGCCTCGGCGTGCAGTGCGTCGTTGACGCGGCGGACGGCCGCGGGCAGGCCAGGATCGGCCTGCAAGATCTGCAGTGCTGCCAGCGCGGCAGAGGTCGGTGCGGGAGCAAGACCGGTATCGAAGATCATCGTGCGAGCAGTGTTCACCAGAGCGTCGATCACGCCTGGTGGGCCGAGCACGGCCCCACCCTGCGCACCCAGCGACTTCGACAACGTGACGGTGAGCACCACGTCGGGTTCCCCGGCGATGCCGGCAGCAGCGGCGCCACCTGCCCCGCCGGGTCCGACCACGCCGAGCGCGTGCGCCTCATCCACCACGAGGGCGGCGCCGTTGGCTCGGACCTCGCGATGCAGCTGGGCCAGCGGGGCGAGGCTGCCATCCACGCTGAACACCGCGTCGGTCACCACAAGGGCCCTCGGCTGCCTGCGGTTGGCTAACAGTCGGCCCATCGCTTCGACGTCGAGGTGGGGGTAGACGGCCACCTCGGCTCTACTCAACCGGCAGCCATCGATCAGCGACGCGTGGTTGGCCTCGTCGGAGACGATCAAGGTGTCGGCGTCGGTCAGCGCGGTGAGGGCGGCCAGGTTTGCCAGGTAGCCGGAGCTGAACAGCAGCGCCGACGGCGCGCCGACGAATTCGGCCAGTGCACGCTCCAGTTCGCTGTGGAGGGCCAGCGCCCCCACCACGAGTCGGGAGGCGGTCGCGCCGGTTCCCCACAGTCGGGTGGCGCTGACAGCCGCTGCCGCCAACCGCGGGTCACGGGCCAACGAGAGGTAGTCGTTGGAGGCGACGTCGATGAGGTGCTGATGTGCATCTCGCGGACGCAGCGCGCGAGTCATGCCAGCCGCCTCGCGGGCGGCTGCCGCGGTGGCGAGGTGCGACCATACCGGCGGGGGTGCAGGTGTCATTGGACCACCGAGCGGATTGCCGCCGCCACGGTCCCGACCAATAGGTCGACGTCATCGTTGTCGATCGCCAGTGGTGGCATCAGCACAACCACGTCGCCGAGGGGACGCACCCAAACCCCGTGTGCGCGCGCCTCCTGACAGACTGCGAATCCGGTGCGATCGCCGACAGAGGCCACCTCAATGCCGGTCATGGTGCCGATCCGACGCACCTCCTTCACCCCGTCGTATCGCTGCAGCGGTTCCAGTAGCGCGCCGATCCGCTCGCCGACCTCGTGCGCGCGTGCCACGGTGCCCGCCTCGGCCATGAGATCCAGGTTGGCGATCGCCGCGGCTGCCGCCAACGGGTTGGCCGTGTAGGAGTGCCCGTGAAAGAAGGTACGCGCCGACGCTGGCGTGCCGAGGAAGGCTTCGTACAGCGCCTCGGTGGCGAGCACGGCAGACATCGGCAGGTAGCCGGCCGTCAGTCCCTTGCCGCACGTCAGCAGGTCAGGTGTGATGTCAGCGTGCTCGCAAGCCCACATCTTGCCGGTGCGGCCCACCCCGGTCGCTACCTCGTCCGCAATCAGGTAGATGCCGAACTCGTCGCAGAGCTGGCGCGCTCCGCGCACGAACTCCACATCGTGGGTGAGCATCCCACCGGCGGCCTGCACCATCGGTTCGATGACCAGCGCGGAGATGCGCGCCGCCTCCACGTTCAACAGGGCACGCAGCTCCGCAAGCACCTCGCGGGCCCGCTCGGCCCTGGTCTGCTCGGGCGCGGTCAGCACCCCGGGACTCGAGACCTGCTTGGTGGCCAGCATCACCGCGCGGTAGGTATCGTGAAAGAGGTCGATCCCGCCGACGCTGACCGCGCCCAGCGTGTCGCCGTGGTAGCCCTCGGCGATGTGCGCGTACCAGGGCCTGGCCTCACCGTTCTGCGCGTGCGCTTGGTAGGCGATCTTCAGGGCGGCCTCAACTGCGCTCGCCCCGTCGCCGGCGTAGAAGACACGCGTGAGTCCGGCCGGTGCCGTCGCCAGCAGCTTCTCCGCGAGTTCTATGCCCGGCTCATGGGTCAGGCCCAGGAAAGTTGTGTGATCAAGGCGGTTGAGCTGACCGATGATCGCATCGTTGATCTCCGGCCGGTTGTGGCCGTGCACGTTGACCCACAGCGACGAGACCCCGTCGAGGTAGCGGTTGCCGTCGGAGTCGGTGAAGTACATGCCCTCGGCGTGATCCACCACGATGGGATCGTCGGCAACCCAGACGGACTGCTGGGTGAAGGGATGCCACAAGGCGGCGGCGTCCCGCGCGATGAGGTCGGTGGTCCGGGCAGACCGTTGCGCCGTCAGCGTGGACGGGGCGGGGGAGGAGATGTCCGGCTTGAGGCTCATGCCGAAATCGTGCCAGCCGTAGAAGTGCGCGCTGCCGGGTGGGTTCGGGCGTACCCTTATCGGGTGGCAGACATGGCCCGTCTGGTGCGCGAGCACGGCGATCTCAGCACGGAACAATTCGACCGGCTGCGGGACCTCGTGGCCGACTGGTCGGTGATTGCGGACCTGGCCTTCGGCGACTTGGTGTTGTGGATCCCGACCTGGAACGGCGGCGGCTATGTGGCTGTGGCCCACCAACGACCCGATACCGCGCGGACGTGCTTCTCCGATGACGTCGTGGGTACGTTCGTCGCCCGCGGTCGACGGCCAGTCATGGACCGAGCCATGGCCAGCGCCCGGCAGCAGGCCGCAACCTCCCGTGCCGGTCGGGTTCGCCAGCAGATGTATCCGCTGACCCAAGACGGCTCGGTGTTCGCGCTCGTCGGCCGCTACACGAACAGCGACGCCGGTGATTCGGGGCGACTCGGCGAGACTTACCGGCAAGCGGCCGACGACCTGTGCGCGATGATCACGACCGGCGATTTTCCGCTGCCCGAGCGCGACCGTGACACGGCCTGGCGGGTAGGAGGTGGACTCATCCGCCTCGATGCCGCAGGCGTTGTCACGTTTGCATCCCCGAACGCGATGTCGGCTTTCCGAAGGTTGGGTGCGGCCGTCGATCTGCACGGCACCGTGCTGGCGAGGTTGACCCCCCGGCTGCACGACCGGGCGGACGGCACGGACCCCGACGTTGCCCGGGTATCCGGCGGGGTGGTCGCCGGCCGGGTGGAGCTCGAACACTCCGAGGCGACCCTGCAGCTTGAGTCGATACCGCTGACCGCAAAGGGCCAGCATCGGGGTGCGCTGATTCTGGTGCGCGACGTCACCGAGCTGCGTCACCGCGAGCGCGCGTTGATGACCAAGGAGGCGAGCCTGCGCGAGGTGCACCACCGCATCAAGAACAACCTGCAGATGGTGGCGGCGCTGTTGCGTATGCAAGCGCGGCGCGTCACTAGTGACGAGGCACGCGGCGCGCTGGTCGATGCGGGCACCCGGGTGGGAGCCATCGCCGTGGTCCACGAGGTGTTGGCAGCATCGCCGGAGGGCGCGGTGGACTTCGACGACGTCATCGACCGTGTCCTCGCGATGGCCAGGGAGTTGGCACCTGATGCTCGCCTGCGCCGGGACGGCTCCATAGGCCTGTGGCCGACCGAGACGGCTACCCCCATGGCGATGTGCCTAGCCGAGCTGGTGGCCAACGCCGTCGAGCACTCCGGTGACGGTGCGCGGGTGTCGGTGACGGCGCGCCGAGTCGGCGAAACGGCGCGGGTGCTGGTTGAGGACAACGGGCCTGGATTGCCTGCTGACTTTTCCCCGTCGGACTCCGGACGCCTTGGGCTGCAGATAGTGCGGACGCTCGTGACAGAGAATGGCGGCACGGTGGCGTGGCGCAATCGACCCGCAGGCGGGGTGGGTGTGACCCTCGAATTCCAAAAAGGCTTGGTATCGCAAGGGGAATCGGGTGTGAGATAGCCGACACCGTCTTTGCCAGGTCTACCCCGCGTGGCTCTTGTGCAGTGCCGGGGGAGTGTGTGACCCTAGATGTCAACAGGGCGAACAATAGGTCATGTCGCGACCCGCGACGACGCCGCCCCCATCTCGTCCCCCTAATCGAAAGTGGAGGTCCGCCAGATGGACTGGCGCTACGAAGCCGCATGCCTTACGCACGACCCCGAACTGTTTTTCCCGATCGGTGACTCAGGTCCCGCGGTGGATCAGGTTGAGCAGGCCAAGGTCGTGTGCCGAACCTGCCCCGTGATGCAGGAGTGCCTTGCCTGGGCGCTGGAGACCGGTCAGGACTTCGGTGTCTGGGGCGGCATGAGCGAATCGGAGCGGCTCTCGCTGCGCCGTCGTCGCTCCCGCGTCGTCGCCCGCGGATAGTCGAATCCCAGCCGTCACCTTTGAGGCTCCCTAGCAATACACGCGGAGCATCTCGGGGTGGGAGGTGAAGCGCGCCGCGACGACTTCGCCGAGCCCTTCGCCGTCAATCTGCAACGCCACTGGCGGGTCGCAGCTGGCGTCGAAGTACTCGAGGTCGATTCCGACGTACAACTGTTTCGTCGAACCCGCTTTGCTGGACATCAGCATGCGTCGCGAGTAGCGGATTCCGTCGACGAATCGCATTCGCCGCACCGCCCAGACCCCTAGTCCGTTCTCCCACGTGACCCCGGGCAACGGGTTCACAGGTAACGTCCCCAGGTAGGTCCAGGGCGAGGCGTTCTGAATGATGACCAGGTGGACGTTCTCGATCTCGCCGTCGGCCGGGACTTCGAGCGTGATCGCCGGCGTCTTGCGATCGACCGCGGTGAAGAAGGAGCGCACCGAGGTCACGAGGTACCTGGTGGGGGTGGCTTCTTTCCCCTTGGCCCGCTGCGCCTCCATCGAGTGGATGATCGCGGCGTCGAGGCCGATCCCAGCGTTGAACGTGATCCACCGTGCGAACGACTCCCCGTCCGCCTGCGTACCCTCTGCATGGGCGAGGCAGACCGTAGTCGTGCGCTCATCACGGATCGCGGCCACCAACTCGCCGGTCGCTTCGACCGGATCCATGGGAAATCCCAAGGCGCGGGTGAATACGTTGGCGCTGCCGCCCGGTACGGCGCCGAGAGCCGGCAATTCGGCTGCAGTGCGCGATCCACGGGCCGACATGATGCCGTTGACGGTCTCGTTGACGGTGCCATCGCCGCCCAGGGTCACGACAATGTCGAGGTGCTCCTCGACAGCTCGCGCCCCCAACTCCATGGCGTGTCCGCGATGGTCAGTGCGCACCGTCTCCAGGTCGAACTGATCGGCCAAGGCGTGGATGAGGACATCTCTGGTGCGGTCGGTGGTCGCCGTCGCCTTGGGATTCACAACCAACAGTCCGCGCATCTTGCCAGCCTAGTCCTCGGCTTCCAGGCGAGTTGGCCGGTGGCCGCTGTTGGTCCTGCCCGGTTTCCCGTGCTGCGGTGGTGGCTTAGGGTCGCGTTGTGACTAGTTCGACACCCTGGCAACTTCGCGCTGCGATTGCCTTGAGCGCGCTGGAGTCTGTGGCGCTCGTCGCCTATGCCCTGGCCATCGGGATTGCCGCCCGCGACTCCAGGGGTTCCTCGATCACCGCCACCGGCTGGGAGATGGCCGTCTACTTTGCCTTCGCCGCTCTCATCGGCGTGCTGCTCTTCGGCCTGATGCGCCGCAATTCGCTGGCCAGGACCCCGTTCCTCGTTACTCAGGCATTTGTGGTGATCGTGGGCTGGACGGTTTTCTCAGGGGACGGTGGATTCACGAAGACAGTCGGGGTGCTGATCCTGGTGGTCGGCGTGGTGGGCGTGGTCATCGGCTTCTCTCCAGGTTTGATGTCGGCGCTGGAGGATGGGGCAGACGAGCCCGAACCCGGCCGCTCGAACGGTCGCGCCCCGCGCTAGCAGCTTCCCTGCTGCGACCGGTGCGCACCTATTCCGACGCGTCCTCACCCAGCGTCTCTCGCAGTTCGGCCAAGGTGCGGCTCAATAACCTTGAGACGTGCACCTGAGAGATGCCGAGCGCTTCAGCAATTTCGCTTTGGGTCTTGTGGCCGAAGAAGCGCATCACGAGGATTTGGCGTTGCCGGGGCTCGAGTGCGGCCAACGCGGGGCGCAGGGTCTCGCGGTCGACGACCAAGGAAATTTCGAGGTCGTCGCTGCCCAGCGTGTCGCCGATCCCGCGGGAATCATGCTCGGTGGGCGCCTCGAGCGAGGTTGACGAGTAGGCCTGTGCGGACTCGAGCGCCTCCAACACATCGTCCTCATCCACGCCGAGTGCTTCGGCCACTTCCGCCACAGTCGGGGATCGGCCCAGCTTGCCCGTGAGTTCCTCCCTCGTCCGCCGCACCTTGATCCCTAGGTCCTGCAGTCGGCGGGGCACCTTCACGCTCCAGCCGCGATCGCGAAAGTGGCGCTTGATCTCGCCGATGATGGTGGGTGTTGCGTACGTTGCGAAGCCGGCCCCACGGCTGGGGTCGAACCTGTCGATGGCCTTGAGCAGCCCGATGGAGCCGACCTGCATCAAATCGTCGGTGGATTCGCCGCGATCGGAGAACCTGCGCACGATGTGGGCGACCAACGGCATGTGCAGTTTCACCAGCGCTTCGCGGGCGGCGGCGACGTCTGCCGGGTCGGAGTCAGGGTCTGCCACCACCGCGAGGAGTTCGGCGTCGTGGTAGTCCCGCCCCGTGCCGCGTTGGGCGGTCACGTCCTTGTTCCCGTCGAGAGCACCGTCGGTTCGCGTGTCTCCATCACGAACCTGACCATGAGTCGATCGTCAGTGAGGTGGGCACCTGCATCGTCGGCTAGTTCGGTGAGGAGCAGCCACGCAAAGGACGACTCGTCGATGATCGCCTCAGGCAGAGAACAGGCCACGGAACTCTGCACCTCAAGTTGGCCGCTGTGCATCCGGAAACGCAGTTCCACTTCTCCGCCGGGGCACGTCTCCAGTAGGAGCGCGAGTGCTTCCTGGGTGCACTGCCGGGCGTCGTCGATGCGATCGAGCGGGAAGCCAGCCAGTGCTGCGCATGACACAGCCACCACTCTGGCCAGCGGTAGCCTGGCCGCATCTGCGGCGACTGTGAGGATGACGTGATTCGGGTCAGACATCGGTGCTGCTCCTATGCGCCTAGGCCACTTGGGGGGCAAGCCGGACGTCACGACTACCCAACACGCGACCGCTCCCTCTGTGGAGCGACATTACCCGGCCGAAGCCCATGTGGGAGACTGGCGGGATTGTCTGCCTAACCTGAGAGGGGCCTCGCGTGTCGCAGGACCAGGACCGCAATCTCGACCCAGCATTCCCGTTGCATCGGGGCGGCAAAATCGAGGTACGGCCCACGGTACGGATTCGCGACGGCGAGGGGTTGGCCCTCGCCTACACACCGGGCGTCGCCCGGGTGTCCAATGCGATCGCTTGCGACCGCGACTTGGTGTTCGATTACACCTGGAAGTCCAACACGGTGTTAGTCGTGAGCGACGGAACAGCAGTGCTGGGCCTGGGGAACATCGGCCCAGAAGCGGCCCTGCCGGTCATGGAAGGCAAGGCGCTGCTGTTCAAGGAGTTCGCCCACGTTGATGCTGTTCCCATCTGCCTGGACTGCACCGACGTCGACGAAGTGGTGGAAACGGTGGCGCGCATCGCGCCAGCCTTCGGGGGCATCAACCTGGAGGACATCTCCGCACCGCGCTGCTTCGCCATTGAGCGCCAACTCGACGAACGTCTTGACATTCCGGTGTTCCACGACGATCAGCACGGCACGGCCATCGTGGTCCTGGCCGCGCTGGAAGGTGCCGTCAAGCTCACCGGTCGGACCCTCACGGAGTGCTCCGTGGTGATCTCCGGTGCGGGCGCGGCCGGCACGGCGGTCGCGCAGATCCTGGTCGAGGCGGGCGTGAGTGACGTCGTGGTGGTGGATTCGACGGGCATCTTGGGCCCGGGTCGGACCGACTTGAACATCGCCAAGCTTGACCTGCGCTCGCGCACCAACCCGCGCGGTCTGGACGGCGACATGGCGCTTGCGCTGGAAGACGCCGATGTGTACATCGGCGTCTCGGGCGGCACCGTTGCCCCGGAGGCGCTGGCCAATCTGGCGCCCGAGGCCATCATCTTCTCGTTGGCCAACCCAGAACCGGAGATCCACCCCGACGTGGCGCACACGTACGCGGCTGTGGTGGCCACCGGGCGTTCGGACTTTCCCAATCAGATCAACAACGTGCTGGCATTCCCGGGCATCTTTCGAGGCGCCCTCGACGTGCGCGCTCGGCGTATCACCGAGTCCATGCACCTGGCGGCCGCCGACGCCATCGCGGAGGTGGTGGGTGACCGACTGGCGCCCGACTTCATCGTGCCGTCGCCGTTCGACCGCCGCGTGGCGGTGCATGTCGCGGAGGCCGTGGCCCAGGCCGCGATTGCCGCTGGGGTGGCCAGAATCCCGCGCTGAGGTCGGGCCCGGCTAGGCTCTGATCTCGTGTTCGCCGTGTATGGGGCTCGACCGGAGCCCGAGAATCCGCTGGCCGCGCTCGTGGTGGGAGAACGACCGGAGCCGGACGTGCCACCGGGCTGGCTGCGGGTGGCGGTGCGGGCCGCGAGCATCAACCACCACGATCTATGGACCCTCCGCGGGGTCGGCATCAGCGCCGATCGCTTTCCCATGATTCTGGGTTGCGACGCTGCGGGGGTCACCGATGACGGTGAGGAGGTCATCGTCCATTCGGTGATTGGTACCGGGGCCGACGAAACGCTCGACCCCGCCAGGACCCTGCTCAGCGAAGTGCATCAGGGAACCTTCGCCGACTACGTGGTGGTGCCCGAACGCAACGTCATACCGCGGCCGCCCGAGATTTCTGAGGTGGAGGCAGCCTGCCTACCCACCGCCTGGCTGACGGCCTACCGGATGTTGGTGACGCGCGGCAATCTCCAACCAGGCGAGACGATCCTGGTGCAAGGCGTGGGTGGCGGGGTGTCGACTGCGTGCATCACGCTGGGGAAGGCGCTCGGCCTCCGCGTGTGGGCGACGAGTCGCAGCCCCGAGAAGCGCGAGCACGCGCTGCAGATCGGCGCAGATGCGGTATTCGCATCAGGGGAGCGACTGCCCGAGCGCGTTGAGGCCGTCATGGAGACGGTGGGCGCGGCAACCTGGGAGCACTCCATCAAGTCGCTCATTCCGGGCGGTCGCATCGTGATCAGCGGAGCCACCTCGGGACCCAACCCGCCCGCGGACCTCACCCGCATCTTCTTCAAGCAACTCTCGGTTATCGGCTCCACGATGGGCACCCGGGGCGAACTCGTTGAGTTGGTTGACCTGTGTGTGCGGACTGGGCTGCGTCCGCTCGTGGATCACGTTGCCGACATGACCGACGCCCGTGGCGCGCTGGAGCTGGTCGAATCCGGCGACATCTTTGGCAAAGTGGTGCTGACCAGGTGACTCGCTAGTCGTCCTCGTCGTCGAGCCTCGCGAGCCAGGTGGCGAGCCGCTCCACGGGACCCTCGTCGTCGGGGTGCAAGTCGACGTAGATTCGCAACTGCTCGGCGAGCCACGCGAAACTGACGGCTTCATCACCGCGGCGCTGGAGCAACTCCTCGACCCCGCGATCCGTGAAGTACACCGCGAACCTAGCTCAGGGCCTCGTCGATCACCGCAGCCTGCTCGAGTTCGTGAGCCTTGTGGGACCCGGTAGCAGGAGCGGCGGAGGGCGCGCGGGTTGCTGCGAGGAGGGGTCGGCCGTTGAGGAACTCAGGCAAGTTGATGGCCAGGAATTGGAAGGCGCCTTGGTTCATGGGCTCCTCCTGCACCCACATGACCTCAGCCGAATCGGGGTAAGCAGTCAACGCCTGCGCGATCTCGTCACCCGGCAGCGGGTAGTACCGTTCGAGGCGCAGGATGGCCACGTCGTCGATGCCGCGGGCCTCGCGCGCAGCCAGCAGATCCCACGTCACCTTCCCGGAACAGAGCACAACCTTGCGCACCCGCGCCGGGTCGACGCCGCCAGAGTCAATCACCGGGGCGAATCGCCCGGTGGTGAAGTCCTGAGCGCTGGACACAGCACGCTTGTTGCGCAACATCGACTTGGGAGTGAAGACAATCAAGGGCTTCTGGTGGGGTGACAGCGCTTGCCAGCGCAGCAGGTGGAAGAAGGAGGCCGGCGTCGACGGCATGGCCACCGACATGTTGTCTTGCGCGCACAGCTGCAGATAGCGCTCGATGCGCGCCGACGAGTGGTCTGGGCCCTGGCCCTCGTAGCCGTGCGGCAGGAGCAGGACGACGCCGGAAGTCTGCTGCCACTTCTGCTCGCCGCTCGAGAGGAATTCGTCCAAAATGGTCTGTGCGCCGTTGGCGAAGTCGCCGAACTGGGCTTCCCACAGAACCAGGGCATCCGGACGAGCCACCGAGTAGCCGTACTCGAACCCCAGGGCGGCGAATTCGCTCAGCATCGAGTCGTAGACGTAGAACCGGCCCTGATCGGGGGAGAGGTTCTGCAATGGGGCGTAGCCCTCGCCGGTGATTCGATCGACGATCACCGCGTGACGCTGACCGAAGGTGCCGCGTCGTGAATCCTGCCCGGCTAGGCGCACCGTGCGACCTTCGAGGAGAAGGGAGCCGAATGCCAGCGTCTCGGCCATGGCCCAGTCGACGGTGCCATCCTCGATCATGCGCATGCGCCGTTCCAACTGCGGACGCAGTCGGTTGTGCACAGTCAGTTCGTCCGGCACCGTCACCTGCCCGGACGCGATGTGTTTCAACGTTTCATCGGAGATCGCAGAGTCCACGAGGGCCGGGAAACTGGGGCTCTCGGACTCGTCCGCAGACTCATCAGCAGGGTGCTTGATGTCGTCGCGAGTCTCCGCGAACACCCGCTCGAGTTGGCCCTGGAAATCGCGCAGCGCCTGCTCTGCTTCGTCGAGCGTGATGTCGCCGCGGCCGATCAACGCCTCGGTGTAGATCTTGCGCACGGACCGCTTTTGGTCGATGAGGTTGTACATGAGGGGGTTCGTGAGTGAGGGGTCATCGGCCTCGTTGTGACCACGTCGCCGGTAGCAGACGAGGTCGATCACGACGTCTTTGTTGAATCGTTGCCGGAACTCGAAAGCGAGTTCCGAGGCGCGCACGCATGCTTCTGGATCGTCGCCGTTGACGTGCAGGATCGGTGCCTGGATCACTCTGGCGGCGTCGGTGGCATAGACGCTCGAGCGGCTGTGGGCCGGCGAGGTGGTGAATCCGACTTGGTTGTTGACGATGAGGTGGATCGTGCCGCCGGTCCGATAGCCGCGCAGTTGCGACAGGTTGAGCGTCTCCGCCACGATGCCCTGCCCGGCGAAGGCGGCATCACCGTGCATCAGCAACGGCAGCACCGGGTACTCCGAGCCGCGGTCGAGCATGTCCTGCTTCGCCCGCACGATGCCCTCGAGCACCGGATCCACTGCTTCGAGGTGGGACGGGTTGGCCGCTAGGTAGACCTTGGTGGAGGATCCGTCCGGTGCCGTGTACTCGCCCTCGCTTCCGAGGTGGTACTTGACGTCACCCGAGCCCTGGACGCTGTCCTCATGCGCCGCGCCCTCGAACTCCTTGAAGATCTGCGCGTAGCTCTTGCCTGCGATGTTGGCGAGCACGTTGAGCCGGCCACGGTGAGGCATGCCGATGCACACTTCCACGAGATTGGCCTTGCACGCGGCATCGAGCACTGCATCGAGCGCAGCAATCGTCGATTCCCCGCCCTCCAAGCTGAAGCGCTTCTGGCCAACGTACTTGGTCTGCAGGAACGTCTCGAACGCCTCGGCGGAGTTGAGTCGGCGCAGGATCGACAGCTGTTCCTCACGACTTGGCCGGGCGAGCGGGACCTCAACGCGATCCTGGATCCACTTGCGCTGCTCGGGGTCCTGGATGTGCATGTACTCGACGCCGACGGTGCGGCAGTATGAATCGCGCAACACCTTGAGGATGTCACGCAATCTCATGAAGGCGGCGCCGCCGAAGCCACCCGTGGCGAACTCCCGATCGAGGTCCCACAGGGTCAGCCCGTGGCTGGTCACGTCGAGGTCGGGGTGGCCGCGCTGCTTGTACTCCAGCGGATCAACGTCCGCCATGAGGTGCCCGCGCACCCGGTAGGCGTGGATGAGTTCCTGCACCCGGGCGGTCTTGGAAATCTCCGAGTCGTGCGTGAGTGCAATGTCGTTGGCCCACTTGATGGGCTCGTAGGGAATGCGCAGGGCGGAGAAAATCTGGTGGTAGAAGTCGTCCTCGCCGAGCAGCAACTGGTGCACCCGCCGGAGGAAGTCGCCGCTCTGTGCGCCTTGGATGATCCGGTGGTCGTAGGTGGAGGTGAGTGTCAACACCTTCGAGATGCCCTGCCGAGCAATCGTCTCCGGCGCCGCGCCCTGCCATTCGGGTGGATACTCCATTGCGCCCACCCCGATGATGGCCCCTTGGCCGGACATCAACCGGGGCACGGAGTGCTGCGTGCCGAGCGTGCCCGGGTTGGTAAGGCTGATGGTCGTGCCGGCGAAATCGTCCACCTTGAGGTCACCGGACCTCGCGCGCCGGACGACGTCCTCGTAGGTCGACCAGAACTGCGCGAAGTCCATCGCCTGCGCGTCCTTGATGTTGGGGACGAGCAGTTGCCTGGTGCCGTCGGGTTTCTGCAGGTCGATGGCGAGCCCCAGGTTCACTTGGTCGTAGGTGATGACGCCCGGCTTTCCGTTGTCCTCTTCGATGTAGGCGGCGTTCATGGCCGGCATGTGGGCCAGCGCCTTGACCAGGGCGAATCCGATGAGATGGGTGAAACTGATCTTGCCGCCGCGACCGCGGCTGAGGGCGTTGTTGATGACGATTCGGTTATCGACGAGCAGTTTCGCTGGCACCGTACGCACGGACGTAGCCGTGGGCACGGTGAGGCTCTGCTCCATGTTGGCCACGACCCGCGCCGCTGGACCGCGAAGGGTGCGTTCCACACCTGCAGTTGGGTTGCGCGGTGCCAGGGCCTGCTTGCGCGGCGCCTCTTGTGGGATGGGCGCAACGGCTGTGGTGCCGATAGGGCTGTGGAGACCGTGCTCGCCTGGCTGGTAGTCAGCAAAGAAATCCCACCAAGCGGGGTCGACAGAGTTTCGGTCGGCCTTGTACTGCTCGTAGATTTCGTCCACGAGCCACTCGTTCGGGCCCATGGCCTTGTCAGTGCTGTCGGTGCTGTGCTGATCGGTCGTCACAGGTGTCCCTCGGAATCTAGCGACGGATGCTGGACAAGCCTAACCCCAACGGGCCAATTCGTGGCCCGCGGCGTTACAGATCATCGGTGAGCGGCGTCACATGCGCGACGAACAATTGCCTCGTCGCCGGTGCCAGCGCAGCAGGGGTGGCTCATAGTCCCAAGGTGCGGGCGATGACCAGTTGTTGAATGCCGGAGGCTCCCTCAACCACGCGCAGCATCCGCAGGTGCCGAAGAATGCGCTCGATTGGACCCTCTCGCAGCAGGCCCATACCGCCGAAGGTCTGCAGTGCCCGGTCGGCGACTTGGTAGGCGCGCTCAGTTGCGTAGTACTTGACGATGGACGCGTCTTGCATGGCGTTTTCACCGGCGTCGACGCTCCACGCCAGGTGATAGACCAGCCAGCGCATCGCTTCGACGTCACACTTGGACTCCGCCAGCGGGAACGAGACGCCTTGGAACTTGCCGATGGGCCTGCCGAAGGCGGTTCGGGACGAGGCATGCGCAACCGCGGAGTCGAGGCTGAATTCGGCGAGGCCCAGTGCCTGGGCACCGATGTAGGCACGGCCGGCGTTGAGGAAGCTCATTGCCAGGAAGAACCCGGCACCGACCTCGCCGAGCACGTGGTCATCGGGCACCCAGGAGTCCTCGAAGAACAGTTCGCTGGGGTGGCTGTCCGAGATGTTGTACTGGATTGGCCCGCGGCGGAACTGCTCGCTGGGCACCAGGAAAGCGGTGATTCCGCCTGCTGCGCGCTTCTCCGCGTCCGTTACCGCGAAGACAATCGCGATGTCGGCTTTGTCGCCGTTGGTGATGTAGTGCTTGTGGCCGTTGATGCGCCACCCCTGGCCGTCGCGCACGGCAGAGGTGCGGATCGCCTGTGCATCCGAACCCGCCTCGGGCTCGGTGAGGGCGAAGCACATGGTCGATTCGCCCGCCACGATCGGCCGGACGTACTGGTCGTGCAGGGACTCCGGCAGGGCCATGAGCAATGGACTGGGTCCGCTGGGGTTGGGTGGGGACACTGCGAGCATGCCTAGGCGCAGTCCGCTGTGGGCGGCATCCTCGACCAGCAGGGTCATCCCGAGAGTGCTCAGGCCCTGGCCACCCACTGACTCGGGCATGTGTGCCGCGTAGAAGCCTTCGGCCGCCGCGCGTCGGGTGACCTCGGCCGCCGCGGCGCCGAGCACCTGCCGGTCGGGGCATTCAGACCAGAACTGTTCGCGCAGGTCATCTTCGAGTGGACGAACTTCGCGCTCCAGGAAAGATGCAAATGACGCGCGCAGCTCGATGAGTTCGCTGGGGATCGTGAAGTCCATGCACCGATGGTGCCGTACGGGTCAGTTGCCGCGCGGTAGGGGCGCGAACGAGTTCAGCCGCGGCGGGCGTTGAGCACTCGTCGGTAGATCAGGGAGGTCAGGGCTTCGGAGGCGTGGAAGGACACGCTGGCCATCTCCACACCGTGGTCGGCGGCGCACTTGGCAACGCGATCCGTGAATGGTCCGGGCGCGACCACGAGGGGCACCAGCAGCGACGTGCGATCGGCATCCGGCTCCAGAGTTGTTGCCAGGTCACATCCGGCTTCGCTAGTGGGCAGCGCGTGCACGCGTCCGTCTTGCCAGCCGGCCGCCGAGATCAGCTCAAGATGCTGCTCGAGTTCGCTGGCCGCCGATCGTTCGCTGAAGGGCAGCACCAGTACCACCCTGGTGCGGGGATCCGGCGGGCGTTCCGAGTGATTCAGCGACTCGATGACCGTTGCGATGATCTCGGGAGCGCCTCCGAGGGGTTCCGTCTCTCGGAACGACATGCTCTTCAACCGCGACCCGGCGGCGCTGCGGGCCGCGGGTTGTGACAGTCGAAACCGATGCCTAGCCAAGGTGAGGGGTACCACGACTATCTCGCGGGCCCCCTTGGCATGGAGGTCGGCCAGCGGTGCGTCCAAGTGGAGTGTGCCGCGCTGCACCTGACCTGCCGCGGCCGGGCAACCCAGGCGGTGAGACACCCTCCGCGACAGAAGATCTATGGCCGCTCGTTGGCGCGCATCAACGGAATGAGGGACGGCGAGGATCACACCTTGGCCGTCTGTGGCCATGGGCAGCGGTCGAGCCTGTCTCATGTCGTTTCCCTCCGAAGTAATTTCGGATCGGTTTCACTTGAAACCGATGAAGCGCAAGAACTACTGCGACGCGTGGGATCACCGGGAGCTGCACGCTCACCCCGTACGGCTGGTGCCGTAGCGCTGTTGCCACCCCTGTTGAGGCGCATCTTCCATTGTGACTGATTGGCCGACAAACGCCAGTTGGCTGCGATAGTGTCCGCGTGTCGCATGCATTCCGACCGTAGGTATCTCCCGCGGCCGCTCACGGAAGATGGAGGCAACCGATGCAGGGTCCGGTTTCGGTCGGCAATTCTGATTCGACCGCGAGAGAGCCGATTCACACCGGCCGAGTAGTCACGATTTCCGTCATTGCCGCACTTGGTGGCTTCCTCTTCGGCTACGACAGTTCCGTCATCAACGGCGCCAACAAGGCCGTCTTCTACGAGTTCCAAATCGCGAATGAGGCCATGCAGGGCTTCGCTGTCGCGATCGCTTTGCTCGGATCCGCCCTCGGCGCCTTCGTCGGAGGCCGGCTCGCCGATAAGTACGGCCGCAAGAAAGTCATGGTGGTGGCCGCCATCATGTTCCTGCTGGCCGGTGTCGGGCAAGCGTTCCCCTTCGCACTCTGGGACTTCATGTTCTGGCGGGTCATCGGGGGCTTCGCCATCGGTCTGGCGGCGGTCGTGTCGCCGATGTACATCTCCGAGGTGGCGCCTGCTCACCTACGCGGTCGGCTTTCCTCCCTCTTCCAGTTGGCCATCGTGGTGGGTATCTTCACCACTCAGCTGGTCAACCAGGTGATCATCAATCTGACCCCGACCACCATCGAGAAGCCGGTCGTCAACCCCCAGGTCCCGCCGGTCCAGGCCAACAACGAACTGGCCCTAGGCATCGAAGCGTGGCAGTGGATGTTCTTGGCCATGGTGGTGCCGGCCGTCATCTACTGGGTGCTGTCGCTCACGGTGCCGGAGTCCCCGCGCTACCTGGTCGCACGCGGCAAGGAAGCCGAGGCCAAGGCGGTACTGCAGCAGATCTACGTCAATGACGCCACACAGAAGGTGTCGTCGATCCATGATTCGCTCAGGGGCGAGCACAAGATGTCGATGTCGGACATCAAGGGACCTCGACTGGGGCTGCTGCCCATCGTCTGGGTGGGCATCATCCTCGCGGTGTTGCAGCAATTCGTCGGCATCAACGCGGTCTTCTACTACTCCAACCTGATCTGGGGTGCGGTCGGCTTCGACGAGAGTAAGGCGTTCTTCACCTCCACGATCATCAGCCTGGTGAACGTGATCTTCACGTTCGTGGCCATCGCTTTCATCGATCGCGTCGGCCGCAAGCCCTTGCTGCTGATCGGTTCGGTGGGAATGTTCCTCACCCTCGGCCTGCTGACGATCGTGTTCACCACGGCCGAGAAGTGCACCCAAGCACTCATCGACGCCGGCGGTGTCGAAGCGTGTACCCAGGTCGCGGAGATCAACAACCCGCTGCTCACAGACACCACCGGTTGGATCGCGGTGATCGCGCTCAACACCTACGTCGCGTTCTTCGCCGCTACTTGGGGCCCGATCCTGTGGGTCATGCTCGGCGAGATGTTCTCGAACAGGATTCGCGCCGCTGCGATGTCCATCGGTGTGATGTCCAACTGGATCGCCAACTTCATCGTGTCCGAGTCGTTCCCAGGTCTGGTGGGGATTTCGCTTGGCCTCGCCTACGGTTTGTTCACGCTCGGTGCCTTGATCTCGTTCTTCTACGTGCTGAAGTTCGTGAAGGAGACCAAGGGCGTCGCTTTGGAGGACATGGAGGAACTCGAGGGCATCGAGATGCGTTCCTAGCCTCGCCCGTTGACCCACCACACCGGCTCTCCCGAGTTGGCGGCTCTGCTGCCAGCCCTGGGGGAGCCGGTGTCGTCACTGACACCGTTGGCGCGGGAGCTGGCCGGGCGCGGTTTCGCTTCGGACATCATTGGTCGAAGGGCACGCAGAGATTTCCGCGGTCACGTGGCCGATGCCCGCGCGGACCTCGAGCGGATGCCGGGTGACGGTCCACGGCTGTTGGTGGGCGCGTCCTACGGCGGCATGATCTCGATCCGCGTTGCGGGCTCGTCGTGCGCCCCGCACATTGCGGGGCTGGTGCTGCTCGACGTTCCTCACCCGCTAAGTCATCGGACGATTTCCGCGGCGGTGGGTAGACGAGCCGACGCCGAACTGCCCAATCCCGAGTGCGTCGATTTGACCGCTGCGCTGATCGACCTCGGCGAAACCGCGCGTCCGGGATCGCTATCGCGTCTACCGCTGCTCGTGTTGTCGAGGGGACCTGGGACCTGGCCAGGGGACGACCCTGACATCCCGATGGCTGATCGCGTTTGGCTGGCCCATCAACGGTTGCACACCCAAATGTCGGCAGCAGCGACGTTTCGGGTCGTCGAGGGAGTCGGCCACAACATGGGCCGGACTCATCCGGCGCTAGTGGCGGACCTGATTCGTGGCTGGTGGCGGCAGGCCCTAAGCCACGGCCACCCTGGTGGTGCGTAGGCCTGGTGGGTTGGGGATATCTTCCCGACTAACTCCGCCCGACTGCGATAGCGTGTGAGTGCGTCTATTCCAGGTTCGCTGGATTCCAAAGTGAGGAGACACCGGCATGACCGATGGTTCGGCTCCCGTGCCTGGCTGGTACGAGGATCCCCAGGACCCCGGCCGACTGCGCTGGTGGGACGGAAACGGGTGGACCGAGTCGACTCACGTCTTGCCAGAATCGGCTCCCGGTCAGGCGGATTTCGCTACCACCGGAACCGAACCGGGTTTCGAGTCTGCGGCCGTCACGGATGAGGGCTACCAGACCTCGAGTTTCACCGCCGAGCCGCCCGCGTCCGGAGTTGAGTCGACCCCAGCGGGCCCGGCGGACGACGACGGCTACGGCCAATACCACTATGGCGAGCAGCCTGAGTTCGGGGCGACACCGAGCGCTGAGGCGGTGCCGGATCCGGATAGTCCGGCAGTTCCGCCCGCTCCGGTGAGTGCCTTCGGGGCTGGTGAACAGTCTGGTCAACCGGGGGGCTACGAAGGGCAGCCGGCGGCCTACGGAGGGCAGCCAAGTCAGTTCGGGCCGCCAAGCGGGGTTCAGCCGGGCACTGCAGGCCCTCAGCCGGTGGACTACGCCGGTCAACAGAATCAACCCGGTGACTACGCCGGTCAGCAGAGTCAACCCGGCGGCTACGCCGGTCAGTCAGCTGCCTACGGCGGGCAGCCAGGTCAGTTCGGGCCGCCAAGCGGCGGACAGCCTGGGCCGGCGGGCCAGCAGCCGGGTGGGTACCCCCCGCAGCAGGGCCCCTACGCGCCCCAGCAGCCGGGTGCCTACGGCGGTCAACCGGGTCAGCCCGGTCAGCCGGGTCAGTACGGCCCGCCCGGCGGTGGCCAACCGTCGCCGGGGGCCAGTCAGCCGGGCGCATTCCCGGGTCAACAAGGTCAATACCCACCCGGAGGTGCCCAACAGCCCGGATCAGCGCCCGCCTACGGCGCCGCCGGTGCCGCCGCCTACGGGGCGGCTCAGGGCTATGCCGGGCAGCCTGGTCCCGGCGGGCAACCCGGTTTCGGGCCGCCCGCGGGATTCGGTGGCCAACCGGGGTTCGACCAGGGCGCAGCCCCCGCGGCTGAAAAGTCGCCATCGGATCGTAATCGCTTGCTCATCATCATCGGGGCCACGCTCGTCATCGGCCTGGTCTTGTTGGGGCTGCTCTACTTCTTCCTGGTGCGTCAGTCCGGCTCGGCCCCAACACCACCAACACCCGCAACTCCCGCCGCTACTCCGTCGTTGTCCGATGTCGGTAGCTCGGATCAGGCGGTCCCAGGTGGCGCGTGTAGTCAACTTGTGGCGGCGATGGCATTGAACGATTTGCCGATTGAGATCTCGGTTCGGCTGCAGGAACTGGCAAAGAACGAGAACGCAGCCGACCATGCCACCTACTTCGCGAGCATCGACGCGCAACTGACTCCAACCCGCGACCAGTACCAGGAGGCCTGCCTGGCCGACGTAGCGGCGGGCAAGGAGTCGGCGACGGTGCGCACTTTCGTCACCGCTTTCGACAGCGCCGTGGCCCAAGGCTCCACCGTGGGCTCGCAGGTTGCCGCTTCGAACTCCGTGGATCCAGCCCAGGCTCAAGCCCTGACAGATGCCGCAAACCAGTTGCTGCAGGCAAACGCTGCGCTGCCCGAAGCGGCGCAGAGCGATGTCACCACCTCGGGATCCGCCGCGCTGTTGCCGTTCGAGGCCCAACCGCCGACCCAATCCGACACCGCTGCGCTGGCGGCGGTGGCCGTCCCCGCGGAAACCGTGGATCCGTTTGCCCCGACGACGCCGGGCCAGTCACCGGCGACCACCAGTTTGACCACCCCGTCTAGTCCCACCACGACCTCGGACCCCTACGCGACGGCCAATCCGTACGGTGCGCCGACAACCACGGATCCCTACGCCTCGTCGGCACCGCAGGACGCAGCACTCGCGGCCAGCGACAACGCGATCGACCAGTCGATGCCCGGCACGGTACCCAACGCCAACAAGTGAGATGCTCGAAGGCGTGAGCGCCGACGACGTTGCCTCGCCCCTGTGGGTGCCAGCGCCGGATCGCGCGCAACGGTCGGCGATAAGTGCATTCCGGAATCGGATCCAGGCTCGGTACGGCGTCGACCTGGCGACGTCTGATGACCTGCACGCGTGGAGCATCGAGAATCCGACTGCCTTCTGGGACGAAGTCTTCCAGGCGGCGGTCCGGCGGGGAGATCGCGGCGATGGGCCGACGTCTGTGGCTACTGCCCATCCGCCCGGGCGCACCTTCTTCCCCAGCGCCAAGGTGTGCTACGCCGAAGAGTTGCTGACGGGCGGTGATGCGCCCGGAAGCCGTCAGCAGGCGGTCATCTATGTACGGGAGGACGGCCACCGAGAGGAACTGACGTGGGAGGAACTCCGCCGGCAGGTCAACTTGGTGGCGTCCGAGTTCAGGCGCCTCGGCGTCGGACCGGGATCGTGTGTTGCCGCCTGGCTTCCCAACACCCCCGTCGCCGTGGTGACCATGCTGGCGACCGCTGCACTTGGGGCCGTCTTCACGTCGGCGAGCCCCGATTTCGGGCCTGAAGCGCTCGCCGACCGCTTCTCCCAGGTGGATCCCACCGTTCTCGTGGTGGCCGACGCCTACCACTACAACGGTCGCGACCATCGCCGGCTATCTCTGCTCGACCAGGTGCTGGGCTTGCTGCCGAGCGTGGAAACCGTGTTCGTGGCCGCCGAGATCGGCAGCGTCGATGAAGTCGAAGCAGCCATCGTGGAATCCCCGGTTGCTGGCGAGGTACCGCTACGACTGTGGCCGCCGCAACTCTCGGAGCAGGGGGCGGGCGGCGCCGAACCGGATGGTGAACTGCAGTTGACGCCGCTGGCGTTCGACGCGGCGGGCTTCGTGCTGTACTCGTCAGGCACCACGGGTCGGCCGAAATGCATTGCTCACAGCGGTCTGGGGGTGCTTCTCAAACACTGGACCGAACACGTTCTGCACTGCGACATCCGCGCCGGCGACACGGTGTTCTACTTCACGACCTGCGGTTGGATGATGTGGAACTGGCTCGTCGGCAGTCTGGCCGTGGGCGCGACCATCGTGCTGTTCGACGGCTTCCCGCTCGCAGCCGGTGGCGACGTGCTGTGGCGTATCGCGGAGCAGGAAGGCGTCACGTTTTTCGGGGCTAGCGCCAAGTACTTCGACTCCTGCAGATCCCGCGGCCTGCGACCAGCCGCGAGCAGAGACCTCAGCGCCATCCGCACGGTTGCGTCGACCGGCTCCCCACTGGCACCGGCCGACTTCGCCTATATCTATCGCGACGTGGCGCCGCAGGCACACCTGGCCAGCATCTCCGGGGGCACCGACATCTGTGGCTGTTTCGTGCTGGGCGACCCCACCAAGCCCGTCTACGCAGGCGAGATTCAGGGCCCGGCGCTCGGGGTGGCGGTCGATGTGATCGACGACTCGGGGGCATCATTGCGCGCACTTCCCGACACCACCGGCGAACTGGTGTGTCGGAATGTTTTCCCGAGCATGCCGCTGCACTTCGTCGGCGACCCTGATGGAAGCCGCTATCGGGCTGCCTACTTTGACGCTAATCCGGGCATGTGGACCCACGGTGACTTCGCGGCGTGGACCTCGCATGGTGGGGTGGTCATCAGCGGACGATCCGATGCCACCCTGAACGTCGGTGGGGTGCGGATCGGCACAGCTGAAATCTACCGTCACGTGGAGGCCATGGCTGAGGTGGTCGAAGCGTTGGCCGTCGCGCAGGAGTCTGGCGGGGATAGCCGCATCGTGCTCTTCCTCCGGCTGTCCCCGGGCATCGAACTCGACGACGACCTGCGGGCCGCCATCCGCGCCCGCCTGCGCACACATGCGTCACCGCGTCACGTGCCTGGCGTAATTCTCGTGGCCGAGGACTTTCCCCGGACGCGTTCGGGCAAACTGGCCGAACTTGCCGTCGGCGACGTCATCAACGGCCGCACTGTGCGAAACACTCACGCGCTTGCCAACCCAGCGTCGCTTGCGGAATTCGCGAACCGGGCCGAACTCACCACGTGGCCCGACGCCCGGGCATAGCAGTCGCAGCGCGCCTCCCCGAGTGCGCCGGTTGCCACTGCTTGAGGACCTAAGATGGCCTGCGAGTCCAGATTGAGGAGCAGTCATGTCCGACACCGTGGATGCGGTTCGCACTGCAGCCGAAGAGACGCGCGCCGATGTGGGGGCGCCTGAAGCGGAGACGCTTGCTGATCCGCGGGATGCTGAGCGGGCAACTCAACAGCGCCGCTATGTGCCTGGTACCGGCTGGCAGTCGAAGGTTCCCCGCTACGCCTCGATCGTGATGTATGTGATCGCAGCGCTGTCGATCATCGCTGCGCTCGTGCCCTGGTTCCGGCGGCGGGACGACCTGCTTCGGACCGCCTCGGAGATCATCGCCCTGCCGGTGATCCCCTACTTGACGTGGGGGGTGCTGCTGCTCATCGTCGGCAACAGTCTGTACCGCCGCAAGAGGGTTGCCTGGGTTGCGCTGATGACGCTCGAGATCGTTCAGATCGCGGTGCTTCTGCTGTTGCTGGTCCTGCTCGGATTGGTGCGGGTGTCCAACCTGCAGCGCTTCGATTTCCCGTGGGAATCGATCCTGGCACTGGCCTTCTCGGTGGCTGCTGTGGTGATCCTGATTCTCGCGCGCCGAGAGTTCTACGCCATCACTCCGAAGGGGAACGGTTGGCGCGCCTTGGCTGTCCTCTTGGTGGGATCGTTCATAACGATCGGTGTCACCGTGCTGCTGACCACCGCGGTACCAGGCACCCTGGAGTCGCAGGAGCGGATCAACTTTGCGGTGCGCGAATTCCTGGCGCCGGTCGGTTTTGAACCGTTGGCGCCCGCCGCGGGGACCCCGCCCCGGCTCATCATCTTCGTCACCGGCGTTCTCGGCGCCATGACGATCCTGGCGGCGGCCTACTTCCTGTTCCGGCCGCAGCGCGACAAGGTCATGCTCACACCGACTGACGAAGTGGCAATCCGGGGACTGCTTCGCGAGTACGGCGAGGATGACTCGCTGGGCTACTTCGCCACCAGGCGTGACAAGTCGGCAGTCTTTTCGCCGTCGGGGAAGGCAGCGATTACCTACCGCGTCATCAACAGTGTCAGCCTGGCCAGCGCGGATCCGATCGGGGATCGCGAGGCTTGGCCCGCGGCGATCGAGACGTGGCTGGAGGAGGCGCGCCACCACGGCTGGACGGCAGCCGTCATGGGCGCGAGCAAGGATGGCGCCGAGGCGTACCACCGAGCGGGGCTCATCGCTCTGCATCTCGGTGACGAAGCGGTGCTTGACTTCCACGACTTCAACCTGGAGGGTCGCGAATCGCGCGTCGTGCGCCAGGCCGTGTCGCGGGTCGAGCGCAGCGGCTACACCGCCAAGGTCCGCCGACACATCGACGTGCCCGAGGACGAGATGATGGAGGTGCTTGAGTTCTGCGATCGCACCCGTGACACGTCGAATGAGCGTGGCTTCTCCATGGCGCTGGGCCGCTTGGCCGACCCCTCCGACGGCCGCTGCGTGTTGGTGGAGGCCTACGACGAGCAGGGAGTTCTGCAGGGTGTGCTGAGCTTCTCGCCGTGGGGGAAGCGAGGAATCTCGCTGGACATGATGCGGCGCGCCCGCACGTCGGAGAACGGCGTCGTCGAATTTATGGTCACGGAACTGGTGGCCGCCGGGCCGAAACTCGGCATCGACCGGGCGTCGTTGAACTTCGCCGTGCTTCGGGAGGTGTTCGAGGAGGGGAGCGAGATCGGCGCGGGACCGGTGATCCGCGCCTCCCGCGCTGTCCTGATGTTCGCCTCCCGCTGGTACCAGCTGGAGTCGCTCTACCGCGCCAACGCCAAATACAACCCCGATTGGGTCCCTCGCTACCTGCTCTTCGACGCCGCCCGCGACCTCGCGAAGGTCAGTATCGCAGCGGGTATCGCGGAGGGTTTTCTCCCCGAAACCGACCCGAAGGCACTGCTCCGCTCGCGAGGAGCCGAGGGGTCGCCGCTACTCGCCGGGGCACAGGGTGCGCCGCTTGCGTTGATCGCAGCCGACGAGGAGCGCTGGGCCGCGGAGCAAGCCGAGTTAGCAGCCAGCGACTCAGCACTGTCGCGCCTGCCCGAGCAGGAACGGGTGCGACGCGAGAAGCTCGAGAAGTTGGTGGCACTGGGCAAGGATCCGTTCACTGCAGCGTTCCACCCCACCGACGAGATCGCTGACATCCGAGCCGAGTTCGACGACCTCGAACCTGATGCTCGCACCGGTCGAACGGTGGCCGTCAGTGGCCGACTCATGCGCAACCGGGTCTCGGGCAAACTCGTGTTCGGGCAGGTGAAGGACTTCACCGGCGAGATCCAAGTGATGCTGTCGCTGGCCGAAGTCGGCGAGCAGTCGCTGGACGAGTGGAAGCACCTCGTCGACCTCGGCGACCAGATCGGCGTCACGGGCGAGGTCATCACGTCCAAGCGTGGGGAACTGTCGATCCTGGTTGCCTCCTGGGTCATGACCTCGAAGTGCCTCGTTCCGCTGCCGGACAAGCACAAGGGGCTCACGGATCCTGAGGCCCGAGTGCGCCAGCGATACGTGGACCTGATCGTCAACGACGAGTCCCGGCAGATGCTGGAACTGCGTTCGAGGGTGGTCCGCTCAGTGCGCGAGTCGCTCTGGCGTCGAGGCTTCGTAGAGGT
Source organism: uncultured Actinomycetes bacterium (assembly GCA_963752505.1). GTDB lineage: Bacteria > Actinomycetota > Actinomycetes > S36-B12 > UBA10799 > JACJWR01. Next base: position 181,331 of record CAVVYM010000010.1, read on the forward strand.
GGAGACGCCCATGCTCCAGCCCATCCACGGAGGCGCGAACGCACGCCCGTTCGTGACCCACATCAACGCCTACGACATGCGGCTGTACATGCGCATCGCTCCGGAGTTGTACCTCAAGAAGCTGCTTGTGGGTGGTGCACCCAAGGTCTTCGAGATGAACCGCAACTTCAGAAACGAGGGGGCCGACGCCACTCACAACCCCGAGTTCACCTCAATGGAGATGTACGACGCCTACGGTGACTACGACACGATGCGGGTGCTCACCCGCGAGCTCATCATCGAGGCGGCGATCGCAGCCTGGGGCCGGCCGGTGATCCGACGCCCGCTGCCGGACGGCAGCTACGAGGAGATCGACATCTCGGGTGAGTGGGCGGTCATGACCCTGCACGAAGGTATCTCCGAGAAGCTCGGCGTTGAGGTGGACCCCGGCACGTCGCTGGACGACTTGCGGGAGTTGTGCCGCAACCATGACATCCCGTTCGATCCCGGTTGGGACGCCGATCAGGTGACGCTGGAGATGTATGAGCATCTGTGCGAGGAGAGCACCACGATGCCCACGTTCTACAAGGACTTCCCGACGGGGGTGTCACCCTTGACTCGGCAGAAGCCCTCGGACCCCAGGGTCGCGGAACGCTGGGACCTCGTGGCTTTCGGGGCGGAGTTGGGCACCGCATACACCGAGTTGACGGACCCCATCGAGCAGCGCAAGCGGCTCACCGACCAGAGCCTGCTGGCCGCGGCGGGTGACGTCGAGGCGATGGAACTCGACGAGGACTTCCTGCGGTCACTCGAGTACGGCATGCCTCCCACCGGTGGTCAGGGCATGGGCATCGACCGGCTCGTGATGTTCCTGACCGGCAAGAACATCCGCGAAACACTGCTGTTCCCCATCGTCCGCCCCGACCAGCACTAGACCGCGTCGTAGTGACCAGGTGCGGCTGTCGGGAGGAGGGGTGGCTTAGGCGTCGATGACCTGAAGCGTCTGCCGGGCGATCTCGAGTTCCTCGTTCGTCGGGATCACCATGACGGTGATGGGCGATCCACTGCGGGAGACCACTCGGACGCCACCGCTGCGTTCAGCATTCGCATCCTTGTCCAGGGCCACACCGAGCCAGGCCAGATCGCGACACACGAGGGCCCGCACCACGCTGTCGTTCTCGCCCACCCCGGCGGTGAAGACGATTGCATCGGCGCCGCCCAGAGTGACCAGGTAGGCGCCCAGATAATCGCGAATCCGCTTCGCGTAGACCTCAAGCGCCAGGGCCGCCGCGGCATCCCCAGCCTCGGCGGCGGCGTTGATCTGTCGCAGGTCGTTGGCTCCGGCCAGGCCCTTCATTCCGCTGTTCTTGTTCAGCAGCGAGTCGACGTCGGCTGCGGACATGCCGGCCACGCGCTGCAGGTGCAGCGCGATCGCCGGATCGATGTCGCCGCTGCGGGTGCCCATCACGAGCCCGGCCAGCGGCGTCATGCCCATCGAGGTGTCCATGCTCTTGCCGCCGTGCACAGCGCAGGCACTGGCACCGTTGCCGAGGTGGAGGGTGATCACTTTGGCAGTCTCGGGGTCAAGGGCCAGGTGGGCCACGGCCTTGCGGGCGACGTAGGCATGCGACGTGCCGTGGAAGCCGTAGCGACGGATGCGGTGTTCCCTGCTGAGGTTGGCGTCGATGGCGTAGGTGTACGCCGAAGCGGGCATGGTCTGGTGGAAGGCGGTGTCGAATACCGCAACCTGGGGGAGGTCTGGGTAGGCCGCGCGGGCGCCTTCGATGCCAGCCAAGTTGGCTGGATTGTGTAGCGGAGCCAGCGGGATGCAATCGGCGATGGCGGCGACCACGTCATCGTCGATGAGCGCCGGCGCCGAGAAGGTGTCGCCGCCGTGCACCACGCGGTGGCCGAAAGCGGCGAGTTCACCAATGTGGGAAATGGGTCCGGTCGCATCGAAGACCTCGCCGATGGCCGCGAAACCGGCGGCATGGTCGGCGATGGTGCCCAGCACCTCTGACTCCGCGAATTCGGCGTCCGGACCGCGGCCGATGCGCGTGCGATGGATCAGTCGGGCTCCCGGCTCCCCGATCGCTTCGACGAGCCCGGAGGCCCACACCACCGGATGGTCGGGGTCGGACACGTCCAGCAGTTGGTACTTGATGCTCGACGACCCCGAGTTGATCACCTGGACAAGTCGTGACACGGATGCGTCTCCTTCCACAGAGGTCGTGCTAGCGGGTCAACTTCGTGTTTCGGGATCAGGAGTCTGCCAGTTGTTGTGCCTGGATCGCCGTGATCGCGACGGTGTTGACGATGTCTGCCACCAAGCACCCGCGTGAGAGGTCGTTCACGGGCTTGCGGAGTCCCTGCAGAATCGGTCCGATCGCGATGGCACCGGCACTGCGCTGGACCGCCTTGTAGGTGTTGTTCCCGGTGTTGAGGTCCGGGAAGACGAATACCGTGGCCCGACCGGCGACATCGGATCCTGGCAGTTTCGACGCTGCCACTGATGCGTCGACGGCGGCGTCGTACTGGATGGGGCCCTCCACCAACAGATCGGGCGCGCGTTCGTGCACCAGGGTCGTGGCTTCCCGAACCTTCTCTACATCGCCGCCCGAACCGGAGGCACCGGTGGAGTAGGACAACATGGCGATGCGAGGCGCGATGTCGAACGCCGCCGCCGTGTGAGCCGACGAAATGGCGATGTCGGCCAATTGGGACGCGTCCGGCACGGGATTCACCGCGCAGTCGCCGTACACCAGCACCCGGTCGTGCAGCGACATGAAGAAGACCGACGACACCACTGAAACGCCGGGAGTGGTTCTGATGACCTGCAAGGCGGGCCGAATCGTGTCGGCGGTGGTGTGGACTGCCCCGGAGACCATGCCGTCGACCTCGCCACTGTCGACCATCAGCGTGCCGAACATCGACACCGACGTGACGGCGTCCGTTGCCATCTCGCGGCTGAGACCCTTGGCCTTGCGGATCTCGTACAACTTGTCGGCGAACATGTCTCGCAGCGGCGACGTGGCCGGATGTACGACCTCGGCCCCCGTGAGCGAAACGCCCAACCGCTGGGCGCGTTCGGGCAACCCGCCGTCGGGATCGAGGATCACGAGGTCGCAGACGTCGCGCTGCAGGATGCGCTCGGCGGCCAGCAGCACGCGGTCGTCGTTCCCCTCAGGCAGCACGATGCGCTGCTTCTTCGACCTCGCCTGTGCGAGCAGTCGGTGCTCGAACATCAGCGGGGTGATGGCTGTGGACTCCGCAACGTCAAGCGCGGATGCCAGTGCGTTGCTGTCGACGTTGGCCTCGAACAGGCCGAGCGACAAGGCGATACGGCGCGCGTCCGATGCCGACGTCACCGGACGGAGATCGGCTACGCAGGAGGCTGTCGTGTAGGTGTCTCGGTCGGTCAGCAGCAGCGGCATCGGGGGCCCGGGAAGGGAGTTGAGCACGTTGAGCACGGCTTCGTCGGGTCGCACGCCCCCGGTCAGCAGCACCGCGCTGACGCGGCCGGCGCTCTCGCTGTGTTGGGTGAGCGTGGCCGAGACCATCACATCGGATCGGTCGCCCGCGGTGATGAGCAGCACCCCGTCGGAGAGATGCTCGAGCAGATTGGGAATCGTCATCGCTGCGACCTTGACCCCGGAGACGTCCTGGCCGAGCGTGTCCTGATTTCCGCTGAGAATCTCGGCGTCGAGCATGTGGGCGATCTGGCGCACGGTGGGGTGGGCCATACGGGAGTCCTCGGGCAGTTGCCAGACCGGCACGGGGAGTGTGGCCACCTGCGTGGCGATGGCTTCGGACTGCTCAGGGTCCACCCGGTTGATGATGAGCGCGGCGGGGGTCGCGTCATGGTCCTCAAGCGCGCCCAACGCGGCCTTCGCTGCGCCCGCCACCTGGTTCGCACGGTGGCCGTGGCCGCGGAGCACGAGGACCACCGGGGCGCCGAGGTTGGTCGCGAGGCGGGCGTTGAGGTCGAACTCGAAAGCTGCGCTCGCGCCAGTGAAGTCGGTTCCTTCCACCAAAATGACGTCGCACTTCGCGGCGAGGCTATGGAACTTGGCCATCACCCGCGCCACCAACGCATCCACTTCGGCGGGGGTGCCCGCGGAACGCGTTTCGTCGGTGGTGACACCGAACGATTCGTCGTAGCTCTGGGCCAACTGGTATCGGCTTCGCATCAGCTCGACCATCGCGTCGCCATCGGGTTGATCCCGCACCACGGGGCGGAAATAGCCGATCCGCTCCACCCGCGCCGACAGAATCTCCGCTAGCCCCAGCGTGACGAGGGACTTGCCGCTTTCCGGCTCCAAGGACATGACAAATACGGCGTGTTCCACACGCGTCAGCCTAGGCACGACACTGCTTGGTGTCGCGGCGCGCAGCCGACACCACGGCAGGCATGTGCGCGGCCAGCCACTACGGTTGGGAACCATGGGAGCTTTCGAGGTCGTGTCCGAGCCGGGACCCCGCTTGTCCGGCGAGATCATCCGGGAAGTCGGATCAGTATTCGGCTCGTACGTTGATTCCGATCGTCAGGCCCCGATGCACGACGCACTGGCCGATCTGGTGGCTGAGCCGATGTGGCCGGATCAGCTGCTCAACTGCGTCGTCGGCCTGGCGAACGTCACCGCGCTGGTGATTCTGACCCTGGGCCAGACCGACGAGGCGGCCGCCGATCTGACCCGCGGCGTCATTGCCCGCAGCGCCCATGCCTCGACCGAGGGGGTGTTCGAGGAAGGCCCTGAGGACCCGCTTCATCTTGAGGCGCAGGCGTTCATCCTGCGCGTCTTCGGCTCCCTGCAGGACGACGATTTGCCGACCGAGGTGGATGGCCGCCTGTTGGTCGCGCTGGCGGCCTACGGCGACGCCGCCGTTGTTCTCGCCGATCGGTTGGGCATTCCGCGATCCGTCTTGGGCCCCGCCTTGTCCGAGGCCGCCGCCCGCATGTAGGACAATAAGGGCGTGGCAATGCAGCGATCGTGGTGGTTGTTCGGCATGTTGGCCGGCGTCGCTGCCATCGTGCTGGTCGGTTCAGGGTTCGTCGCTGCACTGCCGGCCATGATCAGCGGTGCCCCGCGGGAAGCACCGATCGTGGTGACGCAACCCCCCGCCGCCGATTTCGCATCGGGTCCGCTGCTCGACTCCGGCTACGACGTATCGTTCCCGCAATGTGACAGGTTGCTACCACCGGCGACCGAGGGTTTCGCCATCGTCGGCATCCATGGCGGACGCCCACTCAGGGATCAGCCGTGCTTCCCGGATCAGGCGTGGTGGGCGCAGCAGCACAACGGTTTCGCCGTGTATATGAACACGGAGTTCACCGGCGAGGGGGATCCAGTCGCACTGGGCCGTGAGATGGCAGACGACGTGGCGATTCGGATTCGGATGCAGTACCTGCCCGAGCAGACTCCGGTTTGGCTCGATGTCGAGACCGACAACTACTGGCGCGGCACGACCGAACAACACAATGCGCTGATCGGTGCCATCGCGAACAGGCTTGCTGAACTCGGCCATCCCGTCGGGGTGTACTCGGCTCCGAACCTGTGGCGCACCATCACCGGCGGCGCAGATCCGGGCACCCCGATCTGGCTGGCGATCGGCACAGGCACGCGGGACAAGGCTGAGAACGCCTGCGGTCGCATCGGCTTTGGAGGTCGGACACCGTCCATGGTGCAGTGGATCGAGCCGGGACCTGACGGCGCTTTGCTCGATCACAACATCATTTGCCCCGGCGTCACCCCAACCGGATTGCTCATGCCGACCTCCAATTGGGCGTCGGAGACGGGCTAACCGCGCAAGTGGGTGGCGTGAGGTGTGTCCCGTGCATTAGAAAAGCACTATGAAGAAATCAGTTCTTGCAGTTGTTGCCGTTGCCGCATCCGCCGTCGGCTTCGCCGCCTATCGTCGCCAGAAGATGGCTCAGGCCATTGGGACGGGGGCGGACACGATGGCCACGAACTTCGCCGACGTGGCGTCGAAGGCCGCTTCCACCGTGAGTGAGGCAGCCGATACTGCTGCCGCATCGGTCACCAAGGTCGCTGATCGCACTAGCGATGTCGCGGCGAGTGCCGGCGCCACCGCGCAGGAGGTGGCCAACAAGGCCGCCGCCGCGGTCGACAAGGGTGCGCAGGGGGCCGCCGACAGCACCGCGAAGGTGGCGACCAAGTCCGAAAAGGCGGCTGCGAAGGTATCCAAGGCTTCCCAGAAGGCAGCCGAGAGCGCCTCTGAGTCTGCTTCGGAAGCGGCCAGCAAGGTTGGCGAATCGGCGAACGAGATCGCCTCCGAGATCGATGAAGCCGAGGCCGAGGCGTCGAAGGCCGAGGCCGAGATTGACTCCGGTGAGGGTGAGAAGGGCGCAGCCGGCGCCGCCTGACGACCTGTGAGTGGTCGTGTGGGCACGCGCCGCTAGGCTGCTGCCTACACGACCACGGAGGAATATCACATGTCGCTGCTCTTCAATCCTGCCAACTACCGGCCGACCGGCCTGGACGACGCCTCAGCCGCTGACTTGTTGTCGGTGATTGAGTTCTTCGAATCGAAGGGCTTGGCGCAGATGAAGGCGGAGCACCACGCCAACGCCTGGTACGACGACTTCCTCGCAACGCTGGCAACGAAAGGCACCTTCGCGAAGTTCGGCACCCCGGCCGAGGTGGGAGCTCTCATCGGAGCGACCGATGCCCGCTGGGATACCACGCGCATCAACGAACTGAACGAGATCCTCGCCTTCTACTCGCTTTCCTATTGGTACGCCTGGCAGGTGACGGTGCTGGGCCTCGGGCCGGTGTGGACGTCGGACAACGAGGGCGCCAAGGAACTGGTCGGCGAGTTGCTCGGCGACGGTGCGGTGTTCGGCTTCGGACTCTCCGAGAAGACCCACGGAGCCGATATCTACTCCACCGACATGGTGCTCACACGGTCTGGTGACGGTTGGCGAGCCACCGGGCCCAAGTACTACATCGGCAACGGAAACGTGGCGGGTAGGTTGTCGGTGTTCGGCCGCTTCGCCGATGACGACCCGGACGCCCCGGGAGAGTACGTGTTCTTCCTCGTGGACCCCAGCCACCCGGCCTACACGCTCGAGAAGAACGTGGTGGCCTCGCAGATGTTCGTCGCCGCGTTCTCGCTCGACGACTACCCGGTGGAGGCAAGCGACATCCTGCACACGGGCAAGCCCGCCTGGGATGCTGCGCTCGCCACGGTCAACGTCGGCAAGGCCAACCTGGGTTGGGCGAGCATCGGCATCTGTGAGCACGCCTTCTACGAAGCGGTGAACCACGCCAACAACCGGGTGCTCTACGGCACGCGCGTCACGGAGTTCCCCCACGTGCGACGCATGCTGGCCGATGCCTACGCCCGCATGATCGCCATGAAGCTCTTCGCCGCCCGCGCTACCGACTACATGCGCACGGCATCGGAAGACGACCGCCGATTCCTGCTCTTCAACCCCCTCACCAAGATGAAGGTCACAGGTGAGGGCGAGCGGGTCATCGACCTGCTGTGGGATGTCATCGCCGCCCGCGGTTTCGAGCAGGACACCTACTTCGAGCAGGCCGCCGTGCACATTCGCGCACTGCCGAAGCTGGAGGGCACCGTGGCGGTGAACGTCGCGCTGGTGCTGAAGTTCCTGCCGCAGTACCTGCTGGCTGCCGCAGGTCAAGGCCCCGAGTTGCCCACGATCGGCGTCGTGAGCGAGGGCGCGGATGACTCCTACCTGTTCGAGCAGGGTCCGGCTTCCGGGCTCGGAAAGATCGGCTTCCACGATCCGACACCTGCGTTCGCCCGCTTTGCCCACCTGCCCAACGTGCAGGTGTTCACCGAGCAGATGAAGGCGTTTGCGAACCTCGTCACCACCGCCCCGCCCACCGCGGAGCAACAGACCGACCTCGACTACCTGCAGTCGCTGGGGCAGTTGTTCACCCAGGTCGTGTACGCCCAACTGGTGTGCGAGGCAGCTGCGCTCGCGCTCGATGAGGGGGGCACCCGGGCCGGTTCCGTTTCAGACTTCAGCAGTCTGGAAGAGGCCCACATCGATCGCCTCTTCGCCGTCTTCGTGCAGGATCTCGCGGAATTCGCGCTGGGGCTGCATGGACGATCATCGGCGACCCCCGAGCAGCGAGCCGCCGCGCTGCCGATGATCGCGTCCCCGGTGATCGACGCCGCGAGCGAGAAGGATTTCGTCGCGGAGGTGTTGTCGTACGACGGCGCCTACACCATGACGCCCTAGTCCGACCGGGGCGCGTGGCTCGCGCCCCGGCGCGCGACTCACCCGAGCGGTGCTCAGCGTCCGTGCGGGTTCCCAACCCGTTCGGGCTGGACAAATCCGGTTGGTGTGCGGATACTTAGCAAGAGTAATGTTAACTATGCTAAGTAATTGCGGCTCGGGAGTCGCGCGGATCCGGAGGACACCATGCCAGCGACGCCGCCCGACGAATCGATCGCCGAAATCGCCGCCGACGTCCATGTGGCGGTGATGAAACTCGCCCGGCGGCTGCGCACCGAGTGGACCGAGGAATTGACGGCCACTCAGGTGAGCACCCTCGGCCTGCTCATCCGCGAGGGTTCCATGCCCATCTCGGTGTTGGCGGCGCGCGAGGGGGTCAAGGCTCCGTCGATGACACGGACGGTGACAAACCTGGAAGCGCTATCGCTGGTGGAGCGCACCCCCGACCCCCAGGACGCCAGAGTAGTCATGGTTTCTGCCACCACGGGTGGACGTGAGGCAGTCGATCGGATCAGGCGTGCCCGACGGGCCTGGCTCTCCGAACAGCTGGCGGCGCTGCCACCGGCCGACCGGGCCGTCGTGCAGGCGGCCGCCGACATTCTGTTGGCGGTGGCCCGAAGATGAGTCGAACATTTGCCTCCTTCACCCACCGCAACTACCGCTGGTTCATCTCCGGCCAAGCGGTCACCAACGTCGGCACCTGGATGCAGCGCGTCGCGCAGGACTGGTTGGTGCTGGAGGTAACTCATGGCGACGCCGTCGCCCTAGGTCTGGTCACGGCCCTCCAGTTCCTTCCGTTCCTCCTCCTCACCCCGCTGGCCGGTGTGGTGGCCGATCGGTTCAGCAGGCGAGCGGTGCTGGTGTTCACGGGGACACTCGGGGCGGTCTCGGCGGCGGCGCTGGCCGTCACCACCCTCATGGGCGCGACCACGCTCGGTTTGATCTTCGTCGCCGGCGCGATCCTGGGCGTAGGCTCCGCTTTCGACCATCCTGCGCGGCAGGCTTTGTTGGGGGAGTTGGTCGGCCCCCGGGAGTTACGCAACGCGGTGGCCCTCAACAGCGCTACCTTCAACCTCGCCCGCATCGTCGGCCCCGCGTTGGCCGGCATCGCCATCGCTGCGATGGGGTCGGGGCCGGTGTTCGCGCTCAACGCGGCATCCTTCGCCATCGCGGTGGCCACCCTCGCCATGCTTCGCCCCGCCGAATTCCATCCGGTGCAGCGGTCAACCGAGCGGGTGACATTCGCTGCGGGTATCGGGTATCTCAGATCGCGGCCGGACCTGGTGTTCGTGTTGGTGGTGGTCGGACTTGCCGCCGTCTTCGCCTTCAACTTCGCGCTGACCACGGCACTTATGGCCACGGCCGAGTTCGGGCGGGGGGCCGCCGCGTACGGTCTGCTGGGAACGAGTCTGGCCGTCGGATCAATCACCGGTTCGCTGCTCGCGGCTCGTCGGCGATCGGTCATCGACCTGCGCTTCGTTCTGGCGGCCGGCACGGTCTTCGGTCTCGTGACGGCCGCCAGCGGCCTCATGCCCAACTACGTGGCCTTCGTGCTCTTTCTGCCCCTCGCAGGGCTCACCGCCCTCACGTTCTCGATCGGCGCCCAGAGCTACCTGCAACTGCGCACCGACCCGGCCATGCGGGGTCGGGTCATGGGCTTCTACGCATTGGTGTTCTTCGGCAGCAATCCGGTGGGTGCTCCTCTCCTCGGTTGGATCTCCGACGAGTTCGGACCTCGTTGGGCGTTGCTGGGCGGTGGTGTGCTGGCAGCCCTCTCACTGGCCCTGCTGACACTGTGGGCCGTGCGTCGGGGGTTGGTGAGCCTCCGTGGTGAGGGCGCGCCCGCGGGGGCAGGTGAACCTGCAGCAGGTGCGCTGGCTCCCGCTCCGCCTGGCGACAAGCGCGAAGGGGTCCGCGTCGGCTAGTTTTGCGTGAGTTGATCGGGAGGTCACACGTGAGCAAAAAGAAGAACGCATCCGACGACACGACCGAGTCGGTCGATGCAGGTGCGGAGATTCCCACCGAGGTGCTATGGCGAGACGAACCCGCCAAGCACGACTATCCCGCGGCCGGGAACTACCTCAGCCTGCTAGCCGACCCGAACACCGTGGCATACCTGGTCGACCAGTTGCAGAAAGCGCCGATCGAGCACTACCGAGCCAACGACCTGCTGCGGGCGGCCCGACTCGACTTGCTGCCGCTCGACGACTACAGCGTCAAGGTCGACCTCAAGAAGATGATCCTGGGCACCCCACTGTCCCCGGTGCTCATCGTTCGGGGGGATGTGCTGGATGGCTACCCGCTGACGATTGCTGACGGCTACCACCGGATCTGTGCCAGCTACCACCTGTCGGAGAAGACCTACATTCCGTGCAAGGTGGTGGATCTTCCGGTGAAGGAGGATGTGCCGAGCAAGACCTGAGTCCCGCGGCAGCGCGCAGGGCTGGTCAGTCCGGAACAGCGGTGCCGCCAAGTTGTTCGGCGAACCAGTAGCCCGAGTCCTTGATGATGCGTGCCTGATCGTTGTAGTCGGTGAACACCAGACCGAACCGCGGCACGAGGCCTAGCGCCCACTCGAAATTGTCGAGCAGCGACCACGCGAAGTAGCCATCGACGGGCACGCCGCGTGCCCGGGCGGCAGCGACCTGCGCGATGTGGTCGGAGTAGTACGAGATCCGCTGGGCATCGTGGACGCGACCGTCCACCACCACGTCGTCATAGGAGGCACCACCCTCGGTGACCACCAGGCGCGGGAAGTGGTGGTAGGCGTGCATCGCGTCGAGCACCATGCCGAGGCCCTCGGGCATGATCTCCCAGCCCAGCGACGTGGTCGGCACCCCGTCGCCGCCCCCGCCGCCGAATTGCGGGATGGTCCATAGACCGGGAATCGGCAGGAACGGGGCCCGCAGTCGGGTGTAGTACTGCACCCCGAGGAAATCCAGGTCGGCCGTCATCTCGTCGAGATCGCCATCGCGGATGAACGCGCGGACGCCGCGCAGGATCCCAGCCTCTTCCCAGGGGTATCCCATGCCGATGATCGGCTCGACGAAGGCCCGGTTGAGGACGGCGTCGGCGCTGCGGGCTGCGAGATCCGCCAGCGGCCCAGGCCCGCTGCCGATCGGGGGAGTCAGGTACTGCGTGGTGCCGATGTCGGCGTTGGGTGCCGCGGCCCGCAGTGCGTGCGAGCCCCAGACCGTTGCGAGATTCACGTGGTGCAGCGAGGCGAAGTAGGCGGGCAGGGATCGCTTTCCGGGGGCGAAATTGCCGACCAGATGCCCGGAGATGACGATGTTGAGAGGCTCGTTGAAAAGCATCCAGTGCTCCACGAGATCGCCGTAGGCCTCGCCGACGATGCCGGCGTACTCGGCGAAGCGATGGGCAGTCTCACGGGACGTCCAGCCGCCGGAGTCCTGCAAGCCCTGGGGCAGGTCCCAGTGGTAGAGCGTCACCCAAGGCTCGATGTCGTTTGCGAGGCACTCCTCGATCACGCGGCGGTAGTGGTCGAGGCCGGCCTGATTCACCCGGCCCGAGCCGGTGGGCTGGATGCGGGGCCACGCCAGCGAGAAGCGATACGCACCAAAACCCAGCTCGCGGATGAGCGCAATGTCCTCTGCGTAGCGCCGATAGGAATCGGTGGCTTCGTCACCAGTGGTGCCGTCGGCCACTGGCGACTTGCCCCGCCAGTTGCGACTGTGGGTGAAGGTGTCCCAGATGGAGGGGCCCTTCCCGTCGGCGTGGGGTGATCCTTCAATCTGGTAGGCGGCCGTGGCCACGCCCCAGGTGAAGCCGTCACCGAAGTCGGAGAGGTTCACGGCACACCCTTCACCTTGACGACCAGCACCGCCCCGAGCAAGGTCAGCGCGGCTGCCGTGAGGTAGAGCGTGCTGTAGGCGAATTCGTAGCTGTTGACCTTGAGCACTGCCACAATCGCGCCGGCGAGGAAGGGCGCCAACACCTGCGGGCCGCTGTTCGCGATGTTGATCACACCGAGGTCTTGGGCTCGGGCCTCCGCGTTGGGCAGCACTCTCGAGATCAGCGCGAGGTCGACGGCGGTGTAGGCGCCGAAGCCCAGGCCCATGATGAAGGCGGCGACGATCGCCATCGGTACGCTGCGCGCGAACGAGAGGATCACCATGGCCAACGCCGCCACCACGGAGGCACCGATGACGAACGGCTTCACCTTGCCGACTCGATCCGAGATGGGTCCGATGACAGGCGTCGAGATCACCAGGCCGATGATGTAGAACACCAGGATGCCGAGCACCGCGCCGGGCGCGTCGTCGTTGCTTTTGCCCAGGACGTCGATGGCGAAGAACAACAAGTACGAAGTCACAAAAGCGATGCCGAGCATCACCAGGAATCGGGTCAGCCATACCCAGGCGAAGTCCGGGTGCTCCTTGGGGCTGATCCAGAAACTCTTGGCGAAGGACCCCCACTGCATCGGGGGGATCCGATCCTTCTTCAGCTGTGGGTCGCGCATCTTCAGGAAGAACAACAATGCGGTCAGCGCCACGATCACCGCCACGACGATATAGCGGACGAACTGCCCCGAGACCGAGTTGTTGTCGCCCGGCACCACAACCGAGATCACCGCGCCGACGATCACTCCGAGAGGTTGGGCCACCCCCACCATCGCCGAGACCGTGCCTCGTTGGTCGACCGGCACCTGATCCGGGATCATCGCGGTCATCGCGGCATAGGACGCGTTGAGGGTGAGTTGGGCCATTCCCCAGCCGATCACCAGTCCACCGAGGATCGGCGAGAGGCCGACGAAGATCAGCACCCCGACGGCCAGTACGGAGGCCCACAGCACCCACGGCCGACGCCGACCAAACCGGGACGACGTCCGGTCACTCAGGGCGCCTGCGATGGGGCTGACGATCATCGAAACCAGGCCACCGATGGACAGCACCAGGGCCAGGCTGGCCTCCTTGGTCTCGGAGCCCACGATGGCATCCACCTGCAACGGCAGCAGGAATTGGATGGGGGCGAAGAAGGCCGTCCAGATCCCCAAGTTGGTCAGGGAGAGTACCGCGATGAAGCCCCAACTGACGCGCTGCGTCGGTTCCGCAAGCGGATCAAGCGGTTCGGTCGCGGTCGTCTGTGCCATCGCGGTGCTCATTTCTCGCAGAACCCGAGCGCAGCGCCCAGGCGTGTGAATCGGTGGGGATTAGCGTGGCAAACCGCGGGCGCTATTGCAGCACTATTGGGGATTCCACTCCCCGAGTTGTCGCCACCGCTGCTTGCGGACCGGCGAAGTGATTCACTCGGGGCACTCAGGGATGACGGGAAGAGGAGATCTGAGACTCATGCGCGATGTGGTCGAAGTGGAGGCAGCCTTCCGCGGCTTCTTCGGCGATGGTGGCGGGAAGATACGGCAGTTCTTCTCGCCCGGTCGGGTCAACTTGATCGGTGATCACATCGACTACTCGGGTGGCTTGGTCCTGCCTATCGCGATCGATCGCGGAACCTTGTTGATTGCCCGAAAACGGCGCGACACGACCATCCGAGCGCGATCGTTGGATCGGCCCGGCGAGGTGACTGCCGACCTAGGCGACACTCGCTTCGATCCCGCGCATGACTGGTTGTCGTACGTGATCGGCGTCCTCCACACGCTGGAGTCGGACGGCTACGACCTTGACTTCGGACTCGACCTGCTGTTCGCCGGCGATATCCCTGACGGAGCGGGATTGTCGAGTTCGGCGTCCTTGGAGTTGGCAGCTGCGGTGGCCTTCAACACCTACGGCGGGTTTGGCCTGGCGGCGACCGATCTCGCGGTGGCGGGCCAACGCACTGAGAACGACTACATCGGCGTCTCGTGCGGAATCATGGATCAACTCGCGGTGGCTCGAGGCCGCGCCGGCAACGCAATGCTCATGGACTGCGAGGACATGACCGTCACCTATGTCCCCTTCCCACACGATCAGGTATCGCTGATCATCGCAAACAGCAACCACCGTCGAAGCTTGGCGGGATCGGCATACAACGACCGCCGGCAGGCTGTCGAATCCGCTGCCGAGATCTTGGGCACCTCGCGCCTCGTGGACATGCCGTTGGCGGAACTGAACGCAGCCAAGGGCCACCTGAACGAGCAGGAGTTCCGTCGTGCCCGGCACACCATCACCGAGCAGGCCAGGGTGATCGAGGCTGCGGCGGCACTCCGCGCTGGCGACCTGGATCGGCTAGGGCAGCTGATGCGCGAATCGCATGAGTCGCTGCGCGATGACTTCAACGTCACCGGCCCGCAACTTGACGCACTTGCCGAAGCGGCGTGGGCGCAACCGGGTGTGGTGGGCGCGCGGATGACTGGGGCGGGGTTTGGCGGATGTGCGGTCGTGCTCGTCCGGCCCGGCGCGGAAACCGAGGTGATCGAGGGGATCGAACGCGACTACGCCGCCCGGGTGGGCACCTCGGCGCAGTGCTTTGTGGTGGGTAGCGACGACGGAGCACGCGAACTGCTTGCCGGGGAGGGAAACTCGTGAATGAGGCATCCGCAGATCCGACCAATGCGCTTGCCGACGTGGTCGGCTATGCCCTGCATACCGGCCTGGTCGCGCCGGCCGACGAGCGTTGGGCGGTAAACCGGATCCTCGAGGTTCTGCGCCTCGACGATGTCGGCGACTACATCGGCCCACACCTCGATCCGCCACCGGCCACGGCCGACGATGCCGTCGCCGCCGCGCTGGACGTAGGAGTGGCCACTGGATTGATTGAGGACACCGCGGGGCAGCGGGACCTCTTGGACGCTGCTTTGATGGGCGCTTTGATGGCGCGGCCAAGTACTGTCACGCAGGAATTCTGGCGCCGCTATGACGTCGACCCCCGCCGGGCCACGGACTACTTCTACCGACTCAGCGAAGATTCAAACTACATCCACGCCGCGCGCACCGCCAGGAACCCCACCTGGCTGCACCCCAGCAGGTACGGCGAACTTGACATGACCATCAATCTGGCGAAGCCCGAGAAGGACCCGCGCGACATCATCGCCGCGGGCAAGGCCGTGGCCAGTGGCTATCCACGCTGCCTGCTCTGCCCGGAGAACGAGGGCTACGCCGGTCGGATTGATCATCCCGGACGGCAGAACCTGCGACTCATCGAGTTGGAGCTGTCCGGCCGGCCTTGGTTCTTCCAGTACTCGCCGTACGTGTACTACAACGAGCACTGCATCGTGCTGTCGGCAGCTCACGAGCCCATGCGGCTGACCCGTGACACGTTCACCCGACTGCTGGAGTTCGTGGGCCAGTTCCCCGAGTACTTCATCGGTTCCAACGCGGACCTGCCCATCGTCGGGGGCTCCATCTTGTCCCACGACCACTTCCAGGGTGGCCGGTACGAGTTCCCCATCGATCGGGCCGCTCGCCTGGCGGAGTTCCAGGCCCCGCTCGGCATGCGCGCGGAGGTGCTCGATTGGCCGTTGAGCGTGCTGCGCATCACCGGGCCGGATCCCATCCTGCTGGGAGATCTCGGTTTCGAGGTGCTGCAAGCGTGGCGCAATCAGGATGTGCCGGCAACCGAGGTGCGGGCGTTCTCCGGAGAAACGCCGCACAACACTGTCACCCCGATCGCCCGTCGATCGGGTCGGGACTACCAGCTCGACGTGGTGCTGCGCAACAACCGGACCAGCGACGCACACCCCGACGGCATCTTTCACCCGCACGCCGAGATCCACGCCGTCAAGAAGGAAAATATCGGCCTCATCGAGGTGATGGGCTTGGCCGTACTGCCTGCGCGGCTCGCCACAGACATCCCCCGGCTGGCAGCAGCACTCGCAGCGCAGACGTCATTGCCGGCCGATCTTGCAGCGCACGGTCCCATGCTGGCCGAGATCGCGGCCGACGACGAGGATGCCGAACTCGCTGTGCGAGCTGCGGTGGGCGACTACTTCACGCGCGGTCTCGAGCACTGCGGGGTGCTCGGAGATCCGGCCGAATCGATCCCCTACTGGGAGCGCTTCTTGGCTCCGCTGGGCTTCGTGCGGGCCTCGCCTGCCGACGGGCCCGATCCCGACGACGGCAGGCGACGGCCCGCCGACGCAGAAGTCGCCGGCGGGCCGTCAATATCGGAGTGACTACAGGGACTTGGTCGCGAGGTACCAGTCTTTCTTGTTCAGCGAGTCATCGGCCTTGCGGGCGTCGAGGGCCTCGGCGGTGCGGGGTGCTCCCACCACGACGTCGTCGCCCGGGCGCCAGTTGGCCGGGCACGACACGGTGTTGGCATCGGCCGTCTGCAAGGCATCCACGAGTCGGACGATCTCGTCGATATTGCGTCCGGCGTTCATGGGGTAGTAGATGACCGCGCGGATCGTGCGATTCGGGTCGATCACGAAGACAGCCCGCACTGCTGCGGTGTCGCCGCCTTCGCCGGGGTGGATCATGCCGTAGGCGTGGGAGACCTTCAGATCGAGGTCCGCGATGATCGGGAACGGGATCTTCACGCCCTGCTTTTCTTCAATCGCGTTCACCCAGGCGAGGTGGGAGAAGATCGAATCGACGGAGTTGCCGATCAACTGGACGTTGCGTGCCGCGAAGTCGTCGGCCCGCTCGGCGAATCCGATGAATTCTGTGGTGCACACCGGAGTGAAGTCCGCGGGGTGGGAGAACAAAACGATCCACTTGCCTGGGTAGTTGTCCAGGGACAGGGAACCGTGGGTGGACTCGCTGTTGATGCTGGGAGCTTGGTCTCCGATGCGGGGCAGGGAGATCACTGAGGTTTCGCTCATGGGCGTGGGCTTTCTCTGAGATGGTTGACAAATGCAAAATCGGCGCCGACGGGCCTTGGAGGCCCGTCAGACGCCGACGGCTGGGTACGCTTGCGCGCGGTCAGGCGCGCCCTCGCATGGATGCCGTCGGATTCGTCCGACAACAACACGACATCTGGGCGGCCATGCCGCCACAATA
Source organism: uncultured Actinomycetes bacterium (assembly GCA_963752505.1). Classification (GTDB taxonomy): domain Bacteria; phylum Actinomycetota; class Actinomycetes; order S36-B12; family UBA10799; genus JACJWR01. The sequence goes on from CAVVYM010000010.1 coordinate 198,440, forward strand.
GGCCCGACCTGAGTGCGGCTTCGCAGCCGGGTCACTCTACTGCTGGAGTACCGCCGAAACGACCGAGATGGTCCAGGAGAGCGGCCGCAACTTCATCGACCGCTCGCTCGGGCAGCCAGTGCCCGGCGTCGGGCAGCGCGATGAACTCGTAGGGCCCGGACACATAGTCGGCCGTGGCGAGGGCACCCACTTCGCCGAGTGCCGGATCCCGCCGCCCCCAGATGTAGAGCGTCGGAACTTTGATGCGGTGCATGGGTACAGACGACTTGACCATGTCCCTCGGCAGCGCGCGGTACCAGTTCAGCATGGCCGTCAAGGCACCCGGCGCCGACGCGTTGTCGGTGTAGCGCGTTACCGAATCCGAGGGGAGTCCGCGCGTCAGGGCACGCCACATGGGCCGGCCGGGCGCCAACAGTTGCTCTGCCAGGAACGGCACCTGGAACAGCCCCATGTACCACGACTTGAGGCCCTGGGTGCTGCGGATCATGGCGCGTCGCATGGCGCCCGGGTGAGGCGTGGACAGCACGGTGAGCGTCGTGACCCGCTCCGGTGCGGACGATGCCACGGCCCAGGCCACGGCCCCGCCCCAGTCGTGGCCAACGATGTGCGCACGGTCGATGCCGAGCGCGTCCAGCAGTCCGAGCACATCGTCGGTGAGCGGCCTGAGCAAGTAGTCGGAGATCTTCGTTGGACGGGCACCAGGGGAGTAGCCGCGCTGGTCGGGGGCGATGGTGTGGTAGCCCGCCGCGTTCAGCGCTGCTGTAAGTTCGCGCCAGCAACTGCGATCCTGTGGAAAGCCGTGCAACAGCACGACGGTGTCGCCCGATTCGGGTCCGCTGATGTCCACGTCAAAGGCCCATCGGCCCACCTGGATGGTCTCCATGCCCGCCAGGCTACGCCCCGGGACGAGCGCGAGCGCGAGGCTGGTCACCGGCTCCGCTGTGCACCGTTCCTGCCCGGGATGCCAGGCTTGGCCGTGTGAGTCAGGCCAAGTCCGATGCCGTTGGTCCACCCCGCTCGCGCTGGCGGCCGTGGGGTTCGGCGATAGTCACCGTGGGGATCGTCGGGTTGCTGATGGTGCCCGGGCCGGCGGTTCCGAGCGTCGGTTTCGACGGCATCGACTTCATCGCCCACGTGATCCTCTTCGGCAGCTGGGGTTTCCTGCTGCGATGGGAGTTCGGCCTCTCGGTTCCGGCTCTCCTCCTTGCGGCGGCGACCTTCGCACTGGTGACCGAGCTGCTTCAAACGCTGGCGATCGAGCGCACGTTCTCGCTGCTCGATATCGCGGCGGACCTCACCGGTGCGGTCCTCGGTTGGGCCTGTGCGGCGATAGTTATTCGGCCGTCATTCCAGGCCGGTGAATAGTTCGCTGGCCTGCGCCGAATCCCACTTGAGTGCGGACTGGCCGTCGACCTCGAAGCTCCCCTCCTCGGTGGGCACCGTGGTGGAGGTGCCCCAGCCGAAGGAGATCATGCCCATCGCGATTCCGATGCGGGTGATGTCGATGATGTTGGTGCCGCGCGACACCGTGAGCGATTCGCCGGCGGCGTAGGCCGTGGGGTAGGCCCGCCACGGCAACAGCCAGGTGAGGGGGCTCAGGGCTTTCTTCCCGACGGCGGCGACGAACTCCTGCTGCCGCTCGACTCGTCCGAGGTCGCCGCGCGGATCCTGGTAGCGCATGCGCACGTACGCCAATGCGGTTGGGCCGTCCATGGTCTGACAGCCGGCGGTCACGTTGAGGCCGCTGAACTCGTCGTTGAAGTCTTGCGACGGGCAGAGGGTCACTCCGCCGAGGGCGTCGGTCGTGTTGGCGATACCGGCGAATCCCACGGCCACGAAGTCGGTTATCTCCAGCCCGGTCACTTCTTCGACCGTGGTGATCAGCAACTCGGGGCCGCCGAGGGCGTAGGCCGCATTGATCTTGTCGTTGCCGAAACCGCTGATCGGCACCCAGGAGTCGCGTGGAATCGAGACCAGCGTGGGCGTGCCCAGCGTGGGGATATGCAGCAGCATGATGGCGTCGGTACGGTCGCCCTCGACCGACCCGGTGGTCAACTCGTTCTGCTGTTCCTCGGTGAGGCCCGCCCGACTGTCGCTGCCCACGATGAGGACGTTCTTGCCACTGGTGTTCACACTGCTCGTGGGCGGTAGGGCATCAATGCGATTCACCGACAGCATGAACAGAGCCGCCAGCGACACGAAGTAGGCGATGAACGCCACGACGATCCACCGCAGCCAGTGGCGACGTCGCTTCTTGGGTGTGCGCGGGGCCGACCGGCGGCCGGTCGGCTTGGCAGTGGGCGGGGGAGCAGTCGGCGCAGGCGGTCGTGCTGGGGCTCCGGCGGCGACCGCGGCCCTGGGCTGGGGCTGGGCTTGTGTGGCCGGCTTCGACGTCCCCTGCGACCCCGAAGGTGCCGGAATCACCGGAATCGAGCGCGGCTGGGCGGCAGTGGGATCTTCCGAGTGCACCGTCGTCGCGTCACCAGCGGTATCAGCGTCGCGTGGCAGGGCGCGCGTCGCGTCGTCGTCATCGTCCTCTGGTCGGAGGAAGGACTCGAACTCGGGTGGCAGCGCGTTCACCAGAACATGGTGCCCTGTTGTGAGCCGTTCATACAGCCGTATGCCGCGGAAGTAGCGGGAATGGGGCCCGGGAAGTCAAATGCTTACGTGCCCCCGGCAGGATTCGAACCTGCGCACATGGCTCCGGAGGCCACTGCTCTATCCCCTGAGCTACGGGGGCGCAGGGATTTCGGGCTTGACAATAGCAGCCGACTCGCCCCCGGAGGTCTCCGCCCGCGGTTGGATCAATGCCAGAGTTGGGGCATGGACGAAGCGCACGCGCCCCTGCCTCTGGCCGGGTTCGGTGTCCGATTGCTGATGGGGTTGTCGATCGCAATCGTCGCACTCGGTGGCTGTTCGGGGTTCCTCTCAGGTGAGGACCCAACACGCATCGGCACGTTCACAACGGGGCCCGCGGTGGAGAACAGCAATTTCTTCGGGGTGCCGTTCGAACCCTGCACCGCGATCGAACTCGAGGGCTACCCGGCCTACCTCCCGCGCGCCTCCTACGACTACTACCAGGGCCCGTGGTGCGCCTCAGAGGGCGACACGAGGACCTATCTGTGGGCCTACGCCCGGCCCTTGACCAATGAGCAGAGCGCCCTGACGATCAACGAAGACGTGCTCGCCGACGCCGAGCAGAAGGTGCTCGACCTCGAGGCTCAGGGTTACCGGCGGGTCTGCGGTGCCGTGACGCCCGGCACGATGGTGGACGCCGGATTTGAGAGCCCGTCGGAGGCGACCCGCATCCGGCTGGCGAACCGGGGTCAGGTCGCGGACCCGCCGCAGGCCACGAGCACCGAACCGCCTTCACTGGTGGTGGCCGTCTCGCCGGCCACCCGCGCCCCGTCGGTGCCAGAGGGGGCCTACGCTCCGCCATGCTGACAGGCGGCGGGCCGTCAGTAGGCTAGGCCCATGACTCCCGAGGCCCTAGCCGCTGTGATTCGCGATGCGATCGTCGCGGTCGTCGACCAAGGTCAACTGCAGTTGCCCGCCGATGCTGTGCCCACCGCAGTGGTAGTGGAGCGCCCGCGCAATCCGGAGCACGGTGACTACGCCACCAATGTGGCGATGCGACTTGCCAAGCCCGCGGGGAGGCCGCCCCGGGAGGTGGCCGAGTTGCTGGCGGCACAGATTGCGGCCGCCGGTGGAGTTGCCTCGGCCGACGTGGCTGGTCCCGGCTTCATCAATATCACCCTCGACGCCGCGGCTGCCGGACAGATCGCCGCGGATGTCGTCGCTGCCGGTGACAGGTACGGCACGACCGATGCGTTGGCCGGTACCTCGATCAACGTGGAGTACATCTCGGCGAATCCGACCGGGCCGCTCCACCTCGGCCACACCCGGTGGGCAGCCGTCGGCGACGCACTGGCCCGGGTCCTCGCCGCAGCGGGTGCGCAGGTGACGCGCGAGTTCTACGTGAACGATCGCGGGGTGCAGATGGACCGATTTGGTGAGTCGCTGCTCGCGGCGGCGAAGGGCCGTCCCGCGCCCGCCGATGGCTACCACGGTGGCTACGTTCTTGAACTGGCGGCGGAGATAGTTCGAGACCGTCCGGAACTCCTCGAATTGCCCGAGGACGAGGCGATGGTGGAGTTTCGCGAGGAGGGCTACCAGCGTCAACGGGCGCAGCAGGAAGCGGTGCTCGAAGTCTTCCGCACCCACTTCGACGTCTGGTACTCCGAGCGGCACCTGCACGACAGTGGTGCCGTCGAGCGGGGCCTAGCGGCGCTGGAGACAGGCGGTCACCTCTACCGGTCCGACGACGCCCTGTGGCTGCGCACAACGGACTTTGATGATGACAAAGACCGTGTGCTCATCAAGAGCGACGGTGAAATGACCTACTTCTCATCAGATAGTGCTTACTACGTGGACAAGCGAGCGCGTGGCTTCGACATCAACATCTACCTGCTCGGCGCAGACCACCATGGATACGTGGGGCGCCTGAAGGCCCTGGCGGCCTGCGCCGGCGACGATCCGAACTACAACATAGAGGTCCTCATCGGTCAGTTGGTCAAAATCTACCGGGGTGGCGAGGAGGTCCGGCTGTCGAAGCGGGCCGGCGATATCGTGACGCTGGAGGATCTCGTCGACGAAGTCGGCGTGGACGCCGCCCGCTACTCGCTCATCCGGTATCCGGCCGACTCTCCGCTCACCCTCGACCTCGATCTGCTCATCAAGCGCAGCAACGACAATCCGGTGTTCTACGTGCAGTACGCGCATGCCCGCATCTCCTCGGTGCTACGCCACGCTGCTGACTTGGGCATCGACTGGGCGGCCGCCGAGTTCGATGCCAGCCTGCTCACCCACCCGCGCGAGGGTGATCTGCTGGGTGTGATTGCCGAGTTGCCAGGCACCGTCGCCTCCGCGGCCGAATTGCGCGAGCCCCATCGGGTGGCGAGGTACCTCGAAGAGCTCGCAACGGCTTACCACAAGTTCTACGACTCGTGCCGGGTGCTGCCCCGGGCCGATGAGGAGTTGACCACCACCACCATCGCGCGGTTGTGGTTGTGCGCGGCCACTAGGCAGACGCTGGCCAACGGCCTGGAACTGCTCGGCGTGAGCGCCCCGGAGCGAATGTGAGCCGCCCGCATCCCGCCGGCCCGCTGCACGGCGACCTGGTCACGACGAGCGAGGTGCCGGCCCCACCACCGACGGCGGTGAGCGCCGCTCTCGACCCGCAGACGTGGTCGGCGAACGTCGCACGGGATTCGGCCGGCGAGGTGACCGTCGCGGGTATCGGAGTCGACGAATTGGCCGCCACCTACGGCACGCCCCTTTTCGTGCTTGACGAGGCGGACCTGCGGTCGCGTGCCCGGGGCTACGTGGACGCCTTTGAGGGCCTGTCGCCTTCGGGCGTCGACGTCTACTACGCAGGCAAGGCGTTTCTGTGCGCTGCGGTGGCGCGCTGGGTGATCGCCGAGGGTATGCGACTGGATGTATGCACCGGCGGCGAGCTTGCGCTGGCCCTGCGTGCCGGCGTGCCCGGCGATCGCCTGCTCTTCCACGGCAACAACAAGTCCCGCGCCGAACTGGCAGCGGGACTGGCCGCTGGCGTGGGCCGGTTCGTTGTCGATTCGTTCGACGAGTTGGCGGCGCTGGCCGAACTCGCCCGGAGCGCGGACACCGTTGCGCCGGTGCTGATTCGCGTGACCCTCGGGGTAGAAGCGCATACCCACGAATTCATCGCAACGGCCCACGAGGATCAGAAGTTCGGATTCTCCCTGGCCTCCGGACGTGCCCTGGCCGCTGTGGAGCAAGCCTTGGCCGATCCGAATGTGGAGCTCGTGGGCATCCACAGCCACATCGGATCCCAGATCTTCGTGGCGTCCGGCTTCGAGGTGGCGGCCGCCCGCGCCGCCGCCTTCCTGGCGACGATTCGCGACGAGTGCGGCGTGGTTGTCGGTGAACTCAATCTGGGTGGCGGGCTCGGCATTCGCTACACGCCCGACGACACGCCCATCGCGATCGCCGACATGGCCACGCACCTGGTGCGCATCGTCGCGGATGAGTGCGCTCGCCGGGGCCTGCCGATGCCACGCCTGGCCTTTGAACCCGGCCGTGCGATCGTCGGGCCCTCGACCCTCACCCTGTACGAGGTGGGGACAGTGAAGCGTCGCAGCCTCGAGGGGGGCGGCTCACGGGTCTACGTCAGTGTGGACGGTGGCATGAGCGACAACATCCGCACCGCTCTCTATGACGCCGACTACACGCTCACGCTGGCCAGCCGCGTCTCCGATGCGCCCGCCGTGCGGGCCCGAGTGGTGGGCAAGCACTGCGAGAGTGGCGACATCGTGGTGCGCAACGTCTGGTTGCCCGCCGACATCGCGCCCGGAGACCTGCTCGCCGTGGCGGCAACCGGCGCCTACAACCGGGCGATGGCCAGCAACTACAACTTGGTGACCCGACCGGCTGTGGTGGGCGTGGCGGATGGCCAGAGCACGGTAGTGCTTCGCCGCGAAACGCTCGACGACCTCTTCGCAACTGACCCTGGATTGGCGTGAGAACCTGATGACTGTGACCGATACATTGAAAGTCGCCATGCTTGGTGGTGGCGTCGTCGGCTCCCAAGTCGCACGCCTGATGGCGGAGAACGCCGATGACCTCGCGGCCCGTGCTGGCGCCCGCCTGGAGTTGGTCGGCGTTGCGGTGCGGGATACGAGTCGGCCCCGCGACGGCATTGACCGTGCGTTGCTGACCGACGATCCGGCCGAACTGGTCGCCCGCGACGACGTGGATATCGTGATCGAGGTCATGGGCGGGCTCGAACCAACGGCGGAACTGCTGCTGGCAGCCATGGATCACGGCTGCAGCGTGGTGTCCGCGAACAAGGCGCTGATCGCCACTGAGGGGCCGATGCTGCACTCAGCGGCCGAGGCGAATGCCGTCGACCTGTACTACGAGGCAGCCGTCGCAGGAGCGATTCCGCTGCTCCGACCGCTGCGCGAGAGCCTGGTCGGCGATCGCGTCCGGCGGGTGCTGGGCATCGTCAACGGCACCACCAACTACATCCTCACCAAGATGGACGAGGACGGTGCTGCCTACGACGACGTGTTGGCCGAGGCGCAGCGCCTCGGATACGCCGAAGCCGATCCGACGGCAGATGTCGAGGGTCTCGACGCGGCCGCCAAAGCGGCGATCCTGGCCGGTTTGGCCTTCCACTCGGCGGTTTCGTTCGACCAGGTGTCGTGCGAGGGTATCTCCCGGCTGAGCCAGGACGACATGGCCGCCGCCAGGGAAGCCGGATTCGTGGTCAAACTCCTCGCAGTGGCCGAACTCGTGGAATCGGACGCACCCGATGACGACGGTGCCGGGATCGTGGTGCGGGTTCACCCGGCAATGGTTCCGCGGTCGCATCCGCTGGCTAGTGTGCGCGACGCCTACAACGCCGTGTTCGTGGAAGCCGAAGCCGCTGGGCAGGTCATGTTCTACGGCCGGGGTGCTGGCGGCGAACCGACCGCGAGCGCCATTCTCGGCGACGTCGTCGCGGTGGCCCGTAACCGGCTCGCGGGTCGTCCCGGCCCGGGGCGTTCGGACTATGCGGGCCTGTCCGTGTTGCCGCTCGGGCGCGCCACTACCCGCTACTCGGTCAGTCTCGTCGTGCACGACCGGCCCGGAGCGCTGGCCGCCGTCGCACAGGTCTTCGCCGACGGCGGGGTGTCGCTACAGAGCGTCCGGCAGGAAGGCGGGCTTGAGGAGGGGGTGCCTGATGCGGGCCTGCTGGTGCGTACCCACCTGGCCAACGAGGGGGACTTGCGTGCGGTGGTGGAGCGATTGCGGACGTTGGACGAGGTCAAGGAAATCGCCGGTGTGATTCGGGTTGAGGGAGGACCGGACCTATGACCGGAGCACACGTGTGGCGGGGTGTGATCGAGGAGTACCGCGACCGGTTGCCAGTCAGCGATGCCACTCCGGTAGTGACGCTGCGAGAGGGCGGGACGCCGCTGGTGAAGGCACAGGTGGTTTCGGAAACCACCGGCTGCGAGGTGTACCTCAAGGTCGAGGGGGTCAATCCGACCGGATCATTCAAGGACCGCGGCATGACCATGGCCATCTCCAAGGCTTTCGAGGAAGGCGCCAAGGCGGTGATCTGCGCTTCCACCGGCAACACGTCAGCTAGCGCGGCCGCCTATGCCGTACGCGCCGGCATGGTGTGTGCCGTGCTTGTGCCCGCAGGCAAGATTGCGATGGGAAAACTGGCGCAGGCACTGGTGCACGGAGCCGTACTACTGCAGGTGGACGGCAACTTCGACGAGTGCCTGGTGCTTGCACGCGACCTGTCCGAGCACTACCCGGTTGCGTTGGTCAATTCGGTCAACCCAGTGCGGATCGAAGGGCAGAAGACGGCCAGCTTTGAGATTGTCGATCAACTCGGCGACGCCCCGGACATCCACTGCCTGCCCGTCGGCAATGCAGGCAACATCACTGCGTACTGGAAAGGTTACGTTGAGTACGCAGCCGACGGGGAAGCCAGCCAGCGCCCACGCATGTGGGGCTTCCAGGCCGCCGGGGCGGCGCCTATCGTGCTGGGTGAACCCGTTGCCAAACCATCCACCATCGCGACCGCCATTCGCATCGGCAAGCCCGCCTCCTGGCAGCAGGCCGTGGAGGCGCGCGACACCTCTGGCGGCATGATCGACATGGTCACGGACCGCGAAATCCTCGCGGCCTACCACCTGCTTGCCGCGAAGGAGGGCGTCTTCGTCGAGCCAGCTTCCGCGGCATCGGTCGCCGGATTGCTCAAGGCCCACGCCGCCGGCCTGCTGGACCCGGGCCAACGTGTGGTGTGCACCGTGACCGGGAACGGACTGAAGGATCCTGAATGGGCTCTGGCTTCGGCCCCGGCGCCACAGGGGATCGAGGCCGATGTCGAGGCTGCGGCTCGCGCGTTGGGTCTGGTGTGAGCGCCGGGAGCGGGGTGCTCCGAGTCTCCTCACAGATTCCGGCAACGGCTGCCAACTTGGGGCCAGGTTTCGATTGCCTCGGCGTGGCGCTGCACGTGCATGACGACTACCGGGCCCGCGTTGTGATCGGCAACGGATCAGGTGCCCCGGCCGTCAGCGTGCACATCGACGGTGAGGGCGCCGACGGATCGATTCCGACTGATGGGCAAAACCTGGTGTCCAAGGCGCTGTTCGCCGGCCTGGCCGCCTGGCAGGGGCCGCCGGTTGCGGAACTCGAACTGACGTGTGTCAACCGCATCCCGCACGGCCGCGGCCTCGGGTCATCGTCGGCAGCGATCGTCGGTGGACTGTTGCTGGCTCGGGAGTTGTGCTTCGGTGACGTGTCAGACGATGCTGTCCTTGCGCTCGCGACCGAAATCGAGGGCCACCCGGACAATGTCGCGCCGGCGCTGTTGGGCGGGTTCACCGTCAGTTGGACATCCGAGGTCGGGTCGCGGCCCCAAGGCCGGGCCGTGCGGCTTGTGCCGTCGCCCGAGCTCACCCCGATCGTCGCGATTCCCGCGTCGACGCTGTCGACCGCACACGCCCGCAGTCTCGTGTGGGACGAGGTGAGCATGGCCGATGCGGTGTTCAACCTTTCGAGGTCGGCGCTTCTCGTTGCGGCCTTGACCACCACACCCGAGCGCATCTTCGAAGCCACTGACGACCGACTCCACCAGCAGCAGCGCGCCCAGGCGTACGTCAGCAGCCACGCGCTCATGTCAATCCTGCGCATGGACGGCCACGCCGCGACGATTTCGGGGGCCGGGCCTACGGTGCTCACTTTCGCGCCGAGTGAACGAGCTGATGACACCGCCCGCGAGATTGCCGAATACACCGGCGTCGGCTGGGAGGTTAAGGTGCTGAGTTTCGCCCTCGCGGGTGGTCGGGCCACAGTTGAGTAGCGAGGACGTACAACACGCACTGGTGAGGGTGGTGCTAGCCAGTCACGACACCCGGTGGTACTGTCGAAACGGTCGAACAGTCAGTTTCCGACCGGGTATCAAGGCCTCGCTTCACTTCTGAAGATTCGCGGGCTATTTCGTTTCGCGTTCTGTCACCTTGCGATGGTCGACCCTCTCATATTCGTCCTGAAAGGACACGGCTATAACAGTGACTGACACCACTATCGTCGGGGAGTCCCCGACGCGATCCGGAGGTTTGTCCTCCATGCTGCTTCCCGACCTCAAGAAGTTGGCCGGCCAACTAGGTATCAGCGGAGTGAGCGGAATGCGCAAGGCGGATCTGATTTCCGCCATCAGCTCCAAGCAGAGCGGCGGTTCCGCCAACGGCGGTAAACCCGAGGGCAAGACCACGCAGAAGCGCACCTCAAAAGCACAGGAGGCACCCGTGGACGAGGCCGGCGAAGCACCTGCCGAGCAACGCAACGAGCAGCGCGAGCAGGGTGAGCAGGACCAGCAGCGTGAGCAGCGCAACGAGCAGGGCCAGCAGCGCGAGCAACGCAACGAGCAGGGCCAGCAGGGCAAACAGCGTGAGCAGGGCCAGCAGCGTGAGCAGCGCAACGAGCAGGGCCAGCAGCGTGATCAGGGCCAGCAGCAACGTCGCAACAGCGGGGGCGGAAACGACGATGAGCGAGGCGGCCGCAGCCGCAATCGGCGTCGGCGCGGCCGCGATCGCAATCGCAACGACAACCGCGGCAATCGTCAGCGCGACTTGGACGCCGAGCCCGAGGTGAACGAGGACGATGTCCTCGTCCCCATCTCCGGGGTGCTCGACGTGCTGGACAACTACGCTTTCGTGCGCACCAGCGGTTACCTTCCCGGACCTAACGACGTCTACGTGTCGTTGTCCATGGTCCGTCGACAAGGTCTGCGCAAGGGCGACATCATCGTCGGCGCGATCAAGCAGGTGCGCGACGGCGAACAACGACAGAAATTCAACCCGCTCGTGCGTATCGACCAGGTGAACGGCCTCGAACCAAGTCAGGCCCGCAATCGAGTCGAGTTCTCGAAGCTCACTCCGCTCTACCCGCAGGAACGCCTCCGCCTGGAAAACGACCCGACCAACCTCACCACCCGCGTGATCGATCTGGTCGCACCGATCGGCAAGGGCCAGCGCGGCCTCATCGTCTCGCCGCCCAAGGCGGGCAAGACGATGGTCTTGCAGCGGATGGCCAACGCCATCACCGAGAACAACCCCGAATGCCACCTCATGGTCGTGCTGGTGGACGAGCGGCCTGAAGAGGTCACCGACATGCAGCGATCGGTGAAGGGCGAAGTCATCGCCTCCACCTTCGACCGGCCGGCCGAGGACCACACGACGGTTGCCGAACTCGCCATCGAACGCGCGAAGCGGTTGGTGGAAATGGGCATGGACGTGGTGGTGCTGCTCGATTCCATGACGCGACTGGGTCGGGCCTACAACCTGGCCGCGCCCGCCTCGGGCCGGATCCTGTCCGGCGGCGTGGATTCAGCTGCCCTGTACCCGCCCAAGAAGTTCTTCGGTGCTGCTCGCAACATTGAGAACGGCGGCTCCCTGACGATCCTGGCCACCGCGCTTGTCGAAACCGGCTCCCGCATGGACGAAGTGATCTTCGAGGAGTTCAAGGGCACCGGAAACATGGAGCTCAAGCTCGACCGACGTCTCGCCGACAAGCGGATCTTCCCGGCGGTCGACGTCGACGCATCGGGCACGCGCAAGGAGGAGTTGCTCCTCGCGCCGGAGGAACTCAAGATCGTGTGGAAGCTCCGGCGGGTGTTGCACGCATTGGACGCCTACCAGGCAATCGAATTGCTGCTGGGCAAACTGCGCAACACGAAGACGAACTACGAGTTCCTCATGCAGGTCGCCAAGACCACACCTGGTTCCGACGACGTCCCCGGCGACGTCTGACCGAGTCGCGACCTGCGATACTGAACCTCCGGCCATGCGGTTCACGCCATCCGGGCGACCCGCGTGCCGACGAATCAAGGAGATCAGTCATGAAGCCCGACATTCACCCGCAGTACGGCGAGACCACTGTGACCTGCAGTTGCGGCAACACTTTCGTCACGCGCAGCACAGCCAAGAACGGCGTCATTCACGCTGAAGTCTGCAGCGAGTGCCACCCGTTCTACACCGGCAAGCAGAAGATTCTCGACTCCGGCGGTCGGGTGGCGCGCTTCGAAAAGCGCTTCGGCAAGAAGTCGGCGTCGAAGTAGGTGTTCGAGCGCTGCGACGATTTGGTCGCGGAGTACGACCAACTCGAGCAGCGCCTGTCTGAGCCGGAATTGCATGCCGACCAGGTGGAGGCGCGGCGCGTCGGAAAGCGGCACGCAATGCTCCGACCGACGGTCGAGACCTACCGTCGGTGGTTGCAGCTCGGCGAAGATCTTGGTGCTGCTCACGAGTTAGCCGCGGATGACCCCGCATTCGCCGAGGAATCGCGGGAGCTTGCGGCGGAACGCGAGTTGGTCGCGGAGGAATTGGCGGCGCTGCTGGTGCCGCGCGATCCGCTCGACGACTCCGACGTGATCCTGGAGATCAAGGCCGGCGAGGGCGGCGAGGAGTCCGCCCTCTTCGCTTCCGATCTCGCCCGCATGTACCAGCGCTACGCCGAGACCCGCGGTTGGCGTGTCGAGGTGCTCGATGTTGTCGAAAGCGACCTCGGCGGCTATAAAGATCTCGCCCTGGCCGTGAAGTCGGCTGGCTTGCCACAACCTGGCATGGCTCCGTTCGCCCGGCTGAAATTCGAGGGGGGCGTGCATCGGGTGCAACGCGTGCCGGTAACCGAATCACAGGGCCGTATCCATACGTCCGCAGCCGGGGTGCTCGTCTTTCCCGAGACCGAGGACGTGGAAATCGACATCGACCCCAACGATGTCCGGGTCGATGTTTTCCGATCCTCTGGCCCCGGGGGTCAAAGCGTGAACACCACCGACTCCGCGGTACGACTCACCCACGTGCCGACGGGCATCGTGGTGAGTTGCCAGAACCAGAAGTCGCAACTGCAGAACAAGGAGCAGGCGATGCGGATACTGCGCGCCCGGCTCGTCGCTGCAGCCGAGGAGAAGGCCGCCGAGGAGGCCTCGGCGATGCGCAAGTCGCAGGTGCGCACTGTGGACCGCTCGGAACGCATCCGCACCTACAACTTCCCCGAGAATCGCATCGCGGACCACCGCACCGGCTTCAAGGCGTACAACCTTGACGCTGTCCTTGAGGGTGAGCTTGACCCGGTGGTGCAGTCCTGCATCGACGCTGACACGGCCGCGAGGTTGGCTGGGGCCGAGTGATGACGCGGGTCTCCACCCCGTCCCCGTCGATGCTGCGCCGGGAGGTGCGGGATCGGCTCGCCGCTGCGGGCATCGAATCGGCCGACGCGGAGGCAACCCTCATCGTGGCCGAGGTGCTTGAGGTTCAGCCAGCGCGACTCGTGATGTCGGCTGATGCGAACCCCGCGCAAGTGGCTCGGGTCGAGGCCCTCACCGCGCGTCGGGTGCGACGTGAGCCGCTGCAGCATGTCTTGGGCTGGGCTGGCTTCCGGCGGCTGACCGTCGACGTGGGTCCGGGTGTGTTCGTGCCCCGACCCGAAACGGAAATCCTGGTCGACGAGTGTCTGGCTGCCCTTGGCGCCAACGAACCCGAGACCCACGTGGCCGCCGAATTGAACCACCCAAGGGCGATTGCGGTGGACCTCTGTTCCGGCTCGGGAGCCATCGCGTTGGCGCTGGCCGATGAGTTTCCCGGTCTCCGGGCCTACGCCGTCGAAGCGGCGACGCCGGCATTGCCCTGGCTACAGCGCAACATCTCAAAGTGGTCGGAGCGACTCGCCAAGCGGGGTGCGGAGGTCATCGCCGTGCACGCCGATGCCTGCTCGAATCCGCTGGCAGAACTCGCGGGAACGGTCGACTTGGTGGCGTCCAACCCGCCGTACATCCCGGCGGACTGCGTTCCCCGCGACCCCGAGGTGGCTAACTTCGACCCGCCCACCGCACTCTACGGCGGGTCGGACGGGTTGGAAGTTGTGCGGTGTCTGACCGTCACCGCTGCGCGGTTGCTGCGAGCTGGTGGCACCCTCGCCGTGGAGCATGGGGACGAGCAGGGGGAGGACCACCGGACCGCGGGTGTGCCGGGGGTGTTGCGCGCCTCGGGTTGGTTCGTCGACGTGCACGACGTCGCCGACCTCAACGGCCGACCCAGGGTTACGGTGGCCCGACGGGCGTGACAGCCAGGCGCTAGCCGATGGTCAGGTCGGCGCAAATGCCCTGCAAATGGCTCGTCGCGACCGATCCGGGCCGCACCAGTATCGGGGGGTTCGCGGTCACGTCAACCACCGCCGAGGCGCGGGCGGGGTCCATAGTGCCCGCGTCGAGATACACGGCGACTGCGTCACCCACCTGGGCTTGCGCATCGTCGGCGGTCACAGGTACCGGCATCCCCGAGTAGTTCGCTCCGGTGGCTGCGAGCGGGCCCGTCAGTTCGAGTAGTTCTAAGGCCACCGGATGCAGCGGCATCCGGATCGCCACCGAATCTGACCCATCCACGTCCCAGGCGAGCGACGGCTGTTGTTTGGCGATGAGCGTCAGCGGTCCAGGCCATAGAGCGGCGGTGAAGTCGCGGCCGATCTGCGGCAACGCGTAGGTGAGGGCATCGACCACACCCGGCGTCGCGATCAGCACCGGCAGCGCCGCATCACTCGGCCGGCCCTTGGCCGCCCGGAGCGCGGCGGTCGCCGTTGGCCGGAAGGCGTCACAGGCGATGGCGTAGGCCGAATCTGTCGGGAGCACCACGAGGGCGCCGCGGCGGATGGCAGACTTGGCCGCCGCGAGGCCGGTGGCGCGTTCTGCCGGATCCGAGCAGTCGTACCGCTGGCTCATGTTGCACATTCTGGCCCCTGCGTACACTGATCGCCATGACAACCGTGCCGTTCTGGGGTCCCGATTTCTCTGCGTTGGCCGCGGAGGATCCGGAGATCGCCGACATCCTGCTCGCAGAACTCGATCGGGCCCGAAGTGGCCTCCAGTTGATCGCCAGCGAGAACTTCACGTCGCCCGCCGTGCTGGCGGCATTGGGTTCAACCCTGAGCAATAAGTACGCCGAGGGCTACCCGGGCAAGCGCTACTACGGCGGCTGCTCAGAGGTCGACAAGGCCGAACTTATCGGCATTGAGCGGGCCAAAGAGTTGTTCGGTGCCGAGCACGCGAACCTGCAGCCCCACAGCGGTGCCAGTGCGAACCTCGCGGTGTACGGCGCCTTCCTGGCACCCGGCGACACGGTGCTGGCGATGAGCCTGCCCCATGGCGGACACCTCACCCACGGTTCCAAGGTCAACTTCTCGGGCAAGTGGTTCAACGTGGTGTCCTACGGCGTTCGCGAGGACACCGAATTGATCGACTACGACGAGGTACGTGAGCTCGCCCGCACCCATCAACCAAAGATGATCATTGCCGGTGCCACCGCCTACCCGCGGCTGATCGACTTCGCCGCCTTCCGAGAGATCGCCGACGAGGTCGGAGCGGTGCTCATGGTCGATGCTGCCCACTTCGTCGGGCTGGTTGCGGGCAAAGCAATCCCGAGTCCGGTGCCGTATGCCGACGTTGTGAGTTTCACCACGCACAAGGTCCTGCGGGGCCCCCGAGGCGGCATGATTCTCAGCCGGGCCGAGCACGCCGCGAAGATCGACAAGGCCGTATTCCCCATGATGCAGGGCGGTCCGCTGATGCACGCGGTGGCGGCCAAGGCCGTGGCGCTGCGTGAGGCTGCCTCCCCGGGCTTCCAGGCGTACGCCGCGGCGGTGATCGACAACGCCCAGGCGCTGGCGGCGGCGTTGGAGACCCACGGCATGCGCGCGGTGAGCGGCGGCACGGACACCCACCTGGCACTCATCGACGTGCGCGGGCTGGAGGTGACGGGGGCCGACGCCGAAGCGCGGTGCGACGCCGCTGGAATCACCCTGAACAAGAATGCAATCCCCTACGACCCGCAGAAGCCCATGATCGCCTCCGGTATCAGGGTCGGCACACCCAGCGTCACCACGCAGGGGATGGGCACGTCGGACATGGCGGAGGTGGGTGACCTCATCGCCCAGGCCATCACCGATCCGGCGTCAGCGGCGGACATCGCCGAGCGGGTAGAGGCATTGGTGGGCCGCCACCCGGCGTACGATCGGACGTAGAGCCCGCCCGCGGCGTTACCCTGTTCCGATGCGTGAGTACCTGCTGTGCCTATTCGCAGCAGCGGCGGTGACGTACCTCACGATGCCCATCGTGCGCCTCCTCGCGTTGAAGGCCGGGGCGATGGCCGAAGTTCGCGATCGCGATGTGCACTCGGTGCCCATTCCCCGCTGGGGTGGGCTGGGCATGCTGATGGGATTCCTGGCGGCGTTCCTCCTGGCGAGCAAACTCCCGATGATGCGGTCGGTGTTCGAGATCTCGGATACCCCGCGGGCCATTCTCACCGGCGTCTTCGTCATCGTGATTCTGGGACTGGTCGACGACAAGTGGGGTCTGGATCCGCCGGTCAAACTGGCGGGTCAGGCGCTGGCTGCCGGCCTCATGGCCTGGCAAGGGGTGCAGATCGTCTGGTTGCCCATCAACGGCACCCTGGTGCTTGACCCGCTCACCAGCACCGCGCTCACCACGCTGGTGATAATGATCACGATCAATGCGATCAACTTCGTGGACGGACTCGACGGCCTAGCCGGGGGCATCGTGGCCATCGCGGCCATGGCCTTCTTCGTCTACGCCTACCTGCTCAGCGTGGACTTCGGCTTCCAGCGGGCGACGCTGGCGACGCTGCTGACCGCGCTGCTCACCGGAATCTGTCTGGGATTTCTGCCGCACAACATCAATCCGGCCCGCATCTTCATGGGTGATACCGGGTCCATGCTTATCGGGCTGCTGCTGGGCGCCGCCATGATCACCCTGGTGGGGCGCCTCGACCCCAGTGCAGTGCAGGGCGTCACGCTCTTTCCCGCCCTGCTACCAATCGTGCTACCGCTGGCAGTAGTGGCCGTGCCGCTCATTGATGTTGTTCTGGCGGTGGGGCGAAGAGCCCGGGCCGGCCAAAGCCCGTTCACCGCCGACAAGGGCCACCTGCATCACCGACTGCTCGAGATGGGCCACTCCCAACGTCGAGCTGTGGGCCTGATGTACGGCTGGACCGCGCTGGTTGCTTTCACGGGTGTTTCGCTGGCCTTCATGAGCGTCGCCGTCTCGGCCACTCTCTTCATCATGGGCACTCTGGGCATGGTGCTGCTCGTGCGCCAGACCCCCGTGCCCGAAGGCCCGGTGGGTCAACAGGTGCGAGCGGTGTAGTTTCGCAGGTGCTATGACTACGCCGACGCCGCCCTCAGATGACCCACGCGTGCCGCCTGCTGCTGCCAGCCGCAGTTCAGACGTAGCGCTGCTCGTCCGAACGCCCACCGTGATCACCGTGATCGTGGGCATCATCGCGACGATCGTCGGGGGAGTGACCGAAGGCGGCAAGGGCGTGCTAGCCGGCGCCATGGGAACGCTCGTCGTGGTGCTGTTCTTCGCCGGTGGTCAGCTGGTGGTGGGGCGGGTGCTGCGCACCAACCCGGCCTTGGCTATGAACGCTGCGCTGTTGGTGTACGTGGTGCAGATCGGTGTGCTGTTCGGGCTCCTGGCGCTGCTGCGAAACGCCACTTTCTTCGCACCGAGAGTTTTCGCTTTCACGGTGCTTCTCTGCGCCCTGACGTGGATTCTCGGGGCGGTCATCGGCTTTTCCCGCAGCAAGCCGCTGTACGTCGAGCCGGGCTCCGGTCCGCCCTCGTCAGGCTCGTAGCCAAGTCCCAGCGCGACTCGCCCCGCCTGCGTGCATCGACCTCACGCGGTGCTGATAAGTTCATGACGCGATGGCAACCTCGGATGACCGCACCGGACAAGATCGGTCGACGACTGACGCCGCCTGGATGATAATGAGCCACCTTTTGGCGGGCATTGTCCTCTACGGCGGAATCGGCTGGTTGCTAAGTCTGTGGCTCGGCCACAGGTCGGCGCTCATCGCTGTCGGTGTCGTCGTTGGCGTTGTGCTCAGCACCATCCTTGTCCACGCTCGGATCACGCACGCAGATGGCGTGACTGAGGTGACCAGCAAGAGTCGATTCACGAACGGAGGGCGGCCTTGACCAGCGGCATCGCAGCTACCGTCCCGGCCATTGATGTAGAGCCGGGGTGTGAATCAGCGCACCTCAATGACGGCAGCACATGCGGATTCCCGGCCCCGACCACCGGAATCTTCAACCTTGATCCGTACTTCACGTACGACATCTTCGGCATCACCTTCGAGATCTCCAAGCCAGTCGTGCTGGCCGTGCTCGGTTCAGCCATCATCATCATCTTCTTCCTGGTGGCGTTTGCCCGGCCCCGGCTCATCCCTGGCAAGGTGCAGAGCCTCGGCGAAATGGCCTATCTATTCATTCGCAACGGCATCGCCCGGGAGACCATCGGACCGGCGGGTGACAAGTGGGTCCCGCTGTTGTTCAGCCTGTTCTTCTTCGTGTTCGTGATGAACATCTTTGAGGTGATCCCGGGGGCCCAGTTCCCGGTGCCATCGCGAATCGCCTTCCCCGTGACGCTAGCGCTGCTTGTCTGGGTCATCTACATGTTCCTCGGCATGAAGCACCAGGGGCCGGTGAAGTTCTTCACCAACATGATGTTCCCGCCCGGGCTGCCGAAGCCGATCTACGTGCTCCTGGCGCCGATTGAGCTGCTGTCGAACGTGATCATCCGCCCCTTCACGCTGGCGATTCGACTTTTCGCCAACATGTTCGCAGGTCACCTGCTGCTGACGATCTTCACCGTAGCCACCTTCTACCTTGCGAGTTTCTCGTTCATCGGGATCGTCGGCTCGGCCACATCGTTCCTGATGACGGTGGTGCTGACCGCCTTCGAATTGCTGATCATTACCCTGCAGGCATACATCTTCACGCTCTTGACGGCGGTGTACATCGCCGGCTCGCTCCATGCGGAGCACTAGTCCCAAAGTTTGACCCACAACCTCAAAGGCATGTCTCCGCGGGCCGTCCGCGGAGGCCGAATAAGAAGGAAGAGAGATGCTCCCAACTGTGCTTGAAGTGATCTCGGCGGAGAGCCTGACCACTACGGTCTCCACCCTGACCGGCTCTGTCGGATCAATCGGTTACGGTCTGGCCGCAATCGGGCCCGGCATCGGTATTGGCCTTATCTTCGGTAATGGTGTGCAGGCCATCGCCCGCCAGCCCGAGGCCTACGGTGTGATTCGCCAGAACATGCTGCTTGGTTTTGCCCTCGCTGAAGCGCTGGCCCTGATCGGCTTCGTCGCTCCCTTCGTGTTCGGCACCTGAGCGAGCAGGTACAGACCATGGGCGCATTGACCACATTGCTTGCGGCGGAAACAGAGGAATTCAACGTCCTCCGTATTCCGCTGTACGAAGTAATCATCGCGCTGGTGGCTTTCCTCATCGTTCTGTTGGTGCTGGGCAAGTTCGCGTTGCCCAAGGTGAAGCAGATCCTCGACGAGCGCGAGGAGGCCATCGCTGGCGGCATCAAGAAGGCTGAGGAAGCCCAGGCGCAGGTGGCCGACTTGAAGGAGCAGATGGAGGCCGAACTCGACGCCGCGCGTCAAGAGGCGGCCGAGATCCGCACCCAAGCGCAAGCCGACAAGGCGCAGATCATCGAGGAAGCTCGGACCCAGGCGCAAGCCGCGGCCAAGCAGGTCACCGACCAGGCAACGGCGGGCATCGAGGCCGACAGTGCCAAGGCGATGTCCGACCTGCGGACCTCAGTGGGTGCGATGGCAGTCGACCTCGCGGGCAAGATCGTCGGGGAGAAGCTCACCGACGACGAAGCCTCGCAGCGAGTCGTCGACCGCTTCATCTCCTCACTCGAGGACAGCACGGCAGGACAGTCCTGATGCTCGGCGCGAGTCGCATCTCCCAGCAGAATCTGCGTGAGGCCCTTGACGCGATCTACGCCGACCCCGCGCGGCGTGAGTCGTTGGCCGAATCGGGCACAGGTGTCCTGAGCGTGGTGGACGCAGCCGACCGAGAGCGCTCCCTGCGCTCGCTTTGGTCGGACACGTCCACGTCGGATTCGGTCAAGGAAGGTGTGCTGGCGCAACTGTTCGGCAGCCGCATTCCCGAGTTGGCGTCAGACGTCGTGACTCGCGTCATCACCTCCCGGTGGTCGAACGCGACCGACATGATGGACGCCCTCGAGGAGAGTGCGGCTTCGTTGCTGTTCATGGCAGCGGAAGTCGACGGTCGGTTGGACCGCGTCGAAGAGGAACTCTTCCGATTCGACCGGACCCTGGACTCGAGCCCGGAACTGCAGATGGCGCTGAGCAATCCTGCGACGCCGGCTGAATCCAAGGTTGCCCTGGTGCAGGATCTGCTCGACGGCAAGTCAGACCCGATCACCGAGGAACTCCTGGTGTACCTGGCCGGGCACCTGCACGGTCGGCACATGAGCGCGGCGGTGACGCACCTATCGACGTTGGCTGCGGTGCGCCGTGATCGCGTCGTGGCGGAAGTCACCTCGGCCGTAGTCCTCACCGATGAACAGAAGTCACGCCTGACCGCCGTCCTGAGCAAGATTCAGGGGCGACAGGTGCTCGTGAATGTCACTGTCGATCGCAATGTGATCGGCGGTATCCAGGTGCAGATCGGTGACGAGGTCATCGACGGCACCCTCGCAACCCGCATCGAGCAGGCGCGGCGCCGGCTCACAAGCTGAGAATATTCCCACCGGGCCGCCTAGGCGGTCGATGAGTATGAGAGGTCCCACATGGCCGAGTTGACGATCTCCGGCGAGGAGATTCGTGAGGCGATCGCGCGCAACGTCGCCGGCTTCGCCCCCGAGAACGCCCGCGAGGAGGTGGGTCGGGTTCTCGAGACCGGTGACGGTATCGCTCGGGTCGAGGGCCTGCACTCCGCGATGACCAACGAGTTGCTCGAGTTCGAGGGCGGTCTCCTCGGCCTTGCCCTGAACCTCGATGTTCGCGAGATCGGTGTCGTGCTCCTCGGCGACTCCTCGCACATCGAAGAGGGCCAGCAGGTGCGCCGCACCGGCCGGGTGCTCTCGGTGCCGGTCGGAGACGGCTTCCTCGGCCGGGTCGTGAACCCGCTCGGCGAGCCGATCGACGGTCTCGGCCCGATCGAGGCCGAGACGGAGCGCGCGCTCGAGGTGCAGGCCCCCACAGTGGTGCAGCGCCAGCCCGTGAAGGAAGCGCTGCTCACCGGCTGGAAGGCTGTGGACGCGATGACGGCCATCGGTCGTGGTCAGCGCCAGCTCATCATCGGTGACCGGCAGACCGGAAAGACGGTCCTCGCTCTCGACACGATCCTGAACCAGAAGTCCAACTGGGAGTCGGGTGACCCGAAGAAGCAGGTCAAATGCATCTACGTCGCGGTGGGTCAA
Source organism: uncultured Actinomycetes bacterium (assembly GCA_963752505.1). Taxonomy (GTDB): domain Bacteria; phylum Actinomycetota; class Actinomycetes; order S36-B12; family UBA10799; genus JACJWR01. Next base: position 219,801 of record CAVVYM010000010.1, read on the forward strand.
AAGGGTTCGACCATCGCAGCGGTGCGCGGCACGCTGGAGGAGTACGGCGCGCTGGAGTACACGACCATTGTGGCGGCCCCCGCCAGCGACAACGCCGGCTTCAAGTACCTGGCGCCGTTCACCGGATCGGCAATTGGCCAGCACTGGATGTACGAGGGCCAGAACGCGCTCATCATCTTCGATGACCTGAGCAAGCAGGCCGAGGCCTACCGTGCGGTGTCGCTGCTGCTGCGCCGGCCCCCGGGCCGCGAGGCCTACCCCGGTGACGTCTTCTACCTGCACTCGCGGTTGCTGGAGCGCTGCGCCAAACTCAGCGCCGAGATGGGCGGCGGCTCGATGACGGGTCTGCCCATCATCGAGACGAAGGCCAACGACGTGTCGGCCTACATCCCGACCAACGTCATCTCGATTACCGACGGGCAGTGCTTCCTCGAGACCGACCTGTTCAACTCGGGTGTGCGCCCTGCGATCAACGTCGGTATCTCGGTGTCCCGCGTGGGTGGATCGGCCCAGCCGAAGGCCATGCGCAAGGTTGCTGGCTCGCTCCGGCTGAATCTCGCCCAGTTCCGTGAGCTGGAGGCGTTCGCCGCCTTCGGATCAGACCTCGACAAGGCGTCCAAAGCGCAACTTGAGCGCGGTTCCCGGTTGGTGGAACTGCTCAAGCAGCCCCAGAACTCGCCCTTCCCGATGGAGAAGGCCGTGGTCTCGATCTGGGCCGGGACGACCGGCGAACTCGACGAGGTGCCGGTGGAGGACATCAAGCGCTTCGAAGCCGATTTCCTCGACGACCTCGATCGGGCTCACCCCGGCGTGCTCGCCAGCATCCGCGATTCCGGTGAGTTGTCCGACGACACTGTTACGTCGCTGAAGGCAGCCCTGAGCGACTTCAAGGCGGGCTTCACCACCTCCGACGGACACCGCCTGGTGAAGGACGAGCCGGTGGAAGCGCTGCCCGACGAAGAGATCCGCAAGACCACGATCAAGCGCCCCGTGCGGGCATAGGGAGAGCTGGAAGTATGGGTGCCCAACTTCGGGTCTACCGGCGGCGCATCCGTTCCGTGCAGGCGACCAAGAAGATCACCAAAGCGATGGAACTGATCGCGTCGTCACGCATTGTGAAGGCGCAACAGGCCTCGGACGCTGCGCTGCCGTACGCCAACGAACTCATTCGATCGATCGGTCTCGCCGCCGCCCACACGTCGAACATCAACCACCCGCTGCTGGCCACCGAATCCTCGGTGGAAGGCGAAGAGCGGGCAGGGATTCTGCTGATCACTGCGGATCGAGGTTTGGCCGGTGCCTACTCGACGAACGTGATCAAGGAGGCCGAGAGGCTTGCCGAGAACCTCACTGAGAAGGGTGTCACCCCGGTGCCCTACATCGTGGGGCGTAAGGGCGAGTCCTTCTACCGCTTCCGGGAGCGGCACATCGAGCAGTCGTGGACCGGGTTCAGCGATGACCCGACCTACGACGATGCCCGGCAGATCGGGGATACGCTGATCAAGGACTTCCTCAAGCCGGACACCGAGGGCGGAATCGACGAGATCCACGTCGTCTACACCCACTTCATCAACCGGGTCAAGCAGGAGGTTCGGGTCCGCCGCGTGCTCCCGTTGCGTGTTGTCAATGTGCCGGTGGGTGAAAGCGCAGACCCGATCACCGGTGGTGACGAGCACGGTGGGCAAGCCGCCCTGCCGCTCTACGATTTCGAACCGGGCGTCGAGGCTGTCCTCGACGACCTGCTGCCACGCTTTGGAACCCACTTGGTCTACACCGGACTGCTGCTGTCGGCGGCATCGGAGCACGCGGCCAGGCAACGGGCGATGAGCTCGGCGACCGAGAATGCCGAAGAACTCATCAAGACACTCACTCGACAAGCAAACCAGGCCCGTCAGGCCGAGATCACCCAGGAGATTAGCGAGATCGTCGGCGGGGCCGACGCACTTGCCTCCGCGAACGCAGGGAGCTGACACAAGCAATGACCGCCGAGACCATCACCACCACGGCTGACGCGCCAGCCGGCAGCGTCGGCCGCGTCGCCCGGGTCACCGGCCCGGTTGTGGACGTGGAATTCCCCAGCGAGGGTATGCCCGAGCTCTACAACGCACTGACCGTCGAGATCGACCTCAGCGATGCGGTCGAAGGGGAAGAGGCGAAGCGCTTCCTCACCCTCGAGGTCGAACAGCACATCGGTGACAACCTGGTGCGCGCCATCTCCATGCAGCCGACTGATGGACTCGTGCGTGGCGCTCCGGTGCAGGACACCGGTTCGCCGATTTCGGTGCCGGTCGGCGACGTCACGCTCGGCCACGTGTGGAACACCCTCGGTATACCCCTCGACGCTGATGAGGCCAGCCTCGGCATTGAGCACCGGTGGCCAATTCACCGTCTCGCCCCCAGCTTCGATCAGTTGGAGGCCAAGACGGAGGTCTTCCAGACCGGCATCAAGGTCATCGACCTGCTCACCCCCTACGTCAAGGGCGGCAAGATCGGCCTCTTCGGCGGCGCTGGTGTGGGCAAGACGGTTTTGATCCAGGAAATGATCTACCGGGTCGCCGAGAACTTCGGTGGTGTCTCCGTCTTCGCGGGCGTGGGAGAGCGCACCCGTGAAGGAAACGACCTGTTCCTGGAAATGACTGAATCCGGTGTCATCAACAAGACCGCCTTGGTGTTCGGTCAGATGGATGAACCGCCGGGCACCCGGCTTCGGGTCGCGCTGAGCGCCCTGACCATGGCCGAGTACTTCCGCGATGTGCAAAAGCAGGACGTGCTGCTGTTCATCGACAACATCTTCCGCTTTACCCAAGCAGGTTCAGAGGTGTCGACGCTGCTCGGCCGCATGCCTTCCGCGGTGGGCTACCAGCCGACCCTGGCCGACGAGATGGGTCAGCTGCAGGAGCGCATCACCTCCACCCGCGGTCACTCCATCACCTCGCTGCAGGCGATCTATGTGCCCGCCGACGACATCACCGACCCGGCGCCGCACACCACCTTCGCGCACCTCGACGCCACCACCGTGTTGAGCCGGCCGATCTCGGAACTCGGCATCTATCCGGCCGTGGACCCGCTCGACTCGACCTCGCGCATCCTCGACCCCCACATCGTGGGCGACGAGCACTACGCAGTCGCCGCGCGCGTCAAGGAGATCCTGCAGCGCTACAAGGACCTGCAGGACATCATCGCGATTCTGGGTATCGACGAACTCTCCGAAGAGGACAAGGTGCTCGTGGGCCGGGCCCGTCGTATCCAGCGCTTCCTCTCACAGAACATGTTCGTGGCAGAGGCCTTCACCGGCCAGCCCGGCTCGTTCGTTCCGGTGGAGGAGACGATCCGGTCGTTCAAGGCGCTGACCGAGGGCGAGTACGACCACATCCCCGAGCAGGCGTTCTTCATGTGCGGTGGCATCGAAGATGTCGAGCGCAAGGCCGCTGAGCTCGCCAAGTGATGACCGTCGGGAGTGACTGACAATGGCTGAATTGAGCGTGCGTCTGGTGGCGACCGATAAGCAGGTCTTCATCGGGGAGGCCTCCTTGGTCGTGTTCGAGACCCTGGACGGCCAAATGGGAGTCATGCCGCAGCACTCGCCCATGATGGCGATCCTTCGGGACGCTCCCGTGCTGATCAAGACCATCGACGAGGGCAACGTCTACGCCGCTGTGCACGGTGGCTTCGTGACGGTGGACGGCAACGCGGTGATCATCCTGGCCGAATCGGCCGAGTTGGCGCACGACATCGACACCGACATCGAGAAGCAGGTTGAGGTCGAAATCGGCACACCGGCCGACGATGACGAGGCATCGAAGGCCCGACTCAAGCGCGCTCAGGTGCGCCTAAGTGTCGCCGCCAAGACGACGACAACCGGGATGCACTAGCGCGAGGCAGTTCTGGGCTAGGCCTCTGGCTTGCCACCTTGTTCGCGGCCGGGTTCCCACATCACGTCGCCGGATTCTTTGTTCGCGATCCGGCACAAGATGAAGAGCAGATCCGACAGTCGGTTGAGGTACTGGGCGGGCAGGATGCTCATGCTCGGCCCATGCTCGTGAACCGCTTGCCAGGTGGTGCGCTCGGCCCTTCGGACGATGGTGCGCGCGACGTGCAGCAGGGCGGCACCGGGAGTGCCGCCGGGCAGGATGAAGGAGCGGAGCGGCTCCAGTTCCGCGTTGTAGGTGTCGCAGGCAGTCTCGAGTCGGTTGACGTAGGACTCGGTGACGCGCAGCGGGGGATAGGCCGGATTGGGCACCACCGGGGTGGCCAAGTCGGCGCCCACGTCGAAGAGGTCGTTCTGAATGGTGCGCAGCAGCGCGTTGATGTCGTCGCCGAGGTCTCCGAGCGTGATGGCAACGCCGATGGCCGCATTCGCCTCGTCGACGTCCGCGTAGGCAGCCAGCCGTGAATCGGTCTTCGACGTTCGGCTCATGTCGGCCAACGCGGTCGACCCGTCGTCGCCCGTTCGTGTGTAGATGCGCGTCAGATTTACCATGGCTTCACCCTAGGCCACGCGGCCGGAACCGACACGTGCAGCGAACGAGGTCTGAGGTCGACGGCAGCCGGGTAGCATGACCTTCGTGGAAGCTTTCTTGGTCACCGGCGGAACTCGGCTTGAAGGCCGCGTTGAGGTTCCTGGTGCCAAGAACAGCGTTCTCAAACTGATGGCGGCGACACTTCTTGCTCGTGGGGCCACAACCATCACCCACGTGCCGGAGATCCTTGACGTCGAGATCATGGCCGAACTCCTGCGTCGGCTGGGCGCAACCGTGGACTATCGCCCCGTCGAGGGCGAACTCGTCATCGACGTGCCAGAGACCGTCGGGCACAAAGCCGACTACGACCTGGTACGTCGAATGCGCGCGAGCATCGCGGTGTTGGGTCCGCTGATCGCGCGCGCTGGCGTCGCCGACGTCGCGCTGCCGGGTGGGGATGCGATCGGATCCCGCGGCCTCGACATGCACATCGAGGGCCTCCGTCGAATGGGAGCGGAGTTCGGCAGCGAACATGGCTTTCTGATCGCCCACGCGGAAGGCGGCCTGCACGGCGCGCAAATCTGGCTGGACTTCCCGAGCGTGGGAGCCACGGAGAACCTGCTGATGGCCGCTGTCCTGGCCAAGGGCACCACCGTGATTGACAACGCGGCGCGGGAACCGGAGATCGTCGACCTCTGCAACATGCTGGTCAACATGGGTGCCTCGATCGGTGGCATTGGCTCATCCACGCTCACCATCGACGGTGTGGAGTCGCTGCATCCGACGACGCATGCGACCGTCGCCGACCGCATCGTGGCGGGCACCTGGGCGACAATGGCTGCTATCACCCTGGGTGACATCACCATTGACTACGCGGCGACTGAACACCTTGAAATCGCACTCGACAAGTTGATCACGGCCGGTGCGATGGTGGAACAGACCGGGAGTGGCTTTCGCGTGAGCATGGATCGTCGGCCGAAGGCGGTGGACATCGTCACCCTGCCGTATCCGGGATTCCCCACGGATCTGCAGCCGCAGTTCATCGCGCTCAACTCGGTGGCCGACGGTGTCTCGATGGTCACGGAGAACTTGTTTGAGGCGCGCTTCCGATTCGTCAACGAACTCTCCCGGCTGGGTGCCAACGTGCGCACCGACGGCCACCATGCCTTCATCAAGGGGCGCAAGCGACTCTCGGGCGCTCCGGTCGAGGCGACGGACGTACGCGCCGGCGCGGGTCTCGTGATGGCCGGTCTGGTTGCGGAGGGCACCACGACCGTGATCGACGTGCATCACATCGATCGCGGCTACGCCCGCTTCACCGACTTGCTGACGTCCCTCGGCGGCAAGATCGAGCGCGTGGACGTGGACGCGCTCGCCTCGGCCTGACGCGGGTCAGCGCCCGAACACCGCCCGCGCCTTGTGCTCGTCGGCGGGCCACACCATCACCCGAGGGCCGTCCAACGTGGTTGCCAGCGTCGCTTTGACACCAGCTTCCTCCAGCGTGCGGCGTTGAATCTCCCCCTCGATGTAGGACTCCGGCCGGCTCACCACCACCAGCAGCCCGTAATCGGTCTCGGTACTCGGTGTCGGTGGCGCTGCGACCACCGAGGCGCCCCGCTTCGACGACCATCGCAGAATCAGCACGAACACCCCAATCGCGGCCAACGCGACGATGGGGCCGAAGAAGTAGGAATACGACTGCCAAGCGGGCACAGTCATAGTGTGGACCGAGTCGAACCGCACCGCTAGGCGGAGCCGTATCCGGGCCCCTTGGTCGAACCTCTGGGGAGGGTCTTGTGGCCACCGACCTGCACATCTGACGTGACGGCCACTTAGTTACTCTTCAGTAGGGAGTTTCGACGGCAGCAGTTTCCTGGATTCCATACGGAAGGGCGATACATGAGCACGGTCACGATTGTTGGAGCTGGCCTGATGGGGTCTGGAATCGCCCAGGTGTCGGCCGGAGCCGGCTACGACGTTGTGCTGGTAGACACCGCCGAGTCGTCGTTGAGCAAGGCGCGCGACCACATCGGCAGTTCGTTGGCCAAGTTCGTCGCCAAGGGCAAGTTGACCGAGGGCGACCGTGATGCCGCACTGGATCGCATTACCACCACGACCGACCTGCACGCCGCGGACAGCAGCGACATCATCGTCGAGGCGGTCTTCGAGAACGTCGACGTGAAGAAGGACATCTTCCGCACCCTTGACAAGATCGCCAAACCCGATGCGGTTCTCGCCACCAACACCTCGGCGATTCCGATCACCACCATCGCGGCAGTGACCTCCCGGCCCGAGTCCGTGGTCGGCACTCACTTCTTCTCACCGGTGCCGCTGATGAAACTGTGCGAGTTGGTGCGCGGCTACAAGACCTCCGATGACGCGCTTGAGCGCGCTCGGGTGTTTGCCGAGAACGTCGGCAAGACCGTGATCGTCGTGAACCGTGACGTGGCCGGTTTCGTGACCACGCGGCTCATCTCCGCACTCGCGATGGAGGCTGCCGCGCTGGTGGAAGCGGGTGTGGCGACCGCAGAGGACGTCGATATCGCCTGTCGGCTCGGGTTCGGACACGCTATGGGGCCGCTGCAGACCGCCGACCTCACCGGCGTCGACATCCTCACCAACGCCAGTCTGAACATCTATGCGGACACCCAGGACGAGAAGTTCGCACCGCCGGAACTGCTGCGCCGGATGGTTGCAGCCGGTGACCTCGGCCAGAAGACCGGCAAGGGCTTCTACGACTACAAGTGACACACCCACGAATCACACACCTGCGTCGCTCCGGCGCACGGGCGAGGAGGAAAGAGCGATGAGCGACCGAACGAAGGACCGGCCGTGGCTGATGCGCACCTACGCGGGACACTCGTCGGCGACCAAGTCGAACGAGTTGTACCGACGCAATCTGGCTAAGGGTCAAACCGGGCTCTCCGTGGCCTTCGACCTCCCAACCCAGACCGGCTACGACCCCGACAGCGTCCTGGCGCGTGGGGAAGTGGGCAAGGTGGGCGTGCCGGTCGCGCACGTGGGTGACATGCGCGCGCTGTTCGACGGTATCCCGCTCGGCGAGATGAACACGTCGATGACCATCAACGCCACCGCCATGTGGCTGCTCGCGCTCTACCAGACGGTCGCCGAGGAGCAGGGCGCCGAGGCGGTGCAACTGCAGGGAACGACGCAGAACGACATCATCAAGGAGTATTTGTCACGCGGGACGTACGTCTTCCCGCCCGGGCCGTCACTGCGGCTCATCACCGACATGATTTCGTACACAGTGACTGAGATTCCCAAGTGGAACCCGATCAACATCTGCTCCTATCACCTGCAAGAGGCCGGCGCCAGGCCCGTGCAAGAGATCGCCTATGCCTTGAGCACCGCGATCGCCGTGCTGGACGCCGTGCGCGACGCCGGGCAGGTGCCGCCGGAGGAATTCGGCAGTGTCGTCGCGCGCATCTCCTTCTTCGTCAACGCCGGCGTGCGGTTCGTCGAGGAAATGAGCAAGATGCGGGCGTTCGTGCAGCTCTGGGACGAGATCACCCAGCAGCGCTACGGCGTGACCAACGCCAAGCAGCGGCGCTTCCGGTACGGCGTGCAGGTCAATTCATTGGGTCTCACCGAAGCCCAACCTGAGAACAACGTGCAGCGCATCGTGCTCGAGATGTTGGCGGTGACGTTGAGCAAGGATGCCCGCGCGCGGGCCATCCAACTGCCCGCCTGGAACGAGGCGCTCGGTCTGCCCCGACCCTGGGATCAGCAGTGGTCGCTGCGCATCCAGCAAGTGCTGGCCTACGAGTCGGATCTGCTCGAGTACGACGACATCTTCGCCGGTTCCACTGTGATCGAATCGAAGGTCGCCGAACTCGTTTCGGCCGCGCGCGAGGAGATCGACCGGGTGCAGGCGATGGGCGGCGCGGTCGCAGCCGTGGAGTCGGGCTACATGAAGCAGCAACTGGTGGCCTCCCACGCGGAGCGCCGCGCCCGAATCGAGGCGGGTGAGGACGTCGTGGTGGGGCTGAACAAGTTCACCACCACCGAGGAGAACCCGCTGCTGGCCGACTTGGAGACGGCCATCCAAACCGTCGATCCCGCGGTCGAGGCGCAGGCCATCGCTGACGTCGAGCGCTGGCGGGCCGATCGGGACAACGAAGCGGCCGACGCGGCGCTGGCCGAACTCAAAGCAGTGGCAGTGACCGACGCGAACCTGATGGCCGCCACGCTCGCGTGCGCACGTGCTGGCGTGACCACCGGCGAGTGGGCGCAGGCCCTGCGTGAGGTGTTCGGCGAGTACCGGGCGCCGACTGGAGTCGCCGGTGTGACTGGGGTGCATGAGCCCGACGAGTCCCTCCTGCGGGTGCGTGATGCCGTGAAGCTGACGGGGGATGAACTCGGCGGCAAGGTGCGATTCCTGGTGGGCAAGCCCGGCCTTGACGGCCACTCCAACGGTGCCGAGCAGATTGCGGTGCGGGCCCGTGACGCCGGTTTCGAGGTCGTCTACCAGGGGATCCGTCTGACGCCCGAGCAGATCGTGGCGGCCGCTGTGGAGGAGGACGCCGACGTGGTGGGGCTGTCGATTCTCTCCGGTTCCCACATGGAACTCGTTCCACAGGTGGTCGCCGGGCTGACGGCGGCCGGATTGGACGATGTGCCCGTGGTGGTGGGAGGAATCATTCCGGAGTCGGATGCCGAGGCGCTGCGCGGTGCTGGTGTGGCGGAGGTGTTCACCCCCAAGGACTACGACGCCAACACGATCATGCTCAAGGTGGTTGAGGCGGTTCGCTCGGCCAACAAGCTCGCCCCCGTCGGTTAGCGTTCGCCGCGACGCTGCCACTTGAACGTGGTCAGCGCCAGCACCCCGCCGAGCACAGTCCACAGAACCAGCGCGAGGGCCACCTGGGGCAGTTCCCAGGAGCCTGCGACCTCTTGGGCGGTGAAACTGTCGGGCAGGAATACGGAACGCATGCCCTGCGTGAGCCACTTCAGCGGGAACAGTGAGGCCAGTTGCTGCATCCAATCCGGCAACTGGCTGAAAACGAAGAACACCCCTGAGGTGAACTGCAGTACGAGCACGATCGGCGTTACCAACGCTGGGGCGCTGCGCCCATTCTTGGGCACCGACGAGAAGGCGATTCCCAGCAACGTGCAGCACACCAATCCCAGAACTGAAATCCAGCCGAAAGTGAACCACTTGAAGGCGCTGGCGGGCAGTTCCAGGCCGTAGAACAGCATGCCAATCGCCATCAGCAGAATTACCTGGACTACATAGATCACCACCACCATGCCGACCTTGCCCACGAAGTAGGCGGACTTGGGCATGGGGCTGCCTTCAAGGCGCTTGAGGGTTCCGTCGTCGCGTTCCTGTGGGATGCCGATTGCGAGGTTCTGGAACGAGGTGTACACGACACCGGAGGCGATCATGCCAGCGACGAAGTACTGGCTGAACGTGACGCCAGGGGCGATCTCGGTGTTGAACACGGATCCGAACACCACCAGCAGGAGCATCGGCAGTGCGAAGGTGAATACCGCAGCTTCCTTGTCGCGGAAGAACTGACGCAGCTCAATGCCTATTCGTTTGAAGCCGATGGCAGTGGCGCTGGGCAGAGCGGACGAAGGCCGCTGATCGGAGGTGGCGTCGGTGATGCTCATGCGAGCAGTTCCCCTTCCCGTGCGATGTCCTCGTCCGTGCCGACTTCAGCCCTCACCAGTTCCAGGTAGGTGTCCTCCAGAGTTGGTCGGCGGACGATGAGCTCGGGAACCTCACCGCCGAACTCGGATGCCAGCCTGGTCACCAACGCGGTGGGCGATTCGGTGATTTCGGTGCGGGGGGTGCCATCGGGTCCTGACCACGTGACGGTCGCTTGACCGGCCTGCCGGCCACCGAGGCGCTCTGGCACATCGCAGGCCAGCACTCGGCCAGCCGCGATGATCGCCACCCGATCGGCCAGCGCCTCGGCCTCCTCCAGGTAGTGCGTCGTGAGCAGGATCGTCGTCCCCTCGTCCTTGAGTGCCTCGATGAGCGCCCAGAATTGGCGGCGCGCCTCGGGGTCGAATCCCGTCGTGGGCTCGTCCAGGAACAGCACATTGGGCCGGCCAATGATCCCCAGAGCCACGTCGAGGCGGCGGCGTTGGCCGCCGGACAGGTCCGTCGAGCGGGCGTCGTGTTTCTCGGTGAGGCCAACCGCTTCGATCACCTCATCCGGGTCTCGGGGATCCGCGTAGTAGGTCGCGAAATGGCGCACGGCCTCACTGACGGTGAGGTCGGTGAGATCCCGCGAGGTCTGCAGCACGATGCCCAACTGCGCCCGCCAGGCTCGCGGCCGGGTGCTGGGGTCGACGCCGAGCACCCACGCTTCGCCGCCGGTGCGATCCCGGTAGCCTTCGAGGATTTCCGTGGTGGTGGTCTTGCCCGCCCCGTTGGGGCCGAGCAGCGAGAAACACTCGCCGGAGTGGATCTCCAGATCGACTCCGCGGACCGCCTCGACGTCCCCGTAGGTCTTGCGCAGGTCGATGGTTCGGATCGCGATGTCGGATGGCATGGCCCCAGTCTGCCGGGGATGCACCAACATTCGCCGGATAGCCTGGCCGCATGCGGCTGCTGATCGCGCCGAACGTCCCTTGAGGCATTCGCAAACCATCTGGTGAGTTTGTCGAGTGATTTCCCGAGGCCCCTCAGGGGTGCTTAGGCCAGCACAGCGAGGGCGCGGAAGTCGTTGATGGCAAAGCCGCCGAAGGATTGGTGGCCAGCATTGCTCGCCGCGAGCTGGTCCATCGACCTGTCAGGGCAATGCGCCCCTCCTGCCAGAAGGTGACGAAGGCCGGTTCGATGTCGAACTGTAGCCCTGTCAGTTGCGCTTGTTGCCGTTCCTGATGGCTGCGATGTCCGCGACCACATGTGACATCGAGCGAGATCGTGCTTCCGCCGATTGCCCTGAACCTGGCGAAGCCTGCGCCTAATTCGCTCAGCGGTGTGAGGTCAATGCGGCGCCATTCATAGGCGGCCACACGTTGCTCAGCCATGGCTGAGCCGTTGTCGGTCCAGGCCGCGTGCGCTGGAAGGGTCAAGGCAGGTACCCCGAGAGCGGTGAAAATGGCGACCAAGGCCAACCAGAGAGAACGAATCAGACTCTTCGCGCCCAAACTCTGTCCGCCCACGGGGGCGAGATGCCCACCGATACTGTCCATGCGCGGTGCATCTGCAGGAGGTCAGCCGCCCTTGACAGCGCGAAACGGCTGACTTCACCGCTTGCTCTCACATTTGCTCACTTCGCTGGGCCATCCGCGCCAGAGGAATTTCTCCTGCTTCTCAAGAGTTTCGATTCGGATGGCTGTTCGTTTGCTGGTTTACTTTCTGCGCTCTGGCTGAATCCTTCCCTCGTCATCTCACCCCAACTACGGCCGTGCTTGCCGAACGTGAAGAGAATCGCTTTACATCGAATAAGGGCCAAGTACTGTCGATAGCCGAGGTTTTCCAGGACCGCAGAGGCGCACAACCAGGCCATATCCCGCCAACTGGGGTATCGGCGATAGGTGTGCTGTTCAATGATCACGACAAAGTAAGACATCGCGATCCCACTGAGAACCGCCAAGATGAAGAACCAGACAGCGACGGCAGGGTTGATCAGTCCGGTGAGGATGGCGAAGATCATGAACGCATAGCCAAAGACTCCCACGAGCGGGCCGAAGAACTCGAAAAGCAGGAAGTACGGCAATGCAACGCGCCCGATTCCCTTATAACGAGGACGGAAGAACATATCCTTGTGTAGCCAAAGCATCTGCCCAAGCCCACGCTGCCAGCGATCTCTTTGTCGGCTCAAGATCTTCATTGAGGACGGGACCTCAGTCCAGCAGATGGGATCGGGAGAGAACGTGATTCGGTATTCGCGATCTTCCTCAAGCGCCCTGCGATGCAATCGCAATACGAGTTCGGCGTCCTCCCCGACAGTTCTGGTGTCGTAGCCACCCACGTCAACTATCGCATCGCGTCGAAATAGCCCGAAGGCCCCGGAGATGATGATTAGCAGGTTGAAGCGTGACCAGCCGATCCTGGCGCCCAGAAACACACGCAGATACTCCATGATCTGCATGTTGGGCAGCAGGGTGGACGGGGTACGCACCGTCGAAAGTTGGATGCCATCGAAGACCGACCCATTGGCCACTCGAACAATACCTCCGACTGCAACCGTTTCTGGGTGCGTCTGGAATTCCCAGACCAAACTGGCAAGTGCTTGATGGTCGAGCAGAGTGTCAGCATCCAACGCGCACACCAAGGGATAGCGGGCGTAATTGAGTGCAGCATTGAGCGCGTCCGCTTTGCCTGCGTTTTCTTTGTCGACTACGAAGACCCGGTCGTCAAGGCGACTCGCGTAAGTCGCCTTCAGTTCTGCGCAGGTCAGCCCTGATCTCGGCGCTCGACCAAAGGGGACCAAATCGAAGCCGGCTACCAGACGCTTGAGGGTGTCATCGCTGGAACCGTCGTTGACGATGACAACTTCGAAGGTGGCGAAGTCACTAGCGAGGAGGGCTCGGATTGAGTCCACGATTGTGGCCTCCTCGTTGTGTGCTGGCACCATCAAGGTCACAGCCAGACTCAGCGGCGATTCGGCCACCTCTCGGTAGTTGCGCATAGGTCGACGAAGGATGTACCCGCGGACAGTGAGTGCACCGGCAACCATGAGGGACAGCGAGATCGTCTGTAGCGCGACCAAATACAGGAAGGTGCCCAAAGTGATGACGAAGGTGACGACCTCCAGCCAGGTCACGCGACTGCCCCCAGGAACTCAAGTTGCTCTCGCGCTCGGTGTGCAGCGTAGGGATCGCTGCCAAGTGCAACTTGGTGCAGAGCGCTGATTCCTTGTGCGCCGAGGGAGGCCAGCGACGACGCCGCATACCCGCGTATCCACCAATCCGGATCAGTCATTGCTTCCGTGAGTACCGCGACGACCTTCTCTCGCGCTCTGTCGGGTATCTCGACTTCGGCGATTGCCTTGACTGCTTGGGCGCGAACGATCGGTGACGCGTCGGATAAGGCCAACTGCAATTCAGCCGAAAGCGCAGTCGTACAGGCGGACAAGGTGCGCACTGCGGCGGCTCGCTCATCGACGGTCCCTTGCGCGATCCAGCGGTGAATTTCGACGGGCTCAATGTGGATCCGGCTGAGCGCAATTGCACGCATGAGTGCGAGTGCCTGTCTGTCGCCTTGGGTGTGTGTCAAGGCGATCTCGTTCCGCTGGTCAGACGAGGTGTCAACGTTCGGCTGGTGTTCGGCAAGGGCGTCCCGAAGGTAGGGCCATGCCCAAGGGTTGGCAAGTCGCTCTACGATTCGTGCCTCGGCCAGCGGCGTGACTGGGTGTGGCGTATCGGGGCGCAACAGGTTCAGCAAGGACTCGAAAGCTTCAGCACTGGCAACCAGGTCGAGGGCGCGGATCGCACAGAGTCGAACGTCGCCATCTCGATCGTTGGCGAATTCGGCAATCAGGTCGCAATCGCTAGGTCGTCCCAAGTAGCCGAGCAGTAACAGAGCCAGGCCCCGACGGACGGCGTTTCGACTGTTGAGGCCCGTTCTGAGGCCTGCGGCCACGCTTTCAAGGAGAGGCAGCTTAATAACGGGGTTGGCAAACTCGGGATCCTGTCCCACCTCGTCGAAGGCTCGTACCAGGGCCTCCCACTCTGCGTTGCTGGCGTTGCGCCAACTCTCGATCTGGTGTTGAGAGACTGACGTCGGACTCCGCAGCAGCGAGCGGTTGGCGGTGAAACGCTCCTTGGCGCGCTGTTCCCGGCGATCCCGCGCAGCTTTGGAAAGCAGGGCAGCCAACAAACCCAGCAGCGTGAGTACAAAGATGCCCACCGTCGAGTAGATGATCACGATGAGCGAGATCTTCATCGTCTAATCTTGCCCCCGTCTTGGGCCGGACTCAGATCACCCGGCGAGTTCTCTACCACCTCGGTCCACAATACCCGTGGCCGTGACTCTGCTCGATCGCATCGTCTGTCTGCGGAATCCGATCCACTAGAGTGGGAAGTCTGGAGCGAGGAGGAATGTGGCGCTCAGCAACTCGGGTGAGTCACGCTCGTCAAGGTCCGGCGCACGGGGGAAGACCCGACGGCGGACAACGATTGTGATGTCTGTCGTTGTCGTTGCGGCTCTGGTCGTCGTCGCTGCAGGTGCTGGCTTCGCAGCGTGGAGGGGTTTCTCCGGTTCGCCACTCATTGAGGCCGATCGGCGGGCCCGCCTCTACGAATGGCGTCGAGTCGACCAAACTTCACTAGCGGAACTAAGCGAGGCGCTTGAACTATGGGCGGATCGCGGAGGGCAGGCGGTGGTGCTAGATCTGACCGTACTTGCACCGGCAAGTGCAAGTCGTGTCGAAGATCAGGCCCACGCCGCCCTCGCCGGGTACGTGGCTGCTGCTGGCCAACTGGGACTGCGTGTCGAGGCGCTCGCTGGGGATCCGGATTTGGTCACTGACTTGGTTGCGGTCACCGCAATCAACGAGTCGCTCGGCGCCTACAACGAGAAATATCCCGAGCAACGAATCTCCTACCTGGTGTGGGACGTGGAACCCTGGCAGTACTCGACCTGGGATCCAGCCGATTTCTTGGACTATGCCCGGTTCGCTCTCGCCGGTACTGCTCCCGGCATCACCCCAGGATTCGCGGTGCCCGTGTGGTTCACTGGCACCCATGCTGAACAGATGAGTTGGAGTGGTGCATCCTCAACGATGGGAGCGCACCTCGCTCGTATCGTGGCGCAGCGTGAAGGCGCCTTCGTTGCTGTGATGGATTACTTCGACGACATCTCGGCTGCCAGGTCGGGTCTGCAGCCCTGGCTGGAATTGGGTGTTCCGGTGCGATCGGTATTTGAGATTGGGCGGTCCGAGCGGGGAACCACGATGCTTGGGTGGACGTGGCCGGAGCAGTCGCGTTTCCTCAACGAGGTGAGCCGGGATTGGGTCGGACTGGAGGTTTACCAGGGGCTCGATGTTGATTCGGCGCTCTACCTTCCCGGCTTGCCTGGTGGACTGTCTGAAGTGGCACCGAACACCGCCCCACTACCCTGATTCCATGCGACTGTTGATCGCTGATTGCCAGGTGGACTACGCGGGGCGTCTTGCCGCCCATTTGCCGCTTGCTACCCGTTTGATCCTGCTCAAGGCCGACGGGTCGGTGTCGGTGCATGCCGATGACCGTGCGTACAAGCCGCTGAACTGGATGAGTCCGCCCTGCACCTTGACCATCGAAGCCGGTGAGGGCGTCGGGGACTCTGCAGCGCCGGACTTCGACATCGTCTGGCGGGTGGTGAACAAGGCCGGCGAGGAGTTGCGCATCAGCATCGCCACGGTGCACGCCGATGTGAACCATGAACTGGGCCCCGATCCCGGGTTGGTCAAGGACGGGGTCGAGTCGCACCTACAGGAGTTGCTCGCGCTGCACGTGGAGACCCTGGGGGAGGGCTGGCAGTTGGTTCGCCGGGAGTATCCGACTGCCATCGGGCCGGTCGACTTGCTATGCCGCGACTCCCAGGGAGCGGCGGTAGCGGTTGAAATCAAACGCCGTGGGGAAATCGACGGAGTGGAACAACTCACCCGCTACCTCGATCTGCTCAATCGGGATCCGATGCTGGCGCCGGTGGCGGGGGTGTTCGCGGCGCAGGAGATCAAACCGCAGGCTCGGGTCCTGGCCGAGGATCGTGGGATCCGGTGCGTCGTGCTCGACTACGACGACCTGCGTGGCATTGACGATCCAACGCTGCGGCTGTTCTGATCCGCGTGGCCGGACGTCGGCACGCGGACTCTCCCGGCTCGACTCCAAGGGGGTCCCGCCAGGCGTGTCGGGTCGTGATGGAACACTGGCATCAGACCGGAAGGCCGGGCAATTTCTCGTTGGAGGCTCAAGCATGTCGGCGATCGAATCGGTGGGGTTGGCAGGTTTCGGAACGATGGGCTCGGGCATTGCCGAGGTGGTGGCGCGTGCCGGGATCCCAGTGGTCGCCTACGTCCCGAACCCCCGGGCTGAGGCCATCGGCCGTGCGCGCCTCGAGTTCTCGACCGAGCGCGCGGTGGCTGGCGGCAAGCTCACGAGCGACGAGCGCGACTCGATTCTGGGCCTGGTCACCACTACGACGTCTGCGAATGACCTCGCCGACGTTGACCTCGTGATTGAGGCGGTTCCCGAGGACCTCGAATTGAAGAAGGAGGTGCTCGCCGAACTCGACGCCGTGGTCAAGCCGGAAGCGATCTTCGCTTCGAATACTTCGGCTCTGCGGATCACCGAGATGGCCGTTGCCACCGAACGCCCGAGCCGGGTGATCGGCATGCACTTCTTCAACCCGGCGCCGGTGCTCGACTTCGTCGAACTCGTGACGACCGTCGCTACCGACGAGGGAGCGCTCGACGCGGCGAAGGCGTTTCTCGACCAGATCGGACGCTCAGTTGTCGAAGTTGGGGACCGTCCCGGCTTCATCGCGAATTCACTGCTGTTCGGCTACCTGAACCACGCCGTTGAGATGTATTCCGAGAAGTACGCCTCGCGGGAAGACATCGACGCGGCGATGCGCTTTGGCTGTGGCTACCCCATGGGTCCGCTGGCGCTGCTGGACCTGATCGGCCTCGACACCGCCTACGACGTGCTTGACGCCATGTACCACGACTCCCGCGACGTGCTGCACGCGCCTTGTCCGCTGCTCAAACAGTTCATCACCGCCGGGCGGCTCGGTCGCAAGTCCGGTCAGGGCTTCTACACCTACGAGACCCCCGGTTCGTCGACAGTGGTTGACGATGAACTCACCCCGGCCGCAGGCGGCGACGCCAACGCCACTCTGCGCCCCATCTCGCTGGTCGGCGTGGTAGGTACGGGCACCATGGCCTCGGGCATCGTCGAGGTTTTCGCCAAGTCCGGCTATGACGTGATTTTCGTGGCGCGCAGCGAGGCCAAGGTCGAGGGCGTGAAGGCGGCCATCAGCAAGTCGCTGAATCGTGCGGTCAGCAAGGGCCGGATGACCGAGGAGGCCCGCGACGAGGTGCTCGCTCGGGTCACCGGGGCCACCGAGCGCGAGGCTCTGGCGGACGTCGACATCGTGGTGGAGGCCATCGCGGAAGACCTCTCCATCAAGTTGGACCTGTTCCGCGACCTCGACCGCATCTGCAAGCCCGGCGCCATCCTGGCCACCACGACGTCGTCGCTGCCTGTGATCGCGATGGCCGCGGTGACGGAGCGGCCCGAGGATGTCATCGGAATGCACTTCTTCAACCCGGCGCCGATCATGAAACTGGTCGAGGTAGTCACCACTATCGCAACCTCGGATGACGTCACGGCCACGGTCGTCGACCTGACGAAGAAGGTGCGCAAGCACCCGGTGCTCTGCGGTGACCGCGCTGGCTTCATCGTCAACGCGTTGCTGTTCCCCTACCTCAACGACGCGGTGCGCATGGTCGAGGCCCACTACTCGACGATCGACGCCGTGGACTCGGCAATGACCAAGGGCTGCTCGTTGCCCATGGGCCCCTTCGCCTTGCTCGATGTGGTCGGCAACGACGTTTCGCTGGCGATCCAGGAGACGCTCTACCGCGAGTTCCGCGAGCCGGGCTACGCGCCTGCTCCGATGCTCCGCGAGATCGTCACCGCGGGCTACCTGGGCCGCAAGACCGGGCGTGGATTCAGGTCATACGCGCGCTAAGCCACGCTTCGCCGCGTCGACGCTGACACACTTCCAGTTATGCCCCGCCGCAACCGTCGGGAACGAAGCGACTCGACTCCGGTTCGATTCGGTGCCAACCAATGGACAGAGTCCGGCCCCCGAGGGGAGTGGACGGTGCGCGAGTTGCGCGGCAACGACAAGCAGTACGTGTGTCCCGGATGCAATCAGGTGATTCCGGCCTGGACTGCGCACATCGTGGCGTGGCGTGAGGACACTCTCCTTGCAGAGCAGGCTCGGCGGCACTGGCACAGTCCGTGTTGGCGGCGTAGTGCCCACACCCGCTGAGGTGCAGCCGCACTCCGGTAGCCTCAATGCCGTGGCCACGCCGACTGAGATCACAGCCAGCGCTGTGCTACCGGCGCGCAGGGAGCCGTTGTCGCTGGTGACACGTGACGGGCTGCGGCTCGTGGGCGAGGTTGCGCTGCCGGTGGACCGCGAGCCACGAGCCACGATCGTCTGCCTGCATCCGCTGCCCACGCACGGTGGGATGATGGACTCCCACGTGTTCCGCAAGGCGGCTTGGCGGTTGCCGGCGCTGGCCGACATTGCCGTGGTGAGGTTCAACATGCGCGGTGCCGCGAGTGGGGCCGGCCGCAGCGAGGGAGAGTTTGACTCCGGGCAAGCCGAAGGCTTGGACCTGCGCGCCGCGGTGGAGTGGACTCAGGGGGCCGACTTGCCTGCCCCCTGGCTCGTCGGGTGGAGTTTCGGTACCGATGTGGTGCTCAAACACGGCCTGCTCGACGGATTGCCTGGGGCGATTCTGTTGAGTCCGCCGTTGCGGTTCGCGACTGATTCCGACTTGGCCGGTTGGGCTGCCGACGGTCGGCGACTTGTCGCCCTCGTGCCGGAGTTCGATGATTTTCTGACGCCGGTCGAGGCGGCCGTGCGCTTTGCACCGGTGCCACAGCTGCAACTGATCCCGGCGCCGGGTGCCAAGCACTTGTGGGTGGGGGAGTTGTGGGTCAGGTGGGTGCTCGACACCATCGTTGCGGTGGTGGCTCCCGAGGTGGCGGTTCCGTTGCCGACAACCTGGGACGGGCCGATGGCGCGACACAACGACCTGGCGAGCTAGACACACGTCGGTCGGAGCGTGTCCGACCGAGTTTGAAACCTAAACAGGAGGTTGATAGTGGGCGAGCGATTGACAGGCAAGCGGGCACTGGTCACCGGCGCTTCACGCGGTATCGGTCGGGCCATTGCACTGGCCTTTGCGGCTGAGGGCGCCCAGGTGGTCGCGCTGGCGCGAAACGGTGAACTCCTGGCCGAATTGGTGGCCGACGTTGCGGCTGCCGGCGGCAAGGCCAGCTATCTGGTGTGCGACGTAACCGACCAAGCGGCGGTCGCCGAGGCAACCGCCGCGATCGTGGCAGATGGCCCCGTCGACATCCTGGTGAACAACGCTGGCGGCAACTCATTCTCCGCGCCGTTGGTGATGATGCGCCCCTCCGGTTGGACCAAGACCCAAACCCTCAACGTTGACTCGACCTTCTGGATGCTGCAGGGCATCCTGCCCGCGATGGCCGCCGCGGGTGGCGGCTCGGTGATCAACGTCTCGTCGGTCGCGGGGCTCGCCGGAGCGCCGCTGATGGCTCACTACGGCGCGGCGAAGGCCGCGATCCTGTCGCTCACGCGCAGTGCCGCGTTGGAGGTCGCCTCCTCAGGGGTGCGGGTCAACGCCCTCGTGCCCGGCTGGGTGGAAACGGATCTCACCGATTTCCTGCGCAACGACGCATCGGTGGAGGCCAACTTGTTGGATCGGGTGCCCATGCAGCGGTGGGGGACGCCGGAGGAGATTGCGGCGGCTGCGGTGTTCCTGGCAAGTGCGGACTCGGCTTTCATGACCGGCCAGACCATGGTCGTGGACGGCGGATTGTCGGTGATGCCCTGATGGCCGTCGTCGCATTGCTGCATGCTTTTCCACTCGGGCCGCCCATGTTCGAGGCACAGCGCAAGGCGCTGGTGGCGGCCGGCCATGAGGTAGTGGTGCCGGATCTGCTCTCGCCGGAACGCGCGTACTCCGGCGACGCTGACCTCGCCGCGATGGCGCGCTACGTCCTCGGTGTCATGTCGGATCTGGGCCACCGCCAATTCGCGGTGGCGGGGCTGTCGATGGGTGGCTACGTGGCGATGGCGATCCTGCGTAACTCGGCGACCAGGGTCGACGGATTGGCGCTGCTCGACACGAAGGCAAGCGCCGATTCGGACGCCGCGGCGCGCAACCGCTACGCCTACGCCGATCGGGTGGAATCCGAGGGAATGGGGTGGGTGCCCGAGGCGACGCTGGATTCGTTGCTGGGGGAGACTACGCGGGAAACCCGCGCGGTGACGGTCGACCGCGTGCGCGGATGGATCGAGGCCGCGGACCCCGCCATGGTGGCCTGGGCACAACGGGCGATGGCCGAGCGACCGGATTCGACCCCCGAGCTCCAGGTCTTCCGGCAGCCGTCACTTGTCCTTGTCGGTCAGGAAGACACTTTGACCCCGCTGCCTGAGGCCCTGTTGATGGCTGAAGCGCTAGGCGGGGCACCGTTGACGCAGATCAGCAGGGCGGGTCATCTCTCAAGTGTGGAGAGCCCGAACAAGGTCTCGGAGATGCTCACGACCTGGGCAGATCGGATCTCCTAGCGACCTCTGAGGCCACCCTCGGCCGGGCGCCGCTCGGTGCCCGGGTGACAGGCGGGGTTTGTTCACCGCTGGCTGCGAGTCGCGGTGCCGCCGCTCAACGTGCTAGCCCTAGAGTGGCCGCAGTTGATGGAGGTTGAGGGGCAATGACGTCTACCGCGGTTCCACACGCGCAGACGGCTGCTGGCGCGCCCCTGAGCGGGCGCGAGCAGGCCCGATCATCGCTTGATCGGCCGGCGCCTCCCATGGGCTACGTACCCGGCCTGGACGGAATCCGCGCTATCGCGGTGCTCGGCGTTTTGGTGTTCCACGGAAGTGCACAGTGGCTGCCCGGTGGCTTCCTCGGTGTTGACGTCTTCTTCGTGCTCTCGGGTTTTCTCATCTCGACGATCCTGCTCGAACAGTTGGGAACACGGGGCTGGGTCGACTTCCGGGTGTTCTACATCCATCGAGCACGTCGACTGCTGCCTGCGCTGCTGGCCATGCTGGCCATGTCGGCGGTGCTGATCGCGATCTTCGCGCACGACGCTGCGGCACAGTTCCGACGCACGGTGCTGCCGTCGCTGCTCTACGTCGCCAACTGGGCCTTCATCAACGATGACCTGTCGTACTTCGAGGCCATCGGGCGTCCGGCGGTCCTACAGCACCTGTGGTCGCTGGCCATCGAGGAGCAGTTCTACCTCCTCTGGCCCCTGGTGCTCCTCCTCATCTTTCGCCGCCGCGGTCGGACTGGGGTCGGTCGAGTGGCCTTCGGGGTGGCCGTCGCCTCGACTCTGCTGATGGCCGTGCTGTCGGTGATGTGGAACATGCCTGGGGCCTCGGATGCGAGTCGGTTGTACTTCGGCACCGACACCCACGCGATGAGTCTGCTCGTCGGAGCTGCGCTAGCGGCGGTGTATCGCCCTGGCGCTATGCCTCGGCATTTGCCGATGGTTCGACGCCTGGCGCTCACCGGAGTCGGGCTGCTGGCGCTCGCCGCAGTGTTGCTGGCCTACTTTCAGGTGACCGAGGACGGCACTTGGCTGTATCGCGGTGGCTTCCTGGTATTTGCCCTCGCCACGGCGGCGGTGATCACCGTAGTGGCGCATCCTGCGGCGCTCTTGGGTCCGCTGCTGGCGCTTGCTCCGCTGCGCTACATCGGCACCCGTTCGTATGGCCTCTACCTGTATCACTGGCCGATCTTCGTGATGGTGCGGCCGTCCATCGATGTGCCGATGGACGCACTGGGCACCTTCGTGTTGCGAATGGCGCTGACGCTTGCTGTAGCGGAGGTCTCCTACCGCTACCTGGAGATGCCCATCCGTCAAGGCACCGCGTGGCCGGCAGTGAAGCGTTGGTTCGCCTCAGCGCCCGTGCCAGGCCGTCGAATCGCCCTGACGGCCGGTACCACGATCCTTGCCACAACGGCGGTGGTAGCGGTCATTGCCAATGCGGAGGCGCCCACTGCGGCGGACTATCTGGGCGGCGTCACGGAGGTGAACGCGGCACCGCTGGAGCCCACGCCGATGGTTGATGCGGCAGGAGCGGCAACGGCTGAACCGACGGCGCCCACCGCGGTCGACGAGCAGACCACCGCCCCGGCCGCGCTCATTGGCCCCAACACGCCGATGACCGTGGTAGGCGACTCTGTGGCCGTCGGTGCTGCCACGAGCCTCGCAGCGTTGATGCCCGCAACGACCGTGGATGCGGCTGTGAGTCGCCAGCCGTCGGAGATCCTCGGCCGAATCTCGGAACGTCAGGCTGCCAACCTGCTGGATCCGGTCGTGGTGATCCAGGCCGGCACCAACGGTCGGATCGACCAGGCCCAGCTCTCCTCGGTGCTCGATTCGCTGGCCGACCGGCAGCGCGTCGTGCTCGTCACTTCGGCTGGCCCGCATCCGTGGCAGTCGCAGTCAAACGAGACCATCGCCGAGGTCGCAGGGAAGTATCCGAACGTCCGTGTTGCTGACTTCGCCGCGGCCGCGGTGGGTCATCCGGAGTACTTCATCGAGGACGGCGTTCACCTCACGCCGGCCGGGTTGGACGTCTATTCCTCGCTGATCACCTCGACTGTTCAGGCACCTTGATGGGGTGGCGGGCGCGCCATTCCACACCGGGATCGGCGTAGTCGATGGCGCATCTGCTCGGTGCCGAGGGCCTGCACTTGGAGTACCCCACCCGGATCGTGTTCGATTCGGTGACCGTTGGGATCAATGAGGGCGATCGCATTGGCATCGTGGGCCGCAACGGCGACGGCAAGTCGAGCCTGCTCGGCATGCTGGCAGGGCGTATCGAGCCTGATGCCGGGCGGGTGACACGGCGCGGTGGCGTGCGCCTTGGTGTACTCGACCAGGCCGACACGCTTGACGGCGACGCCACGGTAGGAGAGGTGGTCGTCGGTGACCGCATCAGGCACGAGTGGGCTGGCGACCCGCGGGTCCGCGACGTGATCGCCGGCCTGGTGTCGGATCTGGCGTGGGATGCCCGCATCCGGACGCTGTCAGGAGGACAGCGGCGGCGAGTTGCGCTCGCAGCCCTGCTCGTTGGTGACTGGGACATCATCGCCCTCGACGAGCCGACGAATCACCTTGATGTGGAGGGTATTGCCTGGTTGGCAGCCCACTTGAAGAAGCGGTGGGCGAGAAACGCCGGCGGGTTGCTGCTGGTGACCCATGACCGTTGGCTCCTCGACGAGGTGGCGACTGCCACGTGGGAGGTTCACGATCGTCTCGTCGAACCCTTCGAGGGTGGCTACGCCGCCTACGTTCTCCAGCGCGTCGAGCGGGATCGGCGAGCGGCGGCGAGCGAGGCCAAGCGGCAGAACCTGATGCGTAAGGAACTGGCATGGTTGCGCCGCGGTCCTCCGGCGCGGACGTCCAAGCCGAAGTTCCGCATCGACGCCGCGAACCAACTCATCGCCGACGTGCCGCCGCCGCGTGATCAGGTCCAGTTGTCACGGTTGGCGGTGGCACGCCTGGGCAAGCAGGTCATAGACCTGCTGGATGTTTCGGTTTCGTTCGGCCACAACGAGGTTCTCCGTGATGTCGAGTGGCGGATCGCCCCCGGTGAGCGCACTGCCATCCTCGGTGCCAACGGTGCGGGCAAGTCCACGTTGCTCGGACTGATTGCGGGCTCGATTGAGCCCAGCGCGGGGCGCGTGAAGCGCGGCAAGACAGTGCGCGTCGGGGTGCTGGACCAGCAGTTCCGCGAATTGGCAGACATCGGCGACGAACGAGTGCGCGACGTGCTCGCGCGCGCCAAGGCAAGCTACGTCGTGGACGGCCGCGAATTGACCCCGGCGCAACTGTTGGAGCGGCTCGGCTTCGCCCGCGAGCATCTGTCAGCGCGAGTTGGTGAACTCTCCGGTGGCCAGAAGCGACGACTGCAGTTGTTGTTGGTGCTGCTTTCGGAGCCGAATCTGATGATCCTCGATGAGCCGTCGAACGACGTGGACACCGAGATGCTCGCGGCCATGGAGGATCTTCTGGATTCCTGGCCGGGGACGCTGATCGTGGTGTCCCACGACCGCTACCTTCTGGAACGGGCCACGGATCAGCAGTACGCGATCCTTGACGGTCGCCTGCGGTACTTGCCCGGCGGGGTCGATGAGTACCTACAGCTCCAACGCGGGCAGGACCCCGACCCGGCAGGAAGGCTTGAATCATCGGCGGCGGACCTCCCGAAACCCGCTGACGCAGGGTCGACGTCGGCGGAGCTGACTGGTGCGCAACGCCGTGCCGTCCAGAAGGAGGCAGCGTCGATCGAGCGCCGCCTCGACAAACTGGCGGCCGAGGTGGCGGCACTGCATCGACGCATGGCGGACCACGACCAGAGCGACTACGAGGAGTTGCAGCGGCTCGGTGATCGGCTCCGCGCGATTGAGGACGAGTCGGCCGATCTCGAAGAACGCTGGCTGGAGTTGTCCGAACAGATCAGCTAGGCGGCGGGGCCGGGGCGGCTCGGTTAGAACATTTTTGCGATAAATCCGGCTTGGCTCTTGTGGCAGCGATGCGTACCCTAGTACTATGTGTACAGGTGTTCGATAGAGTGATCGCTAGGGGCGGAACAGGTCGCGGTGAGTTGCTGCTCACGTTCGCAGGTCAGGTTTCCAGATCAGTCTCATCGGGGGGTGTTGGGCATGTTGTTGGCGGATGGCGGCGACGTCGGCGGCGCCAATGTGGGTGTCGGACCCGCCTACGACGCTTTGGCAGCCCTTGACGGCGCGGTCAACGGGCTACTTTCACTCCTGCACGCCGACGACCTCCCGCCAGTTGATCTCACGGATGTGGCGGAGCGACTGCACATCGTTGACACCCGCATCCGCGCTCTGCACGCGGCGTTCCTGGCCCGAGCGATCGCAGGGGATGCCCTACCCACGTGGGCTCCGACCGCTGCGTCCTGGGTGCGCAATTCCCATCGCCTGGACGGCGCCCGCGCGGCCGGAGTCGTGCGCAATGCCCGGTGGCTGGCCGAGTCAGACCACGAGTTGACGCGGGCCGCGTTCGAGGCCGGTGAGATCACTGCCGATCACGTCACTGCCATGCGTGTGGTGGCCAGTGCGTCGAAGGCCCGCAAGGAGACCTTCCTCGCCATGCAGTCGCATCTGGTTGAGGTTGCTCGCAACGCCGATCCCGCCCGCACCGCCCAGGTCCTGAAGTGCTGGGCGGATGCGGTCGATGCCGCTGACGGCGATGCCGACGCCGAGGCCTCGTGGGGCAAGCGTGGCTTCCACCTGTCCGCGGTAGGTGATGGCTGGGATATCCGCGGCTACCTGCCGGCAACCGAAGGCGCCGAACTGTCGGGCATCCTGACCGCTTTCATCGAGCGCGCCAGGCATGCCAGTACCGACGAACCCATCACCCCGGCGCAGCGCCGTGCCGACGGCTTGATGGATCTCGCTCGGGCAGGCTCTCGGGCCGATCTGGCACGTGGGGCGCGGGATCGGGCCAAGGTCACTGTGCTCGTGCCTGTGCACCGTCTGCACACCTGCGCCGAATGTGGGGGACACCACCACGTGCCCGGCCAGCCCTGCGACGGCCCCGGTCACGCCCTATGGCGCGGGAGTTCAGAGCATCAGGCCGCCTCGTGGTCGGTGGGGAACGGTCCGGGCGGCGGCTTCCTCGCCCACAGCGACGCCCTGCGTCTGACGTGCGACGGCGAGATCTCTCGTCTGGTGGTCGGACCAGACTCGCGTCCGCTCGACATCGGGCGCACGACCAGGGTGGTCCCGGCGCACCTGCGGCGAGCGATCGAGGTTCGTGATGGCGGTTGCGTCATCCCGGGGTGCGACCGACCCGCGGGATGGTGCGAAGCCCACCATGTTCGCCACTGGGCTGAAGGTGGTGTGACTGCAGCAGAAAATCTGGCTCTGCTGTGCAGTCGGCACCATCACGAGTTGCACCAGGGTGAGTGGCAGATCCGGTTTGACTCCACTGGCGGGCCCCAAGCACAGCGACGCCGACATCGACCTCACGAACGGCGCTGTGCCGGGCGAAAGGCCGATGCCGACGTCGCTGATCCGGCACCTACATGAATGCCCTAGGCGTCGCGGAAGCGGTTGATTTCGTCGATGTGCTTCGCACGCATCTCCTCGTCGCGCACGCCCAGGCCCTCTTCAGGGGCCAGCGCCAGCACGCCGACCTTGCCCTGGTGGAGGTTGCGGTGCACGTCGTAGGCCGCCTGGCCGGTGTTGTCCAGCGAGTAGACCTTGGAGAGCGTCGGGTGGATCATGCCCTTTTCGATGAGCCGGTTCGCTTCGTAGGCCTCACGGTAATTGGCGAAGTGCGATCCGATGATGCGCTTGAGGTTCATCCACAGGTAGCGGTTGTCGTACTCGTGCATGTAGCCCGAGGTCGACGCGCACGTGACGATCTTGCCGCCCTTGCGGGTCACGAACACCGAGGCGCCGAAGGTCTCGCGGCCGGGGTGCTCGAAGACGATGTCGATGTCGTCGCCGCCGGTCAGCTCGCGGATGTCCTTGCCGAATCGACGCCACTCGCGGGGGTCCTGCACTCCCTCGTCGGTCCAGAACTTGTAGTCCTTCTCACGTCGATCGATGATGAGCTCGGCACCCATGGAGCGCACGATCTCGGCCTTCTCCGGGCTCGACACCACGCATACCGGGATGGCGCCGCCATTGAGGGCGTATTGCGTGGCGAAGGCGCCCAGGCCGCCCGAGGCGCCCCAGACGAGAACGACGTCACCCTGCTTCATGTTGCCGCCGTTTTCGCTGACGAGCTGGCGGTAGGCAGTGGAGTTGACCAGGCCCGGGCTCGCCGCTTCCTCCCACGACAGGTGCTTCGGCTTGGGCATCAACTGGTTGCTCTTGACGATGGCGAGTTCAGCGAGACCGCCGAAGTTCGTCTCGAATCCCCAGATGCGCTGCTCGGGGTCCATCATTGTGTCGTTGTGGCCGGCCGGCGACTCAAGTTCCACCGAGAGGCAGTGCGCGACGACCTCGTCGCCGGGCTTCCAGGCGTTCACGCCAGGGCCGGTCCGCAGCACGACACCGGCGAGGTCGGAACCCAGCACGTGGTAGGGCAGGTCGTGCCGCTTGGCTTGGTCGTTCGAGCGGCCGTAGCGCTCGAGGAAGCCAAAGGTGCTGACAGGCTCGAAGATGGACGTCCACACGGTGTTGTAGTTGATGGCGCTTGCCATCACCGCGACGAGCGCCTCACCCGCGGCCAGTTCCGGTACCGGCACATCGTCGAGGTGCAGCGACTTGCGCGGGTCCTTGTCCCGGGAGGGCACGTCGGCGAACATGTCCTGCTCGTCCTTGTGGACCGTGATCCCTCGGTAGGTCTCGGGGATCTCGATCGTTGCGAACTCTTCGGCTGGAGTGTCTCCAGCCATGATCGCGTCGCGGATATGGTCCATTACTGCCTCCTCGCAGTGGTGCGGTGGTCGTGCTTGTTGTCAGATGCAGACAATAGGTGAAACCTACTTCATGTGTTTGCTGCCGATTCAGTGGCCCTCGGCAGCGGGTTCGACGAGCTCCATGAGCACCCCGCCGCAGTCCTTCGGGTGGCAGAAGTTGACCCTGGAGCCTGCTGTGCCGCGCTTGGGGACGTCGTAGAGAACGCGCACCCCGGCGCTTCGGAGGGTCTCGGCCGCAAGATCGATGTCCGTCACCCGCAGGGCCATCTGCTGGATGCCCTCGCCGTTGCGGGCCAAGAACTTGCCAATGGGGGAGTCGTCGCGCAGCGGTGCCAGTAGCTGGATGCACGATCCGGAGTCGCCCACGGCCATCATGGCTTCGCGCACGCCTTGTTCCTCGTTGACCTCCTCGTGGATCATCGACATGCCGAATGCCCGGGTGTAGAAGGCGATGGCGGCGTCCAGATCAGTCACTGCCAGTCCGACGTGGTCGATAGCGGTGACGTAGGGGGCGACTTCGGCTGGAACGTTCATGGCGGTGCTCCTCCTGGCAGTGTCGAGCGCAGGTTCGCTGCGCGGCTATCTCGCGTGCTCCGGGGCGGCGACGTACGGCCTTCCCTTGCTGGTTATCGTTGCAGGCACACTTGTTCAGCCGTTCAGCGGAGGTCGTCCATGTCCGGGAATGTCATCGTTGCAGGCGCGCGCACCCCCATGGGGCGCCTCCTTGGATCGCTCAAGTCGCGTTCGGCCGCCCAGTTGGGTGGCGTCGCGATCGCCGGGGCGCTCGACCGAGCGGGCGTGGCGCCCGACCAGGTCGACTACGTGATCATGGGCCACGTGCTGCAGGCCGGCACCGGCCAAATCACCGCACGTCAGGCCGCGGTCGAGGCCGGCATTCCGATGAGCGTGCCCGCGCTGACCATCAACAAGGTCTGCTTGTCGGGCATCGACGCCATCGCCCTGGCCGACCAACTCGTCCGCGCCGGCGAGTTCGACATCGTCGTTGCCGGCGGCATGGAGTCCATGACCAATGCCCCGCACCTTCTCATGGGCTCCCGCGAGGGCGTCAAGTACGGCGACTGGAAGTCCATCGACTCCATGGCATTCGACGGTCTGACCTGTGCTTTCGACCAGTGCGCGATGGGTGAAGCCACCGAGCGCTACAACTCCCGCTACTCCTTCGGTCGCCCCGAGCAGGACGCCTTCGCGGCGCAGTCGCACCAACGGGCCGCTGAGGCGCACAAGGCTGGCGCCCTTGCTGAGGAGATCGTGCCGGTGGCCATCCCGCAACGCCGCGGCGAGCCCGTCCTCGTTGAGGTCGACGAGGGGATCCGACCGGAGACCACCGCCGACTCGCTGGGCAAACTGCGCCCCGCGTTCGCCAAGGAGGGCACCGTCACCGCGGGCAACGCCTCGCAGATCTCCGACGGCGCCGCCGCGGTGGTCGTCATGAGCAAAGCCAAGGCCGAAGAACTCGGCCTGGAGTGGCTGGCCGAGATCGGCGCCCACGGCGTCGTGGCGGGGCCGGACGCCTCCTTGCACCTGCAGCCGGCCGAGGCCATCCTCGCCGCCTGCCAGAAGCAGGGCATCACCCCGGCCGACCTTGACGTGCTTGAGATCAACGAGGCCTTCGCCGCGGTGGGCCTGGCGTCGACCGAGAAGCTGGGCGTCGACGGCGAGATCGTCAACGTCAACGGCGGCGCGATTGCGCTCGGCCACCCACTGGGCATGTCCGGTGCGCGCATCGTGCTGAGCCTCGCGCTGGAACTCAAGCGACGCGGCGGCGGCACCGGCGCGGCGGCGCTGTGCGGTGGCGGCGGTCAGGGCGACGCCCTCATCATCACCGTTCCCTCCGCGGAGTAGCAATGGCGCGGTCCGCCGATGTATCGGACCTGGTGGCGCGGGCACGGCGTGCGGAACCGCGCGCCGTGGCTCGTCTCATCTCCATGGTCGAGGACTCCTCTCCGCAGTTGCGGGAGGTGGCCGCCGCGCTGGCACCCTACGTCGGCCAGGCGCACATCGTCGGTCTGACCGGCGCGCCCGGCGTGGGCAAGTCGACCACCACATCGGCGCTGGTCTCTGCCTATCGCGCACAAGGCAAGCGGGTGGGAGTGCTCGCGGTGGATCCGTCGTCGCCGTTCTCCGGCGGGGCGCTGCTCGGCGACCGCATCCGGATGCAGGATCACGCCCTTGATCCTGAGGTCTTCATCCGTTCGATGGCATCGCGCGGTCACCTCGGTGGTTTGGCCTGGTCGACACCACAGGCGCTGCGAGTTCTCGACGGGGCCGGCTGCGACGTGATCCTGGTGGAGACCGTTGGGGTCGGCCAGTCCGAGGTGGAGGTCATCGGAGTGGCCGACACCGTGGTCGTGCTGCTCGCGCCCGGTATGGGCGACGGAATTCAGGCGGCCAAGGCGGGCATCTTGGAGATCGGCGACGTGTTCGCGGTCAACAAGGCCGATAGGGACGGGGCGGATGCCACCGCCCGGGAATTGCGGCACATGATTGGCCTGGCAGACCGTGCCGCCGGAGCCTGGCGCCCACCGGTGCTCAAGATGATCGCCGCCCGCGGCGAGGGCATTGACGACCTCGTGGCGGCAATCGAGAAGCACCGGGTGTGGGCGTTGGAGTCCGGCGCCGGGCTGGTGCGTCGCGAGCGGCGTGCAGCAGAGGAGATCGAGGCGCTGGCTGTCGAATCGGTGCGCCGACGCTTGACGGCTGACCCGGAAGTGCTCGGACGATTGTCGACCGCGGTGGCGGCCGGCCTCGACGATCCGTACGACGCTGCGGATCAGTTGCTCGCTGCCGCCGACGTCTGAGGTCCGGTGCCATCGCCAGACCAAGGCGGCGGGCTACGCTGGGCCAATGGACGCCGAGGAGATTGATCAGGGGCGGCACCGCTGGGCCCGCAGGTACGAGGAGGCCCGCAGTCGCGGCCGGGTGCGGGCAGCAGACTTCACGACACTGAGCGGGGTGGAGGTAGCACCTGTCTACGGCCCGCCCGCCGGCACTTCGTATCCGGGATTCGAACGCATCGGCTGGCCCGGCGAGTACCCCTTCACCCGCGGTCTGCACGCAACGGGCTACCGCGGCAAGACGTGGACCATTCGCCAGTTCGCCGGATTCGGCAACGCCCGCCAGACCAACGAGCGGTATCGCATGATCCTCGACACCGGCGGTGACGGCCTCTCAGTGGCGTTCGACATGCCCACGCTCATGGGGCGGGACTCCGACGACCCGCTGGCGCTCGGCGAAGTGGGCCACTGCGGCGTCGCCATCGACTCCGCGGCCGACATGGAGATCCTGTTCAACGGCATTCCACTCGGCCAGACGACGACCTCCATGACGATCTCCGGACCGGCAGTGCCCATCTTCTGCATGTACGTGGTCGCCGCTGAACGCCAGGGCTTCAGCCCCGCGGACCTCGACGGCACCCTGCAGACGGACATCTACAAGGAGTACATCGCCCAGAAGGAATGGCTGTTCCCGCCGGAACCGCACCTGCGACTGATCGGTGACCTCATGGCCTACGTGGACGCCGAGATGCCGCGCTACAAGCCGCTGAGTGTCTCCGGCTACCACATCCGCGAAGCAGGTGCGACGGCCGCCCAAGAGCTCGCCTTCACCCTCGCAGACGGGTTCGCCTACGTGGAATTGGGCAAGTCCCGGGGGCTGGATGTCGACTCCTTCGCACCCGGCCTCTCCTTCTTCTTCGACGCCCACGTCGACTTCTTTGAGGAGATTGCGAAGTTCCGCGCCGCCCGGCGCATCTGGGCGCGGTGGTTGCGCGAGGTCTACGGTGCAACGGACGAGCGTGCCATGTGGCTGCGTTTCCACACCCAGACTGCCGGAGTCTCGCTCACCGGCCCGCAGCCGTTCAACAATGTGGTGCGAACCGCCATCGAGGCCCTCGCCGGAGTGCTCGGCGGCACCAACTCGCTGCACACCAACGCACTTGACGAGGTACTCGCCTTGCCGACCGCCCAGGCGGCCGAAATCGCCCTGCGTACCCAGCAGGTGATCATGGCCGAGACGGGTGTCACCAACGTCGCGGATCCGCTCGGCGGATCCTGGTACCTCGAAGCGCTCACGGATCGCATCGAGGCCGAGGCGGAGGAGATCTTCGCCAAGATCCTGAAGATGGGCGGCGGTCCCGAGGGCGTCACGCATCCCATCGGACCCATGACGGCCGGCATCCTGCGTGGCATTGAGGACGGCTGGTTCACCGGTGAGATCGCCGATTCGTCCTTCGCGTTCCAGCAGGCCATGGAGGACGGCCGCAAGCATCAGGTGGGCGTGACTACCGGTAACGACACGGTGACCGAGCCGTTGGAGATCCTGCGGATCAGCCACGAGGTGGAACGAGCCCAGGTGCAGCATCTGGCCAGCCGGAAGTTGGGGCGAAACGAGGAGGCTGTGCAGTCGGCGCTCATGAAGCTCACGCACGCCGCCGCCTATAGCGACGACAACCTCGTGCCGCCGATCCTGGAGGCCGCCAGGGCCGAAGCCACCCTGGGCGAGATCTGCGGCGTGCTGCGCCACGTGTGGGGCGAATACCGCGAGCCGGCGCGTATCTGAGGGAGGGCATCGGGCGGGTTCTCAAGCCGCTGCCCAAGCCGTCGAGGCATGCACTCAGACTCAGATTTGGCATGCGGGCGCAGGTAGTTGCACGGTCCTTGCGCGGCAGGAGCCTTTGCCATACTGAGGGCATGAGTATCCCGAACGTTCCCCCGTCCCAGTCCGGCCTCACCGGCGCGGCTCTCCGCGGAGCCGTCGACCTCGGCGCGCTTGCGAAGGCGCGTGAGGCGAAGCAGCCCGGCGCACAAGGTGCCGCGGGCGCGACCTACGTCATTGATGTCACTGCGGCGAACTTCGAGTCTGACGTGATCAAGCAGTCGATGGTGGTGCCAGTCGTACTCGACCTGTGGGCGGACTGGTGCGGTCCGTGCAAGCAGCTGACCCCGGTGCTCGAACAGCTTGTTGCCGAGTACGACGGCCGGATTCTGTTGGGCAAGGTGGACGTCGACGCCGAGCAGCAGATCGCCGCGGCCTTCCAGGTGCAGAGCATCCCCAGCGTCTTCGCGGTGGTGAAGGGCCAGCCGATTCCGCTGTTCCAAGGTGCGCTGCCCGCCCCGCAGGTGCGCCAGTACCTCGACGAGCTGCTGCGGGTGGCGTCGGAGAACGGTGTGGACGGGCAACTCGGGGCCGCTACGCCGCAGGAGGAGCCCGAGGATGTCGCCGAGTCGACCGAGCCGGACCCCACCGACGCCCTCTTCGACGCTGCGGGGGCAGCCATGGTGGCCGGTGACTGGGATGCCGCCCGCACCGCCTACGAGCAGGTGCTGGTGGCCAATCCGGGCGACCCTGACGCCAAGGCCGGGCTGACCGTGGTGCAGCTCCAGCAGCGCATCGACGGCATCGATCCGGTTGCCGCCATCAAGGCAGCGGATGCCGCACCCGACGATGCTGAGGCGGCCGTGGTGGCAGCAGACGTCGAGTTGGTCAACGGCGATCCGGCCGCAGCCTACGCCCGACTCGTCGGGGTGGTTGCGCGGTCGGCTGCCGAGGATCGCGACCTCGCCCGAGCGCGCCTGATTGAGCTGTTCGAACTCGCCGAGCCCGACGACGTCCACGTCGCGAAGGCCCGGCGGGCGTTGGCTGCCGCGCTGTTCTGACGAGCGCCCCGGACGTCGCAAGCGCGCGCTAGTCGGCGACTGCCGCGTTCCAGCGCGAGCCGAGCACGCTGCGCAGGCGTTCCTCACGCAGCGAATCGACGTCCGGTTCGTTGATCGGCTCGAGTTCGCGTCCCACGCACCAGCCCAGCAGTAGGTCGGCGATGCCCGGATTTCGTGCCAGCCCCGGCCCGTGCAGGTACGTCCCGAGCACGTGTCCGGAAATCGCGCCTTCGGTGCCGTCGCCGTTGCCGACACCGGCAAGCACTCGCGCGAGTGGTGCGACGTCGGGCCCAAGGTGGGTGGCCCCGCCGTGGTTCTCGTAGCCGGTCAGGCGCGGCAGCCCGGGCAGGAGCGACTCGGCGGCCAATTCGCCGACAGCCCGGCTCGGGAGTCGGTCCGTGCGGATGTCGATGATGCCCAGCCCCGTGGCCGGAGTGCTGGTGGCGTCGGGAAAGTACTCGCCGAGCAGTTGATAGCCGGCGCAGATGGCCAGCACGGCCGCACCGCGGGAGGCGGCCGATGCCAGGTTGCCGTCGGCCGCGATGCCCCGCGCCGCAGCGGTCTGCGCCGAGTCCTCACCGCCGCCCAGCACATACAAGTCTCCGCTGGCCGGGATGGGCTCGCCGGGGGAGACCTCGATGACCCGCGCGTTCAGCCCGTGCAGGTGGGCGCGGTGGCTAAGGGCGAGCACATTGCCGGCATCACCGTAGGTGCCGAGCAGGGCCGGGTAGATCGAGACGATTGTGATCGAATCGCTGGTGGACGATGCCATGCGAGCTCCACCGTTGGACATCAGGACACCACCCTGGTTGCTGCCGTGCGGACCTTGCGTCGTTTGGATTCCGGTGCGGTGCGCGCATCTGCGCGGGTGCGCAGGCCGTGGAAGGCGGTGTAGGTGGCCGCGCAGTCGATGACGTCGAGTTCGCGAGCCGCCGCCGGGAGGTCGGCGTCGGGGGCGTAGGGATCCTCCACCACCACATGATCGACATCGGCGTGGAGCAATCGCACGGCTAGATCGCGTCGCCGGTCCCCGGTGGCGATGACTGTGCGGCCGCGCAGTTTCTCGAAGGGCACGTCCCACAGCCAGGACGGGTCGCGGCCGTCGGCATCGTTGGCATTGATGGTGATGATGACGGGGGCAGGTGCTGGGGGCATGACGGTGAGAAGTTCCGACCACGAGGCCGGGTTCTTGGCCAGCAGCAAGCGAACGTTCAACGCGCCGATCCGCCGGGTCTCATACCTTCCCGACACCGCGGTGACGCTTTGCATCCTGCGCACCGACTCACGCGGGTCCAAACCCAGCACGTCGGTGGCGGCGGCAAGTGCCAAAGTGGCATTCGCGGCGTTGAACCAGCCCGGCAGTCGCAGACCGGAGAGGTCGAATCGGCGCCGATCCGGGCCGACCGCCGTGAAGACGCCGTCGTCGATCTCGAACCGCCACGATGGCTCGGGGCGCCGGTTGTCGCAGGCGGTGCACGCCCAGCCGGCGACGTCGCCGAACTTCATCAGGCCACCGCATTCCAGGCAGACGCTCGCATCCGCCGTCCAGTTCTGACCCGCCGACACCCACAGCACGCGAGGCGCGCGCCGCACCGCCCACGTGACGATGGGGTCGTCACAGTTGGCGACCACAGTGGTGCGCTCCGGGCAGGACTCGAGCATCGTGCGCCACTTGCGGGCCACCATCGCGACTTCGTTCATGCGGTCGAGTTGGTCGCGGGTGAGGTTGCCGAGCAGCAGCGCCCGCGGGCGCGTGTCGGGCAGGATCAACGGCAGGTAGGCCTCGTCCACCTCGAGCACCGCCTGGCCCCGGGGGTGGCCGTACGCCAGCGCGGAGAGCACGCCGTCGGTCATGTTGGCGCCAGTCTCCTGGGTCACCACCGGCCCGCTCTGGGCGACCGCCGTGGCCAGCAGGCGAGTCGTGGAGGTCTTGCCGTTGGTGGCCGACACCAGCGCAGCCACGCGGTTGCCGGCCAGGTCGCGCATGGCTGTGGGCGACACGCGCAGAATGACTTTGCCGCCGATCACGAGGCCTTCGCCGCGACCGGCCAGGCGCGAGGCGGTGCTCGCCGATCGTCCGGCAAGGACTGCGGCGCGGGTGCGAAACGGGCGCTGGGGCATGGCCCCGATGGTACTTGCCCGCTCCGATCCCGAAGTGCTGCGCCGCGGCGGTGTGCCGCCGCGAGTTCAGCCGCCGTGCTTGAGCCACACCACGCCGAGCGGCGGCAGCGATACCGTCGCCGATGCCGGGCGGCCGTGCCACGGATCCTCCCAAGCCATCACCGAACCGAGGTTGCCTACCCCGGAGCCGCCGTACTCGACGGCGTCGGTGTTCACGATCTCGGCCCACTCGCCGCTGAGCGGCAGTCCGACGCGGTAGTCGACGTGCGGGACGGCGGAGAAGTTCACCAGACACGCCACGACGGAGCCGTCAGCAGCCCAACGCAGCCAGGTGAAGACGTTGTTGCCAGCGTCGTTGGCGTCGATCCACTCGAAGCCCTCCGGCGAGTTGTCCAACTCCCACATTGCCGGGTTCTCGGTGTAGGCGCGGTTGATGTCACCCACGAGCCGAAGCATGCCCGCATTCTCGGAGTGATCCAACAGCCACCAGTCCAGACCGCGGCCCTCGTTCCACTCCGACTCCTGCGCGAACTCCGACCCCATGAAGATGAGTTGCTTGCCGGGGTGGGCCCACATGTAGGCGAGGTAGGCACGCAAGTTCGCCAACTGCTGCCAACGATCCCCGGGCATCTTGCGCAGCAACGAACCCTTGCCGTGGACAACTTCGTCGTGGGAGATGGGCAGGATGTACTGCTCGCTCCAGGCATACACCATGGCGAACGTCATCTCGTGGTGGTGGTACTGCCGGTAGACCGGCTCGCGGGACATGTAGTCCAACGAGTCGTGCATCCAGCCCATGTTCCACTTGAAGCCGAACCCCAGACCGCCGAGGTGGGTGGGTCGTGTGACGCCCGGCCAGGCGGTCGACTCCTCGGCTATCGTCACCACCCCGGGGATGCGCTTGTAGACGGTCGCGTTCATTTCCTGCAGGAACGCAACTGCCTCGAGGTTCTCCCGGCCCCCGTAGGCGTTCGGCGTCCACTCGCCGTCGCGGCGGGAGTAGTCGAGGTAGAGCATCGAGGCCACCGCGTCCACCCGCAGGCCGTCGATGTGGAACTCCTCGCACCAGAAAACGGCGTTGGCCACCAGGAAGTTGCGCACCTCGCGGCGGCCGAAGTCGAACACGTAGGTGCCCCAGTCGGGATGCTCACCCCGACGCGGATCCGGGTGCTCGTAGAGCGGCGTGCCGTCGAAGCGGGCCAGCGCGAACTCGTCCTTGGGGAAGTGCGCGGGGACCCAGTCGACCAGGACTCCGATGCCTGCCTCGTGCAACCGGTCCACCACGTGGCGGAACTCGTCGGGAGTGCCAAAGCGAGACGTCGGGGCGTAGTAGGACGTCACCTGGTAGCCCCACGAACCACCGAAGGGGTGCTCCATGACGGGCATGAATTCGACGTGGGTGAAGCCCTGGCCGAGCACGTAGTTGGTGAGGTGCTCTGCAAGTTCGGTGTAGGTGAGCCCGGGGCGCCACGACCCTAGGTGCACTTCGTAGATGCTCATCGGTCCGTTGTGCGGGTCCGAGGTGGCGCGGCGTTCCAGCCACTCGTCGTCGTTCCATTCGTAGTCGCTCTCGAACACCACAGAAGCGGTGGCCGGTGGCACCTCCGTGTACTGCGCGAATGGATCGGCCTTCAGTCGACGCACACCGTCGCGGCCGAGGATCTCGTACTTGTAGCGGCTCCCGGCTCCGATCTCGGGGACGAAGAGTTCCCAGACGCCGGAACTTCCCAACGTGCGCATGGGCGCGCTCGTGCCGTCCCAGTAGTTGAAATCGCCGACCACCCGCACACCCTGCGCGTTGGGTGCCCAGACGGCGAACGAGACGCCGTGAATCGGCCCGCTGGGGGAGTCGTAGACGTGGGTGTGAGCACCCATGACCTGCCACAACTGCTCGTGACGACCTTCGGTGATGAGGTGCAGATCCATGTCGCCCAAGGTGGGCAGGAACCGGTAGGCGTCGTCAGCCGGCAGCGGGTCGCCGCCGTAGGAGACGCTCAAGCGGTAGTCCGGCACCTCCGCCATGGGTAGCACGGTTCGCCACACCCCGCGGTGTTCATGTTCCATGGCGTAGCGGTCGTCGCCCACCACGATGTCCACCCCGGTGGCTGCCGGACGCAGCACCCTCACGGTGATGCCGCCGTCGTGCTGGTGCGGGCCGAGGATCTCGTGTGGGTTGGCATGACGGCCCTCGACCAGGCTGTCGAGCTCCGCTGAGTCGGTCGGGGCCGAGGCAGGAGCCTTCTTCGGACTCGCCTTCTTGGCCGGGGCTTTCGCGGCACGCGCCTTCGCGGGCGGTGGCGTGCTCGTCGAGTCGTGCTCGGTCATCAGGCTGCTCCCTGCCGGAGGTGGAGGATGTGGGCACATTGGACATGTGGGTCGAGACGGATGAAGTTGTGTTCGCGCCAGAGGAAGGTGGTGTCCGAGACTTCGTCGCGCACCCGGAACGACTCGTGCCATTCCATGCCGAGTGCGGGCATGTCCAGGTGCAGCGTCGTCTCACGGGCCGCGTGGGGATCCAGCGTGCACACCACGATCACCGTATCGTCACCGTCGGTCTTCGAGAAGGCGATGATGTTCTCGTCGTCGGAGTGGTGGAAGGTCAGATCCCGCAGTTGCTGAAGGGCCGGGTGTCGGCGACGGATGCCGTTGAGGAGGGTGAGGTAGGGGGCCAACGACTGTCCGTCGGCCTCTGCCGCCTCGTAGTCGCGGGGTCGGTAGGAGAATTTCTCCGTATCCAGGTACTCCTCGCTGCCCGGTTTGAGGGCAACGTGTTCGAACAACTCGAAGCCGGAGTAGATGCCGTAGGTCGGCGAGAGCGTCGCCGCCAGCGTCGCCCGGATCGCGAACGCACCCGGGCCGCCGTACTGCAGGTAGGCGTGCAGGATGTCCGGCGTGTTGGCGAAGAAGTTCGGCCGCATGTAGGCGCTCGCCTCGCCGGCGAGGTAGTGCAGGTACTCCTCGAGCTCCCACTTGGCATTACGCCACGTGAAGTAGGTGTAGCTCTGGTGGAAGCCCACCTCGGCCAGTGCGCGCATCATCGGGGGCTTGGTGAAGGCTTCCGCGAGGAACAGCACGTCTGGGTCGGACTCGCGAATCGTGCCGAGCAGCCGATCCCAGAACTGCACAGGTTTCGTGTGCGGATTGTCGACCCGGAAGATCCGCACCCCGCGATCCATCCAGAAGTGCAGGATCCGCAGCGCCTCCTCGTGCAGCCCCTTGGGGTCGCCGTCGAACCAGATGGGGTAGATGTCCTGGTACTTCTTGGGCGGATTCTCGGCGTAGGCGATGGAGCCGTCGGCGCGCAGCATGAACCACGGTTTGCCGGAGGTTGCCCATGGATGATCCGGGGCGGCCTGCAGCGCGAAGTCCAGTGCCACCTCCATGCCCAGTTCTCGAGTGCGCGCGACGAAGTCGTCGAAGTCGTTCAAGGTGCCGAGGTCGGGGTGGACCTTGTCGTGTCCACCCGCCGACGAGCCGATGGCCCACGGCGAACCGGGATCGTCGGGGCCGGGCTCGAGAGTGTTGTTGCTGCCTTTCCGGTTCACCTCACCGATGGGGTGGATTGGCGGCAGGTAGACGATGTCGAAGCCCATCGCGGCGACGGCATCCAGCCGGCGGGTGGCTTCGTGGAAGGTGCCGGACGTGGTCTCGGTGGCACCTTCGGAACGGGGGAAGAACTCGTACCAGGAACCGAACAGGGCCCGGCGGCGGTCGACGAACAGCGGCCACGGTCCGCTCGGCGTGACGAGGTCGCGCAGCGGGTGTCGATCGAGCGCGTCGGCGACCTTGCGGCCCGTTCCTGCGGCCAGCCGCGCCTCCTCGGGCAAATCGGTGTTTCGCAAGGCCGCAATGGCCGCCAGCAGCGGTTCGCGGGTCGATGC
This sequence comes from uncultured Actinomycetes bacterium, assembly GCA_963752505.1. Lineage (GTDB taxonomy): Bacteria > Actinomycetota > Actinomycetes > S36-B12 > UBA10799 > JACJWR01. The sequence continues at coordinate 259,099 of CAVVYM010000010.1, forward strand.
GGGCATCGCTTCTGCCGCGCGCTCGAGCACGCGGGCGCCCTCCTCGAGTTCAAGTTCGACATCGATACCGGCCGGCACCTTGATGCCGGCCCGGTGCGCCCAGGTGCCGTGGGGATCTGACCACGCCTCGATCGTGAAGCCCCACATGCCCACGGTGTCCGGCCGGATCGTCGCCACGTAGCGGGCAAGCCCGGGATTGGTGCACACCATGGGGACAGGGAGGGCCCGCGAGCCGTCGGGACGGATGGGCACCACCTCGACTCCCAGCGCGTCGTGTCCCTCGCGGAAAACGGTCGCCTCGATGGTGATCAGCTCGCCGACCGCGGCCTTGGCGGGTCGCCGGCCGGACTCCACCGCCGGTGCCACGTCGATGATGGAGAAGCGCCCGGAGAGCAGGTCCGGGACGGCCATGCTGCGGCTCGGGAGGTTCGACCAGTACGACTCACCGGCGGCGCTCGGAGCCCCGGAGCCTGGGGGATGGGAGGACACGGTTCGACTTTATTCCCCAGCGCCCGTCGTTGCAGGTTCGTTCCAGGTCAAGCGGGACCTGAGTCTCGATCCGCGCGAGTGACCACCACGACGAACGGTTCGAGGCGAACGGTCTCGCCCGCTTGGTAGATGGCACCCTCGCCGACCGGATCGGCCTCGGTGGTGTCGACCAGCACCGTGTAACTGCTGCCGTAGGGCATCTTTGGCAGCACGAAATCGACGGTGTGGGTGCCCCCGTTGAACAACAGCAGAAACGGGCAGTCGGACTCCTGCTCGCCAGTCTGGGTGCGGCTCTTCAGATGCCCCGAGAGGTACATGCCGATGCTTCGGGTGCCGGGGTCGTTCCACTCCTCGGCCGTCATGTGGCCGCCGTGCCACGCGAACCAGGCGAGGTCCTCGGGCTCGTTCGGGTTCTCGCTTCGACCCGAGAAGAAGAACCGCTGGCGGAAGGCGCGGTGGGTGCGGCGCAGTTGGATCAGGCTGGAGGTGAAGTCGAGCAGGTCGTCATCGTCGTCGGAGGTCTCCCAGTCGAACCATGAGATGTCATTGTCCTGGCAGTAGGCGTTGTTGTTGCCGCGTTGGGTGCGGCCCATCTCGTCGCCGCCGGAGATCATCGGCACGCCTGTGCTCAGCAGCAGCGACGTGAGCATCGAACGGGTTCGTCGCCTTCGGAGGGCGACCACCGAGCGATCATCGGTGGGACCCTCGACGCCGCTGTTCCAGGACCGGTTGTCGTCGGTGCCGTCGCGGTTGTCTTCCTTGTTGGCCTCGTTGTGCTTGTGGTTGTACGACACCAGGTCGCGAATCGTGAAACCGTCGTGGCAGGTGATGAAGTTGATGGATGCGTAGGGGCGGCGACCCTCGGAAGTGTAGAGGTCCGCGGATCCGCTCAGTCGCCAGCCGAGGTCGCCGACCCCGCTGGCATCTCGCCAGAAGTCGCGCAGGCAGTCGCGGTACTTGTCGTTCCATTCGGTCCACAGCGGCGGAAACTCGCCGACCTGGTAGCCGCCGGGGCCGACGTCCCACGGTTCAGCGATCAGTTTCACGTTGCGCAGCACGGGGTCCTGCGGGATCGTCGTCATGAACGGCCCCAGCATGTCGACGTCGTGGAAGGAGCGCGCAAGTGCGGCCGCCAGATCGAATCGAAAGCCGTCCACGTGCATCTCGGTGGCCCAGTAGCGCAGCGAGTCCATGATCATTTGGATGACGTGGGGTTGGGTCAGATCGAGCGTGTTGCCGCAGCCGGTGTAGTCGGTGTAGTAGCCGTCGATGTCCGGGTCGAGGCGGTAGTAGCTCTCGTTGTCGATGCCCCGCCACGACAGTGTCGGCCCCAACTGGTTGCCTTCGCAGGTGTGGTTGTAGACGACATCGAGGATCACCTCGAGGCCAGCCGCGTGCAGGGCCTTGACCATCTCCTTGAACTCGGTGACCTGCGCACCGCACTCGCCCGCGGAAGAGTACTCGTGATGGGGCGCGAAGTAGGCCAGCGAGTTGTAGCCCCAGTAGTTCGTCAGGCCCTCGTCGAGGAGGTGGATCTCGGTGCGAACTGATGCACTGGCAGCAACTCCACAGCGGTGACGCCAAGGTTGGTCAGGTGGTTGATGGCCGCCGGGTGCGCCAACCCCGCGTAGGTACCCCGCAGGTCCTTGGGGACGTCGGGGTGGCGCATCGTGATACCCTTGACGTGGGTCTCGTAGATGACGGTGTGGAACCAGGGGGTGTCCGGCTTACGGTCGTCACCCCAGTCGAATTGGCGATCGACCACCACAGCCAGCGGGACGTAGGGCCGGGAGTCGTCGGTGTTCATCACCGTGTCGTCGTGTCCGGCGTGGCCGAAGATCGCCGGCTCGTGGTGCATGGTTCCGCACACCGCCTTGGCGTACGGATCCAGCAGCAGTTTGTTGGCGTTGAACCGCTTGCCGTGGGCGGGGTCCCACGGGCCGTGGACGCGGAAGCCGTATCGCTGGCCGGGCCGCAGACCGGGCACGTACCCGTGGAAGACGTGGAAGGTCTGTTCGTTGATTTGGATCTGCCGCTCGGAGCCGTCCTCCTCGATCAAGCACAAGTACACGGCCTCCGCGTTCTCCGCCCAGATCGCCACGTTGGCGCCGTCCGCGTCAACGGTCACCCCGAGGGGTTCGTTGCGCCCCGGCCACGCGACGGTGAGATCGGCGGGGATGTCGCTGTGTGCCATAGTCGTCCTTCCTCGCGGTGGATTGACCCGCTCAAGCGCTGCCCCGGCGGACGTACACCGGCCGGGGCGCGTCTAACCTTCCCATCAGACGATCAGTGTTGCAGCGTCCCAGATGGCGGCGCGGTGGAGAGTGAGGGAGAACGAGTGGACCAGGTCGATGTGGAGGTCGCCAGCGGCGTCGCGACCATCCGGGTGAATCGCCCGCCGATGAACGCGCTCGATACCCGAGTGCAGGCCGGACTGGCCCAGGCTGCGAGTGAAGTCACCGAGCGCGACGATGTGCGCGCTGTCGTGGTGTACGGCGGCGAGAAGGTGTTCGCGGCCGGCGCGGACGTCAAGGAGATGGCGGAGTGGGACTACCGCACCATGATCCTGCGGAGCCAACGACTGCAGGACGCGTTCACGGCGATCGCCCGGATCCCCAAGCCCACCATCGCCGCGATCACCGGCTACGCGCTCGGCGGCGGACTCGAGTTGGCGTTGGGCACCGATCTGCGGGTCTGTGGCGACAACGCGAAACTTGGCCTCCCGGAGATCCTGCTGGGCATCATCCCCGGCGCCGGTGGCACCCAGCGGTTGCCCCGCCTTGTCGGTGTTGCGCGGGCGAAGGATCTGATTCTCACAGGGCGTTTCGTGTCCGCTCCTGAGGCTCTGAGCATCGGGCTGGTTGACCGCGTGGTCGCTCCCGACGACGTCTACGCCGAAGCCGTGGCGCTGGCCACCACGCTGGCGCGGGGCGCCGCATTGGCCCTGCGTGCTGCGCTCGAGGCCATCGACCGGGGCACCGAGATGGATCTGAGCACCGGCTTGGCCATCGAGCGCTCGCTGTTCGCCGGCCTGTTCGGCACCGAGGATCGCACCATCGGCATGGAGTCCTTCCTGGCCAACGGGCCGGGCAAGGCCGAGTTCACGGGAAGGTAGTCAGGATGTCTGCAATTTCTGCCGAGGCCGCCCGCGAGCCAGCGGCCCAGCCACACGCGAGCAAGGAGCAGGTGGACGCCGCCTGGCGCGATCCCAAACTCGCCAACGTGCTCTACCACGACTGGGAGGCCGGCACCTACGACGAGAAATGGTCCATCTCCTACGACGAGCGCTGCATCAACTATGCCCGGGACCGGTTCGAGGCGGTGGCCGGCGACGTCGACGAGCCGTACGGCACCGCGCTGGAACTCGGCTGCGGCACGGGCTTCTTCCTGTTGAATCTCATGCAGTCCGGCCTCGCCGAGCACGGCACGGCCAGCGACATCTCACCGGGCATGGTCGCGGTGGCGCTGCGCAACGCCGAGGGACTGGGCCTGCCGGTGGACGGCAGAGTGGTGGATGCGGAGACGATGCCGTTCGAGGACAACTCGTTCGACCTCGTCGTCGGCCACGCCGTGCTGCACCACATCCCGGACCTCGAACTGTCCCTGCGCGAGGTGGTGCGGGTGCTCAAGCCCGGCGGTCGATTCGTCTTCGCCGGCGAACCGACGGCCAAGGGCGATCGGGTGGCCCGCATGCTGTCGCGGGCAACGTGGTGGGCCACCACCCGGGTGACGCAACTCCCGCCGCTGCGGGAGAAGTGGGCGCAGCCGAAGGCAAACTCGACGAGTCGTCACGTGCGGCGGCCCTTGAGGCCGTGGTTGACCTGCACACGTTCGATCCGGCCGAACTGGAGCGGATGTGCCTGCGGGCGGGTGCCACCGATGTCGAAACGGTGTGCGAGGAGTTGACCGCGTCGTGGTTCGGCTGGCCGGTGCGCACCTTCGAGGTGGCCGTGAAGCCCGAGGCGCTGGGGTGGAACTGGGCGGTCTTCGCCTACCGCACCTGGCAGTACCTGCACGACCTCGACACCAGGGTGTGGCGCCATGTGGTGCCGAAGGAGTACTTCTACAACGTATCGGTGACCGGGGTCAAGCCCGAGTGAGTTCGAGGGAGGCGGCGGTGACGGTGCGGCTCTACGCTGCCGCCGCCCATGCTGCGGGCCTTGACGAGGTCCGAGTGAGTGCCGAATCGCTGCCTGCGGCCCTGACGGCAGTCGCCGAACGGGCGGCGGATCGCGACAAGTTCTTGTCGGTGCTGGGGCAGTGCTCGATCCTGATCGAGGGGGTCCATCACGAGCCTGCGGCATCGCTGTCGTTGGCGCCTGGCGTCACGGTCGACGTGCTGCCGCCCTTCGCGGGGGGCTGACCCGGCCCGTCGGCATTGGCCTTTGCGGCTTCGGCGGTCTTGCGCTCGATGTCGGCCAGCGCGGCACGGTGGGCGGCCTTCGCTTCGTACACCTCGCGACGGTTCTTGACCACACGGCCTGGCACTCCTGCCACGATTGATTCGGGCGGTACGTCGCCGCGCACCACCGAATTGGCGGCCAGGATCGTGCCGTGGCCGATGGTGGTGCCCCGCAGCACAGTCACCTTGGTGCCCAGCCAGCAATCCGGGCCGATCCGAACGGCCGACTTCACGAGGCCCTGATCCTTGATGGGGGAGGTGACGTCGTCGTAGACGTGGTCGAAATCGCAGACGTACACCCAGTCAGCCACGATGCAACCTTCACCGAACTCGATGTCCAGGTAGCCGTTGACGGTGTTGTCTCGGCCGAAGACGCACTTGTCGCCGATGCGCATGGTGCCCTCGTGCGCGCGGATGCGGTTTTCATCACCGATGTGCACCCAGCGGCCGACGATCAGCCGCGCGTAGCCCTTGCGCGCATGCACCTGCACGCGCCGGCCGAGGAACACGAATCCTTCTGTGATGATGTGGGGATTGCGCAGGCGCCACCAGAAGAAGCGCCAGTAGCGAACCAGGTACCACCATGACCACGCCCGGTTGCGGATGACCCAGCGCAACGAGGCCCGAGTGAAGAATCGCGCCTGCCGCGGGTCGCGTTGCCGTGTGTGAGCCACGGCTGCACTTTAGCCGCGCCGAACTCGACTATCCGGTGGCCTCCCGGCGGGCTCGGGCGTCGGTGTCGATGATGCTGCGGTACTCGACCACAGTCGACTCGGCGATGCTCGGCCAGCTGAATCGCTCGCGCAGGGGCTCGTGCGCCGCTTCTGCCCGCTGTCGGGCGGCCTGCGGATCGCTGAGGGTCCGGTTGATCGCGTGGGCCAGCGACGAGGGGCTTCCTGGATCGAAGAGGAGGCCGGTGACGCCGTCGACAACGATGTCGACCAGACCTCCGGTGCGCGCGCAGACCACTGGAGCTCCCAACGACATCGCCTCCAAGGCGACGAGGCCGAAGGGTTCGTACAGGCTCGGGATGAGCGCCGCGTCGGATGATCCGACGAGTGCCCGCAGATCGGCCTCCGGCAGCCAGCCGGATCGTACGACCGAACCTGCCAGACCCCGCGCGGCGACGTCGTGATCGAAATACTGAGATTGCCCACCGCTGCCGGCCACCACGAGTCGTGCTGCCGGGTGCTCGTTGAGCACCTGCGGCATGGCATCGAGCATCGTGAAAATGCCCTTCTCTGCCTCGAGCCGCCCGGAGTAGGTGAGCAGCGGTCCGTGTGGGGCCCAGCGGCTGCGAGCCCGTGCGATGTCACCTTCGGTGGTGCGCCAGACCGAGGTGTCGACCCCGTTCGGAATCACCGTCACGCGCCCTGGTGCCACGCCGAACTGCGAACTGATCTCGCTGCGCATCGCCGACGAACAGACGATCAGGCCGTTCGCCGTCTGCGCGAGGTAGCGCTCCACGGAATCCACCGTGCGGCTGATCTCGCTGCTCAGGTAGCCCTGGTGGCGTCCCCACTCGGTGGCATGGATCGTGGCGACGAGGGGCACATCCGCGACGGCCGACGCGCTGATGCCGGCCCGGGTCGTCATCCAGTCGTGGCAGTGGATGATCTCGGGGTCGAAGTCGCGCAGATGGCGCGCTGCCGAGGCAGCCAGCGAATCGTCGAGTGCCGTGACGATGCGCATGAGGAACTCGGGCTCGAAGGGCAGGGCTGGACGGCTGCCCTCGCGAATCACCCGGACGCCGTCGACGACGGTGTCCATCGGCGCCTCGTCGTGGTGGTCCGTGATCACCATGACCTCGTGGCCCGCGGCCACCTGGGCCATGGTCAGGGCATGCACGTGTCGGCCCAGCCCGCCGTACACCAGCGGCGGGTACTCCCACGCAATATGCATGATGCGCACGCCCGCGAGCCTAGGGCAGCCCGACGAGTTCGCGCAGGCCGCTTGGGGAAGTCCCGCCGGATACGGGTAGCGCTCGGCGCGGGCTGCGGTCAATCGGACACTGGCGGGAGGGGCGCCGGGCGCGTGTGGCGTAATTGGACGGTGACCTTTGCTTCCTCCCTTCCGCTCACCGGCGAACGGACCGTGCCCGGTGTGGCGCGCGAGGCCTACTGGTTTGCCCGCCACGAGGTGGTCTATCAGTGGGTGGCCGCCCAACTCAGGGCCACGGTTTCGGCCGATGCCGTCGTGGTGGACGCCGGCTGCGGCGAGGGCTACGGTGCCGCGCTGCTGCGGCGGCAGTTGCTGCCGACGGCACCGAACGTCGAGGTCGTCGGGCTGGACTACGACGAAGCCACGGCGGCGCACGTCCACCGCGCGCATCCGCAGGTGAGGAGCGTGCGTGCGAATCTGGCGCAGTTCCCGCTGCCGGCCGGCTCGTGCGCCGCCCTGGTCTCACTCCAGGTGATCGAGCACCTGTGGGATCTCGGCGGCTTCCTGCACGAGTGTCGGCGGATCCTCGACGACCAGGGGGTGGCCGTGGTGTCGACCCCCAACCGGCCGGTGTTCTCGCCGGGTCTGGGACGTGGCGAGAAGCCGACGAATCCTTTTCACGTCGAGGAATTCGACGCCGAGCAGGTGCACGGCATGCTCAGCCATGCAGGCTTCCGTGACGTGGCGGTGTTCGGTGTGCACCATGGACCGACGATCCGCGCCTGGGAGGAGCGGAACGGACCGATCGTGGCGGCCCAGATCGACGCGGCGCTCAGCGACCGGTGGCCGGCGGAACTGGAGGCGTTCCTGCCTCAAGTGAGCGCGGCAGATTTCGAAATCGGCGAGCCGGGCGGTGCCGCCGACCTCATTGGCGTCGGTCGGCGGTGAGCCGCGGCGCGCTGGCTCTGGTGCTGCACAGCCATCTGCCGTGGCTGGCCCACCACGGGCGCTGGCCGGTGGGTGAGGAGTGGCTCTACCAGGCCTGGGGAACGAGTTACCTGCAGGTGCTTGACGTGCTCGACCGGCTCGCCGCAGCCGGGCGGACGAATCTGCTCACCCTCGGGGTGACGCCGGTGCTCGCCGCGCAACTCGACGACCCCTACGCGGTGGCGGCGTTCGACACCTGGCTGGGCTTCTGGCGCGCACGCAGCGAGGAGTTGGCGGGGACCGCGGACCCGGATCTGCGCGAGTTGGCGGCCTACGAGTATCAGTGCGCAACCTGGGCGATCGCACAACACCAGCAGCGCGGGGCGCTGTCCTCGTCCTTCCGGCGGCTTGCCGACGCCGGGGTGGTCGAGTTGTTGGGTGGCCCAGCCACGCACGAGTTTCAGCCGCTCTACGACGACGATGTGGTGGCAGGCTTCCTGCGGGTGGGCCGCGACGACGCCGCCCAACGCTGGGGGGCGCGGACCGCGGGCATCTGGGCACCTGAGTGCGGCTACCGGCCGGGGCTGGAGGAGGTGTACGCCGCCGAGGGGGTGGGCCATTTCCTGGTCGACGGGCCAACCTTCCTGCACGTGGGGGCGCAGACCTGGGCCGGTCGGCGGGTAGGCGAATCAGAGGTGGTGGCCTTTGCCCGCGACCTCGAGGTGACCTACCGGGTCTGGTCGCCGAAGCGCGGCTACCCCTCCGATCCGCACTATCGGGACTTCTACGCCGTGCACCACGGCTCGGGCTTCCGGCCCTCGCGGGTGACGAGTCTGGCCACGCCGGATCACCAGAAGGCGCCCTATCGCCCCGATGCGACTGCCGATGTCGTGGCGCGCGACGCTGCCGACTTCGTGTCTGTGGTCGTGGCCAAGTTAGCTGACATCGCTGAGCGCAAGGGATCGCCCGGCCTGGTGGTCGCCGCGTACGACACCGAGCTCTTCGGTCACTGGTGGCACGAGGGTCCGGCCTGGCTGGAGCAGGTGCTCGAATTGCTCCCGCAGGCAGGTGTGCAGTTGACTACGCTGGCGCAGGCGCGGGAGAGCGGATTCGTCGCTTCGGAGGCCGTTGCGCTGGAGGCCGGATCGTGGGGGTCGGGGAAGGACTGGCGGGTCTGGGCGGGAACTCCAGTGGCCGACGTGGTGGCCGACAACGACCGCCTCGTGCGGCGCTGGCGCTCGCTCGCGCACAGTGGCCCGCCCGCGATGCTCGGCCGCCAACCGGTGGCGGATCAACTGGCCCGCGAGGCGATGCTGGCGCTGTCCAGCGACTGGGCGTTCATGATCACCAAGGACAGCGCGGCGCAGTACGCGCGCTCCCGGCACGACCGGCACCACGCGCGATTCCACGAGCTCGCGGATCTGCTGACGGCGGGTCGGGAAGGAGCGCGGGAAGCAGTCGAGGTGGCCCGCCGGATGCGCGCCCAGGACGGCCCGTTTGGGCACCTCGACGCTCGCACATTGTGGTGAGGGGGTCTCCGTTCGCGGAATACCTACTGGCCGGTAACATAGCGGTCAACGACGCGTCGATCCCGGCTGCGTCGCAACTCGCCGGTGGTCGGCGGTATCCAAGTCCTCCTGGAGGTAGTGGCACGAGATGAAGATCGTGGTCTGCGTCAAGCAGGTGCCCGACACATGGGCCGAGAAGAAACTGAACCCGGCAGATAGCACTCTTGACCGCGCGTCGGTCGATGCTGTGGTGAACGAACTCGACGAGTACGCCATCGAAGAGGCGCTGCAGTTGGCCGAAGCCAACGGCGGCGAGGTCGTGGTGCTCACGATGGGTCCGGACCGGGCGACCGAATCGATTCGCAAGGCGCTGAGCATGGGCGCCGCCCGCGGCGTGCACGTGGTCGACGATGCGCTGCACGGATCGTGCGCCATGGCCACGTCCAAGGCGCTGGCCAAGGCCATCGAGGCCGAAGCCCCCGACGTGGTGGTCTTCGGATCCGAATCCACCGACGCGCGCATGTCCGTGGTGCCGGCCATGGTGGCCGAGCGCCTCGGCTACCCGCAGCTGACCTTCGCGAACAAGGTCGAAATCGACGGTGGCTCGGTCAAGGTCCAGCGCATCACTGAGGCCGGCTACGACGAGGTTGAGGCCGCGAGCCCGGCTGTCGTCAGCGTCGTCGAGAAGATCAACGAGCCGCGGTACCCGAACTTCAAGGGCATCATGGCCGCGAAGAAGAAGCCGATCGACACCAAGACGCTTGCCGACCTGGGCGTAGCCGCGGAAGAGGTCGGAGTCGCAGGCTCGAGCACCACTGTCGTGGAGTTCGCCGACGCGCCGCCGCGTGCGGCCGGTCAAGTCGTCAGCGACGACGGCAACGGCGGCGTGAAGATCGCCGAATTCCTGTCCACCCAGAAGTTCATCTAGGAGCGCAGAACACTATGGCTGAAATCCTCGTTCTGGCCGACCACACCGACGGTGAGGTCAAGAAGGTCACACTCGAACTGCTGAGCCTGGCTCGCTCCGTCGGCGAGCCGTCGGCAGTGGTCGTCGGCGCCGGTGCCGACAAGGCCATCCCGGTGCTCGCCGAGCACGGCGCTGCCAAGGTCTACGTGGCCGACGCCGCCGAACTCGACGGCTACCTGGTGGCCCCAAAGGTGGCCGTATTGGCCCAGATTGTGGCCGACTCCGCGCCTGCCGCGGTGCTCATCGCCTCCTCGGCGGAAGGCAAGGAAATTGCCGGTCGGCTCGCCATCCGGCTCGACAGCGGCGTGATTACCGACGCTGTGGGCCTGGGGGCCGATTTCTCGGCAACCCAGTCGATCTTCGGCGGCGGCGTCATCGTCACGGCCAAGGTCGCCAGCGGCGTGCCCGTCATCACGATTCGTCCGAACTCGGCTCCGGTGGAAGCCGCGGCTGCTGCCGGCGAGCGCGTTGACGTGACCGTGAACCTCAGCGACGCCGACAAGGCCGCCAAGGTCACCGGGAGCGTCGAGCAGACCCGCGATTCCCGTCCGGACCTCGCCGAGGCCGCGATTGTGGTGTCCGGTGGTCGTGGTGTCGGCAGCGCCGACAACTTCGCCATCATCGAGGCGTTGGCCGATACCCTGGGCGCTGCGGTCGGTGCGTCGCGAGCCGCGACCGACGCCGGTTGGTACCCGCACCAGTTCCAGGTGGGCCAGACCGGCAAGACCGTGTCGCCGCAGCTGTACATCGCCAACGGAATCTCCGGGGCGATTCAGCACCGGGCGGGCATGCAAACGTCCAAGACCATCGTGGTGGTCAACAAGGACTCCGAAGCCCCCATTTTCGAACTGGCCGACTACGGCATCGTGGGGGATCTCTTCACCGTCGTGCCGCAGCTGACCGAAGAGATCAAGAAGCGCAAGGCGTAACCGACGCCGGATCGTTTCGACTTCGATCTGTTCACTGCGCCCCGCAGTTGGCCGCTCGCCGGTCACTGCGGGGCGCAGTTGCCTTTATGGTCGATTCGGGGCTGAAAACCCGACTGGCGGCCGCGGTGACGAATCCGCGGGCGTGTCTGCCTGACCCGCGTGGGCGACCAACTCTCGGTAGCCTCAAACGGTAGCCAGCGGCACCGATGACCGCGCAGCGTGGGAGGCAACAGCGATGGAACCAATCGACTCCGTGACCGGGGACACCCTCAGTGACCTGTTCGGGTACGGGGCACGTCGAGAGGATTACTGGCGGTCGATCCAACGCGCGGCCGACACCGCCCTGCGCCATCCCAAGGAGGATTCGGCCGAGCGCCTGCTGCAGTGGCTTCGCACGCTCATTCCGGTTGAATCGTTCTGGGGCTTCCCCGGGCGTCGAATCCTCAGCCAACTCGTCGAGGTACTCGAAGAAGGAGACCTAGAGGCGTTCGATATCGCTGGGCGCAATATCAGCGCGGCCCTGCACACGAAGTCCTACCGCCGCCAACTCTCGGCGACCGACGTGTTTGAGGCTCGCCCGATGGTGGCCGATGACGACGATGACGACGACGAGGAGGAGATTTCGTCACGGCCCTACTTCGAGGTGCTGATCGTCGGCGGCCTTGACCCCGACGACCACGATGGTCTGGCACGGGCCCTGCACGGCCTGCGCGACCAGTCGGATCAGTTCCGCTACGAATGCGTGACCGTTGATTCGTTCCAGGACGCGGTGGTGGCCCTGTCGCTCAACACGGAGTTCCAGGCGGTCGTCGCGCTCGACGGGTTCCCGTACCACAGCGCCTCGGAATTGCCACACCTAGAGGATTTCCTCAGCAATCGGGGGGTGCCGCGCACGGGCGATCTGGGTCTGCCGCTGCTCAACGTGGTGAAGGACTTCCTGCCCAAGATGGACGGCTACCTGTTGGCGGATCGTGGCTGGGAGATGATCGCGGGGACGCCCGATGCGGCGGCTGCGCGACGGATCTTCTTCGGCATTGAGGAACTGCGCGAACTGCACCTGAGCATCCTCGACGGGGTCGGCGAGCGATATCGCACGCCGTTCTTTGACAACCTCAAGAGCTATGCCCAACGACCGATGGGCACCTACCACGCCCTGCCCATCGCCCGCGGCAAGTCGATCATGAACTCGAACTGGATCCGCGACATGGGCGAGTTCTATGGCAGGAACATTTTTCTGGCGGAGTCCTCTGCCACCACCGGTGGTCTGGACAGCTTGCTGGAACCCACCGGCAACATCAAAAAGGCGCAGGAGTTGGCCGCCCGTGCGTTCGGTGCCGACCGTGCCTTCTACGCCACCAACGGCACGTCCACGTCGAACAAGATCGTCGCCCAGGCACTGTGCCGACCGGGCGACATCGTGCTGATCGACCGCGACTGCCACAAGTCCCACCACTACGCCTGTGTGCTGGCCGGCGCCCAGCCGTACTACATCGATGCCTTCACCCTCACCGAGTACTCGATGTACGGCGGCGTGCCCATCGACCGCGTCAAGGCCGCCCTGCTGGAGTTGAAGGCCGAGGGCCTGCTCGATCGCGTGCGGATGCTGGTGCTCACCAACGCCACTTTCGACGGCCACATGGCGCACACCATCCGCACGATGTCCGAGTGCCTCGCCATCAAGCCGGACCTGGTGTTCCTCTGGGACGAGGCGTGGTCGGCCGCCGCGGCGTTTTCGCCCTATCTGCGGCGCCGAACGGCAATGGGCGGTGCTGCTGAACTGCGGCGGCTGCAGTCCAGCGAGGCGTACCGGCGCGAGTACGAGGAGTTCGCAGCCCAGGGCATCGCACTCGACGGCAGCGACCCACGGGCGCTCACCGAGCGCCTGCTGCCGAATCCGGACGAATTCCACGTTCGGGTCTACCAGACGACGTCGGTGCACAAGTCGATGTCCGCGTTGCGCCAGGCCTCCATCATGCTGGTGGCCGACCAGCACTTCGCCGACGTGCAGGAGCCGTTCAAGGAGGCGTTCTACACGCACACCTCGACGTCGCCGAATCAGCAGATCATCGCCACCTTGGACGTGGCGCGTCGGCAGATGGAGCTCGAAGGGTTCGAGTTGGTGTCACGGGCGCTGCAGTTGGCAGTGGAGCTGCGCCAGCTCATCAACGAGAATCCGACGATCTCGCGTTATTTCCGAGCCCTCAGCGCTCGGGAGATGATTCCTGAGCAATATCGGTTGTCCACTATTGCGGAGGGCCGAGAAGACCGACCCTCCTGGTCGAGCACGCTGATGGCCATCGAAACCGATGAGTTCTTCCTCGACCTCACCCGGGTGACTGTCATGTGCGGGCGCGCTGGCATGAACGGCGCCGAGTTCAAGGCGTTGCTGGCCGAGGACTACGAGATTCAGATCAACAAGACCTCCCGGAATAGCGTGCTGTTCCAGATCAACATCAACAACACCCGCGGCGACGTCGCGCAGGTGATCAAGGTGTTGGCGGACATCTCTCGCAAACTCGACTCTCACCTGCACACCTGCAGCGACGAGGAGCGCGCCGAGTTCGCCGAGCAGGTCGCCAACCTCGTAGACGACGTGCCCGAACTGCCGAACTTCAGCCGCTTCCACGATGCGTTCCGCGATGATCCCGCCAGCCCGACCAGGCATGGACACATGCGCGAGGCGTTCTACCTGGCCTACGATCCGGCGAATTGCGACCACCTGCGGCTCGAATCCAGCGAACTCGACGAGCGCATCGCCAACGGACCCGAGGTCGTGGGGGCCAACTTCGTCATCCCGTATCCGCCGGGCTTCCCGGTGATCGTGCCCGGCCAAGTGGTGACCCAGGAGATCGTCGACTTCATGCGGAGGCTGGACGTCTCGGAGATTCACGGCTACGACGCCCATCGCGGCCTGAAGATCTTCACCACCGAGTCGTTGGCCGCCGTCGCGCAGCAGCGGGCAGCTGTGGACGCCGCAACGGGTGGTGACGCCGACGCCACGTAGAATCCTCGGCGTGCCCGCCCACTACCTTGACCACGCGGCGACCACGCCGGTACGGCCCGAAGCTGTGGCGGCTTGGCTGGACGCGCCGGGGGGCAATGCGTCGAGCCTGCACGGCAGCGGTCGCCGAGCGCGGCGCACCGTCGAGGAGTCACGCGAGGTGATCGCCGACCACCTCCAGGTGGCTGCATCGGACGTGATCTTCACCTCCGGCGGCACCATGGCCGACAATTTGGCACTGCGGGGCATTCACGCCGCGCGGCAGCGCAGCGATCCCCGACTCGACACCGTCGTGGTCTCGGCGGTCGAGCACCATGCCGTGCTGGACGCGGCGACGGCCGCCGCGGGCGAACGTGTTGTGCGGTTGCCAGTCGATGAGCAGGGTCGGCTGTTGGTATCGGAGTTGGCGCGGGTGCTGGCGGCTGATTCCGAACGCATCAGCGTGGTGTCGGTGATGTCGGCGAACAACGAGGTGGGCACGGCGCAGCCGATCAGCGAGGTTGCGCAGCTATGCGACGCGGCCGGTGTGCCGCTGCACGTCGACGCGGTGCAGACCGTGGGCTGGTGGGGTTCGCCGGGCGCGCAGCGAGGGTCGGCAACGCCCCCGGCAGCCATGGCCGTGAGCCTCAGCGGGCACAAGTTCGGCGCACCCACCGGTATCGGGGCCCTCGTGCTGCCGCCGGGGATGCCGTGTGATCCGCTTGATCGTCGGCGGCGGGCAGGAACGCATGTTGCACTCGGGCACTCTCAACGTGGCCGGCGCGGCTGCCATGGCGGCGGCGCTGACGGCCGCGCGGGCGTCGAATCTCGCCAGCGGTGAACCCGGCGTCACCGTGACCGAACTGCGCGCCGAGTTGGTCGCCGCCCTGGAAGCGTGTGTCGCCGGGGTGCGCATCGCCGGTGCGGCAGGTGCAACGGACTCCGGTGGCGCACCGGGCATCGTCAGTGCACTGTTCGACGGCTGCGAAGCCGATGCGCTGTTGATGCTGCTCGACGCCGCCGGGGTGGAGTGCTCCACCGGCAGCGCGTGCACCGCTGGCATCCCCGACCCGAGCCACGTGCTCGCGGCCATGGGTGCCGATCCCGCCGAGGCGCGTTCGGCACTGCGCTTCTCACTGGGCTGGACCAGCACGCGAGCCGACATCGAGGCCCTGGTGACGGCCCTGCCCGACGCGGTCGAACGGGCCCGACGGGCGACTCGGCGGCGGAAGGTGGCTGTGTCATGAAGGTGGTGGTGTCATGAAGGTGTTGGCGGCGATGTCGGGGGGAGTCGATTCGGCCGTTGCGGCGGCCCGCGCACACGAGGCGGGCCACGACGTCACCGGGGTGCACTTCGCGTTGTCGGCCGATCCCGCGGCCACTCGTGAGGGGTCGCGTGGCTGCTGCACGCTCTCGGATGCCCGCGATGCGCGGCGCGCTGCCGACGTGATCGGCATCCCGTTCTACGTGTGGGACCTCGCGGAGCGTTTCGCCGACGAGGTGATCGACGACTTCTTGAGCGAATACGCGGCCGGCCGAACCCCCAACCCATGCGTGCGCTGCAACGAACGAATCAAGTTCGCCGCGGTGTTGGAACGAGCACTCGACCTCGGATTCGATGCCGTGTGCACCGGGCATTACGCCACACTCGAGCACACCGATGCCGTGCCGAGGTTGCGCCGGGCTGTCGATTGGGGCAAGGACCAGTCGTACGTGCTGGCCGTGCTCACTCCCGAGCAGTTGCGGCACACCCTGCTGCCGCTCGGTGATACCCCGAAGTCGGAGGTGCGCGCCGAGGCCACCCGGCGCGGCCTTGCCGTCGCCCACAAGCCCGACAGCCACGACATCTGCTTCATCCCCGACGGCGACACCCGTGGCTGGCTTGCGCGCCGCCTTGGCACCGAACCGGGGCCGATCGTGGACGTTGATTCCGAGGACGTGGTCGGCGAACACACCGGTTCGTACGGCTTCACCGTCGGTCAACGGCGTGGACTCGGGCTATCCCGGCCGGCAGCCGACGGCCAACCCCGCTACGTGGTGGGGGTAGAGCCCACGTCCAACACGGTGTTCGTGGGGGGTGTGCATCGGCTGGCGGTTGACGAGATCCACACGGCCGAGCCGCTGTGGCTGACCGGCGCGGGCAGTTCGGCCGTGCTGGGCGCGGAACTCCTGACGGCTCAGATCCGCGCGCACGGCGACCCGATGAATGTGGCTGATGTGCGCGCCGACGGCGATGGATTGGTGATTCGCCTCGAGGCCTCCGCCCGCGCCGTGGCCGCCGGTCAGACGGTGGCGCTGTATCGCGGTGACCAGGTGGTGGCGTCGGCCACGATCAGCCGCTCGGGATCGACGACTCCGCCGCCTTCGGGGTCCGGCGCCGGGCGAGGCGCTCGCGCACCATCTCGTTGAGATCCATCGGTGCCGGGGTGCGGATGTCATAGCGCACGGCGACCCACTTGAGCGTGGCAGTTGTCAGCAGAGTGGCAATCTCGGCGGTCAAGGCAGGTGCGCCTGCACGGGCGAGAGTCACGTAGGTGATTGAGGCGAGCATCGCCGCGAAGGCGTGCCAGTGGCCGGGCCGGAACGACGTGGGAACTTCCCCACAGAGCAGGTTGATGAGCAGCCCGCCGCCCACCGACGCGAGCACTCCCACGAACACCACCGACACCGCCGGCAGCCCGAGTTGCAGCGACTTCTGGCAGCCCAGCAGCACCCAGACGCCCATCGTCGCGACGTCAACGGCGTCGTAGGCGAAGCCCCACCTCTGCGCCTTCTGCGCGAAGAAGAAGCCCACGAAGGCACCCACCAGGGCGTACACCAGGAACCAGTGGTTGGCCAGGAAGGCGGGGGTGCCGAATTGCAGGACGACATCGCGAATCACGCCACCGCCGAGTCCGCCGAGGAAGGCAATGGCGATGATGCCCAGGAAGTCGAAGCCTCGACGCGTTGCATAGAGCGCGCCGGCGAGGGCGCCCACGGTGATCGCCAACGCGTCGAACAGCGGCGGCAGGGTGACGACCGGGGCGGCTGTGGTGGGGCTCGACAGCGCGGCGAGCACGGTCGCGTGCACGTCGATCACTCGGCCTTGCCCTGCTCGTCAGGGAGCGCGGCCGGCGCGGGTGCGTCGTCGGGGATCCAGATGGGCGCCGGGGGATCCTCGCCGAATTCCTCGGTGAGAGCGCCCGGTGCGGTCGGGTCGGACGTGGCCGCGGCCTCGTCGTGCCCCGCAGCACTGCCGCCACGGTGCACCGGGAGGTGCATGTGTGGGCGGAAGGACGGGGCGACCCGGGCGTGCGACAACATGTGCGAGAGGCGGTCGGTCATGTCCACCGGCGTCGGCGACTCCCACCCCCGCCACAACGCGAGGATGCGCACGATGAATACCGTGCCGATGGTGGCGATCTGGTTCCAGAAGGTGGGGAGGCCGAACTCGTACAACGCGACGAAGGTGACGGCCCCGATGAGGGCGGCAACGCCGGAGAAGATGCCGGGACGCAGTACGGCCGGCGCCTCGCCGCTGAGCACGTCGCGCAGGATGCCACCGCCGATGGCGGTGACCAGACCCAGGAAGACCGCAGGCGCCACCCCTAGGCCGAAGAAGATGGCCGCGCTCGAACCGAGCGCCACGAACAGTCCCATTGCCAGCGCGTCGAGCCCCAGCAGCACTCGACTCAACGTGCTGATGGCTCGAGCGAAGAAGAAGCCGAGCAGGGCGGCAAATGCTGCCGACAGCAGGTAGCGGGGGTCGGTGAGCACCACCGGGGTGCCCTTCTGCAGCAGCACGTCGCGCAGGAGCAGACCGCCGACTCCGGTGGCCGCGGCCAGGCCGAGGACGCCGATGACGTCGAATCCACGACGGGCCGCGTGCGAGGCCCCGGCGATTCCGCCGACCGCTACTGCGAGGTAGGCGCTCCACGCCGGAACCGACGGGAGCACCGTGTCGAAGGCCACGGCAGGAGCCTACTTCGTCAGGCCGACCGGAAGTAGTCCGTGATGACGACTCGAAAGTCTCGGGCCGCACCCGCGCCACACCTTCAGACGCACGCTGGCCGAGGCGAGTCGCTGAGGCTCTGGCACCGGCGGAGTAGTTCCGCGGGTGGTCATGGTGATCCTCTCCGCCCGGGACGATCTCGCGCCCGCCGATCGAAGCAGGGGAACCCGCCTCTCGACTAATCTGCTCCTCGTGGATGCCAACCAGCACTACCCCCGAACGGGTGGTCCGATCGCAGTGTCGCAAGGGTCCTTCCCGGGGGTGGATCCCGTGGAACCGGTGCGCATCATGGCTGGCGAGAATCCGAGCCTGCCCAGCGTGCCGGAACTGCCCGGTCGCGGTCCCGGCGCCGAGATGATCGGGCGAACCTTGGGGCTGCTGGCGCGCGTCGCTCCGGAGTTCGCAGGCGAGACGACGCCTACGGGTTGGCGGCTCGCCGGCCGGGTCACCGACGCCGGCACTCGGGCGATGCGCCGTGCGGCGTCGTGGCTGGCCGAGGATTTCGACGCCGCCGAAGAGGGCTACCAACCGGCTCCGGCGGTCAAAGTGGCCGTGGCCGGACCGTGGACAGTGGCCGCAAACGTCGAGTTGCGCAGCGGCCACCGGATGCTGGCAGATCCGGGCGCGATGCGTGACCTGCGCGAGGCCTACCCGGTGATGATCGCCAACCTGGCCGACAGGATGCGACGGATGTGGCCCGCGGCCGTGCTGCAACTTGACGAACCGTCGCTGCCTGCGGTCCTCGGTGCCGGTATTGCGACACCCAGCGGCATGGACGCCTACCGCTCGGTATCCGCCGAGGTCGCCCACAAGGCGCTGGCCGAGGCCGTGCGGGCGGGTCACGAATCGGGTGCTTCGATGTTGCTGCACTGTTGCGCCGTACCTGCGCCGATCGCTCTCTTGCGCAGCGTCGGAGCCGACGCGCTGGCAATGGATCTGACCGCCCAGACTCCGGATGGCCGCGGCGGGCACGAGGAGGAGGAACTCGGCCTGCTGTTGGAGTCGTCAACCTCCCTGGTGGCGGGCGTCGTGGGCTGGGCGGTCAACGGGCCGACGGCGCCCGCGAACGCTACCGTCGCCTCTGTGATGGCGATCCTTGACCGCTTGGGCATTCCGCTGGATTCGTGCGCTCCCCGGTTGGCGGTGAGCACCCCCTGCGGTCTGGCCGGCGCAAGCCCGGACGGGGCTCGCGCCACGACGATTCGCACCGCCGAGGTTGCCGCCATCTTGGCCCGGGAGGTGGCGTGAGCACCGCGGGCGAGGACGCTGCAGTCCGCGCTCGCTGGCAGGAACTCGTCGACGCGGTCAACGCAGCCCGCGTGGCCTACTACGCCCACGACGCGCCCACCATCTCGGACCCCGAGTATGACGTGCTGTTCGCTGAACTCAACGCGCTTGAGGCCGCCCACCCGGCCCTGGTGACCGGGGATTCGCCGACCCAGACTGTCGGCGGGGAGCGCGCGGAGATGTTCGAGCCGGTTGCGCACCTCGAGCGGATGCTGAGTCTGGACAACGTCTTCGACACCGACGAGTTGCAGGGTTGGTTCGACCGGTTGGTCAAGGAACTGGGATCAGTGCCGGCCATGGTGTGCGAACTGAAGATCGACGGTCTCGCGGTCGACGCGGTTTACCGCGACGGTCGGTTGACGACGTTGGCGACGCGCGGCGACGGTCGGGTGGGAGAGGACGTCACGGCGAACGTGGATTGGATGATGTGCGTACCGCAGATCCTGCAGGCGCACCCGGACGGACCGGCACTGCCGGAAGTGCTCGAGGTGCGCGGTGAGGTGTTCTTCAACCTCGACGACTTCGCCGAGATCAACGACCACATGCTTGACCTCGGCCGAACGCCGTACGCGAACCCGCGCAATGCCGCGGCCGGCACCCTGCGCCAGCGGGTGGATCGCCGAGTTGCCGAATTGGACGCGGCCCGGGCGGCGGGGAGCACCCGGGTGGCGCGACTTGAAGGTGAGGCAGATCGCGCCAAGGATCTGCTACGCCGCCTTCGGCTGGTGGTGCATGGCCTCGGCCGCGCGGATGGTTTCGCGCCAGCATCGCTGAGCGAGGCCTATGCGGCCATCGAGTCCTGGGGCCTGCCGACAGCGAGCAGCACGGCGCTGGTCGAGGACCCTGCCGCGGCGCGCGCCTACATCGACTCCTTCGCCGAGACGCGCACGGGAATAGCGCACGATATCGACGGAGTCGTGGTGAAGGTGGATTCCCGTGCTCTGCAGGGACGGCTCGGTGCGACGTCGCGCGCACCGCGGTGGGCCATCGCCTACAAGTACCCGCCGGAGGTGGTGCGCACCCGACTGCTCGACATCCGGGTGAACGTGGGTCGCACCGGTCGGGTGACGCCGTATGGCGTGATGACGCCGGTCAAGGTGTCCGGCACTACGGTCGAGATGGCGACGTTGCACAACGCCAGCGAGGTCAAGCGCAAGGGCGTCCTCATCGGCGACATGGTGTTCCTGCGCAAGGCCGGTGAGATCATCCCGGAGATCCTCGGCCCGGTAGTGGAGGTGCGCGACGGCAGCGAACGCGCCTTCGTGATGCCCACCCACTGCCCGTCCTGCGGCACCGAGTTGCGCCCCGAGAAGGAGGGCGACGTCGACATCCGCTGCCCGAACGCGCGCAGTTGCCCCTCGCAACTGCGCGAGCGCCTCTTCCACATCGGCTCGCGCTCCGCCCTCGACATCGAGGGTCTCGGCTGGAAGGCGGCCGGGGCGCTGCTCGACGATGGCCTGCTCACCAGCGAGGCGGGGCTGTTCGACCTCACCGCCGAGAGCTTGCTGGGTTCGCCCTTCTTCACCGCGGCCGACGCGGTGGCGGGCAGCGGGGAGGTGCGCCTCACCGAGAACGCGCGCAAGTTCCTCGCGTCGTTGGAAGCTGCGAAGGACCGTGACCTCTGGCGGGTGCTGGTGGCGCTGAGCATTCGACACGTGGGACCCACCGCCGCTCGTGAACTCGCGCGGGTGTTCGGCTCGATGCCGCAGCTGCGGGCGGCCGATGCCGAGCAGTTGAGCGCGGTGGAGGGCGTCGGCGCGGTGATCGCCGCTGCGTTCAAGGAGTGGTTCGACGTCGATTGGCACGCCGAGATCGTCGATGCGTGGGCTGCCGCCGGGGTCCGCATGGCAGACGAACGGTCGGAAAGTTCGCGGCACCTCGAAGGAGTGTCGGTGGTCGTCACCGGCACGCTCGTCGGCTTCACGCGCGATCAGGCGACCGAGGCGCTGCAGAACGCGGGGGCCAAGGTGACTAGCTCGGTGTCCAAGCGCACCGGTTTCGTGGTGGTGGGGGAGAACCCTGGGAGCAAGTTCGACAAGGCGATGACGCTCGGTGTTCCGGTGCTCGACGAGGCCGGGTTGGGTGTGCTGCTCGACGCCGGGGTGGACGCGGCTCGCGAGGTGGCGCAGGCTCCGTCGGGCCAGTGAGGGCCGTCATGGGCCCGGCGTAGACTCGGCCACATGCCCCATGAACCCCTCACTCCCGCCGATGTGGAGCACCTGGCCCTACTCGCGCGGATCAATCTGCCTGCCGATTCGCTCGGCCACTACGCCGACCAACTCGACGCGATTCTGGATGCCGTCAGCCGGGTGGCGGAGGTCGCGGCCGACGACGTGCCACCCATGTCTCATCCGCAGGACATCGCCAACGTGACCAGGGCCGATGTGGTGGTCACCGGCCTGACCCGCGACGAGGCCTTGGCCGGTGCCCCGGCCACGGAGGACGACAGGTTCCGCGTTCCGCGCATTCTGGAGGACGCCGAATGAGTTCCGCGACCGACCTGACCAGGCTCAGCGCAGTCGACCTGGCAGCGGCCATGGCCGCCGGCGAGGCGTCCAGCGTCGAGATCACCCAGGCCCATCTGGATCGCATCGCGGCGGTGGAGCCGAAGGTTCACGCCTTTCTCCACGTCGACGACGCCGCCGCGCTGGCATCGGCAGCTGCGGTTGACGCCCGCCGGGCGGCTGGTGATGACCTGCCCGCGCTCGCCGGCGTTCCCGTGGCCGTCAAGGACGTTCTGGCCACCCGCGGCACCCCGACAACGTGCGGCTCGAAGATCCTCGAGGGGTGGCGCCCGCCCTACGACGCAACCGTGGTCAGCAAGATCCGCGCGGCGGGCATGGTGATCCTCGGCAAGACCAACATGGACGAATTCGCCATGGGGTCGTCCACTGAGCACTCCGCCTACGGGCCCACCCGCAACCCGTGGGATCTGGATCGCATTCCGGGTGGCTCATCGGGTGGTTCCGCGGCAGCCGTCGCCTCCTACGCTGCGCCGCTGTCTATCGGCACCGACACCGGCGGATCCATTCGCCAACCCGCCGCCCTGACCGGCACGGTCGGCGTGAAGCCCACCTACGGCGGGGTCTCCCGTTATGGGCTGGTGGCGCTGGCGTCCAGTCTTGACCAAGCGGGTCCCTTCGCCCGCACGGTTCTCGATGCGGCCATGCTGCACGAGGCCATCGCCGGCCACGACCCGCTCGACTCCACCAGCATCGACGCTCCCGTGCCGGCCCTCGTCGAGGCTGCGCTCGCTGGCGATGTCTCCGGGATGAGGATCGGACTTGTGCGCCAATTGCGCGGGGAGGGCTTCCAACCCGGGGTGCAGGCACGATTCGACGAAGCCGTGGACGTGCTGGCGTCCAAGGGCGCGATCGTCACCGAGGTCGATCTGCCCCACGCCGAGTACGCGTTGGCGGCCTACTACCTGATCCTGCCCAGCGAGTGTTCGTCGAACCTGGCCAAGTTCGACGGTATGCGGTTTGGTCTGCGCGCCGGCGACGACGGCGAGCGGTCGGCCTCGGAGGTGATGTCGCTGACTCGCGAGCAGGGTTTCGGCCCGGAGGTGAAGCGGCGCATCATGCTCGGTACGTACGCCCTGAGCAAGGGCTACTACGACGCCTACTACGGTCAGGCGCAGAAGGTCCGCACGCTGATCGCCCGCGACTTCGCCGAGGCGTTCGCCCGGGTTGACGTAGTCCTCACCCCCACCGCTCCGACGACCGCCTTCCGGCTCGGCGAGAAGCTCGACGACCCGGTGGCCATGTACCTCAACGACATCGCGACCATCCCGGCCAACCTCGCGGGCATCCCCGGCATGAGCGTGCCGGTGGGGCTCGCGGCCGAGGATGGCCTGCCGGTCGGCCTGCAGATCATGGCGCCGGCCATGGCCGACGACCGGCTCTACCAGGTCGGAGCCGCCATCGAGGCTGGCCTGGTCGAGTTGTACGGACACACCACCATCGAGGAGGCCCCGCAACTGTGAGCACCACATCTGCCAACGCGCCTGCCCTCGTCGACTACGACGACGCTATCGCCCGATTCGATCCGGTCCTCGGGCTCGAGGTCCATGTGGAGCTCAACACCGCGTCGAAGATGTTCTGCGGCTGCTCCACGACCTTCGGTGCCGAGCCCAACACCCAGGTGTGCCCCACCTGCCTGGGTCTGCCCGGGTCGCTACCGGTGGTCAACCACGCCGCCGTGGAGTCGGCCATCCGGATGGGCCTCGCCCTCAACTGCGACATCGCCGCCTGGGGTCGATTCGCGCGGAAGAACTACTTCTACCCGGACATGCCGAAGGACTACCAGATCAGCCAGTACGACGAACCGCTGTGCGTGAACGGCTGGCTGGACGTGACGGTGCCGGGCGTTGACGGCGCCGAGTCGACTGTGGTGCGCGTGGGGATCGAGCGGGTGCATATGGAAGAGGACACCGGCAAACTGACGCACACCGGCGGTGCCACCGGGAGGATCCACGGCGCCGACTACTCACTCGTGGACTACAACCGGGCCGGGGTGCCCCTGATCGAGATCGTCACCAAGCCGGTGACCGGCACCGGTGCGCTCGCTCCCGAGGTGGCCAAGGCCTACGTCACCGAGTTGCGTGAGTTGATGCGCGCGCTCGGGGTGTCCGATGTGCGCATGGAGCAGGGCTCGCTGCGCTGCGATGCCAACGTCTCGATCGCGCCGCCGGACGCCGCCGAGTGGGGCACTCGCACGGAGACCAAGAACGTCAACTCCTTGCGCTCCGTGGAGCGTGCCGTGCGCTACGAGATCCGGCGTCAGGCGGCGGTGCTCGACGCAGGCGGCACGATCACCCAGGAGACCCGCCACTTCCATGAGGACGACGGCTCCACCACTCCGGGCCGCTCGAAGGAGACGGCCGAGGACTACCGCTACTTCCCGGACCCGGACTTGGTGCCGGTGGCACCCGCCCTCGAGTACGTCGAACGGCTGCGCGCGACGCTGCCGGAGTCGCCCGCGGTGCGCCGCGAGCGGTTGCGCGCTGATTGGGGACTCAGCGAATTCGACATGGCGTCGGTGATCAATGCCGGAGCGCTCGACCTTGTGGTCGCCACCATCGACGCCGGCGCAGATCACGCAGGTGCGCGCAAGTGGTGGCTCGGCGAGTTGGCGCGGGAGGCGAACGAACGAGGGGTCGCGCTGAGCGACCTTCCCGTCACCCCGGCCGACGTCGCGACCGTCGCATCGATGGTGGCGGCCGGTCGGCTCAACGACAAACTGGCCCGGCAGGTGTTCGCGGGCCTGCTCGCGCAGGAGGGCACGCCTGAGGAGATCATCGCTGCCCGTGGTTTGGAGGTGGTCTCCGACGAGGGAGTCCTCGTCACCGCGGTGGATGAGGTGATCGCCGCGAATCCGGACGTGGCACAGAAGATTCGCGATGGCAAGGCCGCGGCTGCGGGTGCGCTCATCGGCCAGGTGATGAAGGCGACGCGTGGCAAAGCAGACGCTGCCAGGGTGCGCGAACTGATTCTGGAGAGATTGGCGGAGTGAAGATGGGGTATCGAGTCATAGGCGGAAGGCCGGTAGCCGTGGTCGGGGCGGCGGCAGTATTCGCCCTGGTGAGCGCGGGCTGTGGAGGATCCGAGGACCCGGCTGACCCGACGGCCTCGGCATCGCCGAGTACCTCCTCGTCGAGCGCCACCTCCTCGCCTAGCGCCACGGCTTCGTCGAGCCCCACCGTGTCGGCCTCTGCCCCTCAGGAGTCGCAACCGACCGAGGAAGCCCCGCCCACCGCGACGTCGGCTGCCCCAACAGAGTCGACGGCGGGTGCGCAACCGCCCGTGAGTGGTCAGGGCTTCCCCGAAGGGGTCAGCTACTGGACGTTCTCGGACAACCCGGGATCCCCCATCACGTTCGCCGCCTACGGCTCGCGGGTGGGAAGCTCGATGTGCCTGATCAGGATCTACCCGGAGTACATCGTTGAGGTGGGAACGCTCACCGACACCCCGGCCGGTCAGGAATTCGCCGTCGCCGAACGTCCCGCCACCCAACTCAACGATTACGTGGCCCCGTACACCGCGCTGGTGACCGGCGACCCGTGGGTGGCGGTGACCCTCTCGGCATCGTTCGGCGACCTGGTGTTGAACGCAGCGGATATGGGCACGGCGGCCTCGGTCATCGAGCAGTCGAATCCTGGCACCGACGGCCTGGAGGTGCTCTCGCGCGTTACCGCCGCCTGCGGCTAATCACCAGCGCGGCTACGGCCACCACGGCTGCGAGCCCGCCGACGGCGATCAACGCCACCGGAGGCCCCTCGGAGTTCGCGGTGCCTTGGTCGGTGGCGTCGGCCGCCGTCACGAAGTCAACCGGCGGATTCTCTGTCGGTACGGCGGATTCGCCCGGAATGGTGTCGGCGCAGCCGGTCTCGGGGTAGCCGAGAATGCCGCACACCAGGCCGTCCTCGATGCGGGTGCTGGCCACGGCCTGCACGGTCTGCAGCGCGTTGGCGGCTTCAGGCACCGTGGCGCACGCTGCTTCGGGTTGCGGCGGCGTGCTGCCGTCGGGCGCGTCGGCCGCGGTCCCGGTGTCGATGACCACGACGACGTTCTTCTCACCGTCGCCGGCGGGCTCCGGGCAGACCTGGTCGAATTCACCGGACCAGCGCGGTGGGCGGTTGGACGAGACCTCGACTCCGCCCACCGCGTATCGCCATCCGGTCACCTCACCGTCGGCGGGGATCACGTCTGCGGGGCCGGTCTCCGCTAGCACCCAGGTCCCGTTGTCCTGGGTCCAGAAGGACCAGTAGCGGTAGAGATCGGCGTGGGCGGGGGAGGCCGCGAGGAGCAACATGGGCAGGGCCAACAGACCCGCCAATGCCGCGAGGAGCTTTCTACGGGTGGACATGCGCATCACCTTTCGGGCGAGTTCCGGCACGTGTGGAGCGGACTCGACCGCGGTGGTCGATTCCCCATCGTTGCCTCGACAATGGTTGGAATCCAACGATCCCCAGGTGATCCGGCTGATCGGCTCCCGGCGGGAGCCGAATCACGGTTGCGGGACAGTGCCGGATTCGCACCGGCTTTCCCTGGCATGCGTGGACGTTGGGACCAACGGTGATCGTTCCGCTCTGACTTCCGCGGATGTCGCACCGTTGTGTCGCCGATATTCCACCACACGGGACTTCTCGCCTCGCTGCGTGGTGGCGTCCCAGGCACCTGCGAGCGAACCGAGGCCAGGTGGGGGGTTGTTAGACTTGTGCTCGTGTATCTAGGCAGTCTCGGAGTCTTCTGCGCCACAGCAGGGATCAAGCGTTCGGAGTTCGCGTGAGCGGAAACAGCATCTATCGATCCCACAACAGCGCGGTTCTTTCGGTGGCTGCCGTGGACGCGCCAGAAGCGGTGCCGTCGTCGTATTTCGACGATGAGTTGGCGGACACCCTCCAGCGCCTCGATTTGCGGCCGGGCATGCTCGAGAACGTCGCTGGCATCAAGCAGCGTCAGTGGTGGCCGGAGGGCGTCACCTACACCGACGCGGCCGCCGACGCCGGCCGCCTGGCGCTTGAGCGCGCAGGAGTGTCGCCGGACCAGATCGGCCTGCTGGTCGACACCTCCGTATCGCGTGCCCGCCTCGAACCGTCCTCGGCCGTATCGGTGCATCACGACCTCGGGTTGCCATCGTCGTGCTTGAACTTCGACCTCTCCAACGCCTGCCTCGGCTTCGTCAACGCAATGCAGTTGGCCTCCATGATGATCGACAGCGGTCAGATCGAGTACGCCCTCATCGTGGACGGCGAGGGCAGCCGCGACCTGCAGTTGCGCACCTTGGAACGGCTCAAATCCCCGGACGCCACCATCGCCGACGTGATGGCGGACTTCGCCTCCTTCACCTTGGGTTCCGGCGGCGCCGGCATGGTGATGGGGCGGGCCGATGAGCACCCGGAGGGTCACCGATTCGTCGGCGGCGTCGGGCGCGCGTCCACCGAACACAACCACCTGTGTCAGGGCGACATGACGCGGATGGTCACGGACAGTCGCGGTCTGCTGCTCGCGGGCCTCGACGTCGCCGAGATCACGATGAAGGAAGCCCGGCTGGAATTCGACTGGGACGACATCGACCACTACATCATCCACCAGGTTTCGACGGTCCACTGCGACGCGATGGTGCAGCGGCTCGGCCTGGATCCGGCGAAGGTGCCGCTCACGTTCCCTGACCGGGGCAACATCGGGCCCGCGGCGATTCCCATCACGCTGGCCCTTCACCAGGAGAACATCGAGCCCGGCGACCGGGTGATGCTGATGGGCATGGGATCAGGCATCAACGCCGCCGCGTTCGAGCTCGTCTGGTGAGCCTGCCGCCGCCAGGCCTGCACGGTCTCGAGCCCCAGTGGTCGAGGGAAGTCACCGGGGTCGATTCGACCGGGGTCAGCCGCACCTGGCACGTACTCGATTCGCACGCGACCGCCAGCGATGCCGACCGCGCCGCGACGCGCGGGACTTTGCTCTGTGTGCACGGCAATCCCACCTGGTCCTATCTGTGGCGGCGCGTCGTAGCCGCACCGCCGCCCGGTTGGCGGGTGGTGGCCGTCGACCAGCTCGACATGGGCTTCTCGGATCGCACCGGCACGGTGCGGCCGCTGGCCCAGCGCGTGGACGACCTGGATTCGCTGACCGATGCGCTCGGGCTCACGGGCCCGGGGGAACGTCCGCGGATCATCACCGTGGCCCACGACTGGGGCGGTCCGATCTCGTTGGGTTGGGCCGAGCGTCACGTCGACCAACTCGACGGCGTCGTGCTCGCGAACACCGCCGTGCATCAGCCCAAGAACGCCCCGGCGCCGCGGGTGATTCGCGCGGCGCGGCTGCCGGGGATGCTGCCCGGTGTCACCTCTCGCAGCCGCATGTTCATCCGGTCGGCGATGTTCATGTCGCGGCCGCTGCCGGCGGTGCCGATCCGCAAGGGCTATTACGCGCCCTATGCCACCACCGAACGGCGTGCCGCCATCGAGTGGTTTGTGCGCGACATCCCGTTGGATCCGACGGATGTGAGCGCGGCCCCGCTCGACTCGATCGCGGCCGGCTTGGCCGACCTGCGCGACGTGCCGGTATTGCTGCTGTGGGGGCCCTCGGATCCGGTGTTCTCGGATCTCTACTTGCGCGATCTGATCGAACGGCTGCCCCACGCCGATGTGCACCGCTACGAGGGATCGAGCCACTTGGTGCCCGAGGACGCGCCGACCTTCGCCGCAGATGTGGCGCGCTGGGTGAGCACCCGAAGCCTCGGCGCGGTGTCGTTGGCTGATTCGGAGGCTGGCCACCGCGCGGCGGGCGATGCAACTGCTGCACCTGCTCCGGCTGCCGCCGCGACTGAGCTCGGACCGCACGTCTGGTCGGCGATCGTGAGTCGGGCCGCGAATCCGGTGATGGCCGCGCTGCCCGCCGTCATGGAATTCGACGAGACCGGGCAGGCGAGCACGATCACCTTCGCCGAACTCGACCGCCGTACTGCCCACATCGCGGCGGGGTTGCGTGCCAGCGGCGTTCAGCCGGGTGACCGAATCGCGCTGCTCGTGCCGCCGGGGGCCGATCTCACTGCCACCCTGTACGGAATCTGGCGGGCCGGTGCGGTGGCGGTCGTCGTGGATGCCGGACTTGGCCTGCGGGGCATGCGGGTGGCGTTGCGCAGCGCCGGACCGAAGTACCTGATGGGTGTGGCCAAGGGACTCGTCGCCGCGCGGCTGATGGCCACCGGTGCCGAACTGATCGCGGTCGGACCGATCCCCCACGCGTTGCGTCGCTCGCTGCGGGTCCGCACGACTCTGGCCGACATCGAGGCACGCGGTTCGCTGGCCGACGTGCCACCGCCGCCGTTCGAGGACGAGCCTGCCGCTATTGCGTTCACCTCCGGTGCCACGGGCCCGGCAAAGGGCGCGCTCTACCTGCATCGGCAGTTGCGTGCCCAGCGCGATGCGTTGGCGACGCTCTACGGCATCGGTCCCGACGACCGCCTGGTGGCAGCATTCGGCGTGTTCGCGCTGTTCGGGGCGGCGCTGGGGATTCCGTCGGCGGTGCCGGACATGGACCTCACGGCTCCTCGCACGCTGACGGCGCGCGCCTTGGGAGAGGCCGCCGCAGGACTCGGCGCCACGATGGTGTTCGCCTCACCGGCCGCACTCGCGAACGTGGCCGCGACCGCGTCCGGCGTGACACCTGCAGGTGCCGCCGCGCTGGCCCAGGTGCGGCTGCTGCTGTCCACCGGGGCGCCGGTGCCGGCGGAACTGCTGCGCACAGTGCGCGACGGTCTGCTGCCCAACGCCGAGGCGCACGCGCCCTACGGCATGACCGAAGTGCTGCCCGTGGCCGACATCGAATTGGCCGACATGGAAGCGGCTGGCGTGGGCAACGGCACCTGCGTGGGCCACCCGGTGCCCGGGGTAGGCGTGCGCATCGCGCCGCTGGATGCAGCGGGTCGGCCGACAGACGAACTGACCGATGGGGCCGGTGTGACCGGCGAGGTGTGCGTGGCGGCGGCCCATACGAAAGATCGCTACGACCGTCTCTGGGTCACCGAGGACGCCGCGAGTCGGCACCGAGGATGGCACCGCACCGGGGATGTGGGGCACTTCGACGACGCCGGCCGGTTGTGGATCGAGGGCCGGCTGGTGCACGTGATCGTCACCGCGGGTGGCCCGGTGACCCCGGTGGGCATCGAGCGGCGCGCTGAATCGGTGCCGGGCGTGGCCCGCGCCGCCGCAGTCGGTGTGGGTCCGCCCGGTGCCGCCCAGCTCGTGGTCGTGGCCGAAGTTTCTGATGCTGAATCGGTGGAGGCCCCGCCCGCGCTGCGCGACGCTGTCCGAACGGCCATTGCCGAGGCGTTGCCGACGGCCCCAGCGGTGGTGGCGGTGCTGCTGACCAAGCATCTTCCGGTTGATATCCGCCACAACTCCAAGATCGACCGGGTGGCAGTTGCCGACTGGGCCACCGGCGTTCTCAACGGCAAGCGGGTGTCGTCGCGGTGAGGATTCTGCTGACGGGGGCGAGCAGCCTCATCGGCGCGGGCGTGGCCGAGCACCTGACGCGTCGCGGCGATGAGGTGGTGGTGCTGCAGCGACGTCCCAGTGAGGTGGCGGCTCGGTTGGGGTTGGTCGAGCACCTCGCCGACATCACCGATGCGCCGGCGGTAGCCCAGGCTGCCGCCGAGTGTGACGCGGTGATTCACTTGGCTGCCCGGGTCGGCGTGGTGGGGACCTCCGGGCAGTTCTACGACACGAACGTGCGGGGCACGCTGGCCGTGCTGGAAGCGGCGCAGATGAGCGGAGTCAATCGATTCGTCTTCGTATCCTCACCCTCGGTGGCGCACGCCGGCGCAGCCATCGCCGGTGCGGGTGCCGAGCCGGCGGATCCGCGCAGCGCCGGTAGCCACTACTCGAAATCCAAGGCCCAGGCCGAACTCGAAGTACTGGCGGCTGACGGACCGGGATTCGCGACCATTGCCATCCGACCGCACCTGGTGTGGGGACCGGGGGATACGCAACTGATCGGTCGCATCGTCGCCCGGGCGAAGTCTGGACGGCTGGCACTCGTCGGTGGGGGTCACGCGCTGATCGACACGACCTACATCGACAACGCCGTCGAGGCACTCGTCGCTGCCCTCGACCGAGCCGAGGACGGGCACGGCGAGGCCTTCGTCGTTTCCAACGGCGAACCACGGACCGTTGCCGAACTCTTCGAGCGCATCTGCACGGCTGCTCAGGTGCCGGTTCCCACGAGGACAGTGCCGAAATCGGTGGCGTGGGCCGGTGGCGCGGTGGCCGAGGCGCTGTGGCGCGTGACCGGGCGCGATGATGATCCGCCGATGACGCGCTTCCTCGCGACGCAACTGGGCACCGCCCACTGGTTCGATCAGTCCCGCGTGCGTGAAGTGCTCCAGTGGACCCCACGGATAAGCCTCGACGAGGGATTCGCGCGACTCGCCGGTGGCTAGTCGCGGTCGCCGGGTGCGGCAACCTCCAATTCCGCCAGTGGCACGTTGCGGTCGGCGAAGCCGGCGGCCAGGGCGGCCGACGCGTACAGCGCCATTGATTGTAGGTACAGCACCAGCAAGATCCCGATGGGTGCGGTGAGCGCGCCGTACTGGGGCTTGTCGATGGCGAAGGAGAGGATCAACGTCATGACGTGTTTGAGTACCTCGATGGCGAGCGCGCCGAAGATCGCACCCACCACACGCGCTCGGCGTTCTGGTCGAATGCCGCCGAAGTAGCTCAAGAACAGGTAGACGATCACGAAGTCGACGCCCAGCGTCAGCGCGGTCGACGCGATGCGGAGAAGGACGGTGGGTCCACCCCAGTCGGAACCAAACCACTCGAACACACTCGCTGCGAAGGTCGATGTGATGGCCGAGGCGGCGAGCGAGATGACGATCAATGGGGCGATCACCAGCAACCAGCCGAGCAGGCGGAGTTTCGCCAAAACGAAGTTGCGGGGATCCTTCGGTGCCCCGTAGACCAGGTGGACGGACTGGTTCGCCGCGTTCACCCCGCCTATTCCACCGTAGAGCAGACCGACGAGGCCGAGGAGCGATGCCGTTTGACCGGCCGCTCGTAGCTGGTCCGGATCGAGCTGACCGTCTCCTGTGAGGCTGGGAAAGGCCTCACCTAGAGCTTCGGTGATGTAGGACGAAATCTGCTCGCTGCCAAGTGTGGCCGCCAGACCGTAGGCGAAGGCGAGGAGTGCAAAGAGCGAGAAGAACAGGTAATAGGTGGTGCCTGCCGCGAGGAGGGGGACTTTGGCGTGGCTGAACCGCAGGAAGGTGCGGTAGCCCACCGACACCACGCCACCGGCCGCGCCGTCCTTCTTGTCCCACTGGCGCACCTTCTTGGGTGCCTTTTTGGGTGGTGGATCGATGATGTCGCCGGAGATGGGTGGCGGCGTGGACGTGACTGACATGGCTCCCATTCCCTTCCGCGTCAAGACGTTCGCAGGCGGCCCGGCAGCCGCCTGCGTGCAGCCTGACACAGCCGCCGGCACTTGCGGGCGACAGTTGGTGACGCGGCGTGGTCAGATTCGCTGCGATTCGCCCGCGAGATCGCGGCCGGCCTGGGAGCCTCGCGCTGCAATGCACGCCGCGCGGGCCGGCATCACTCAGATGATCGCCAGCGGGGGTTAGTCCAGACCCAACGCGGCGAGCACGGCGCGCTTGCCCTGCTTGCCGCTGCTCAAAAATCCGACACCGCCAGAGATCTTGGCGGTGCGGTGCGCATCGGTGAGGCTGACCTTGCAGGTGGCCCCCATGCGGCTGCCCTCGATTCGTGTGGACTGCCGAGCAAAGCGCGCCAGCACCACGCCGGTGGTTGTCCCCGCAGCCGAGTTGCCTTTCCATTCCAGCAGCGCGACGTGAGTCTGGGTGACCGCCACCAGCATGACGCCCGAGAGTCCCTCGGCCCTGGCCCCGGCCTCCTGGGCCATGCGCATCCCCGCCGCGGCTGCCACTCCGTCGGCGAGGGGGGCATCACCCACGCCCAGTGCGTCCGCTGCTGCACTCGCGGCGGCGCCTCCCGCCGCGCGGGCCAGGATCGACACGTCGGCGGCGAAGATGCCGGCCGCCTCGACTGGCTCCTGGAGTTGGCTGGCGGCGATCTCGCGCAGTTCCTCTGGACTGGTCATAAGCCAGAGCATGCCACGTGCCCATCGGCCGCGCAGAGTCTACGGTTGGTGCGTGGAAACGCGTTCCGTGCCCGCCAACGGGCTGGACATTGCCTACGAGGCATTCGGTGATCCGGCGGCGCCGCCTGTACTGCTCGTGATGGGGCTGGGAACCCAGATGATCGCCTGGCCCGACCAGATGTGCGAGGCAATCGCCGACGCCGGCCACTACGTCGTTCGATTCGACAACCGTGACGTCGGACTCTCGACTCACCTGCGCGGAGTTCGCGCGCCTAGCCTCGCCGCGCTTGCCACCCGGCGCGCCCAGCCGCCATACACGCTGACGGACATGGCCGACGACGCGTTCGCACTGCTCGACGCGCTGGACCTCGGATCCGCGCACGTGGTCGGCGCCTCGATGGGTGGATTCATTGCCCAGACGATGGCGCTCGCACGGCCGGACCGGGTGCGCAGCCTGGGCCTCATCATGACTTCCACTGGTGGGCGGCGAGTCGGCCTCCCCAAACCTGGTCTGATCCGGCAGTTGCTGCGGCGCCGGGATCCAGCGGCGAGTCGGGACGATCTGGTAGCTGGATCGCTCACCGTGCTGCGCCGACTCGCCGGACCTGGCTACCCCTTCGACGCCGACTACGTGCGCGAACTGACGGAGCGTTCGCTGGACCGTGCCTACGATCCGGGCGGCTACCTGCGCCAGTTGAGCGCGGTGGCGGCGCAACCCGATCGAACCGCGAGACTGCGGCAGGTGAGAGTGCCCGCCGTGGTCATGCATGGATTGGACGATCCGCTGGTGGGCTACTCCGGCGGGATCGCCGTCGCGAGGGCCTTGCCACGCGCGGAATTCGTCGGCCTGCCAGGCATGGGTCACGACCTGCCGCGGCCGCTGTGGCCCAGATTTGCGCAGTCCATCGTGGACGTCGCCGCGCGCGCCTGAACCGGCCAACGAGTGCCTGCCCGACAACCGGTGAAGCACGAGGTATCCGACGGGGCCTCCGTGAGGCGCTGGGCGAGAAGCTGCGCCAGCCCGCGGCGGAAGGTGGGGCGCATCGGTGCGCGCACCGACGTGCCGGCGTTTGTCGTCGTGGTTGCGGTCCTCTTCGTGGGTATCCCGGCCCGCAGGCGGTTCGGCGACTGGCCGGGGGCTTCGGGGCTTCGGGGCTTCGGGCTTCGGGCAGTAGCGTTGAGGTGTGAGCAGATCCGCCCAGAGCGACCCGGGAGTGCGCGACGGCCCGACTGGCGTCGACCGTCGCCACGTCTGGGTGGAAGGCCACGTGCAGGGGGTGGGGTTCCGCTACTCATGCGCGGCGGAAGCTGCCAAGCATGCTGTCGGCGGTTGGGTTCGCAATCTGCCCGATGGTCGGGTAGAAGCCGTATTCGAAGGTACCGCCGGGGCTGTCGCGGCAATGGTCGGTTGGTGCCGAACCGGTCCGCGCTT
Source organism: uncultured Actinomycetes bacterium (assembly GCA_963752505.1). Classification (GTDB taxonomy): domain Bacteria; phylum Actinomycetota; class Actinomycetes; order S36-B12; family UBA10799; genus JACJWR01. The sequence goes on from CAVVYM010000010.1 coordinate 293,514, forward strand.
CGCCTCGGTCGACCGCGTCGAGGTCAGGTCTGAGCCATCCCAGGGCCACAGCAGGTTCGAGGTCAGGGGCTAGCCTGCCGGGCGGTCAGGCCCGACACTCCGCAGGCAACGAAACCTCGCCTGGGGAGTGTTCGAAATGGTCGATCATGATCCACTCGTCCAGGTCGGGTGCGTAGGCGTTCTGCAGACCGAAGTGCAGCACCCGCCACCAAGTGCTTTCGTCGTCGGCGTCGACGTAGATGTCACCGACCATCAGCGGCAGGCGCAGAATCGGCAGGCCGGGGATCGGGGGGAGCATGCCCGGGGGAGGCTCGACGGCTGCGCATGCCCGGAAATGGTGCACGCGCCGCTCAGGGTCGCCGGAAAGGACTTCGGCACCGACGTAGCTCGCACGGGTCAGATGACCGTTGAGGTCCGCAAGGGAGAAGGCACCCATCGGCGAACACGGATTGCGCGGGATGTTGGGGAAGGCGTATGTGAGCGTGAAGAGGTTTCCGTCCTGGATGACGTTCGTGAAATGCACCGGATCACCTTCCGAGCCGGCGATCATCGCCATGTTGCCGTCGGTGGCGTTCCACGTGAAGCCGACGGTGATATCCAGGCTTGGGACGACGTACCGGCCCACCGCCCGAAAGTTGTCTGGCAGACGTGGCGTTGCGGGAGGTTGCGTGCCGTTTCCGATTTTCGTCATGGGTCATTATCGGCCACGCCGTCGAGGCTCGTGCCGTCGACGCGGGCAGGACGAGGGGATCCCCACTTTGATGAAGCGTCCAGGAGGGCGGGTCAAGCTCCCTCGCGTTTTCTACTCGCCCGGCTGCTGCTCGTTGTCGACGGCACCTGGCGAGACCGAAGCGCCCCGCTCTATTCTCTCGAGGCTTTCTCTTTCCTCGTTTATTACCTCTTGCGATTCGCTACATCCTGCAACGGCTGCAACCGCCGCAAACAACACGCCAACCAATCCGAGTCGGGCACGGAAACCTTTGTCCGGTTCTGTGAGGGGAGCCCGGCCCAGGCGCAACGATCCGCCGCTCTGTGGGGTTTGGCCTGGCGGCGAATTTCGATCCCCTTCGTTGTGCTCCAACTCACCCTCCCAAGTAGGCATGCGATGTCAAGTCGGGACGCGACCGTGCTGCCGCATTTCCCTGGAATAGTACTGACGGTTCCAGGCAGGGCGACGGTGCCTCGCCCGGAACCTCCTGGGCTACGGCTTGGGAATGGTCCCGGAACTACAGACGGCTGTCGGCCGAGGATTGATGCCGTGTCGGAGGTCTCACGTAGCGTGGTCTCATGAGCACATCTCTTGACATCACCCGCGGGGCAACAGCGCCAGCGGGCTGGTACGACGACGGGTCTGGGAGTCTGAGGTGGTGGGACGGCCGCCAGTGGACCGAACATTTCCAGGGTGCCATGCGACGGCGTGGGCCCTCGCGTCACCTGTGGTGGGCATTGTCGCCGGCCTACACCCTCGGCCTGGTGGCTTTCATCCCTGCGGTGCACGCCGCCATCGCCTTGCGGCGAGTCGGCCTCTGGCTGTGGGCGAGTGTGCTGATCGGCGCCGACGTACTTGCATGGACCCTGATGTCCTCGGCCGAGCGGAATCCCGACGGGAGCAACACCCCGGCTCAAAACGCCGGCGTGATCATGGTCCTGGTGCTTGCAGTGCTCAGCACCGTTCACGCCTTCCGAGTTCGCGATGAGGTCTTCGCCGGCGCTGGGATGGGGGACAAGTCGAGGAGCATTCCGGTCGGGCACGACCCGGCGATCGTGACATCGCTGGCAGCGCGGCAGCGGCGCAAGGAGGCCGCAGCGTTGGCCCAGGCTGATCCCGGGCTGGCCCTTGATCTGCGTATCGGACGGCCGGATCTTGTCCGGGACTTCGACGACGGCGGACTGATCGATGTCAACCACGTCCCAGAGGCGCACCTCGTGTCGTACCTGGGGCTGACCGGTGAGCAGGCGCGCTTGATCGTTGAGGTGCGAGAGCACATGGGAGGCTTCCAGAGCGTCGCCGAACTATCTGGATTCGCCGAGGTGCCCGCCCAGAGGCTGGACGCGATTCGCGACCGCATCGTCATGCTCTAGGTGCGCCGGCCAGTGCGGTTGCTGTGGGCCCGGCTTCTGGGTTCTGGGCACTGGGTTCTGGGCACTGGGCATGTGTACGGGTTCGTCGCACTAGGAGCCCGGATTGACCTCGCTAGTGCGACCAACCTGTGCACTCGAGGGGCGGGGCGGGGTCGATGACCGGCGACGACGCTCACTCTTCACGCGGTCTCATCAGCAAGCAGACAGCCTGGGAGGGCTCGCTCCTGCCTGAACGCGCCGCTCAGCCCAAGGCCACCGCGGCGGGCATGCCGTGGAACTCCCCGTACCTGTCGAAGGCTTTGGCCAGCCGCTGATCGGCGGCTGTACTTGGCCGCCATGCTGGCAGCGGATGAATCTCGATGTCGATGCGTCGGGCCCGCATCTTGCGTGTCCACGTCGCGACCACCTGGCCGCCGATGACGACCGTGTTGCGGAACATGCCGTTGCCACCCGGGATCACCGCGTCCATGGTTTCGGCGTCGGCGGCGAGCGCGCGGTCCTTGTAGCCGAGTAGGAACTCGTCGAAGCCGGGAAGCACCAGCGGCAGACCGGAGCGCCGGGTGCCCTTCTGCCAGCCGGGGGAGTCGAGGGCCGCAGCGGCGCACAGCAGCTTCTTGTCGCCGACGGACACGGGTGCGAGATCGTCTCCTAATGCGGCGATGGCGGCCTTGGCATCGGCTGCAGTCAGGCCCGTCCAGCCGGTGAAGTCCGACGCGGCGGCCGGGCCATGGCTGCGGAAGTAGCGCTTGGCCAGGATCCGCAATGCGTCGTCGCGGGAGGGTTGGTGTTGCGGGGGCAGCCAATCGGCGGCGAGTGCGAACGTCTGCTCCTTGCCGCGCTGCGGTCCGATGACGCAGATTCCGGTCTGGGCGGCGTACCAGAGGTAGTGATAGCCGCGCTGGCCGCTGGTGTCTATGCCGCGCCGTTGCAGGGCCGTGAGGATCTGGGCTCGGGTCATCGGCTCACCCCCGGCGGCCATGCGCGGTGCGCCGCCGGACTCGATGCGCTGATCCGCCAGAATCTCGCCGATGGCCTCGGCGGCGCCCTGCACCGTTGCCCGGTCGGTGTCGAGATTCGACCAGCGCCGTTCCAGTCCGCGGAGCATCCGTGCCCCGGTCAACTCCAGCATCCACCTCACATCGGCCGGTGGGACAAAATGAATCGTGCCGCGCATCGGCCAGGTCCGGACGATCTGCCGCTGCTCTGTCGCCTGGTCGATGTCGGCGTTTGTGGAGCCGGGTAGACGCACGCCGAACGACCAGTGCCCCGACGCCACGTCCTGGGCCTGCATGGCGCCAAACCACTCCACAACGGCTGCCGGCGAGCGAGGCGGGGTCTGGGATCCAGGGGTGTGACCATCGTGGTGGGCGGCTGTGAGCAGTAGTGAGCGCAGACGTAGTGCGCGAGCCTGGCTGTCGCTGAGCAGGGTTGTCACGCGACCCATCGTGCCTGGTGGCGCTCCGACTGTGGGTCTCGGCGGCCGGTGTCGGCGAACCCCGGTGCCTCAGACGCGCGGAGTGGCTAGGGTCAACGCATGCTGCCCAGACGATTCTCGAATGATCCAGAGGTTGTGCTGTTCGAGCAGCGTGCCCGCGTCGAACGAATCGTCGGAGTGCTCATCCGATACGGCGTGGCCGATCTTCGGGGTGATGCCCAGGAACACAGGTGGTTAACGAGGCTGGTCGGTCATGTCAAGCCGGATCCTGCGCTGGTGGCGATGAGTCGAGGTGAGCGGCTGTGCGCAGCGGCGCAGGAGTTGGGGACGGTCTTCGTCAAGATAGGGCAGATCCTCAGCACGCGGGCCGACCTCGTCGGAGCAGATACTGCTCACGCACTGCAGGCGCTGCAGGCGGACGATCCGGCGGACTCCCCGGACGACATCGCCGCCACGGTGGCCGACGCCCTCAACGTGGCCGTCGACGACGCCTTCAGCGCCTACGGATCGTTTGACACCACACCGATCGCGTCGGCGTCCATCGGCCAGGTGTGCCGGGCGACCACTGTCGATGGGCGGGATGTGGTGGTCAAGGTTCGCCACGCCGGCATCGTCGACCAGGTCGATGCCGACGTGCAGATTCTGCAAGCCCTAGCCGACGTGGCCGAGCGGGAGAGCGCTCGGGCGCGCGAGTTCGGGGCGTCGCGCATCGTCGGCGAACTGGTGTCGAGCCTCGAGGAGGAGCTGGACTTCCACCACGAGCTGCTCAATCTTGAGGTCATCGCATCGAACTTCGCCGGATCCACGGACTACGCGTTCCCTGAGGCGTTGCCCGAGTTGTCGGCTGAGGCGGTGCTCACTGAGACGTCGCTGGACGGCACCCGGCTATCGGATGTGATTACCGACCTGGGGGCGCGCCGGGATCCGCTGATCCGCCAACTTGCTGGCCTGTACTTCAAGATGATCTTCGAGGATGGACTGTTCCACGCAGATCCCCATCCAGGGAATCTGCTGCTGCTTCCGGACGGGCGCCTCGGTGTGCTGGACTTCGGCAAGTGCGGGCGCCTGCTCGACGATGTGCGCGAGGCTTTCGTCGACTTCCTCGCCGCCGTGTTCGGTGACGATCTGGAGGAGGTGACCCGCTGTCTGCTGGTGGTGGCGCCGGGTCCGGCGACGCTGGACCTGGACCTTCTTACCCGCGAGGTGGCGGTGTGGAAGGAGCGCTTCTTCCCGACGTCGGCCGCGACGCGCGCCGACGCCGATCTAGGTGCCGCGGTATCGGCGCTGTTGGATATGGCCAACCGCTACCAGCTGCAGCTGCCCAGCGACGTCGCTCTGATGCTCATGGTGGTTGTCGAGTTGCAGGGCATCCTCGAGGAGACTGGCACATCGCTGCGCCTTTCCCAGCTGCTGCTGCCCTACGCCGCGAAACTGCGTAGCGAGCGGCTGTCGCCAAAGCGGTTGTGGCGCAGCGCAACCCGCCGGGCCCATCGCTGGGAATACCTCCTCGATGTGCTGCCCGGTGATCTGGCGCGCATCGTAGAGGCGGGCAGCCGCAGCGAGTTGAAGGTTCCGCTGGCGGTGGAGGGTCTCGACCGCCCGATCAACCGCATGGCGTATGCCCTGGTCACTGCGGCGACGATTCAGGGCGCCACCTCGCTGCTGGCCCGCGGCACGGCCCCGACGTATCGGGAGGTGTCGATGCCGGGACTGGTCGGCACCGGTGTCTCGGCCTACCTAGCGATCCACGTCCTACGCAGCATCCGGCGTTCCGGCGGGGTGTGACCGGCTGGTGGTGCGTCGGATCGAGGATCGCGACGAGCCGGTCAGGGCACCTACGGATGCGCGTCGCGCGTGTCACCGTCGGCGGGGAAGCGTCCCCGTCAGAGAAATGCTGAGTTCGCGGGCCGCCGCGCGGATCCCACGAGCAACCGCCGCGCGGATCCGGCTTGGTAGTGCCAAGCACTGCGGGCGTTGACAATCGTTTGATGCAGCGTCGGGGTCTCACTCATGCGGTGGCGATGCGCTGAATGTCTGGGACGGTTGCCGAGGCAAATCCCCCTCCTCCCAGAGCGCCAGGACTAGCACTGGACACCCCGCACCCAACTGACGAGGGAGTAGCCCGTTGACCAACCACGGTGGAGCGCGACCAGGCGCACTGTACATCGGCGTCGTCGGGCCGGGCGACCTCGGCGAACTGCGCAACGGCCTCGTCGTACGAGCCTCCGACGCGATCATCGCGGTCGGCGGTAGTTGGGGGACCTTGAGCGAGGTGGCTTTGGCGATGCGGACCGGGGTTCCGGTCGTCTCCCTGCGCGGCTGGGATCTTCCAGCGCAGGGAATCGTCCAAGCGGACTCACCGGAGGCTGCGGTGCAGCGAGCGGACGTCCTAGCGTCCGCCCGCGCCACGTCTTCAGGCTAGGGGCCTGTCGCTATCGGCTCCTCATCCTCGCCACGGGTCCGGCGACTACCGCCTTTCCCACCCCCGTGAGTGCACAGGTTCGTTGCACTAGAGGTCGAAATTGGCGCCGGGTGTGGGACAAACCTGTGCACTCACGAAGGGGCGGAGGGGGGTCGGCACCGACGGACACCCGGTCGACCGGGCGGTCGGCACCGCATCACCCGATGCCCAGCCGCGCCTGCTCGGCTGCGACGATGCGCGTCTCCATCGACGCCGGCACCTCGCCGGCATCGACCGCCGCTCGAGACATACCCGCCGTTGCGCTGGTGCGCGCGTAGGTGTCGAACTCTGCCTCCTTTTCGGAGAGGAGTTCGAGGATCCGCTCGTCGACGGTGTTCTCGATGAGCAGCCGATGCACCTGCACGGCGCGCGTTTGCCCCATCCGGTGGGCACGCGCGATGGCCTGCTGTTCGAGTGTGGGTTTGATCTGCGGCTCGCACAGAATCACCACCGATGCCGCCTGAATGTTCAGTCCCGTGCCGCCGGCTTGAATCTGGCTGACCAGCACCGACGGCCCATCCGGTGCGGAGAACCGGTCGACTAGGTCCTGGCGCTGCGCGGGCGTCGTGCTTCCGCTCAACGGTCCGGCTGATTCGACCGGCAGCGCTGCGGTGACGCGGTCGAGTACCTCGCGGAAGTTCGAGAACACGATCACCTTGCGGCCGTTGTCCACAACTTCGTCGACGATCTCGAGCAGCCGCGTCATCTTCGCCGAGTCGGTCGGCGCCGGGGTCAGGTAGGCGGCACGGCGCATGGCCATGAAGTTGCCCTGCCGCACGGCAGAGCCGTAGGCGCTCGCATCGGCTGAGAGGAACTGCTCCCATTCGTCGACTTCCAGCAGGTCGGGTAGTTCACCGAGCACCTCCTCGGTGTTACGACGCAGGTACACCGGTGCGACCTCGCGGCGGAACGCCTTCGCCCCGGCCACCAGCGAGTGGGTGTCCAAATTCCGCGCGACGTCCGGGCGCAGATAGCGCACGAGGGTGACGAATTCCGCCACCCGGTTCTCCATCGGCGTGCCGGAGAGAAACAGCACCCGTTGGCTGGCCCTGATCCATTCCACTGCAGCCTGCGAACGGCCGCTCTTGGGATTCTTGATGTAGTGCGCCTCGTCGACGACCACGGCATCGGGTGGATCCGATGGCACCGGCAACCGCTTGAGCGTGTCGAAGGTCGTGAGGCCGATACCGCCGGTGCGCGCCCACCGCGCGAGTTCGTCGGGCGCCTCTGAGCCATGGATACGCACCGAACTCAAGGTGGTGTGGGCGGCGATCTCACGCTGCCAATTGAAGATCACACTCGCTGGGCACACGACCAGGAACCGGCGCCCGCCGTGGGCGTGCAGATGGGCGAGTAGGGCCAGGGCCTGCATGGTCTTGCCCAAACCCATCTCGTCGCCAATGATTGCCCGCTGCTGCACGAGCGCGAATTTGGCGCCGAATGACTGATAACCGCGCAAGGTCGCCCGCAGCGCGGTGGTGTCAAGTTGGGTGGCGTCGATCTTGGCCACGATGTCGTCGGGCAGGTCGCCGGGATTCTCGTCTGCCACGCCCACCCCGACCAGGCGCTCGACGAGGGCGTAGTAGTGCCCCGGCCGGCGCTCGAAGTCCGCCCAGACCGTGGCTGGCGGCGGTGGTGCGGCAGTCGCCACTGCGTTGAGTCGGCCACGTGCGTCGCTCTGGGTCGACCAGTTCAGCCAGGCCTCAAGCGTCTGCACTGCAGCGGGGGCGGTCGTCTTGGTGCGCTCGCCGGAGAACGCCCAACGCAGGCGCGACGCGGCGGGTTTGGCCGTGGTCATCAGGGTGGGCAGTTCGGCGACGATGCGGGCTGGTGCGTCGCCGAGGTCGCGCACCGCCGACTGGGTCGAATCGAACAGCGCCAGATGCTGCAGCAGCGTCGTTGCGGCCGAGGTGGGGTTGTCCGGATCGAGGCGAATCGGAACGTCGGCGGCAATGGAATCCCACATACGCCGGGCGCCCGCGACAACCGACGACGCGGTCTGCGTTCCGACGCCGGGGATGGCCGTGAGTTGCCCGGGTGATGCGCGCAGCACGTCGGCGACGCTGCGATAGCCGAAGTCAGCAAGCGTGCCCAGCCGCAGGCCTGAGCCGCCCACGTCGCGCAGTCGCTCGATTGGGACGGCATTGAGTTCGTCGTGCACTGCGGCACTGCGCACCGCAAGCGTTGCGGCATTGGCCTCGGCAATGATGCGAGCCGTCGTGTCCGCGGCGTAGCGGGCAACTTCCAACAGTTGGCTGGAATCGCTGAGGATGCGCTTGACCTCTGCGCGCGGCGGGAGAGTCGTTGCCATCGACACGGACCCTTCCCCTGCACCTGCGTCGTCGCCGAGCGGCGACCATTCAGCCGATTGCGGGCAGCATACCGAGGCGCGGGTACGCCGCGTGTCAATCGCTGCCGGGGGAGGTCGGTCGCCAGGGTAGTTCCGTGCGGGACTGGCCGCGGGCCGAATCAAGCGCCTAGGTTGATCTGATGACTGACGTTGACGCTTCCGTTGTGCTGCACGTGCGGGCCGAGCATTCCGAGGGTCCGGTGTGGGATGCCGAATCGGGTTGCCTGTGGTGGGTAGACATCACCGGATGCCGATTGCATAGGTTCGAGGTGGCGTCGAATCGGGACTGCTCATGGGGGATGCCAGGCCAACCCGGGGGAGTCCTGCTCACCGACGATGGTCAGGTGCTTGTGGGCCTGCCCGACGGACTGGCCGTGCTCAATGAGCACACCGGGCAGACCGACCTGGTGACGCCGATCGAGTCGGATCGGCCCCGGAATCGCGCCAACGACATGGCGGCTGACGCCGCGGGCCGAGTGTGGGTCGGGACTATGGCCTACGACCGCAGCCCCGACGCCGGCACCCTCTACTGCGTCGACGGCGGGATAGTGCGGCCGGCGGTCACCGGTTTGACGATCTCAAACGGGCCCGCGATCGACGAGGTGGCTGGGCGTCTCTACGTCGCCGACACGGTACGAATGATCGTGTACGTGTGTGATTTCGATGGCGCTGACGGATCGCTGCGCGACCGGCGACCGTTCCTCGATTTCAGCGAGGTGGGGACGTGGCCCGACGGTATGACGGTCGATGCCGAAGGCTTCCTCTGGGTCGCGCTGGGGCGAAGCGGTGCGGTGCATCGGTACTCACCGGCAGCATCCCTTGATGCCGTCGTGCCGTTGCCGGTGAGTAACCCGACCTCGGTTGCCTTCGGCGGCGCGGACCTCGACGAACTGTTCATCACCACCTCTTGGTACGACCTCACCCCGGAGCAGCGGATTGAGCAGCCGTTGGCCGGGGCCATCTTCGGTTGCCGTCCGGGGGTACGCGGCATGCCCGCGCCTCGAGCCACGGAGCTAGGCGTGACGCCGGTCTGACGATTCGCCGGCGCCGATGCGTCAGCTTGCGCCGGTAACTCCGCGCACAAGAGCGAGCGCACGCCCTACGCGCAGCCTTAGGCCCCCTCCTCTTCCCAATCATCGCCGTCGGAGAGGTCGGGGCGGTGAGTCTCGCCGCCCTGAGAGCGGCTCTTGTAGCCCCGCGACTTGCGGGTGCGATCGGAGCTGAGCCGCTTCGACGCGTAGGCGATGTCAGGGCCCTCGTCGTAGTCGAGGGTCCCCTCGGTGGTCTTCAGCCAGTTGATTTCCTCGGCGAGTTCCTCGCCCAACTCGTCCAGCTCGGCATTGCTCAGCATGTTGGCCGCCGAGGCCAGGCGGCTCTGCGCCGTCTCCACGTCACCGGCTCGCAAGGCGTCCTCCACCGAACGCTTGGCCTTTTGGGCGGCAAGGAACAGTTTCTCGCGGGTGACATCAGGAGAAGGAACCCGTCCTCGTGCGATGTCGAGAGGCACAACGTTGACCGTCACCGGCATGATCGCCGAGTGTTGTTCCAAGGTTGCTACCTCCACGTGCGTGACCGTGAGCGTGGCCACCTGGCACAGTCCCAAGGCCGCCATGGCCGGGACGTCGATGGTGAGGGTGATGCGACGCTGCTCACCGGCATAGAAATCGCCGAGCTCGACCAGGATGCCGTTTTCAACCGGGTTGGCCACCACGTCGTTGAGAATCGTGACCGCGCTGACGTCACCGCTCGGGGCGACCAGCAGGCTGGCCGCCTGCGCAGTCTTGGACAGCAGACCGTCGATCTCAGCGGCAACTGCGGCTGCTGCGTCGTCGGGGTTCTGGGCGAAGGAGTGGTTTCCGGTGCCGCCGGTTGCCACGTCAGCGAGGATCGCCTCGTCGTACCCGAGTCCGATTCCGATGGTTGAGGTCGACACTCCCTGGGTCGCGGCCTTGGAGGCGATACCGCGCAGACGTTGAGGGTCTGTGACACCGGCGTTCGCGTGACCGTCGGAGAGCAGCACGACGGTGGCGCCTGCCGCGGTTGCGACACGACGGGCCTCCTGCAGACCGCGAAGGTAGCCCGACGACAGGTCCGTGGCGCCGCCGGTGTCAATACCCGAGATGGCTGCGCGGACGCGGTCGCGACCGAGGTCGCCGAGTCGGCCGGCAGGTACAACCACGGTTGCCTCATGGTCGAAGGTCACCAGCCCGAAGTTGTCGCGGTCGTCGAGTCGACTGACGAGGTCAATCAAGGCGCGCTTGGCGGCGGTCAGACGACCGTCGTACATCGAACCCGAGCGATCGAGGACCACGATTGCAGTGTGCGCCGGTCGAGGAGTCGAAGAGGTCGGCGCGGGGGGCGCCTCCAAGTCCAGCATGACGGTGACGGAGTCGGTCGTCTCGACGGCGACCAGGTCGATATCGAGATGAGCATTGAGTTTCATGGTGCCCCCCTGGGGTACTTGTGAACGGTGCCTGCGCTGGGTCGCGCCGCTGCGGGACGCCGGTGCTGCCCCCACGCGAACGAGTATCTCTGGGGGGTCCGACAATCGGTCTGGATGCGCGCGGCCGTCCGATGCGCGGCGAATTGGGTGCCATTCCGAGTGGTGGGAATCGGATCTGGCGTCAAGCGCGCCTTTCCAAGTAGTTATGGGGCCTGATACGACCTCGAAAGGTGCACAAGCGATTGCAGGTCGCGTCGGATCGTGCGGCACCCACGCCCAAAGGGGCACGACAACTTGCATCTCACTTGGAGAGGAGGCTCCTGAGCGGCCGCACGTTGCTCCCGCGTGAGCGGTGAGTGGTGAGCGGCCCGGCAACGGCCCCACTCGCGAGTGAACGGGTAACAATGGAGGCATGGAACTCTCGCGCCTGCTCGCAGCTGTGGCGGCGGTGGTGCTCGTTCTGGGGTACGCCATCGGCGCCGGCGTGTGGGTGTCCAGCGGGCAGGTCTTCTACGAGGGCCTCAGTCGTCCGCCGTGGCAGCCGCCGGACGTGGTTTTTGGTCTCATCTGGCCCTACAACTTCGTGGTGCTCGCGGTGGCCGGGGTTGTGGTGGCTATGTCGGGCAAAGGTTCCGCGGCGGTGTGGTGGCTGGTGCTGACAGGTCTGAGTGTCGTCGCGGCGCTGAGTTGGGCGTGGCTGTTCTACGTCGGCCAGGCGCTCTGGCCCGCCGCGGTGGGCCTGGTGATAGCCACGCTCCTGACAATCCCGGTGGTAGTCATTACCTGGCACACGTCATGGGTGCCAGGTGCGCTGCTGGTTCCCTACCTGCTGTGGTTGGGCACCGCGAGTTCGTTGGCGATCGGGTACGCGGCGCTCAACTGACTGTCGTTACAGGTACCGGGCCCGAGGCAACCATGCGTGGCGGCGGACTCAGCTCTCGGGCAGTGGTCGCGCGGGGATTGGCGCCGGGGCGGGTCGGCCAGCCAAGGCCGCAGCCACCCGGTCAGCGTGCTGGTGGCTGTTCTCGATGAACACCTCGAATTTGTCCTGGGTGCCCGCGCTGGCGGTGCCGACGACGTAGATGCCGGCCCGGTTCGTGGCCATGGTCAGAGGGTCATGCGCCGGGGCCCCTCGAGCCCCCTCCAACTCCACTCCGGCGAGGTCGAAGATGCCCCGATCGGCGGTGAACCCGATCTGCAGCAATACGTCGTCAACCTCCCTTGTCTGCGTCGCACCGGAACCCGGCGCCCGCAGCACGACCTCGCCGGGTTCGATCCGAACCACCTCCCGGGGCATCAAGCGGGTGATCTCGCCCTCGTCTAGCAACGACTCCACCTCGGGTCGAATCCAGTGTTTGACCCTTGGATGCAACGACTCCTCGCGGTGGGCGAGTAACACCCTGGCTCCGACGCGGTACAGGCGCAGGGCGGATTCCGCAGCGCTGTTGCGTCCACCCACGACGAGGACCCGACGGTCGAAGAACCGGTGAGGGTCGCCCAGCGCCCGGTGCACACCAGGCAGGTCCTCGCCGGGGACTCCAAGTCGCCGGGGCTCGGCGGTGCCCCCGGTTGCCAGCACAATCACGTCGGCGCCGATGGTGGAGTCGCGGCCCCAGCCATCGCGCACCGAGACGGTGAAGTCTCCGGCTTCGCCGGTGATCCCAACCACCTGGGTGAAGGTATCCACGGACAGTTCGTGGTCGGCCACGAAGGCGCGCAGATAGGCGAGGTATTCCTCGCCGGTGGTCTTCTCCTGGGTGGTGGATGGCACCGGCAACCCGCGCAGGGCAAGTCGTTCCGGTGAGGTGAAGAACCGGGTGTGCGGAGGGAACTGGCGTGCGATGGTCTCGCCGATGGCTCCGGCATCGACGACTAGGACCTGATGGCCTTCGCCGGTCAGGACTGCTGCGGTCTCAAGGCCGATCGGTCCGGCGCCCACAATGAGCACCTCAACATGTTGCCTCTTCACGGTTCCCCATCTTTGCGTTGCCGATCAGCTGCGCATGCCTGCCCTCGAGGTGAGGCGCGGGTTGTGGTGCGCCAAGCGTAGTCGGCATCACATGGGTGCGCAGCGGCCCGCTGCGGGCGTCGGGGCCTGCGGGTACGGTCATGTTATGCCCATCATCGCTGAAGCTGCCGACGTTCCCGTGCGGGAAGCGACGGCGAATGACATCCCCGAATTGCTCGACATGATCTACGAGTTGGCCCGCAATGAGGGGTACCTCGACAAGGTGCGCACCACGGAGGAGCAACTGACCAAACTGCTATTCCCCGAGGCTTTGGGGAGGCGGGCGAACACTCCGTCCGGACTGCCCGCTGCCTACTGCCTCGTCGTGGATTCCGAGGATGGATCGGGGCTGTGGGGGATGGCCTTGTGGTTCCTCACGGTGTCGACGTGGGAGGGCCGTTACGGAATCCACCTGGAGGACCTCTACGTTCGTTCCGAGGCCCGTGGCAAGGGGGTGGGCAAGGCGCTGGTGATGACGCTGGCGGCGTTGTGCGAGGAACACGGCTATCCGCGGCTGGAGTGGGCAGTGCAGGACTCCAACGAGCACGCACGCGCCTTCTACCGCAGCCTGCGTGCGGACGAGTTGGAGGAGTGGCTCACCAATCGCCTCTCTGGCCAGCAGTTGCAGGCCTTGGCCGAAGAGGTCGACCTCTAGGTGGCAGGGCTCGACCGCAGGTCCGTTCGCTGACTCGGCGACGAGGCGCCAGCTGCCTCTGCGTCGAGGCGCCGGTTCGCTCAGGTTGTTGATCCCGGCGTCGCTAGGCGTCGGTTCGCGACGCGCAACAGACCAGGTGACGTCGCCTGGTCGGCGATCCGGCCGTCGCTCCGCGTCGGCCGCCAAGCCGAGCGTCCCGAGGCAGACGCGGGGCTTACGTCGTGCCCCGACCACGAAGAGCGCCCAGATCAGCCGCAACGGAGTGCGAGGCGAACGTGCGCCTCGAGACCGTCGGACGCCGGGCCTGAGTACGGTGCTTGGCATGGTGCTTGCGCGTGGGAAGTCTGCCCGGTCGATTGCAATTGCCGCCGCCGCGGCGACCGCGATTGGTGTCATGGTGCCTAGCTGGGCACACGCCGTGGCGTCGACCGGGTCGGGGCCGAGACCGGGCGCCTCCGTCGCCGCCGCTCAGGCTGTGGCGCAGCAGTCTCAGGCCGTCGACTGGGGCGACCTTTCCCCTGGAGGACCCCGCGTCGCGGACGCTCCCACCGACGTGGAGCTCACCATCTATTTCGGATTCGCCGACAAGGGCGTAGAGGACTTCGCCAGGAGCGTGTCGTCGCCGGATTCGGTGTCCTACGGCAAGTACCTGTCATTGACCGACTCCGTGGACGCCTTCGGCGCGGACTCGCAAGAGGAGGCTGCGGTCACAACCGCGCTGGCAGCGGTCGGCGCCACCCAGAACATGGGCGCCACCCGGACGTTCACCAGGTCCACCATGACGATCGGCCAGGCCGAGAAACTCTTCGGCGTCACGATAGGCATCTACGACGCAACGGGAGGGGGCCAGGAGATCGCCCCAGACTCGCAGCCCACCCTTCCCGCAAACCTCGACGGCGTTATCGCCGACGTGTTCGGTCTGGTGCAGAGCTGGTCGAGTGGCGACAGCAGTCAGCCTTTCGGAGGCCCCTCGTGGGGCGGCCGATCGCCCCGCAGGCGGATCCTGAGCCGCCAACTCCGGCGTCCCTAGCGACGCCGTCGCGCACCGGCACTCCGCAAGGCTGCACGGAAGGTCTGGCTTCTGGGGGCCTGATGCCCAACCAACTCGCGACGGCCTACGGCTACGACGTGTTGCACGACGCCGGCCTGCAGGGTCAGGGCCAGCGCCTGGCGGTGATCCAGATCGACGCGAACGTCGTCGAGGATGACCTGGACACCTTCGCTGCCTGTTTCGGATTCGACGACCGCACGGCGCTGCGGCAGGTGAACGTCGGCGGGGCCGCTCAGCCAGGGTCGAACGTCACCGAGGCCACGCTTGACGTCCAGGTGATCACCCAGGTCGCGCCCAAGTTGGAGGCGTTTGATCTTTACTCCTACAACGGGCTCGGCGAGTTCTGGCCAGTCGAGGCATTGGCCATGCCGCTGGATCCAACAGTGTTCGGCGCCGAACCGCCCGACGTGGTGTCGGTTAGCTACGTCGAGTGCGAGAGCTACTTGGTGGGTAGCACTCCGATGATCAGCATGAGCGAGCAGATCATGGCGATGGCGGCCACGATCGGCACGTCGTATTTCGCTGCTTCCGGCGACTACGGATCGTCGGGTTGCATGGCGGTGGATGCCTCAGACGTAGATGCCGTCGTCTCGTACCCGGCGTCGTCGTCGTGGATGGGCGCAGTTGGAGGCACCGGTGTCACGCTCGCTGAGGGTCCGGACAGCCCGCGTCTTCCCGGACCGGACAACACGATCTTCCAGCCGGACGCGGCGGGCCCGCGCTTCGAATCGACCTGGAACGACACCCTCTTCACGGGAGCCTCCTTCGCTCGTAGTCGGCGGTGGGGGCGGCACCAGCGTTCTATTTGACCGTCCGTGGTGGCAGGAGTCGGTGTCGGCATCGACCGAGGCCGCCCGTCTGGTCCCGGATGTCGCGCTCTTCGCGGACTGGCCGGGTTGGCCCATCTACTGCGGGAGTCCCGAATGTGGCGGGCAGGGCTGGCATGCCTGTCCGCGGCACCAGCGCGGCCACACCATTGGTGGCCGGAATCGCCGCCCTGGTCAACCAGGCGATCGAGTCGGAGGCAGCCACGTCACCGCGACCCCAGCTGGGCTTCACCAACCCGCTGATCTACGACATCGCGGCCCGTCAGGCCAAGCCCAGCCAGTACATCCTCCCGCAGGCGCTGCGTGATGTGACGACTGCCAACAACGACATCAGCAACGTCGGCTGCTGCGATGCGGGCGTCGGCTACGACCTTGCGACCGGCTGGGGCTCGGTCTACGCCGCCGACCTGCTCGATGCGGCGACCGCGACGGGCACCGCACCGACGATCACCGACGTGCAGCCGGGCTACGGCGGCGCCCAACTGACGGTCGAATGCACCGCAGGACGCCGGGGACTACCCGACGACCGGGTACGAATACACCACCGACAAGGGCCAGACCTGGACTGCGGCCGAGGTGGCCGGCGACCCTTCCGGCCCCACGGTGACCCTGTCCGTTTCCGGTCTGCCCGGCGGTGAGGAGGTGCCGGTGTGGGTGCGTGCCGTCAACGCGAGCGGCGCCGGCCTCGCCTCGGACTCGGCGCTGGTGAAGGCGCAGGGAGCGATGTACGTCCCGCTTGCGCAATCGCAGCGGGCCTACGACTCCCGCAACGCAGGCGGCCCGCTGCAGTCCGGCGTGCCCGTCGTGGTGGACGTGCAGGCACCCGCGGGCGCCGTCGCCGTGGCCTACAGCGCCACGGTGGTGAACCCCACGACGCGCGGGCACGCGGTCGTGGCGCCGGCCGGTGATAGCCGCGATCACCGGTACGTCGTCGCTCAACTGGTTCGGACCGAACCAGACCATCGCCAACGGCTACGTCACGAAACTGGGTGCGGACGGCAAGGTGCAGGTCATGATCGTCGGCGGGACGGCCAACATGGTGCTCGACGTCCTCGGGTTCTATGTTCCGATGACAGATGCTGGCGCAGAGGGCACCTGGCTGGTTGCCGAGGAGCCGGAGCGCGCTTACGACTCGAGATTGCCCGGCGCCGGCGGCGCGCTTACCGGCGGGCAGTCCCGGACTGTGGACCTGTCTGCGTTGGTGCCCGCGGGTGCCACGGCTGTGCAGTACACGCTGACCGTTGCTGACACCGCGGGCGCCGCGCACCTCTCAGTGGGCAAGCCGAACGAGCCGAAGCCGCCGACGTCGGTGATCAACTGGTTCACCAACGGGCAGCGGATGGCAAACTCCACGGTGGCGACCGTGGGCGCCGATCGCTCCCTGGAGGTGTTCTCCGGCGGCGGTTCGACGCAGTTCATCGTCGACGTGCTGGGCTACTTCGTGCCGCCGGCCGCTGCGCCGCTGGCCGCGGACCTCCTCGGCTTCACCGCGGTGGATCCGCAGCGGTTGTACGACTCCCGCGCCGCCGGTGCGGGCGGTCCGATTTCCAACGGCCAGTCGCGGACGACGTCCCTGGCCGACTTCGGTGCCGTCCCCGCCTCAACTCGCGCGCTCGCGGTCAACCTCACTGAGGTCAACACCGTCGGTGTCGGACACCTCCGGTTGTCTGCCGGTGCGGTGCCGCCGCCGGTGTCATCGATCAACTGGTACACCGACTCGATGGTGCTGGCCAACGGCACGCTTTCGGCGGTGGCGGCTGCCGAGGTGACGACGTGGGCCTACTGGGGATCGACTGACTACCTGCTTGACGTGGCCGGCTACTACAGTCCCGCCGGCCGGTAGCCGCCGCCGGAACAGGACAGCAGCGATCCCACCCGCAAAGATGACCCAAAGGCGGAAGGTGGTGGCCATGAGGCGGCAGCATTGGGTCATTCTGGGTGTGGTGTCACTAGCTGTGCTGGTCGCCATTGTGGTCGTGGCGCGCCCCTTCACGAGTGGGGATGACTCGCCCGAATGGCTGTTCGCGCATAACTCCGCGGAGGCTCGCTTTGCTGACGACGGCGGCGAGCTGACGCTCACATTGGTGGATCCCGACCCGCAGATCCTGGCTTTCACCGACCGACCGGATCGCGTGGCGACAACGCTGCCGCTGGCGGACCTCGTCGGCGGCTGGCCGCAAATGTTCGGTACCGATGCGCCCAACGCTGCGGTGAGCGACGCCCGTAACAGTGGTGGGTTTCTGCCTCTGACGTTGTCCGGGCCGCGCTGGGCTGGCGAGGATCTGGTTTTCGACGCCCGACTCCTGGCCAGCGACGAGCAGACCGGGAGCCCGTCCTCAGAACCCCCGATGGTGCCCAGGACGATCGTGGGCGCCACCATGCTCATCGACTCCGCAACGGCGAACGATGACAACTACACGATCGACTACTCGCTCGACGGTGACTATGCGAGGTTCAACCTCGGGACGGAAGGTCAACCCGAATTGGCTGACGCTGGCTGCTACGCCTGGCTGCCGCAAAGTCCGGAGAACTGCGTCCAGTGAGACGTCAACGGTGAGGGCTGAGTCTCCTTTGTCGATTCGCGGCCACCCGATCGTCGCGGCGGAGTCGGTCCATGACGCCTCGGTGCAAGGCTGCCTCCGTTGCGGCACCAGCACCGGGCGCGCATTCGATCGCGTTGCGGTGCCAAGATTCGAGGCATGACTCGCGCAGTGCACTACACCGCCTTCGGAGCCCCCGACACTCTCACCGTCGGGGATGTGGAGCCGATGCCCATGGGGCCCGACTGCGTGCGCATCGACGTCGCCGGAGCCGGCATCAATCCGGTCGACTACAAGATCGGCTACGGCTACCTGGCAGGCGCCATCGAGACGTTTTTCCCGCTCGTGACGGGGTGGGATGTCGCGGGGACCATCACGGCGGTGGGCCCGGCGGTGCCCGAATTCGACGTGGGCGACCGCGTGTTCGCCTACGCTCGGATGGATGTGGTCAAGCACGGGACGGCGGCCGACGAGGCGGTGCTGCCGGTGCGGCTCATCGCCAGGGCCCCGGAATCGATCGACTTGACTACCGCCGCCGCGGTCCCGCTGACCGGGCTCACGGCCTACCAACTCCTGCGACGGCTCGACGTCCAGCCGGGTGAGACCGTCCTGGTGCACAACGCCGCCGGGGGAGTGGGTCAGTTCGCCGTACAGTTGGCTCGGTTGTCAGGGGGACGCGTGATCGGCACGGCCTCGCCCCGAAACCACGACCACCTGCGCGCGCTGGGAATCGAGCCGGTGTCCTATGGCGAGGCGATGCCCGGCGATGTGCGCGAGTTGGCCCCGGATGGTGTCGACGTGGTGGTCGATCTGATCGGCGGTGGCGCGCTGGAGCAGTCCGATGTGCTGTTGAAGCCCGGCGGCCGGGTGGGCTCCATCGCCGACGGCGCAGGCGCGCACGCCCGTGGTGGGGCGTACGTGTTCGTGCGGCCGTCGCCGACGGATCTTGACGAGTTGGCGCGACTGATCGATGCGGGGGAGTTGGTGGTGGACGTCGCGGGGACCTATCCCTTTGAGCGAGCGGCTGAGGCCTACCGCGAGCTCGAGGCCGGGCATGTCCGCGGCAAGATCGTGCTGGTGCCGTAGCCGCCGGACTATCCAACCGCCGGCTTCAACTCTCGTCGATGCGGATGATGGCCTTCGGCCCGGTTCCGTCGGCCATGGCCTGCAGCATCTCGGGAGCCTCGGCCAAGGATCCGACGTCGTGGCGGGGCGGTTTCAACTGGCCGCTGTTCAGCCCGTCCACCAGCCTCGCCAGCGCTGCGGCGAGTGAGCGCAAGTCGCCCTCCGAGCCGTGGGAGTACACGGCACCGAGCGCGAGTTCCACCAGAGTCGGCGCGGTGGTGAACGGCGCGCACCCCAATCTGGGCGCGGCCAACACCGGGTCGGTTCCCGGCTGCAGCGCTGCCGCGGCGGCGTCGGACACAACCGCGGCCCCCGCCAGGCCGCCGGGCTTGGTCAGGTCGTGATGGACCGCGACCAACTCGCCGATCCGAGAGCCGTCCACGCCGGGCCCGACGTCGGTCACGGTCCCGACGATGTCGAGGCCCGGCACGTGCGGCCAACTCCAGGAAGCGACACCAATGGCGGCGATCTTCCAATCGACCGGATTGAGCCCGCAGGCCTGCACACGCAGCCTCAGCTCACCTGGTCCGGGCGGTTCCACCACAGCGGTCCCCAGGCGCATGCTCGTCGGCGCTCCGGGCGAATCCAGCTGAACCGCGGGAACCTTCAGTTGCGCTTGATTCGACGACACGTGTACTCCCAACGATTGTGTTTGCTCAGGGCCAGAAGTTCATAGCACCACGAGTCGGCCAGAACCGATGTCTGCGACCTCAGCTTGTGCTTGACTCACCGCATGGCCCAGCTGTCTCAGCGGGTGTCGTACCGCACCGGGGTGTTGGCGCTTGCGCCCATCTGCGGGCTGATCGACGCCACCTGTTTCCTGGCGCTCGGCGGGGTCTTCGCGGAGCTGATGACGGGCAACCTGCTTCTCGTTGCGCTCATCTTCGGATCCGGCCTGCTGACATGGTCCCTACTGATCAACTACCTGGGCGCGATTTTGCCGTTCTGCCTCGGCGCTGCGGCGGCCGGGTTGGTGGCCAACAAGGTGGATCAGCGGCGCGCACGATTCATGGGGTATCCGCTGGAGTTCGTGCTCGTCGCCTGTGCCACGGCCCTGGCGGTCTGGCTCACCTGGGACGTCTCGGGGACCCAGGCCGAGCGCTCGGTACTGGAACAGGCGAACCTCATCGACGGCGCCGTGCCGGACGCGGCCCGGCTGAGCATCGTGGCGATCCTTGCCTTCGCGATGGGCATCCATAACGCGATGATGCGCAAGCACGGCGTGGCCAATGTCGCGACCAACCTCATGACCCTCACGCTCACCGCGCTGGTCTCGGAGTCCCGCATCGTGGGTGGCACAGCGGCGAACCAGCGGTTGAGGGCGTTGTCGATCCTGCTCTTCGTCGCAGGTGCCGCGGTTGGGGCGCTGCTGCTGCGATGGCAGATCGCCGCCCCCTTGCTCCTGGCCACGGGCCTCTTCGCACTCGCCTTGCCTGCTCTCGTCAAGGGGCGACAAAGCGACAACGCCCGCACATGACGCGGGGCAGTCGTTCGAGGGGGGCACTCAGCCCCACTCAGTTTCGGGTCGTCGTAGGCGTCGCCGTGGCGGCAGTCATGCTCTTGACGCTGGATGCCAGCTTCAACTTCGTCCTGAACGACATGGTTCGAGACTTCGACGCCACGAGTTCGCAGACGTCCCTCCTCCGGCAGGCTCCCTCGGTTGCCGCGCTGCTCGTGATCTTCCTGGCGGGAACTCTGGGCGTCAGGCTCGGCGAGCGGCGGGTCATGCTGGCGTGCACAGGTCTCTACGTGGTGGGAAGCCTGGTCGTCGCCGTGTCCCCGGTCCTGGCCGTGGCGACACTGGGACTGCTGCTGGCCGACATCGGCCGGTCCGTGCTGATCGTCGTGGGCCTGGCCTTCATCAGTTCTGAAGTGACGGACAAGAGCGGACGAGCGACCGCTTTCGCGGCCTTCGCGGCGGTGCTGCCCATCACGTTCCTCGTCATGCCAATCGTGGCCGGCGTGCTGCTCGAGTACTCGACTTGGCGGTGGGTCGCTGTCGTCTGGGCACTGGGCGGAGTCGTTGGCGCGATCGTCCTCCGCAGGCTCCTGCCGACGCAGCGCAACCGACACTCAGCCCCGGGCGAAATGCTCACCCCGGCCCTCGCCGGGCTGGTGCTGGCCGCGATCGTCCAGGTGATCACCGTGCTCCCGGACCAAGGGCTGACTGGTCGGGTTTGGCTCACCCTGGTCATCGGGATCGTGTCGGCGGTGGCCCTGGTGGCGGCTATGCGCCGGCTTCCCCGGCCCTCGCTCTCGCTGGCGCCCCTGCGGAACGGTGGGTTGGTGCTGCTCCTGGTCGTCCTCGTGCTCACGATGTTCGCGAATCTGTGGTTCTACATGACCATGGGCCTGCAGTACATCTTCGGCCTTGACGCGATGGAGGTTGCTCTCGTCACGGTCCCTGCACAGGCGTTCAGCATCATCGGCTCAGGGCTCTCGGGCGCATTCATCAAGCGGAGGGGTATCGCCATCGCGGGGACTGTGCTGCTCGTCGTGGTTGCCGTGGCTCTGTTCGCCACCTCGCTGATCCAACTCGGGACTCCGGTGTGGGTCTGCGTATTGATGCTTGCGGTCTACTCGGGGGCGGCTGTGGGCGCGAGTGTGGCGTTGACCAATGCTGTGATGGATCTGGCACCGGAGGGCGAGGAGGGCAGCGCCTCGTCCTATCGAGGTGCTGCGTTGAACCTTGGCACCGCAATCGGGGTGGCCGGCATGACGACGATCGTGCTCATCGCAGTATCCGGGTCCTTGCAGCAGCAATCGGTGGCGGCGGGCATTGACCCCACCGTTTCGGCACAGGTGGCCGCTGATATCCGCGATGGTGCCACTGCACAGGATGCGGCGTCGCAATACGCGGTGCCGGTCGATGAGGTTGAGCAGATCACCGACATGCAGACCCGGGCATTCCTCGAGGGGCTGCGGGCGCACGGACTCGTGGGCGGTGTCGTGACGTTGGTCGCGGCGGGGATGTTCTTTGTCGTTCGGCGCAGGGAGGAGAGGTCTGTGCCGGTCGCGACCCCGCGGGGATCGCCGCGGAGATCAGCCGACTGATGACCAGCGGCCGACTGCACGGGGCGTCACCGGCGGCCGGCGCGCAATCGCAGCGATCCCGATCCGCGAGTGCACACCTTTGTGACGCAAGGAGGCCGATTTCGCTCTCTTGCGGCACAAACCTGTCGCCTGCGGGAGGCCGGCCTCCCCCGCCGGAAGACCTTGACTAGGCGGCTTGCGCCTCTTCCTCGACGCCAGCAGTCGAGATGCCCAGCACGCTGTAGAGCGGGCAATAGCCGGTCGCAGCCGTGACTCCCGCGACGCCTGAGACTCCAAGCAAAGCCACGCCGACCGGGTTGAGTGGTCCGCCGACGGCAAGGCCAGTTCCCAGGGCCGTTGCTGAAATTCCTGCCCGGATGATGCGGTCGAGGTCGCCTTCGTTCTTCTGCATGTTCTCTCCTTTTCAGGGTCGGTGTGGGGGCAACACGTATACCCCAGGGGGTATTCCACAGGGTGCAGGGTGCAGGGTGCAGGGTGCAGGGGTCCGAGGGTCGGGAGATTGGGGCTTGCGGCTTGGGGCGGCCGCAGAGGGCGAACACCCGTTGGGACGGAGACCATACGACCGTCACCGGCGATCCGAGGCCGGCTACGGCACACGAAACTACCGGCCATGGCTACTGTGGGAGGTGGGGGTCGCCTCATGTCCACAGATGTGGCGCCGAATCGGGCACAGGCAGCGCGCGAATGGCCCGAGCTCTCTGGCCGCGCGAGCACCACGGTGCTCGTCGTCATCGTCGTGTTCTATGCCATCGTCTTTTCGCTACTCGCAGACACGCTCGCCACCCGGAACGCCTGGTTGCCGATGCGCCTGGCGAGTTTCGGCGCCCACCACTAGACCGGTGCGCTCGGCCCTCGACTGCTGGGCGTTCCGGTCTTGATCGTCGTGACGTGGGGCACCATCGTTTACTGCGGCCACGCCTGGTGGTCTGGCTCACCGATGATGCTGCGACTGGACAGGCAGTCGGTGGCTACCGAATCGTGCGGGCGCTGTTGGTGGGCCTGGCGACAGGACTCATCGCAGCCGGATTCGACCTCATGGTGGATCCGCTGGCGGTCTCCGGAGTCTGGCGCGAGGTGCTCGGGGCCGATACCTGGTGGTGGATCGAAGGCGGTTGCTACTTGCCGAACCTGGAATCCTGGCAGGGTGGCGACGGAACCCCGCTGACGAACTTCGTTGGTTGGACGCTGGTGCCCATGCTGATCGTCGCGACGTACGCCGTGATTTTCCCAGGCCGCGACCGGCCGGCGGGCCGTCGCGCACACGCCGTACCGCTGCTGGTCTATGGCTACCTCTACCTGACGATTCTGGGCGGCCTGATCGCCATGTCGTGGTTCGACCCGGGGCTGACCGGGTTATCGCGATCGGCACGTTGGCCATGGGGCCGGTGTTCGTGCTCGGCCTGCTGAAACTGTTGCGCCCGACAATCGGCCCCCTAGTCTCTCCCACACCACCCCAGCATCCCGGAGCCGAGTGAAGTAGTTCACCGACACGGCACTCACCACGTACTCGGTGTCGTGGACCGTGAACAGACGCATGAGCTTCTTGCTCACAATATCCCTGTCGAACACCGCCGATACATGAACCAGCGCACGGGGCGGCACCGAGTTGTCAAGGTCGTTACCCATCATATGACGGTCACCTCACCCCAACGCGAAAGGAACCTCCTTCGAGCACGACGACCTTCCTCACTATCGGGAGGGAGGCCGAAGACCTTTTCCTTCTCGTCTGCCGGAGCATCCTCGACTATCGGAACCAGATACATATCCGGTTCAGGAGCTTCATTCTCTGACTCGATGATGACGTAGTCGACGTGCCGACATTCGCCCTCGGTTTCAAAGGTCTCGCAGGTACACGCCGGAGCGAAATCGAGTATTTCCCCAGTAGGTGTCACCGAAGGGCGCATATAGAGTTCATGCACCGCCTCTTCGCGAACGTCAAGAAAGAATCTGAGAGTAGACCCAGTCCTGTTCATCGTGCCTCCGCAACAGAAAACCACTCACCGCAATGGACCTGGAAATGACGCCTAGCGTGAGCGCTCCCGGCCCCCCGGACAGCATTGAGTGAGTTGGACGCTCCGGTCCACGCCCGCCCGATGGACGGCCTACTGCGATCACGGCCGAGACATTACGCCGGGGGTCCGACACGGCCACTCCGCTAGTCGTGCTGCGGCTGCGCCCGCGGCGCCGAGCACTGGAAACTGGCAGTCAAACGTCCATCGATCCAGCCCGCTGTTTTCGGATCTCACGAGGGGCGCGTGGTGGCTGATGGCAGGAAGTACCTGCCATCCTGTGTCGGACCGGGCAGGCACAATGCCATGGCACCGCTGCCAGCGCGCTCGCAATGCGACAGCAAGGGGAGGACATCAGCAATGCGCATCTTGCACACCTCGGACATCCACCTAGGTCGGATTCTCTACAGCAGGCGTCGGTACGAGGAGTTCGAGGCGTTCCTGGATTGGCTCGCGGGGGTGGTCGCGGAGCAGCAGGTGGAGGCTCTGCTCATCGCGGGCGACGTATTCGATACCGCCACCCCCAGCAACCGGGCTATGAAGATGTACTTCCGCTTCCTCAGTCGGGTGGCGGCGTCGGCCTGCCGACACGTCGTGGTCATCGCTGGCAACCACGACTCGCCGTCATTCCTGCGCGCACCTCGGGAGTTGCTCCTGGCCCTCGACGTCCACGTGGTCAGCGAGGCGTCGACCGAATCGCCGGCGGACGAAGTGATCGCGCTGCGCGGCCCCGATGGCCAGACGGAACTCATCGTCGGAGCCGTGCCCTACCTGCGCGACCGCGACATCCGCACCGTGGAATCGGGCGAGAGTCCCGACGACAAGGAACGCAAACTCAAGGAGGGAATCGCCGAACACTACTCGGCAGTGATCGACGCGGCCCTCGCTGCTCGTGAAGCGGAGACCGGCCGTGAGGTGCCGGTGGTGATGATGGGTCACCTATTCACCGCTGGTGGCACGGAGGGGGAGGGCGTGCGCGACCTCTACGTCGGATCGCTGGCGCATGTGCACGCGAGCATCTTCGGGGACGAGGTCGACTATGTGGCCCTCGGCCACCTGCACGTGCCACAGAAGGTGGCCGGCCAAGAGTGGTTGCGCTACAGCGGATCGCCGCTCCCGATGGGATTCGGTGAAGCGAACCAGACCAAGAGCGTCTGTCTGGTGGACTTCGCCGAATCGGGCGACGACGGTCGCAGGGCACGCGTCGAACTCGTGACGGTGCCGGTGTTCCAGCGGCTGGTGCAGTTGCAGGGGGATTGGTCGACGATTCAAGGCCGCCTCGCCGAACTCGCCGACTCCAAGGAGTCGGTGTGGCTCGAAGTGATCTACACCGGCAAGGAGGTCATCGGCGATCTGCGGGGGCGAATCGAAACTGCCACCGAGGGTACGCAGTTGGAGGTGCTGAGAGTTAAGGACACCAACTCGGTCGACCGAGTCCTGGTGGCCGAGGATCCGGACGAGGTGCTCGACGAACTCGAACCTGCTGAGGTGTTCCGACGGCTACTCACCGCTCGTGAGATATCCGACGAACAGCAGGCCGATCTGTGGCGCACATACGACGAGGCACTGGCGTCGATGGCCAGCGCCGATCCGCGGGCAGAGTAGGGGGACGGCATGCGTATCACCAAGATTCGGTTCAAGAACCTGAACTCGCTGGTCGGTGAATGGGAGGTGGATCTGACCGCTCCCGACTTCACCGCCGACGGGATCTTCGCCATCATCGGTCCGACCGGGGCTGGCAAGACCACCATCTTGGACGCCATCTGCCTGGCCCTCTACGGCCGTACGCCGCGCCTGGAGAAGGTGAACAAGAGCGGCAACGAGATCATGTCCCGACAGTCGGGGGAGTGTTTCGCCGAGGTTGAGTTCAGCACCGTCCAGGGCAACTTCCGCAGTCACTGGAGCCAGCACCGTGCACGGCGCCGACCGGGCGGCGAGCTCCAGCCTGCCAAGCACGAAGTGTCGGACATGGACACGGGCAAGCCGCTGGGCGAGAAACTGCGCGACTCCGCAGAGGAGGTCGAACGGGTCACGGGCATGGACTTCGAGCGTTTCACCCGTTCGATGCTGCTGGCGCAAGGCGCGTTCGCCACCTTCCTCAACGCATCAGCAGACGAGCGCGCCCCGATTCTGGAGGAGATCACCGGAACTCAGATCTACTCCGACATCTCCAAGCATGTGCACGAGCTCAAGGGGCAGAAGTCCGCGGAACTCGATACCGCGCAACTCGAACTTCAGGGCATCGCGGTGCTCCGCGACGAAGATGAGGAGCAACTGGGCGACGATCTGGCTGAAGCAGTCGAGGCCGCCGGCACGCACGCGTCGACCATCGCGGAACTCGACGCCGCTATCACCTGGCTACGCCAGCTCGCCAGGTTGGCCGGGCAACTGGACGACTTCGCCGAGCAGGAGGTGACGCTGGCAGTCCAGGAGAAGTCGTTTGCGCCTTCCAAGGTGCTGTTGGGGCGAGCTAAGGCGGCGCTGGAACTCGACGCCGACCACACCGAACTACGCGTGCTTCGAACCAGTCAGCGCTCCGACGAGGAGCACCTGGCGACCAGCCAAGGGCAGCTGGAGCAGAGGCGGAAAGCCGTCGAGGATGCCAAGGCCGTTGTCGTCAAAGCGAACGAGGCGATGCGGCGGGCC
Organism: uncultured Actinomycetes bacterium; assembly: GCA_963752505.1. GTDB lineage: Bacteria > Actinomycetota > Actinomycetes > S36-B12 > UBA10799 > JACJWR01. The sequence continues at coordinate 320,200 of CAVVYM010000010.1, forward strand.
AAGCAGGCCAAAGACGAGGCCATACCGATCATCCTCGCCGCTCGGGAACTGGACACAGCCTTGATCGAAAAGCAGAAGCCCATCGCGGTCGCCGAAGCGAAACGATCCCACCAACGCGCGGAGTTGGAGGCTCTCGAGCGCGAAGACTCGTTGGCGCAGACGGAGTTGGCAACTCAGAAAGAAGTGCTCTCCACGCTCCGAGAGGAATTGGCGCGCACGAGCGACGATGAGGCGCTGGTGGGATCTTTCGCCGGCCTCGAAGTTCGACTCGGTGGGTTGGGGAACGTGCGGGCGAATCTGCAGCGCACCCGCAGTGAATTGGTCGATTCCCGTCAGTCGGCAGCGGCGGCGTCGACCGCGAACACCGAGGCGCAGAACGTGGTGACGACGTTGCAGTCGGCGTCCGATGAGGGCAGAAAGGTGCTCGACGCCGCCCGGGCCGAAAGTGCCGAGGCCCTCGCGGGGCACACGCTGTCCGAATTGCGGGAGCAACGGGAGCAGTTGGTCCAGCGTCGTGAGGGCGTCGACTCGGCGGTGGTGGCAGCCGGCGCTGTGGTTGCGACGCGAGAGGATCTGGCCACCATGGCGAAGCGTGCGGTCGAGTTGGCTGCGAAACGCAAGCAAGTTGAGGAGGAGCAGAAGGCGCTGGCCGATCGGGAGAAGACCTGCTCCGACGAGGTGGTGAGACTGGAGGAGCGGGTTCGCCTGCTCGCCCAGATCGGATCGCTCCAGGATGCTCGAAAGGACCTGCGGGACGGGCACGAATGCCCCCTGTGCGGATCACTCGACCACCCCTACGCACTTGGGAACGTGCCGGAGCCGAGCGAGGCCGAAGACGAGCTTCGGACGGCGAAAGAGGGCCCTTGACGGGGTGCGTGGCGAAGCGCAGCGCGTCGCCGTCGAATTGGCCGGTCTCGTGCGCGAAGCCGGCGACATCGAGGAGGGGCAGGCGGCTGCCGAGTCCGCCCGGGTCGAATCGCTGGAGCACCTGAAGGATTCCTGCCGGCAACTCGAACTCGACGTCCCCGACGATGCCCAGGCCGCCGATGCGTTGTTGGACACCTTGGCCGGTATGCGTGAAGAGGTGGTCGAACGCCTCGCCACCACGGCAGCCACGATCGCATCGGTGGAGGGGATCGACGAGAAAATCAAGGATGCCCGTGACGCCTTCGATCGGGCCGCCGCTGCGTTGGGCGAGGCGAAGCAGACTGCCGCCGCTGCAGCATTTGAAGCCAACCGGGCAACGTCCGAGGTGAGCCGGCTGGAAGGTGACCTTGCCCGCCGGGAGACCGAGTACGCCGAGCAGTTCGCCCAACTCGCCGAATCGCTCGCCGACTACGGTGTCCAACTCGGCGAGGCCGACGATCTGGTCGACTTCGATGAAGTGGCGAACGCTCTGCGGACCCGTCGCGACACCTGGCAGCAGCGCGAGGTACGAGCGCGGGAGTTGACCCAAACCGTCAGCGATCTGACGGCTGCGGCCACCCACCGGGCCACCGCCATTGCCGGGAGGCAATCCGACATCTCCGAATCCGAGCAGCACCTGGCGACCCTGCAGAACGACATCAAAACGACGCGCGCCCGTCGCCGAGAGTTGTTCGGCGAGAAGGATCCCAACGAGGAGGAAACCCGTCTCGCCGCGGCCATAGATTCGGCGCAGGACGAACTGAAGGATGCCGAAGCCGCCGACGGGGAGACGCGCAACGCATTGGGGCACCTCGAACAACGGATCTCGGAACTGACCTCGGCCATCGCCCAACGTGCGAATCTGTTGATCGCCCACGAGGAGGCCTTCGCGCAGCGACTGGCCGTCAGCGAATTCGGCGACGAGGCCGACTACCTCGACGCATCGATGCCCAGTGCCGAGCGGACGGCCCTCGAAGCGCAAGAGCGCGAACTCTCCGAGCGGCGCACCAGGCTTGCCACGTTGCGGAATCGGACGGCACAGGAACTTGAATCTGAACAGGCCAAAGCCATCACCACGGTGACTCTGGACGACCTCCAACCTCAACTCGACGAAGCCAAACGCGCGAAATCCGAAGCGGACCAGGAGGTGGGCCGATTGCGTCAGAAACTCGCCGACAACGAGCAGGCGAAGGAGGCCACCGTGGGCGCCCGGGAACGCGTCGCCGCACGGGAGAGGGAGTATCGGCGATGGGAGAACCTGCATGAACTCATCGGCTCGAGCGACGGCAAGAAGTACCGCAACTTCGCGCAGGGCCTCACGTTCGAAATCATGATCAACCACGCCAACCGGCAGTTGCGGCGCATGACGGACCGCTACCTGCTGATGCGCGACGAGGCCAACCCGCTGCAGCTCAGCGTCGTCGACGACTATCAGGCGAGTGAGGTGCGATCGACGAAGAACCTTTCCGGCGGAGAGAGTTTCATCGTCAGCCTGGCATTGGCATTGGGGCTGTCGCAGATGGCGAGTCGAAACGTGAGGGTGGATTCGCTCTTCCTCGACGAAGGATTCGGAACGCTGGATGAGGAGGCGCTCGACAGTGCGCTGACGACTCTGTCGTCACTGCAACAGGACGGAAAGATGATCGGGATCATCTCGCATGTCGGGGCGCTCAAGGAGCGCATCACCACCCAGATCGTCGTGACGCCCGACGGCGGCGGCCGCAGCATGTTGCGCGGGCCGGGGTGCCTGGCCAAGTGAGGCGGGCTGTCGCGGCGATGGGACGCGGATGGCGAGCGGACCGCCCCCTGCCACCCCCCGCCCTGCCCTGCATCCTCCCCCCACGACGCGCTGACGAGACTGGGCCAGCGAAGGGTGGACTAGACTTTCGCGCGAGGGTCCCATCGGTAGCCGGAGTGACCCGACGTAGCTGAGGCCGACCAGGGGAGTGCGCATGGCACAGGGTCGATCGAAGGTGCCGCTACTGATCGCGGCTGTGGTCGGCGTGGCCCTCATCGTGGTTGCCCGATTGGTCTTCTCTGGCGGTGGGGATGACGGCAACACCGCCGGGGGAAGTAGTGCGACCTCAGGCTCAGGGAATCCGCCGCGCGGAGACTGCACTGAACTGGTCGTCGCGGCCTCCAGTGAGAAGGCGGGTCTGCTCACCGAACTCGCGGGGCAGTGGAACGACACCGGACCCGAGGTCGACGGTCAGTGTGTTTACGCGACGGTGGTGTCAAAGGCCAGCGGTGGTGCGGCGCAGGCCCTGGCCGAGCCGACGTGGGATGAGGCCGTCGAGGGCCCGCGACCAGACGTCTGGAGTCCCGCCTCCTCCAGTTGGGCCGGGCTGACCAAGCAGTGGCGCACCGAGAACGACCTTCCGGAGATCCTCCCCGCCGATGCGGACTCGGTCGCGCAGACCCCGCTGGTGATTGCCATGCCTCGGCCCATGGCAGAGGCGCTCGGGTGGCCTGATCAGCAGATCGGCTGGTCGGACCTTGCCGCGCTGGCCAAGGATCCCGCCGGGTGGGGTGCCAAGGGGCACCCGGAGTGGGGTCCGTTCAAACTCGGCAAGACGAACCCGAACTTCTCCACCAGCGGGCTCAACGCCACCATCGGCGCCTACTTCGCGGCCACGGGAGTGTCGAGCGACCTCACCGCCGCGCAGGTGGCCGATCCGGCGACCCAAGCTTTCGTGGGTGCGTTGGAGGACTCGGTGGTGCACTACGGCGACACCACGTTGACCTTCCTCGCGAACATGCAGAACGCCGCGGACGAAGGTCGCGGCCTCACCTACGTCTCCGCGGTGACCGTGGAGGAGAAGTCGGTGTGGGACTACAACCAGGGCAATCCGACCGGCAACCCGGAAACGCTGGGCGAGCAAGCCGAGCCCAGGATTCCGCTGGTGGCGGTCTACCCCAAGGAAGGCACGCTGCTATCGGACAACCCGTGGTACGTGCTCGATGCCGACTGGGTCGATGCCACCAAAGCAGCAGCCGGTGCCCAGTTGCTCACCTACCTGCAAACCGACGAGGCGCAGGCGCGTTTCCAGGAAGCGGGCTTTCGAAGTTTCACCGGGGAGCCCGGCGACGTGCTCACGCAGGAGAACGGATTCCTGCCCGAAGGTCCGGCCGCCATCCTCGCCCCGCCTTCGCCGCCGGTGCTGCAGGCAGTGCTGACGTCGTGGGATGAGGTGCGCAAGCGGGCCCGGGTGCTGATGGTGCTGGACGTTTCCGGGTCGATGGGTGAGCAGGTCGCGGCCGGCCAGACGAAGCTGGAACTCGCGGCTGACGCGACGTCGCAGGCGGTGGATGGATTCGCCGATAACGACGACGTCGGGCTATGGGCGTTCTCGACCAACCTCGGCCCCGGTGGTCAACCGTGGATCGAACTGATCGGCATCGGTCCGGCGGCGCAGACGCGTGCGGAGATCCAACAAACGGTTGCCCGACTCCAGCCTGATGGCGGAACGGCGCTCTACGCCACCACGCGGGAAGCGCAGGAGCAGATGCTCGAGTCGCTGGACACCTCCCGAATCAACGCGATCGTGTTGCTGTCGGATGGCCGGAACGAGTACCCGCCCGACGACGACCTCAACTCGCTGCTGCGTCAACTGCAGGGGGAGAGCGCCGACACCACCATTCGGGTGTTCACCATCGGGTACGGCGATGGTGCCGACCCGGAGGTGCTGCAGGCAATAGCAGAAGCATCTGCCGGTGCCTACTACGACGCCACCGATCCGGCGACGATCGACCAAGTGCTGGTCAACGTCATCAGCAACTTCTGATCGGCTGGCTGCCACCATGCGCGATGAGATCCTCGACCCGTGGGGATGGTTGCTGGCGCTGATCGCAGGTGGGCTGGCCTGGGCGCTCGGGGTTCCAGTGGTGGCCGCCCTCGGAATTGTGGTCTTGGTGCTCGGCACGAAGGTGGCCATTGGGGCGACGGCCGGGCGCCGGCCAGCGGCGCTGACCTCGGGCACCCCGGACTCTCTTCCCCGGCCACCGCGCAACTCCCCAGCAGCGGGGCTGGTGTCACGTGCGGAGGCGGCTCTGGCCAGGATGAACGGATTGGCCAGCGTGCCGTCTGACCCTTGGCTCCGCAGCGAGGTCGGGCGCATGGACGACGGTGCCGGGGATGTCGTGGCCGCGATGCGCGACCTTGCCGGCCGGGTGACGTTGGCCGAGCAGCTGCTGGCGTCGGCGAATGCCAACCAGTTGCTGGCCGACCGCGCCGCGCTGGTGACACAAATCGGTCAGACCACAGACCCGCTGCTTGAACAGGAGCGGCGTCGGGTCCTGGCCGCGGTTGATGACCAGCTGGCCGGGCTGAACCGACTCGGCGGATTGCGCGATCAACTGCTCGCGCGGATGCAGACGGCGACTATCGGGATGGAGACCATCGCCACCCGGATGGGGGAGATCGTCACCTTGGGATCCGTGGCGTTGGAACACGATCGTGCGACCGAAGTGATCGGCGGCGCGAGCAACGAGTTGGAGGCCCTGCGCACAGGCCTCGCCGAAGCCCAGCAACTGGCACGCGAGGTGGGGCCCGCCTAGCTTGTGGTGGCGTGGATCGTGCGCCTGATGCGACCGCCGACGCTGGATTCGGCTGAGGGGACGGTTCAGGGGGTCGGCTTCCGAAACTCGTGTGCGACGGTCGCAAGCAAGCACGCGGTAGGGGGATGGGTACGCAATCTGCCGGACGGTCGGGTGGAAGCCGTATTCGAAGGTCTTCCGAGTGACGTCGAGGCGATGCTCGAGTGGCGTCGGAGTGGGCCTCGACACGCGGTGGTCACCCGCGTCGAGGTAGTGACTGAGTCGGCCCGGGGCGAGGCCGGTTTTTCCGTGCGGGGGTAGCGGTCGAAGGGGGTGGCGACTCTTCACGCCGTCGGTGCGGGGCAGGCGTTCATGCAGCTGCGATCGCGAGTACTGCGTGTTCGTTGGTGCGGTCGCGTTCAGTGGATGCCCGCGGGCGATTGTGGGGATCAACAGCGACTTTCCGTGACCCATTTTCGGGCTCTCGGCAGCCGCACTACGCGAGGTGCGCATTTGACTGAGCATTTCGGCCACCTAATGGGTGGTCAAAGTGCCAGTGGATTCCGCGGTTGGTTCTACGCGGGCATTTCTCTGGCCGCAAAGGTGCACTGAATCCCGCTGTTGGCCACGCCAGGCCATCGCCTCCTGATGTTGTGTCCAGTTCGATCGCGCCGACAGCGACAAGCGCGCCTCCGGTTGCGTCTTCACCCCGCGCGGCCTGCCAGAGTTGGGCGGTAAGTGCGATCTCGTTCGCGGATGCTGCCAGTGCAGGTGGGCACTTGCTGGTGGTCCAGGGTGACCTGAAGAAGTTGGCGGTGGATGCGGTGCTGGTGCCCTGCGACGCCGACGGCAACACCCACCGGGGGTTCATGCCGTTGCTGGGGGCGGTGGAGAAGACCACCTACGGCGAGGGGCTCGTCCGGGTTTCGACATTCACTGGTGCTGTTCGGTGGGAGGGGCGGGGAGGCTCTGGAGCGGTGTACCACGGTGATGATGCCGGCCCCCAGGTGTGGCTGCCTAGTACCACGATTCAAACGAGGGTGGACGCGGACGGCCTTTTCGCCGCCGCGAAATGGGCTTTGCCGCTGGCTCACTGCCCCCCAACTGCGCGAGGCGCCGCGCTCTCGCGCTCGATCAAGGCTCGTAGTGCCTGCCGCACCAGGGCCGACTTCTCCGGACGAGCCCGACACCTGCAATGGTGCGATGCCGCGATGCCCTATGGCACCTCATGATTTTGGAGTGTGACCCCTCGGGGTGCGTGTCGCAGGAGATCAACTTGACCGTGGGGTGTGGGATGACAGCCGGCATTCTCTATGTCAACGAAACGTAGACATTCGTCTCCCAAACGTGGCAATCGGGCATGGATCTTTCGAGCCCCAGTTCGCTGTGCCTGCGGCCGGGGATGGCGGACGTGTTGCGCGTTCTGGCTGGGACCACGTCGCCACTGACCGGGAGGACCGTCGCGGGGGTGGTACTGGCAGCGATATGGCGAGTGCTGATCCCTTCGTCGGTGAGTTGAGGTTGAACGCACGTTGGGTCCTCACGCCGCCGTCGGCGCTGCCAAGGATGGCTCAGTGGCGGGAGATTCCCGAATGAGGACTGCTCTGTGCGGGCATATCGAAGGTCGGGATCAGATGCACTACGCAGCCGAGTACTTGACTGCCGAACGACACCGCGCCGTCATTCGTGCGGCGCACTACCTGTTGGCGCGCGCCGAGGATGTCTTGGAAGGTCGCTGAGTCCGCCCCGTCGACGGATTCTCGATGCAGAGCCGCTTGCTGCTCGGACAAGAGGCCACGGCGGGTGACGCCAGAGGAAGCTCAGCCGCCAACACCATCGATCGCGCTTGAAGCGCCCTCCTCATCGCTCACGTCGGCAGCGCCTACCGGACCTGTCCCCGCCCCCGTGGGCTGCTTGGTGTCCAGGTATCGGGTCAGTCGCCAGTCCAGTAACTCGTCGATCAGCGCGGTCAGCGTCGGCGCATCCTCCGCGGATACCGGCTCAACCAGGCCGAACGTCTCGTCGCCGAGTCGGAAGAAGCCACCGCCGGCAAGGTGGGTCAGCGGCCATTTGCGCCAATACGCCTCCCATTGAGCGAGCGTCATGGCGGCTGGGTCGGGCGTTGAGGCGCTGACGACGTCGGCGGTGAGGCGGGGGTCGCGCAGCACCAGCCAGCGCGACGTGGCGGCCAGGTCGGCCACCGGCGCCGGACCGGTGAGCCAACCACCTCGCAGCAGCGCCCGGAGCGCCACCAGCTTGTAGGACTTGGTGATGCTCATGGATGCGACGTGGGCCAGAAGCAGGGCGTGACGACGGGCGACACGGCGCTCGTCGTCGGTGAGATAGTTGTGGTCGTCGAGGAAGGCGCACCACTTGTCAGGTGCAGTGGCGGGGTTGAATCCGGCGCGGAACGTTTGGACCGCGGATGGTCGAGCGCCGCGCTCGTCGATCCACGCCTGCACGAAGGCCGCCAGGCGCGACCCGGAACGGGTCGGGAGTAGGTCGAGCAGGGTCTTCACGGCCGTCAACTCGTAGTGCACCCGGCAGCCCGGGGGCAGGGTGAAGCCGTCGGTGAGCATGCGTCGCAGCTCGGTGTCGGTGACGTTGCCGGCCTTCGCCGCTGCGGCATCAGTAGCGGCCGCCTGCGGCCAGGCCAGCCAGCAGCCGGGCCGGCGTGAGGAAACTGCGATGGTTGCCCACGAAGTCGATGGCCGTCACATGGGTCTTGCCCTCGCTGCGCCGCAGTCCGCGACCGAGCTGCTGCAGGAACACCACGGGCGATGCGGTGGGTCGAAGCAGCAGAATGGTGTCGATGGCGGGCACGTCGAGGCCCTCGTTGAATAGGTCGACGCTGAAGATGACGTCGAGGTCGCCGCGGGCGAACGCGTCGAGACTCGCATGGCGCGGCGCCGACCCCTCGCCGGCATGCACCGCGACGGCGCGCACGCCGCGGTCGCGGAACGCCTCGGCCATCACGTCGGCGTGACGCTGCGAGACGCAGAAGGCCAGCGTCCGGTTGCTTGAGTGCTTGGTCCACGCGTCGTAGGCCGCGGTGACGCGTTCGGCGGCGACCACCGCGTGTTCCAGGGCCGTCGGATCGAAGCGGGAGTCGCGCCACGGCAGCGGGCGGAAATCCACCGAATCGGGCACCCCGAAGTACTCAAATGGCACGAGCAGCTCGCCCGTGATGCCGTCGGCGAGGCCGCATTCGTAGACCAAGTTGTCCTCGCACAAGGCCAGCAGGTCGGCGTTGTCCATCCGATCGGGGGTGGCGGTGAGGCCGAGCAGGAAGGTCGGGCGAACGTGGTCGATGACGCGGCGATAGGTCTCAGCGGCGGCGTGGTGAAACTCGTCGACGACGACGTAGTCGAACGCTTCCGGGGGCACCTGGTCGAGGCGTCGGGTCAGGGTCTGCACACTGGCGAGGACGATGTCGGAGTCGAGGTCGAGGCGGGGGCCTTTGATCAGGCCGATGCGGGCGTCGGGTTGGATGCGGCGGAACACCTCGCGGGTCTGGTTGAGGATCTCCTCGCGGTGCGCAACGAACAGCACACGAGCGAATTCGGGTCGGGCGCTGTCGAATCCGGCCAGCCACGTCTTGCCCAGGCCGGTGGCCATCACCACAAGCCCGGCACCAAAGCCATCCGCGCGGGTGGCAGCCAGTGCGTCGAGGGCGTCACGTTGCACCGGGGTGGGGGCCACAGGTTGAGTCGGCGGCGCGATGGGAGCGAGTTCCTGTCCGAGGGCGCGCGGGGCTTCTAGGTAGTCGTCGATGAGGCCTTGGGTGAGGGGTTCGCTGCGGGGGTCGAGCCAGAGTTGATCGAAGGCGTCGCGCATGGCGGCGAGGGTCGAGCTGTCGTGGACAGTGGTGGTCCACTCCACGCCGGTGCTCAGGCCCGGGCGGCTGAGGTTGGCGCTGCCAACGAAGGAGAGGGCGTGGCGGGCGGCGCTTCGGCGGCGGCTCCTGCGACAGAGTCAGCGCCGGTGTCTGGCGGTGCGCCCGTTTGCTCGGTCGTCGCCCCAGAGCATGTAGGCCTTGGGGTGGAACGACTCTGAGCCGGCGCGGTAGACGCGCACGACGAATCGGTCGCCGTACTCGTCGTTGCGCGCGAGCAGGCGTTCCAGGGCGCGCTTCTCGGTGATGCCCAGATAGTCGCTGGTGAGCAGTCGGATCCGGCCGCCGCGGTCGAGCAGGTCGTCGAGGCTGGGTTGGAGCGCGTCGAGGCCGGAGACCATGACGAAGGAGACGAGCAGGTCGACGTTGGTGATCTGCGGGTCGGCCATGGCGTCGGCGAGGGCCGGGCCGAGCGGGTGGCGCGGGGCGTCGTGCAGGGTGAGCATGCGCGCAGTGGTGGCTTCGAGGGGAGTGGGGGATTCCGCCAGGTAGTTGCCGCGCTCCGGGATCACGTGTCGCACCCCGCCGCGTGGGTCGGTCATGTCGCCGCGGAAGCGAGGGCATGAGGTGTACATGCAGGTGAGGCACGGTTTGACCCGCGGCGTCACCGGCATTGAATCCGACGTTGAAGCCATTCGGGCGCGTAACGCCGGGAAGCAGCCGCGCCCTTTCGTCGTCGTCCAGCAGCAGACCACGCACATGGTCGATCAGATCAAGGATTGCGGTCTGCTCGTCGCGGGTTGCGTCCCACCACTGCGCGACGTGGCGGTGCGGAATCACGAGGGTGTGGCCGGGGGAGACCGGGAATCGGTCGAAGATGGCGAACGCAAGGTGATTCGAGGCGAGCCAGCGGTCGCGGGGGATGGCAAGGAAGGGGGAGTACCCCTCATCCCGCCCGACCATGGGCTGAGGATAGCGGCAGGGCTCGACCGTAGAAGAGCGTTCGGGGACCGGGGCCGGGCGTTGGTCACGTCGGAGTGTGGTGTGGTGATGTGGCTTTGGGTTCCGCATCACTGGCAGGGCCAACCGCGCCGGTACTCCGATCCGCTGGCGCTGTTGTCGTGTCGACTCCAGGGTCGCGGGTCGGCTGCCGACGATCAGCAGAATGCCAACACCACTTGTGCCCAACCTGCCGCTGGCGAATAAACGAATCCCAACTACAGGCCAGCAACGATCACCGCAGCGGCGATGATCCAGCCGTGGCGTCTCTGCCCCGGTAGACCGTTGCGTCTCCTAGCAACTCGGACGAGAACGATGCCGACAAAGATTGCGACTGTCGGCACCATGAACAACGCAGTTCCAGCAATTGCTTCAATGGAATGCTCGCCCATGGTGACCACCCCCTTCCACGTCAAGCGCAGGCATCGAGTGCGCCGCCCAGCAATGCCCGCGGGCTGGGGTTTTGTCGCGACGTTGGTATCGCCAGTGGCCCGCCCGAATCGTGGCCAATGACACACTCGAGAGGCGTACGATGATGCGTGGGAAACCTGCGGCCCGCGGCGCGCGGCGGGGCGGCCGTCCGCCGGGACATCTTGACCGCGTCAAGCGATGGCGGGCGACACTGACCTGTGCGGTTTCGCATCTCCGACTCGTCTGCACGCAGAGCGGAGGGTCGGTAGAAGTCTGGAGGTCACTCCATTGGCCTAGCAGCCTCATCGCTGTCTGACGACGAGCCTATGTTGGAAGTATCAGCAGGGAGGTGTTGGCCATGTCGATTCATCGCTCTGGCACCGACTCACATGACTCATCCACGCAGGCTGCCGGAGCCCCCGATCCAACCCGGTTTTCGGACCAGTATGTGCAGACCCCGGCTCTCCCGGCTCCCCCGGCACCCGTGCGGCGCCCCCTGAGCCAGCGGCCTCTTGCCATCGTCCTGCTTGTTTTCGGAGGGTTCGCGGCATTGGCCTTGGTTTTCCTGCTGGTGGTCGTTCCCTTCTTCTACGGATTCAACAATTCCGTGCGCAGCCTTGAGATGGTCATGCTGGATGATTTCGCCACTGCTGGGGACGCGCCCATGAGGGAGCAAGCGGGCCTGTCCTGGGATCAGAGCGGTGGCACCCTGAACCTCTACCCGTCCGGCAGCGACAGCGCGACACTGGAGTTCATGCTCCCGGACGGGGCCAACGCGCTTCGGGTCGACGCGGACTTCATTGCGTCGGGTTCACAATCTGATCCTGGATTCGTGTGGGGGCTGGCGGCATACAACGGTTCGACCCGAGAGGGCGTGGCCTTGATGTGTCAGAGCGGTGGAACCATGTTCCTCGCCGACATGAGCACCGGCGCTCCATTGCCCGGTGCAGCATCGGATTTCACGTGCCAAGAGAACATGTCCATGAGTCTCGATGTGCGCGATCGATTCGTGAATTACGGGGCCACGGCCGACAGCTACTCCCTGTACGTGGGGAACGAGTTGTATCGCGATCTCGATTCAGTCGGGGTGGTCGTCGCGGCCACGGAACCGGACCAAGTGCTTCGCGTAGCAACGATCGAGGCCTACCAGTAAATAGGCACCTCGATCGACGACTGTTCGCGCGGGAGAAGTTGAACCCCGACGCCCATTCGGGCACAGCGGCGGACTGCGAAACCGAGCCCTCCGCGGATGTCACCTCTTCGTGGGGCGCGGCGGCAGCCACGAAGTCAACCTCAAAGGTGGTGTCGCCAGCGTCGGACCTGAAGATGATCCCTGCCTTACTGAGCGACCCGTACGATTCGCTTTCGGCCACCACCCACAGCGCATAGTTGGACCCGCATCCCGTGGGGCAACCATCGGCCATGAAGCTTCCGGATTTGGTGTTGATGACTTCAAGGGTTGAGTAGTCCCAGTCGAAACATTGCCCGTCGAGACCCACCGCGAGGGTGTCGCCCGAGGTGATGTCGAACATGGTCGGTAGTCCGTCGTTATCGCATACCAGCGCCACGCCTTCCCCTTCGGCGTTGGTCACCACGACTCCTGCGAGAGAGTCCGCTGCAGTAGGTGCAAGGGGCCACCTGTTGCTCTGAGCTCCTAGTGCCTGGTAGCTGCCAACATCCCACGACATCACATGCCAGCCTGGTTCAGTGGGCGTCAACAGCAATTTCCCGCCGCGCTGTTCCCATGTGTATCCGGACTCTGTCGTGAGGGGAACGTCCGGTTCATTGGCGAGATCCGTTTTCATGACGGTCGTATCCGGGTTGGGGAGGGTGCCTGACGACCACCAGACCGCCGCCAGAATCGCCCCGCCTAGAACGGCGATCCCCACCGCGACGCCGCCCAGGATCCAAAGCCTTCGCACACGGCGCTGGCGGTGCGGGTCCTCCTCGACCGCGGGGGCGCCCTGACGCCACGTCTGCCCGTCCCAATAACCAAGAAAGCCCTCAGTGACGCCTTCCCAGGTAGCGGACTCGCCGGGTGCACTCGGGTGCCACACAAGCCAAGCCTGGCCATTCCAGTGTTCGACCTGGCCGCCATGTGCTCGATACCAGCCCGACGGTGCTTGCCCCGAGGTAGCCGTAGCAGCCACACCCCATTCAGTTCGGCCGACCCGTACTCACGTTGCTCATGGGAACTCCGCGAGCCTCTCCTCCCACCGACCTTCGCCCACCTTCCCTCCATACCAAACGGAACTTCTTGCAGGCTGCGCCAGTGAGAGTTCTTCATACCTCTGCGATAGTGCGCCTGCATGCCACATTCGCCTTGGACCGATAGTCCGGCTGCGCTTGCGAACTAGGTGCATCGGCGACAGTTGGCAGCCAACGGCGCTGTGCGGCTCATCTAAGGCAGAACACTTCGGTTTCCGCCTAGTTGAAGATGTCACGATCCGAGTCGGCACGGCGAGCCGCTGTACCGTCCACGCGGGAGGATCCCTGCGGTGCTCCGACAACGGAGTATGGGCCTCCGCGGCCGCCGTAGGACCGCTCGGCAGCACCCTCAAACTCGGACAACTGCTGCGATGACTCGGCGAAGAGCCGCACCTGCTTTCGCTCCACCGTGGGCCCGAAGTCGCACCTCGCCGAAAGCTCGACGCCACGGTTGACGTCGGCCGCCCTGGCGGGAACCAACGTCGCGTCAGTGTCGGCCAATTCCGTCGCCATTCGAGGCGGAGCGAAAGCCAGCGTGTGCATTCTCTGACGATTCGCCGTCTCCGTGGCTCCCTCGTCGGACCACAGATTCACCGAGAACTGAGTCTTTCCGTCGAGCACCCCACCGAGGAACTCGCCCCATTCCGGACGGATGAGTTCCAGTTCGCTGCCCGCGTCGAGCAGGTCGGTGTCCTCTGCGGCGTACTCGCTGTTGATCGGCACCAGGGCGTGGCGGGCCAGCGTCGTGTGGTCGGCATAGAGGCCAGCTGCCTTGCTGCGTATCACCTGTTCGGCGGCCGTGGCTTGCAGTTCGTCGGAGCGCAACAACTCGAGCATGGTGTGCCTGCTGCCGTTGGGAGTGGCCGGGGAGTCCAGGTCCAGTTGCGCTGCTACGGCAGAGGAGTTCTCTTGATCCTGGTCGGCGAGCATCCGTTCGAGTAGCACGTTGAAGGCACGTGCGCGCCACCCTTCGCCGGCCAGCGAGCGCATCGCCTCGCGCTTGAGCCTTCGAAATCCTCTGACGTCGTTCGGGTCGGGTACCGCGAGATCCACGCAGGTGGGCAGATTGGCGGCGAGGTCGGCATCAGGCAGGCCGGAGAACCACGATTCCTTGGGCTGCCAAGGGTCGTGCACGGCATAGCCGAGGATTTCCCCCCAGTCCACAAGCTGTTCGTACAGGCCCTGAAGCTTCTGCTCGGCGTAGCGGGCTTCTCGCCACTGCCGCACCGCATCGCGCTGCTGGTGTCGCAGTAGCCGAAGCTGGGCCAGGAATCGCGATCGACGGCGGAAGTGGCTGATCAGGATGATCATGAGCCAGACCACCACGATGATCGCCCAGATCACCCAGGCAACCCAACCGGGCAGCGAGATCAGTTCCATGAGTTGATCACCGAACCGCCAGGTCAGCAGCGCGAGCAGCACACCGATGCTGAACATGAGCAGGAAGCGGTTGGCGAACTTGTTGCGCGCTCGGCGGAGTTCCTCGGAATCGATTTCCGGAATCCCTGTCGCCAGGTCGCGGAACTGCGCCGCGTCGGCACTGGCCTGCAACGTCCTCGACTGCAGCTTGGACGCCAGCCGCCAGAGCAATGAACTCTCCCTGTCGGCCATCCAACGGTCGAGGCTGGCGTGCTCCCGATGCAAGGCGTCCGCCTGACGGCGCACACGGTCGAGTTCCGCGTCCAGCGCGGCGATGTCAACCTTCGAAGGTGTTACCGGCGCGGGGCCCCCCTCGTCCCAGGCCTGGGCCCCCGGTGTTGATTCCTCGGCTGTTCGCGTTGCACCGACGTCCGACTCCGAGTCGGTGTCTGATTGAGGGTCCTGCTCACCTAGTTGAGGATCCGTTTCGCCATCGTGCGTGGTGGAATCCGCGTCGTCGCCAGTCTCGGCCTCGTCCTCCGATCCGCTCACTTCTTCCTGCTCGGCCACCTCTGGGTCGGCCTTGCGGTCGGCTTCGTTGACCAGTTCGGGTGACTCCGCGGCTGCGGAGGTAGCAAGTTGATGAGCAACGTGGTCCTCGTAGGCCTTCTGCGTGGCCGTCGCCTCGTTCCGCTGAGCCTGCAACTCATCGAGTTGGCTGGATTCGTGCTGTTGCGCCTCGCTGATCAGGTCGCGCAGCCACTCGGCACGCCATGGCGACACGGACGGTACAAAGAGGTCATCCGCTCCAGCTTGGCTGGTGATCGCATGCAAGTCGTCCGCCGAAGGAGCCCATGGCAGCGGTGGGGGCACGACGAGCATGGTCGAGGGCAGTACCACCCGCTGGTCGGCGACAATCGGAGTGGGAATCGGCTCGGGGATCGGTGAGCCATCGAGCAACCCGAACGTCGTGGCCCGCAGAGTCCGCCACAACTCAGGAGCGGCCGGTGGTACCCCGCCCGCCATCTCGGTGAGGCTGCGCTGAGCTTCCAACGACTGACGTTCGAAGTCGGCCATGTACACGTCGAGGTCGGGGGATTCACCGCCTGCATACACGACCATGTGCCCGTCCTCACCGGACAGGGTGGCGGTGGTACGTGCTCCAACACGGGCTTTGGTGCGGCGAAACACATACGTGGGCACCTTGCCGATTTCGCGTGCCGAGAAGCCGATGAACTCGCCGAGTGCGCCGAAGAAGCCCATGCGTTGACGGCCGGGGGCCGGTGCGGGGCTGGGTGTGGAGTAGCGGATTCGCCCACCGTCAACCTCGTCGAAGGCCGCCACCACCCGATCGAGGTACGGCTGGGGGTCTCCCACTGGCAACAGGTGGTCGGCCATCAATGCGTTCTCCGACACGAAGCGCAGTTCCGCCATGGCGGTCGCCAAAGCTCGGCGTGCTGTCGGCGCACTGGTGACGATCCGCGCGAATCCGCGTACGGGCCGGACGAAATCGCCCTGCGAGAGCGACGAGTCTTCGGTGCCCCTGCGCATGATCTCCCAGGGGCCTTGCGGCATCCCCGACCACAGGCCACCGACGGTGGCGCACTGCGCCATCGCCCAGCTGACCAGGTTGTCGGCAGGTCGCACGAAGCGATCCATTTGGTCGGCCGCTCGTCGGTCTTCTGGCGAGGCCACCAGATTCGCGTCGTACCAGCGGCTGGTTACGCGTTCGAAAGGAACCCCGGCCAGGCCTGTCGGACCGGTGAGGAGGTTGACCAGCAGCACCTCGACTGGATTCGCCGCGGCTGCGGGCACCAGGGCTTCGGGTCGAGCGTTGCGTAGCGCTGGAACTAGCAGCTCGGAGGCTCCGAGTTGGACCGTGTCCACGGTCTCCTCGGTGTCGCAGATCTGCAGGATCAGCAGGGTCAGAGTTCGCAACCGGCTGCGTGAGAGCACCGTCAACACATCGAGAGCGGCCTCCTGCCCCTGATCGAGCAGAAACCCTGTGGCTTCCGCGCCGCCGAACTGCGATGGCTGCACGTTCTCCGAGGGAATCCACAGTGCTCGTCGGAGCAGACCCTCGCTGGCCCACGACCTGGCGACCATCAGGCAATCCTGTCCATGCAGCCCGCTGGGCAACAGCACTACGGTCAGGCTGCCCTGCGGCCGTTGCTCTGCCATCGCGCCCCTCCGCTAGTTGAAGACGGTTGGTGAGGACTGCAGGCTGCGCACCGATTCCACCCCGGCAAAGAGCTCAGTGAAGGCCGCAAGGATGTCGTCACGCAGTTCGTAGGCCCGAGGTGCGCTGAAGGGATCAAGTGACGCTTCGGTGGCCTCGAACACCCCGGTGTAGGCGGTACGCCAATTGCGGATGCGATCAAGTGCGTAGTCTCGGCGCTCTTCGATGGTGACACCTACGCCTTCGACTTGCGGTGCGCCGGGCTCGGCCGGCCCGTTGGCGAGCCAATTGCGCAGCGTTCGGTTGAGCGAATAGTCCCCGACGGCATCGGACTCACCGGAGCCTCCCAGGTCTCGCAGGCAACGGTAGGCGGCCATCGGCGCCACGTCGCCCTGGGTGGAACAGTCCAACCACGCCAGCGGCAGCGACTTGAGCACTGCGGGAAGGTACTCGTAGCCCAGCGACACATCCGGCTGCAGCAGTGGGAAGGGGAAGGGCACCGGTCCGCGGCTCAACGGGTCGAAGATCGTCCACTGCTGGCCCAGGGGAATTTCGAGTCGGTTGAGCAGTGAAGCCGTGAACCAGCCGCGCACCATCGCTCTGCGGACCGGTGGGGCGATTGGGATGAACTCCGGTAGTGAACGGGCCCGCCGCCACCGCCAGAACGCACCCCGCGATGTTGGGTCGAGTTTGACCGCCGCCCACTCCTCGGCGATGGGCTTCATCAGTGACTCGAACGCCACCGGGTGCAAGGTGGCCGGCAACGCGGTGAATACGTCGATCGCGCCCACCGGTGCCTCTTTGAAAGTGAACTTGTCTGGATTCAGACCCGAGTTGTGCAGCACCCGAACGGTGGCGTCGCGCGCCTCGGACTTGCCGGGGAAAGGGATGGTGCTCAGGAGGTAGAGCGGCTCAACTTCCTTTTGCCTGTGCACCTGGGCGAGCATGACCTTGTCGATCGCCGCAAGCGGCGCAGCGGCACCGATTGCACCGGTCAGTGCGCCTTCGTAACTGCCCAGCCGATCGGCGAGTTGTTCGGGCTGAATATCCTCGTCCGTCAGGTAGTCCTCCAACGACTGGGCCAAGTAGCGACCCATCGCCCTACTGGTGTCGACCGACCAGCCGTTGGCACGATTCAGCAGGTCAGAACCTCGAAGCTCAACCCGGAACTGAGCGCGCTGCGGCGACTGCGAGGCCGGGCGCAGTTCGGAGTTGGCTGGTTGCCACACTCGGTGAGTCTGGATCAGCGTCTGGTCAGTCGAGCCGATCTCCACGGTTCCGGTGATGATCTGTCCTACAGCCTCACGCTCGGCGTCACCGGTCGAAAGATTGCCAGGAACACTGCGCGCGACCAATTCCGCGCGTGTGGTCGGGTAGGTGTTCGGTTTCTCCAGCAGGAACTCGTTGGGCGAAGGCTTCAACCTGCTGGGTACGTCGTCTCCAGTCGGCCACAGCGAGATGTCCGAGGGCACTGCACCCTGAGGCGCTTCGTCCTCCTGCAGGCGCTGGCGGCCAGCTTCCACAGCTAGCGTCAAGGGCTCAAGGAAGTTGTCGGACAGGTCGCTGAGCAGATCCCCAGCCAGTTTGCGCACCTGCACTTCCACATGCGAATACAGTGCAACAGCCGCAGCCTTCACCGCGTTGGTCACCAACGGGCTGTTGGCCTGCAGATTGGCGGCACCGCCTTCCATCAGGGCCCCGTTGATCGCGCCGTCAATGTCAGCGGCCCAACTCGCAAATCCGTCGGCTTCGCGACGAAGTTCCTCGATAACGTAGGGGATCTCCTCCCGGGTGAGTTTGTTGAGCATTTCCGCAGTCACCAAGGCCCCGCTGCGCGCGATCGAGGTTGCCGTCGCTGCCATCACGCGCTTCTGGATCGCCACCGACCACGCCCGCGCCATCTCCAGTTGGCCTGCGTGCTCGGTGCTCAAGTACCGGTTGGACAAGTCGCTGGCGGCGTTGGAAATGTATGTGCGGATGGCGTTGGTGTCCTTGCCGCCGGGGCCGATCGCGTCGATGAACTGACTTGTGATGTCCGCCTGCAACCGCTCAAACCACTCGTGTCGCTCTGGCGGGGCCAAGGCGTCGAGCACGTCGTTGTCGTCAGGCCCGCGTTCATTGAGTCCGCACTGCCGTACGTATCCGCGGAAGGCCAGTTTCGCAGCCTCGTCTACGAGTTCACGATCGGAACGGTCGTCGTCCTGCCCGCGCTTGGTCTCCAGGTGCTTGCGCAGAACCGTCTCCACCCCTTCGCGTGCGAGGTATTCGCTCACGTACTCGCGCAGCAGGTTGCGGCCCAGCGACACCCGCGCGTAGCCGATAGCCCGGAACGGGGGGGTCTGGTGGCTCAGGGCCGAAGGGAACTCCCCGACCGTTTCGTAGGAACTCGACGGGCCATTTCCCGTGACGTAGGCAGTCAACGCATCCTGGAGCGGCTCGGACGTCATCCAAGCCGAGAGCGCACGCCCCATCGCCACGTACACGGCGTTCTGATCGATGTAGTCGAGGTTGGCGCTGTTCTTGCGGCCCACCAAGATCATCCCGGGTGCGCGACCCTCGGCTTGGGGCAGAACCATGCCCTCGGCGTTGTACATCGCGTTGGTGGTCGCTGAGATGCCCTCTTCGTTCCACCAGGCTGCGGAGAGTTCTGACAGCGTGGCGAGTGCATTTGGCCGGATTCCCTTTCGCATCGTCTCCGGGATGCTCTTGAAGACATCTGGGGCGTAGAGGATTGTGCCGGCGTTTTCCACGGCAACGCCGGCTGCGCGGAGCGCCCAGTTGACGTCGACCACGGCACCCGCTCCCGATCCGCCGGCCAACGACGACACGATCAGGTAGACGGGTTCGCGCATCTCCATCTGATCATCCGCGCCCACCAACTTCGCGATGTGCTTGAGCTGCCCCTCGATGCCGGGAGTCTGGATCCGACCGACAGCATCGGCGATGGCGCTTTTGACTTCGCGTAGGTGGGTCACGGTGATGATCCTGCCGATGGCGCGGAACTGTCCGGCCCCTCGGTCGATCGGGACCGAGACCTGCGTGGCCAATGGGCGCCACCCGGCGGTGGCATCCAGATTCAACTGCGGCTTGAGTGAGTTGCTCAGCAGTCGGTCGACCACCTGGTAGTTGACACCGCTGGCCACCAGACCGTTGTACGACCCCGAGGGCAGAGCGCCGGGCAGGCTGGCGTCCAAACCGTCTGGCTTGCTGGGCACGTCGATGTGAACGAACTGCCACGCTTCCGGGAAGTCCCCGGTCCATCCCAGGTTCTCCAGTTGTCGTTCGAGGTCAGCCCGAGTGGTGCGCAAGGTCTTTCCACCGGATCCGCCGATACCGATCAGCACGAATGGGGACAGCATCATGACTCCCTTGGTCTGCAGAATGACACGTTCATTTGGAGGGTCCTTGTGGCCGTGGGCCGTCCGGACGTGGCCCGCTGGGACCGGACGGCGGTTTGGGTCCAGGCGGCCTCGCAGATCCACCACCAGGAGCGGGGGGCTGCGGGCTCGGTCCGCTCGGCCGCGGCGGGCCCGAAGGTGCAGCGGGACCGGCGGGTCCGGTGGGGCCAGACGGTCGGGGCGGCGGGCCGGACGGTCGGTTCGAGCCACCCGGAGGCGGCGAGCCGGACGGTCCAACGGGACCGCCAGGGCGTGCACCGCTGGGTCCTGGCGGGCCACTCGGACGGGTTCCGCCCGATGGACCAGGGCCACTGGGGCCACCTGGTCGGGACCCCGGTGAACTGGAGTTGGCGACGCCGGTCGGTCCAGAACCTCCTGCAGCAGCCTTCATCGCGTCTTCCTTGGCAGCCACCTGTAGGCGTGTGAGGAGGGCCTCATAGTGTTTGAACTGGCGCACTCGTGCGGCCACATCTGCCAGCGAATCCCCCTGGCCCTTGGGCGCGACGAAAGCGCTGATGAGCGCTGGCACCCCGGTGGACAGGTCCCCTGAGAGCAGTGCCGCGTCGCTGACGGTGGCGTACCAGACGTCGCCTAGGCCCATCGATACTGGCGCGGTGGAGCCGTCACCGTGCACGTAGGGCGCCTGATTGGAGAACACGCGGGATCCCGGTCCGGCGACGACCACCGCCGTGGGATTGCCGAAGAGGTTCTTGGGCATCTTCGTCTGCAGGCTCGATCCGTCAGGCCCAGGGATCTCTCGCTGAGGTTTATCCATCGCAGGCATCACCCGCAACTTCTCGGCGGGTATGTCGAAGGCGGCGGCGGGTTTTGTCGGGCTGGCTGCCGCGCCGGCCGTGACCGTTTCCTTGGCCTTGATGCCGGTGGTCGATACTGTCGCCGGGATCGCGACCGAGCGAGTGCCGTCGGCTGGGAGGAATCTCGCCAGGCGTCGGTTGAACAGGTACAGCAATATCAGTGGCAGGAGGATGGCCAGGGCCGTCAAGATGGCCACGATTCCCAGCCGCACCCCCTGGTTCACCGGGGCGGATGCGGTGAAGGCCACCGGAACGTTGACCGCGCGCTCCGTGCCGCTGACGCTTGTGACGACCATCGGGAGTTCGCCGCCGACACGCTCGTCGGTGGCATCTGAGGTGACCACAGCCACGTCGATAGTCCGCGGCTCGCCAGCCGCCAGGTCGAAACATCCCTGCGTCTGTTCGGTGGTGTAGCGGTTGGCGTCGTCGACGGCGGTCCACATCATCGGATCCACACACACCCGGGTGGCGCCGTCCGGTGAACCGGTGACGGTAAGGGAGCCTTCGGAGCGGCCATCCCGACCCACCAATGGCGAGAGCGTCAGTTGCACCGGTTGCACCTGGGCAAACTCCCGCGGCAGTGTTACCGGAAGTGTGAATCTTCCCGAGACCGGCTGGAGTTCCGTGCCTGATGCGGTGGTGAGGTTGAGCGTGACGTCGAAAGTGGTGGTGGTCGAGTCGCTGTCAGGGGTAATGCTGCCAGCGAAGGTGCCGTTCGAGTTCACCTCGATTGGATCGGCGGATGCACCCACGGCGGATGCGGTCATGGTCGCAGCGGAGTAGACCGACAAGTCGACCGGTTCGTCGGAGCCGGGGCGAACCACCGTGCCCTCAATCTCCGCGCGCTCCCCGGAGATCAGCGAAACGTTGCCCAACTTCAGGCCCAAGCCTGTGTTGAGGAAGACGGACGCCTCGTCGTTCTGGCCGGGCCTTGTGATCGTCCAACGACCGAGTCCGGTGTCGTCGATCGGCGCATCCACGGTGACGTTGTCGAAGTCCCACACCGCCTGGGCCTGATCGGTGCCAGGGGAATCCTTGTCGATCGGGATCTGTTGGCCGTCGGGACGGGCGAGGGTGATGCCCTGCGAGGCCAGCCCCACAACAGTGAAGGATGAGATGCCGGGATCGATTTGGACAGTTGCGGAGGACCCCTCCAGCGGGATCAGCGTTCCGCCTTGGCTCAGTGCGAAGGCGCTGGCGAAGAGCGATGCCAGCCGGTCAACGTTGCCTTCCAGGTACGCGCCGCGGGCGAACTCGGGTGGAATCGGCTGCGTGCCGCAGGTGATTCCCTGGGCGCTGCCCTCTGCGGCCGCCTGAAGTAGTGCGCGGCCTTCCTGGTAGTCCACCGGATTCGACTCTGCCACCGCAGGGTCGAACAGCATCACCGTCACCAGGTTGATTCCGTCCCGCCGTGCGCCGTCGACCACGCCGCCGGGGGCACACATCGATTGAGCGGCGGCGGCGTTCGCCGTAGGGTCGTCGTCCACGTAGAGCACCCCGTCGGTGAACAGAATCGTCACTTGGCACGGGGGACGTTCGAAATTGGTTGTGGCTGACAACTCGGCCATCTGGTTGCGGGCGCCGGCGATCGCCTCCGGATGGTTCGTCCCGCCGCCATTGTCTAGGTTGGGAATCTCGGTCTCGAGCGTTCCGGCGATCCGTTCGGTCGAGTCCGAATTGAGCTCAGTCCACGGAACAAGTGGGTTGTAGGTCAGGGCGAACGTGGACACCGCCAGGTCGATGCGGCGGGCGCCTTCGGCGGTAGGAGTACCCGCCTGCCGGCCCAGCGAACGCACCAAGTTGGCCAGCAGAAGAGAGCGCTTGTCATTCGGGTCTGTGTCCTGCAAGGAACCGGACTCATCGACAACCAGGAGGACGGCAAGATCACTGCGGGACTGCAGGCATTGCGAGATCTGTTGGAATCCCAGTTCGGCATCGGGGCTGATGGCGTTGGCGCTCGCGGGTGGCACCGCAGTCATCGACATGCCAAAGAGGGCGGCCACGAGGGCGAGGGCTGCGAGGAAGGTGCGGCGCATCATGATCCCAGCGTCTTTGCGATATCCGTGGCAACGATCCACGAGTGCCCGATGCCCACGAGGAACGACAGCACCACCGTGATGGTGGCGATTCGCTGCATGTTGCCGCTGCCGGCGTACATGTTGCTGCGCGAGGCCAGGACGTCCTTATAGCGGAAGACTGACACCAACACGGTCACGCCCAGAGGTGCCAGCAGGTACCCGACGATTGACGAGGTCAGCGAGCCGAAGTAGAGCAAAGCAGCGGAGAAGACCAAGACCGCGACGGCCGCCCAGACCAACGCGGCCGGAGCTTTGGTGAATTCATAGTGCACGCGCGGCACTGAGGTGCTGGCCACTGCTTTCCCCCTCACAGTCAAAAGACCGCGGATGCTTCCTAGCGATCCTTGGTGGGTCTCTTTCCTCCTGCGCTGTTGTCCGCGCGAATGCCCGTCGGTCTACGATCGCCCGCGTGGATCGTGCACGCACACACGACTTTAGCACCGTGATCGGGTGGTCGATCGGCGGTCAACGAGGTCGGTTCCGCTCGCCGTGCCAATGAACCGAGACTCAGGGGCGGCCGCCGTGGACCCGGCGCGGGCCATGTGGACACTTCATGAATCGGCCGTCCACTCCAGTGTCTGCCTGCTATGGAGGCAACGAAGTCTGTGAACCCAATCGAATCTGCCGCCGGTTGCTCCTACCCCTGGTGGGCAGCCCCGACGTGGGAGGTGTGCTTGTTGTGAAACTGAGTGTCGGACTTGTCTGCAAGATAACCACCTTGACCAAGATTGGTTCGTACGGTGGCTCCCCCAATCTGGATCCGGGTATGGAACTGGCCTGGGGGCCTGAGCATCGATGACCACGAGAAGGCATCACCTCTGAAGGCAAGTGTTCAATTGGCGGCCTGAATTCGCCCTTCAGTGTCGGCTTGGTGGCGTGTCACGTGCGGATCCCTCTGTGTGGTGAGTTGAGGCGTGTCGAATGGTTCGCCAGGTCGCGTGCCTGTGGTGTCTCCTCCTCGATCGCTGGGGCGGCTGCCGACGAGCAGCAGGATCCCACTGATCAGCGCGGGTAGGGAGAACAGCACGACTACTGCCAACGTCCCAAGGAACACCGACTCCGGGGTGGGCGTCCCAGCGTGGTCATCGATCACCCACCACTGTCCGGTCAAGGTCACCAGCGCTGGCAGGACGATTGCGAGAATCACAAGCGTCACACCTGCCGCGCGTGGGTGGATGAACCCGAGGACGAGGCCAGCCAGCAGGAGTAGGCCGATGCCTGACCACATCAGGAGTCCGTACGCCCCGAAACCGGCATTCCAAGAAGTGACGGCAACTGCTGCGGCGGCCACAATCGGCCCAGCGAGGACTACCGCCGCGGCGATGGTCCAGCCGTTGAGTTTCTGCTGCGGGTCGCCGTTGCGTTGCTTGGTCGCTCTGATTCGGACAGCGGCGAGCAGGATTGCGGCCGCCGGCACGATGAACAGCGCAATTTCCCACATGACTGCACTCAGCTGCTCGCCCATGGCGTCCACCGCCTCCCGCTTCAACCGTAGGCAGCGATTGCGTTGCCCTGCAATAGGTTCCGCGTGGGGCTACCCCATGCAGCCCTGCTCATCGACTGCTGATGTGACGCAGCGGTCTGATGAGACTGCTTCGGTCGGGCCGCTGGCCGCTGCTCCGCTGTTGTTGGTCCGCTGCAGTTGCGGTCAGTAGACCCGCTGCGGGTGCAGCAGGTCTGCCCGCTGCGAGTCCGAAGCGAACCTCTCGCGGACCTTGGCCTTGGCTCGCGACACGCTGACCGCCACGCTCTGAGCGGAGGCATAGCCCAGATGCTGAGCGATCTCGGAATTGCTCCAGCCCTCGGAGTGACGCAGCAGCAGTTCCCGCTCGCGCGGGGAGAGCCCGGCCAGCGCATGGCTGAGCATCATCGGCGCCATCGCCCCGGCGCTGGGACCCATCGCGGTGATGGCGATGCTTACCTCCGCAGGTCGCACGCCGATAGCACGCGCACGTGCCCTAGCTGAGTCATCGGCCCCACCACCGTCGCCCGGGATGGGCACCTGACCGTGGCGCTTGGCCGCCGCGGTGACGTCGGCGCACCGGTTCCTCGTCGCGCGCACGATCCACGCATCGGGATTGCGAATCTCGGCAAGGTTGAGCTGGACGAATCGCAGCAGTACCTCCTGCACGACGTCTTCCACCCCGATGCCCTCGTGGCAGTGATGCTTCAGCCACCGGTGTGCCGTGGCTGTTGCGACGGTGCGTGCACGCGCAATGTCGTCGTCGGTCGGTGTTGCGCCCATGATGGCCTCCTCGGTGGTGTGCACAAGTGTCCGATAGGGGTCCGACACGGGTCGCAGTTCACTCCGCAAGGGGCGCGGCACAACCGTCTCGAATCTTCGGTTAACGGTTGTCCGATTCATTCGTCGGAGTAGGTGCACGGACTCTGCGGGCCATCTGGTCGGCGGTCACAACAGCACCGAGGAGCGACCATGCACAGTTCTATCGAACACGACGGGTATGAGCCCGAAATCGAGCAAGTTTGGACGGCGGGGGAAGGTGACGCCTATCCCTCCTGGCAGGCCAATGAGATCCTGCCCGGCCTGTACATGGGCGGGACCCGCGACGACGCAACCATCGACTATCCGGCTCGGCTCAACGGCATTGGCGCGGCGCGCGACTACGACGCGGTGGTCACCCTGTACGCCTCGGCGCAGCCGGTGGACTGGGAGGTGGAGGAGTTGCGCTACGGCTTCGGTGATGGCGTCTTCGGGGGTGACGACATTGCCCGGGTGCGCCGCGCTGCCGAGTGGGCGCATCAACGCTGGCAGTCCGGCGACCGGGTGTTGATCCGCTGCCAGGCGGGGTTGAACCGGTCTGGCCTAGTGACCGCGCTGGTGTTGATTCTCCACGGCTGGGATCCGGCCGCGGCAATCGAGCCACATTCGCAGTCGGCGCTCCCGGCATGCCCTATTCAATCGTCACTTCGTTGAGTGGCTGCTGAACGAGTCGGTGCCTGCACCGAGTGTGGGTTCAGCGCCTGCGGGAGCGAGGCCTGCGCCCGATCCAGGTTTGGGTGCCCAACATCCGCTCAGCTGGATTTGCCGAAGAAACCGCACGGCAAGCCCGCGCTGTGGCCAGGGCGGAGACGCAGGCCGCTGATCAAGAGTTCGTTGAGGCGATCAGTGCGCCATGGGAATGCTCGAGGCAACTCAGATGCTGGAGATGGAACGCCGGCTCATGGTCTTCCTCGGCTTGGCGCGCTCGATCGAACTTGCGCCGCGGTTGCAGCCAAGCGTGCGAACCACGGTCGACCGCGCCAGTCGATGTTCCTTCTACTGCACGAGATGTCGATTGTCCGACACACGCTTTGGGCAGATTGGAAAACGTAGTGGGTCTTGGACCGGGTTGACAGCGTCACGCCTGGCAAACTGTCCCCATGTCCGGGTGGGACTCACAGCGCGACGCAGCGGTGCGTGTCGCAGCCATGGCGTACGTGCAGCGCGAACTCGACCAGTCCGGCGGTGTCATTTCCCGCCAACAGCTCGAGGACTTCATCTTCGACGGCGAGCAGATCAAACTCATCGACCAGAGCCGCGGCATCCGCAATCCAGCGCAGCTGCCCGCAACGCTGACGATCTTGACGAACCCACGTGGTCCCTACGACGACGCTGTAGGACCGGACGGTTACCCCCGCTACAAGATCCGCACTGGGGATTGGGCACGCGGGGATAACCGGAAACTGCACGAAGCCTTCGAGCGCGATGTGCCGCTGATCTGGCTTCAGACAGTTCGGCCGAGGGTGTTCGTGGCCACCGACGTGCTTACCGAAGTGGACGGACCGATGTTGCGGCACGGCCTGCAGGACTTCCACGGACGCACGTTGATGGCGGTGCCGAGCCGAGCTCTGGATAGGCCGGATCCCGAGCGGCTAGAGCAGCGCTACGCGGAGTTCCGCGCGGCGGGCTAGCACCCGGCTTGAAACGTGTGTGATCGCGTCTGGCTCACAGTGAATTCCATGACGAATTGCGGGAGCCTTGCCGCCGCGCAAGCGGGTGCTTAGCGAACACCTCGCGCTGGCGTCCTGTGGATTGCGACTTCCCCCACGCCTTTGTACGACGTAACGTATGACACATGGGTTCGGAATTGCTGCAGGCCAGGGTGCCGGAGGAAACCTCCCGCGTACTGCGTGACGACATTGAAACGCTGGGGCTTGCAGGCACGTCTGAGGCGATCCGTGAAGCTCTCGCGTTACTCCACCACAAGGCGCAGATGGTGGCGCTGGGCAAGCAGTACGACGAGTTCTATGAGGGTGAACCTGCTCCTGCGTCCGACGTCACGGCCGCGTTGTATTCCGACGAGGAGTGACTCCTTCGCGATATGGCGAGGCGGCGCTGCCGCTGCGCGGAGAGGTGTGGGATGTCCGGTTCCCGGCCCCGGTCAATAGGCATCCGGCCGTGGTGCTCACCGCGAACGTGTTGCGACGGCGGCTGTCGAGCGTCACGGTCGTGGTTGTGACTGGCACCGCTGGTCCAGCGGCCACACACATCCCGCTGGATGCCGACGCAGGAGTCGATTTATGCGCGGTGTCGTTCGCCAATGCCACTGATGTCCACACTGTGCCGCTGTCACGGTTCGTCAAACGCCGCGGGTTGCTCAGCGCCTCAGAACTCCAGCGACTGGGCGTGGCGGTTCGGCTCGTGCTGGACCTGAGCTAACGCCGCAGGTAGCTCGGCCACGGCAATGGGTTTCGGCCTGCGTCTCAACCCATCCCACGCTGCGCACGCTGGCGTGCGAGGTTTGGTGATCCTTCTTCTGGAGGTGACTCCCGACAGCCCCTCGCGGGAGTTACTCGAGTTGCACGGAGACGAGATACGCCTCACCGGATGTGTGGCAGGGCACTGTGGCAGGGGAACTTGTTCATGAACTCGGACTTGGGTCATGCATGCGGGCTGGTGTGCCCCTCTTTTGCCGGTGCCTTGGCCTCAGGCGCATAGATGCGGGTTGGTGTGCACCTTTCAGCATGTTGAAAGGGCCCCAAAGGTGCACACCAGCCCGCGTCGGGTCTACACGACCGCGGCAAGTACTGCGGTTGCAGCCACTTCACCCGAAGGTCAGGCTCATGCCAACCCTCGCTGCAGCGTTGCGTGGAGTCTCACCGTTGGACGGGTTCTGGATCTCTTCGATTTCGACCTGTCCGGTTCTCCCCGTTGGGGGAGTGGCCAAGCCTGGGAGGTGCCGGGCACGCCCAGCGAAGAGGCGTAGGGGAGGTCGCGGCGCAACACCCGGCCGTATCGAAACGGTGGTTGCGATCTCGATTCCCCTTTCTTGTGCGCCGATCGCCGCTTCACGCCCGACGCGGAGGAGGGTCCGGCTCCCGCCTCAGGTGATGTCCCATAGCGCTGCGATGGCTCTGGCGTCGGCTTCGCCCCTATCGATGCCCGCGCTGATCGCCGGCCCGATCGTGGCCGCACTCATGAAGTCCGTCTCAGGGTCGGGATTGGCGATGGTGACGTGCACGTTGCTGCCTATCGCACGTAGGGCTGCTGCTTCCCGTTCGGCGGTGCCGGGGTTGATCCGTTCAGCGATGCCGAACGACGGATTCACGTGTTGCGGCGGGTTGGCCTGAAAGTCGAACATCGCGATGATGAGCACCGATGTGGCTCCTTGCAGCGTCTGTGCATGGGTGCTCGAGGTGCTCACCCCACCATCCATGCACAACCGATCGCCGAGCCACGTGGGACCGTTGACCCCGGGTAGGGATGAGCTAGCCGCGGCCGCCTGGGCAATGGACACACCGGACTGCGAGTCGACGATGAGTGATTCGCCGGTGTAGCAGTCGGTGGCTGTGGTGTGGTGACCGACTGGCCAGTCAGTGAGACCTAAGAGTTCGTGTACTGAATTGATGTAGTTATCCGCGGGGGCGTTGTGGGCAGCCATGGCCGCGCGCCCGATGCTTTGGAGGGTGCCCGCTGTGATCTGCTCAGTGCCACCCATCACTTCGGTGGCTCGCGCTTGTGATGGCGCACCGGTGCTTATGTGAAGTGTCTTGTCGGCCATGGCCGGATCGCTACCGAGCCGTTGGAGCGCCTCGGTCAGGTTGGCCAGGCGGCCGCTCTTCAGCGCGGCACCCACGATGGATCCCGCGCTCGTGCCGATGCTCACGTCGGCCTGCGCGAGGTCCACCCCGGCCCGGAGCAGGCCGTTGGCATAACCCACCATCCAGGCGACAAACCATTCACCACCACCACCGAGGGCCACCGCCCGCGCTGCACCCTCACCGATCGGTCCTCGTTCGGCCATGGTTGTTACCGGCATGACTTTGGCCCTTCCTTCGTGCCCAAGGCAGGTGTGCTGATTGCTGTTGCAGCCTAGAGGAGCAGCCGCCTGTTTTAGCCAGCCCAGATAGCTTCGTTGTGGCGAAGGCCCTGCGAAGCGTTGTATCTTCGGACATCGCATTAGCGAGAAGTCATCGTCACAACGAAGGACTGATCACATGCACGCCTTGGAACAGAGCGTCACCATAAACTCCACGCCCTCACTCGTCTATCAGGCACTCACCACAGAGGCAGGCCTTCGGGCGTGGCACACTGCTGATGCCACAGGTGTAGGCACTGGGCTGTGGCACCTCGGAAAGTCGGGTAAGTCCGGATTTGAATGGGAAGTCCAGGAATCAACCCCCGATGACACTGTGGCTTGGGCGTGTATTCAAGGTCCAGGGTCATCACCAGGTACCCAAGTCCGTTACACAATGTCGGCCAACCCTGCTGGTGGGACCGATGTCTATTTGGTGCACTCGGGCTGGAGTAGCCGCGAGGGGGAGTACGACAAGTGCGACGATCGATGGGCCGCACTGCTGGCCAGCCTGAAGGCCTACCTCGAGTCTGGCGTCCCCTCGCCGGTCTATTAGCGAAGCCCTCCGTTCAACCAAAACAAAGACGATCCCCGTAACGACTGGAGTTTCCATGCCGCAGCAAAGTCTGACCGAGTTCGTCAATGACATGGAAGCTGCGGGACTGCTCGTGCGCGTCACTGACGAAGTACGGGTCGACGATCTCCCAAGGATCATGGAAGATCACCCGACCACAGCGGTTCTGGTGGAAAACATCAAGGACTGCGAGTTCTCGTTCCTCGCGAACGCGTACTCGAACCACGATATGTACGCACTCGCGATGGGGTGCGACAAACGAGTCGTAGGCCTGGAAATGGTCGATCGGGCGAGCCGGCGCATCGCCCCCGTGATGGTGGAAGACGCACCGGTACATGAGGTCGTTCTCAGCGGCGACGACATCGACTTGACGGTACTGCCAATGTTCTTGCACCACGAGCGGGACGGCCAGTCGTACTCCGACGACAACCTTGTGGTTTCGAAGGATCCGGAAACTGGCGTTCCCAACTGGGGTTTCTACCGCAGCATGTACAGGTCGAAGAACGAACGGAACTTCGACATGACCTGCACCTCGCATCGCAGTCGGATTAACGCGATGAAGGCTGCTTCGATGGGCAAGAATCTTGAGATCGCGGTGGTCATTGGCGGGCCGACACTGGACAAACTATCGGCGCTCAAGGGTTTCCCCCCGGACGTGAACGACTTCGAAGTTCTTGGCTCGTTCTACGGTGAGCCCGCCAAGATGGTCAAATGCAAGACTGTCGATCTTGAGGTTCCGGCGAACGCGGAGATTGTCATCGAAGCGGAGTTGATGGCACTTGAGGGGTGGACGCACGACGAGGCGCCCTTCGGTGAGTTCACCGGCATGTACGGCGGGGGTATGAAACACAACGTCCGCTGCATCGTGAAGGCCATCACCTATCGCAAGGGGGGCATCTTCCAGTACGCCACCATCGGTGGCGGACACCCCTGGTACACCGACAACATGCTGCAGCTTCCAGCGCTGGAGGCGGATCTATTTGGGGCACTCAAGGACTCCGCTCTCGACGTCCTTGAAGTCCGCGCCCCTGCTTCGGGCCTGAGCAATATTGCGTACGCGAAGATTCGCAAGCAGGGTGCAGGCGACGGGAAGCAGGCCTTGTCGGTGATGTTAGGCGCCTCGAAGATGGCCCTGCCGAAGGTCGCGTACGTTTTCGACGAAGACATCGATATCTGGGACGACAACGAGATCAACTGGGCGATGGCGTTCCGTTACGACCCGGCCCGCGGCACTGTCATCATTCCGGACAGCAACACCATGACAGTCGACCCGACCATTCCTAAGGACGCAGCCCCGGGGACCACGGCCAAGATCGGCTTTGACATGACGATCCCATTCGGCCCCAAATACGTGCAGTCCGATTTCACGCGAAGCGCGCCCTTCATCCTGCCTGAGCCCGAAAGTGATGTGAAGCCAATGACCGAGGCGGAGATCACCGAAGAAATGCGGACGATAATCAAGCAAGCCCCCCGTAGTTGGAAGGAGATATTGACGGCGTTCAACGGCCAAAACTATCGAGACATCTATCGCGCGTTTGGCAACTTGCGCAGTGAACTAGGTCGCGTTGTGGAACCGCCCTATTACCCATACGCATTCAAGACAGGCGACAGTGACTTTATTGGAGAAACATCCCCAAATGAGCCAACCTCGACAGACATCCGTCACCACAAGCACTGACGCCTAGGACATGACCGTCAAGCGCATTGTCGTTGGAATCACCGGTGCCACCGGAATCGTCTACGGTGTTCGAACCCTTGAAGCCCTGCGTGAATTGGGCGTCGAAAGCCACTTGATCGTCTCTAAGGCAGGCGACATGACCCGGGCCTACGAGACCGACTACAGCAGGAAAGCACTCCTTGGCCTGGCCGACCATACGCACGCACCTAACGACGTTGCGGCACCTATTTCCTCCGGATCATTCAAGACTATGGGGATGATCATCGCGCCCTGTTCGATGAGATCGTTGGGCGACATCGCAACCGGCACGACGAGCGGCTTGATCGCTCGAGCCGCCGACGTGTGTCTAAAAGAGCGGCGACGACTCGTATTGCTCCCCAGGGAGACCCCGCTTCACTTAGGCCACCTCCGCAATATGACCGCGGTGACCGAGATGGGCGGCATCATCGCTCCGCCGGTCCCAGCGTTCTACACCCGTCCGAGCACCCTCGACGAGATGGTTCGTCACACCGTGGGACGTGTGCTGGATCTCTTCGATTTCGACCTTTCCGACTTCCCCCGCTGGGGCAGCGACCAGTCGTGGGACTCGCCAAACACCCTGGGTGATGAGGTGTAGGGTCGGTGCACCTCGGGCAGGACAGGGCTGCGACAGCGCTGAGTTCGGCGTCTCTGCCCAGCGCAGCACAGGTGGTGCGCATCCTGGAGTACCTCACCGCCGCAGTGGATCCACAGCCTCGGCGCGACGTGCGTCGGGCCGAGGTGGAGAACGCCGGGGGCCTGGTGCTGCAGGCTAAATAGCGAGGGACCCCGGCAGCGCATCTGAGCTGCCGCCAGCCCGGTGGCTGCTGGGCGTTGGCCTGGGCAAATGATCGAAGCCAAGACACTCTGAGTCGCGGTGCACGCGGGCTAGCGTGCACCGTTGGAGTGCGTCACCCGCCCAATTCGCCCTCGACGCGGGCTCGTGTGCACCTTTCAGGCCCTCAGGAACCGCTCAAAGTTATACACGGGCCCGCATCTCTTGGTTTTCGAGACGGTCACCTTGATTAGTGGGGTACACCAGCCCGCGTCCGATGCTCCTACGCCGAGGTGATCCAGCTGTTGACCCGGCACGACGGGCGACTCTCGCTTCCCGAATCGTGGTTTGTGCCTGGCACACGCAGCGCACGGGTGCCGCGCCTCCACAGCTGCCGGCAGGTAGTTTCGCTGACATGAAAGGTGACGACATGCCGGTCATCACGGGCGAGCAGCGTCACCGAGCTGCCGGGGTTTTACTCACCATGGCAGCCGGGGACGCACTCGGCGCAGGGTACGAGTTCGGTGGTCCTTACCCCGCGGACATGCCGGTGGCGATGAAAGGTGGCGGAGCGTTCAACTGGGACCCAGGGGAGTGGACCGACGACACCCAGATGGCACTGGTGATTGCCGACGCCGCACTCGCGGAGGGCGACCTGCTCTCGACGCTCGCCTTGGATCGCATCGCTGACGGTTGGGCGCAGTGGAGGGCAACAGCGGCCGATGTAGGAGCCCAAACAAGTACGGTGCTTTCCTCCGCAGCGCGGGTCGCGGCTGCAGAGGCGAACAACCGGCAGTCACCTGCAGCCGAAAGCCGGGTGGCCGAAGCACCAGCGGCGGACGCGGCGACCGAAGTCCCAGCGGCTGCGTCAGCTCGAGTGCCAATCACGGCGGAACACCTGCGGGGGCAGTCGCAGCGGCTCCACGCCGACACCGGTCACACCGCCGGCAACGGCTCACTCATGCGCACCGCACCTGTCGCTCTGGCCTACCTGCACGAGCCGGCTGCGTTGACCCGAGCGGCTACCCGCATCAGCCAACTCACCCACTTCGACCCGGAAGCGGCAGAAGCGTGTGTGTTGTGGTGTCATCTGATCCGGCTCGCGGTACTCACCGGTGAGTTGCGCGCGGCCGAAGCGTTGGACCAGTTGCCCGCCGCCCGACGTGGGGTGTGGCAAGAGCGTCTGGAGGCCGCGGCGTCGATGCGACCGTCAGATTTCACGGCCAACGGCTGGGTCGTGGAGGCGCTGCAGGCAGCGTGGTGCTCGATCGTCACGACAGCGGGCGAGGCGGCATCGGGGGCCGGACCCTCGGCGGAGGTCAGCGGTGAGGTAATGCTGTCGATTTCCGGTGCAGCGCTGGACCCCCATCACGTACGCCGGGCGTTGGAAGCGGCCGTGCGCGGTGGTCGCGACACCGACACCGTCGCTGCGATCGCGGGTGGATTACTTGGCGGTCTCTACGGCGCCTCGGCGGTTCCGGCCCAGTGGCGTCGGGTGCTGCACGGCTGGCCTGGTTTGCGCGCGCGTGACCTCATTGCCCAGGCCGCGTTGATCGCTGCCGGTGGTCAGTCCGACTCGGCAGATTGGCCGAGCGCTGCGGCCATGGACTACTCGGCATTCTCAGGTGTGGACACGTTGGTCCGACACCCACACGACGACGGCGTGTGGCTCGGTGGTGTGGGGGCTTTGCAGGCTCTGCCGGATGGCGTGGATGCGGTGGTGTCGCTGTGCCGGCTCGGCGCGCAGGAGGCGCCGGTGGCCGGCGTGGCTGCGGAGGATCACGTGGAGGTGTGGCTGGTGGACACCGCCGCCGCACAAGACAACCCCCACCTGGAGTTTGTGTTGGCCGACACCGTCGAGGTGATCGGGCAGTTACGGGCAGAGGGCAAGACGGTGCTGGTGCATTGCGTGCAGGCGCAGTCGCGCACCCCCACGGTCGCTGCGATGCATTCGGTAGCGCTTGGGATGCCGGCACAGCAGGCGTTGGCCGCGGTGTGTGCGGTGCTGCCGGACGCCCAGCCGAACGCGGCGTTTGTTGCGGTGGTTGATGAGTGGGCCAGTGGCGTGGGCACAGAGCCGCCGAGCTAGCCACCCGCAAGGCGAGCACCGGGATGGGGGTTGCCGCAACCCTTCATCTCCCCGATCAGCCACGAGGTAAGACACCCACGCCGGCCACAGCGCGGTGCTACCGTTGGCGGCGATCGAACCGGTGGGCATCCCAGCGATCGAGCCTTTCGCCACTACACGCGATACCGACATCCGATAGAGGCCAACAGGTGGAAAGCGCCGTCAACGAAATCGACATCGTCGTCATCGGCGGTGGCCAGGCAGGCCTCGCCGCCGGCTACTACCTGCGCCGGGCCGGGCAACGCTTCGTCATCCTCGACGATCAACCAGCGCCGGGCGGGTCCTGGCCGCACACCTGGTCGTCGTTGACCTTGTTCTCGCCAGCGTCGTACTCGTCATTGCCCGGGTGGCCCATGCCGCATTGGTCGAGAGGGTTTCCGCCGGGGCACCACGTCGTTGACTATCTGCGGGCCTACGAGCAGCGATACGAACTGCCGGTGCGCAGGCCGGTTCGAGTGCAGGCGGTTGTCCGTGAGGGTTCGCACCTGCTGGTGTCCACGTCGGCGGGCCAGTGGCGATCCCGCGGCGTGATCAGCGCGACCGGCACGTGGAGCCAACCTTTCTGGCCGGTCTACCCGGGTTCGCGAACCTTTACTGGGCGGCAGCTGCACACCGTGGAGTACCGCGAACCCACCGAGTTTTCGGGAAAGCGCGTGGTGGTGGTCGGCGGCGGTAACTCTGCGGCGCAACTGGTCGCCGATATCTCCGATGTCACCGACGTCACCTGGGTCACCCTAAGCCCGCCGCGCTACTTGCCCGACGAGGTCGACGGGCGTGCGCTGTTCGACGTGGCCACCCGCAGGGCTGCCGATATCGCCGCCGGGCGACCCGACGATGGGGGCAGCTCCGCTCTCGGCGACATCGTGATGGTGCCTCCGGTACTTGCTGCCCGTGAACGTGGTGTGTTGCACGCATTGCCGATGTTCGAAGGGATCTCCCGCGACGGTATCTATTGGACCGACCACGGGCACGGTTCACGCGAGCAGAAGGCCGACGTCATTGTGTGGGCCACTGGTTTCCGGCCCGCCCTTACCCACTTGCGTTCGCTGCAACTGCGTGAGCCCGACGGCAGGATTGCCGTGGAGGGCACTCGCTCGGTGAGGGAACCGGCCCTTCACCTGATCGGCTACGGCGATTGGACCGGGCCCGGGTCGGCGACTCTCATTGGAGTCGGCCGCACGGCCCGCGACGCCGTCGCGCACCTCGCCGCACAAGACGCGTAGTGGCCGACGGTCGCCGCACGGCGCAGTTGTGTCGGACCCCCATGTGACTATCGGTTGAGGTCAGGGGCGCGGCGATAGCCGTGCCCTTAGCGGTGGCGATCCTCGGTCGGGTGAGCGAGTGACGGCGAGGCTCACATTGGAAGGTCGCGCGGGCGCCACTGCAGATCATCTGCCCAGTAGGTGGTGAGCACGGGGAAGTTTGTGTGGGCGGCCGACTGGTTGGGGTTATTGCTGGCCCTCGAGGGGGACTGGGCGTAGTTGGGTGCCGTCGGCGAGGAGGCCGACCATGCATTCGTTTGCTGGGCGCAGGCAGTTGTTCACCACTTTGTTCATGGTGTTTTTGTCCCAGCCGTTCATCCAGTCGCCGTGCAGGGTGTAGCCGCCTCGGTCGGCGGTGTCGGGGTCGGTGGCGAACCGCCAGGTGGAGGGTGGGCCTGTTTCGTCGGTCACGCGGATGCCGAAGTTGTAGCTGATTTCGGGGATGGCTACCGGGTGGGTTTCGGGGCAGGTGCCGGTGCCGGTCACCGGGGCGGTCGCCGGAGGGGGATGGGCTTGGTGATCGGTGGCGGAGAGTTTGCGTCAGCATGTGGAAGACAGTCGATCGACGATGTCGTGGCGAGTCGGGATGTAGGGGACGTGGTGAGCGGGTGCGGGGAATGGGCGGGTGCTGCCAGCTTTCGCATCGGAATTTGGCCACAGCGACGTCTTGCGGGCTTGTGGACATGGCGTTGCCGGCGATCATGCGAAGCCCGGCTGGTGGTGGGGTGATCGATTCGGCCGGCAGGTGGTAGCCGGTCTTGTAGTAGAACAGCGGGTCGACATATGTCAGCCGTTCGCCGGACTCCCCGAACAGCGCGGGAACCCAGTAGCCGGACTTGTTCAGTGACACCCCGTCGCAGGTTGTGGTCGCGGTTTGGACCAGGGATTCCGGGGTGGTGAAGGCGTCGACGTCGGGGTTGCCGAAGAAAATGTGGTGATGTGCGGCGCCAGGCTTTCCGGGGGCCATGAGCGGGTCGTCGAAACTTGAGTGCGACTCGATGCAGTGGGTGCGGAAGGCACCGGTGTCGTCTTCTCGGGGGCCGGGTGTCTCGCTTTCGGCCACGAGGGTGCTCTGCAACGTGCCGTCAGGGGATGTCCAGTCGACGGTGTTGATGACCGTTGTTTCGGCCTTTTCTTCGGCCGTGTCAGGGGTGGTTTCGGTGGTGCCGGGGGTGGTTTCGGCGATGCCTGCGGGGGTGGTGCCGCCGGTGACGACGGGGCGCATCCGGTGAACACCAGCGCGGCGATCGAGGCTGCGCACAGGGCGGTCCAACGCCCCCGGTTCGCTGTCTGCCCGTGGCCTTCCCGCGTCCCCATCCGTTTCAGGTCAACTGTGCTGTGGTGTTGACGCGAACGGATTCCCTGCGGGTCGGTTGCGGGAGGGGGCGATGGATCGCCGCCTGTGCAAGTTGGGTGTTGTTCGAAGCTGATGTTTACCTCCCGGCTGCAGGACACGTTGTAGTGGGCGGCACCTGCGACGACGCAACTATCGACTGTCCGGCTCGGCTCAACGGCTTTGGTGCGGCGCGCGACTACGACGCGGTGGTCACGTTGTACGCGTCGGCGCAGCCGGTGGGCTGGGAGGTGGAGGAGTTGCGCTACGGCTTCGGTGATGGCGTCTTCGGGGGTGACGACATTGCCCGGGTGCGGCGGGTCTGACCGAGTCCCACAACGAGTGTGGGTTCAGCGCCGAAAACCGGCCTCGAACCCACACTCGACTCCAAGCCGCACGAGTGCTCCCCGGCTCGGTCGCAGCTGTAGTCGGCCCGCTGCTGCGACGGCGGGTGCCGCAGACTCTCACCAGGTACCGTCCGTGATCGAGTCAGCGTTGGGGTCCTTCAGCGTGATCACCGTCGTCGGGTCTACCGGGGTGAACGGCTGATCGTCCCCGCCGAGGACGCTTCCCACCGTGGTCACCCCCGCCAGACTTGGCGACGCGGGCAGGTCGCTGGCATCGGCGTTGTAGTAATCGAACCAGGGCAGGCCGGCATCAACGTAGGCTTCGTAGTCCACGGGTGTGGCCGGTGGCGCCTCGCCGGTGATGGCGGTCCATTGAGCTGCCGAGCACAAGTGCACGAACACCCGCGCGGAGCGCTCCGGGTCGTAGTCCTCGAGCAGCCGGTCGTCTGAGTAGATCTCTTGCCGCATCTGACCACCCGACCCGAGGCCCATGTCCGGCGGCGCACCCGCGCATAGAGATCGCTTCATCCAGGGCGCCGTACGGTACCGCCGCGGCCTGCTCGGCGTGCCACCGAGCGAGTGCGTCGGCGGTCATGCCCACCGCTCGCAGCTGGACCCCGCCGTGCTCCTCGCTCCCGGTGATCTGACCCTCGACCGTGGCGCCGAGTCCGAGCGGAACGGCAACGAATTGCCGGATGTGGCCCTCACCCGCATTGATCCCGTCGAGCCACGGCTGGTCGGGCAGGCAGAGGTAGTTCTGCGGATCGGATTCCAGCGACTCGGTCCAGCGCTGGCCACTGATGGCGCACACCTTGCCAATGCCAACCTGAAGGGCCGCCGGTTCGTCGGCGTCGAACGCGAGCCACATGGCCTCGCGCTGATAGATGGGCAGCATCACCCCGCCGCGTGCGAGCCACTGCGGCGGGACGGTGTCGGGATAGTCCTCGACGCGGCGCAAGGGAAAAGCACCCAGTCCCGGCGGTAGCGGGTGCAGGCCATCCTCAGGGATGCGCAACGTGCGCATGAACGTGACCCGGACTGGGCCCAGGATGAGTGTGTTGCCGTCGAGTTGTGCCTTCTGTGTGTGGTCGTGCATGACCAACCCCCTGGTTCTGCCGACTCGGTGCCGGTACTGCAGGTGTATCAGGGGGCCCCGACACTCTCCGAATCCTCGATCGAGTGGCCCTAGTCGGTCTTCGGCGATCACCTTCGTTGTGCCCGTATCGGATTGGCAAGGCATGATGGTGGGCATGGTTGGCACGAACACCACACGTATATGGGCTCTGGGCGGGATCGGCGCGGCCTTGGTCGTGGGCACCATCGGTTGGGCGGCGAGCGCCGGAGCCGTCGACCCCAGGCCCACGCCCGAGCAGTTGCTCACTGCTGTGCAGCAGCCCGCCGCGACGGACCTCGCCGGGACGACCCTGACTCGCGTCGACCTCGGCCTGCCAGCGGGCTTCGAAGACCTCGTCGACCTTCCTGCGCCCTGGAACTCAGACTCCGGCGAGGTGGCCGCGCAGGTGTGGGTGGACGGTCCTGACCGGCAACGAGTCACCGCCCTGGCCGACGCTTCAGCAACTTCTTCCGACACTGTGGCGGACACCCAACTTTCGGCGGTGCGTGACGGCGATTCCGTTGTTGTCTGGTCCGCAGACGACGGCACCGCAACCAACTATTCGGCCGCCCCGGGTGTGCTGACGGAAGCTGGCGCCGCCCAGGTACCCGGGACTCCAGCGGAGGTTGCTCGCGACGTGCTTGCTGCGTTCGGTGAGGACGCTGACGTGACGGTTGAGGATTCGCCGCCGATCGCCGGCCGCGACACGGTTGCCCTCGTCGTGGACCCGAGGGACCCGAATACGCTGGTCTCAAGAATCACGATCAGCGTCGACCTGGAAACCAGCGTTGTGTTGGGAGTTCAGGTGGGCTCCACCCGACTCTCGGGCCCCGCTATCGACACTGCCTTCACCTCGGTGTCGTACGACCAGGTCAATCCGGACGTCTTCGCTTTCGCCCCACCGTCAGGTGCCACCGTGGTCGACGAGACGATCGGTGCTGACTCAGACCCCCAGAAGTCGGAGCCCGCAGTCGTCGGCGAAGGGTGGAGTGCGGTCGCGGTCGGCGAGGTTCAAATGCCCGATGCCGCGGGGCAACTGGACCCCTCGGACCCGCTGGGTGGCCTCGACGCCGACCAGCGGAGCCAGGCCATGCAGGCCCTCGGTACCTACCTAAGCTTGCCGACCGTCAGCGGCGAATGGGGCAGCGGTCGAGTTGTGACGGGCACGCTGTTCTCGGCGATCATCACCGACGACGGACGATACGCGGTTGGTGCGGTCGACGTCGATACGCTGGAAGCTGCGCTGGCGCAGCAGAGCTAGACGCCCGGGCCAGAGCGCGTCCTTCATTGGTGGCGTTGTCCACGACTCCCGCCACGAGTTGCTCGATCCGCAGGTGATTTCGGCGAACTTATCCCGGGTCTACCGAACTCGCAGCCCGCCGGGACACGGTGATCCAGCAGTTGGCCGGGCTGTACTTGAAAGATGATCCTCAAGGACGGACTGTGTGATGCAGATCCGTATCCGGGGAATCTGCTGCTGCCCTACGCGGTGTCGGCGACGCTCGAAAATGAGGCCATAGCGACGGCCGAAATGAGGCCACCCAGGCTGATCGGATGGGTGATCTCTGTGGAGGACTGGGCTTTGATCCGGCGCTTGGTGGCTGATGGTGACTCACCGCGGCGCGGCGCCTGTTCGTGTCTAGAAAGTATCCCTCGGTCAGGTCGCTGAGCGCGGACTTCTGCAACTCGGCCTCGGCCAGCAGCCGCTTCAGCTTCGCGTTCTGCTCTCGCAGCGCCTCAAGCTCCTCGTCGCCATCGAATCCTCGAGCTTCCTGACCCGAAACCGGGCCGAACAAACTCTGCAAGTCTGTGGATCACTCAGAAGGGGTCACGCCAGGACTTCTTCGTCCAACTACCTGAGGTGCGCGGGGACGTTCACCATACGATTCTTCGATCGGAAGTCACCGTTGCGCGCAGCCCGGTCTCGTCGAAGATGACCACGGGGGCGTCCTTCAGACGCTCGAAGACCTGGGTTAGGAACGGGCCCAGATCAGTCGGCAGGCATGGACGAAGAGTTTCGTTCGTGCAAGGCAGTTTCGGTCCCGGGTACCTACGGGGCAGGTCTGTATGGCCGGTGCGGGCGGCCACTTTGCCCAGGTTCGCAGGATCGCGGGTTCGTCGCCGCGAGCGTGACGACCGACATTGCTGTCGACCTCGCGCGCGCCGTGGTGGCGGTGACGATCGAAGTCCTCTTTGATTCCCTGGAATAGGCGTGGAATATGGCAATCTTGTGCTCAATCGGGCGAACGCATGTCAGCGCAGTGAACGCATTGCACTTCCTCCACAGAATTGTGAGACACGATGATCACGCTGGGTATTGACCTTGCTACTGAGCCCGCCAGCACAGCTATTGCGCGCATCGACTGGGGCGGTGAAAGGCCGGTCGTGATCGCGGTGTCACGTGGCGGTGCTCCCCGCGATGGAACCGACGCCAGTCACCTCGACGATGAAGATCTCGTTGAGTTGATCCGTGACACTGTCGACGCAGGCGGCACCGTGGGCATCGACTGCCCATTCGGCTGGCCTGAGACGTTCCGCACGATGATCACCCATCACGCTGAGGACACCCTGGACGCGGCTGACGATCATGACAGCCGGTGGCGGCAGAACAATGCCTACCGGCAAACCGATCTCGCCGTCGCCGAGGACGTCGCCGCGCACAAGAACGCCTCCGATGACCCGCTCTGGCGAAAGAAGAACCCGCACACGATGAAGGGAAATCTCCCACTGAGTCCGGCCGCGGACCGTCTCAGCCTGACCACGATGAGACTCGCCGCACTATTTGCCCGCCTGCGCGAGGTCGGCGTACCGGTGGACCGCTCCGACGTCCACGGGGCCGTCGTCGAGGTCTACCCCGCGGCATCACTGGCCATGTGGGACCTGCCGAACAAGGGCTACAAGGGCAAGAAGAACGACAGTGCCGAGGTCCGCAAGTGTCTGCTCCAGCAGGTCCTGATTCACATCGACATGGACCCCGAGTCTCAGGAGCTATGTACGAAGTCCGACGATGCACTGGATGCCGTAATCGCTTCGCTGTCCGCCCGAGCGGCGCAGCTACACCAGGTGGCCCCAGTCCCCGACAATTTTCGGGCCCAAGCCCGGCGTGAGGGCTGGATCGCTCTGCCGACCAGTAGACTTGCGGACTTGCGGATTGCACCAACACCACCCGCTGGCTCAGAGCGCGCGGCGGATGGGTCATCGGCGACGGACTGGCAACTGCCTGACAACGGGCGCGTCACCGATCTGGACCCCTGGCGGCAGGCCACGTTGACGTGCGCCCGGTGCGGGTGGTCGGGCCCAGGAAGTGCCGCCTCCCAAGAACTATTCCGGCAACTACTCCAAGTGGACTGCCCCGAATGCGACGGCCGACTCCTGCTCGTCGGATTGCCAAGCGACGAGCAGATACGCCGGGAGGCCGACGCCGGCAACCCCATCGCCCTGGCCCGAATGTCCACAGTGAACAGTCGCGAGGAGTTCTTCGCCAGAGTCGAGCGCGAGAAGTTGCGCGACCCATCGCTGCTACCTGACTTGGCAGGCGACAACTTGGACTTCCTCCTCACCCAGGATGACGACAACAGACTCGTCCTGCTCCACGACACCAGGGGACGCTCCGTTGGCAGCGGCAGGGGGTCAGACCTTTGGGACGTCAACCCAGAGAAGATCGAAGCCGGCCAGCCCGGGGTCCTTACCCTCCACACAGAGACCGCCGCGTTCGAAGACCTGGAACCAGTCTGGCGAATCATCTGGCTGCTCCACGCTCGCTACGGGGATCGCTTCCGCTACCTCGACCCCTGGGAGGCCGCATCTTGGCTCGAAGGCGACGGCGCAGGACTCAGCGCCAGTGATCTTGGTACCCACGCCAAACCCCGCCCTCGAACTGAGCCTACGCTGACGCTGACGCTGGAGTGTCACCCAGGCTGGCACCGGAACAGCCCCCAAGTCTCACCCCCGTCCAAGTGTGCAAGGCCTCGCCGAAGACTTGACCGTCCCATTTGGCATCTGCGGCTGGCGTGAGCGTCGCGGTGACGTTTACGCCAACCGGCGAGGATCCCGCCGAAGGTGCGGTCAATGGCGCAGACCTGGGCGCGGACTGCGGCCTGGTGACGAGTGCCGAGATCGTGCTGCGCAACCAGTAGTGGGCGGCGCCGGACGGGAACCGGGCCGCATCGCGGCGACTGCGGGTGTTTCTCGACCAGCCTGCGATGCTCGCCTTTAGCCATTCACCCTGGTGCAAATCAGCGCAAGGCTGGTACCTCACGCATGAACTCTCAGCCACCGAGAGGACCTGACCCCAATTCGACGGTTCACAACCAGATGAGTCGTCCACTCGTCGGTCATCGGATGGTCACACTAGGGTTGGATGGTCGTCGCTGAGTCGACGGAAAAGCGCTGTGCTCGAGGGAGGGAGCCCACGTGTGGACGCAGACCATCTTTGACGCGGCAGTTCGTGATGTTGAGGGTGCCGTGCTGACAAGCCTCACATCTGGCGCTGAGGTCTCTGTGGCGGTGGTACCTGAGTCCGGGCCAGCGAGCGCCCGGGTGAGCATACGCATCACAGGCGAAACCGAGACCGAACAAGGCGAGGTGTTCGATTGCCGTGTTGTTCTAGAAGGCGATGCCGCTTCGGGCGAGTGGGCATCGCTGAACAGCGACGCCGGTGACTGTCTACAGCGGGATCGCAACGACATCTCGGGGCTTCCGAGACTCCTCCTTAGCATTGTCGCCGCGGTGTCGCAGGGTCCCCACGAGTTGGACTGGGGTGGGCTGCCCGCAAAGACTCGACCGCCGCTCTGGTTCTCGTCGGCCAACGACTGCTACCGGATCACGGGTGTAGTAGCGGGCGGGATCAACTTTGCGCTTGCGCACAACCGACTGCCCATTGTCCGGGAGTTGGTCATCGAGGGTTTGTCTGGCGCTGGTGGGGAATCCCTTGAGACCTCGATCGCTATCGAGTCGCAATTGGCAGCCGAACCTGTCCGCCCGGCGACGTTGGTG
The DNA here is from genome assembly GCA_963752505.1 of uncultured Actinomycetes bacterium. Classification (GTDB taxonomy): domain Bacteria; phylum Actinomycetota; class Actinomycetes; order S36-B12; family UBA10799; genus JACJWR01. The sequence goes on from CAVVYM010000010.1 coordinate 363,444, forward strand.
ACCGTAGCACCAGAGCCGCTTCAGCTGGTGTCGCCTCGGATCGAGTTGCCGCCTGTGCCAAAGGTGATGGCGGGCCTTGAAGAGGCGGTCGCAGGCGACCTTCTGGTTGATTTGCTCGGCAGCAGCACGGGTCGCATAAACATTCGCCATCCGATCGACATCCTCGCGTACAACCAGTGGTCCTCACTGGGCGGGATGTACGAGACTCTCGTAGCGTTCGTCCAGCCGAATAGTGCAGCGATTGTCCGGGTCTTGCAGGAGGCGGCCTCGCTGCTGCAGGCTTGGACCGGCGATCCATCTCTGCAGGGCTATCAATCCGGATCCGGGCGGGCACGCGAGATTGCCGCCGCCATTTATGAGGCCCTCTGCTCCATGCAGATTGGATACATCAACCCACCGGCTTCTTTCGAGGATGCCCAGAAGATTCGCACACCCGAACAGGTGCTTTCCGATCGCCTCGGCACGTGTCTGGACACAACAGTGACGTACGCGGCGTGTCTCGAGCAGGCGGGGTTGTGTCCGGTGCTCTTCCTGCTGGAAGGACACGCCTTCTCCGGCTTTCTGTCCCAGGACGGGCGGCTTCCAAACATGGCCGTCTCGGACGTCAACACAATGGTCAACCTCGTTGAGTCCGGCGTTGTGGTTCCCGTTGAGACCACGACCATGACTGCGGGGGTCAACTCAAAGGCATTTGACCAAGCGGTGGCCCACGCCACCCAGGACGTCACCTCGACGCCTTATCGTCTGCGTTCGCTTGTGGATGTGAGCTTTAGCAGGACGATTATTCGACCTCTCCCCAGTCGCGGATCAATGTCCGGCGGTGATGCGGTCGGTGGAGTCGGCTCGTCAGTAGGCAGCGGGGCAAGTGGAGCGCCGGGCACCCCGCCGGAACCGCCCGCGCCGCCGGCGCCAGTCGCTTCCGTGTTGGCTCCGAGACCTGCGGCTCTAGACGAACGCGTGACCGCCGGTACCCGCCGAGAAGACCACAGCCCCCCTCGAGTTCGTAGTTGGAAGACCTCGCTGCTGGACCTTTCGATGCGAAACCAACTGCTCAACTTCAAGGATCGCGCCACCAATGTTGGCTTGATCCTGCCGAACCAGGGCCTGCATCGATTCGAAGACATGATTGCCTCCGGCCACAAGTTCACGCTCACTGCCCTCGACGGACTCACCAGGCTCCACCTTGAGCGAGGCATTCGCACCGCGCAGGGCCTCGAGGCAGAAGAGTTGAGCGACTTCCTTTTCGATCAACGTATCGCCTTCGCAGGAGTTGAAGGTGACGTGTTCCCGACGCGCTTGCGCTCGCTACGGCGCAAAGCCCGCTCGCTGGAGGAGGAGACTGGGGCAAACCATCTCTTCCTCACACTTGGCGAACTGAAGTGGACTGAGGATGGCAAGCCTGCTGCTGACACCAAGCGCCAAGTCCGCTCGCCGCTGCTACTAGTTCCCATCAGGCTCGAAGGTGGGCTCAAGAGAACGCCCAAGTACCGGTTCCACATTGAGGAGGGTGGCTTCGCAGTCCCCAACTACTCTCTGCTGGAGAAGCTGCGGACGTCTTTCGGGCTCGAGATTCCCGAACTCATGACGCCGCTCGAGGACGAAGCGGGCGTCGACATCGACGCCGTACTGGCAGCGGTGAGGACTGCCGCGGCGACCGCGGAACTCCCGTTTAGTGTCGACGAACGCGGCTACCTAGCGCTTCTGTCCTTTTCGGCTTTTCGGCTGTGGAAGGACCTGGATGAATACCAGTCAGTCTTCATCGAGAAGCCGATCGTTCGTCACCTGGTGGAAAGCCCTACGCAGCCATTTGAAGACCCAAAAGGCGACGGACCAATCGCCTTCGAAGAGGAGCAATTGATATGTCCCGTTGAGGCGGATGGGTCCCAAATGCAGGCGGTGGCATGGGCGGCGGCCGGACGTTCTTTTGTGCTGGAAGGTCCACCAGGCACCGGCAAGTCCCAGACCATCACCAACATGATTGCTCAGTTGATGAGCGAGGGTAAGACCGTTCTCTTTGTCGCCGAGAAGCAGCCAGCCCTTGAGGTAGTGCAGCGCCGCCTGGCCAAAGTGGGGCTCGGATCCCTGCATCAATCTGCATGGGAAGGACCAGCAGCCGGCGCAGGTTCGTGCGGCCATCAAGGCAGCTATGAACCTAGTCGCTCACACGAGTGATGCCCAGTGGGCCGCTACGAACAGCCGGGTAAGTTCCAGCATCAAGGACCTGGAACGCTACCCGTCAGCCCTGCATTCGCCGAATGGCTTGGGTTTTTCGGCGTGGACAGCGCGGGAGTCCCTGCTTGCTTTGGGTGAGGGGCCGGTGGTGCACGTAAGCCGCCAGTTCGTCGAGTCTGGTGATGCTGATTCGCTCGATCGTGCCCGCGATTTGCTGGAGCAGCTGCCCGACATCATGCGAGCCGTGGGTGACCCGGAGACACATCCTTGGCGGGGCTCCGAGATCACCGATCCGGCTCGGTCGACTCTCCCCGGATCGCAGAGGCAATCGACAGTCTCGAAAGGGCCCTGGCGGACGTGCGAAGGGACGCTGCGCCACTGGCTGGCCTGTGGAGCGTGGCTTTGACCGGCGACGACCTTGGCCTCGTAGCCAGGCTCGCTCCAGCGATCGCACGGCAGATGACGCCAGCCCGCACACACATTCAGCAAACGCAGACCCCAGGCTGGTCTACCCACATTGAGGGTGCAGCCGAGCGCGTAGGTTCGTACCTCACAAGGTCGGTGCCGACTCGTTCCCGCTATGCCGGCAGCGTTATTCCCTCAACTAGAGAGTTTTCGGGCAGATCTCGTGAGGCGTCGGACCAGTGCTCGGACCGGAAAGTCCAGAACAGCGTGTTGGCAGTGCTTCGGCAGCACCTCCTCCCCGGACACAGCCTTGAGAAGGAATCACTCCTCACCGATCTCAACATGCTCATTTCTGACCAGGAAGAGGCAACGGCGCTCACCGATTGGGCACGTCAGATCCCCGCCCTCAACCTGCCACCGGCCTGGCATGTCTCAACACCGGGGGCCACGGAGACTCTGCGCGACGCCGTGGACGATCTCAGCGTCGCCGGGGAACTGACGCAGCGGCTGCCCGCGACCCTTGACGTCCTCGATGCGCTGTCGGCATCGGGAGTTCGCACGGATGAGGCGGCAGCGGCAGCCTTGAGCTGGTTGTGCAGCGCTTGGGAACACTTTGGCGAAGTGACTGGGGTGCGTGAACCGCCTGGGGATCCAACGAGTCCATTTGTGGCGCGCATTGAGTCAGCCCTCGCGGCTTGGAAGACCGACACGCAGCACAATGCCCTGGGGCTGCGCAGGTGGGCAGCGTATGGGGGGCTAATCCGTTCGCTACAGGCGCTGGGCCTCGCCGAGTTGTGGCGGAGGTCAGCCAGGGCGAACTGCCGCTGCAAGACATCCAACTCGCATTTGACAGGGGGGTCGCTCAGGCCAGCTTGCAGGAGCGGCTCGCGTTGAGTGGACTTGACCACTTCGATTCGGTGGCACACGCGCAGACGGCGGACCGTTTCGTCGATGAAACGTCGCGACGCAAGCAGATGCCCTCACGCTTGCCGGCTCAGCATCTTCAGCGCACCGCATCGGTGAGGAGTTCCCCCGGAGTTCGGTCGACTCCAAGCGGGAAGTGGACAAGACGCGCTCCCGCATGTCGATTCGAGGACTCATCGAAACCTACGCCCGCGAAATTCAAGCCGTGGCGCCATGTTTCCTCATGAGTCCGGCAAATCTCGGTCGCTCGCCTGATCAATCCCGACAAAGTCTCCTTCG
>CAVVYM010000011.1:0-15845 GCA_963752505.1 uncultured Actinomycetes bacterium
GCCCAAATTTCGCCTATAAGTTACACAAAACCTGCATCTGACCTCCAAGGCGCATTGGCCGGCGGCGAATGGTCCTCCCTGGTGGCGGTTGGGGCTGTTGATCACTGGAAACCGCTGGTCAGACGTGGCAAGCGGGGTCAGCGGTACGTCCGGAGAAGAAGGGCGCCTTGCTGGCTACGCTCAAAGGGGAAACTGCCGCTGGAACGGGTGCAGGGAGATGGGATGCCTGATTGGTTGCCGTCGTGGCAGTTGCCCCGTGGCCTGATGATGCTCGACACCGGGGTGGACCTCGCCTATGTGGACCTGCCGCCGGTCGACGCGACCCAGCCCGGCCGAGCGCTGGCGGCGGCGCGCCCAACCTTGGTGCTCCTGCACGGCTACACCAACGATGCCGATTCGTGGGCAGCCACGGCCGCCACCCTGCGCGAACTGCTTCCGGGCTGTCGGCTCGTCATTCCCGACCTGCGCGGGCACGGCGCGTCTGCGCTGCCGCGTGATGGCGCGTGGCGCAGTGATCCGGCGGGTGCATTCACGATGGGGGACATGGCTTCCGACATCGCGGAACTCATGGTTCGGTTGGAACTCGGCCCTGCGGTCGTGGTCGGACACTCGATGGGGTCCCTGATCGCGCAGGCCTTGGCCCTCTCTCGCCCCGATCTGCTCTCCAGCCTCATTCTGGTTTCCTCGACCGGCGATGCTCGCGGTGCTCCCTTCTTGAGTGACTGGCTCCGCGACGATGTGATAGCCGGGCAGTGGCGGTCGCCACCAGCGGCCGGGCGCCTGATCTGGCCGGAGCAGGCCATGGGTGTGAGTCCGTTCGACCTCGTCCCGGACGCGGTTGCCTGGATGCAGCAGTTGTGGAACTTCTACCCGCTGACCCCGGGGCGCAGCACGCGTGAGCAGGCCGAACGCGCTGCTCGGCTGCCGCTGGCTACGTGGGTGGGAGCGCTTGACGGGATCCTGCGCCACGCCCGCCTCCGCCCCGAACTCCAGCGGCTGACAGTCCCCACATTCGCAATGTGGGCGACGCAGGACTCATTCTTCCGGCGGGCGATGCAGGAGTCCCTCATCGCCGCACTGGCGGCCTCGTCCCGACGCGGCGGACGCTTCGTGTGGAAGCAGTATGGCCATCTGCCGCTGCCTGACAACGGCATTCAGGTCGACGATCTCGGCCACAACCTGACCTGGGACGCACCCACCGAGGTCGGCCGCGACATCGCGGCCTTCGCGGTGGCGGGCGCGCCGACCACTACCTGGTTCCGGTCCGACGCGCCCAGCGATCCGTACCGGATCATTGCCGAGCCGAACAGGGCGACGCTAGTCGTCGGCTAGTGGAGGTGGCGCGGAATCCCGTGCTGTGGTTCACAATTGGCGGCGTGACGACGCAGCCGAACCCGCAAACTGAAGCCCACTCGGTGTCTGGGCCCTCGACCGAGGCCACCGACCCGATAGACACGGGGACACCGGAGTCAGACGGTGTCGGGGGGTATGTGCACGAACTCGCCGCCCTCGATTCCGCGATCTACGCAGCGGTCGCGGCCACGCCGACACCGAAACTCGATGCGGCGTTGCGCGGCCTGACGGAATTCGCCGATAACTCCAAGTTGTGGTTCGCCACAGCGGGCGTTCTGTCGATCGTGGGCGGCGCCGCCGGGCGCCGCGCGGCGTTGAATGGCGTCGCAGCGATCGGCCTGGCGTCGCTGGTCACGAACCAAGGCTTCAAACGTGCTCACCGTCGACCACGACCGGACCCAGAGATCGCAGCTGTACCGCAAACGCGTCGGGTGCCGATGCCCACCTCAACCTCCTTCCCCTCCGGGCACTCGCCGCATCAGCATCACCTACGCAGAGGAGTCGGGCGCGCGTTGTCGGTGTCGCTGGGCATACCGCGTTGCGGGTGGCCGCCACGACCGGTGCCGGCCTGCGCCCGGTGCATGCCGGGGTGCGCTGCCCGGGAGACGTCGTTGCCGGTTCCCTCATCGGGTTGGCCTGCGGCCAGGTCGCGCCGCTGGCCGCTGGCCCGATCTGGACCGTGTGTCGTCGGGGCGGACCAGTCGGCCGACTCAGACGGCGTCGATGGAGTACCCCCGCCGCGCTCCGACTGACTCCCCGAACACCCACAGGATGACGAGGTTGGGCAGTGCGGACTAGGTGCGCCAAACGACCAGCCGCCCACAGGGTAAACGAAGCCGGTGACCAACACCACGAGCACCGTGACACCGACCCCCCAGGCGGCCACCGTCGGGTTGAGGCGAAGCTCCGGGACATCCGGGCGAGGCGCTGCTCTGGCCGGGCGGCGAGTCCCGCGAGCAGCCACCGACCGGAACCACCACGACCACAACTGCCAGATGAACAAACCACCATTGCGGCGCGAGCGGTCGCTCTGCCAGTTCACGGCCATCGCCACCGCGGCGGCAAGACCCACCGGCGGATGTGGGCCGGATCAACCCCCATGGCGCAGGCGCCGAAGATGGCCACAAGCGTCCACAGCCGATCTCCGGGAGCAACGTTGCCAACGCCGGCCACAGCGCAGCAAGGAGGCAGACTTGCCCGCCGCGTAGCGCGCCAGAACGATGCTGGGCAGTACCCGGGTCGAGAGTCCTCACCACCGGACACGGTCACCAGCGACGAGGAGTCGGGCCCCAGCAGCGCTGCCCCTACGGCTAGCGCGATGAGGGCAGCACCAGTGGCTCCGACGGGTCCCCGACAAGCGCGCCGCAGCCGGGGCCATTCGTAGCCGAGTTGGTGCGGCCAGGCCCACACGAGCAGGAAGGTCAGCCAACCGAGGATGGCTGGACCATCGGCGATTCGACCACGTCGATAGCCATCACCGCGACCGCCCGCGACCCAGGGTGAGCACCGGGCGACGCAGCCAGCGCGCGGTCAACGGGGCGGCTGCCGCCGCAATTGTGTAGACCCCCGCGAACCACAAGAGCTGCGACGGGAACCGCCCTGCAGCCGCCAGGTTTCGTCGTCGGTGCCCAGCGCCATGAGCACCAGCGCGGCTGTGACGCGCAGCAACGTCCAGACGCCGCTGTAGACCAACACCGGAGTGCCGAGGCGACGCGTGCGTCGCGTGGTGAATGGACGCACTGACATGCGATCCAGCGATGCGGCGTCGAGACCGCCCCTGCGGCGAAGAACAGCGGCAGAACCTGGAACAGCCACGTCAGCACGGTGGACCCAGGAGTGACCTCGAGGACGTTGATCGGGGCACCGTCCGGCGCGATGTGCCGTCCGAGGCTGTGTCCGACCACCACGACCTGCAGGGCAGTCGCCTTGACGGTGTCCGGTTGCGCGGTCGCAGCCTCCAGTGGCGGAGACTGCTCGCTCAACCGCTGATACCGCCACGCGCCCCGCCCTCCGACCTTCCCGGTTCTGCTTTCCCGCTAGGGAAGAAACCCCGCCGACAATAAGCAGCGCCCACCGCGGCACCGGCAGTGCGATGTCGTAAAGCAGGAGGAGCGGCTTTACCGGGTTGAAATTCTTCTCGCGGACCGTCTCGACAATGTGGTGAGCCGCGGCACCGAGCAGGAACACCGACACCACGATCGCCAGCGGCAACCACGCGTCGGGCCCGAGGTAGCACGACACGATGCCGGCGATTCCGATGCCCAGACTGGCGAAGCCGATCTCGTATTGGAAGCCGTTGGTGTGCCAGCCGATCATCGCCGCGGTCTTCTTCGCCAGCACCGTGTGCATGAAGGCGCTGACGAGGAACTGAATCCCGATGGGCAGGAACATCATCCAGCGCATCGCCGAGGTCGCAAAGGAATCGCTGGCATCGGCCCCGGGCGCGTCCCACCCGAGGAGCGCGAACAGCCACGCAAATGCAACCGTGAGTCCCATGATGACGACGCCCATGGCCACAAGATAGACCGAAGGCGGCGGGGCCAACTCTGATTTCAGGCAAACTCCACCCGCCGGGCAACCGGAAACTGCCACCCATGATGGGACTAGGAACAGCACCTGCAGTTGGGGGAAGAGATCGCCGAGTCTGGGATGATGCGCCGATGGAGGCTATACCCGGCAGTGGCGATTGCGAAGCGCGCGACCTCGGTTCGATTCAGCCGGTGCTCTTCGCCACCTCGTGGGCGTACGTGGCGGTGGGCTTGGCGCTGGTGTGGTGGGTGGCCCGCCGACCCGACGTGTCCCGCTGGTGGGGCTGGGTGTTCGCGGCCGGGCTCGTGACGACCGGACTCGGCAGTGTCGACTACCACGGGTTCGCCGTGGCCCCACAGCCCTGGCGCACGACTTGGTCTCGCTGTCGCCCTGCTTGTCGCCTTCGGGATCGACCTCACAAAGTTGACCCGCAACCCTCGCCTGGGCGCCGGGGTGGCCATTGGCATCGGAGGCCTGGGCGCGGTAGCGCTCGTCATCTGGCCGCAGGTGAGTCCGGCCCTGGCAGGAGTCGTCGGAGCGGTTCTCATCGCGACCGAGTTCCTCGTGTACCGGCGGGACTCCGGACGTTGAGTTGGACGCAACCGGCCGCCCTGGTGGCCCTGCTCCTGGGATTCGCGGCCTTCGCCGTCAGTCGGACCGGCGGCCCGCTGTGTGCGCCGGATTCGTGGCTCCAAGGGCACGGCGTCTGGCACGTCATGGGGGCCATCGCCCTTGGCCTGTGGGCTCTCGGCGCACTCCCCGAAACTGCGAACGACACCGATGACCAGCACCTCGTCGAAGCAGCCGAGCCACAATCCGGCAGCCGAGCCACGCGAAATGACCCAGGGAGATCGGAACCGACCATGCGAGCTGGACTACTGCTGATCAGAGTGCTGGCCGACATCCTTACCGACGTCGGCTTTCGATCGGTGGACGTGCGCCGCCGGGGCAATGAACCCGGGGGTGCCGAGTTGATCCTGGCCAGCCACGCAGGTGGTTTGGCGGACATCCTGCTCGTCATCAAGGCGTCCCACGCTTCCCCCGATTCCTCGCCCGCGACGTGATCTGGAAGGTTCCGTTGGGCGCCGCCGTGATGCGCACCGTGGGCGGCATCCCGGTCCACCGCAGGCAGGACCATGGTGGGGTCGCAAGCGACGTCGACATGTTCGAGGACGTGTACGAAGCATTGGCCGCAGGCGACACGGTCGCCATCTACCCCGAGGGTGAGAGCGTGGCTGCACCCCACCTGGCGCCGCTGCGGACGGGCGCAGCCCGCATCGCGCTGGGTGCGTTGCGACGCGGCAAAGACGTCATGATCTCGCCCATGGGCCTGAGCTACTTCGATGTGTCGGTGCTGCGATCGAGGGGCCTAGTGGACTGCGGGGAACCGTTCAAGACCAGCGATGTCGTTGCCTCGCTCGACGTCGAGGGCCCGGTCGACGAAACAAATCGCGCGCTGGTGGATGCAGTGACCGAGGTGTTCGCGCAACGGCTCGGGCAGGTGAGCGATCACTACCACGACTGGGAGCAGCGGCGTCGCCTCGAATTGGCGGCGTCGACGTATCTCCAGGTTCGGCGACCCGGCGCACCCATCCCCTACGCCGACATCGCCATCGCCGCCAACCGGCTCGCGTCGGCCGACGAGGCGGCACGGGCCAAGGTCAACATTGCTGCAGCGGCGTACGAGGCCGAACTCGAACTCCTCGGGGTGGGCCCGCGGGACGTCTCTCGGGCGGCGATGCTCGGATCCCGCGTACTTGCCGAAGTGAGCGGCTTGGCGGCCTTGGCACCGCTCGCTGCCTACGGGCTCATGGTGAACTCCGCGGGCATCCTCGGCCTGCGGTTGATCAGCCTTTCGGGTTTGGCGCCGCCGACCGCCGCCACGGTGAAGCCGGCCTTTGCCGTCCTCGCGTTTCCCGCATCCTGGGTGGTGGCGGGTATGGCGGGGCATCGGCGCCGTGGAATCTGGCTCGGTGTCTTGTTGGCTGCGACGGGGCCGGCGAGTTTGGCCGCCGCCGTCCGGGTGGGAGAGCGCGGTCAGTTGCTGTACCGCATCAGCCGGGCCCTGCGTCGCGATCGAGGGCTAGGCGTCGGGCAGCCCCTCGGCAACCGCCAGCAGGTGGTCGAATCCGTGTCTGCCGTGCTGCGACCGACGGCACCTGAGCCCGATCAGACCTGAGCCCGATCAGCCGCCGGTGCGCCAATGGACTTGGCCGCTAGTTGGTGGCGACGGGGCCGCACGCGCCCACGGGGGCGCTCAACCGCTGCAACGCGTTGGGCGATCCGTCGGCAGTGGCAACGTCTGACGCCGCGGCCGAGCCCGCCTGATTCCAGGCCGCCGGGATGTTGTTGGGGTTGCTCTTGTCCAGGCGAGTGGTGTTGGTGGTGCTCGAGAAGTCGGATGCGAACGTGCTGCCGATGAGGTCGACGGTCTGCTCCTGGTCGGTCGTCAGCGGCAGACCGAGCTCGCGGTTGTCGTCCATTGAAGGATTGGACAGGTTCTCCGATCCGACGAATCCGCCCTTGAGGTTCCCTGCCGTGTCACTGAGCAGGATCGCCTTCGCATGGATGTAAAGCGCGTCGGGGACGACATTCTGCGGCGCGTACAGCGTGACGCTGATGCCGGGCAGGGACGAATCGGCAGGCACCGCGCCCGCCATCTTGATCAAGTTCGCCATGGAGGACGTCGGCGAACCGGACTCGTACGGTTGTTCGTAGGTCATGACGATGCGCACGTCAGCGCCAGCTTGGGCGGCTGCGATGGTCGCGTCCACAAACGCGGAGCTGGAGAACTCCTCGTTGTAGATGCGCAGGATGTCGCCAGCCCCCGCCTGCTTCACCACTGCGTACTGCTGGTCGAAGGAGTTGCCCTGCACCACCGGCGCAGGATCGCTGACTCGACCGGGTCCGAAGTAGCCCTGTGCCACGGGCGGATACTGGCCCACCTGGTTGGTGTAGAGCCCGGTGGTCCCGTTGCTCCACACCAGATCCGTCGAACCCGACAGGTTGTTCGTCACGGTCGGTCCGGCGCAGGAGTAGTCGGAAACGAAGACCGAGCTGGCTTGATTGATGAGTTGCTGGTTGTCGGTGAGCACGTAGAAGTCGCGGGCGGCGTAGAAGGGGCTGGAGCCGAAGTCCTGGAAGTTGCCGGTGGAAACCAGCAGTCGCGCAGAGGCGGGCATGCTGCCCGCCGCCAAAGTGGCCCCCGAGGAGTCCACTGCGTCGATCATCACCGACTTCTGGTGAGTGATGTTGAAGTTGTCGCTCGACCAGTTGATGGCGAAGGCGTCCGACGGGAGTCCGGCGGCGGCGACGGCAGAGCGCATGCTGCTGGCGAACTCGCCGTTGTACTTCACTTGGCTCGAGCTGTAGCCGTCCATGATCACGCGCACCTTGACGCCTCGGCCCATGGCGTTGATCAACGCCTGCTGGATGTCTTTGCTGCCAATTTGGAAGATGACGATGTCGATGCTCGCGGTTGCGGAGTTGATGGCTGCCAGCAGCGCGGCACCCTTGTCGTCCGGTTGCGCAACCGCGACCTGGCCAGCCGGAATCGGCACGGCAGGGGAGCCCGAGCTGGCTGGCGTCGCCGTGCTCGACGGTGCTGCTTCAGCAGCGTTCGCGACGGCGCTGGAATCGTCCGTGGAATCCGTTGCGCCGCATCCGGCCAGCAGCAGCGGCAGTGCGACCGCACCGATAGCGATGCTACGAATCATCATGTGTCCAGACCTCCGGGCCTAAGGGGGGTTGGGCTGTACCTATGGGTTGGGGTTGTAGGGGTCCACTCCCGGTTGGCCGTTCGCCAACAGTCGGGCATCGTTGCAGGGGTCGGGCTTGCCCGCCGCGGTTCCGGTGGGTGCTCCGATTTCCGACGTCTTCCATTTCTTCTTCGCCAAACTGATGTGGGGCGTGTAGCCATCGGTGGCGAGACCGTAGCGGCTCATGGTGGCAAGCAGTTCCGGCGAATCCAACTCCAACGTGAACCAGATCGTGCACGCCAGATCATTCGCGCCAGACCCAAGCGCAGCGTCGCCTGGCGCATCCGAGCCCGCGGCGCCGGCGGTGGGTGATTCGTCGGCGAGTAGGGCGGGAAGCTGCTGGGGACCCACTGTGAGGCTGGCGTTGTTCGGGAAATTCACCCACAGGTGAAGGCATTGCTGCGGCCCCGCGGCCCCGTCAGCCGAACAGGTGGCCCCGGTCGGGATCGTGAAGGGCACGGAGGTCTGGTTGACCACCTCGTTCGCGCCGGTCGGCCAGACGACGTTGTCGGCAGTGAAGCCTGCCGAGAGGTCCTTGCGGAGCGTGTTGGTTTGGTCCGACATCACCCGGATACTCACAGCTGCCGGGGTGGCTGCGCCGGCAGTGCCGTCGGCGAGAAGCTTCGCCTCGATGTAGGCGGTCCCCACGCCGTTGCCGGTGCCGGTGCACAGGAACCCCGTTCCCGCAGTCGGAGTCACATTCGCCAGAGTGGTGGGTTGCCATGATGAACCGGTGTCGAGCCAAGCAGACGAGCAATCCACGGTCATGCGATCACTGGCGATGACTGGCGAGATGGTGCCCTGGCCTGACGAGGTCACCGGCTGCTTCACAGCTGCGGTGAGGGCCTGCGAGACGTCGGCCGCGTCCAGCTTGCCCCCGACCGGTGTGAAGGTGGCGGCTGGTGATCCTCGGTCGCCGACGTAGACCCAGGAACCGTCGTACTCGGCGATCGTGGTGTGCGGGCCAGCCGCCTGGTTGGCAGGATCTTGGCCGTCGGCGATCACACCGAGGTAGCCCCCGTATTGCGCGAGCACAAGGGGAGTCAGACCCAGATTCGAGCCGTTGCTCCAGTACTCATCGCCCACCCGCAGGTAGAAGAAGTTGCAGTCCTCAACCTGCCCGGGTGTGCCGCCGGCGTTCCAGTAGTCGACATCGCACACCTGCGGCTGGTCCATGCCTTGAGCACACATCACCGCGTTCTTCGAGTAGCCGGGGTCTTGCGCCGCTTGGATGACGGCTGAGCGTAGAGATTGGAGGCTCTGCGGCTGCTGCGGGTCGCCGTACGGTGGTTGAGGGTAGGGCGGTGTGGGGTCAGGTGGGATATCGCCCGCGGGGAAGGCGGCGCAGGGTGCGGACTCGGGACCGGTGGTGCTGCTTGCCGCGGGCGCGGCGTTGGCCTGTGCTGCGGCATCGTCGCTGCCAGGATCCTCGGTCGCGGAGCCTCCGGCACAGGCGGACACCAGAGCGGCTGAACTGATCGCCACGCCGACTAGTCGTAGGAGAGTCATCGTCGTCGCCCTTCCGCTTTCCACCGGAATAGAGTCGGCATGGCGCCACCAGCCCGGATCCGGAGCCGCAACCTCCGGAAGCGGCAACCATAGCGCGTTGAATCTGAGGATGTTCGATCATGATCTCGCGCCCTTCAGGTACCCCGATGCGTCGTTAGCGGGGCAAGCCCGCGGCGTGGCGCACGGCGTCGGCGAATCCGTCCCGGTCGGCCACTGTCAAGGTGAGTCCGGGGTGGAGCAGTAGGCCCGTTGGATCGAGGATCTTGATCGGCTCGGCGAACTTCACGCAGACCCCGCCAGCGGTCGTGGTGCCGAACGTCGCTCCGCCGTCGGCGAAGGAGGCCCGCCCGCCGATGGCCTTGATCGCTTGGTAGGGCCCCGACGTCTCGGTGGCCACGATGTTGAAGGTGGGCGTTCGGGCACGCCAAAGGCCGAAGCGTGCGTCGAGTTCGTCGTCTGTGAGGTCCACCCACGCCGTCTTCGGGGTCACACCCACCGCAGCGAGAACCGGCAGGTACTTCTTCTCGAAACTGAAGTTGAACCTCACCTGAACGACCCTAGCGCGATTCCCACGGGTCAACGAATCACTGGGTCGGTCGGCCGGGAGCGCCGTGCCGCCAGGCGGGTTACAGCGAGGACGCCGGCACTTCGCGGAGGCCTCCGAGTGGCGGTCCGGCCTCCGGTACTCCGACGAATCCGAGCATCGCCACGAGCACGGCTGCTGCCACGACCGACGCTGCCGAGGCGCGGGTCCGCCGCGCCGGTGGCGGGGCACTGTGAAGCTGGCGCCCGAGACCCACGATCGCTGTGCACATCGCCGCCACCACCGCGAAGCGACCCCAGTCGATGCCGACGACCAGCATCGGAAGCACCGACAGGCTGATCAGTCCGCACACCGTGAACATGGCCCGCAGCCCTGCCCGCGAGTGGTCGAGGAGCGCCAGTGCGGCCAACGTCCAACCCACGGCGAACACGCACACGCCGGCCCACGAGCGGAACATGTCCGGGTGCATCATCGTGGCCACGGTCGCCTTCACCGCGTAGACCAACGACAACCCCAACCACTTCATCGGCCAGCCGACTTCGCCGCCCAGCCAACTTTGGGTTTCGGTGTCGAGGGCCGACCATTGCTGGCCGATCTCGGCAGCTCCGAGGGTCGGCAGCGATGCGACCCAGGCGAGCGCAAGCAGGACTGGTGCCCAGAGCACGGCGAAGGCGCGCAGTCGGACGTCGTCGCGCTGGGCGAAATACACCAGCGCTGAACCCGCAAGAACGAAGGGCATCACGAGCGCCTCGTGCACCAGCGCTCCGCATGCCATCGCGGTGCCAAACAACGCCGCTAGCAGGGTGATGCGGGTGGTGCGGCGAAGGCCGATCGCCAGGAGCAGCAGTGCAGCCGTGAACGCGTATTCCTTGCGCGTCGCGAACAGGATTTGCTCGTCCATGATCGGCAGCCACGCTGCCTGCCAGGTGCCCAGCAGCAGCCCGCCTGGAATGCCCCACAGCAGCAGCGGCCACGCGGATCTGCGGCGTCGGATCACCATGTGCACGAGAACCGCGAAGAGCAGCGGCACGATCACAGCAAGACTGGCAACCAGGGCGGTGACTGCGAGTCGGTCGGACGGCAGCGGGAGGTGGCGCAAGACCTCGCCGGCCAGGCCGCGGCGCGCGGGACCGCCGCCGTAGTTGATGAGCCACTCGTTGGCCGGGTAGTTCCACCAGCCGTTGACTTCGCCGGGGGCGAGGATGCGTCGGAGCGGAGCGACCGCGGCTGCCACTGCGGCCACGACATTGAGCAGCGAGGCGAGCAGTAGGCCCGCGGTGCGCGCGCGCTTTCGGGTCCGGGTGACGACAGGTGGGGCGTCGACGATGACGACCGGTCGAGGGTCGGCCTGGGCTGCTGAACGCAGGCGTACCTCCGGTGGCATACGCCGACTCTAGGGCCTCGGGCGGCCAACCCCGGGTGAGCGCGAGCGTGTCGCGGTGAGCCGGGATCGATTCGCCTAGCGATCCGATTCGGCGTACCGCAACAGTTCGGCGAAGTCGAGGGATCCCCACCCGGACGCCGGGTCGTAGCCCGGCGCGGCAGTACAGCAACCGACGTTGTACAGGTCGTTGGTTCCCACGGTGACGTCCTTGAACATGGCCGACGCCGTCGGATCTGCGGCGTAGGCGTAGATGCGCGGATTGAGCAGCCCGAGGCGCTGCGGCTCTTGGTCGCCGGGCGCCAACGCGTCGGCCAGTTCTGCCAGGGCGGCAGCCAAGCCGGGTGCCGTGGCAGAGGTGCCCCCGACCACCTTCGTCGCGCAGAGGCCCTCGTCGGTACAGACGGGGATCGGTCCGAAGGCCGCTGGGGCAGCGACAAAAGCCAGATCTGGGACGATGCGGTTGTCCGGCCCGGGCAGGTCCCGCTGGTAGCCGGGTCGGGGGAGCACGCTGACGGTCGAGCCGCCGCCGGCCTGTGCCACTTTGGGTGAGTCATTCCAGACTCGTTCGGAGAGCACGCCCTGGTCGCTGGTGAACGAGGTTCCGCCGATGCCGGTGACGAAGGTGGAGGTGGCGGGGTACTGACTGGCCTCCTCGGTGTTTGCTGGCGCGCACGACGATGACCCGGTGTCGCCAGCAGCAGCGATCACGGTGACACCGGCCGCAGCGCCGGCGGACAGCAACCACTCTGATACGTCCAGCGCCTGCGTGCGCAGGTTCTGTTCGCACACCCCGATGCTCGTCGAGATGATCTGCGGACCACCCGGCACCAGCGCGTCGCCGATAGCGGCCGCCAGCGGGAAGACCAACGATGAGCGTGGGTTGAACTGGTAGGAGCGGATGGCTTCCAGATTCGGGGCGATCAGACTCGCGGCGATGATGTCGAGGGTCGACTCCTCCGCGGTCGCTCCAAATACCGCCGGATTCGAGGGATCCACGTGGACGGTGGCTACCGGTGGGATCTGCACTTGGTAGCACTGTTCGAAAATCTCGAGCGCGCGCTGCGAGGTTTGATCAATCTGCAGGATCCCCATGGTGACGCCGGCTCCGCCGCGGCCGGCGCTGTGCAGGGGCGCCAAGCCGTAGTAGTCGGTGAGCACCTGGCTGACGTTCGGCGCCGGGGGGCACGCTGGTTTGGCGACGAATCCCGACGACGAGGACTGCGGCGTGGGTGAACTCGTATCCGGCAGCAGCATGGTGAGGCCTACGACCTCCGCAACCTGGCCCTGCCATTGACGTGGCACTTTCGGTGGCGCGGTGGGCTTGGCGACCGGGCTGGCGCCGTCCTGATCGACGATGACCTCGACGCCGAGCACCTCGCGGGCCTCGGCCACGTTGAACGTGCCCACGATGAGTCCGCCGCTGGGATGCACCGAGCCGTCGAATCCGGCTGCCTTGAGTTCGGTGAGGAGATCCTCGGCGACACCTGGTGAGGGTCCGAACTTGGCGATCTCTTCGGCCGTCAACCACTGTTGGAAGAGCGGGTCGCCCGGTGTTGATCGGGCTAGCGCTGTGGTGGCCAATCCATCGGCGTCGCGCACCAACCCGAGAGCGACGGGCAACTCCAGATCGTCGGGCGCCGGAGTGCCCTTCTCCGCCGAGCAGCCGGCCAAAGCGGCAGCCATGAGCAGCCCGGCGATGACCCCGATCCCGAATCTCACCGCTTGATCATGGCAGGCCGCGGCGCTAGGTGGCGGCTTGTTGGGGGTCGATCTGCACCAGCGAGGAGTACAGGGGTGGCAGCACCGCGATTTCCGCTGTGAGTGCGGCGGCATCGCCGACGAGCGGCGGATCGAAGTACTGGAAGTTGCTGGGGCTCGTCTGCGGTAGAGCGCTCTCCACAGTTGATCCATAGGCGCCGAGGGTCTCCACGGTGGTGGTGGAGTTCGGTGAAGGCGCCCGGAGAAACACGAAGGTGCCGAACTTCGGACTCGTGAGGGTCTGTTGGGCGATCTGCACCGTGGACGGGTCGTTGATCAGGGCGAATCGGGTGGTTGAGTAGTCCTGGGCCACCGGCATAAAAGCAGGGGCCGCCGGATTGTCGCTGGAGTCTGCGGACGCCAGTACGAGGTTGCCAAACGGGTCGATGAACGCCACCGCATTTGTCGCCCCCGGGGTGCCGGCCACGAGGTCCTCCAGCACGCCTCGCACGCGCTGGTCTGGGCTCCTGAAGTTGGCGATCCGGACGGCAAAGGCATCCGGGTAGACCTTCTGGTAGGCCTCGATGACGGCGGCCGCGCCGGAATCCGAGGCCGGGTCGCGAAGTTGGGAGGGGTCCGTGCCGGTGTTCTTGCGAGTGTTGCGCACCGCCCCCGCGCTGTCCTGATAGAGGTTGCGGCATCGCTCGAATACCTCGCGGGTCATCGCTGTTGTCGCGAACGGCAATCCCGCAGGACCCTGGTAGGAACGATCCGGGTCGACCGCGTAGTAACCGAAGGTGCTCAGCGCGCTTGCGCGCGGCCCCGATGGCAGGGACGCGAAGGACCCGGTGTTGTTGAAGTTGATGCCGCTGAAGGTGTCGCGACCCACCGTCGCGGCGTTGAGCCCCGCTGTCAACAGTGCACCCGTGCACATGACACACGGATCCAGCGAGGTGACCACCGTCAAGTCGGCGGCATCGGGGAGACCGAGGTTGTCCCGGTTCGCCAGGTACCAGTAGACAAGTTGTCGCTCGCCGTGCGCAGTGGGGTCGTTGGTGAACGTTTCGCCCGCGATACCGGCCGTTTCAGAGTTGACCCGGGCCACTACCCGGTTTGGCATGGTCTGCAGCACCTTCCCCGTGGCGTTGTCGATGAGCGCACCGCCAATGCCGTAGCTCCCCGCGTCCGCTGCTGACGCTGCGACGGCGGCCACTAGTTCCGCCGCCTCTTGCGCGCTTCCCACCGAGGTGGCGAAGGTGGGACTCGCAGTCGCGGTGGGCGTCGACGAGCTGCCCGACGAACTGCCCGACGGACTCGGCGCCGAATCGTCGGAGCCACAGGCGGCAAGAACCCCCACCCCGGCAGTGGCCAGCCCCCACTGAAGCAACTGGCGGCGGGTCGTCTGCAGGCGATCTCGGGGTGCCGCGGTCACAAGCCAGCCGTGGCACTGCGGAAGTCGGAGTTGAACACGGCCATCACCTCCTCGACACTCGCTGCATCGGTCACCAATACTCCCAACTCCCGCTCAGTCTGGAGCGACTCATTGAGGAAGGGGTTGACTGATCCTATGTAGGCCACCTGCTGCGGCAGTCCGGCGTCGACAACCATGGTCTTGGTGTGGATGTACATCTCCTTGCCGTTTGCCTCTTTCGGTCCGAACACGATCTGCACCCCTGCGGGCTCGAGGATCTCGGCGACTTTGGGGTCGAACCCCACGCGGTTGCCGACGATGCGTACTTTCACTCCTGCCTTGGCCCGTTCCAGGATGGGTTGGAGCAGGTCCGACGCCGCCGGGAACTGTTGCTCGTAGATGTCCAGGGTGCTGGTGGCGCTCTGGATGAAATCGAGCAGTGCAGCCTGGGAGTTGCCCGGGTTCTGAAACGTGGTCGAACTCGGCGACCACAGGACGTTGGGTCGATCCGGTGCCGGCCACTGCCCGAAGGTGGGCCAGTCCGCGTCGAAGTAGGTGGCGATTTCGGCCACGTCTGAGGGATCGGTGGCGAGCACCGCCATGCCGCGGGTGCTGCCCTCTTCGGATACTTCGGATCATCCTCGAAGTAGCCGCGGTCGAAGTTGAAGTCGGTCACCAGGGCACGCGCACCAGGCAGCCCGGCATCGCTGAGGATGAATTTCGCGTGGTAGTAGCTGAAGGCGGGGTTGCTCAGCTGCGCATCGATCCCCTTCGCCTGCAACGCCGCGACGTCGGCGGGGTTTCCCTGCGGACCGTCGAGCGGATACTCGGTGCGCGAAACC
This sequence comes from uncultured Actinomycetes bacterium, assembly GCA_963752505.1. Classification (GTDB taxonomy): domain Bacteria; phylum Actinomycetota; class Actinomycetes; order S36-B12; family UBA10799; genus JACJWR01. The sequence goes on from CAVVYM010000011.1 coordinate 15,029, forward strand.
ATGACCCGGACCGCCACCCCGCGGTCGACGGCACGCAGCAGGGCGTCAGTGATCGGGGCGAAGTCCGGGTTGATCTCGTAGGTGCCCAGGTCCAACGAGCTGGTCGCCGAGTCGATGAAGTCAACCACCGGGGCGACCCCGTCGTCAGGCTCGACCACTGTGACGGTCAACCGGTCGTTTGCCTGGGCGCCGCCCGGGTAGCCGCTGTCCCGCCAGGCATCGTCGGTGGCCGACTCGCCACCGCAGCCGGTCGCGAGCAGCGCGGTGACGGCGGCCACCCCCAGAACCACCCGTCTTCTGCGGAGCCGAGGGGGGAGATTGATTGCCCGACACTCAGCCGTTCGAACCAGAGGTGCTGGCGGACGGCGACGGAGACGAGCTGGCGCTGGCCGATCCGGAGGTGGCCGCCGACGGCGAACCGCTGGGCGATGGCTTGGCCTGCAGTTGCGTGCTGCGCGAGAAGTCCGTGTTGAACGTCTGCCGAATTGTTTCGATTGACGTCCCATCGGTGACCAGGGTGCCGAGCTCCAGGATCGCCTCGAGGGATTCGTTGATGAACTGGTTCTGCGAGCCCACAAAGGCGACCTGGCTGGGCTGACCGTAGTCGGCGATCATCGTCTTCGAGTGCACGAACATCACTGCCTCGGGCGCCATCTCGTTGGTGGGGTCGAAGACGACTTGGCTCCTGCCGCGCGCAACTGGTCGACGATGTCGGGGCTCTGGCCATCGGAGTTGGCGATGACGCGGACGACCACTCCATCGTTGGCTCGGTCTATCAGCGTCTGCAGCAGGAAAGAATCGTCCTGGATGTACTCGG
>CAVVYM010000012.1:0-189733 GCA_963752505.1 uncultured Actinomycetes bacterium
TCCGGTATCAATAGCCGGTTGGTGCCTGGTGCCGAGGCCGGCGCTCGCTCGACTCGGTCCTGGCGCCGATCAGCGTCTCGGCCCCCGCCACTACATGCAGTGAGGATGAGGATGGCTGCCAGCCCAAGGATGAAACCGCCTCCCCACCTTGGTTTCAGATACTTGGTTCGCGTGCTAGTCCTCAGCATGAGACAAGCTTGACACCTCTTCCTCAGAGGGCCCGCTGAGTTCGCTGGCAGTCGGCTGAGAATCTGCCACCTCATTCGGAATCCTCAAGGTGATCGTGGTGCCAGTGTTCGGAGCGCTTTCGATGCGGAGCTCCCCGCCGTGAGCGGCAGCGATGCTTGCCACGATCGACAGGCCAAGGCCCGTGCCACCGGTGTCTCGACCTCGAGCATGATCGCCGCGGAAGAACCGCTCGGTGGCACGGCTGGCAACTGGCTCAGCCATGCCGACGCCGTAGTCGGTGACGGTGAGCCTGGCGCGGTGATTGGGCTTCTGGCGCACCCGCACGACGACTCTCGTGCCGGGTGGGTTGTGGACGATGGCATTGTTGACCAGGTTGCCGATCGCTTGGCGAAGCAGGTCCTCGTCACCTGCGACGATCGCAGGTTCGGGGCGGGTGTCGAGGTCGATGACGGTCTGCGGCTGCGTGGTCATCACGTCGGCAACAACATCCTCGGCGACGCGGGTGAGATCGACGGGGTCGGCACGGACGGTGGGTTGCTGATCGAGTCTGGCTAGGTTCAACAGGTCGGCGATGAGCCGCGACATGCGTTCGCTCTCCTGCAGAACCCGGCCCATGGCGTCGTTCAGGGCCACCTCGTCGGCCAACCCACCAGCCTGGTAGAGCTCGGCGTAGCCACGGATCGTCGCCACCGGGGTACGCAACTCGTGGGAGGCATCCGCAACGAACTGACGCAGCTGCTGCTCCGAGTGATCTCGCTGCCTGAAGGAGTCCTCGATTCGGTTCATCATCGTATTCAAGGCGCGGCCGAGCTCACCAGCCTCCGTACCCGAAGGAGCCGGATCGATCCGCTGCGACAGGTCGTCTCCGGAAGCGATCCGCTCCGCTGCCATGGTCATCCGGTTGATCGGCGCGATCCCCAACCGGGCCAGCCACCAGGAAACCAACCCGAGCGTCACCAACACAACCAAGCTCGTGACGCTCACCAGCCGGACCAGACGGCTCCTAGTCCACTCATATCCGTCCAGTGGGACAGCAATGATCATCTGGTCACCGGAGGCGGACTTCAGGGCCACGGCGCGGTAGGCAATCTCACCCTGCTCAGCCTGCACCGTCACCGGAGCATCACTGGACACAAGAAGCTCAGCAGTCACCGCCGGAGGAGACAACACCTCACCACGATCACTCACAGCCGACACAGTCACCAAAGCACCTTCAGCTGTCACACGGCCTCGATACACGTCACTGAGCCCGCCCTCGACACCAGCAGCAGACGCCCAAGCGTCACCGGCCACCAACAGCCGCTCATCGACTTGGTCAATCAGCTCATCACTCACATACGCAACCGCGAGGAACGCTGTGGCCAACTGGACCACAGCCACCACCAAGACCGCCAGAAGTAAACGAGAACGAAGCGTCAGCGCCTTCAACCGATCAGCGACTACAGCTGTTCCAGCTCGCCTCACGGTGGGGCTCGCAGCGCATACCCCGCTCCCCGGATCGTATGGATCAATCGCGGCTGTGTCGTGTCGATCTTGCGACGAAGGTAGCCGACATAGGTCTCAACGACACCGCCGTCCGTGTCGAAATCATACCCCCACACACTCTCGAGGATCTGCGGCTTGGAAACGACACGGCCCTGATTCAGCAACAGGTAGTGAAGCAAGTTGTATTCAGTCAACGAAAGATGCACGTACTGACCCGCTTTGGATACCAGATGGGCAGCGTCATCAAGGGCAACATCCCCGCACGACAGCACACCACCGCTAACCGAACCGGTCCTTCGAAGGATGGCCTGGATACGAGCGACAAGCTCATCCAGGTTGAACGGCTTGTCAAGATAGTCATCACCCCCAAGCTTCAAGCCATGGACCCTGTCCCGGCTGTCATCACGAGCGGTCAAGAACAAAACCGGAGTCTCATCACCATCGGCTCGCATCCTTCGACACAACTCGAAACCGTCCATGCCGCGCATCATCACATCCAACACGACCAAGTCCGGCTTCAAATGGCTGATCGCAGCAAGGCCCGCGACTCCGTCACCGGCCCCCTCCACTGCAAATCCGTGGTGTCCTAGCGCAGCGCACAACATCGAGCGCAGATTCTCATCATCATCGACCACGAGTAGCCGCTCACCACCCATGAGCAGACTCCAGCCTCAAAACAGCCACAAGATCTACTGAACCACTTCAACCTGTGAATTGGCTGAGAATCGGCGGTTGTAGACGTAGCCCAGACCCTTAGCGTGACTCTTCGCACGAATGTTCCAAGTAGCCGCAGTTGCATCTGATGACCTACACCGTTCGCGTCGCACACGGCGTTTAGGCCCGACGGTCCTATCTTCGACGCCAGGTGAAGAGTAGCTAGCAGTAGCGGCAGCGGGCTCATTCGTACTGTGAGTCATCACTTGCGGCGTCATCTGGGCGCTGGCGATGCCCATGGCGCACATCCGACGCTGCGTCTGACCTCGATCGCCGCACACTGAACCCGAAACAGTGGAATCCCCTTACGACACGTAGGTGCAAGGTAGCGCACAGCTACTCTTCACTTCCCGTCAGACTTAGGACCTCCGGGCCTATGCATCGAGCAACACTTCATCAAACAAGGCGAACCCCTCGACTGGGGTTCCCCTCGTAGCGTGTAGACGTGAACCTTGATTTGGAGGTCAGGGAACGTGTCGAGACAACGCAGGAAGTATGACGAGGAGTTCAAGCAGGGAGCGGTCCGGATCGTCCGGGAGACGGGCAAGTCGATCGCTGAGATCGCCAGGGATCTGGGGATCAACTCGGGCACTTTGGGCAACTGGGTCGCCAAGGACGCTGAGGTGAACGGGGATCCGGCCGAGCGACCCTTGAGCGAGACCGAACGGGCTGAGCTGGAACGCCTTCGCGAGGAGAATGTCGAGCTGCAGATGCAGCGTGATGTCCTCCAACGATCCACGGCCCTTTGGGTGGAAGAAGCGATGGGACGTCGGCGTCGAGGGACGCGATGATCGCTCACATCACCGCTCAAAGGGCCGAGTATGAGATTCCGGTCCGGACCAGCTGCGCCGCTTTGGAGGTGTCGGAGTCTTGGTACTACAAGCACCAGGACGGCAACACTGTCATGGCCACCGAGCAGCGCCGCGAACGGCTCACGGACGCGATCTGGGAGTCGTTCGAAGCCTCCGGATACACATACGGCTCACCGCGGGTGGTGCTGGATCTGTGGGACGTCGGTTGGAAAGTGTCGGTGAACGCCGTGGCCGAGATCATGGCTGAGTACGGCTGGATCGGGCGGGAAAGGCCCAAGCGCCGGAACCTGACCAAAGCCGGCAAGCGCAAGGCGGTTCCGGATCTGGTCGGCCGCCAGTTCACTGCCGAGCGGCCAGATCAGGCCTGGTGCGGCGACTACTAATGCCGACGTCGGCATTAGATGTCGGTCAGCCACACCTCGTCGGGCTCGGCGGCGGTGAAGTCGTGGCGGACCCGCCCGTCGGCGTCGATGGTGGCGAGCAGGTCGCCGTGGACCGGCGGGCCGGGGGTGCCGGCCTTGCCGCGGGTGGGCTTGCCGAACGCCGAGAACCATCCGTTGCGCGAGCAGATCCGCCACGCGGTGCGCCTGGCCATCTCCTCGCCGGCATCGGCGGCCTCGTCGGTCAGCAGCCGGTAGCCGAACTCCGGGTCCCCGCGGTGGGCGTCGAACAGGGCGTCGGCGCGGTACGCCTCGGCCAGCTCGGCGGGACCGATCGGGGATGCCAGCCACCGGTAGTAGGGCTGGCGGGCGATCTTCAATACCCGGCACGTCACCGCGACGGGGATACCGTCGGCGGCAAGCTCGCGGACGAGCGGGTACATCATTTTCCCGGCAGGTTCGCCTGGGACAGGTAGGCCGCCGCGCGGCGCAGGACCTCGTTCTCCTGCTCCAGCAGGCGCACCCGGCGCTTCAACTCGCGGTTCTCGGCACGGTCGGCGTCGCTCACCCCCGCCCGCGTGCCGTCCTCGACGTCGGCCTTCTTCAACCAGCCCGCCAGGCAGGACTCGCTGATCCCGAAATCACGGGCGATCTGGGCCAGCGTCACGTCACCATCGCGGTTGCGCGCGACCCGCACGATGTCCTCGCGGAACTCTCTTGGATAGGGCTTGGGCACGGTACACATCCTTCCAGCGGCACCTCTCGGCACCACAGATCAGATGTCACCTAGTCGTGCACCAGCCCCGCGGGCTCAACCGGTCGGTGCACAAGTGGCTTCAGCGTAGACCTCGTCGGGAGTTCGCCAGCCGAGAGTCTTGCGGGGTTGGCTGTTCAGCTTCTGGGCGATCTTGTCGAGATCGGTCTGGCTATGGGTGGACAGGTCGGCGCTGCGGGGCAGGTATTGGCGCAGGAGCCGGTTCGCGTTCTCGTTGCTGCCGCGTTGCCAAGGGCTCTGCGGGTCGCAGAAGTACACCTGGCAGCCGGTATCGCGGGTGAACTCCTGGTGCTCGGCCATCTCCTGACCGCGATCCCAGGTCAGCGTTTGACGGGTCTGCACCGGTAGGCCGGCCATGTGGGTGGCCGAGGCTTGCCTGACGGGTTTAGCTTTGATCCCACGCAGTGCCAGGACCTGGATTCGGCGGGTCTTGCGATCCACCAAGGTGGCCACGGCTGAGGTTCGCTTGCCCATCACGAGGTCACCTTCAAGGTGGCCCAGGACCTGTCTCGTTTCGCCTTCGGCAGGTCGCTGTTGGAGGTTGGGCTCGAAACGATTTCTTTGGGTTGTTGCGCAACTGATCACACCACTGAGCCCAGACTTGCTCCTGCTCCTCCAACGACATCCCATACATCTTGATCATCTCAACCACCAATCCATCGCTCACTTCCATGGTGGTGCACCGACCGGTTGAGCACGCCGGCGTTTGTCGGCGGCGAACAGAGTTTCCGAATATGACACTTGCTCATGAAGGGTCCAGCTGTCGACAAACCCTGCCGACAACCGAAACGTCGACAACTGGCAATGCCCGGACCAGCGGCTGCGCATCCGCGCACTTACCGGCCTATGTTTGGCACTTCAGATTTCGACTCAGGTTTGTAGTCGGCAAGGAACATCTGCCATTCTGAGGGTCAGCGAAGCGTGTACAGTGGGTTATGAGCCCACCGATTTCCAGGGAAGACGCTTGATGAGGAGTGACAATGATTGCTCACAAGATTCGCGATGTCTTGGGGCATCTGAGCGGACGATTGCAGATCGTGCATGAGTTGGAACTCAGCGAAGAAGATGTGACTTTCATTCGAGAGATGAAGTACTACACCTACTCGGCCACCAAAGATGCTTTCTCGGCGTCGGGGCGCTCGGTCGATACTCGCTAGGCGCTTGTTGGAAGCGCGAGAGTTAGTCAAACTTCTAGGCGCCAAGACACGCGGTGCCAAAACTCGTGTCCAAAACGTTCGCGTCTCAGAACCTCTTTCAACGAGTTTTGAGGGGGTCCCTTTGCCACCAGCGACGTTTCTTCATCGCCTCGGGACTTTCGACAGGTTCTATCGCCATAGTCATACGGCGTAGGTCCTCAAGAGTCCTGCCCCGCTCGTCTGCAATCGTTTCTCAGCGATCCGCGCGAGTTCGCGGGTGCAATCTAGTGGCTTCACGTTAGGCTCTCGCGCCGTCCCGGTAGCGACCGGTGAGTCGAGCGTAGTCGCGAGGTGATGGCTGGGGTGTGGGGAACCAAAGTCGGTTTTGCGTCGTCGCACCTGCTCGTTGGCGAATGGTGGTTGGCTTCCAACCCGAAGGTAGCCGATCAATTCACCAATAGCGGGGCTTGGAGGCTTCCTGTTGTGAACGCCGAATTCGATCGTATCTGACACATCGCCTCCGACCACTTCTGAGAAACCGGACCCCGCTTGCGCGGTGTTGCGTAACTCAGTTCCACATTCTACGTGTCATATCCCCAGGGGTGGTTGAGTTTCGATACATTCTTGATCTGTGGGTGAACTTCTGGGATACGCAAGGGTGTCCACCAATGACCAAGATGCTGCTTTGCAGACCAGAGCGCTCAGCGAAGCGGGCTGTTTCCGGATTTTCACCGACGTAATGCCTGGGGCCGCTGCGCATCGACCTGAGCTGGACAAGTTGAAGGACCAACTGCGGCCAGGGGACACGTTGGTGGTCTGGCGCCTGGATCGGCTGGGTCGGTCGCTGAGGCATCTGATTGATTCCATGAATGAGCTTGGGAAACAGGGGGTCGGGTTTCGCTCGCTGACCGAGAACATTGACACCACATCAGCGGGCGGTCGCTTGATCTTCCACGTGTTCGGAGCTCTTGCTGAGTTTGAGCGCGAACTCATCCAAGAGCGAACCCAAGCCGGATTGGCCGCAGCTCGGGCTCGCGGTCGACACGGCGGCCGGCCTCCGCTGCTGACCGGCCCGCTACGACTCGCGTGACGGCTATGGCGCCCATCCGCGAGGCGTCCTACATCAACGTCGACGCCGTCAACGACCCGCCTGGATGCGCGTTGAACCAACCGCCGACGTCGGCTCCAGCCGCCCCAATTCCGGCCCAGCCAGCCGCACCTCAGGCACAGGCAGCGCCGCAAGGACTCGCCGTGGGCGGCGAACCCTGGAACCAGCCAGGCCCGGATCTGGACTGCGCCGACATCGGCATGACCGTCTACATCACCGGGCCCGACTACCGCCGCCTCGACAGAGAAGGCGATGGCATCGCCTGCGAAAGTTACGGCTGACCACGGACTCCCGCCAATGCGCCTGGGTGTACCGCTGCAACCTCAGTTCCATTAGGCCAGCAGCGACGGATCGCCCGCCGCACGACGCTCTCGAAGCCGCTGATCGGACACACCAAGAGGGCGCGCGGTTGCCGCCCGGCTCTGGCTGCCTCCCGCCTTGCGTGAGATGGAAGCGATGGGTTCTCAGCGTGGTCCACGGGCAACTGCGTGGCGGTGCGGCGAACCGCTCCTGCGGCACTCGCGCTGATGAGAGTTCGTAGAGAGGTAGGCAGGAGAGGAGCATGTCGATGTCGATGCAGAAGCCGGAGATGGACATCAACATCCGACCCGAGCGCCCCGACGACGAGGCGGCGATCCATGACGTCACCGAGGCCGCCTTTGCGACGTTGGACATCAGCGATGGCTCGGAACCTGCGATCATCGAGCGGCTCAGAGCGGCAGGTGCTCTCAGTCTCTCCCTAGTCGCCGAGCAGCATGGACGAGTCGTAGGCCATGTCGCCTTTTCCCCGGTTCGGATGTCGGGCGGTCAAACTGGCTGGTACGGGCTGGGACCGGTGTCGGTGCTGCCCGACAGGAGCCGGCGCGGCATCGGAGCCGCCTTGATCATCGCTGGATTGGATGTATTGCGCGCCGAGCGGGCCGCTGGTGTGGTGTTGGTTGGACACCCCGAGTACTACCCGCGCTTTGGCTTCCGCAACAGCTCGGAGCTGATCTGCTCGGACGACCCGCCGGAGGCCTTCTTCGTGTTGCCGTTCAAAGGCCAGGAGCCTGCCGGGACGGTGGAGTTTCACGAGGCCTTCGTGCCCGGCGAGGGTGGGTAGACCGGGGCGAACAAGTCGGACCCGGCGCAGAAGTTGGCGTCGACGCGCCTACTCGAGGCGAGAGGAGGCCCGCAGGCACGGTGAGTGGTCTCTCGACTCAATGGAACAGTGGGACGCCACTTCGGGGGATAGCGCACCTTCCCGGCAAGGCAACGAGCCTGACGCAGGGGAGAGGTGCAGTGACCGTTCCGGTCGGCCGGTGCCAACCACCGGCCCCCAGCCCGTCGCCCCTACGTCAACTACGCGGTCCGGCCACGAACACCGGTCACGGTGCCCTGCGCACCAGATAGTCCGGAACGTCACCGACACCGGAGTGGCGCTCGTCGTAGAAGCCGCGGGCTCCGGTGACTAGCAGTGCGGGTCGATCCCGGTGACGTAGGCCGATTCGATGTCCGGCACGGAGGTGGCCAGAACACTACGACGTACCTGGCGAACGAGTTGCGGTGCACTCAGGTCGAACCCTCGAGGTACGCCCGCGTGGCATTCAGGCCCCAGTCGTCAAGACCGTCGATATCGTCGCTGATCGAGCGAAGTCCGTCCACAGCATTCAGGTGTGATGCCCAACGAGAGCGCTCGGCCACTTCCGGTCGAGCGAGGAGGCAATCGGGATCGTTGGTCCACAGCACCTGGTTCTGCCACTGCCGTGCCGCACTGTTTCGGATCGCGTTGCGCAAACCCGGTGAACTCGCGTCGCCCGAGGGGGCCTCAGCATAGGTCGCGGTATCGGGGGACACCCGCAGGGCGTCCACGAGGCCAGCGCTGGCCAGGGTGGGGGCACCCGAACCCACGAGGTAGGCGTCAGGCCCGACGATTTCGCGGATCAGAGCGAGTCCGCGACGGTACCTGGCGATGGCATCGCCCCTGTCCATGCCGGCAAGGGCGCCGGCGTAGAGGAAGTCGAGCTTGAAGTAGTCGATTCCCAACGCCAGGAAGTGCTCGAAGACCCTCCGCCAGTAGTCGACGACCTTCGGATTCGCCACATCGAGGACGTACAGCTGTTGCCCCCAGTTGCGGCCCGGATCGGCGCCGGGAACAAGCCAATCGGGGTGATCCGTTGCGATGGTGGAGCGCTCACCTGTGAGGAATGGGGCGATCCAGATGCCCGCACGCCGTCCCGCCTCGCGTATCCGGCTGACCGTGGCGCTCAGGTCGGGGAAGCGACCGGAGGGGACGAGCCAGTCTCCGATCTCGGCCTGATAGCCATCGTCGATCTGGACCACATCGACAGCCAGTTCATGATGGGCCATCGCAACCAGGTTCCGGTCGATATCGGCTTCCCGGACACCGGTGAAGAACTGGTACCAGGAGCACCACACGGTTGGGGACGGCCGCGGTGGCTGAAGATGATTCAGATCGGCGAAGCGCAGCGCCCAGGTTGTCAGCGCCGATGGCGCGTCAAGGTCCGCGATGGCGTGGTGGGCGACCGGGCCGACGGACTCAACCGTGACGGAATCTCCTTGGACCGCCGCCCGGATGACGGGCACTTCAGTCGGCGAATCGCTGGCGTAGATGTGGAGCGACTCGCCGGCGGCCGGGCGGATGGCCACCAGCCCCAGGCCGGTGAAGCCGGAACCGGCATGTGCATCGGCGTAGGAGCCCATCCGACGGTGGTTGGCATCGACTGGTCGCTCGGGTGATTCCGTTACCGAATACCACCGCGTGGGCGTCCACGACTGCCAACCCTCGGCGTAGACCGCGGCGGTCGCCGGATCGATGGGCAGCGTCGTGCGCACCCGACTAGGGGCCCTCGTTGGAGGCAATCACCTCGTCGGCCACGCCTGCGAAGAACTCCTCTAGCCGGTGCTCTGCCAGGTGCCCGAACAGGGTCGCTACTTCCGCATGTGCCAGTGCCATGATCGCCACGATAACGCCGGGTCCTGGCGGAATCAGCGGACCGGAGGCTGTCATGGGCGTGCGCAATCAGTGGACAAGGCTGCGCAGTGCGGGGCGACGCTGGACGAGTTCGACGCCGAGTTCGACGCGGTGTTCTCCAATGCCGCGTTGTACTGGATCCTCGACCACCACAGCGCAGCCCGAGAGGAGGTCCGCCCACAAGTTGCTGAGCTGCTTGAACCGGCTTTGTGTACCGAGGAGGAGCGAGCGAGTCTCGTCACTCAACGTAGGTGAGCTGCTACGCGCCAGCCACCACCGGCAACGCGTGAACCGGTGGTGGCTGAACTACGAAGCAGCACGTCACTCCAGGCCGAACGCCGCTTGCACCACAGCTTCGGGGGTGAAATCCGCAACTCGACCACCAACGTTGAGCGATGCGCTCAGGCGAGTTGCCCCTGGGCCATCGATATGCCGCTGATAGTTGGCTTGATTCCAGGCGCTGGTGTGCCCGGCCGGGTTGAGAGCGGAATACGTCTGACCGAACTGGCGCTCGACAGCCGAGTAGTTGTTTCCGGAGATCTGCCCCACGATGTTGAAGGACGCCCATCGACTGTTCCGCGGGCCTGCGGCGTAGGTATCCAAGTAGTTGACCCGGGTCGGCACCCCTCTCGCCACGAGATACGCCTCAAGAGTCTGCCCACCGTGATCGGACGGGCGGTAGCTTGCGGCCAGTTCCGCCAGCAGTGGCTCAACCTGGTGCCTATCACCCACATGGTGGGCTCCCGACTCGCCGGACACCGGAGTCGCCTCCAGTGCCACCAGCATCGATGCGTTGCCCTTGACTTGGACCCGCGTGGCATCCAAGCCGACGCCGTACTCATACATCTCGGCAACCGTTTGTTTGGCGCGTGGGGTGAAGGCTTCGAGGTCGGCGCCGATTGTTCCGGTGGTATCCCAGCGTTCCATCACCGACAGCGTCGCCAGCCCCTGAGCCAACACGGCTCGGTAGTCATCTCTGGCGGTTTCGATCTGAATCCAGTACTGGGTGAGATCCGAGACTGCCGTTGGTTCGCCTGCCTTCATCATGAGCGGGATGGTGCCGGTCGTGGGGTTGGTCAAGAGGAAGTCCAGTTGACCGATCGAGGTCGTGATCACGGTCTGCATGTCGGATAGGTTCGATTCCGACGGTTGCAGATCCTTCTCGACCCAACTGCCGACTGAACGCATTGCGGTATCCAGGTTGGCGGCGGCCACCCCCGCCTGGGTGTAGGAATTGTAGAAGTGTGTGCGGTCCTGCCCCTCGAGTAGCCGCTCGACTTGTTCGGAGATCTTCCGCACCTCGTCGTTGAGCGCCGCGATGGAATCGTTGATTTCATTCAACGCCTTGCTGAAGCCGTCGTCTGGGTTGTAGCCCATCGCCGCGAGGACCTCGGAGATGATGACCTGGCCACCAGCGAAGGCGACACCGTGGAACAGAGAGCGACCAAAGGTGCTGGCCTGTCCTAGAACAACATCTGGGGTCTGCGCGGGCGACGGTGTGATCATCCCATCGACCCGCAGTCGTTCCATTGCCTCCGCCACGTGTTCGGCTGAATCCGATTGGGCCTTGTCCGTCGGCACGGCGGAGGCGGTCGCTGGATTCGTCGTGGCGAGCGTGCCGATCAGCAGCAGCGCCAGGGCAAGAACGAATATTCGCAGTGGTTTCCTTGCGCGGGTTGGTCGTGGCGTGGTGGCTGATTGCATAGTGGTTGACCTGATTCCTCTCCGTGAGTTCAATGCCTAGGACGCCATCCAGGCAGGGAACGTTGCAGAAGCCATAGCCGAACCGGTTCGGCAGAAAGATGTACACACGCTTTCTGCGATTCGTCGTAGTCCACGTTGGCGCTGAGGCAGACTTGTGCGGCGGGCCGAACCCGAGACCGGGTGATTTGGGCTTTCGAAACCAGCAGGTAGGAAGTGCGGCGCATGAATGAACTGACACTGGCGGACGGTCGGAAGCTCACCTACGACACCTACGGCGACCCGGACGGAACGCCGGTTGTCTTCAACCACGGATTCTCTGATTCTCGACTCATCCGAAATCCCGATGAAGCTCTCACAGCGGCCCAAGGGGTATGGATGATCGCTGCAGATCAGCCCGGTGTCGGGGGGTCCAGCCCGCAGCCCAAACGCCACATGGTCGATTGGGGCTCCGATATGGAGCAGCTAGCAGACCATCTCGACTTGGAGACGTTTGTGGTGGCTGGGCATTCGGGCGGGGGGCCTCATGCGCTGAGCATTGCGCATCGACTGCCGGATCGCGTCACTCGAGGAGTGCTGGCCTCACCGGTGGGGCCGTTCGACAAGGACCGCTACAGCAAAATGCTGGCGATGAAAGACCTCCAACTTGTTGTGAAGCTACATCACTTCCACCACGTGCTGCGTTGGGCATACAAGTCGGACGTGAAGAAGGCGCAGAAAGACATGGACGCCTACCTAGAGGAAACCGCAAAGGCCGATCCCTCAGACGCCGAGACCTTTCTGGGCAGTCCCGAACAGCGCGCCATGTTCATCGACAACTTCGCGGAAGGAATGGCTCAGAACGAGGAAGGTCTGTACGAAATGACTCTTGCCCTGTGGGACTGGGGTTTCGATCTTTCAGACATCCAGCAGCCATTCCACGTCTTCTATGGCGACGTCGATGACATCGTTGACCCAGCAATGCCCCGACTCGTCGCCGAGCAACTCCCCAACGGAAAGGCGCAGGTCTGGGAAGGAGCTGGACACTACGGCTTCATTGATCGTGAGCGTTGGCAGCAGTTCCTCGGGGCTACCTCGGCATAAGTACGAGGCCCAAAGAGCCAGGCGGCCCACCCTCACCGGGGCTGATTGCGGCTGGGCGTAACCGACTCGCGCCGCCCTCGACGGTTGCGCGGGTAGGTGACATCCGATCTGGCTTGCCGGTGGTCGTGCCCCTTGCTGTCGTGTCCATCAATTGCCCCTGCCAGCAATTGTGAAGCGCGACGGTGCCACCTCCACCGGTCCCTTGTCCGTGTAACAGTGCAAGGCGGAGGGGAAGGTGTCTGCCGGAGGACTAGAGGAGGTATGCCACTACCGCGTCCCAGTCGGGGTAGTCGTCGCTGCCGAAGCGGATGAGTTCGCCGCCGAATCGGTCGGCGCCGTTCTTGGTGCGGTCGTCGATGAGGTAGTCGCCGAGGTGCAGGTGCTTGTTGTGGGAGAGGATCAGGCGCTTGTGGGCGGGAGTGCCGGGGGCCTCGCCGAGGTGGTGGTGAACCCAGGCGAGCTTGTCCGACCACGCCGACGGGTTGTGCCAGGACGCCGTGGACAACAGGTAGGTGTCGTAGCGCTCGGACAGTTGCCGGTGGGCCGCCACGGCACCGGGCATCGGGTCCATGACGGCGAAGACCCCCGGGATTTCGTCCTCTCGGCCGGCGTACCGGGCACGGACGTCGGCGGGCATCTTCTCAACGCCGGACATGAAGTCGACCAGGACCCCGTCCATGTCGATGTAGAGGATCTGTTGAGTCATGGCATAAGCCTTTCTGTCGGGTGGTGCGGTTGCTAGTTTCGTGGCGGCTCGAGGCGCAGTTGAGTCCCGAATCGTGGCGTAGCGCGGTGGTCTGGATCGTCGTTGTGATGGAGAGCAGTGCGGCCATCGCGTGATCCTTCGAGTCAACCCTCGACGGAATCCTCCAGGGGAGCATCAGGATGACCGCACCACACATTGTCGACCCCGCCGCCGGTTGGGTGAAGCTCTGGCGCAGGCATCCCCAGATTTGATGCGTTCGCTGTTGCAGATCGTGATCAACGCACCATTATCCATCGTGACCGAGGCAGCGGGGCGACCTGCTCGTCCGCCTGGGTTGGTCAAACGGCCTGGCCGACATGCCGCTTCCGGCCCGTCGCCCCGTAGCCCGTACGGGGTCTCGTCAGAAGTCTTCCACCACTCCGCCTAGGCGTGGCTGCAACTCTTCTGCCTGCGGAGAGTTAATCGTCCAGTTCGGGCCGACCAGCCAGGTGCCAAAGATAGGAGCCAGCTCGGCGAGATCTCGCGCCCCATCAAGGGTTGCCTGCAGGTCCGCGTCTGTCGAGTAGGTGGCCAGCACAGAGTTCCCGTCGCACTGACCGGACTGGGCAGCGTTCACCACCTGGTTCGTCTTCTCCCAGTCTGGGCAGTCCAGGCCAGCCTCGACTGCAGCGTTCTTGAGTTCTTCCACGGACCCGTATGTTGCCGGTTCCGAGGTCGAAGAGCCTGCACCGCATGCGCCTAGAGCCACGACACTCGCAAGGCCCATCCCCACGACCACGACTGACCTCTTCATGATTCCCTCCCACCTTGTTGGCGATCTTGCTGCCTTGGTCGGGCAGCCTCGCCACATTCCTCCCCGGATTTCAGCAAGTCTAGACAGCGCCGTAGCTGGAGCTAGTGCCCCAATTCCATGGCGAGCAACTCGAAATCCGCCGTTGGATTCGGTCCCCTTGCTGCTCATACCCCGTCAGCAAACCCTTGCGACAACGGGTCTGGCCGCCTGCTTCTTTGTCAATTCTGCGACTTTCCTCGTTGCCATCGCTCCCACGCTGCCCGCGGCAGCAATTGCGCTGGTGCCTGCAGGGGCTGCCAGCATCTGGTTCCTGTCAACAGCAAACTCCACTGTGCAACTCACCGCGGAGCCCCAGATGCGAGGTCGAGTCATGGCGCTGACCCGGCTCTCCAATCAGGGGAGTGCTTGACGACCTGTGCCCCGGAATTCGCCTGTGAGGCATGCCGGCGTGGTGGGCTCTTGTCCTCAGCAGGTGCAGCAGTCGGGCGGTGCTACGTTGCGGCAATCACAGTGTTACGCCCGGCTGATTTAGCTTCATACATGGCCCGGTCGGCTCGGCTGATGACCTGGTCGACAGTCTCTCCGGGTTCTACCAAAGCGACACCGACGCTAACGCTGCCGCGGAGTTCACGGTCGATGTCCGGGTAGGGCACCGGCTCACGCAGCGCCTGCCGCAGACGTTCGGCCTGCCCCAGGATGTCGTCAAGGTCACGAACACCCGGCACCACAGCAAGCATCTCGTCGCCACCGAAGCGGCCGACAAGCGCCTCACTGCCGAGCTGCTCGGTCACCCGCTGTGCGGCGGCGAGGAGCACCGCATCACCGGCCGCATGCCCGAGGTTGTCGTTGACCGACTTCATGTCGTCGAGGTCGCAGAACAACACCGCTACGCACGCACCGTCGCTGGACGGCTCCGCAAGAAGCGCCTCCAGTCTCGCGAGGATGCTGGCGCGGTTGAGCAGGCCGGTGAGCGGGTCGGTGGTGGCTAGCCGGTGCAATTCCTGCTCGGCGGCTACCTGGGCCTCGGCATCGCGGGTCACCGCGTACACCTCGGTCACGTTGCCGGCGGAGTCGTAGCCGAACGAGTTGGTGGTCTCGGTCCACACCCAGTGGCCGTCCTTGTGCCGCACGCGGGTGCGCCTGGGCCGGGTGACGACCCCGCCGGAGGTGCTGACTTCGACGGCGTTGGCGATGGCCTGCGCCAGGAAGTATCGCTCGGTGACGTCGCGCGTCGTCAGCACCACACCATCGGCGAACTTGACTACGTGGATGTCGAACCGGCGGGTTTCGTTGTCCACCGTGCTGGTCGCGAAGTCCTCGATGACGAGTTCCTCGCCGGTTTCCACAACGCGGGCGTAGTCGGCCAGCGTTCTGGGCTGCGGCTTCGGCAGGGCTTCCATCCGCAGGCCTACAAGTTGGTCGCGACTCATGCCCAGGTAGGCGCAGGCGGCGTCGTTGGCCTCCTGCACGGCGAAATCGATGATGTGCCCGGTGTCGTCTCGGATTGCCGAGAAGTGAATGTGTGGCTCGATCGTCGCCTCCAGCAGCGCTGCGAGGCGTTCGCGTTCTCGTTCGCGCCGGAGTGTCGCGGCGATGTCGACAGCCGGACCCGGCCGGGCGGTGCGGTGTGCCGCACCTGGCACTGCCTCGGCCTGGCTGAGCAGTTGGAGCTTCTCTTCAGCTTCGGCAAGCCGACCCTTGGCCGTGATCAGTTCGGTGACGTCGCGCAAGTGGATGACGGCGCCGATTGCGAACTCCTCATCAGCCCATGGCCCCACCGACACTTCCACCCATGTGGTCGAACCATCCGCGCAGACCGCCCGGACGCGGAACTCGGGCAGGTCTGCCAGCTGCGTCACCGCTGCCATACACGCGGCAGTCATGCGCGGCATGAAGTGCGGGTGCACCCACTGCATTGGCGCCTCGAGCGCGTGCTCGGGTTCGTAGCCGAAGACTGTGCGGACAGACGGGGAGGAGTAGCGGCCCGAGCCGTCCGCATTGAGGATCAAGGTGACTTCGATGGTGTGGGCCGCCACGAAATCCGAGTCGCACGGGTTGTTCGTGTCTTCGGTACCACTGGATGGCACGGGGACAGGGTAGGGCGTGAGAGCGGGTCGCGGCTACCTCAGGCGTGGGAGGATTCGGCCAAAGAGTCGGGAGGACTCGGCTCAAGAGTCGATTCCTACGCTGCGGCTCGCCGAATCAGCTTTTGGGTCCGGCGACGAACACCGGGCACGGGGCGGTGCTCAGAATCGTGTGGGCCACCGACCCCAGCACTGCCCGTGCGAGCGCACCGTGGCCCTTCGACCCGAGGACCATGGCCCGCGCTGCGGATTGCGACGCGGCCGCCACGAGCGTCTCTCCCGGGGGGCCGGTGAGCACGGTGTGGGTTGCGTCAGGCCGCCCGATGGCTGTTGCGATGTCACTGAGGACGGCGTCCTCCTCCGCCTCCCACCGACGATCGGACAGGATCTCGTAGCCCGTCTCGTCAGGTGCGGTCGGAGGCGACTTCGCCGCGACCGTGGCAAGCGTCATCGGCACGCTGGCAGGGAGCAGGGGGGTCACGCTGAGCGCCGCGTGGCGGGCGTGTTCCGAGCCATCCACGCAGATGAGCACTGGGCCGGATTCGTCCACCTTGGCATCCCCACGCACCACCAGAACCGGGCAGGAGGCCTTGCGCACGAGGTGGTTGGGGACAGCCCCGACACCGGAATCGCGGGCGTCGTTGAATCCCCGGGCACCGGTGACGAGTAGCGCGGGATTCTCCTGACGAGCGAACTCCGCCAGAGCCGGTCCGGCGGGGCCGGCGAGCACCAGCCGATCCGCATCGGGCAGGTCAAGAGCCGCCGCCCCCTGGGCCAGAAGTTCCTCAGTCTGCTGCCTGCGCAGTTTCACGACTTCAAGGAGTTCAGGATCCGGTGCCATGGGGACCATGGGATCGACGCCGGTGATGTAGGCCGCGTCAAGGTCGGGCACCACGCTGGCAAGAACGAATCGAAAGTGCCCCGGCCGCACGAGACTCAGGGCGACCTTGCCGGCGTGCAGGGACTCCTCGGATCCGTCAAGGCAGAGGACGACGACATCGGTGGGATTGTGCATACCTGCACGCTACTCAGCCAGGCTCGTCAGCCGCCAGCGGGCACCATCGCCGCAGGTGCCTTCACGCGAGGGCGTCGGACGTCGATTCGGTGGCCGAGGTGCCTGCCGCGGGTTCGCCATCGTCGTTCAAAGTCGGCCCCACCCGCCAAAGGAGGAAGAGCAGCCACAGGATGAAGCCGATGTGGAGCACGTCGTTCTCAGAGAAGTAGATGCCGTTCCCGTTGTCCCAGATGCTTTGCGTAAGTCCCGACGCCCAGTAGGCGTAGTAGGCCACCTGCACGAGGAGGAGCAGTACGGCCGCGATGAAAATCGCCCGTTCCTTGGCCGCGCCGAGCCGACGGGCAGTGATCCCGATGACGAGGAGCACCCCGGGCAGCGCGAAGAGCATGAGCACTGTGAACGACAGCAGTGTGGCGTTAGGCGACATCACGCCGATGGCCGTGACCACGCAGTAGACGGCCGCATTGACCACGGCGTACCAGATGAGCGCGCGCCGTGCACCGCCTCGCGTGCTCGCATAGGCCACGGCGATGACCATTGCGCTCACGCTCCACGCCTGCGTCACGCTGTAGGCGACCTCGTAGCCGCTGGTGAGAACGCACAGGTCGCGTCCCTCGCACTTGAGAACGTACGAGAACAACTGATAGCTCGTGCCGGCCAACCCGGCACCGACCCCGCCGAGGACGAGAGCCACTCCGAACCAGGCGCGCGACCGCTGACCGCGTCGAGAGATGAGGAAGTAGATGCCCGCGGCAACCCAAAGCAGCGCCAGCCCGAACACCAGCACGATCCCGATGGGTTCGTTGATGATGGTGCTGCCGACCTCGATGCATGGCCGCTGCTCGCACCACTGCGCCGGTGTCGTGGGTGGATCGTAGGTCAACTCGTCGAGCCGGCCGCAGCCTGTGAGCACCGCCGCGAATAGGACAAGTACCAGGTGGCGAGTGGACATGGGCGGATGCTAGCGGGTGCCGGTACCACGACGCTGCGGTGTGCGGCAACGGCAAGACTCGGGTCGTGCTGAAAGGTTTGCGGACTATTCAACGGGTTGCTGCGCAGGGGTCTCCCGCCGCTGGTAGTTGCCCACGAGCACGGCGAGAAGTGGAATCGCTGCCAACACGTAGGCCGCAACGGAGGGGTTGACGTTGGCGAGGCCGATCAACAGCGCGGCCCCGGCCATGACCAAGGTCGCCACTGCGAACACCGTGACCCGGCGGTTGCCCGTCGCCCAGTCGAGCAAGGTGAGGCTTGCCATCAGCAGCAGCGCCGGCAACGTCAGCAGGGCGGCCACTGCACCTGGCTTGTCGAGGGTGCTCGAACCTACGAGAAGCTTGCCCAGCCCCACCGCCAGGCCCAGTAGCGAGATGTGGAGCATCCAGTGTGCGGTGACCCACACCAATCGGCGGTGGCGGTTGATTTCCCGCACATGCACGGGTCCGGTGAAGTAGGCCCACCAAGTAGTGGTGAGCAGCAGGAGCGTGGGCACCAGCGCGAGCAATCGCACCGCCCACAGGGACTCCTCACCAACGGTGAGCGCCACCTTCACCAGGATCTCGCCGATGATGATGATCGTGAGCTCGCCGATGCGGTGGGCGAAGCGGTGGATTTCCACCCGGCCGTCGATGACGACCAGAGCCGCGGCGCCGGCAAGGAGCGCTAGGGCCACGATCCAAGTGGCCAGGCTCGCGGCGTCTGGTAGCAGCCACGCCAAGATGAGGGTGGCGAGCGCCGCCAGTACGAGCACGAAGGACCGGGTGGGTATCGCGTGCGAACCGCCGCGGGCGAGTGCCGCCAGCCCCAGACACGTGACGGCCAGAATCCCGAGCAGGATGTCGAAGACCACCGAGGACGCGGCGATGGTGTCGCCCGATGCCAGCGCCAGCATCAGCACCGTGGCCATCTGTAGTACCACGACGATGACAACACCACCGGTGACCGCTCGGGGCCGACCGGTGAAGGAGCCGGTGGCTCCGCCGGTGAGGAGCCAAGCGCTGGCGAGGATGCCGTAGGCCGTGGCGAACCACACGGCGCCGAGCAGAGAGTGGTCGAAACCGTAACTGGTGGAGATCGCGATCACGCTCGCGGCGAAAGCAAGGTCGTAGAACAGTGCAAGCCACTGCGGTGCCGGCCAGACCAAGTTGCGTGCGGCAGGAGAAGCTGAGGACACCACGCAAGATTAGGGTTGATTGCCAGCCCGCTGAAGGCGGTAGGGGCTCAGTTGCATGTTTTTGTGCACGTTATCGAGCGATTTGGCCCGCATAAGGTGCACAAATTCATGCAGTTGGCCTGAGACCCCGCACGAACGGTCGGGAATGTGGCTATTTCACGTGCGTGTTTGGCCGGATCGCGCGGTTGAACGTCATCCTCGAGCCAGGCCCATTACCGTGAGCGGGAATTGCGCCAAGCACGTCGAGTCCAGGAGGGGCCAATGCGAGCACCGATCAATCACCGTCGGCTGGGATGGGCTGCTGCCCCGATGATTCTCTTGCTGTTGGCGGGCTGCGGTGGCGGTTCGTCCGGCGAATCGGGAGATGACGCGTCGGCAAGTGCCGAGGTGCCATCGACTGCCACTGGCGTGTGGAGCACGGAGTGCGACGAGCAGGTGAGGCCGGACAATCCGTGCGGGATCATCGACAGCCAGGGCCGCGAGTGGCTCTTCCGCGGTGTCAACGCACGCGTCGAAGGCGTTTTCGACGTGAACTTCGACGATGGACGCGAGCCGCTTGAGCCCATCCCGTCGTTCGAAGCCGCCGACGCGGAGGCCATGAAGCAGATCGGCTTCAACATGCTGCGTCTGCCCATCCAGTGGAGCGGGATCGAGCCTCAACCGGGTGAGTACGACCAGGCATACATCGAGAAGATCGCCGACATCATCGCCATCTGCGAGGACGCAGGCATTCAGGTGCTGGTCGACATGCATCAGGACGCCTACAGCAAGGAGATAGGTGAGGACGGTGCGCCGCTGTGGGCCATCGTTCCACCGCCCACCCAGACCAATGCCGGCGGTGAACTGAACCTGGTTGCCTCGCGCCTGTCCAAGCAGACGCAGGAGGCCTTCGCGAGCTTCTGGAAGAACGAACAGGTGGACGGCAAGGGCCTGCAGGAGTACTTCATCGACGCCATGTCCGAAGTGATGAAGGCGGTCAAGGACAGCCCGGCCGTGGTGGGCATGGAGGTCTTCAACGAACCGTGGTTGTTGCATGCCCAGACCCTCCTGGCATCGCAGGGGGCCGACCCCGGACTGAGCATCGACATGCTCTACGACTTCTACGCCAAGGCGATTCCGGCCCTGCAGGAGATCGCTCCCGACAAACTCGTGGCCTTCGGCCCCGACGTCGCGAAGAACGATCCGCCCGCGCTGCCGCCCGGCTCGTCCGACCAGCAGCCCTACACGGCGACCGTGCCTGATCCGATTCCGTGGCCCACTGAGAACACGATCTACGCCCCGCACTTCTACACGAAGGCCTTCTTCAGCCCGGGCGACGAAGCCGCCGGCTACCCGAACATCAACCCGGACGACCCAGACATCCCCCTGAACATGAACAACTCTCTCAAGGAGGCGACGCAGTTCGCCGCCCCGCTGTTGCTGGGCGAGTTCGGCTTCACCGAGAAGGCCGCGCAGTACGGCGCCACTCTCGACGAGTTCTACCGACTCGCCGATGAGAACGTGGTGAGCAGCGCGCAGTGGGTGTGGAAGGAGAACAGCCAAGACGCCTGGGGCTTCTACGATTTCGTCGACGGCGAGCCCGTGCTGCGCGAGAAGGCGGCCAGCGAAACCGCGCGGGCCTACCCGCAGGCCATCAGCGGCCGGATCAAGACCATCACGCTCGATCCCGGGTCCGGGGCGGTCACGGTCGACTTCGTCTACCGGGACACTGGTTCGGCGCATCAGGTGTTCGTGCCCCTCGAATATGGCTACGGCGACGGGTACACCATCACCTGCAACGGTGGCGAAGTAGACGCCGGCGAATTAGATGCAGCTGGCTGGCTGTCGGTCGAGTGCGGCGAGGATGAGGGCGCCGACTACACACTCGCAATGCAGCCGCTCTAGGCCTGGCGCACGGCTCCTTGGGAAGGTTCGCACGATGGTGAATCCGACGAGTCGCTGGCAGGCCGATCAGTACGGCTCGACCGGAGCGTTCGTGCCCGCCCTGGGCGAGGTGATCCTCACCTCCCTCGGCGCCGCACCGGGCGAGCGGGTTCTTGACGTCGGGTGTGGCGATGGTGCCCTGACCGCCAGGATCGCGGAAGGCGGCGCGACCGTCGTCGGAGTAGACGCCTCGCCGGAACTCGTTGCGGTGGCCCAGGCTCGGGGACTGGACGCCAGGTTGGCAGATGCCGCTGCCCTTGACTTCGACGAGGAGTTCGACGCGGTCTTCTCGAATGCGGCGCTGCATTGGATCCTCGACTATCAGGCGGCTGCCGCGGGCATGTTCGCGGCGCTGCGGCCCGGCGGCCGATTGGCCGTGGAGTTCGGCGGTTTCGGCAACATCGCGGCGATTCGCACTGCCCTGCTGGCGGTGCTGTGCCGGGAGGGCGTCGTCGTCCTCGGCGATGGAACCGCAGCCGCGCAGGAGGTGCCGGCCCGCAGCATGCCGCCCGATCAGTACTACCCGACGGCAGCCGAGTACGCCGAAGTGTTGGCCGAGGCGGGATTCGCCGAGGTGCGTGCTGAACTCGTGCCACGTCCGACGCCGCTGGCTCACGGGATGGTCGCGTGGCTCGCCACCTTCCGTGGCGGTCTGATGGACACCCTTGGGGTGCACGGAGCGAGACGTGCGGCCGTGTTTGAGCAGACGGCCGAACTGCTCCGCCCGGCGTTGTGCAGCGAATTCGACGGTGATTCCTGGTGGGCTGACTACGTGCGGATACGCGCCTGGGCGGTTCGTCCCGGCTAGCACGGGACCTCCGGACGGCCTCTGGGGTCGGTAACGGTCTTGGAGCCGCTGATCGAGTGGGGGCGCCTTCGGGTGGTCGACGGGCTGGTTCGAGGCGTGGCGCAACGGTTCGCATCGCGAGCCAGACGCAATGATGTGAGTCGGCACAAAACTGAGGAGCAGGTCGAGTGAGCGAGCAGGTCCGAACGTCGGCGGCGCCAGTGGTTTCTGTGATCATGCCGAGTTTCAACAATGCCGCGCACATCGGTGCGGCGATCGAGTCGGTGCAGGCGCAGACCCGATCCGACTGGGAACTCATCGTGGTCAACGATTGCTCGACCGACGGAACCGAAGTGGAGGTGCAGCGATACGCGGCCAGCGATCCGCGCATCCGGCTCGTCACCCTCGAGTCGAACATGGGCGCACCCGCGGGTCCCCGCAACGTGGGAACGAGGCTGGCACGCGGCCGCTACATCGCCTTGCTGGATGCACGACGACTTCTGGCATCCGCAGAAACTCGACCTGCAGCTCAATGCCATCGCGGTGACGGGAGCCAGATTCGTCAGTGCCGGCCTGGTGGACTTCGACGACGGGGACCAACCGGCCTTCACCGCCGTCGAGCGGGCACCGCTGCAGCGGATTTCCCTCCTGCGCACTCTGATCAACACCAAGACCCCGACTTCCACCGTGCTCGCCGAACGCGAATTGTTCGTGCAGTATCCCTTCAACGAATCACTGGCCTACAAGGCCCGGGAGGACACCGACTGCTTCCTCCACATGCATGAGGAGGTCGGTTCAAGCATCAAAGTCCTGCACCCGCTGCTCGGCTACCGCATCACGGGTGGGCAGCAGATTTCAAGCAACAAGGCAACGATGATCAAGCGTCACTACTACGTGCTCAGTCGCTACGAGCGGGCGAACGGCCACCGGCTGGGCCCCGTCGCCGCGGTGTTCACGGCGACGCACTTCGCGTCGGCGTTGTACCACCGGGCCTGGCGCGGCCGCATGTGATCATCGCTGGCGCGGCCAGGTCACGCCTGGGATCCGAGGGTTAGGGCGCGGTGGGCAGCGAATAGCGGCTGAAGAACTCCCACATGGCCTCCGTGGCGCTCACTGTGGTCGTGGTGACGCCGACGAAGTCTGCGAGGGCGGGATTCGTCGTCACGGGTGAGCCAGGCCAGGTGTGACCGCCGTCGGATACTCGGTAGAAGTCCACCACAGCGTCCCGTTCGCACGGGGCCCATTGGAACAGGGTGACGTCGTCGGTCACAGTCGCGGCCGGAGGTGCGGGGCAACCGTTGTGCTCGGCCCAGTCGGCCATGACCTCGTCGACCGGTTCCACGGCGAAGCCGCGTGCCGTGCCCCCCTCGAACGGCACGACGTCATCGTCGGTGCCGTGGAAGTAGATCAGGGGAGCCGGCGGTGCACCATTGCAGGCGGCGTCGTAGAACGAGGCACCCACCCCGCCGAATGCTGCAAACATCCGTTCGGGCTGACAGGCGAGGACCAAGGCCATGGCGGAGCCCATGGACATCCCGCTGGCGTACTGTCGGCTCGGATCCGTGCAGAGGGCCGATGACGCATCCGCCATCACGTCGGAGATGAATGCCACATCGGGGCTGTCGCTGTCGCCGCTTTCGGGCGCTGGCAGCTGCCACTGCCCGTCGGCCGCGTTCGGGGCCACAACCACGTAGCCGTGCTCGTCGGCTGAGGCGAGGATTCCGCTGTTGGCCAGCTGCACCACGGCGTTGGTGCCCATGCCGTGCATCGACAGCACGACGGGTGCCGGCGCGGTGGGATCGTAGGTCGGGGGCACGTGCAGGAGGTAGTCACGTCCGGCGCTGTCGCCGGGGAGGGTGCGGGTGACTGTCGTTCCAGGGAAGAGCGACGCATCCGGCGTGGTGCAACCGTCAGATGCCGTCGGTACGACGGGCAGGCCGGCCTGCGTCGGAGCGGTCGTCGGTGATGCCCCCAGCGAAGCCGGGACTTCGGTGAGTGCGCTCGACTGGGGCGCCGCCGTCCCTTCCGAACCGCAGGCGGTCAAGGCTAGTGAGGCGGCCAGCAGACTCGCGATGGCAAACCCTTGGCGCGCCGGACGGGGCGCCTTCTCCGATGGTTCCGCCGACAAGTGCACGCAACAAGGGTGACATAGGCCGTCTGCGTTGGCGCGTGCGCTTTCGGTTCGACGCTGTCGAGTCAGCGCATTCCGGCTAGGAAATGTGCCACCCTACGGGGGTGACAGCAGAGGAGACTGAGTCCGGGGCGTCGGGGGAGACCGAGGAACTCAAGGCGTCGGAGGATCCTTCGGAGACGGGCGAGTCTGAGGAGTCCGAGGGCGGTCGTGGTCTTACCGGTCTCATCACTGGACCGCTCAGCCGCGTGGTCCGCAGTGAGAAGACCGCTGGGATGGTGGCTTCCGCCGAGGACGCCCTGTGGCGGTTCCGACGTGAGCGCAAGATTGGCAAGGGGACGCTTCGCTCGACTTTCGTAGTCGGCTACCGCGGATACGTGGCTCAAGGCCGGGCGTACGCCCGCGTGCGAGTGACTGAGGAACCCGTGATCCCCAAGCCGGCGGAGATGCTCAGCGACCCCGAGGTCATTCGCAGCAATCTGCGGCGATTCGCGGCGCTGTCCTTCCCCGGCGTCAAGGTGCGGATGACGCTGTCCGGTGCCGAGGATCGGATGGAGACCGACCGGCACGGATACGCGGCCGGCACGCTCACGGTCGGTGAATTGGTGCCCGGCTGGCACGACTACCAGGTGACCACCGAGCCGGTGGATGAGGGGGAGGAACCCGCCGTCGCCCGCGGCCGGGTGTTGGTCCCCGATCCTGCTGCGAAGGTGTGGGTTGTGTCCGACATCGACGACACTGTGCTGCAGACGGGGCTCGCTGAGGGGTTCACGGCGGTGAAAACGACTCTGATGGGGCAAGCTCACACGCGTCGCGCCATCCCGGGGATGGCGACGCTATACCGAGCGCTGGAGGCCGGCCGCGCGGGGGATGGAAGGTCAGCGTTCTTCTACCTCTCCACCGGGCCGTGGAGCCTCTACTCGTTGCTGACGGAGTTCATGAAGGTGCGTGGATTCCCCGACGGTCCGCTGTTCCTCACCGACTGGGGTCCGCAGGAGAGGTACATCACCCGCAGCGGCACCGAGCACAAGCGCGGATCCCTGCGCCGGCTGGCGGCCCTCTACCCGGATCGCAAGTTCGTACTGTTCGGCGATTCCGGTCAACGCGACCCGTACACCTACGCCGAGTTCGCCCGTGAGCACCCCGACTCAGTGGCGGCCATCTTCATCGTGGATGTCGGCCTGGCCGAGCAGTCGGAGGAAGTACTCGCTCACTCCGAGTTGCTGGTGGCCGAGGGTATCCCGTTCCACTTCGTAGCCGACGCTCGCGAGGCGGCGGATATTCTCGCCGATATGGGCTTGATCACGACGGAGGCCGCGGCGGCAGTGGCGGGGGCGTACGAGCGGTCGTGAACGGGCGCTTCGGCGCGATCGGCGGCGGACACACGATGCCCGAGCAGTCGTCGGGGCTTGCACGTAGGGTGCTGCCATGACTTCAGTTGAATCCGCTGGCGAGAGCACCCAGGCGGCCGTTGACGTCACTGTCGGGGAGTCCGGCATCGACTTCACCGGCCGCGACGAATCCGTCCGCTTCCAAGACGACTTCTTTCGGGCCTGGCATGGCAGGTGGCTGGCCGAATTCGACATACCGGCCGACAAGGCCGAATATGCTGCCTTCACCGCGCTGCATGACGTCGCTCAAGAACAACTGCGCGACATCATCACCGAACTTGGCGACTCCAGCCCCGAACCGGATTCGGTGGCTGGGAAGATCGCGGCGCTCTACGCGTCCTACATGGACACCGCGCGGCGCGACGAATTGGGCCTGACGCCGTTGGACGACGAGATCCAACGCATTGACGAACTCACCGATGTGGGCGATCTCGCCAGCTTCTTCGGACGGTGGGATCGGATCGGCCTCGGCTCGCCGCTTGGCACCTACGTGCACCAGGACAACATGGACTCCTCGCGCTACGTGCTCGACATCCGCCAATCTGGCCTTGGTCTGCCGGATCGTGACTACTACTCGGAGGAGAAGTTCGCCGACATCAGGTCGGCCTACCAGGCCCACATTGCGCGGATGTGGCAACTCGCTGGTTGGGGCGATGAGCAGCAGTCCAGTGAGGTGGCGGCTCGGGTCGTCGCGCTCGAGGCCCGGGTGGCGGCGGCCCAATGGGACAAGGTGCGCAACCGGGATCCGCAGGCCACCTACAACCTGGTGACGGTGGAAGGGTTCATCGACCTGGCCCCAAGTTTCGATGCCGCGGAGTACCTTGCCGAAATCGGCGTCGTTGGGAAGGTCGCCGACCTCAACGTCGGTCAGCCGGATTTTGTGACCGAACTGGCACGCATCATCGACGATACGAGCGTCGGGGAATGGCAGGAGTATCTGCGCTGGCACCTGCTCGCCTCCTCGGCGTCGCTGCTGACGAGCTCCCTGGACGCCGCCAACTTCGACTTCTACGGCACCACCCTGCGCGGGATTCCCGAGCAGCGCCCGCTATGGAAGCGAGGCGTTGATTTGGTGCAGGGAGTCATGCCGGAGGCCCTCGGCCAGGTCTACGTGGAGCGTCATTTCCCGCCTGAGTACAAGGCACGCATGGTTCGTCTGGTCGACAACCTGCTCGTAGCCTTCGGTGAAGCGATCGATGAGCTGGAGTGGATGTCGGAGCAGACACGCGCCGAGGCGCATGCGAAGCTCGCCACGTTCCGGGCGAAAATCGGCTATCCCGACAAGTGGCGTGACTACTCCGCGCTGCTGGTGGATGCGGACGACCTCGTGGGCAATGTGCGCCGCGCCAGCGTCTTCGAGCACGACTACGAGATGAACAAGCTCGGCGGGCCAGTCGATCGGGACGAGTGGTTCATGCCACCTCAGATGGTGAACGCCTACTACAACCCGGAGATGAACGAGATCGTCTTTCCTGCGGCCATCCTGCAGCCGCCGTTCTTCACCATGGCGGCCGATGATGCCGCAAACTACGGCGCCATCGGAGCCGTCATCGGGCACGAAATCAGTCATGGATTCGATGACAAGGGAAGTCAGTACGACGGTGCTGGAAACCTTCGCGACTGGTGGACCGCCGACGACCACGCAGCGTTCGACGAGCGCACTGCTGCACTGGTGGAGCAGTACGGCGACTACGAGCCCGTCGCCGGTCACAGCATCAACGGCGAACTGACCCTGGGCGAGAACATCGCCGACGTTTCGGGTCTCGCGGTTGCGCTGCGGGCCTATCGCAAGGCCCTCGAGGGCGCTGAGGCCCCGGTGATCGACGGCCTCACAGGCGAGCAGCGCTTCTTCGCCGGCTGGGCCCAGGTCTGGCGCACCAAGACCCGCGACGAGGAGGTTGTCCGACGCGTGGCCACGGATCCGCACTCACCTGCGGAGTACCGCGTGATCGGGGTACTCGTCAACAACGACGATTTCGTTGCTGCCTTCGATGTCCAGCCCGGTGATGGGATGTGGCGGGAACCCGAGAGTAGAGTTCGAATCTGGTAGCGGCCTGCCTCGGCTGAGTGACGGGGAGCGCGATGAATCGGCACGAATCGATGGTCAAGTACGACACCGTCACCATGGTGCAGCGCGCTGCGGCAACCATCGCGTTGCTCGCCGCAGCCATCGCGGTTCTGCTCGTGCTGGCCGTATTCGTGACACACATTGGGTGGCTGCTGGTGGCCCTCGTCGGCATCGGCGGGACGGCCGGCGGCGGATGGCTGGTGATCACCGAGCGGATGCCCCGACGGGGCTGGGGTCTCCTGCTCGCACTCGCCAGCTTCGTGGTGGTGATACTCGCCTTTGCGGGCATGGCTCGCGAGCGCGAATCCGTCGTGCCATACATCGTGCCGGTCATCGCCGCGGGTCTGATCGCTGCCGTGTCGACCCGGGTGGCCCTCGCTCACCAGCTGCACGAGTCCGACCAGGCCGGGCGGTGGCGTCCGAAGCATCCCGTGTTGATCGCCAACCCCCGTTCCGGCGGGGGGAAGGTGGCGGAGTTCGGGTTGGTCGACAAGGCGCGCGAACTCGGCGTTGAAGTGGCCGTGCTTGAGCCAGGGCTCGATCTGGAGCGGTTGGCCCGTGATGCCGTCAACCGCGGTGCAGACTGTCTGGGCATGGCTGGGGGGGACGGTTCACAAGCGCTCGTCGCATCCGTCTCAATCGAATTGGGTGTTCCGTTCGTGTGCATTTCCGCGGGCACCCGCAACCATTTCGCGCAGGACCTCGGACTTGACAAGAACGATCCGGCAGCGGGGCTCACCGCCTTCACCGAGGGCCATCTGCGCCGCGTCGACTACGGCACCGTGAATGATCGACTGTTCGTCAACAACGTCTCGCTCGGCGTCTATGCAACGGTTGTTCAACAGGAGTCGTATCGCGATGCCAAGGTTGAGACCGCCGCCGCCCTGCTACCGGATCTGCTCGGTGCGACCTCCGAGCCGTTCGATCTGCAATTCACCACGCCAGACGGCACCCAGGTCGACGGGGCCTTCATGATCTTGGTCTCCAACAATCCCTACGTGTCGGGACTGGCGTTGGATTCGTTCCAGCGACGGGTAATGGACTCCGGTGCGCTCGGTGTCATTGCGGTGGACAGCGCCACTAGCGCTGAAGCGGCCGCGTTGGCAACTCGGTCCGCACTCGGCCTCGCGGGCTCCGACCCCCATCTGCACGAATTCGAGTGCTCCGACTTCGAAGTGCGATCACGTGCGGGCACGGCCGACGCGGGGGTTGACGGCGAAGCCCTCGAACTGCCAACGCCGCTGCGCTTCAAGATTCACCCCCAGGGGTTGCGGATGCTGGTCCCGCCAGGGAATCTCGTGGCCGCCGAGCATCGGCGGATTCGCGGATTCAGCCCAAAGGACCTCCTCGCCGTGGCGGCGGGGCACGTGCCGCCGAGACTGGCGACGAGTAGCACTGTGGTGCCCGCTGACCAAGGCCGTTCCGACGCCCACTGATGCCGCCTCGGGGCCGTTCCCGGCCTTCTGCGGGGCCAGGCCGGCTGATGCGCGACCGCTGCGGCGCTTGCCGACAGCGCGCCTCGGGAGTGCCCGGCGCGTATCGTCAGACCCATGTCGACATCAAAGTGGTCGCTGGCCTCTGAAGGCTCGCTGCTGTCCATTGGTTCGGTGGGTTCGGTACTCAGTATCGGGTCCGTCGGCTCCGCACTCTCCATCGGTTCGGTGTCGTCGTTTGGGTCGGCATTTTCGATCGGTTCGGCGGTGTCGGCGGGGGCGATGATGTCGTGGCTGTCCGAGGGCTCGGTGATGAGTTCGCAGAGCACCGGGGCGGTGATGAACCACGGGACGGTGTCGCCCGGCTCGCACGGGCGAGCGGTCCTCCTGGCAACCGTCTCGACGATTGCGGCGGGAGCGACCTGGTTCGCGGTTCGCCGAGCGTTGGCCACCGAGTAGCCGCCCGGGGGGCCGGCAACTCCGGCCAAACCCCGGTTTCACCCGCGAGGAAGCACGCGGCCGCGCCTCAGCCTCCCGGCGAACTTCCTCTGGATCCTGGTCGTTGCCATCTGGGCCGTGGTATTCATGGTGTTGGATGCGCTGATCATCTTCGCCGTGGTGGTTCGTGGCAAGGAACCCAAGGCAGTTCGGTGAAGCACGGCAGGCGGTCCCAAGGATCCAGCTTCCGTATAGTGCGAAGAGCGCTGCGACAGACCCACTGAGGGGGACCCGTGACGACTGCTGATTCGGCCGCCAAGGGCACGGGCGTTGTGTTGCTGACGCTCGCGGCCGGCCAGTTCTTGATGACCGTGGACATGTCCGTGATGAATGTGTCGATGGCAACCGTCGCGAACGACTTGGGCACCACCATCACGGGAGTTCAGAGCGCCATCACCCTCTACACGCTGGTGATGGCGACCATGATGATCACCGGCGGAAAGATCGGTACGAACATCGGTCGCAAGCGCGCCTTCAGGATCGGCGCAGTGGTGTACGCGGCTGGCTCGGCAGTCACGGCGATCGCCCCCAACCTCGCTGTGCTGATCCTGGGTTGGTCGGTCCTTGAGGGACTGGGGGCGGCACTCATCATGCCGGCAATTGTCGGTCTCATCGCCAGCAACTTCGCTCCCGAAGACAGGCCCCGGGCGTTTGGGCTGGTCGCATCGGCAGGGGCAATCGCGGTGGCGGTGGGACCATTGATCGGAGGCGCCGCAACTACCTACTTCTCGTGGCGTTGGGTATTCGTCGGCGAAGTACTTATCGCGGGCGTGCTGTTGATTCTGTCGCGGAGTCTGCAGGACGCGGCTCCCGTGGACCGTCGGCGGCTGGACCTGGTCGGCACTGTGCTCTCGTCGGCCGGAATCGGCCTCGCGGTGCTTGGCGTCCTGCGTTCCAGTGAGTGGGGCTGGATCCGGCCGAACCCGGGCACCCCTGCCGCCTTCGGGGTTTCGGCGACGTTCTGGTTCATGGTCGTCGGCGGCCTCTTGGTCGCCGGATTCTTCATGTGGGAGCACCGAGTGATCGCCGCAGGCCGGGAGCCGTTGGTTGATCCAGGGCTCTTTCGCCATCGGCAACTGAACTCTGGGCTGATCATGTTCGCGTTCCAGTTCTTGCTGCAGGCTGGCCTGTTTTTCATCGTCCCGCTGTATCTGTCTGTCGTACTGGAACTCTCCGCCATCGACACCGGTATCCGGCTCGTCCCACTCTCTCTGGCTCTCCTGGCGGCGGCGGTCGGGGTGCCGAAGCTGCTACCAAAGGCATCGCCGAAGCGCGTCGTTCGGGTCGGGATAGTGCTCATGCTCGCAGGAATTCTGGCGCTGATGGCGGGTATCGACCTGAGCTCGGACGCGGCGGCCGTTGCCGTTCCGCTCCTACTCGTCGGAGCCGGGGTGGGTGCGCTCGCTTCCCAATTGGGCGCGGTCACCGTTTCGGCGGTTCCAGCCGAGCGCAGCGGCGAGGTTGGAGGTCTACAGAACACCGCTACCAATCTTGGCGCTTCTATCGGAACGGCGCTGGCGGGTTCGGTGCTGATTGCCTCGCTGACCGCCACGTTCTTGGCGGGGCTCGAATCCAACCCAGAGGTGACGGAGCAGGTCAAATCGGAAGCATCTGTGCAGTTGGCGGCCGGCGCACCATTCGTCTCCCAAACTCAGCTGCAGGAGACGCTGACCGACGCCGGGGTGAGCCCCAGCGATGCCGACGCGATTGTGGAGCAAAACGCCGTTGCGAGGGTGGCGGCGCTTGACTCGTCACTGGGCATTCTCGCGGGGCTGGCACTGGTCTCCCTCTTCTTCACCTACGGGATCCCGTCCCGGCCCACCGGTTCGGAGGTTCCCGAGCAGGTGAGCGAGTCCCGATGACGTCACCGTCCCGTCCGCGTCACCGTCCCGTCCGCGTCACCGTCCCGTCCGCGTCACCGTCCCGTCCCGTGCCGTCCCGTGAGTGCACAACTTCGTGACACTCCGGGGGCAGAATCAGCCGCCTAGTGTGAAGAAACTGTGCACTCACGGGGGGAGGGGAGGGGGTGCACTCACGGGGGAAGGGGGTGAGGGGGGCGTTAGGCGGTGTCGGCGAGGGCCTGCGCAAGGTCAGCCCAGAGGTCTGCCACATCTTCGCACCCAACCGAGAGGCGAATGAGGTCCGCGGGAACCGAAGTGCTCTCATCTGAGTGGCGTCGGCGCCGCTCGAGGGTCGACTCGACTCCCCCCAGGCTGGTTGCGTGCAGCCATAGGCGGGTTGCTTCACAAAGGGCTGTGGCCTGCTCGACACCGCCCCTGGGGCGGAAGGTGACGATTGCGCCGAAGGTGTCCATTTGACGCGTGGCGACGGCGTGGCCAGGGTCGGTGGGAAGCCCCGGATAACGCACCTCGGCAACTTCAGCACACGCCGCCAGTCGGGTGGCGATCTCACTGGCGTTCGCGGAGGCCGTGGCGAATCGCAGGGCCAGGGTGCGCACGCCTCGGGTGGCCAGCCAGGCCTCCATCACACCGGGCGTGGCGCCGTGGATCGTTCGCTGCGTCGCAAGCCGAGCCGCCAAACCCGGGTCGGCGGCCACGGCGACGCCGATCAAGGCGTCCGAGTGGCCGGCCAGGTACTTCGACGCAGAGTGGAGGACGATGTCGACGCCATAGCCGAGCGGTCGGGTGCCAAGCGGCGTGGCGTAGGTGTTGTCGCACACCACTCGGGCGGGGGTGCTTGCGGCCGCGGCGATGTCGGTGATCGCCATGCTGGGATTGGCGGGGGTTTCGACCAGCACCACGTCCGCTCCAGCGATCGCGTCGAAATCGTCGACTTCGGGTCGGTACTTCGCCAGGTCGATGCGACCTTGGCTGGCCAGTTGGTCGAGCAGGAGCCGCGAGCCTGAGTAGTGGACAACCGGAGCGGCAACGACCGGGCGGCGATGTGGAAACTCCGCAAGCAGCACCTCGAAGGCAGCCGAGATCGCGGCCATACCCGACGAGAACGCCGTGGCCTGCCCGCCTTCGAGCGACCCGACGACCTCCTCGAAAGGCTCCCAGGAAGGATTACTGACCCGGCTGTAACCCGGGCCGGCACCCGCGAGAAAGGAGGTAGCCGGCATCAACGGCACGTTGAGGGGATCACCTGGCTGGTGGGGCCGGCCCAACGTGATGGCCCGCGTGGCTTGCGCCCACGTTCTGTGCGGATCGGCGTGGTGGGTCACATGGTTCCCTTCGCTTGGACTGCCGGGCGGGTAGTGTCAGGCATCGTGGACTCCAACGCCCAGGCTTCGCAGACCACTCCCGGGTTCAAGCATCGCATCGCCATTGTGTTTGGCGGGCGCAACTCCGAGCACGGCATCTCATGTGTCTCCGCCGGCAACGTCCTGGCTGCCATCGACCGCGACGTATATGACGTCGTCGCGGTTGGCATCGGGCGCGACGGAGCCTGGCGGTTGGCACCGGATGACCCGGCGCGCTACACGATCGTGGCGGGTCGAGTGCCCGAAGTTCCACCCGAGGGGGAGCGGGTCATGCTCGTCCCGGACCCGACGGTCGGCGGCTTGGTCACGGCCGACGGTCGGGTGATTCGGGTCGATGCGGTGTTCCCGGTGTTGCACGGTGCCGGCGGTGAAGATGGTGCCATCCAGGGCGTGTGTGAACTGGCGGGTCTGGGACTGGTCGGGTCGGGCGTGGCCGCCTCGGCGGTGTGCATGGACAAACTGCGCACGAAAGCCGCGGCCCTTGCAGCAGGGATCCCCACGGGTGACTTCGTTGGGATCACTGACCATGAATGGACGTACGAGCGCGACGAGGTACTGCGGAGGGTGGCGGACTTGGGCCTGCCGGTCTTCGTCAAACCGGCCCGCGCCGGCTCCAGTGTGGGCATCACGCGGGTGGTCGATGCCACTGCCACGGTGGCCGCGATCGAATACGCGCGATCCTTCGACCGACGAGTGATCGTGGAGGCGGCCGTCACCGGGGCGCGGGAGATCGAGTGCGGTGTGCTGGGGACCGCGGAGGGCCCGATCGTGAGCGAGTGTGCCGAGATCGAGGTCACCGGTGACCACGATTTCTACGACTTCCAAGCCAAGTACATCGATGGTTCCGCGCGCACCACCGTGCCCGCCCGGATCTCGGCGGGGGAGCGCGACGCGATTCGGACATTGGCGCGCAGAACCTTCCTGGCGATGGGCTGCGAAGGTATGGCGCGAGTCGACGTGTTCCTGCTGCCGGACGGCACCGTCCTGCTGAATGAGCCGAACAGCATCCCGGGATTCACCAGCTCTTCCATGTATCCGGTGGTCTGGCAAGCGGCCGGGGTCAACTACACCGAACTCATCGACGCGCTCATCGCCGATGCGATCAGGCGGGCGGAGCGGCCGGAGGTATCGCCCGGCTGATCGGCAGACTCAACTGCGCCACGACATCGGCTTCGGGCGAATACGCCGCAGGTACGGTGACTTCGGTGTTGACCGGAAGCCCGATCGTGGTGAAGCGGAAACCGGAACTGAGTTGCTCGACCAGCCAATCCACGCCATTGACCGACAGCAGTTGCGAGGTCGGCTCATACGCCGCGGGGGTAGCGACCCCGCATCGCACGGA
Organism: uncultured Actinomycetes bacterium; assembly: GCA_963752505.1. Taxonomy (GTDB): domain Bacteria; phylum Actinomycetota; class Actinomycetes; order S36-B12; family UBA10799; genus JACJWR01. The sequence goes on from CAVVYM010000012.1 coordinate 33,919, forward strand.
GATCGGCGGATCGCCCCAGGCCGCGGTAGCCGTGGATTCCGGTTCGGTGCGCCGCTGCTCCTGCCCAGCCACCCGGTTCGGCATCGATTCGATCAAGGCGGCGCACTCCGCTGGCACCACGGCAGGTGGTGGCAACGTCACGGCCGTGGCGCAGCCGCCGAGCGCCAGGGCGGAGAGTGCCAGGCCGCCGGCCGCCGACGCCAGGCCAGGCCGCCGAGTGCGGCGGTGTGTGGTCGCGGGGAGGTGGCGGGGCATCGAGTCAGGCGAGTGTGACCACCGGGCAGGTGAGGGTGCGAGTGATGCCAGAGATCTCCTGCAGCGGGCCGAGCACGTCGCGGCCGAGGGTGTCCATGTCGCTGGCATTGGCGTGGGCAATGACGTCGTACGGTCCGGTGACGTCATCGGCGGCGGTGACCCCCGGGAGTTCTGCCACAAGTTTGGCGACCGCGGCAGATCGGCCCACCTCGGTTTGCACAAGGACGTACGCGTGGACCCCGGTCATCGACAATTCCTCCATATGGTTGGGTGAGAAGCCGAGCCTACCCGTATCCGATTGGAAGGACGCCACGACGTGGACCGGAGTACACGAATTCGCCGGGTGTCCCAGGTGAACGAATTCAATCTGATCGACATCATCACGACTGGGCTGCCGCGCCCCGACTTCGTCGAGGTCGGAGTCGGAGACGACGCGGCGGTGCTGAACTTGAGTGCGTCGCAGGTGGTCACCTGCACCGACATGCTGATCGAGGGCCGCCACTTTCGTAAGGCATGGTCCGGCGCCGAGGACATCGGCCATCGGGTCGCCGCTGCCAACCTGGCTGATGTGGTGGCAATGGGTGCTTCGCCGGTGGCGTTGATGGTGGCGATGGCCATCCCGGTGGAGACGGAGACCGGCTGGGCGGCCGATGTGATCGACGGAGTGCAGGCCGAAGCTGACCTTGTCGGTGCGGTCGTCGTGGGCGGCGACACCAACAGCACCGACGGGCCCATAGTGATCTGCGCCACCGCCCTCGGCGACATGCGCGGTCGTACCCCGGTGCGCCGTTCGGGTGCCCAACCCGGCGACCAGGTGGCCTTGGTCGGCAGGCAGGGCTGGGCTGCTGCCGGTCTTACCGTGTTGAGTCGAGGATTCAGGTCGCCGCGGGTGCTCGTGGATGCGCTGCGCCGGCCCAGCGTGCCCTATGAGGCGGGGATCGCTGCCTCGGCAGCCGGGGCCACGGCCATGATCGATGTCAGTGATGGCCTGCTGGCTGATCTCGGCCACATCGCGCAGGCTTCGAACGTCAGCATCGACCTCGACTCCGACGCACTGCGCGTCGATGAACCGCTCAAGGACACCGCAATTGCTTTCACGATGGACCCGTTGTCGTGGGTGTTGTCCGGTGGCGAGGACCATAGCCTCGCGGCCACCTTCCCGGCGGGGGCGGAGTTGCCGGAGGGGTTCTATCGCATCGGGGAGGTCAGCGCCGGCGAACCGGACGTCACAGTTGACGGCGTCGAGCCCCGCGGATCACGCGGGTGGCGCCACTTCGGCCCTTAGCGGGTGACTTTGCCGGCCTTCAGGCAAGAGACGCAGACGTTCATCTTCTTGGGGGTCTTGCCCTCGGTCACGCGGACGGACTGGATGTTCGGGTTCCAGCGTCGCTTCGTCCGACGGTGGGAGTGCGAGATTCTGTTGCCGAAGCCGGGGCTCTTGCCACACACATCGCAGGTCGCAGCCACAGTGATCTCCCAAGTAGTCGTAGGTGTCTAGTCCGGTGTGCACGCTCGGGTGCCGGACTCCCGCCGATCACGACGCGCGATAAGTTCGAGCAATATCCCGGGTTGTCGTTGTCGGCGGCGTACGGTTACACGACACGCGTCGCGCAGACTCGTGACATCATAGCGCGACGCCCGCCACCGGACTCCCCGGGGGCGAAGGAGGCACACCGAAGGGTCCGCAGCACACGATGGTTCTGGATGCACAGGCGATAAGGGCCTGGATGGCTCAGGCGGTCGACCTCCTTGGTGACCAGCGCGACGAGATCGATCGGCTCAACGTCTTTCCGGTTCCCGATGGCGACACCGGCACCAACCTCTACTTGACGATCGAATCTGCCGCCGCTGCGGCCACGGCGGCGCAAGGTGACATGACGGCGGTCTGCCACGAGGTGGCCCAGGGCGCCTTGCTCGGCGCGCGAGGCAACTCCGGGGTCATCACCAGTCAAATCCTGCGCGGATTCGCCGACGCCTTCGATGACCTTGAGCCAGTACCCGAGCTGATCGACGGCGACACGCTCGCGCGTGCCCTCGGCATGGCGGCGGATTCCGCCTACAGCGCCGTGGCCGTACCGCGGGAGGGCACGATTTTGTCCGTGGCCAAGGGAGCGGCCGAGGGTGCAGCCTTGGCCTCGGGCAACGCCGCCGCGGACCCCGACGCCGTCATCTCCGCGGCACTCGAGGCTGCCAAGGAGGCACTGGCCCGCACGCCCGACCAGTTGCCGGTGTTGCGTGAAGCCGGGGTCGTCGACGCCGGCGGCAAGGGACTCGTGGTCATCCTCGAGGCTCTGGCGCGCGCGATTCGGGGCGTTGCGGCCCCGCCGCGGCGGCGCGGTAGCAGCGTGACGGCGCCCGCTGCGCATTCGCCGATCGTGGGATACGACGGCCCGGAATACGAAGTGATGTATCTGCTGGACGCCCCCGACGAGGCGGTCCCACAGTTGCGCAGCCAGTTGAACGATCTCGGGGACTCCGTGGTCGTGGTCGGTGGCCATGGACTGTGGAACATCCACGTGCACACCGACGACATTGGTGCCGCCATCGAACGTGCGGTGGAGGTGGGTAGTCCGCGGCGCATCAAGGTGACGCGGCTGCTGAGCGCCGACACGTTGCGAACCACTGGGCGGGGGACACCGTCGGCACGCGCTCTCGTCGTCGTCACCCACGGCCCGGACATCGCGAACTACCTCGAAGAGGCGGGGTTCACCGTGGTGCGGGCGCCAGCCAGGGGGCGTGCGTCAACGGCGGAGTTGCTCGACGGCATCACGCGGACCCACGCGCAGGACGTCGTGCTGCTGCCCAGCGACCGGGACACCACCCCCGTTGCCGAGGCTGCGGCTGCCGCTTCGCGGGACACGGGGGTGCGTGCCGCGGTGGTTCCCACCAGGTCGATCGTGCAGAGTCTGGCGGCCATCGCGGTACACGACCCGGAAGCGCGATTCGACGACGACATGATCGCAATGGGGCGGGCGGCTGGGGCGACCAGATACGGAGCGGTGACAGTGGCCGCAAAGGAGGCCATCACGTCGGTCGGCCCCTGTCAGCCGGGCGACGCGCTGGGGTTGGTGGACGGTGAGATCGTCGCCATCGGCGCCGAACCCGACGCCATCGTGCGCCAGGTGGTCGATCGTTTGGTGTCGGGTGGCACCGAACTCATCACCGTCGTGGTCGGCGCTGACGCCCGCGAGGACCAAGTGCAGGAGTTGGCCGAATATGCCACCTCCCAGCACTCTCAATTAGAGGTTGAAGTCCTGCCCGGAGGGCAGCCTTACTGGCCGTTCATCCTCGGCGCCGAATGACGTGGTCGACTTCGACACCGACTTGCGCGGCATCCTCGGCGATCGCTCGGCGAAAGCACTCGCCGATGCGTTCGGCATCCGCACCGTGGACGATGCCCTGCGGCACTACCCCAGGCGCTACTTCCGGCGGGGCGAACTCACCAGCTTCGCGGACCTGCGAGTCGACGACGACGTCACCGTGCTCGCCGAAGTGGCGCAGGTTCGCAGCAGGCCCAGCCAGCGGCGGGTGCGTGGCAAGCCCCTGACCCTCACAGAGGTGACCCTCACCGACGGCCAATCGAAACTGGCGGCCACGTTCTTCAACCAGAAATGGCGCGAGAAGGACCTCGTCGTGGGCCGTCGGATGCTGTTCGCGGGCAAGGTCAGCCGCTTTCGATCCGGCCTGCAATTGGTTCATCCAGACTACGAACCGGCGATTTCCGAACCCTCCGAGGCCACTTCCGCTGGGTTCGCAGGGGCGGTGATTCCCGTGTATCCGGCAACGGCGCGGGTTTCCACGTGGCGCTACGCCGGAGTGATGGAGGTGCTGCTGCCGGTGGTCGGCGATCTGACCGACCCGCTGCCTGAAGCGACGCGGTTGGCCCACGGCCTCGTCGGCTTCGCCGATGCGATTCGGATGATTCACGCCCCAGCGGACCTGTCGGAGGTGGATGCCGCTCAGCGCCGGCTGCGGTTTGAGGAGGCCTTTCTGTTGCAGGCGGAACTACTGCGGCGCAGGGCCGACCGGCGTGCCCGATCAGCGATTCCGCGGACACCGCGGCCGGACGGGTTGGTGGCGGCGCTCGACGCGCGGCTGCCGTTCACGCTGACACCCGGGCAGCTCGCCGTGTCCGACGAGATCGCCGCCGACATGGCCCAGCCGCACCCCATGCTGCGGCTGCTGCAGGGTGACGTCGGATCCGGAAAGACCATCGTGGCCCTCCGGGCGATGCTGGCAGCGGTGGATGCCGGGGCACAGGCGGCGTTGCTGGCCCCCACCGAAGTACTCGCCGCTCAACACCTCGTCACGATCACCGACCTGTTGGGGCCGCTGGCTGCCAAAGGGACGATCATGGGCGATAGTCGCGGCACGATGGCGACGTTGCTCACGGGTTCCCTGGGGGCACGCGCCCGCCGAGAGGCCCTGCTCGGGGCTGCAAGCGGTGAGGCGGGCATCATCATCGGCACCCACGCGCTCATGTCCGAAGGGGTCGAGTTCGCCGATCTGGGCCTCGTCGTGGTGGACGAGCAGCACCGTTTCGGAGTGGAACAGCGTGCCAGCCTGCTTGCCAAGGCACCCGACGAAGCCCAGCCCCACACGCTCGTGATGACCGCCACCCCCATTCCTCGCACGGTGGCCATGACGGTTTTCGGCGACCTCGACGTCTCGACCCTGCGGGAACGCCCCGCAGGGCGCAGTCCGGTTGCCACGCACGTGGTCGCGGCACCCTCGCGACCTGCCCATCTGGCACGGGTGTGGGAGCGGGCGAGGGAAGAGGTGGCCGCGGGTCGACAGGTCTACGTGGTGTGCCCGCGCATCTCTGCGGAGGGCGACCCGCCCGTACCTGGCTACCCGCCGACAGCAGTCGAGGAACTCGTGTCGTATCTGTCGGCTGGGCCCCTCAAGGGCCTGCGCATCGCCGCGATGCACGGTCAACTCGACCCGGCGGAGAAGGCGCGCGTGATGGCCGCCTTTACGCGTGGGCCTGCCGACAACGCAGCCGGTGTCGACGTGTTGGTCTCGACGACGGTTATCGAGGTCGGTGTGGACGTGCCGAATGCCACTCTCATGGCGATCGTTGATGCCGATCGCTTCGGGGTCTCGTCGCTGCACCAGTTGCGCGGTCGAGTGGGCCGGGGAGACCAGGCTGCCGTCTGTCTGCTGGTGACGGCTGCGGAGCCCGGTTCGGATTCCATGGCCCGCCTTGAGGCGTTGGCCGAGACCGACGATGGCTTCGACGTGAGCCTCATCGATTTGCAGGCGCGGCGAGAGGGTGACGTGTTGGGGGCGAATCAGTCGGGCAGCACGAGTTCGCTTCGACTGCTGTCGGTGCTGGCGGACTCAGACGTCATCGAAGAAGCCCGCGCGGCTGCGCAGGATCATCTCGATGGGGACCCCGACCTCATTTCGGCACCTCACCTGCGGGCTGCCCTGGCACGGCTGGCGGCACGCCAGAGCAGCGATTACCTGGAGAAGGCATGACGCGCATCGTGGGAGGCCTGGCGCGAGGCCGCCGGTTGGCGGTGCCGGCGGGCGACGTCCGGCCAACCTCGTCGCGCACCCGCGAGGCGGTCTTCTCGTCGCTGGCGCATCGGCTGCACAGTTGGACAGATGTCGTGGTGCTCGACCTGTTCGCCGGTTCTGGCGCCATGGGACTCGAGGCCGCCTCCCGTGGCGCAGCAGCCGTCGTGCTGGTGGAGCGCGATCGCAGGGTGCTGAAGGTCCTGCGCCGCAACGTCGCCGAGTTGGACCTGCCGGGGGTCACGGTCCTGGCGGCCGATTCCTACACGCTCGGTCCCCGCCGCGACCTCCGGCAGGTCGCGGCGGCGGCTGACGTGGTGATTCTCGATCCGCCGTATCGCGACTCCGACGCAGCGCTGCGCGAACTCCTGGGGGGTCTGCAGCGCGGCCACTGGCTGGCCCCGGAGGCGATAGCCGTCGTCGAACGCTCGGCGCGTGGTGCGGAATTCGAGTGGCCCGCTGGCTGGGAGGTGTTCGCGGATCGCCGATACGCGGACACCACCGTTTACTTTGCCAGGCTGGTAGCGTCTCCTTCGTCACAGTAGGACTTGAAACGGCCTGGAGGAGGGACGTGCGACGCGCTGTCTGTCCGGGGTCGTTTGACCCCGTCACCAATGGACACTTGGACATCATCGCCCGGGCAAGCGAGTTGTTCGACGAGGTGGTGGTCGCCGTGCTTGTGAACCACAAGAAGAGCGGTCTGTTCACCATTCCCGAGCGCATCGAGATTCTGACCGAGGTGACCGCCGACCTGCCGAACATCGTCATCGACTCCTTCCACGGCTTGCTTGTGGACTTCTGCACCGAACGCGATATCCGGTCGATCGTCAAGGGTCTGCGAGCCGTCAGCGACTTCGACTACGAACTGCAGATGGCGCAGATGAATCGGCGGCTGGCCGACGTGGACACCGTCTTCATGTCGACGAATCCGCTGTACTCCTTCTTGTCGTCCAGCCTGATCAAAGAAGTGGCCACCTACGGCGGCGACGTGGCCGGGCTGGTTCCGCCCAGCGTGATCGATCGACTCGAAGAAAAAATCTCCCACGCGGTGGAGCAGGGGTAGCCATGGACATGCTCAATCGTCTCGACGAACTCAGCGACATCATCGAGAGCGCGAAATCGTTACCACTGTCGGCGTCGTGCGTGGTTCCCCGCGACGAGGCTCTCGACCTGCTCGACGAGATCCGAGCAAGTCTGCCCGACACAATTCGCGAGGCGGAACTCATCGTGCGCCGCCGCAACGAGATCCTCGACGCCGCCGAGCGCGGGTCGCAGGAGCGCATCGCCGAGGCTGAGGCGCGGGCTGAGCGGCTCCTCGAGGATGCTTCGGATCGCGCTCGGACCACCCGCTCGCAGGCGGGTGCCGAGGCCGAGAAGGTACTCGCCGAAGCACGCATGCAGGCGGCGCTCATCGTTGATTCGCACACCACGACGGTGGCCGCCCGGGATGAGGCCACGCGCCTGGTCAAGGACGCCGTTCACCGGTCGGAACTGATTCTCTCCGCCACCACTCACCGGGCGAACGTGCTGCTGGCAAAGGCGGAAGCGGCGCTCCTGTCGGCTGTGCAGGAGATCCAGCGCGAGCACGCCGACCTGGAGTCCATGTCGGTGGCCTATCGAAGCGAAATCACCGCCGAGGAGCAGGGCGAGGTAGTCGATGTTGCTGCCCGCGAGCAGCAGAAGACCTCCGCCGCCGGTGGGGAGGAGTTCTACGACTTCGAGCTCGACGTTGTGATCGACCCCGATCAGTTGCCTGGCTACAGGTGACCTTCGCGGCGCCACTGGCAGGTGGGGCTGGGTACAGTTTGTAACCGTGATCGATCCCACAGCACCATCGGTGCTTGACGTCCACGACTTCCGGCGTGCTGGCGACTTCAAGCGACTCGAACGAACGATCCCCGCTCCGGCCGGTGTCGCCAACCCGGTGCTGGAAATTCCGGCTGGTTCCGACATGGACGTGCGGCTCACACTCGAATCCGTCATCGACGGGGTGCTCGTGAGCGGGGAGATCACTTTCCCCACCGTTGGCGTGTGCAGTAGATGCCTGGAGCCGTTGGAGACGACGAGCGAAACAGCTTTCTCCGAACTCTATCTGTGGCAGGAGCCCGCGGAACTCGACCCGGATGACGATCCCTTGCCGTTGGTTCAAGCCGGCCTGATCGACCTCTCCGGGGCGGTTCGCGATGCCATCGTGCTGGCAATGCCGTTGGCGCCCCTCTGTTCACCCGACTGCGAAGGGCTGTGCCCGCAGTGCGGGCTGAAGCTCGCTGACAACCCCGGCCACAGCCACGCGCAGCTTGACCCGCGTTGGGCGGCGTTGGAGGCGCTGCAAGGACCTCCCGATGTAGGCGATGAATCGGCCATGGGGAATACTTGACCCGTCTGTGCTCGATCCGGGCCGACTCCGCGACTGCGGAGCCTCTCGTCGTCGTTCGCGCCTGGCGCGGACTGCGAATCCGGCCACCCCTCGCTGGGTGACGGCCCCGGTGCGCGAGTCACACCACACACTGCAACCGAGAGGAACCTCACCGTGGCTGTCCCGAAGCGGAAGATGTCCCGCAGCAACACCCGTTCACGCCGCTCGCAATGGAAAGCCGCGCCGCTGACGCTGGTCACTTGCGAGCGCTGCAAGGCTCGCAAGTTGCCGCACACTGCTTGCCCGGAGTGCGGTGCCTACGCCAAGCGCCAGGTTCTCGACGTCTGAGTCAGACACACCTGCTCACCATGGTCGACTCGCCGCTGCAGGTTGCTGACGTGGCACGCGCGGCCGGTCGGGTGCTGGACGTCGATCCGGCGGTGATTCGTGCCGACACGCCCCTGCTCGACGTGGGTGCCGACGACGTGGCAGTGATCGCGATCGTGGATCTCCTCTCACAGCAGCTCAAACGGCGGTTGATAGACGACCTGGCGACGTCGACCCCGGTGCCCCAATTCACGACCGTGGGCGACCTTGTCGAGTTCCTCACCTAAGGAGGTCGGACGCGTGGTTCCGGGCGACTTCCCGCAACGTGGCGAGGCAGCAGCCGAACTCGCGGCACTGCTTGGCATCGCCGTTGACGGCGACCTGCTCAACCTCGCGCTGACCCACCGGTCCTTCGCCTTCGAACAAGGTGGCCTGCCCACCAACGAGCGCCTGGAATTCTTGGGCGATTCCGTCCTCGGCCTCGTCGTGACCGACGAGTTGTACCGCCGGCATCCGCACCGGGCCGAGGGGGACCTCGCTCGGATGCGGGCCAGCGTCGTGAACGCACGTTCGCTCGCGGACCTCGCGGCCACCATCGGAGTGGGGGACGCGATCCTCCTGGGCAAGGGGGAGCAAGCCACTGGCGGACGCGGGAAATCGTCGATCCTGGCCGACACAATGGAAGCGCTGTTGGGCGCGATGTACCTCAGCGCGGGCTTCGAGGAGTCCCGCCAGCGCATCTTGGGATTGTTCGCCCCGCTGCTCGACCGGGCAAGCCGGTTGGGTGCGGGCCTGGACTGGAAGACGAGCCTGCAGGAACTAGCAAGCAAGCAGGACTTGGGGGTCCCGCGCTACGTGGTTGAAGCCACCGGGCCGGACCACGCGCGGGCCTTCACCGCAGCCGTTGAGCTGGGTGGTCAGGTCTGGGGGCGAGGGGCGGGATCCGCCAAGCGGCATGCCGAGCAGGAGGCCGCGGAAGCGGCGTGGCACGCCATCACCAACGGCACGGGTCCGCTCGATGACGCCACGGACCCAGCGTCGACTTCCGAGTAGGAGCGAGACGTGCCTGAACTGCCTGAGGTCGAGGTGGTCCGCCGGGGACTGGCGACGTACGTGGGCGGATGTCGGATTCGCAACGTGGAGGTGTTCGGGAACCGGGCCACCCGGCGCCACCTGGCAGGACCTGGTGACTTCGCTGCGCAACTGCTCGGCACAGTTCTGTTGACACCGCAGCGGCGGGGCAAGTTCCTGTGGTTTCCGATCGCCGACCGCGACAGGGCATTGGTCGTCCACCTCGGCATGAGCGGTCAACTCGTGCTGCCGCCGGCTGGTTCCGCGGCCGAGGAGCACTTGCGCGTTCGAATTGAGTTCGACGACCTTGACAGGCCGCTTCGATTCGTCGACCAACGCACCTTCGGCTGGATGGCAGTGGAGCCGTTGGTCGAGGGGCGCGCCAGTCGCGAGGTGCCGGCCTCGGCCGCTGCGATCGCGGTGGATCCGCTGGAGGCGGCATTCGATGTCGAGGCCACCAGCAGGCACATCCGACGCAAACGGAGTCCGATCAAAGCCGTATTGCTCGACCAAAGTGTGGTGGCGGGCATAGGGAATATCTACGCCGACGAGGCACTGTGGCGGTGTCGTCGGCACTGGGCCACCCCGGCGAATCGGCTCCGGCAGCAAGGAGCCCGGGAGCTTCTGGGGGCCGCCACCGACGTGATGACCGAGGCCTTGGCACAAGGTGGCACCTCGTTCGACAGTTTGTACGTCGACGTCAACGGCAGCAGCGGCTACTTCTCACGCTCCCTCGACGCCTACGGGCGCCAGGGTGAACCGTGCCGGCGATGCGGATCCCCGCTGATTCGTGAAGCGTTCGCCAACCGGTCGTCATATCGATGTCGGCGGTGCCAGCGTCGTCCGCGCACGACGCCTGAGAGACCACGCGTGTGATCGCTCACATTGCGCGGGTCGATGTCTCACGCCCACCTGGCGTGGATATATTCGTAAGTACATCGGTGGCGGGTTCTCTGAGCCCAGGCCCTCACTCGGAATCGGCCACACCTTCCCGCCGCTCCAGTCCACCATCCGTAGTTCCTATCTTGTGGAGTTGTCATGGCCCGCGCGCTCTACGCCGCCCCCGTCGATCCGATCTCTGCCGCGCAGCTTGCCTCGTTGCGCGCCCGGGTGACCGAGTTGGAGGCGGAGATCGCCACCCTGCGCGCAGCGTCGGAATTGGCGCTCGACGCCGAACTGCGCGAAGTCGCCCGGGAGCGCGCGCCGCTCGCCTGATCTCATCCGGTCAACGACTAGCCTCAAGGCAGTCGTGTCGTCGTAGCCGGAAGTTGCTCCCGTGTATCTGAAGTCGCTGACCCTGCGCGGTTTCAAGTCGTTTGCCTCAGCGACGACGCTCCAATTCGAACCCGGCATCACCTGTGTCGTCGGGCCGAACGGCTCGGGGAAATCCAACGTGGTGGACGCCATCGCGTGGGTCATGGGGGAGCAGGGCGCCAAGTCGCTGCGCGGCGGAAAGATGGAAGACGTCATCTTCGCCGGCACCACCGGACGCGCCCCGCTGGGACGGGCCGAAGTGGCTCTCACGATCGACAACACCGATGGGGCCCTGCCTATCGAGTACGCCGAGGTGACGATCACGCGCACCATGTTCCGAAACGGTGGTTCGGAATACGCCATCAACGGCGATTCATGCCGCCTGCTTGATGTCCAGGAGTTGCTGTCGGATTCTGGTATTGGCCGCGAGATGCACGTAATCGTCGGTCAAGGCAGGCTCGACGCGATTTTGCATGCGAGCCCGGAGGAGCGCCGGGGCTTCATCGAAGAAGCAGCTGGCGTGCTCAAACACCGCAAGCGCAAAGAGAAGGCGCTGCGCAAACTCGACGCCATGTCGGCCAACTTGGTGCGCCTCACTGACCTGACCTCGGAGTTGCGCCGTCAACTGAAGCCGCTGGGAAGACAGGCCGAGTTGGCCCGTCGGGCCCAAGTGATTCAGGCAGATCTGCGCGACGCGCGGCTGCGCCTGTTGGCGCACGACGTGGTGACCTTGTCGGGAGCTCTGGCCCAAGAGGAGGCCGACGAGGCGAAGCTGAAGGCGAAGCGCGACGACGTGGAAGGCGCCATCCAGGCCGCCCGGGAACGGGAGTCGGTGCTGGAGGAGGCTGCCGCTCAGGAAGCGCCGCTGGCCGCGCGGGGTCAAGAAACGTTCGTCGCCCTGACCAGCCTGCGGGAGCGCTTCGCGGGGCTGCGATCGGTGGCCAGCGAGAAGCAGCGCCACGGAGCGACGGAGGTGTCCGCCGATTCCGGGCCGGACCCGGTCGACCTGGATCAGCAGGCCGAGGCGCTCTCGGTGCAGGGCGCGGAACTGCGTGCGGGCATTGCCGATGGCCAGCAGGCGATGGCGGCAGCGAACCAAACGCGCGTGGCTGCCGAGCGCGCCGTGTCGTCCGAGGAAGCAAGGTTGGGCGCCGCGCGGCGCGCTCGGGCACAGCGCCGCGACGGAATCGCCAAACTGCGCAGCCAACTGGCGGCCGCCGAATCGCGGGCGCAGATGCGCAGTGCGGAGATCGCACGACTTGAGTCGGCAGTCGCCGAAGCACGTGCTCGTCTGGCCGAGGCCGAAGCCGCCCGTGGCGAGCACGCGGCACACGTGGACGCAAGCGATTTCGGCTCCGGAGAGTTGACGGCGGCACACGCGGACGTGGTGCAGCGACTGGACCTGGCCGAATCGCACCTCGACCAGTGCCGTTCCGCCGATGCCGACCTAGCGGCAAGGCAGGCGGCACTCGGAGCACGGATCGAGGCTCTGCGCATCGGGCTGGAACGCAAGGACGCCGCCGCGACGATCTTGGCCGGAGCACCCGGACATCCGGGCGTGCTCGGTGCCGTGGCCAATCTGGTGCACGTCACCCACGGCTACGAAGCGGCCCTCGCCGCCGCCTTGGGAGCGGTGGCCGACGGGGTTGGTGTGGCCGACGCTGATGCGGCCGTCACCGCACTCGGCGCACTTGGCGACGATGAGGGTCGGGCCGAGCTGCTCGTGGGCAGCGCCGAACCACCGACGGATGATGCGCCTTGGCCGGATCTGCCCCCGAACGCTGTCTACGCCATCGATGTGGTCACAGCCGACGAGCGCGTACGAGGCTCGTTGGTGCGGCTACTTTCCCGGGTTGCCATCGTCGACCACCTCGATGCGGCACGGGATCTCGTCAATGCCCAGGCGGTGACCGCCGTGACCCGGCACGGTGATGTGGTGAGCCGGACTCACGCCGCCGGCGGCAAGGTGGAGAGCCTCATCGAGGTGCAGGGTGCGATCGATGAGGCTGCGGCCGAACTCATGGTGCTCACGGATCAACGCGAACGGGCACATCGTGACCTCACGGCTGCCCTTGCTGCACGGGACGAACTGTCTGGCGCCAAAGACGAAGCGACCGCTCAGCTGCGCGCAGTTGACGCGGCAGCGGCGGGTGCCCGCGCACAACTCAGCGGACTTGCATCAGCCGTGCGCACCGCTGAAGCGGAGGTGCATCGAGCCGACAAAGCGTTGGCAGCGGCGCGTGCCGCCACCACCTCGGACCGTGCAGCGGTCGACGATGTGGAGAAGCGGTTGGCGGGAGCACTGGCCGAACCCGAGGCTGCCGATCCCGGTGAGGGCGATCTTGCACCGTTGCGTCGGGCAGTGGAGGCCGCGCGCGCTGAGGAGGTCGAGGCCAAGCTCGCGTTGCGCACGCTGGAGGAGCGGCAGCAGGCGGCGGTGCGGCGGGTGGCCGAACTTCGGGCGACGGCGGCCAAGGTGCGCGAAACGCGGGCCCGGCTCGCTGCCCAACGGGCGCGGCTCGAGCAAGCCGCGGCGGTCGCGGGCGACGTTCTGGCCGCCCTTGAGATCATTGAGCCGCAGGTGGAAGAATCCCTGGCTGCAGCCGCGGCGGCTCGCACGGCAAGTGAGGAACGGCGGGTGGCTCGTGACGCCGAGTTACGTCAACTCCGAGACGATATTCGGGCCTGGACGGCCGAGGCCGCGAAGCTCAACGACTCGGTGCATCGCGACGAGATGGCGAAGGCGCAGCAGAGACTGCGAATCGAGGCAGCCGAAGAGAAAGCGCTGGCAGAGTTCGGCGTCGAACCCGCACTGCTCGTCGCCGAATACGGCCCCGATCAACTGATCCCGCCGTCGGCGGTGCCGGCCGGGGATGCCGATGACGTTGACCTCGGCAACGATGCTCCGGCGGTCCCCTTCGTTCGGTCCGAACAGGAGGCCCGGGCGAAAAAGGCCGATCGGGAACTGACCGCTCTTGGCCGGGTGAATCCACTGGCGCTGGAGGAGTTTTCCGCGCTCCAGGAGCGCCAGGCCTTCCTCACCGAACAGTTGGAGGACCTCAAACGTGGTCGTGAGGACCTGCTTGGGATCATCTCCGACGTCGATGACCGCGTGCGCGAGGTGTTCACGGAGGCCTACGCCGATGTGGCGGTGCAGTTCGAGCAGGTGTTTGCCCGGCTGTTCCCCGGCGGTGAAGGGCGGCTCGTGCTCACCGACCCCTCGGACATGCTCGCCACCGGAATCGAGGTTGAGGCCCGGCCGCCGGGCAAGAAGATCAAGCGACTGAGCTTGCTCAGCGGCGGTGAGCGTTCCCTGACCGCCGTGGCATTCCTGGTGGCGCTGTTCAAGGCACGCCCCAGCCCCTTCTATCTACTCGACGAGGTAGAGGCCGCGCTCGACGACGTCAACCTCGGTCGGCTCCTTGACCTGCTGGAGGAGTTGCGCCAGACCAGTCAACTCCTCGTGATCACCCACCAGAAGCGCAGCATGGAGATTGCGGATGCCCTCTACGGGGTCACCATGCGCGACGGCGTCACATCGGTGATCAGTCAGCGGCTGCGCGAAGCGGTCTAGCTCCTCCGGCCGGCGTGGCCGGTGCTGCTGGCTACCCGCTGGTAGCGATGCTCCGGCCCATCGGCGGGGAGGGGAGTGGAACAATCGGTGACCGTGGAACCCATTGTCATCATCCTCATTGTTCTCGCCGTGGTGCTGGTGGGCGGCGGCGCCACCTATGCCTTTGTGCGCGCCCGCAAGAACCGCGAACTGCCGCCCGGACAGCGACGCCCCGGAATCGACTACACCCCGGGGGTGGGAGACGACGCCAGTGAGCCGAGGGACACGCCGCGTCGAGGGGTAGAGGACGTCGGGCTGCCGGGTGCCGGAACCGCCGTCGTGGAACCCGGGGAGGTGGACGCGGCCATCATCTCCGGCGGCCTCGTCGAGGTACCCGAGCAGCCAACGCCGCAACTGGAGGTCCCGGCGCCGGTGGCTGGCCGATGGGCCCGTCTCAAGGAACGCCTTGCCAAGTCCAATTCCGCGCTGGGCAAGGCGCTGCTGATGCTCCTGACGTCCGACCAACTCGACGACGCTACCTGGGAAGAGATCGAGGACACCCTGATCATGAGTGATCTCGGGGTGGCGCCTTCCCAAGAGTTGGTGGACAAACTGCGAACGCGCGTGCGCCTCGAGGGCGTCTCCGATCCCGTCGTCGCCAAGGAACTGCTGCGCCAGGAACTCATCGCGCTCGTCAATCCCGAACTCGACCGTTCCCTGATCACCAAACGCGATGGTGGGCCGGCCGTGCTGTTGATGGTAGGCGTCAACGGCACGGGCAAGACCACCACAACGGGGAAGATCGCTCGCCTGCTGGTGGCCGAGGATCGTTCCGTGGTCTTGGGTGCTGCGGACACCTTCCGGGCCGCCGCCGCCGAGCAACTGCAGACCTGGGGTGATCGCGTCGGCGCCAGCGTCGTCAAGGGCCCGGAAGGCGCTGATCCCGCCGCCGTTGCCTTCGACGCGGTCAAGGATGCCGTCGACGAGGAAGCCGACGCGGTGATCATCGACACCGCAGGTCGGTTGCACACCAAGGTCGGCCTCATGGACGAGTTGGGGAAGGTCAAGCGGGTGGTCGAGAAGCAGGCGCCCGTCAGTGAGGTGCTGCTCGTGTTGGACGCCACCACCGGCCAGAACGGGCTGACTCAGGCACGCGTCTTCGCCGAAGTCGTCGACGTCACCGGCATCGTCCTGACCAAGCTGGACGGTACGGCCAAGGGTGGAATCGTCGTTGCGGTGCAACGGGAACTCGGTGTGCCCGTGAAGCTCGTGGGCCTCGGTGAGGGGCCCGACGATCTTGCTCCGTTCGAAGCGGACTCGTTTGTTGACGCCTTGCTGGACTGACTCTCGGCGGCTGGCAGCGGGCGTCAGGCGGGTGTTACACAAACGCAACATAGCTCCCGCCTTAGTCACGGTCACGAAACAATAACGCCAGCGCCGCGCAACATCCGCAGGTGAATCTGTACTCGTCCATGGCAGTGAACGAGAGGAAATCACAATGCCGGAACTTGATACCGGGGATACCGCATGGGTCCTCGTGAGCGCGGCGCTGGTGTTGCTCATGACACCGGCACTGGCACTCTTCTACGGCGGTATGGTCCGCATGAAGAGCGTGCTCAACATGATGATGATGAGCTTCGGAGCTCTTGCCGTCGTCGGACTCATCTGGGTCCTCTGGGGCTACTCGATGGCCTTCGGCACCAGTGCCGGTGACCTCGGCCTGGTCGGCAACCCAGGGGAGTTCTTCGGCCTCAAGGGTCTGATGGGTGAAGAGGCAATCAGCGGAACCATCCCGACGATGGCCTTCGTCGGCTTCCAAGGCCTGTTCGCGATCATCACCGTCGCCCTGATCTCGGGTGCGATCGCAGACCGCGCCCGCTTCGGCACCTGGTTGCTGTTCGCGGTCATCTGGGCGACCGTGGTCTACTTCCCGGTGGCGCACTGGGTGTGGGGCGGTGGCTGGATCTTCGAGATGGGCGCCATCGACTTCGCCGGTGGTACTGCGGTGCACATCAACTCTGGTGCGGCTGCGCTTGCGCTGGCTTTGGTGCTCGGTGCTCGGCTCGGATTCGGCAAGACCGCAATGCGTCCGCACAACCTGCCGTTGGTGATGCTCGGTGCCGGCATGCTGTGGTTCGGCTGGATCGGCTTCAACGCCGGGTCGGCGCTCGCTGCCGACACGACTGCGGCGACGGTCATGGTGATGACCATCGTGGCGGCCGCTGCTTCATCGCTTGCCTGGATGGCGGTTGAGCGTATCCGCGATGGGCACGCCACCTCCCTGGGTGCTGCTTCGGGTGTGGTTGCGGGTCTGGTCGGCATCACTCCGGCCTGTGCCTCCGTGAACGTGCTCGGTGCGATCGCGATCGGCGTCGCCGCTGGTGTGCTCTGCGCCCTGGCAGTCGGGTTGAAGTACAAGCTCGGCTACGACGACTCGCTCGACGTGGTCGGCATCCACATGGTGGGTGGTCTCGTCGGTTGCTTGATGATCGGCCTTGTGGCCACCGAAGAAGCGGCCACCGAAGCTTCGGGGCTGTTCTATGGCGGAGGATTCGAACTGCTCGGAATCCAGGCCCTGAGCGCGGTGTCAGTGTTGATCTACAGCTTCATCGTGGCCGGCATCATCGGCTTGATCCTGCAGAAGACCATCGGTTTCCGGGTCTCCCGCGAGGTGGAGCAGGCTGGTATCGACGTCAACGAGCACGCTGAGACCGCCTACGAAATGGCCGAGGGCTACGGCGGTACGTTCGCTGGTGGTTCGCTGTCCAGCAAGAACAAGGAAGGGGTGTCCGCATGAAACTCGTCACCGCTGTCATCAAGCCGTTCAAGCTCGACGACGTGAAGGAGGCGCTGCAAACCTTCGGGATTCATGGCCTCACCGTCACCGAGGTGTCCGGCTACGGTCGTCAGGGTGGTCACACCGAGGTTTACCGAGGTGCTGAGTACACCGTCGATCTCATCCCCAAGCTGAAGATCGAAATCGTCGTTGACGATGCCGACGCAGCTGACGTGGTGAGCCTCGTCGCCAAGTCCGCCGCCACCGGAAAGATCGGTGACGGAAAGGTCTGGGTCACTCCAGTTGAGGAGTTGGTCCGAGTCCGTACGGGCGAGCGCGGCACGGATGCGCTCTAGCGCTAGTAACGCATGAGGCGGTGGGGTCGGTGCTCGCAGGAGCACCGACCCCACCGTGGCGTTTGGCGGCCATACTGCGCGTCGAGCCAACGCCCTGTGGATTCCTGTCTTTTGTAGCGATCACCGAGGGAGCACCCGTGCTAGTGGAGCAGCGTCAACGACTTGCCGACTTCAAGCTCGCGCGCCAGCAACACCTCGCGGCCACCTGGCAGCCGCCGGGTGCCCACCGACGACATGCCCTAGCCGACCTGACCGATGCCTGGATCTCGGATCTGTTCGCCGATGCAGACGCAGCCGACGAGGGGATCGCCCTCGTCGCAGTCGGCGGCTACGGACGCCGCGAACTGTCCCCGGGCAGCGATGTCGACCTCGTGCTGCTGCACAGCCCCGGCGTCAAGGTTGGGGAGGTGGCAGATGCGATCTGGTACCCGATCTGGGACTCCGGCCTTCGCCTCGACCACAGCGTGCGAACGCCGGCACAGGCCCGACGCATGGCGAACAGTGACCTGAAGGTGATGCTCGGACTACTCGACGCGCGCACCGTGGCCGGGGATGAGTCGCTGCTGCTCGGCCTGCGAACGTCGGCCTTGGCGGACTGGCGAGCACGGGCGGCGTCACGTCTGAGCGAATTGCGCGACATGGTGGAAATGCGCAGGCACACCTTCGGTGAACTGGCGTATCTGCAGGAGCCGGACCTCAAAGACAGCATCGGCGGCCTGCGCGACGTCATCATCATGCGCGCCATCGCCGCTTCCTGGGTCACCGATGTTCCGCGTGGGCAACTCGCAGAGCCCTACGAATTCCTGCTCGACGTGCGCGACGGTTTGCACACCCTCACCGGCCGGTCGAGTGACAAACTCGTGCGACAGGAGCAGGCTGCGATTGCCGACATCCTTGGCATTGCCGATCCCAACGGTGACGGCGACGGTCTCCTGCGCCAGGTGGCTGCCGCGGGTCGGACGATTGACTGGGCCTGCGACGTGGTGTGGCACCGGGTGGATCGTCTACGTCGACCATCGCGCCTGCCCGGCTTGAAGAAGCTGGGGCGAAACCGCACGGTGCAGCGCATCCCGCTCACTGAAGGTGCGGTCATCGACGACGGTGAGGTCGTGTTGGCCCGTGATGCGCGCCCAGACCGCGACCCGGGGTTGATGCTGCGCCTCGCGGCTGCCACGGCGCGCGCCGGTCTGCGGGTGGCGCCGGCCACGGTGAAGCGGTTGGCGGAATCCTCCGGTCCGATGCCGACGCGCTGGACCGACGCCATGCGCAACGACTTCGTCGGCTTGATCGGTGCGGGCAGCGGGTTGCTGCCCGTGTGGGAGGCCCTGGACCAGGAGGGACTCATCGTTCGGCTTCTGCCGGAGTGGGAACCCAGCCGTAGTGCCCCGCAGCACAATCCCGTGCACGTTCACACGGTGGACCGGCACATGCTCGAGACGACGATGAAGGCCGCAGCCTACGCACGCGAGGTGGCCCGGCCTGACCTGCTCTTGGTGGCTGCTTTGCTGCACGACATCGGCAAGCCGGCCGGTGCTGCTCGGCACAGCGAGGTGGGCGCCGACATCGTCGCGAGCATGCTGCCGCGGATGGGATTCGACGCCGTCGACTCAGCCGCGATCGAACACCTGGTGCTGCATCACCTGCTCATCGCCGACACCGCCACGAGGCGCGACATCAACGATCCGGACACGGTTGCGGCGGTCGCTGAGATCGTTGGCAACCCCGATCAGTTGGAGATGCTCTGGGCCTTGACCAAGGCCGACGCCGAAGCCACCGGGCCTGCGGCGTGGAGTCCGTGGAAGGCCGCGCTGGTGGATTCGCTGGCCGAACAAGTGGCGGCTGTCTTCGCCGGGCGGCCCGATATCGGGATCCCGGTGCCCTCCGAAGCCGAATCGGTGGCCCTAGCAGCCGACGATGTGGTGGTGCTGCGCGACGAGCGGGGCGGCCTGGAGGAACTCGTCATCGGTGTCCCGAAGGCCGAGCTCGCCGACATCGCCGGTGTGCTGGCATTGCACAGATTGGGTGTCATCGAGGCACGTGCCTCGGTCGGCGAGCAGCGTTCGGTCAGTTCGTGGCGGGTGACCCCGTCGTTCGGCGACGTTCCCGACGCTCACCGCATCGCGGTCGATCTGCGGCGGGTGTTGGCTGGCACCCTGGCCATCGACGACCGGCTCAGCCGTCGCGAGAGTTCGGTGGCGCCATCGAGGGATGCACCCGCACCACGGGTGACAATCGAACCGGACGCCTCCCGGTCGGCGTCCGTAATCGAGGTTCGTGCCGCCGATTCCCCCGGCCTGCTCTACCGGTTGCTGGCCACCGTGGCGCAACACGGAGGTCACGTCCGGGCGGCGAAGGTTGCCACCCTCGGCGCCGACGTAGTGGACGTCTTCTACCTGGTGGGCGATGATGGCTTGCGTCTGCCGGATCGACTGCAGCGCGGCCTGTGCGAGGCGCTGGTCGTGGCCGCGAGCCCGACTCGCACGGACGGCTGACGATCGGACAACTCCGGTCTGGCAGGCTTGGTTCGTCGTCGTCGTGAGGATTCCACGTGTTCAATTCGCTTTCTGACCGGCTGACCGCCACCTTCAAGAACCTTCGGGGCAAGGGTCGGCTGTCGCCTGCCGATGTGGACGCCACCGTCCGCGAAATCCGCGTTGCACTGCTCGACGCGGACGTTGCGCTGCCTGTGGTGAGGTCGTTCACGTCGAGGGTGCGCGAACGTGCCACCGGGGCAGAGGTCTCCGGCGCGCTCAACCCCGCCCAGCAAGTCATCAAGATCGTCAACGAGGAACTCATCACCATCCTGGGTGGCGAGACGCGGCGACTGCGCTACGCGAAGAACCCACCCACAGTGCTCATGCTGGTGGGCCTGCAGGGCTCGGGAAAGACGACGCTGGCGGGCAAACTTGCTCGCTGGCTCGGTGAGCAGGGGCATCGTCCCCTCCTCGTCGCCGCCGACCTGCAGCGACCCAATGCCGTGGATCAACTGTCGATCGTCGCCCAACGAGTTGGCGTCGGCATCCATGCGCCCGAACCAGGCAACGGCGTCGGCGATCCGGTTGCGGTATCCCGTTCCGGCGTGCAGTACGCGAAGGACGCTGGCTACGACGTGGTGATTGTCGACACCGCCGGCCGACTCGCCATCGACGAGGAGTTGATGACGCAGGCGCGCAACATCCGCGATGCCGTCGACCCCGATGAAGTGCTGCTGGTCATCGACGCGATGATCGGTCAGGACGCCGTCAACACCGCCACTGCGTTCAACGAGGGTGTCGGGTTCGACGGTGTGGTGCTCACCAAACTCGACGGTGACGCGCGAGGCGGCGCTGCACTCTCCGTGCGCGAAGTCACCGGTCGGCCGATCATGTTCGCCTCCACAGGCGAGAAGCCGGAGGACTTCGAGCCCTTCCACCCCGATCGAATGGCGTCGCGGATCCTGGACATGGGTGACATCCTCACCCTGATCGAGCAGGCCGAGCGCACCTTCGACACCCAGCAGGCCGAAGCGATGGCGAGCAAGTTTGCCAGCGGTGAAGACTTCACCCTGGAGGACTTCCTCGAGCAGATGCAGGCAGTGCGCAAGATGGGCAACCTCGGCAAGCTGATGGGCATGTTGCCCGGCATGGCCGAGGCCCGCAAACAACTCGAGCAGCTCGATGAGCGCGAAATCGACCGGGTAGCGGCCATCATCCAGTCGATGACACCCGAAGAGCGGCGCAACTCGACGATTCTCAACGGCTCCCGCCGGGCCCGCATCGCCAAGGGCTCCGGTGTGCACGTCTCGGAGGTGAACGGTCTGCTGGAGCGGTTCGCGTCGGCCCAGAAGATGATGCGGCAGATGGGTGCGGGCATGCCTGGCATGCCCGGCATGCCAGGCATGGGCGGCAAGAAGTCGCGCGGCAAGTCCGGTGGTTCACAGCGCAAAGGCAAGAAGGGGCGCAGCGGCAACCCGGCTAAACGTGCGCAACAGGAAGCGGCCGCCATGGAGCGCAAGTCGGCTGCCGGATCAGCCCTCACGGCGGGTGCCTCGCCCAACAAGGGCGTGCCCGGACGGGATCCACTCGCGGGCGCGGGTGCCGTTCCGGAACTGCCAGAAGAGTTGCGCCGGATGCTGGGCAAGTGACCTCGACGGCGATCTGGCAGAATAGGCCGCGATCGTCGCGGGCCCCTCTCTCCCGCGCATGCATCCCATTCAAGGGCAGTACGCGAAGGACCCCACCCTCGCCGTACGGCCCTACCCACATCGATTCTGGAGATAACCGTTCCGTGGCTGTAAAGATCAAGCTCAAGCGTCTCGGCAAGATTCACCGTCCGGTCTATCGCATCGTGGTGGCAGACTCGCGCACCAAGCGTGATGGCCGGGCCATCGAGGAGGTCGGCACCTACGACCCGCTGCCCAACCCGTCCGTGGTCGAGGTGGACTCTGACCGGATTCAGTACTGGCTCGGGGTTGGTGCCAAACCGACCGAGTCGGTGCAGCGCCTCCTCGCCCTGACCGGTGATTGGCAGAAGTTCACCGGTGAAGGCGACGCGGAGGGCAACCTTGAGGTCGCCACCCCGCGTGCTTCGCAGGACGAGGTGTTTGCCAAGGCTGTGACCGACGCCGCCGAACAGGGCGACGTGCCCGTGCGCGAGATGGCCACCGCCGATGAGGTCGACGCCGTGGCGGAAGCCGCCGAGGAACTTGCGACAGAGGCCCTCGAGGTCGTTGACGCTGCAGCTGAGGCCGAGGCCGCGTCGGTGGAAGCCGCTGCGGACGCACCCGACAAGGCCTGATCCGTGGTCGCAGCCGAGGTACTCGAGCACCTCGTCAAGGGGATCGTCGAGAACCCGGACGATGTCGTTGTCACCGAACGCCGGAATCGGCGGCGAGGCGAGACGCTCGCGGTACGCGTGAATCCGCAGGACATGGGACGCGTGATCGGCCGCTCCGGAAAGACCGCCACGGCGCTGAGGGTGGTCGTGAAGGCCGTGAGCGGGGGTCGTTCGATCCGCATCGACTTCCTTGATGTCTCCGAACGCTGACGACATCGAACCAGCCGAGGTCACGCCGCAGACAGCTCCGGCAACGGTGCGCGTCGTGGTAGGGCGCATCGGCCGGGCGCACGGCTTGCGTGGCGACGTCGCGGTTGAAGTGCGCACCGATAGTCCAGAGGCTCGGTTCGCGCCAGGCACGTCCCTCATCACCGATGACCCTGCCCGTCCGGGCTTGATCGTCGACTCGGCGCGTTGGCATGGTGACCGACTCCTCGTGCAGTTCGAGGGGATCGCCGACCGCACCGGAGCTGAGGGACTGCGCGGACTGCTGCTCAGCGTGGACGCTTCCGCCGCGGAGCGGACCGGCGACCCCGAGGAGTACTTCGACTGGCAACTCGTGGGTTTGCGGTGCGTCACCAGCAGCGGTGCCGACCTCGGGGTGGTCAATGAGGTGATCCACCTGCCGGGTCAGGACCTGCTGGCCGTTGGAGTCGATCCATCCCGGGCCGACCAGGAGGTACTGGTGCCTTTCGTACGGCGGATCGCGCCCGGCGTGGACCTGGCGCGCGGTGAAATCGTGTTGGATCCTCCGCCCGGGCTCTTTCCCGATCCTGGCCCCGGCGCGGCCCACGGTCCGGCCGCGGACTGAGGTCGCCCGCCGTGCGCATCGACATCGTCTCGGTCTTTCCGGAGTACCTCGCACCACTGAACCTTTCCCTGGTGGGCAAGGCCACGCAGACCGGTGTCGTCGATCTGACCGTGCACAACCTGCGGGATTGGACGCACGACCGCCACCGCACGGTCGATGATGCGCCCTACGGCGGAGGGCCGGGAATGGTCATGCGCCCGGACATCTGGGGATCGGCACTTGACCACCTGCTCGGTGTCGGCCCAGCGTCGACCGCGGGCGGGGGCGAGGCCGCGGGTGGGGGCGGGACAACGCAACCGGTGTTGCTGATCCCCACGCCCAGTGGCGTGCGGTTCACCCAGCAGGAGGCGGCGCAGTTGGCCGCTGTTGAGCACCTGGTCATCGCCTGCGGCAGGTACGAGGGCATCGACGCCAGAGTGGCGCAGCACTACCGCAGTCGGGTGACCGTGATGGAGGTGTCGGTGGCCGACGCGGTGCTGGCCGGTGGCGAGGTCGCTGCACTGCTGATCACCGAAGCTGTGGTTCGCCTGCTGCCTGGGGTGCTGGGGAATGCGGAGAGCGCCGTGGACGATTCTTTCGCCCCGGATCGGCCGCAAGGGTCCGAACTGGAAGGTCCGGTGTTCACCCGCCCGGCGCGCTGGCGCGGGCTGGAGGTGCCGGCGGTGCTCACCTCGGGGGATCACGCCGCGGTGGCGCGATGGCGCGCCGAACAGTCGCGCCGACGCACGACCGAGATGCGCCCGGATCTGCTGGACGAGTCCTGACCGGCCGGCATGCTGACCTGCCGCAGATCGACACCGGGTGGATGTGGCAGACTTGGCCCGCTGGGATCGCGTCCTGCCTGCCACTGGGGGCTGGCGCCGATGCCAGGTGGCAGACACCTGATCGTGCATCCCACTTCTTGAACACCCACCTGACGTCTGTGGCTCGTCCAGCGGCGTGCCATGAGGAGAACACATGAACGTCCTCGACGATCTCGACTCGCAGTCCCTGCGATCCGACCTTCCCGAATTCCGCCCGGGTGACACCGTGCGGGTGCACGTGAAGGTCGTGGAAGGTAACCGCTCGCGCGTCCAGGTCTTCACCGGCGTTGTGCTGCGACGTCAGGGCGGCGGCCTTCGGGAGACCTTCACGGTTCGCAAGATCAGCTTCGGTGTGGGTGTCGAGCGCACGTTCCCGCTTCATTCGCCGGTGATCGAGAAGATCGAGGTCGAGACGCGCGGCCACGTGCGTCGGGCGAAGCTGTACTACCTGCGCGATCTGCGCGGCAAGGCGGCGAAGATCAAGGAACGCCGCGACTAGTCCTGCCTGATGCCGCGCTGTAACCGATCCGCAAGCAGCGTCTGGGTCGGCTCGGACCCCGTTCGCTTTGCGGCCCTCGCCTAGTGCGCCGCTGGGGCCTGGTCGTCGCGATCAGTGTGCTGATCGGTGCCGCTATCGCCGTGTCCTTGAACGCATGGGTGGTGACGGTGGCCCGGGTGCAGTCGGACTCGATGGCACCAGCCTTGAAGGCGGGAGACCTGGTGGCGCTGTCCAGGCTGGGCGCAGTTGAGCGATTCGACGTCATCGGATTCGACGGCAGGGGGTCATTTCTCCCTCGTGACCACTCCCAGGTGACCTTCGTCAAGCGGGTCATCGGCCTGCCCGGTGACCGCGTCACCTGTTGCGATCCGCAGGGCCAGGTGCTGGTGAACGGCACTTCGCTGCCCGAGGACTACGTGGATGCCGCGAACGCCGACACCCTCCAGTTCGATGTGGTGGTTCCGTCACAGAAACTGTGGGTCATGGGGGACAATCGTCTACAGTCCACGGACAGTCGGGCCTTCCTCGGCGCACCCGGCGGCGGGTTCATCCCGCTTGACCGGGTCGAGGGGCGGGTGGTTGCAGTCCTGGCACCACCGAGCGACCTGGAGTGGTGGGGTAGTGCGCTGGCCCCAGCCTCAAGGTGATCGGCGTTCGACACCACACCAGCGAAGAGGAGAAGGCATTGGCAGAGTCAGCCGGAGGGTCATCCTCGGCTTGGCGTGCGGTGCGCGAGATCCTCATCGTGCTTGTGACTGCCATCGTCTTGTCCGTGGTGGTGCGCACCTTCTTCGTGCAGGCCTTCTACGTGCCGAGTCAATCCATGGAGAACACCCTCGAGCCGAGCGATCGGATTCTCGCCTCGAAGATCACTACCAGTCTGGCGGGCGTCAAGCGTGGCGAGATCGTCGTCTTCCGCGACCCCGGCAACTGGCTGCCCGCCACCGCGCCGGTGAACTCGAACCCCGCGCGCAAGGCGGTGGAGTTCGTCGGAATCGTCCCCACCAACAAGGGGGAGGATCTGGTGAAGCGCGTGATCGGAGTGGCGGGGGACCGGGTCCAATGTTGTGACCCGCAGGGACGGATCGTGCTCAACGGGGTTCCCCTCGACGAGCCCTACATCAAGCCGGGGGTCAGCACCAATCAGGTGCCGTTCGACGTTGTCGTTCCCCCCGATTCGGTGTTCGTCATGGGAGACAACCGTGCCGAGTCTGCCGACTCCCGCTATCACCTCGACCAGAACAACGGGGGCGTTCCGGTGGACAACGTGGTCGGACGCGTCTTCGTGAATGTGTGGCCCATCGACCGTCTCTCGATTTTCAGGATTCCGCCGGTGCCCTTCGACAATCCCGCGTTGACTGGATCGAGCGAGGAGAATTGAGGGTGCCGCGACCCACCTTGGCGCGCGAACGACAGTTGCTGAGCGAGGGTGCGCGCGTCGTAGTTGGCCTCGACGAGGTGGGCCGCGGCGCTTTGGCCGGGCCCGTCGCGGTGGGTGCCGTGGCCGTAACCGCCGACTGTGTGGTGCGGGCACCTGCGGGGATTCGCGACAGCAAGGAGCTGAGCGCTGGCGCACGTGGGGAGTTGGCGGCGCGCATACCGCGATGGTGCGCCGGCAGTGCGGTCGGTATGGCGAGCGCCGGCGAGATCGACGCATGGGGATTGACGGTTGCGCTGCGGACAGCTGCGCTGCGGGCGTTGGCGGCGTTGTCCCGGCTCTCCGGCATCGACGTCGTGCTGCTCGACGGAGGGCATGACTATCTTTCGCACATGCCGGCGGCCGACCGGTTCGAACCGCCTGGCTCCGAACTGCGGGAGTTCACCGTTGTCACGGAGGTGAAGGCTGACGCCAAGCGCACCTCGGTGGCGGCCGCGAGCATAGTTGCCAAGGTCGCGCGCGATGCCCTCATGATGGACCTGGCGGGATCAGTCGGGCGCTACGGTTGGGAGCGGAACAAGGGCTACGCCGCACCCGAGCACCGCGCGGGAATCGAGCGCTGGGGTCCCTCCGAATACCACCGGCTCAGTTGGCGGCTACCCGGTGCAGAAGCGAATCGAACACCCCCTACTGCGCCCGGCAGGTAGGGTCGGCATGAGTGGCGGCAGAGGAGGCTTCGGTGGGCATTGAGGATCTTGAGCAGTACGAGAGCGAGATCGAGCTCGGACTGTACCGGGAGTATCGAGACGTCATCAACCTCTTCGCGTACGTGGTGGAGACTGAGCGCCGCTTCTACCTCGCGAACGATGTCGACGTACGGGTGCGCCAGACCGAGGGCGGTGAGGTGTTCTTCGAAGTCACCATGGTGGACGCGTGGGTCTGGGACATCTACCGCCAGGCGCGCTTCGTCAAGCAGGTCCGGGTGCTGACCTTCAAGGACGTCAACGTCGAGGAGCTCAACCCGGCGAATCTGGAACCGCCGGAGAACCGCTGAGCCACAGCGTCGCAGTGCGTTGCGGCGCCCGTTGTCCACAGCGCATTTATTGCCTCTGGTAACCGGGGCGCGTGCGGGTCAGGCTCGTGACCCGGAGGTGGTTGACGTGGGCGATGTCCCCACAGGTGCGGCCCGGCGCCGGGCGCTAGGAGCGTACGGCGAGGATCTGGCATGTGCCTATCTGACTGAGCACGGCTATCGAATCCTTGCGAGGAACTGGCGGTGCCGCAATGGCGAACTCGACATCGTGGCCCTTGATGGCGACTGTCTGGTCGGATGCGAAGTCAAGACCCGGTCGTCGCAACGCTTCGGGGCGCCGGAGGAATCCGTCACGCCGACCAAAGTCGCCCGGTTGCGAGGCCTCGTCGCGCAGTGGCTGGCGCAGTGCGCGCCAACTCGTCTGCCGCGCAGGCCCCGGGACACGAGGTTGGATGTCGTGGCGGTCGAACTCCCGCCGCGTGGTGCCGCGATCCTGCGCCACCTGGTCGGGGTGGGTTGATGTCGACCGGAAGGGCGCACACGGCAGTGGTCATCGGGGTTCGTGCACACCTGGTGGAAGTGGAAGCCCACGTGGCGCAGGGATTGCCGCACTGGAGCATCGTTGGGCTGCCGGACACGGCCGTCACGGAGTCCCGCGATCGAGTTCGAGCCGCTATTGCGAGTTCCCGTCTGCCGTGGCCCACCGGCCGGATCACCGTCGGTCTCAGTCCCGCTTCGCTGCCCAAGCGAGGGTCGGGCTTGGACCTCGGGATTGCGGTCGCGGTGTTGGCAAGTACGACCCCGCTGCCCGATGCCCAATCTGTTGCCGAGTGGGTATTCCTCGGAGAGTTGGGTCTCGACGGTGCGGTGCGCCCGGTAGGCACGGTTCTGCCTGCAGCGCTGGCCGCAGCGTCTGCGGGAGTGGCGAGGTTGGTGGTTCCGGCCGCCCACGCCGCGGAGGCTGCGCTCGTGACTGGGTTGACCGTGACCCCGGTGTCATCGCTGCGTCAGCTGTGGGCAGAGCTGACCGGCGAGGACACCGGCGGTCTTGCTGCCGACGCGGTCCTGGGACTCGCACGCCGGCCGGAGCAGCAACCCGAGGGTGTCGAGGCGATCGCCGAGCCGGACTTGGCCGACGTTCGCGGTCAGGTGCAGGCCCGTCGCGGACTCGAGGTTGCCGCTGCGGGAGGCCACCACATCGCGCTCGCCGGGCCGGCCGGCGTGGGCAAATCATTGCTGGCTTCACGGCTGGCGCCGTTGCTGCCTGATCTTGACGACCAGGACGCCCTCGAAGTCACGGCTATCCGGGCGTTGTCCGAGCGTGCTGCGCCACCGCAACTTATCCGCAGACCACCGGTGGTGAGCCCGCATCACACGTGTTCTGACATCGCCCTCGTCGGCGGCGGCAGTGCGGAACGACCGCGCATCGGGCTGGTCACAAAGGCGCACGCAGGGGTGCTGCTGCTCGACGAGGCAGCAGAGTTCTCCGGTACGGCCCTCGATGCCTTGCGCCAGTCCATGGAGACCGGACAGGTTGCCGTGTCGCGCAGCGGTTTCCACGTGGAACTCCCGGCCAGGTTCCAGTTGCTCATCACGACGAATCCCTGCCCGTGTGGCCGCGCACTGGATTCATCGGGACGCCCGTGCAGCTGCTCCTCGGTGCAGCGTCGTCGCTATTTGGCCCGGCTGGCGGGCCCGCTGCTCGATCGGGTCGACGTGCGGCTCACACTGCGGCGGCCGACGCTGACCGAACTCACCGGCACCGGCGGAGAGGTCGAGGCCACCGCACCGGTTGCGGTTCGCGTGGGACAGGCTCGGCAGCGCGCCGCCCACAGGCTCCGGGGGACCCCGTGGCGCGTGAACGCCGCGGTCCCGGCCCACGAGATACGTCGACGTTGGCCCGTCCCCGACGACCTTGCTCGGGCGCTGGAGGACGCTGCTGAATCACGGGAATCGGTACGCGGGTTGGATCTGAGTCTGCGGGTGGCGTGGACCCTCGCCGATCTCAACGGCCGAACCGTTCCGAAGCCGGCCGACCTGCAGGAGGCGCGAGAACTGCGCAATTCCGAGGCTTGGCTCACATGAGCGGCACACCTCGAATCCACCCGGCGCAACAGTCGCTGCCAGTTCCGCCGGAGGCGACTGCACCTGCGGGCCCCGACGCCGAGGGCTCGTTGGCCCGGCAGGGATGGGACGCCGAACTGCGCGCGCGGATCGCCCTCAGCCTGCTCGCCGAGCCCGGTGATCCGAAAATCGGGGCTGCCGTGAACCGGCTGGGGGCCGAAACGGTGGCTGATGATGTGGCGCGCTCGCGGATGCCACAGCGGACTGCGGAAGTCCTCGCGGAGGCTGTGACCACGCAACTGGACCGGGCCGCCACTGTCGGCGCTCGCTGCCTGCTGCCCGGCTACTCCGAGTGGCCGACACAATTGGATGACCTCGGTGAGGCCACACCCCTGTTGCTGTGGGTGCGAGGCGATTCGCTGCGAATGGATCTCATCCGTTCGGTGTCCATTGTGGGTGCCCGCGCGTGCAGCCCGTATGGCAGAGGGCAAGCCGAGACCCTCGCGGCCGAGCTCGCGCTGTTTGGCTGGACGATCGTGTCCGGCGGCGCCTACGGCATCGACGCGGCGGCCCATCAAGGTGCATTGGCGGTGGGTGGTCGCACCGTTCTAGTCTCAGCCGGCGGGGTGGACAAGCCCTACCCCCGAGCCCACGAGCACCTGTTCAGGAGGGTGCAGCGAAGCGGTGCCGTCGTGTCTGAGTGCCCGCTCGGTGCCCCACCAGCGCGCCACCGGTTCCTCACGCGCAACCGGATCATCGCCGCCATCAGCAGGGGAACCGTGGTGGTGGAAGCCGCCCTGAAGTCCGGTGCGCGCGGCACGGCCGCGGCGGCTACCCGGCTGTCGCGCCATGTGATGGCGGTACCCGGACCGGCCACATCGGACCTCTCCACCGGCTGCCACGACCTCATCCGCCAAGGCGCGGCGGTGCTCGTCGGTGGCACGAACGACATTCTCGAACTGGTGACGCCGTTGGGCCAAGAATCGGCGGTGACCACCGACGGGCGAAGTGTCCTGGGTTGGCTGGTCGCCAAGGGGCCGGTGGAAGAGGGGCAGCTCGCCGGGGAGGTGGGAATCGCCCCCGATGAATTGCGTTCGCTGCTCACACTGCTTGAAGGTGGGGGCTACGTGGTGCGTAGCCGGCGAGGCTGGAAACTGACGGAGGATGCGCTCAACCGGTTCGCAAAGGCCAAGTAGCTCAGCCTGTTCGCCGGACCGGTCACGTCCCACGACACAAGCATTTGCGCGAACCTGCCGCGCGTTGACGCAGATACACGGTTGACTAGGGGGATGGCCAACGACGCACGACCAGCGGAGGGGGCCCCGCCGTCGGGGGAGGAACAACTGGAGGCGTTGGTACGTCAGTACGCCGAGCAGCTGCGACGCGCGCGCGGCTACAGTCCAAACACGGTGCGTGCCTACTGCTCCGACGTGAACGCTCTGCTGGCCTTCGCGAACATCAAGGAGACCGCCGACCTGGCTTCGCTCAATGTTGGCGTGCTGCGGGCATGGCTGGCGGCTGAGCCGGAGGCGGCGCGGGCGACGACCGCACGCAGAGCCTCCTCGGCGCGATCCTTCACATGGTGGGCCCACAAGCGGGGTCTGCTTCCCGAGGGTGACCCGGGACTGCGCCTGCGATCGCCCAAAGGGCACCGGACTCTGCCGGCGGTGCCGCGCGAGTCGCACGTCAGTGCCATGCTTGCCGACGTGACCGCAGCCGCCGACGATCCGCAGGCCATGCGTGACCTCGCCGTGTGCGAGGTGCTCTACGCGGCAGGATTGCGGGTGTCCGAACTGTGCTCGCTGAGCATGGGGGACATCCGGCCGGATGGGCTGCTCGAGGTCATTGGCAAAGGCAATCGCCAGCGGGTGGTGCCGCTCGGTGAACCGGCGCAGGTGGCTCTGCAAGCCTGGTTGACAGACGGTCGTCCCGCCTTCGCGACGGCCGAGAGCGGGGAGGCTGTCTTCCTCGGTCGGCGCGGGCGACGGATCGATGCTCGGGCCGTGCGGCGAGTAGTAAATGAGGTCAGCGCCGCCGCCGGTGGGCGCCGCCTGTCGCCGCACGCGCTACGTCACGCCATGGCCACTCACACACTCGAGGGCGGCGCCGATTTGCGCACCGTGCAAGAGATCCTCGGACATGCCAGCCTGGGCACCACTCAGATCTACACCCATGTGACCGCGGAACGACTTCGGAAGGTGTACCAGAGTGCTCACCCCCGAGCATGAAACCGTCAACGGGATGTGGCAGCGGTTCAAGACTGACGCCGATCCGGCAGCCCGCGAGGACTTGATCCTGCACTACGCGCCGCTGGTGAAGTTCATCGCCGGTCGTGTGGGTGCCAGTTTGCCGGCCACGGTCGAGAACGCCGACTTGGTGTCGTACGGGTTGTTCGGGCTCATTGACGCCATCGACAGGTTCGAACCCGAACGCGGCTGGAAATTCGAGACGTACGCATTGTCACGCATCCGCGGATCCATCATCGACGAATTACGAGGCCTTGACTGGGTGCCGCGATCCGTACGGGCGCGCTCGCGCGAGGTTGAGCATGCCTACGCTGAGTTGGAGAACGAGTTGCGCAGGGCACCCACCGACGAAGAGGTGGCTGCCCGCGTGGGCATGGATGTGCACGATCTGCATGAACTATTTGCCATGGTCAGCTACACCCACGTGGCGGCCCTGGACGAACTCATCCACGGCGGTGAGGGCGGATCCACAACCCTGGGCGACATGGTCGTCGACCGCAGACTGCCCGCGCCGGAAGATGCGATTGAGGGGCAATCAGTCAGGGAAATGATCGGGGGTGCCGTGCACCTGCTGCCTGAACGCGATCAGATCATCGTCGCGCTGTACTACTACGAGGGATTCACCCTCGCCGAAATCGGACAGGTGCTCAACGTCACCGAGAGTCGCGTGAGCCAACTGCACAGCCGCGCGATGCTGCAACTGCGCGGTTGGATGAGCCAGGTTGATCTCTGAGATCCGGGTAGCGTCGCCATTCCCGGCGAGAGCGCGCCAACAGCCCACGGGTGCGGCTAGGAGTCGAACGGCGGTTTGAGGACTGGGGAGTAGGCGCCGATCAAGGTCAGGGGATCCACGTAGTCGGTGCCCAGCAGCGCACCCCAATGCAGGCAACGCTGGGAACAATGCCCCCCAGCCCCGATCGATCCGATAACGTCGCCAGCGGCGACCGATGCCCCCGTCGCGACCGCGGCGTCAACCGGTTCGTAGGTCGTTCGCATCCCATCGTGGTCGATGGAGACAACACCACGATCGACCACGCGCCCGGCGAACACGACAACGCCGTCGGCGGGCGCGCGGACCGCAGTACCCGCAGTGGCCTCGAGGTCGACGCCTCGGTGCCCGCTCAGCCACGGTTGAGCAGGCGGATCAAAGGCGGCCAGCACCAGCACCGCCGACAGTGGCGCACCGTAGCTGCCGGGCAACGGGGCGCCCGCCGACGCGCCCACTGGGATGGGCGCCAGCCAGGCTGACAACGCGACAACAACGAGGGCGACGGTGGCGCTGATCGGCATGTCGACCACCTTCGACCCCAATCGATCCCCGCTCCAGCCCC
Organism: uncultured Actinomycetes bacterium; assembly: GCA_963752505.1. Lineage (GTDB taxonomy): Bacteria > Actinomycetota > Actinomycetes > S36-B12 > UBA10799 > JACJWR01. Next base: position 66,370 of record CAVVYM010000012.1, read on the forward strand.
GCCGCGCGATCTGTGGATACCGACCCGGCTAGACTTGTCCCGCACCGTGCCACGTCGGCTCGGTGACTTCGCATCCCCATTTATCGCGTGCATGCGCGGCGAGTGACCACGGTCCAACAGGCGGTCACCTCGATGGGGGTCAGGCGCAGGCAGCGACCGCTGCTCTGCGAGGAACCACGAGCCCGACACCCTCGGGCGCAGGAGGCATGCTCATGGCCGTTGTCACCACACGGCAGATGCTGGAAAACGGTGTTCACTTCGGGCACCAAACCCGTCGCTGGAATCCAAAGATGAAGCGATTCATCTTCACCGAACGCAACGGCATCTACATCATCGATCTCACGCAATCGGTCGGCTACATCGACGAGGCCTATGACTTCGTCAAGGAGACTGTTGCCCACGGCGGAACGATTCTTTTCGTCGGCACCAAGAAGCAAGCCCAAGAAGCAATCGCCACGCAGGCGACGCGGGTGGGAATGCCCTACGTCAATCACCGTTGGCTGGGCGGCATGCTGACCAACTTCAGCACCATCCACAAGCGGCTACAGCGCCTCGCCGAACTTGAGCAGCTTGACTTCGACAACCCGGCTGCTGGCGGCCTTACCAAGCGCGAACTGCTGTCGCTCAAGCGCGAGAAGGACAAACTGGACCGCGCACTGGGAGGCATCAGGACCATGTCCAAGGTGCCGAGCGCAGTGTGGATCGTGGACACCAACAAGGAGCACATCGCCGTAGGCGAGGCGCGCAAACTGGGGATCCCCGTCGTTGCAGTGCTCGACACCAACTGCGACCCCGACGTGGTGGACTACCCCGTTCCGGGCAACGACGACGCGATTCGCTCGGTCACGCTGCTCACCCGCGTCATCGCTGACGCGGTGGCAGAAGGCACCGTGGCGCGGCATTCATCGGATGACGAGGCCGAGCCAGCACCCGAATGGGAGCGCGAGTTGCTCGGGGCAGAGGAGTCGGCAACCCCGGCCGCCGAGGTCGTGGCGGAGGAGTCGGCAACCCCAGCGGCTGAGGTCGTGGCAGAGGCAGCCGTCGACGAGGTTGTGGCGGTGCCGTCCGAGACTGCAATCGAAGCCGCACCCGAAGCCGAAGTTGTCGAGGTCGTAGTGGCCGATGAGGCTGCAGAGGCACCGGCGCAGGATGCGCCCGAAGCATCCCCCCAGCCGACTGAGTAGCACCAGCCAGTAGAAGAGAAGAGGACACACATCATGGCTGTCACCGCGAGTGACGTGAAGAAGCTCCGGGAACTTACCGGAGCCGGGATGATGGACTGTAAGAAGGCGCTGCTGGAAGCCGACGGCGATTTCGACAAGGCCGTGGAACTGCTGCGCATCAAGGGGGCCAAGGACGTGGGCAAGCGTGCCGCCCGCAACGCAGCGAATGGGCTGGTCGCCGCACACCTCGGGGCAACCAACCACGGCGTCATGCTGGAGTTGGCCTGCGAGACGGACTTCGTCGCCAAGACCGAAGGCTTCCAGACCCTGGCGGCCGACGTTGCGGCCTTCGTCGCCGTGAAGGACCCCGCCGACCTAGACGAATTGCTCGCGGCCGAGTACACCGCGGGCAAGTCGGTCCGGGATCTGCTGGACGAGGCCAACGCGTCCATGGGCGAGAAGATCGAGATCCGTCGTTTCAGCCACGTCAAGGATGGCTACGTCTACGTGTACCTGCACAAGCACGACCCCGCGCTTCCCCCGAGCGTCGGTGCGCTGGTGCAGCTCGACACGGAGAACGAAGAGGTCGCGAAGAACATCGCGCAACACATCGCCGCGATGGCACCGACCTACCTCACGTCCGACGATGTGCCGGCCGATGTGATCGAGGCTGAGGAGCGGGTTGCCCGCGAGAAGGCAATTGAGGAGGGCAAGCCCGAAGCTGCCCTGCCGAAGATCGTCCAAGGCCGCGTCAAGTCCTTCCTCAAGGACTCCTGCCTGGTCGACCAGCCCTGGGTGCGGGACAACAAGAAGACCATCGGCGCCTACCTCGAAGAGAACGACGCCACCATCGTGAGGTTCGCGCGGTTCCGCGTGGGCCAGTCCTAGCTCGCCGAAGCTTCTGCCCTACCCAGCACGTGTCAAGCGTGCCGGGTAGGGCAGACTCGTGACGAGCAACTGTCAGCCGGTGTGAGGGAGTAGCCCGTGGTCGCCGACGCGCGCTCAAGCGTGACTCAACCCCGAATCGATGGCTTGGCTCCGGCTTGGCCCGACGTGGGCCCCGAGGGCTGGCAGCGAGTACTTCTCAAATTGTCCGGCGAGGCCTTCGCCGGTCCCAGCGGAGGATTGGGCGTCGACCCTGACGTGGTGCATTCCATCGCCATCCAGATCGCGGCCATCGTGCGGAACGGCCGGGAGGTGGCCGTGGTCATCGGGGGTGGCAACTACTTCCGCGGTGCCCAATTGTCGGAGCGCGGCATGGATCGGGCCCGCGCGGACTACATGGGAATGCTCGGCACCGTCATGAACTGTCTGGCGCTGCAGGACTTCCTTGAGAAGCAGGGCATCGACACTCGAGTTCAGACAGCAATCACCATGGGCCAGGTGGCTGAGCCCTACATCCCGCGGCGGGCGATTCGTCACCTGGAGAAGGGCCGGGTGGTGATTTTCGGCGCCGGACTAGGCGTGCCCTACTTCTCGACTGACACCTGCGCAGCCCAACGGGCGCTGGAGATCGGCGCCGAGGTGGTCCTCATGGCCAAGGGGGTCGATGGCGTCTACGACGCAGATCCACGGCTCGTGCCGGATGCGACGAGATTTACCGAACTCAATCCGGCTGACGTGCTCGCTCAGGGACTGAAAGTTGCCGACGCGACCGCAATCAGCCTCTGTCAAGACAACCACCTTCCTATTGTTGTCTTCAACCTGCTGGTGGAAGGCAACATCGCCCGCGCTGTAGCGGGCGAGCGCATCGGCACACTCGTGAGCACCAATGTTGGCGCTCAGGGTGGGCGGCGGGATGAGGACTCGGTGTCCGCGGCGGCGGCAGACTCAAAGGAGACAACGTGAGCGATGGTCAGGACCTGATCGAGGAGATCCTCTTCGAGGCGGAAGAGAAGATGGACAAGGCCATCACCGTTGCCCGAGAGGACTTCGCGACGATTCGCACCGGACGTGCCACGCCCGCGATGTTCAACAAGTTGACCGTGGACTACTACGGCGCTGCGACGCCGCTGAACCAGTTGGCCTCGTTCCAAGTTCCGGAGGCCCGAATGATCATCGTGACTCCGTATGACAAGTCGTCGATGACCGCCATCGAGAAGTCGATTCGCGATTCCGACCTGGGCGTGAACCCGACCAACGACGGCCACATCATCCGCGTTGTTCTGCCAGCGCTGACCGAAGAGCGCCGCAAGGAGTACATCAAGATGGCTCGAGGGAAGGCCGAAGACGCTCGAATCGCGATTCGAAACATCCGCCGCACCGCGAAGGAACGGCTGGAGTCGTTGGCCAAGGAAGGCGACGCGGGCAAAGACGACGTGCACCGCGCCGAAGTGAACCTTGAGGACCTGACGCATGCCCACGTTGGCCATGTCGATGAGATTCTGAAGGTCAAGGAAGCCGAACTGATCGAGGTCTGACGTGAGCGATCAGACAGGCTCCGGAGTCTCCCAACCTGCGACCGGAACGGGCGACGAACCGCCGCCGAAGTCCAAAGCCGGGCGCAACCTTCCCGCCGCCATCGGAGTGGGGGTGGTACTTGGCGCCATTGCGCTGCTGACCCTGTTCACCTACAAGTGGTTGTTCGCAGGCTTTGCCCTACTGGCGGTCACAGTAGGCATCTACGAGGTCACCAACGCGTTCCGCCAAGCTGGTGTGGTGGTGGCCCGGACACCCATCTACCTGGGTGCGGTGGCCACGGTGATCATGGCCTACATCTTCAACGTCGTCGGCCTGATCATGGTGTTCGGCCTCATGGTCATCAGCACGCTGATCTGGCGGGTCCGGCGGGGCACCGAGGACTACGTCAAGGACGTCACGGCCACAATCTTTATCGCGGCGTATCTGCCGTTCATGCTCGGCTTTGCGATTCTGACCCTCGCCGCTGACGACGGGCCGTTGCTGATTGTCACCTTCGTTGCGCTCACGATCAGCAACGACATCGGCGGCTATGCGACCGGTGTGTTGTTCGGCAAGCACCCCATCTCGCCAGGTATCAGCCCAAAGAAGTCGTGGGAGGGATTTGCCGGCTCGGTGGCCTTCCAGGCACTGGTGGGTGCCCTGCTCTTCGCGTTCCTGCTCGACGCACCCTGGTGGCAAGGAGTGGTCGCCGGCGTGGTCATGGCAATCACCGCGACGGCTGGGGACTTCGCCGAGTCAGCCATCAAGCGCGATCTCGGGGTGAAGGACCTCGGCAACATCCTCCCGGGGCACGGCGGTTTCATGGACCGGTTGGATTCGCTGATTCCAAACGCGTTCGTTTCGTGGCTGCTGTTTGCCATCTTCGGCCTCCTCGCGGTTCCGGTGCTGGCGTGACAGAGCCCGAGCAAGATTCTCAATCGGCGGGTGCGGCGGGGGAGTCGGCCGTTGTCGACTCGGACGCCGAACTGCGCCAGGAGCCCGGCGAACTCGTCTTCACACCGCGGCGGCGCCGGGAGCGCCCGCCCGTTCACCTTGCGGACCTCGATCGCGCGGGTAGGCGGTCGGTGGCCAGCGAGTTGGGGCTGCCCCCCTATCGCGCCGATCAAGTGTCGAAGCACTACTTTGAGCGCCTCTCTCCTGATCCGGAGTCGTGGACCGACCTCCCGGCGGATTTGCGCACCACCCTGGCCGACAGTCTGACGCCGAAGTTGCTGGACGAAGTCAGTCGGATCTCGTGTGATGGCGGCACAACAGTGAAGTACCTGTGGCGCCTGTTCGACGGTGCCCTCGTGGAGAGCGTGCTCATGCGCTACCCCAAGCGCACCACGATGTGCATCTCCAGCCAGGCAGGCTGCGGCATGAACTGTCCCTTCTGCGCCACGGGCCAGGCCGGCCTGACGCGGAACCTCTCCACAGCCGAGATCGTGAGTCAAGTCGTCGCCGGTGCCGTCGAGTTGGCCGCAGGCGAAATTCCCGGTGGCCCCGGGCGAGTGGGCAACATCGTCTTCATGGGAATGGGCGAACCCCTGGCCAACTATGGCGCAACCCTCGCGGCTGTGCGGCGCATCGTCAGTCCGGCTCCCGAGGGTCTGGGCATTTCGGCCCGCGGAGTCACAGTCTCCACGGTCGGCCTCGCACCCCGCATGCGCCAGCTCGCGCACGAGGGCCTCCCCGTCACCCTGGCGCTCTCACTGCACGCGCCCGACGACGAGCTACGCGACGAGTTGGTGCCGGTGAACAACCGTTGGCCGGTAGCTGAGGTGCTCGATGCCGCGTGGGAGTACGCCGACCGCACCCACCGACGAGTCTCCATCGAATACGCCCTCATCAAGGATGTCAACGATCAGCCCTGGCGGGCGGACTTGCTGGCCTCACTTCTGGCGGGCCACCTCGTGCACGTGAATCTGATTCCGTTGAACCCGACCCCCGGGTCGAAGTGGACCGCCAGCGACCCTGATGTCGAAGACGAATTCCTTCGTCGGGTGCGGGCCGGCGGTGTGGCCGCCACCATCCGTGACACCCGCGGTCGCGAGATCGACGGTGCCTGCGGACAACTCGCCGCCGCGAACTGATGCGCGCCCCACCCCTCGCCTGATCTGCGGCTCAAGTCTGGACTTCGGGCCGCCGATGCCGTATGCAGGGATGCATGTGCACGCCGTCGGGCTGATCTGGATGTGGTTGTGATGGACGGACGCACCCGGGTGCGATACGTGAGAGGCGTCGGCGCGGCCGTGGTGGCTGCGTTGCTGGCGATGGTTTTGGTGAGCCCGTCGGCGAGTCTTGCTGCGGTCACCGGTCCGGCCGAGACGTTGCCCGTCGGAAACGAGGACGCCGGTACGCCGGTCAGCACTTCCGCGCTCACAGTTGGCCAGATGGAAGAACAGCTGCTCATCCTCACCAATGAGGTCCGTGCGGAGGGCCGGTATTGCGGCGACACCTACTACCCGCCGGCACCGCCCGTGCGCAACGACAACCGGCTGGCCAGTGCGGCCCGCGCCCACAGCGTGGACACCGCAGTGCGCGACTTCTACGACTTTCCGGCGCCCTACCCGCACACCAACCCCGACGGCGAAACCCCCGGCGACCGCGTGACGGCCGAGGGGTTTGCCTGGACCACCGTCGGTGAGAACATGCACGCCTGGTGGGACACCCCCGAAGGGGCCATGTTCGGTACGGACGGGTATGTGGGTTGGGTTGACAGTCCGGGGCACTGCGCCAACCTCATGAATCCCGCGTTCACGTACCTCGGCAATGGATATGCGAAGGTTCCGGATTCCAGGTATGTGCACTACTGGACCCAGAACTTCGCGGCTCCGCAGCCGGGGATGCTCTTCGCCCCCGATGCGCCGCGGATCACCAGCATCACAGCTGGAGACCGGCAATTGACGGTCAACTTCACCCCGCCGGCATGGAACGGCGGTCGTCCGATCGTCACGTACCTGTACTCCATCGACGGCGGTGCCACGTGGGTGCCGCGCAGCCCCGCAGCTGCCGGATCTCCACTCGTGATATCCGGGTTGACCAACGGCACGGCCTACCAGGTCCGATTGCAGGCCGCTAACGATCAAGTGTTCACAGTCGGGGCCAGCCTGGGCTCCAACACGGTCAGCGGTACTCCCAAAGTCACAATCAGTGTGCCCGGAGCGCCTGTCCTCAATGCCGTGACACCGGCGGACTCAAGTGCCTGGGTGGCTTGGACGCCCGGGTCGTCGGGGGGTCTGACGATCAGCAACTACGAATACACCCTCGATGGCGGCGGAAGCTGGACGGCGTTCTCGCCCGCGGTAACCACGTCGCCTGCCTTGATCCCGGGGTTGACCAACGGCAGCCAATACACCGTCGGAGTCCGCGCAGTCAACGATCGCGGTGCCGGCGCTGGTTCAGCTACGGCTGCTGTGACTCCGATGGCGCCTGTTCCATCGGTTTTCGTTCCGATTAACCCGGCACGCGTGGTGGATACCCGCCCCTCGGAAGGCGGTACCCCGCTGGGGGCAGGTGAAACCCGAACCTTCAGTGTCGCTGACCAGATCACCATCGCTGGCGGCGCCAAAGATGTGGTGCCGGTCGGAGCCACCGCTATCGCCTACAACATCACCTACCCAGCGGGCACGCAGCCGGGGCACTTCCGCGTGATGCCCGGCGACGTCGCGGCCACCAACTCGTCAGCGTTGAACTTCCTTGCCGGGCTCTCCATCGCGAACGGTTCCGTGGTGGGAATCGACGATGCCCGCCGCATCCGAGTCTTCAACGCAACCGGAGTTGCGCAGAACGCCATCATTGACGTTGTGGGCTACTTCGTGGCCGCCGAAGGCGCCCCCGATGGTGGCAAACTCACGCCCGTCTCTCCGGTACGTGTGTACGACAGCGACGCGAAGCTGTCGAGTGGTGGCGATGCTGACGGTTGGCTCCCGGCCGGGCAGACGCTCGAAGTCGATGTGAGTCGTGCCATGGAATCGGGCGACACTGTGGTTCCAGCCGGTTCTACCGCGCTGGGCTACAACATCACGATCGTTCGGCCCGCCGGCGGCGGCCACCTCCGCGTGTTCCCCGGCGACCAGTCGACCCTGCCGGGCGCCTCCACCATCAACTTCGGCCCCGGTGATGTGGTGGCCAACGGAACGGTCGTGAAACTCTCGCCCACCGGCACCGTGAAGGTCTACAACGGGTCAGCCACGGACGTCCGCTTCCTGATTGACGTGGTCGGGTACTACCGCAGCGACACCGGTTCGGTGTTCTACCCGTCCGTGCCCGCGCGGGTCTACGACTCGCGCTCCCCGGAACCGGCGCCCGGGTCCATGGCAAGCGGTCAACCGTCGCGCGTCATTTCGGTCGCGGATTCGCGCGACGCGGACGGCGCCGTCATCGCGCGCTCGGTCGTACCTACCGAAGCTGTTGCGATCGCCTACAACCTCGGCGTCACCAACACCGTCAACCCCGGGCACCTGCGGCTGTTCCCCGCGGGCGAGACACTTCCCAACGCATCAGTGATCAACTGGCCCGGGCGTGGCTACACGCGGGCGAATGCCAGCGTGGTGGGGGTTTCGGCCGACAAGAAGGTGGCCATCTACAGCAGTGAGCCCGGTACGCACGTCTTCATGGACGTGCTCGGCTATTACGGACCGTGACGGGCTGCGGCCTCCTGCCCGGCTGCCGCGACTAGTGGATGAGGCGATTGACCAAACCGGCGAGGCGAGACGTCCGCCCGGATCTGGTCTCGGTGGCGTCTGCCAGTCGCATCGCCGTGAGCGCAGCATTCGTTGCCGCCCAGCGCAGCGGTTCGGGTTCCCATGGCTGTAGTGGCCGGTTCACCCAGGGCAGGTCGCGGACGTCCGATGGCGTGTCGGTGATCAGTGCCGCCAGGGTGCGTCCTGCCAAGTTGGAGGTCCCTACGCCATCGCCGACATAGCCGCCGGCCCAACCGAAACCGGCCGTTGGATTGAACTCGACGCGCGCCCACCAGTCCCGCGCGATGCCCAGTGGCCCGCCCCACCGGTGCGTGACCTGCACCCCGCTGAGCGGCGGGAACAAGTCCACCAGGACCCGATAGAGGGATTCGTGCACGGTCGCGTCGAGGTCGAACCCGGTCCGGATGGCGGAGCCGAAGTGGTACGGGGCGCCGCGGCCGCCAAACGCCAGCCGGTCGTCGGCCGTGCGCTGGCCGTAGATGATGAGATGGCGTAGATCGTTGAACGTCTCCCGCTGGGCCAAGCCGATCTCATCCCAGACAGTGGACGGCAGTGGTGCGGTGGCAATCATCAGCGAGTACACCGGCGCGATGGTGCGTCGCTGACCGGGCAGGAGGGCGGTGTAGGCCTCGGTCGCCCGCACGATGTTCGCCGCCGTGACAGTGTGCCCGTCCGACGTTGTGAGCCGGCGAGTGCCGACATCGACCACCTTGGTGTGTTCGAATATTTCGACGCCCGCCGATTCCGCCTGATCCGCGATGCCGCGCAGCAACTTCAGGGGATCCAGGGCAGCGCAGTGCGGTGTGGAGATCGCTCCGAGACTGTCGCTGGCCCGGATGCGGGCGCGGGTCTCGTCGGCGTCGAGAAGGCGGTAGTCGTCGGGACCGAAACCGTAGTCGCGCGCTTCGGCTATCTGGGCCTGCGCGCGTCTCAGCTGCGCGGGGCTGCGTGCGACGTAGAGCGAACCGCCGTGGGCCCAGGAGCAGTCGATGTCGTGACGACGAGCCACCTCGCCCACCTCCGCGACACAACCGTGCATCGCGCGCTGCATGGCGATCGCTGCGTCACGCCCGTGGGCGCGCTCCACCTGCGGTAGTTCTGCGGGGAAGAGCGCTGAACACCATCCCCCGTTACGGCCGGAGGCGCCGAAACCCACCTGGCCCGCTTCCAGCACCGCAATACGCAGGCTCGGATCGATTCGGTTGAGGTAGTAGGCGGTCCAGATCCCGGTGAAACCGGCACCCACGATGGCGACATCCGCCGTGTGATCCCGCTGCAGGCGGGGACGCCGGGGTGGGGCCGGCCCCGTCTGCCACCAGAGCGATCTGTTCAAGTCGTAGTGCCCAACTGCCTGGCGATGGAGGCGGGCAGGGCAGTACCGCGGCTCGCTGACGTTGGATCCGGAACCGCTGGACCCGTCGGTTTCGGTCAGTGCCACGCGGCCCGCCCAGATGTGGGCTCGTTCCTCCTGGTCGGCTGCGACCTCGTCGGCAAACCCCGCTCCGATCTTCACGCTCCAGGCGGCTGGCAGCAGATGCAGCACCGAGGTGGCCTTGTCCTCCTGCACTGACGGGTGACGGATGTGCTCCCATCGGCCGGGCAGGAGGTGCTCCGTGAGCGCATGCAACGCCTCGGTCTTGTCGTCTCCCACCACCCGAACGGCAGTGCCGAACAGCATCGCGCTGCGGTACTCCATACTGGATTCGAAAGCGGATCGCGCATACACGAGGCCGTCGAGGAGGGTCACCGTAGCGGACGTCGGGGCGCCCGCCGCGAGGCGCTTGAACAGCCGCGAGGCGCTTGAACCGTGCAGCACTATGCCGCCCCGCCAGGGCGCATACGCGACGGGGAGGACGTAGGGCTGTTCACCTTCGACAATCGCCACGTGGGCGATACGTCCCGCGGCCAGAATCTGCCACAGCGCATCGGGGTCGTGAGACTGCTTCTCCGGGACGCGCCTGACCTGCGTTCGCGGGCCCGTAGTGCTCACAGGAGCTTCATTCCCTCTGTGAGCACGTGTCGAAGGATCTGCTCGATCTCGTCGAACTCGGCCTGGCCGATGATGAGCGGGGGAGCCAATTGGATGACGGGGTCGCCGCGATCGTCGGCACGGCAGTACAGGCCGTTGTCAAACAACGCCTTCGACAGGTAGCCGCGCAGCAGTCGCTCGGATTCGTCGTCATTGAAAGTCTCTTTGGTGGCCTTGTCCTTCACCAGCTCGATGCCGTAGAAGTAGCCCGCGCCGCGCACGTCGCCGACGATGTCCAGATCCTTGAGCCGTCCGAGCGTGTGGGCGAAGGCGGCCTCGTTCTCCGCACATGGTCGTACAGCCCCTCCCGCTCCATGAGATCCAAGTTGGCCAGCGCCACGGCTGCTGCCACCGGGTGTCCGCCCCAGGTGTACCCGTGCAGGAACGATTTCTTGCCGTGCGCGAAGGGCTCGAAGAGGCGGTCCGAGGCAATCATCGCCCCCATTGGGGCGTAGCCCGAGGTCATACCCTTGGCACACGTGATGATGTCCGGGACCGTGTCGAAGCGGGTGATGGCGAAGGGCTCCCCGATCCGCCCGAACGCGCAAATGGTCTCGTCAGCCACGAGCAGCACCTCGTGGCGATCGCAAATCTCGCGCACGCGCTCGAAGTAGCCGGGTGGCGGGGGGAAAGCAGCCACCCGAGTTTTGCACCGGCTCCAGAAACACGGCCGCCACCGTGTCGGGTCCCTCCATCTCGATGGCGAGCTCGATCTGGTCCGCGGCCCAGCGACTGAAGGCATCGATGTCGTCGCCGTGCTCCGGGGCACGGTAGAAGTTGGTGTTCGGGACTTTGTGGCCGCCGGGTACGAGCGGTTCGAAGTACTCCTTCGCCGCCGGGATGCCGGTGATGCTGAGCGCACCTTGGGGCGTTCCGTGATAGGCGACCGCGCGACTGATGACCTTGTGTTTGAGGGGTCGCCCAGTCAACTTGAAGTACTGCTTGGCCAGTTTCCAGGCGCTTTCGACTGCCTCGCCGCCCCCGGTAGTGAAGAAGACCCTGTTCAGATCGCCGGGTGCGAGGCTGGCCAGGCGTTCGGCCAACTCGATGGCAGCCGGATGGGCGTAGGACCAGATGGGGAAGAAGGCCAACTCGCGGGCCTGGGCTGCCGCGGCTGCCGCAAGTTCCTCGCGACCGTGGCCAACCTGCACCACGAATAGCCCCGCCAGGCCATCGAGGTAGCTCTTGCCGGTGTCGTCCCAGATCCGGGCACCCTCGCCACGGACGATGATCGGCACGTGCCCGCCCTGCTCGTACACCGAGTGGCGGGTGAAGTGCATCCACAGGTTGCGCCGGGCGCGATCGGCGAGTTGGTCGTCGCCTGGTTCGGAAACGTACTGCTCGGAGGTGGTCATCGGGTGCCCCAGGTGTAGATCTGTTTGCGGAGTTGGAGGTAGACGAACGTTTCGGTGCGAAGAACATCAGGCAACGTGCGGATGCGGCGGTTGATCAACTCCAGCAGGTGGTCGTCGTCTTCGCACACGACTTCCACCAGGATGTCGAAGCCGCCGGCGGTGACCACGACGTAGTCGACCTCGGTGAAGTCTGCGAGCTCCTCGGCTACGGCCTCGACATCGCCAGACACGATTACGCCGACCATCGCCATGCGGGTGAATCCCACTTGCAGGGGGTCGGTGACTGCGACTATCTGAATAACTTCGGAGTCAACTAGTTTGGCAACCCGCTGGCGCACGGCAGCCTCGGATAGCCCGACCGCCTTCCCGATGGAGGCATACGAGCGGCGCCCGTCCTGCTGAAGTTGCTCGACGATGGATTTGGAGACCTCGTCCAGGGAGTCGGATTGCGCGCTCCGGAGTGCCATGGTGGCCAGTATGGGCGCAATTGAACCTGGAGGGCAAGGGAATCCGTTGTGAAAGTGCTGTTTTCCTGCGGATATCGAAGGTCAAACTTGGGGGAGATGTTGAGTCAGGACGCTCGCAAGGTCTAGTCTTCCCCACATGGCTGACATGGTGCTGCGCAACTTCATCAATGGTCAATCGGTCGAGGCGGCTTCGGGGGAGTACATCGATCTGGTTGACCCCTCCACGGGCGAGGTCTTCGCTCAGTCGCCGGTCTCGGGCCAAGAGGACATCGACGCTGCCTACGCAGCCGCCTCGGATGCCTTCAAGACCTGGGGCAAGACCACTCCCGCGGCGCGGCAGAAGGCTCTGCTCGACGTGGCCGATGTGCTGGAGCGCAACGCCGCAGAGTTGGTGGACCTTGAGAGCATCAACACGGGCAAGCCGGTAGCGGTCACCGAGGCCGAAGAGTTGCCGCCGATGATCGACCAGGTGCGGTTCTTCGCTGGCGCGGCTCGGGTGCTGGAGGGCCGGGCCTCGGCTGAGTACATGGAGGGCTTCACCTCCTGGATCAGGCGCGAGCCCATCGGTGTGGTGGGTCAGGTCGCACCGTGGAACTACCCCATGATGATGGCGATTTGGAAGTTCATCCCGGCCATTGCCGCGGGCAACACAGTGGTGATCAAGCCAAGCGACACGACGCCGGTCTCCACCATCCGGATGGCAGAGCTCATCGGTGACATTCTCCCACCCGGGGTGCTGAACGTGCTGGCAGGCGACCGCAACACCGGCCGGATGCTCGTCGAGCACCCACGGCCGGACATGGTGGCCATTACAGGATCCGTCCGGGCGGGTATGGAGGTGGCGAAGTCGGCCGCCGCAGACGTCAAGCGGGTGCACCTGGAACTAGGCGGCAAAGCTCCCGTCATCGTGTTCGACGATGCGGATGTGGCCGCCGCGGCGGAGTGGCTCGCGGTTGCGGGCTACTTCAACGCCGGCCAGGACTGCACCGCCGCCACCCGGGTGCTCGCGGCGCCGCGGGTCTACGACGACTTCGTCGCGGCACTCTCGGAGCAAGCAGCCAACACCGCGACCACCTTCGAGAACGGCCGACGCGACGCCGACGCGCTCGTACCCCCGGTGAACAACGTCAATCAGCTCGAGAAGGTGCTGGGCTTCATCGAACGTGCACCCGCGCACGCGCAAGTCGTGGCCGGCGGTGCGCGGCAGGGTGACCGCGGCTTCTACATCAGTCCGACTGTGGTCGCGGACCTGCGGCAGGACGACGAGATGATCCAGGAGGAGATCTTCGGCCCGGTCATGACCGTGCAGCGATTCGACTCCGAGGAGCAGGCCATCGAGGCGGCCAACGGGGTCCAATATGGGCTGGCCTCGAGCGTGTGGACGAAGGACGTGTCCCGCGCACTACGAGTCTCGAATGCGCTCGATTTCGGATGCGTCTGGATCAACACCCACATCCCGCTGGTGGCCGAGATGCCGCACGGTGGCTTCAAGCATTCCGGGTACGGCAAGGACTTGTCGATGTACGGGTTCGAGGACTACACCCGAATCAAACACGTCATGGCCAACCTGGAGGGCTGACGACGCACATGAGCGGCGGACAATGGATCGGTGGCCAAGCGGTCGCCGGCACCTCGGGGGAGCGGTTTGAGGTCCTCGACCCGGCGACTGGCGAAGCCGTGGCGGACCTGGAACTCGCCAGTCCTGCGGATGTAGAAGCGGCGGTCGGTGCGGCGTCAGCAGCGTTCGCGCAGTGGTCCGCCATGGCTCCCGTTGAGCGCAGTGACGCGCTGACGGCCCTGGCCGCGAGGATGGCTGCGCGCGCCGACGAGTACGCGAACGTGGAATCCCGCCAGGCGGGCAAGCCGATCAGGCTTGCGAGCGAGTTCGACGTCCCCGGATCGATCGACAACGCCGCCTACTTTGCCGGTGCCGCCCGCCACTTGCAGGGCAGCGCGGCAGCCGAGTGGGATGGCGCGCACACCTCGACGATCCGGCGCGAGCCGCTCGGCGTGGTGGGATCCATCGCACCCTGGAACTATCCGCTGCAGATGGCAATGTGGAAGATGCTGCCGGCCGTTGCCGCGGGCAACACGGTGGTGCTCAAGCCCAGCGAACTCACTCCGCTGACGTCGTTGATGCTGGCCGAGGACGCGGCCGCGGCCGGAATCCCTGATGGCGTCTTCAACGTCGTCAACGGCACCGGTCCGGTGGTCGGCGAAGCCCTCGTCGCGCACCCCCAGGTGCGCATGGTGTCGTTTACCGGGTCCACCCGAGTGGGTCACCGGGTGGCCGAGATCGCGATGGCGGGTTTGAAGCGGGTCCACCTCGAACTCGGCGGCAAGGCCCCCTTCGTCGTATTCGAAGACGCCGACCTTGATGCGGCTATCCAAGGAGCGGTTGCGGCCAGCCTGATCAACTCCGGCCAGGATTGCACGGCAGCGACGCGCGCCTACGTCCACCGCTCCCGCTATCGGGAGTTCGTCGATGGCGTCGCCGACCTCATGTCGTCAGTGGTGCTCGGCGACACGGCTGATATGAGCACAGATATGGGTCCGCTCATCTCGACGGCGCAGCAGGCCAAGGTGGCCGGCATGGTCAAGCGCGCCCTCGCCGACGGTGCCCGGTTGGCCACCGGTGGCGCAGTCGGCACCGGAGACCTGGCCGCGGGCGCCTACTACCTGCCAACTCTCATGTTCGACGCCAGGCAGGACAGCGAAATCGTGCAGGAAGAGGTCTTCGGGCCGGTGTTGGTTGTGCTGCCCTTCGACACCGACGATGAGGCGCTGGCACTCGCGAACGACACCAGATACGGACTAGCCGCCTCGGCCTGGACGACAGACGTGGTCCGGGCGCATCGGGCCAGTCGGGAGATTCAAGCCGGCGCTGTGTGGATCAATGACCATATTCCGATCGTCTCGGAAATGCCCCACGGCGGCTATAAGCAATCTGGTTTCGGCAAGGATATGAGTATGTACTCCTTCGAGGAATACACCCAGATTAAGCATGTCTCGTTTGACATCACCGGTGCCGCCCAGAAACCTTGGCATCGGACGATCTTCGCCCGCCCGTTAACCGACTCGTAACTCCACCGCAAACCACCCACCGCAGCGAGAGAGAAGACTTGACTAATGAGTAATCCACAGAGTGACCCGAGGCTTGAACTTCTCAAGCGCGCAATGTCCCGGCGCGGATTCTTGGCTGCCGCCGGTGCCACCGGAGCTGCGGCCGCGTTGGCCTCCTGCGGCACCGGAGGATCGAACGGCGGTTCAGGCGGGGGTGACTCCGGTGATGGTGGCGACAACAACACCATCGTGTGGGCCAACTGGACCCTCTACCTCGACTACGACGAAGAGTCACGCGCCTACCCGACGCTGGTCGCGTTCGAGGAGGAGTCGGGCTACACCGTCGAGTACCGCGAGGACATTGAGGACAACGTCCAGTTCAACGGCAAGGTCGCGCCACAGCTGGAGAACGGCCAGAACATCGGCTACGACCTGGTGACCCCGACGGACTGGCTGGTGGCGGAGTGGATCCGCAAGGGCTACGCCGCCGAGATCACTGCGGCGAATGTTCCGAACAAGGAGAACATCCTGCCCAGCCTCGCCGAAGTTGAATTCGACCCGGGCCGCAAGTACTCCCTGACCTGGCAGTCGGGCTTCGGAGGTCTGGTGTGGAACAAGGAGCGAATCCCCGACGGCATCAAGACCGTCGACGACCTTTGGAACCCCGACCTCAAGGGGAAGGTCGTGGTGCTCTCGGAAATGCGCGACACCGTCGGTCTCATCATGATGAGCCAGGGCGTGAACATCGACGAGCCGTTCACCAACGACCAGTTCATGGCGGCACTCGATGTGCTGCAGCAGCAGGTCGACTCCGGCCAGGTCAGCCAAGTCAAGGGCAACTCCTACAAGGAGGACCTGATCAACGAGCAGGCGTGGGCGGCTATCGGCTGGAGCGGTGACATCTTCCAGATCAACGCCGAAGAAGGCGACAAGTGGGAATTCGCGCTGCCAGAGACCGGCGGCACCCTGTGGTCGGACAACTTGCTGATTCCCTCGACCGCGCAGAACAAGTCCGGTGCTGAGGCCCTGATGGACTACTACTACCGCCCGGAGGTGGCGGCGCAGGTGGCCGCCTACGTCAACTACGTGTGTCCGGTGCAGGGTGCTCAGGAGGAGATGGAGAAGATCGACCCGGAACTCGCCAGTAGCGAATGGATCTTCCCGACCGAGGAGATCCTTTCCAACGCGCAGGTCTTCCGGCCGCTCACCCCGCAAGAGCAGTCCGAGTACACGGAGGCCTTCGGCCGAGTGGTGCAGGGCTGAATCGTGGCAAGGGCGACCGACGTCACCAAGGCGCAAGGCGATTTGTACCTTGAGCGGCTGACAAAGAGTTTCGGTGATTTCGTCGCCGTTGACGACCTGTCGCTGACAGTCCCGCAGGGGTCCTTCTTTGCACTTCTAGGCCCCTCGGGCTGCGGCAAGACCACGACGCTTCGCATGGTTGCCGGGCTGGAGGACCCCTCCGCGGGGCGCATCAAGATCGGTGATTCCGACATCACGGAGTTGAAACCGTTCAGGCGGCCGGTCAACACCGTTTTCCAGAACTACGCGCTGTTTCCCCATATGGACATCTACGAGAACGTCGCGTTCGGCCTCCGACGCCGCGGGATCAAGGACGTCAAGAGCCAGGTCATGGAAGCGCTGGAACTGATCGAATTGGCGGGCGTCGCCAAACGCAAACCCGCGCAACTGTCAGGTGGGCAGCAGCAGCGCGTCGCACTTGCACGCGCCATCGTGAACCGGCCGGCGGTGCTGCTGCTCGACGAGCCGCTCGGTGCTTTGGATCTCAAACTGCGTCGCCAGATGCAGTTGGAGCTGAAGCGGATTCAGACCGAGGTGGGCCTGACCTTCATCCACGTCACGCACGACCAGGAAGAGGCCATGACCATGGCCGACACCGTGGCGGTGATGAACCACGGCGTGATCGAGCAGATGGGTCCACCCACGGAACTGTACGAATCCCCGAAGACGGCGTTTGTCGCCAACTTCTTGGGGCAGTCGAATCTTTTCCCGGCTGCAGTGCTGGAAGTCGATGGCGAGAACATCGTGCTGGAAGATTCCGACGGGAGGTTCCGAATGCCGATGAGTCGGGTGGCGCCGACTGTCGATGCCACCCGCGGTGGTCGGGTGCTCGTGGGCGTACGGCCGGAGAAAATCCACATCGCCGCCTTGCGACCCGAAAGCGAGGCGCCCGGAGACGGCAACTACGTGGATGGCACGGTCAAGAGCAGCAGCTTCCTCGGGGTGAGCACCCAGTACGAGGTCACAACCGGAGGTGGTGAAACGATCAACGTCTTTGCACAAAACCTCAGCGTGCGGGACCTCCTCGAAGCAGGTGATGCCGTACGGCTCACCTGGGCACCACAGCACGGATTCGTGCTCAACGGTAGCGAGGACATGAACGCTGGCGTTGAGGCCGCAGCCGCGGCAGTCGGGTAGGTGCGGCCATGTCAATCGCGGCGGCCATAGCCGAGACTGCGGATGAGGGCCCCAAGGGCCCACCGCCGAAGAAGCGTGGACGCTTCCTGCCCTACCTGTTGATGCTGCCTGGTGGGCTGTGGCTGGGGATCTTCTTCCTCGTTCCACTCGTCACGCTGTTCCTGACGAGTTTGCAGACGCCCGTTGCCGGCGGAGACGTCGGTCAGTTCGAGCAAACCTTCAACTTCGCAAACTACCCCGAGACGTTGACCGACTCGAACTACTACGTGCCGCTGTTCCGGTCGTTCCTCTACTCGGCCAGTGCCACGATCCTGGCTCTGCTGATCGGCTATCCGCTGGCCTACGGCATCGCCTTCAAAGCGGGTAAGTACCGCAACATCTTGTTGGTGATGGTGATTGCGCCGTTCTTCGTCTCCTTCATCCTGCGCACCATCGCCTGGCGGCAGATCCTGGCCGACGAGGGCCCGGTGGTGGCGGTCCTGCGCGTCATCGGCGTGGTGGGGCCAACCGGCGGCGTCTATCCATCGGCGATCGCTGTGATCGCCGGTCTCACCTACAACTTCCTCCCGTTCATGACGCTGCCGATCTATGCCAGCCTGGAGCGAGTCGATCATCGGCTGGTCGAAGCGGCAGGCGACCTTTACGCCTCACCGTGGACCGGTTTTCGCAAAATCACGATTCCCCTCTCCATGCCGGGCGTCGTGGCGGGTACCTTGCTCACCTTCATCCCGGCCGCTGGCGACTACGTCAATGCGGCCCTGCTGGGCACACCGAAGAACACCATGATCGGCAACCGAATAGAGTTCACGTTCCTCAGCGTCAACGACTATCCGACCGCTGCCGTGCTGTCGTTCATTCTGATGACCTGCATCTTGGTCATGGTGTTGTTGTACGTACGCCGGGTGGGAACGGAGGATCTGGTATGAGCGTGGGCACCTCTGAACTCGACAACCCCGCGGCGCGCATGTCCTTCGGTCGGCGCCTGCGGCGGTGGCTCGGCGCCAACATGCTGCGCATCTACATGGTGGCGGCGTTCATCTACTTGCTCTTGCCGGTGGCATACACGTTTCTGTTCTCCTTCAACAACGCGGGCCGCACCAACCTGACCTGGCAGGGCTTCACCCTCAAGAACTGGCTCAACCCCTGTGGTGCCCCGCAGGTGTGCCAGTCGGTGGTCAATTCGCTGACGTTGGGGCTGCTGGTGACTATCGTTGCCACCATCCTCGGCACCCTGATTGCCTTCGCGCTTGTGCGCTACCGCTTCCGGGGACGGTCGACCACGAACCTGCTGATCTTCTTGCCCATGGCCACCCCCGAGGTGGTGCTGGGCTCGTCCCTGCTGGCCCTGTTCCTCAACATCTTCGTGCCGCTCGGTTTCTGGACGGTGGCAATCGCCCACGTGATGTTCTGCATCTCGTTCGTGGTCGTGACCGTCAAGGCTCGGTTGGCGAGTTTGGATCCGAGGTTGGAGCAGGCGGCGATGGACCTGTACGCCAGCGAAGCGCAAGCTTTCAGGCGCATCACCCTGCCGCTGGTCGCGCCGGGCATCGCCGCTGCGGCGTTGCTGGCCTTCTCGCTGAGCTTCGACGACTTCATCATCACCAACTTCAACTCCGGTCAGTTCACCACGTTCCCCAAGTTCGTGTACGTGTCGGCCACGCGGGGCATTCCACCGCAGGCGAATGTGATCGCTTCTGCCATGTTCTTCATCGCGTTGGCACTGGTTGTGATCGGCCAGGTCGTCGGCGTGCGCCGTCGAAAGGGCTGACGTGCCATTCGCCCAAACCCCCGGCCCCGGTGCCTATGCGGTGCTGCGCGACGTCGAGCACCGGTCCTACTGGCTGGCCCACCCGGACCGTCCGTCAGCACGGCCTCACCTGACAGGTGACGAGAGCGCTGACCTGGTCGTCGTGGGGGCGGGGCTGTCCGGGCTGTGGACGGCGGTCCGGGCCAAGGAACGCCGCAACGACCTCGATGTGGTGGTGGTGGAGGGCGACCGTATCGCCAACGCGGCCTCGGGGCGCAACGGCGGATTCGTCGCCAGTTCGATCACGCACGGCTACATCAACGGCCTCGAACGCTGGCCGCACGAGTTCCCGACGCTCTACCGCATGGGGCTCGAGAACTTGGCCGGCATCGCCGAGACCGTCGAGCGATATGGAATCGATTGCGACTTCGCACCCAGCGGCGAGTTGGACGTGGCCACCGAACCTCACCAGGTCATCGGGCTGCGGGAACACCGCGACCACCTTGCTGCGGCCGGCGTCCATCTCCGCCTCCTCGATAGCGAGCAGACCCGTGCCACAGTGAATTCGCCCACCTACCTGGCGGGCCTGTCGGACGAGAATGTGGCACTCGTGGATCCCGCTCGCTTGAGTTGGGGACTGGCCCGGGTCGCCGAACAGCTGGGGGTGCGCATCTACGAGAACACCCAGGTGACCGACGTGGCTCGGGCGGGTGCCGCCCTTCGACTGCTGACTCCGCAGGGAACCATCGAGTCGCCGCGGGTGGCCCTGACCACCGCGGCCCATCAACCGCTGCTGCGACGCATAAGCGCATTCGTGGTTCCGGTTTTCGACCACGTGGTGGTCACGGCGCCGTTGCCCGCAGATGTGCTGGCAACCCTCGGCTGGGATGGCCGGCAGGGCGTGGGTGATTCGGGCAATCAGTTCCACTACTACCGTTTGACCGCGGACAATCGGATCCTGTGGGGCGGCTACGACGCGGTCTACGGGCGCGGGGAACGGCCAGGTTCGTCGTTGGAACGCGATGACTTCCTCACCGCCCGTCTGGTGCAGCACCTGCACGACACATTTCCCGCGGTGGCGACGGTGCCGATCGAATACGCCTGGGCCGGCGCAATCGACACCTGCTCGAGGTTCAGTGCATTCTGGGGTCAGGCGTACTCCGGTCAACTCGCCTATGTGGCCGGGTACACCGGGCTTGGCGTCGGAGCCTCGCGCTTCGGTGCGGATGTGCTGATCGACCTGCTGCTCGGGGAGCATACGGAGCGCACGGCGCTGGAGATGGTCGGATCCAAGCCGCTGCCCTTCCCCCCGGAGCCGGTCCGGCAGTTGGTGATTGACCTCACCCGGCGATCAATCGCCGCCGCGGACGCACAGGAGGGCAAGCGGAACATGTGGCTGCGAACCCTCGATCGCCTCGGTCTGGGATTCGATAGCTAGCGCAATCTCGGCAAATCTTGGTGTCGCACCCGACGCACCCGCAATCGAACACTCTCGAACGCCCGAAAAGAACGTCAGTTGAGGAGCACTGCAGATGTCCACCCCCACCCGTATCACGCACTGGATCGACGGCCGGGAATTCGTCGGCACGCCCGAGCGCACCGGCGACGTCTATGACCCCGCCACCGGAGAGGTCACAGCGAAGGTCGACTTCGCCAGCACCGCCGACCTGGACGCGGGGGTCCAAGCCGCCCGACGCGCGTTCGGTGAGTGGGGCACGACGACGTTGACGAAACGCACGGCTGTGATGTTCCGGTTCCGGGAGTTGCTCAACGCGCATAAGGAAGAACTTGCCGAAATCATCACCGCTCAGCACGGCAAAGTCCTCAGCGACGCACTGGGAGAGGTGGCCCGAGGGCTGGAGGTAGTCGAGTTCGCTTGCGGAAACGCACACCTGCTCAAGGGGGGCTACTCCGAGGGTGTGTCCACGGGCGTCGACGTGTACTCCCTGCGGCAGCCGATCGGCGTCGTTGGGATCATCTCACCGTTCAACTTCCCGGCCATGGTGCCAATGTGGTTCTTCCCCATCGCCATCGCAGCGGGAAACACCGTGGTGCTCAAGCCCAGCGAGAAGGATCCGAGTGCGGCGATGTTCCTCGCCGAGCTGTGGTCCCGGGCCGGCCTGCCGGACGGCGTATTCAACGTTGTGCACGGCGACAAGGTGGCCGTCGACGCTCTCCTGACGCACCCCGACGTTGCGTCGATCTCGTTCGTGGGGTCGACACCGATTGCCGAGTACGTCTACGAAACCGGCACCGCTCACGGCAAGCGAGTGCAGGCTCTCGGGGGAGCAAAGAACCACATGCTGGTGCTACCCGACGCCGACCTGGAGTTGACTGCGGACTCGGCAGTCAACGCGGGATTCGGTTCGGCCGGTGAGCGCTGCATGGCCATCTCCGTGGTGGTCGCGGTGGAGCCGATCGCCGATGACCTCGTTGCGGCCATCCGGGGGCGGATGTCCACGCTGCGCACCGGCGACGGGCGTCGCGGCTGCGACATGGGCCCGCTGGTGACCGCCGCTCATCGAGACAAGGTCGCGGGATATGTCGCAGCAGGTGAAGACGAAGGCGCCACGCTGGTGGTGGACGGGCGCCAGGTCAGCCCCGACGGCGATGCCGGCGGATTCTGGCTCGGCCCGACCCTTTTCGACCACGTGACGCCCCAGATGAGCATCTACGCCGACGAGATCTTCGGCCCGGTTCTGTCGGTCGTGCGAGTGGCCTCCTACGAGGAGGGTCTCCAACTCATCAACTCCCACCCTTACGGCAACGGCACGGCGATCTTCACGTGCGATGGGGGTGCCGCCCGCAGGTTCCAGCACGAAGTGCGCGTCGGCATGATCGGCGTCAACGTACCTATTCCAGTGCCCATGGCCTACTACTCGTTCGGTGGCTGGAAGGCGTCGCTGTTCGGTGACACCCACGCCCACGGCGTTGAGGGATTCCACTTCTTCACCCGAGGCAAAGTGATCACCAGTCGTTGGCCCGACCCCGTTCATGGCGGAATCAACCTCGGATTCCCCACGCACGGGTAGTTTTGGCCTATGGCCAGATACGGAGCCCAATACGGGCCGGACATCACGTTCCTCGGAGTGCCGGCGTGTGATGCCGACGAACCCGCGAGCTACTCGGATTCGGATGTGGTGATCATCGGGGCCCCCTTCGATGGGGGCACCTCAGCGCGTCCCGGGGCACGTTTCGGCCCCAAGGCGCTGCGAGAGGCGTGCTATCTGGCCATGGACGGATCGCGACCAAGCTTGGCCCTGCGCACCGACGGACTACTGGATCTGAAGGTACGTGACGCCGGTGACGTCGAGATGTACTCCGGCGATGCCGCCACGGCCTGCGCGGCCCTCGAGCCGGTGGTCGAGAAGGTGGCCCGAACGGGATCGATGCCGTTGACGCTCGGCGGTGACCACACGATCACATGGCCGGACGTCACCGGGGTGGCTCGTGCCGTGGGCTGGGGTCGGGTATCCGTCATCCACTTCGATGCCCACGCCGACACCGGCGACATCGAGTTCGGCTCACTCATCGGCCACGGGCAGCCGATGCGAAGACTCATCGAATCCGGGGCTGCGCGCGGGGATCGCTTTCTCCAGATCGGGCTGCGGGGCTACTGGCCAGGACCCGAGACGTTGAACTGGATGGCCGATCAGGGGATGCGGTCCTTCGAGATGACCGAGATTGTCGCCCGGGGACTGGATGCCGTGCTCACTGAGGCCATGGACATCGCAATGGACGACTGCGACGCGGTTTTCCTCTCCGTCGATATCGATGTCGCCGATCCGGGCCACGCGCCTGGCACCGGCACCCCGGAGCCAGGCGGGCTCACTGCGCGTCAGCTGCTGGATGCGGTGCGCCGCATCTGCTACGAAGTGCCCATCGCAGGCATGGACGTGGTTGAAGTGTCACCGCCCTACGACCACTCGGACATCACAGCCATGTTGGGCAATCGGGTGGTGTTGGAGGCGTTGTCCGCTCTCGCACGTGCCAAACAGGACCGGGCCGCAGGATCGCGCTGGGATCCCCAGCAGCCACTGCTCGACGGGCGAGGGGAATGATAAGCGGCCCGATCGCAAAAGAAGCGCAAGGAAACGCCAGGACTTGGGTAAGACTTTTCTCAAGGACGTGATCCTTCTCACACTTTGGGGCCAAGGGGGCCCGCGAAACGGCAGCAGGATGTGGGACTACCGGCTTTCGCCACATGGAAGCCGGCCACCATCGCTGGCGGGGATCACGCAAGTCGCGTTGGTGGAAATGTCGTCCGCCCCGCGAGGAGAATCCTTATGCGAGTTAGCCCCAAGGTCGCCGGCGCCTTCGCCGCTATCGGTATTGCAGTGCTCGGTGTGTCCGGCTGTACCCCGGACCAAGTTCAGGCCTGGCGCAATGCGCAGTACCAGAAGAGTTCAGCGGCTGAGACTGCAATCTCCTCGGGCTACTCGGTGTTGGGCTACCGCTACACGTGGGGCGGTTCCTCGCCGAGCACAGGGTTTGACTGCTCCGGATTCGTGCGCTGGGCCTACAGCACCGCAGGCGTCTACCTTCCTGGCGGTTCGTTCAACCAGATCAACTACGGCTACGCCGTGTCGTGGCCGCAGCGCGGGGACCTCGTTTTCTATGGGCCCGGCGGCAGCCAGCACGTCGCCATTTACATCGGCAACGGCCAAGTCATTCAGGCAAGTAACCCCAGTACCGGCGTTCACACGGCGAGCATGTACTACATCGGCCAACCCTCGGCCTTCCGCCGCCTCTGACCTAGCGTTCTTGATCGGGTACGAGTCGCTGCTCTCGGTGACCCCGACCTCCGGTCGGCGTTGACCGCCTTCGCTGCCGCAATCCGCGGTCCCGCGGGCAGCCCCATGGCAGCCCACTGTCAGTTCGTGGATCCAGCCGGTCTCGCGAGGTTCGTCGAGCCGTTGGCCATCGCCGACATCGGGATCAGACAGGTGCCGAGCTGACTCCTCAGTCCTACTCCTCGGGCACGAGCACTGGCGTGTCATGGTGCAGGGTCTTGCCGTGAAAGTAGTCCGGCATGAACATCATGGTGACCACCATCAATACCCCGCCGAGCGCGAGCGAGCCGATCCCGATCACGAAGACGCCGCCGATGCCCCAAATGGTGGTGTAGCCGTAGTCGGGATTGATCGAGTCGTACGCGCTCTGCAGCAGTGCGTAGGTGAGGATGAGGGCGCCCGCCAGCGGGAAGATGAACTTGTTGAAGAGTTCCTTGGCTCCGTGGCCAAGGGATTGCTTCCGGAAGAACCAGACCGCGGCCCAGCCCGTGAGGCCGTAGTAGAACGCGATGGCGAGGCTGGTCGAGGCGACCGCGTCCTGCAGCACGTTCGAACTGATCAGGCTAAGGCCGATGAACAGCGAGATCGAGACGACGCCCATCATCAGCGTCGAGAAGGACGGCGTCATATAGCGAGGGTGCACCACCGCGAACCGCGCCGGAATCGCTCGGTAGACGGCCATGGCGAGGGTTCCTCGAGCCGTGGGCAGAATCGTCGTCATCATCGAAGAGATGGTCGACACCAGGATGGTGAAGGCCAACAGTTTCGCGCCGAACACACCCAGCACGGGTTCGGCCCACACCGCGAAGATGTCGTCGGCGTCCTGTTCGCTCGAGAGCGCGTCGAGCCCGAGGTACGACAGCGCTGCGAGGGTGACAACGACGTAGATGACCATCAGGAAGATCGTGGACAGGACGGCAGCTCTGCCCGGGGTCGTCGTGGCGTCGTCGGTCTCCTCGTTGACTGCGAGGGTCGTGTCGAATCCCCAGTAGATGAACAGACAGAGGAGGAAGCCCTGCACGAAGGCCGTCCACGAGCCGATCTCAAACGGGTTGAACCACGACAGTTGTGGAATCAGCGACAGATCGCTGAAGCCGTCACCGCTCGCTACCGCAACGAGCGACACGACGCTCAGCAGTCCCAGTGAGAAGATTTGGAGCGCCACCATCGCGTACTGGAGCTTGGCAGCGCCCTCAATCCCGCGATAGGTGATGTAGGTCATGATCGCGACGAAGACACTGCCCGTGGCGAGCATGGCAAATCGGTTGGAGGTCACCTCGGGCAATCCGATGAGGCTGTAGAAGTAGATCGCGCTGACCTCGGCCGCGCTGGTCATGAAGATGATGCCGGCGATGGCGATTCCCCATCCGCCCAGCCAGCCGGTCTTGGGGCCGAACGCTTTGGCAGCCCAGGTGAAAGTTGTGCCGCAGTCCGGAATGACGCTATTCAGTTCGCGGTAGGCGACTGCGGTCAGCCACATGGGTACGAAGGCCAGCAGCATCACGATGGGCGCCTGGTATCCGACTGCCATGACGACGTAGGCGATTGTGGCCGCCAGCGAATAGGCCGGCGCGGTGGAAGCGAGACCGAGATTGACCGTGGACCACAGGCCCAAGGCACCCTTGCGCAGACCCTTGTCGAGTTCGAGGTCGTCGACTTCGGAGTAACCCTCGATTGCCATGAGGGAACGCTAGGGCAACAGTGGCGTCGATGAGGGCCTATAGGGTTCCATAGTCCTCGGGAAATGGACGATTGAGCGTTCGACCCACACCGGGAATGGAATTGGCGGCACCCACGAGCCCGAAGCCGCGTGGGAGCCCTAGACATCGGAGGAACGCGTCATGCGAGTGCTCATGCTTGGTGCTGGTGGAGTCGGCGAATCCGCGGCCCTGATCGCCGCTCGGCGGGACTTCTTCGAACTGTGGGTAGTGGCCGACTACGACATCGCCCGTGCACGCGACGTTGTGGCTCGCATCGACGATCCGAGGTTCGTGGCCGCGCAGGTTGACGCCAACGATTTCACCGCCCTCGCCGCCCTTGCCACCGAATTCGGCGCGACCCACATGCTGAACGTAGTCGACCCCAGATTCGTAATGAACACATTCGAGGCCGCTCGGATCGCCGGCTGCGACTACCTCGACACGGCCATGAGCCTGTCGACGAAGCACCGGGAGCAGCCGTACGAACGTACCGGCGTGAAACTCGGCGACCTGCAGTTCGCGGAGGCTGCCGAGTGGGAGCAGAACGGTCGCCTGGCGCTGGTCGGCATCGGCGTGGAGCCGGGCATGGTCGACGTCTTCGCCCGCTACGCCTACGACAACCTGTTTTCCGAGATTGACGAACTCGGCGTCCGCGATGCCTCTGACATGGTGGTGGCGGGCTATGACTTCGCGCCGTCGTTCTCCATCTGGACGGTCATCGAGGAGTGCCTGAATCCGCCGATCGTGTGGGAGAGGGACAAGGGCTGGTACACCACAGAACCGTTCTCAGGGGCGGAGGTTTTCGACTTCCCCGAGGGCATCGGCGAAGTCGAAGTGGTCAACGTTGAGCACGAGGAGGTCGTGCTCATGCCGCGTTGGATCCCGGCGAAGAAGGTGACGTTCAAGTTTGGCCTGGGCGACGAATTCATCGAGGTGCTCAAGACGCTGCACAAGTTGGGACTCGATCGGACGGAGCCGGTCAACGTCAGGGGTCATGAAGTCAGTCCGCGTGATGTGGTGGCGGCTTGCCTGCCAGACCCTGCGAAGCTCGGTGATCGGATCAGCGGCAAGACGTGTGCCGGGCTGTACGTGACGGGTAAGGGCAAAGATGGTCAGCCGCGGGCGGTGTACATGTACCACGTGGCCGACAACGCTTGGACAATGAGCGAGTACGGCGCACAAGCGGTTGTGTGGCAGACAGGCATGAATCCGGTCGTGGCCCTCGAACTGCTGGCTACGGGTGCATGGTCCGGCAAGGGTGTCCTGGGGCCAGAGGCGCTGCCGGCTGAACCGTTCCTCGACCTGTTGCGCGACGGCTACGGCCAGAACTGGGTCATCGAGGAGCGGACGCCCCAGTAGGTTCCTACCGCTCGACGGAGTGGGAACTCCGCATCACTCAGGTGTTGGCGGCGAGGGCCTCCGCCACCACATCAAGCCCCTCGTGCAGCAGGTGGTCGGGGATGGTCAGCGGGGGCAGAAAGCGGATCACGTTGCCGTAGGTGCCCGCGGTGAGCATGACGACGCCGTTCGCGTGGGTGTATGCCGCCAGCGCCGAGGTCAGCGCCCCGTCGGGCTTCCCGGTGTCCGGTTCAACCAGCTCGACTCCGATCATCGCGCCACGGCCCCGGACGTCTCCAATCTGGGGAAACTGTTCGGTCATGGCGCCGAGGCGGTCGTAGAAGATCCGCCCGATTTCGCGTGCCCGCTCGATCAGACCATCCTCCTCGATGGCATCGAGGGCGCCCATCGCAGCTGCGCAGGTGGTGGGGTTGCCGCCGTAGGTGCCGCCGAGGCCTCCCGGGTGCACGGCGTCCATGAGTTCGGCACGGCCGGTGACCGCCGCCAGCGGGAGTCCGCCCGCCATGCCCTTGGCCATAGTCATCATGTCCGGCACCACACCCTCGTGATCGCAGGCGAACATGTCGCCGGTGCGCGCGAAGCCGGTCTGCACCTCATCGGCGATGAACACGATGCCGTGATTACGGCAGTACTGGGCGAGCATCGACAGGAATCCGCGAGCCGGGTCGATGAACCCTCCCTCGCCGGCGATCGGTTCGATGATGACTGCCGCCACGTTCTCGCCGCCGAGCTCGCGGTCAATCCGGCGGATCGCATGCTCCGCGGCCTGCATGCCCGTTCGTCCGTCGTGGAAGGGATACGACCCGGGCACCCGATAGATCTCGGGTGCGAAGGGACCGAAGTGCTGCTTGTAGGGCATGTTCTTGGCAGTCAGGGCCAGGGTCAGGTTGGTGCGGCCGTGATAACCGTGCTCAAAGGCCACCACTGCTTGCCTGCCGGTGGCATGGCGGGCGATCTTGACCGCGTTCTCCACGGCCTCTGCGCCGGAATTGAACAGTGCCGTGCGCTTGGCATGATCGCCGGGAGTGAGTCGGTTGAGCCGCTCAGCCACCTCCAGGTAAAGCTCGTAGGGCGTCACCATGAAACAGGTGTGAGTGAAGGCAGCGACTTGTGTCTGAACCTGCTCGACGACGCGGGGGTTCGAGTTGCCCACACTGGTGACGGCAATTCCCGAACCGAGGTCGATCAGCGAATTGCCGTCGACGTCGATGAGTACGCCCCCACCACCGGCCACGATATAGGCGGGCAGGACCACGCCGACGCCCGCGCTCACAGCCTCCTTGCGGCGTTGATTCAACTCGGCCGACTTGGGCCCGGGGATTGCGGTGACGAGGCGACGCTCCTGCGGCAACTGCGGGCCGCCGATCATGTGCTCCATAGGATCAGAGTAGGTGAGGTCACGGGCACCGCGCACGGTCAGAACGATCGCATCCCCGACGGCGCCTCTGCCATGCCTTGCGACCTGCAGCCCGCGTGGCAACTGCGGTGTGTGGGGATGTGGCGCGGGACGGTCACAACTCGCGCCGGGCATTAGGCTGGCAGGCATGGTCACTATGCCCTTCTACGTCGCCGGTAGGCCGGTAGTAACTGCCGATACCCGCGACATCGTGAGCCCGTACGACGGTTCGGTCGTCGGAAGCTATGCCGTGCCGGGAGCCGATGATATCGAGGCAGCGGTGTCTGCTGCCGATGCCGTTCTGTCGACCACTCGGACGCTGACTGCCGCGACGCGCGCCAACGCGCTGGATCATGTCAGCGCCCAACTCGCCGCCCGAGCGGACGAAGTCGCCGGCCTCATCAGTGCGGAGAGCGGCAAACCCATGATGTGGGCGCGGGCCGAAGTCGCACGGGCTGTTTCCACGTTCCGATGGGCCTCGGAGGAGGCCCGTCGGTTCTCCGGGGAGTTGCAGCGGCTCGACACCGACCCGGTCGCCGCCGGTCGGTTGGCGGTGGTGCGGCGTTTCGCCGCCGGACCTGTGCTGGGCATCTCGCCGTTCAATTTCCCGTTGAACCTGGTGGCGCACAAGGTCGCGCCGGCCATCGCCGTCGGGGCGCCAATCGTGCTGAAACCGGCCCCCAAGACTCCGCTCTCGGCCCTGCTGCTCGGTGAGATTCTGGCCGAGACGGACCTGCCCGACGGGTCATGGTCGATTCTGCCCGCTGACGATGCGGACGCCCCCGGAATGGTGGCTGACCCTCGCCTACCTGTGATCAGCTTCACCGGATCCGAACAGGTGGGCTATGCGATCCAATCGGCTGTGCCGGGTAAGCGCGTGATCCTGGAACTCGGTGGCAACGCCGCCGCCGTGGTGATGGCCGACTACGCAAGCGAGCGTGACCTCGATTGGGCGGCCTCGCGCATCGCCACTTTCGGCAACTACCAAGCGGGGCAGTCGTGCATCTCGGTGCAACGGGTCTACGTACACTCCTCGCTCGCACCTGAGTTCACCGAGATTCTCACCGCGAAGGTCGGCTCGCTCGCCACCGGCAACCCGGCGGACCCGGAGACCGTGGTCGGCCCGATGATCAATGTGGACGCTGCCGCCAGGGTGGAGTCCTGGGTCGCGGAGGCGGTCGATGAGGGCGCCCGAATCCTCACCGGAGGTACGCGGCTGGGCACCGAGATGGCACCCACCCTGCTCGCTGACGTCTCGCAGGACTCAAAGTGCTACACCGAGGAGGTCTTCGGGCCCGTCATGACGGTGAGCACCTTCGATGCGGTGGACGAGGTGTTTGACGCGGTGAATGACTCCCGCTTCGGACTGCAGGCCGGAATCTTCACCAACGACATCCAGATTGCGTTCCGCGCGCAGGCGCAGCTTGATGTCGGCGGCGTGATCATCGGTGACGTGCCGAGCTACCGGGCTGACCAGATGCCCTACGGCGGGGTCAAGAATTCCGGTGTGGGTCGCGAGGGCCTGCGGCATGCCATGGACGACTACACCGACGTCAGAGTCATGGTGCTGACCGGACTGGAGTTGTGAGCACGCTGCGGCGCGTCGTCATCCTCGGATCGACGGGTTCGATCGGTACCCAAGCGCTTGACGTAGTGGATCGCCACACCGACAACTTCAGCGTTGTCGGTCTTGCCGCCGGCGGTAGCAACATTGAACTGCTTGCATCGCAGGTGCTCACCTACCGTCCCCGCGTTGTGGGCGTTGCGCGCGCCACAGCGGTGCAGGATCTGCAACTGGCCCTCTACAGCGCCGCCACTGAGCGTGGCTACGCCACCGGGGGTTTCGAACTGCCGCGGATCGTGGCGGGGCCGCAGGCTGCGGCCGAGGTTGCCCGGGTGCAGTGCGACGTGGTTCTGAACGGTATGACCGGCTCGGTCGGACTCGGGCCGACGCTGGCCGCATTGGGATCGGGCGCGACGCTTGCCCTGGCCAACAAGGAGTCGCTCATCGCAGGTGGCCCGCTGGTGAAAGCCGCCGCGGCCGAAGGCCAGATCGTTCCGGTGGATTCCGAGCATTCGGCACTGGCCCAGTGCCTACTCGCGGGCACGCCGGCAGAGGTGCATCGATTGGTGCTGACGGCCTCGGGCGGGCCGTTCCGGGATGCGAGTCTGGAAGAACTCGATTCGGTGACCCCGGCGGAGGCGTTGAATCACCCGACGTGGGACATGGGTCCGGTTGTGACGGTCAACTCCGCGACGATGGTCAACAAGGGATTAGAGGTCATCGAGGCGCACCTGCTGTTCGACGTTGACTACCGGGCCATCGATGTCGTCATCCATCCCCAGTCCATCGTGCACTCGATGGTGGAATTCGTGGACGGCTCCACCATGGCCCAGGTGAGCCCGCCCGACATGCGATTGCCGATCTCCCTCGGCTTGACCTGGCCCACTCGGCTGGACGACGTGGCCCGACCCTGCGACTGGACCCGCGCTGCATCGTGGGACTTCTTCCCACTCGATGACGGTCGCTTCCCCGCTGTGGCGCTGGCCAAAACAGCTGGCCAGGCGGGCGGCACGGCACCGGCCGTCTTCAACGCAGCAAACGAGGAGTGCGTGGCAGAGTTCCTCGGTGGGAACATCAGCTTCACTTCCATTGTTGGTTCCGTGTCCGAGGTCGTTGCCGAACATGTGACGGGGCCGAGTTTCGTGCCGGGAACCAGTATGACGCTCGCGGACGTCGCAACAGCGGAGGCGTGGGCCAGAGACGAGGCCAGGCGCATACTAGACAGGAAGCAGCCGCGGTGAGAAGTGACGGGCCTGGAGCGTAAGCGATGTTGACGATACTCGGGATCACGATCTTCGTGCTTGCCATTCTGGCCTCGATCGGCTTGCACGAGCTCGGCCACCTCGTGCCCGCGAAGAGGTTCGGGGTCAAAGCGACCGAGTACTTCGTGGGATTCGGCCCAACCGTGTGGTCGACCCGCAAGGGTGAGACCGAGTACGGTCTCAAGGCGATTCCATTCGGCGGCTACGTGCGCATGATCGGGATGTTCCCGCCGCGCCCGGACGGCACCGTGCGCGCGAGCAGCACCGGCCGCCTGGGTCTGCTGGTCGAGCAAGCGCGCAAGGAGTCGGAGTCCGACGTGCTGACCGACGAGGATCGCAAGCGCACCTTCTACAACTTGTCCGTGCCGAAGAAGTTGACCGTGATGTTCGGCGGACCCGTGATGAACCTGATTATCGCGGTCGTGCTGTTCACCGTGATGTTCGTCGGATTCGGGCTGCCGGTGCCGTCGTTGACGGTGTCGAACGTGACGCCCTGCGTGCCGTCCAGCGCTGCCGACGACGGCACGTGCGCGGCAGGGGAGGCCCCGAGCGCCGCCGCGGCCGCTGGCCTCGAACCGGGGGATACCATCACCGCGCTCGACGGTCAGCCGGTCGCAAGTTGGGATGACTTCACCGCGCAGTTGCGAGACGCCGGAGCTGGGAACACGGTCGTCACGGTGGAACGCGATGGGCAGACAATCGCCTTGCCCGTCGAACTGACGTTGACCCCCCGGCCGGTGATCGTGGACGGCGAAGACACCGGGCAGACCGAGTTGCGTCCCTTCCTGGGCGTCGGCCCCACATTTGTCCTGCAGCCGCAGCCCCTCACCGCCGTGCCCGGCGAAGTGTGGAACCTGACGGTGCGGTCAACCGTTGCGCTCTTCACGTTCCCGGCCAAGCTGGTGGGCGTCGCCGACGCCGCCTTCTCCGACGCCCAACGTGACCCCGAAGGCCCGATTGGTGTCGTGGGTGCATCGCGCATTTCCGGTGACGTGACGGCTGCGGACCTGCCCGGCACGTGGAAAGCAGCGCAGCTGATCGGCATCATCGCCTCGGTCAACCTGTTCCTGTTCCTGTTCAACATGATCCCGTTGCTGCCGCTCGACGGCGGGCACATAGCGGGTGCGCTCTACGAGGGCGCCCGACGCAAGGTCGCCACCTGGCGCGGGCAACCCGACCCGGGCCCGGTGGACGTCGCGCGGTTGCTTCCCGTCGCCTACGGGGTGGCGATCCTGCTCATAGGTGTCAGCATTCTGTTGCTGTATGCCGACATCGTGAGTCCGGTACGTATTACGTGAGACTGACCCCGCCCAGCTGTGAAGATGAATCGACAGGGGTGCTGTGCACCCGAACCGGGGCGATAATAGAAGACAAGGACCTGCAATGAGGAGCATCGAGATATGACGGTCGAACTGGGTATTCCGACGCCTGCCACCGTGGCGCCCCGGCGCAAGACTCGCCAGCTGACGTTGCAGCACCCCACACACCCCGTCAAGGTGGGTGGCGACGCACCGGTCAGCGTGCAGAGCATGACGACTACGGTGACCGCTGATGTCAACGCGACGTTGCAGCAGATCGCCGAACTGACAGCCGCCGGTTGCCAGGTGGTGCGCGTCGCCGTGCCAAGTCAGGATGACGCACAGGCCCTGCCGCTGATCGCTCGGAAGTCGGGTATCCCCGTGATCGCCGACATTCACTTCCAACCCAAGTACGTGTTCGCCGCCATTGACGCCGGCTGTGCCGGTGTGCGCGTGAACCCGGGAAACATCAAGAAGTTCGACGACAAGGTGGGTGAGATCGCGCGCGCGGCCGCAGACGCTGGGACGCCTATCCGCATTGGAGTGAACGCTGGCTCGTTGGACCCGCGGTTGCTGGCCAAGTACGGCAAAGCCACACCCGAGGCCCTTGTCGAATCCGCTCTGTGGGAAGCCTCGCTGTTTGAAGAGCACGATTTTCGGGATATCAAAATCTCGGTCAAACACCACGACCCGGTTGTGATGATCAAGGCCTACCAGCAACTTGCGGCAGCCTGCGACTATCCGTTGCACCTTGGGGTGACGGAGGCCGGACCGACATTTCAGGGCACGATCAAGTCCGCGGTGGCTTTTGGCGCCCTCCTCAGCCAAGGCATCGGCGACACGATTCGAGTGTCGCTGTCCGCGCCCCCGATCGAGGAAGTCCGGGTGGGTAATCAGATTCTGGAATCGCTCAATCTTGCCGAGCGCGGACTGGAGATCGTCTCATGCCCGTCATGCGGGCGTGCCCAGGTTGACGTCTACACCCTCGCTGAGCAGGTGACAGCGGGCCTGGAGGGTCTCGACGTGCCCCTTCGTGTTGCCGTCATGGGATGCGTCGTCAACGGTCCTGGCGAGGCACGGGACGCAGATCTGGGTGTGGCGAGCGGCAACGGCAAGGGCCAGATCTTTGTGAAGGGCGAAGTGATCAAGACTGTGCCGGAGGCGCAGATCGTGGAGACCCTCATCGAAGAGGCGATGCGGCTGGCCGAGGGGATGGCCTCCGATGAGGCCGACTCCGCACCAGTCGTCACCGTCAGCTGAACCGATCCCCGGACAAGTCAGCGGTCGGGCCAGTGCGTGTGCGTCGCCTGACGGATGCGGACCTCGACGAGGTACGCGCGCTGCTCGCTGTCGATCCGGTGGCGAACTGCATGTTGAGTTGGCGGCTGGAGTCGGGGGGAATCAACCGAATTGGTGGCGACGTGTGGGCAACCACTGGCCGCCGCGGCATCCGGGCGCTTGCCCACGTCGGGGGGAATGTGCTTCCCGCTGCCACCGGGGATCACGAGTCGATGCACGTCCTGGGCACGCACATCGGGGCCATGCCGCGCCGGAGCGCCTCGGTTGTTGGCCTCGCCCACGACGTCGAGCCGCTCTGGCAGGCGCTGACGCCCGGGTGGGGTCCGGCTCGCGACGAGCGGCTGAATCAGCCGCTCATGGTGGCCGATCGACTCCCGGAAGTGGCAGCGGACGCGCAGGTGAGACTCGCGGAGCCCGTCGACGCGCCACTGCTGTATCCGGCAACGGTTGCCATGTTCACCGAGGAGGTGGGCATCTCGCCATTGGAGGCCTCCACGGAGGCTGCGTACCGGGCACGGCTGATGTGGCTCATCCGTCAGCAGCGGGTCTACTGCAGTTGTGATGCCGACGGTGTGGTGTTCAAAGCTGAGATCGCGGCCGTGACGCCGGAGGTCTGCCAGGTTCAAGGGGTCTGGGTGCGACCCGACCTGCGTGGCCGCGGCCTGGGCGCTGCTGGGATGGCCGCGGTGACCGCGGCCGCGCGACGCCACTCGAAACTCGTGAGCCTCTATGTGAATCACTACAACCACGCCGCCCTCGGTGCCTACCGCAGGGCAGGCTTCACGCAGGTGGGCACGATGGCCTCCGTGCACTTCTAGCGCCGCCGCCGTCGGTAGGCTTGCCGGACCAATCGTCGAAGTGGTGGAGGCCCCCCGGATGTTGCTGCGTATGTCGTCGCTGTTCCTGCGCACGCTCCGAGAGGACCCGGCTGATGCTGAGGTGCCCAGCCATCGACTCCTCGTGCGCGCCGGCTACGTGCGTCGGGTGGCCCCTGGAATTTTCAGTTGGCTGCCGCTGGGGGTGAAGGTGCTCCGCAGGGTCGAGGACGTCGTGCGCCGCAACATGGACGAAGCCGGATTCCAGGAGGTGCACTTCCCCGCGCTGCTTCCTCGCGACCTCTACGACGTGACTGGCCGCTGGGACGAGTACGGAGACACCCTTTTCCGGTTGCAGGATCGCCGCCAGATCGACTACCTCCTAGGTCCAACCCACGAGGAGATGTTCACCGATCTGGTGAAGTCCACCTACTCCTCCTACCGCGATCTTCCGGTGTCGCTCTACCAAATTCAGACGAAGTACCGTGACGAGGCGAGGCCGCGAGCCGGGATCTTGCGCGGTCGGGAGTTCGTGATGAAGGACTCCTACTCCTTCGACCTCACGGATGCCGGGCTGGAGATCTCGTACGCCCAACACCGGCGCGCCTACCAGTCGACCTTCGCCGATCTGGGGCTCGACTACGTGGTGGTATCGGCCCAGGCGGGCGCCATGGGTGGCTCCAAGAGCGAGGAGTTCTTGGCGCCGAGTCCCACCGGCGAGGACACCTTCGTTCGCTGCGAGACCTGCGGCTACGCCGCCAACACGGAGGCCGTGCGTACTGTGGTGCCACCGGCAATCGACCACCAGTCGGCTCCGGCCGCCCACGTCGAGGACACCCCCGACACCCCGACGATCGAAACCCTGGTGGCCATCGCGAACGAGCGACCCGAACTGCGACGCTCTGACCGGCCCTGGGCGGGGTCGGACACACTGAAGAACGTGGTCGTGATGCTCACGTACCCAGACGGCCGCCGAGAACCGCTGGCGATCGGTCTGCCGGGCGATCGCGAAGTCGATCTCAAGCGACTTGATGCTGTCGTGCACCCGGCCGTGGTCGAGCCTTTCGATGAGGACGACTTCGCAGCCAACCCTTCATTGACCAAGGGATACATCGGGCCGGGCGTACTGGGCACTGAGGGAGCGAGCGGCATCCGCTACCTACTCGACCCGCGGATAGTTGCGGGAACCCGTTGGATCACGGGTGCCGATGCGGTCGGCCGACACGTCTTCGATCTGGTTGCCGACCGCGACTTCACAGCAGACGGTGTCATCGAGGCTGCAGAGGTCAAGGCCGGTGACGAGTGCCCCGAATGCGGTGGAGTGTTGATGCTGGATCGTGGCATCGAAATCGGCCACATCTTCCAACTCGGACGCAAGTACGCCGACGCCCTGGGTTTGAAGGTGCTCGATGAGAACGGCAAAGCGCAAGTGGTGACCATGGGCTCGTACGGCATCGGAGTCTCGCGTGCGGTGGCCGCAATCGTCGAACAGAACCACGACGAGCGCGGCATCATCTGGCCGCGGTCGGTGAGCCCGGCTGACGTCCACGTGGTTGCCGCAGGCAAGGACGATGCCATCTTCGAAGCCGGTGAAGTGCTGGTCTCTGGTCTCGTGCAAGCCGGCGTCACGGTGCTGTACGACGATCGGCGTGGAGCGTCCGTCGGCGTCAAATTCAACGACTCCGAACTCATCGGAATCCCCACCATCGTGGTGGTCGGCAAGAGGCTGGCCGACGGGGTGGTGGAGATCAAAGATCGGGCTTCGGGTCAACGCCATGACGTGGAACTCGCATCGGCGGTGTCGCATATCGTGTCGCTGGTGCGCGGGTGAGCGCCTCGGTTTCGCTGATCTACGGCGAGGGCTCCGGCGCCGGCTGAGTACCAGGAAAGGGCTGTTCCTGGGCTCCCCACGTGAGTGCTCGCACGGCTGCGGCCTGGGCAGAACTTGTGCAGAACGGGCGGTCGCTCTTGGCCACCACCGCGGTTGCCGCTGACCAGCGGGGGACCACAGCTAGTTCCACCGATGCCGCAAGCCGAGCGGCGCTCGCAGGGTCCGTCGTGTCCGGGATCTCGTAGGCTGCGGCGGCTGGAGGCGGGGTGCCACCTGCACGTGTGATGCGCTCCCGCAGCCAGTCTCTACCCGTGCGGTGCGACGTCAGCGCGGCCGCCGCGTAGGCCGATTGCTCGGGTGCCACATGCGCCCCCACGACGCCGTAGGCGAAGACTGCTGCGTATTCAGCGTCTAAGGCATCCAGCAACGGTCCCACGTCGGGGCCGGATTCGGTCCGGTTCATGAGGCGTTCGCAAGCACCGCGACGTGCTGGGCCTCAGAGGCACTGATGAGGCAGAGCAGCGATGCCAGATCGCCATCATCGGTTCTGGTGCAGGCCCCCGACCTCAACGCCACCGCCTCCCGTTCGGCAGCTCGCAGTTGCGCGAGCACGTCCGCTGAGATGCTCGCCGTGATTGCCGGCTGCGCCGGTGGGGTACCCGTCAGACCCTCCTGCAGCGCGTCGGCATGGGCCTGGTGCGCTGCCAGAATTGGGCTCAGCGTCGATTCGAGGTCGCCACGCTGTGCGATCGCCGCCTGGTAGAGCGCAACCAGGTGCAGTTCATCGCCGAGGCTCTCGCGGCGCACCGGATCGCTCACGGACCCGGCCGAACCCGTGTCGGCGGCGCAGGCTCCCAGGACGGGCACAACAGCCAATCCCATCGCCAATAAGGTTCGGCGCGTCGGTCGCACGGTGGCACTCATGGCGTCAGCCTAGGCGGCGCTACCCTGGTGCCAACGACAGCGATCGGTGTCGGTGTGTCAATCGAGCGGAAGCGGAGGACTGCGAGGATGGCAAAGAACGCCGATCGTGCCAGGTCAGAGAGAGTGACCGAGATTGTTGGTCCGGTCGTCGAGGCCGGCGGATTCGACCTCGAGGGCATCGTCGTCCGCCCTGCCGGCAAGCGAACCCAGGTCATCGTCACGGTGGACGCCGACGTCGTCGATTCCGACGGTTTGGCAACTATCTCGCGGGTCATCTCCGAAGCGCTCGATGACAGTGCCGCGATGGGGGAGCAGGCCTACACCTTGGAGGTCACTAGTCGTGGCGTTGGGACTCCGTTGACCCTGCCACGGCACTGGCGTCGCAATCTTGGGCGGCTTGTTGCGGTTCACATGGTCGACGGGACCGGGTTCGAAGGCCGGTTGGCTGCGGTCGAGGACGACGGTGCCACGGTGGATGATCGTCGAGTGCGCTACACGGATGTGGAACGCGCCGTGGTGCAGGTTGAGTTTGGGGATGATGCCTGATGGACATCGATGTGGGTGCTCTCAAGGCCCTGGTCAGAGAGAAGAACCTGTCCCTCGACATCGTTGTCGCATCGATCGAGGAAGCGCTGTTGGTGGCCTACCGGCACACCCCGGGCGCCAGCCCCCAGGCGCGGGTGGAGCTCGATCGTCGCACCGGCCACGTCATCGTGTGG
This sequence comes from uncultured Actinomycetes bacterium, assembly GCA_963752505.1. Taxonomy (GTDB): domain Bacteria; phylum Actinomycetota; class Actinomycetes; order S36-B12; family UBA10799; genus JACJWR01. Next base: position 104,699 of record CAVVYM010000012.1, read on the forward strand.
GCCGCCGAACTCGATGACGAGGGCCGTCCGGTGGGGGAGTACGACGATACCCCGGACAACTTCGGCCGCATTGCCGCAACCACGGCGGGACAGGTCCTTCGGCAGCGACTCCTCGAGGTGACCGATGACGCCACGGTGGACGAGTTCACCGGCAGGGTCGGCTCCCTGGTGTCGGGCCCGATCCAGCAGGGGCGCGACACCACGAAGGTGTATGTCGACCTGGGTGATGGCATTGAGGGCACCATTCCGCCGGTGGAACAAGTGCCGGGTGAGAACTATGCGCACGGTCGCCGCATCAAGGCAGTCGTGACTGAAGTACGGCGAGGCCCGCGGGGACCAGTCATCACGCTCTCGCGCACGCATCCGGACCTGGTGCGGCGCCTTTTCGAGCTTGAAGCCCCCGAGATCGCAGATGGAACGGTCGAAATCGTCGGTGTGGCACGCGAGGCAGGGCATCGCAGCAAGGTTGCGGTGCGAGCCACTGTCCCTGAAGTGAACGCGAAGGGTGCCTGCATCGGGCCCATGGGCCAACGGGTCCGCGCCGTGACCGGGGAACTCGACGGGGAGAAGATCGACATCATTGACTTCGATCCGGATCCTGCAACCTACGTGGGCAAGGCGTTGTCGCCTGCCCGCGTCGTGTCGGTGCGTTTGGTCGATGAGACGACCAAGAGCGTCCGGGTCGTGGTGCCGGACTACCAACTCTCCCTAGCCATCGGCCGCGAGGGTCAGAATGCGCGGCTGGCGGCCCGGCTCACGGGTTGCCGCATCGACATCAAGGCCGACTCCGCGCCCGATGCCAGCGATGTCGGGTGATGGGGGTAGACTCAGCAGCGCTGGCGCGGCCACGAGTTCCGATCCGAACGTGCATCGGGTGCAGGGCCAAAGCCAGCAAAAACGATCTGTTGAGGGTGGTGAGCGACGGTGCCCGCGTGGTGCCCGACCTCGCCGCCGTGCATCCAGGCCGGGGAGCATATCTCCACTGGAGCGTCGACTGTTTCGAACTCGCGGTGCGTAGGCGTGCATTCACACGCGCCCTGCGGATTGCCGGAACTCTCGACGCGTCAGAAGTCCGAAATGCCGTTTCCGCTGATCGAGCCGACCATTCGCAAGTTTCAAGGGAGCACAGGATGAGCACCCCATGAACGGGCAACCATGAAGTCATCGTCGTACCACTGACGGCTCGGTCGCGTCACGCGCCCCGGGCCAGATCGGAGAGAAGTGTCCAAGGTCCGGGTCTACGAACTCGCCAAAGAATTAGGTATTGAGAGCAAGGAAGCAGTCGCCAAGCTTCGGGAACTTGGCGAATTTGTGAAGAGCGCTTCGTCCAGCATTGAAGCTCCGGCGGCCAAGAAGCTCCGGGCGGCCTACTCCGCTCCGGCTGCCGATTCGAAAAATGGCGGCACGCCGGCTGCGGGTTCCGCGCCGAGCCGGGAGCGGCCAGCAGCCAAACCGGCCAGACCAACGCCGGCGGCACCTTCTCCCAACAAGCCAGCAGCCGCCAGTCCGGGCGCGAGGCCCGCATCAGGGGAGCCCTCGGCGACCCCCGGACGCCGGCCGGCCGCCGCGCAAGGTTCAGCGCCAACCGCTACCCCCGCCACCTCGCCGACGGGTGCCCCCTCGCCTGGATCCACGCCACCTGGAGGTGCCACCCCTGGCCGCCCGACCGGACCTGCGCCGCGCAAAGCTCCGGCCGCAGGCGACGGTGACACCACGTCGGCCGCGCCTAGCCCTCAGGCTGCCCCGGCCGCAAAGGAATCCACGCAATCCGCTGCACCCAGCCCGGCGGCAGGTAAGCCTGCGCCGCCAGCAGGTCGCGGTCCTGCTCCGGCACCCGGACCCCGCCCAGGCTCGGGAGCCAAGCGCCCCTCGAGTGCACGCCCCCCCTCGGGGCCACGGCCGGGCAACAACCCGTTCAGCAGCAGCCAAGGAATGCGGCAGGGAACGCCGCGGCCGGGCAACAACCCGTTCAGCAGCAGCCAGGGCATGAAGTCGGACAGCCCCGCCCCCGGCGGTCCTCGCCCCAACCCCAACATGATGCCCTCGCGTCCGCGCAAGCCAGCGGCCCCGACTGGCCGCGGCGGTTCTCGTCCCGGCGGTCGCGATGGTCGTCCAGGTGGTGGCGGCGGCAACCGCGGCGGATTCAGCGGCGGTGGCCAGCGCCCAGGTGGCGGCGGCGGAGCAGGCGCAGCTACGTCTGGCCGTCCCGGCCAGGGGCGGCCCGGCGGTGGCGGACCCGGCCGACCAGGTCAAGCCGGGGGCGCTTTTGGGCGTCCTTCGGGGCCGGGCGGACGCTTCGGCGGCCGACCAGGCCGCAAGAGTCGAAAGTCCAAGCGTGCCAAACGCCAAGAGTTCGACAACATGGATGCACCCACGCTTGGCGGTGCCAAGGTTGCGATGGGCGATGGCCGCACGATCCGGCTACCGCGCGGTGCCTCGTTGACTGATCTTGCCGAGCGCATCGAGGTGAATCCGGCCGCGCTGGTCGCGGCGTTGTTCGGCCTCGGCGAAGTTGTCACGGCCACCCAGTCCGTGGGCGACGAGACGCTTGAACTGCTAGGCGCCGAGTTGAACTACGACATCCAGGTCGTTTCGCCGGAGGATGAAGACCGAGAGCTGCTGGAGCGTTTCAACATCGAGTTTGGCGAGAACGAAGGCATCGACGATGACCTTCGGGCTCGCCCGCCGGTGGTGACCGTGATGGGTCACGTCGACCACGGAAAGACGAAACTGCTCGACGCCGTGCGCCACACCAACGTCGTGAGCGGCGAGGCGGGCGGCATCACGCAGCACATCGGTGCCTATCAGGTGAAGGCCCACCCCGGCGAGGAAGCCGAGCGGGCGATCACGTTCATCGACACCCCTGGTCACGAGGCGTTCACAGCCATGCGTGCGCGCGGTGCCAAGGTCACCGATATCGCCATCTTGGTGGTTGCCGCGGACGACGGCGTCAAACCGCAAACCATCGAGGCGCTCAACCACGCCCAGGCGGCCGATGTCCCCATCGTGGTGGCGGTCAACAAGATCGACAAGGAAGGCGCCGATCCCACCAAGGTGCGCGGCCAGCTCACAGAGTACGGGCTGGTGGCCGAGGAGTACGGCGGCGAGACCATCTTCGTCGATGTCTCGGCCAAGCAGCGCTCGGGCATCACCGAACTCCTCGAGGCGGTGCTGCTCACGGCTGATGCAGCGTTGGACCTGCGGGCGAATCCGAACCAGGACGCCCAAGGCGTGGCCATCGAGGCCCACCTCGACAAGGGTCGCGGTCCGGTCGCGACGGTGCTGGTTCAGCGTGGCACCCTGCGCCCGGGTGACTCGATCGTCGCTGGCGATGCCCACGGCCGCGTGCGCGCCATGCTCGACGAATTCGGCAACACGCTAAGCGAGGCTTTGCCCTCGCGCCCCGTGCAGGTGCTCGGCCTCACCACCGTGCCGGGCGCGGGCGACACCTTCCTCGTTGTGGAGGAAGATCGCGTCGCACGCCAGATCGCCAACACCCGGCAAGCGCGCGAGCGCAATGCGCAGCTGGCGCAGAGCCGGGGTCGGCGTACGCTCGAGGACTTCCTCAAGCAGGTGGAGCGGGGCGCGGTCGAGGAGCTCAAGCTCATCCTCAAGGGCGACGTGTCCGGGTCCGTCGAGGCCCTCGAAGATGCACTGGTCAAACTCGAAGTTGGTGACGACGTGTCGCTGCGCGTGATCCACCGCGGCGTCGGTGCCATCACCGAGAACGACGTCACGTTGGCCAGCGCGTCCGACGCGGTGATCATCGGCTTCAACGTTCGGCCCGAGGGCAAGTCCCGGGAGCTCGCAGAACGAGAGAACGTCGACGTCCGGTACTACAGCGTCATCTACCAGGCCATCGACGACGTGGAGGCAGCCCTCAAGGGCATGCTCAAGCCGGAGTACGAAGAAGCTCAGCTCGGCACCGCGGAGGTGCGCGAGGTCTTCAGGTCATCGAAGTTCGGCAACATCGCCGGTTCGCTGGTGCGATCCGGAGTCATCGTGCGCAACTCGAAGGCTCGCCTCGTGCGCGACGGCGTGGTTGTGGCCGACAATCTCACGGTCCAATCGCTGCGTCGCTTCAAGGACGACGCGACGGAGGTCCGTGAAGGCTACGAGTGCGGTATCGGCCTTGGATCCTTCAACGACATCAAGGTCGATGACGTGATCGAGACCTTCGAAATGAGGGAGAAGGAGCGGGCATGAGCGAGGCACGCGCCAGGCGGTTGGCCGAGGTGATCCACGAAGTGGTCGCCGAAGCCCTCAAGTTCAAGGTGAAGGATCCACGTGTGGGTTTCGTCACCGTCACGGACGTACGGGTGACCCAGACCTGCACGACGCGACGGTGTTCTACACCGTGCTCGGAGATCCGGTGGAGCAGGAGGCCACAGCCGCAGCGCTGGAATCGGCGACCGGGCTCCTGCGATCTGAGGTGGGTAGCCAGACCGGCGTCAAGTTCACGCCCACGCTCACCTTCACCCCGGATGCAGTGCCGGAGAACGCCCGTCACATCGAGGACCTTCTGCGCACGGCCGCGGAGCGCGACTCCGAGATCGCGGCGGCGGCCAAAGATGCCGAGTTTGCCGGCGACTCCGACCCGTACCGCGCCGAGGAACCGACCCCGGATCAGCAGTGAGCACAGCTGACGGTGGCGACGAGTGGCACGAACTCGTCGCCACCCTCGCGGATGCGTCGTCGGCGGTGGTGGTGGGGCACATCAATCCGGATCCTGACGCACTGGGATCCGCCCTTGCACTCGCGCTGGGCCTGCGGGAAGTCGGATGCCCAAGAGTGCAGGTGTCCTTCGACGCGGACCCGTTCGAGGTGCCTCGCTCGCTGCGGTGGTTGCCCGGTGTCGAAGACCTGGTCGTGGCCCCAACCGACGTCATGGCCGACCCGGCCTGCCTGATCGCGGTCGACTGCGCGGCACCCGACCGCTTGGGAAGGCTGCTGGCCGTCCGTGAGCGGGCTGGCACGTTCGCCGTGATCGACCACCACGCGTCGAATCCCGGATTCGGCGACATCAACGTCGTGGCGCCGCAGGCACCGGCGGCCGGCGAGTTGGTGGCGCGGCTGTTGACCGACCTCGGGTGCGATTGGACGCCGGATATCGCCACGAATCTCTATGCGGCCATCAGTTCCGATACCGGCAGCTTCCGTTTCCCTGCCACCAGCGCCGACACCCACCAGTGGGCCGCCCTGCTGCATGACAGCGGGATCGACCATGCCCGCATCGCCCGCCAACTCTTCGCCAGTCGGCCGCTCGCGGTGGCTCGACTGGCCGGACACATGCTCGCGACCAGCACCTACGAGGCCGACGCACTGGCCGGTGCCGGACTGCTCGTAGGTGTGGTCAGCAGAGCGGACCGAGAAGTGGACGGCGTTCCGTTCGACGAAGTGGAATCCCTCGTGTCCGATCTGGCATCGGTGGGGGAAGCAGACACGGCGGTACTTCTGAAGGAGGACGACCACGGTCGTTGGCGGGTGTCGACGCGCAGCAGGGGAGCCGTCGACCTCGGTGCCTTCGCTGCAAGCAGGGGTGGCGGTGGACACGCGCAAGCCGCTGGCTACACCGGCGCAGGGCGCGTCGACGAGGTCTCAGCGGATCTGCGGCGTGGCCTACCCGAGTACCTGGTGAGCCGTTGAAGAGGGCCGATCAGCCGCCGTTGGGATTCGTGTTCATCGACAAACCCGCAGGGGTGACCAGCCACGATGTGGTGGCTCGGGTGCGCCGCATGCTCGGCACCCGGCGCGTCGGGCATGCGGGCACCCTGGACCCCATGGCAACCGGCGTGCTGGTGCTTGGAATCGGGCGCGCGACCAGGCTGCTGTCCCTGGCCTCGGCCGCAGACAAGAGCTACCGGGCAGTCATTCGACTGGGACAGTCCACCACCACCGACGACGCAGAGGGCGAGTGCACGGCAACCGCCACGGCATCACACGTCGACCACGATGAGGTACGGGCCGCCGCGGCCCAATTCGTGGGGCACATCATGCAGCGTCCGAGTGCTGTGAGCGCGGTGAAGATCGACGGGAAGCGAGCCTACGCCCGAGTCAGATCCGGCGAGGACGTCACGTTGCCGCCACGCCCGGTGGTCGTGCATGAGTTCGAGGTTGAGCAACTGACTCGGCCTGCCGACGGGTCGGCCGCACTCGATGTGCAGGTGCGAGTGCGGTGTGGCAGCGGGACGTATGTGCGCGCACTTGCGCGCGACCTCGGGGAGGTCCTCGGGGTCGGTGGCCACCTCACCTCACTGCGCCGCATCGAATCCTCGGGCATTTCGCTGGCCGACTGCGTGCCGCTGGCGGAATTCGAAGGCGCCCAGCAGGTGCATCCGGCGATCGAGGTGCTCGGCAACTGGTTGCCTGTCGTACGCGCGGACGACGCTGTCATCGCGCGGCTGCGTCACGGCCAGCAGGTAGCGCTTGATGCGTTCGCTGGCGATCGGTCGCCTCGATCGATGACAGAAGGTGACGCCGAGCGTTGGGCCGTGGCGAGCGGCGACGATGAAGTGGTCGCGATTGCGACCGTGACGGGGGCCACGGTGCAGCCCACCATCGTGCTCTCGCCAGCGGATTGACGATAGGGTCGAAGCCACGCCGAGGCGGGGCCTACGGCCGACGTTGGGCTCAACTCACCATTTGGAGACGACCACGTGAAGCGCTGGTACAGCCTCAACGATGTGGAACGCAGTTCACCGGTAGTGGCGATTGGCGTCTACGACGGCGTCCATCGCGGGCATCGCCTGCTGGTGCGCAAGGCCATCCAGGATGCGCGGGAGGCCGGTGTACCGGCGGTCGTGTTGACCTTCGACCCGAATCCCGCCGAAGTCGTCCGGCCTGACCCGCCGACCCGGCTGTCGACCCTCGCGCAGCGGCTGCTGCTGCTGGAGTCGCTGGGGGTGGACGCGACCTTCGTCATGCCCTTCGACAAGAAAACCTCGCACCAGGAACCTTCCGCCTTCGTGGAGGAGATTCTGGTGGACGCGCTGGGTACCTCCGCTGTGGTTGTGGGCGAGAACTTCCGCTTCGGTCACCGGGCCAGGGGGGACGTTGCCGAATTGCGATCCATGGGCCAACGGCACGGCATCGTCGTTGATGCCGTGCCGCTCTTGTGCGAGGAACTCCTGGGGCGCCGCGACGTGCCGATCAGCTCCACCGAGATCCGGTCCCTGGTGGCAGCAGGCGACGTGAGCGCAGCCACGCGTGGACTCGCGCGCCCCCATCGGGTTGAGGGTGAGGTCGTTGAGGGGGACCGGCGGGGGCGGGAACTGGGCTACCCCACTGCCAACCTGCGCACCACGACGCTGGCCGCCATCCCTGCGGACGGCGTCTACGCCGGCCAGATGGTCGTGTCGCCGTATGGCTCGGAACAACGAACCTACCCGGCGGCGATCAGCGTCGGCGACAACCCGACGTTCCCGGACCAGACCCGCAGGATCGAGGCCTATGCGATGGGCGTGGGTGACGATCTAGATGTCTACAACACGCATGTGGCAATCGACTTCGTGTCCCGGCTCCGCCGCCAGATTGAGTTCACCTCGGCCGCTGCGCTCACCAAGCAGATGGCGCTGGACGTCGACGAAGCCCGCGAGCATCTGGGTCTCATCTGACGGCCTCGCGTCACCGCTCCTCGGCCGTTCGAAGGGTCCGGGTTCGCCACCGGCGGGGACTGGTGGGGTAAGATTCGTGGTGAACCATCACTGGACGGACGCCCGGTGTTGGCATATCCCGCCCTACTCAAGCGCCAGGTGTCTGCGCGTGGGCCTGACCCGCGTCCGAGAGGAATAATGTCGATCGATCAAGAAACCAAGCAGCGCATCATCACCGAGTACGCAACCCACGAGGGCGACACTGGTAGCCCCGAGGTGCAGGTGGCGCTGTTGTCCCATCGGATTGCTCATCTGACCGAGCACCTCAAGTCCCACAAGCACGACCACCACTCACGGCGTGGTCTGTTGCTGCTGGTGGGTCGGCGTCGCCGACTGCTGAACTATGTTGCCGAGAACGACATCGAGCGCTACCGCGCACTTATCGAGCGTCTTGGCCTGCGTCGCTAGTCGCTGCCACCTACTGACCAACCCATTTATCCCCGCCCTGCCGTAATCGCGTAAGGCGAGTCGCGCGTGGGACGGTCCTCGGTGGTGGCCTTGCGGAAGCTGACGCGTGTCGGCTCCGCAAGCCCTCGATCGAAGACCGCACCACCGACTGCGGCGCGATTGACGGCTCGGGCTCACCACTAAGGAGGAACCCTATGGAGGGTCCCGAAGTTCGCAGTGCCACTGCGGTCCTGGATAACGGACCGTTCGGCACCAAAGAGATTCGATTCGAAACCGGGCGTCTCGCCCGTCAGGCCGCCGGCTCGGCCGTCGCCTACCTCGACGACGACACCATGCTGCTCTCGGCCACCACGGCCGGGAAGCACCCGAAGGAGCACTTCGACTTCTTCCCGCTGACCGTCGATGTCGAAGAGCGCATGTACGCCGCCGGGCGCATCCCCGGTTCGTTCTTCCGCAGGGAAGGGCGGCCCAGTGAGGACGCCATCCTCACCTGCCGCCTGATCGACCGGCCGCTGCGCCCCTCGTTCGTCAAGGGCCTGCGCAACGAGGTCCAGGTCGTGGTCACCGTGTTGTCGCTCAACCCGGATCACCTCTACGACGTGCTGGCCATCAACGCTGCTTCGCTGTCGACGCAGCTCTCCGGCCTGCCCTTCTCCGGTCCGATCGGCGCGGTGCGAGTCGCGCTCATCGACGGTCGCTGGGTGGCATTCCCCGGACACGCCGACCTTGAGCGCGCCGTCTTCGACATGGTCGTCGCGGGTCGCGTTGTGGGCGACGACGTGGCCATCATGATGGTCGAGGCCGAAGCCACGGACGAAACTGTCGACCTGGTGGCAGGTGGGGCGCAAGCTCCCACCGAGGACGTTGTCGCCGAGGGCCTCGAAGCCGCCAAGCCGTTCATTCGTGCGCTGTGTGACGCACAGTCCGAACTGGCCGCTGTTGCTGCCAAGCCGACGAGGGACTTCCCCGTGTTCCCCGACTACCAGCCGGACGCCTACGACGCGGTGGCCCGAGTGGCCACCGACGAGTTGGCCGCGGCGCTCACCATCGCCGACAAGTTGGAGCGCCAAACGGCGCAGGACCGCGTGAAGGATCACGTGGTGGACGAACTGGCCGGGGAGTTCGAGGGTCGCGAGAAGGAACTCGGTGCGGCCTTCAACGCGCTGACCAAGAAGTTGGTGCGGCAGCGGATTCTCACCGACCAGGTGCGCATCGACGGCCGTGGCGTGTCCGACATCCGTACCCTCTCGGCCGAGGTTGAGGTCATTCCCAGGGCGCACGGTTCCGCTCTGTTTGAGCGTGGTGAGACGCAGATCCTGGGTGTCACCACCCTCAACATGCTGAGGATGGAGCAGCAGCTCGACACGCTGTCTCCCACCACCCGCAAGCGCTACATGCACAACTACAACTTCCCGCCTTACTCGACCGGCGAAACGGGTCGAGTCGGGTCGCCGAAGCGGCGCGAGATCGGTCACGGTGCACTCGCCGAGAGGGCTCTGGTGCCCGTACTGCCGAAGCGGGATGACTTCCCGTATGCCATCCGCCAGGTGTCTGAGGCTTTGGGATCGAACGGGTCCACCTCCATGGGTTCGGTGTGCGCCTCCACGATGTCGCTGCTCAACGCCGGTGTGCCGCTGCGCGCTCCGGTGGCGGGCATCGCCATGGGTCTGGTCTCCGACGAGGTCAACGGTGAGACGCGCTACGTGGCGCTCACGGACATCCTGGGTGCCGAAGATGCCTACGGCGACATGGACTTCAAGGTCGCCGGCACCAAGAACTTCGTCACCGCGCTGCAGTTGGACACCAAACTGGATGGGATTCCCGCATCTGTGCTGGCGTCGGCATTGCAGCAGGCACGCGACGCCAGACTGGCTGTGCTCGACGTGATGCTCGAGGCCATCGACGCGCCCGACGAGATCAACGAGCTCGCCCCGCGGATCATTCGCATCACCATCCCGGTCGACAAGATCGGCGAGGTGATCGGACCCAAGGGCAAGATCATCAACCAGATCCAGGAAGAGACCGGCGCCGACATCGCGATCGAGGACGACGGCACGATCTTCATCGGCGCCACCAACGGCCCGGCGGCGGAGTCGGCTCGCGACCAGATCAACGCGATCGCCAACCCCACACTGCCGAACGTCGGGGATCGCTACCTGGGCACGGTCGTGAAGATCACCAACTTCGGAGCTTTCATCTCGCTCGTTCCGGGTCGGGACGGTCTGCTGCACATTTCCGAGGTCAAGAAGTTGGTGCCCGGCAAGAAGCGGATTGACGCGGTCGAGGACGTCCTGAGCGTGGGTCAGAAGGTCCAGGTTGAGATCAAGGAAGTTGACCAGCGCGGCAAGTTGAGCCTGATGCCCGTGCTGGAAGACGAAGCAGCCCCTGTCGAGGGCTGAGTGATCGAGCTACCCGCCCCCGGGGAACAGCCTCCGGGTGCCGTGCTGACGCTGCTGGAGGACCCGGACGGCGGCGTCGTCCAGCGTTCAGTCACGGATACCGGGTTGCGGGTGCTCACCGAAGCGTCGGGAACCGGCCGGTCGGTCACCATCGGGGTGGCCGTACCGGTCGGTTCGCGAGACGAGTCGGCCGGTACCCGCGGTGCCAGCCATTTCCTCGAACACCTGCTCTTCAAAGGCACGGCTCGGCGGTCTGCGCTGGAGATCTCGGCCACCATTGAGGCGGTCGGCGGCGATCTCAACGCCTTCACCAGCAAGGAGTACACGTGCTTCTACGCCCGAGTGCTCGACCGTGACCTCGCGTTGGCCGTTGACGTCCTGCTCGATCTGGTGACCTCCGCTGCGCTGACAGCGGAGGACATCGAATCCGAGCGCAATGTGGTGATCGAGGAGATCGCCATGCACGACGATGACCCGGCCGGCGTCGCACAGGAGATCTTCGGGGGACAGGTTTTCACCGGCACGGACCTGGCAACACCGGTGATCGGCACGCAGACCAGCATTGCCGAGATGACCGTCGACTCCGTGCGCAAGCACTATCACCAGTGGTATGTCTTGGACAACCTCAGTCTGGTGGCGGCTGGCCACCTGCGTCACGGGGAGGTTGTGGCGGCCGCGAATGCCGCCCTGAGCAAGGCCGCCCACCTACGTCGGGCCACGCCGGTCGCCCGACGAGCCGCAACGACGCCCGCCCGGCGGGATCTCCAACCCGCTTCGGAGCGCCGCGCGCGACCCACCGAGCAGGTGAATCTGGTGTGGGGGACAGCTGGTGTCTCGCGCTCCGACCCGCGCCGATTCGCGGCTTCGGTGTTCAACGCGGCCGTCGGTAGCGGGATGTCGAGTCGGCTGTTCCAGCAGGTCCGTGAGGAGCGGGGACTGGCCTACGCGGTGCAGTCGTTCACGTCCATGTATTCCGACGCCGGTGCATTCGGGGTCTATGCCGGCACATCGCCCGCGCGAATAGCCGAGACCCTGGAAGTGATCGAAGAAGTCGTCGACGCAGTTCGACGCGAAGGCTTCGAAGCCGAAGAAATCGAACGCGGCAAGGGCCAACTGCGCGGTGGACTGGTGCTCAGCCGGGAGGAGAGCAGTAACCGGATGGTGGCGCTGGTGGAGTCGGAAATCATCACCGGTCGAGTTGTGAGCCTCACCGAGGCCCTTGCCAACATTGATCGGGTGACCGCCGACGACGTGGGCCAGGTGGTCGAGATGGTCGCATCGTCACCACGGCTCCTTGCCGTGGTCGGTCCGGAATCGATGGGAGAAGGAGCATGAGGGTCGCTGTTGTGGGGGCCAAGGGGCGCATGGGCAGTGAAACCTGTCGGGCGGTCGCCGCGGCCGACGGGCTCGAGTTGGTAGCGGCCGTCGACGTCGGCGACCCGCTGGCAGCCATCACGGAGGCCGACGCCGAGGTGCTGGTGGACTTCACCACGCCAGACGTTGTGATGGAGACGTTGGATTTCGCCATCTCGCACGGTATTCACGCAGTTGTGGGCACCACGGGATTCGATGAAGAACGAATCGCGACGGTGCAGCGGTGGCTGTCGACTTCGCCGGAGACCGGAGTCGTGATCGCCGCCAATTTCGGCATCGGTGCCGTCCTGATGATGCGCTTCGCGGAATTGGCCGCCCCCCACTTCGAGTCCGTCGAAGTCGTCGAACTGCACCATCCCGACAAGGTGGACGCCCCGAGCGGCACTGCCACTGTCACGGCCCAGCGAATCGCTGCGGCTCGGGAGGGGAGGACCGCGCCGGACGCTACGGCTCACGCCCTGCCGGGTGCGCGCGGTGCGAACGTCGCCGACGTGCCGGTGCATTCCGTGCGGCTACGCGGGCTCGTGGCACACCAAGAGGTCCTGTTCGGTTCCGCTGGCGAAACCCTCACAATTCGTCATGACTCCCTCGATCGGGTTTCCTTCATGCCAGGCGTGGTGTTGGCCGTCCGCGACGTCCCTGACCACCCCGGCCTCACGCTGGGCATCGAAACACTGCTGGGGCTCTAGCAGCGGTGACGCCTAAGTTCTGGGCCTACGTGATGGCCGTCGGTGCGGCGGCCTACATGGGCGTGATGCTGTGGCAGGGGTGGCGCTTCCTCACGGCAGGTTCGCCCGTGACGGCTGTTTTAGGTATAGCGGTCATGGTGTTGCCGTTGATCGGGTTTTGGCTGGTGTGGCGTGAATTGCGGTTCGCGGACGCCGTGGGGAAGTTGGCGCAGAGGCTGGCGGAGGAGACTGAACTGCCACCCGAATTGCCGCGCACTCCTGGCGGGCGCGTACAACCTGAGGCGGCCGCGACGGAGTTCTCCGAAGCGCAGGCCCAACTCGCCCTGGGACCGCGCGACCCAGCAGCCTGGTTTCGGATGTCGTTGGCCTACGAGGCCGGTCGCGACAGGCCTCGGGCTCGAGCCGCCATGCGCTACGCGCTGGCGCTCGAAGCGGGAACCGCGCCCGACGAGCCGCCGGCCCGGCTACGGCCGCCCGAAAACTGAGCCGAGTGACGTCAAGGACCGGGTGAAAACGCCCGGTGCCGCGTGCGATGCGGTGTTTGTACGCGATTCAGCCGGGCCCAACGTCGCCCAACAGCGAGTTGCAGGTTCTTGTGCACCTTATGGCCCCAGATCCACCCACATAAGGTGCCCAAAAGCCGCGAATTCGGGCTTCACGCGAATTGTCGGCAGGGAATCAACCCTTTTCGTGCGCAGGCCGTAGCGCCGGGTGTCTCCACGCGGCAAGCCCTGCCAGTCGGGCATCCACGCCCGCCTGGCTGCCCGTGGTGAGGGTGGACACCGCGATGAGCGCGGCCAACAGGCCCACGGGCAGCAACAGGGTGGCCTGCTTGATCCGCGGGTGGGTGACGACCTTCTCCGGCACAAGGTGTCCCAGATATTTCTGCAGCCAGGCCAATACCGACGTGACGACGACTGTTACCCACCTCAGGACTCACCCCGGGACCCGACGAACGCGGCCACGATGCCAACCGCGCCACCGAGGAGCACCGGACCGCCCGGCGGTGCGAAGAGCGTGGTAACCAGCGCCGCGTTCCAGCCCGCGTAGACGGCAATGCCAGTTGCCTAGAACGCCGTTCGTGCCGCCCTGGGTTGAGCCGCGTCGTAGTGGGCCAAGGCCGTAGCCGTGGATTCGTCGATGGTCAGTTGGGCGGCAGCCGGCTGCCGTCACGCCGCTGCCGCCGGCACCGATCACGCCGATGAAGGCGAACTGGGACCCGCCGGTGAACTTGAGGGCTGACAGCACCATCGACTATGCGGTAGTCAGTCCGCTGGCCACAGCCAGGGCACCGAAGGAGAGACCGAACATACCGACCGCGAGGCCGATGCCGGCGGCGTCGCGAATGATCCGCCAGCGGCGCGCCAGCCACAGCGGGTCCGGCGGCATCGGGGTCACGCTGTCGGAGTGTAGGCCCGCAACCTGGTGTGCCCGCCCGGCCCACCAGAGTCGGGGTGGTCAGCCGAACCCCGAGGTCAGCTCGGCAACAGCAGGTGGGAACGGGCCTCCAACGTCGGCAGGGCCGCTGCTACGTCGTTGCGCCAATCCGGCATGAGGTCCAGTCGCAGGCGCCGGTCGAGCAGGTCGTCCGCCGTGATCGCACCCTCCGCCAAGCGGGCCCAGATGAGTTCCACTCCGAGCACCGGCGAGGTGCCAATCGGTGTCAGCATGGTCGAGTCGCCCTCGGCGAGAGCGGCCACCAACTCTGCTTCGGCACCGAACCTGCGTCGCAGGCGATCAGCGTCGTCCTGCCAGGCTGCGGCCCCCACGAGGGGCAGTCGGCGCGTGCGGCACGGCCGGTCGGTGAGCAGGTCAACGACGTCGGAGGCCATTCGCCGGTAGGTCGTCAGCTTGCCACCTACAACGCTGATGGGATCGCCGTCCAGCACTGCGTGGCGCCGTGAGAGGTCCGCGCTACGTCCCGAGTCGCCCGAGGGGGCGAGCAGCGGTCGGTAGCCGGAGAACGTGGTGATGACGTCGTCGTCGGTAAGCTCCGTGGCGAGGCCGGAGTTGATGGTCTCCAAGAGGAATTCGACCTCATCGGCGTCGGCCTGCGGGGCGTCGAGGTCATCGGTGGTCTCCACGTCGGTGAGGCCGATGAACACCAGCCCATCCGGCTCGGGGAGGGCAAAGACGAACCGTGAGATGGAGCCGGGCACCGGCACCGCCAGCGCAGCGGTGGGATTTCCCAGGGCGGCGGCCGAAACAACGAGGTGCGTGCCGCGCGAGCGGATCAACGTCACCCGCTCGTCCAACGATTCGGCCCAGGCGCCGGTCGCGTTCACGACCCGCTTTGCACGCAGCAGCCACGATTCGCCGCTGACGGAGTCGATGACCTCGACCCCGTCTGCCGCGAGCCGGGCGACCCGAGAATGGGTGAGGATGCGGGCTCCGTATGCCGCTGCCGTGCGCGCCACGGCGACCACGAGGCGGGCGTCGTCCACGAGTTGGCCGTCCCACGACAGGGACGCGCCTTCGACATCGGTGCGCATTCCGGGCACGAGGTTGAGGGCTTCCCGGGCGTCCAGCCGCCGCGGCGGCGCGAGCCCGCTGCCGGTGAGCCGGCGCATGGTGTCTGCCGCTCGAAAGCCGACCGCCACCAGCCGCCTGTCAACCTGCTCGGTATGCGGCACAACCTGAGCGAGCGGATGGGTCAGGTGCGGTGCGATGGCAGCCATGAGGCGCTCCCGTTCCACCGCCGATTCCCAGGCGACGCCCACCTGCCCGTTGGCCAAGTAGCGCAAGCCGCCGTGGACCAGCTTCGACGACCACCGACTGGTCCCGAACGCTAGATCGTTCGCCTCCACCAGCGCCACCTCGAGGCCGCGGGTCGCGGCATCCAGAGCCACGCCCGCACCCGTGATTCCGCCGCCGACCACCACGACATCCACGGTGTGATCGGCCAAGTGCTCGGAGTCACGCAAACGCCGGTCGGCCGAGAGCATCGAAGCCGGTGCGCCGGGGGCCACCGTGGGCAAATCCGAGTTTGTCATGACAGGTACGCTCCGATCATCCTGGTGAACTCCGTCCATCGCTGCCCCTCGTCGCCCTCGGATCGGGCCAGCGATTCGGTGTAGACGAAGGCGCTCGCGGCCGTGACGACGATTCGTGCGGTGAGCTCCGGATCCCCGGTCTGTACCGAGCCATCGCTGCATTCGCGCAGCATGGCCGCGAGCATCCCCTCGGCCACGCGCTGGGTGGATCCCCGTCGCGTCACGAGTTGGGGGAGCAGCGCCGCCGGGTCGAGAGTGATCAGGCGCAGCATCAACGGATGCCCGGCGATAGCTTCAGCCGCCCCGGACACCGTCTCGGCGATGCGCGCAGCGTCGGTGGGGCCGTCAGCTTGCTTGGCGGCGATGTCGAGCAGCGTCACCAATTCGTGGGTCAGGACCTCGCTGACCAGCGTCCGCAACTGGGCGTAGCGCCGGTACACGGTCATGCGCGAGACGCCCGCACGTCGGGCCACCTCGGTGAGCGTGGCACGCGCTGGCCCGACGTCGAGCAGCACCTCGTAGGCCGCGGCGAGGATGGGATCAGACCGCACCGCGGAACTGGGAGCTGCTGCCAGTTCCCGGCGTTCAAGGCTGTCCGCCAGATCCGGCGACTCTATGTTACGGTTCGACGACATGTGTAACAGCGTAACAGCAGTCGGCAATCGTCACCAGGCGATTTCACGGAG
The DNA here is from genome assembly GCA_963752505.1 of uncultured Actinomycetes bacterium. Lineage (GTDB taxonomy): Bacteria > Actinomycetota > Actinomycetes > S36-B12 > UBA10799 > JACJWR01. The sequence continues at coordinate 120,900 of CAVVYM010000012.1, forward strand.
GGACCAGCGAAGATGAGCACAGCCTTTGCTCTCGACCACGACCCCACCAGGTGGGGGGCCGTTGACGGCGCCGGCGGCCTCGACCAACGGGCACGGGATTTCCTCGCAAGCCATGTCGGCCTGGCGTCACCGCCGGTCGGTGAACCCGAATGGGACGCGGTGGCCGTGCCCGCCAGCAAACTCTCGGCGGTGCAGCTCGACGGCCTCGCGGCGGTGGTTGGTGCGCCGGCAGTGCGCACCGACGACGCCTCCCGCCGACGGCACGCCGGCGGCCTGTCGTACGTGGACCTCGTGGCTCGCCGACGCGATGCCGTGGTGGCACCCGATGCGATCGTGCTGCCGAGGTCCACCGCGGAAGTGGCGCGGTTGCTGCAGTGGTGTGCCGCGAATGGCGTGGCGGTGGTCGCTTTCGGTGGCGGCACGTCGGTGGTTGGTGGCTTGCGCGTGGAAGATATCGACAGGCCGTCGATCGCTCTGGTGATGTCACGCATGGCCGACTTACTCGACGTCGATCAGGAATCACACCTCGTCACGGTCGGTCCTGGGATCACCGGGCCCGAACTCGAACGGCTGCTCGCACCGCGGGGACTCACGCTCGGGCACTACCCGCAGTCCTGGCAGCGCGCATCGATTGGCGGCTACGCCGCCACACGCTCGGCCGGGCAGGCGTCCACCGGCTACGGCCGCAGTGACGACATGGTCGAATCCATGCTCGTCGTGACACCCCGCGGTTCGATCCGAGTGGGTCGAGTGGCGGCCAGCGCCGCCGGTCCGGATCTGCGCGCGCTCTTCGTTGGATCGGAAGGGGCGCTGGGAGTCATCACCGAGGTGACCTTGCGGGTGCGATCGCTGCCGTCGCACCGTTCCTACACGGCGGTGATGTTCCCTGACTACCAAGCTGGTGTGTCCGCCTTCCGCCAGCTTGCCCAGGAACGGGCGACGGCCGATGTGATGCGACTGTCGGATCCGGAGGAGACCGCCGTGACCATGGCGATGTCTGGGCCGAGCGGTCGTGCCGCGGCGGCGCTGGAACGCTATCTGTCCGTGCGAAAGGTGACCGCCGGATCGCTGGCGATCCTGGGATGGGAGGGGACCAGGGGTTCGGTGATGGCACGTCGACTGGACGGAATCGGCTTTCTCCGCCGCAACGGTGGCGTGTCGTTGGGGTCCTCGGTTGGGGCCGCTTGGCTCAAGCACCGGTTCGATGGGCCCTTCCTGCGCGACGACCTGCTCGACTCGGGCTACTTGGTGGAGACGCTGGAAACCGCCACCCACTGGTCGCGCCTCGCTGACCTGCGCGCCGGGATCCGTGACGCGCTGCAGGAATCCCTCACCGTTGACGGTCAAGCGCCCTACGTGATGTCACACGTGTCGCATGTCTACGAGACCGGCGCTTCGCTCTACGTGACCGTGTTGGCGGTTCAGGGCGACGAACCGCGGGAGCAGTGGAGGCAGGCCAAGGCGGCTGCCATGGACGTGATCGTTGCCCGCGGCGCAACCATCACCCACCATCACGCGGTGGGGCGCGATCACGCACCGTGGTTGTCCGCTGAGGTCGGCGACGTGGGTGTGGGTGTACTCGGCGCGGTCAAGGACTATCTCGATCCGGCTCACGTGCTCAACCCGGGTGTGCTCGGGCTCGGCTAGTCCGGTGGGTTCAGGAGGCTGGCGAAGCGCAGCATCCGCACTGTGACGGTGCCGTCGCCGTGCAGATCGAGGGTTCGGTGGGCGCCGTCGGGGGCGAATCCAGCAGCGGTCAGCAGGCCACGCAGTTCGTCGTCGGAGGCGGGAACCCACATGATGCCACCGACGGTCGCGGCGGAATCCCGGCACAGATCCGCCCACGCTGCGAGCAGCCTGGAGCCGTGCCCTTCACCGGTGTGGCCGTCGGCCACCGCTAGTTCCGCGATTTCGACCCACTCCTGCTCGGGGAGGTCGGGATCGGTCGCGGGAATGCTGGCCAGGACGCCCACAACTTCGGCGTCGTTGACCGCCATGAGGGCCAGGGTGCGGCCCTCGGCATCAGCCGCCGCCTGACACAGGCGCTCCCAGTTCGCCACCGATTCGTCGTCGGCCGTCAGGGCCTCGGGCGGCAGCAGCAGGGCGTAGCGCGCGGCCCAGGAGTCCCGCTGCAATGTGGCCAGTGTGGGGGCGTCTGTGGCCGTAGCGGGGCGAACGAAGCCGTGGGCCATGCCCCGAATCTAGTTCCACCTCCCGACTTGCGCAGTTCCATGCCCCCGTTGATCGAGCGCCGAGTCGCCGTGGGGCGTTGCCGTCACCCGGCAGCCGCGTGGTCGTAGGCTGTCGGCCATGGCAGATATCGAATTCCGCAGCGACATGACCGTCGAGTTGGTGAAGAGTTCGGCCAGCGACGCCGACGTCGTGTTCGCGGCCCGGGTGTCGACCAAAGGTGAGGCCTCCCTGGCCGACGTCGAATCGGATGCCTCGGGCGCGGCCGGCCTCATCAACTACCTGATGCGTGATCGGCACGGCTCGCCCTTCGAGCACAACTCCCTCACGTACTTCGTGAGCGCGCCGATCTTCGTCTTCCGCGAGTTCATGCGCCACCGCATCGCCTCCTACAACGAGGAGTCGGGTCGCTACCGCGAACTGCAGCCGGTGTTCTACGTTCCGGGCCCGGAACGCAAGCTCGTGCAGGAGGGCAAGCCGGGGGCCTACGATTTCGTGGCCGGCACCGACGAGCAGTACCAACTCGTGGATCATCTGGTTCGTGAGTCGTGTGAGGCCTCCTATGCCGCCTACCAGCAGATGCTAGGCGCCGGGGTCGCGCGGGAGGTTGCACGCATCGTGCTCCCGGTAACCACCTACTCGTCGATGTACGTCACCATGAACGCGCGCGCCTTGATGAACTTCCTGTCGCTGCGGACGAAGCGCGACCACGCCAGGAACCCTTCCTTCCCGCAACGTGAGATCGAGATGGTGGCCGAGGCGATGGAGGCTGAGTGGGAGGCCTTGATGCCGCTGACCTACGCAGCCTTCGAGTCGCATGGTCGCGTCGCTCCGTAACACCTGAAGGCGCCCAGGTAGCCTGATCGTCATGGCTTCAGATTCCCTCGGCAACGTCCTCACAGCGATGGTGACGCCTATGTCGGCTGACTTCGCCGTGGATCTCGACGGAGCAGCAGTCCTTGCCCGGCACCTGCTCGACCTGGGCAATGACGGTCTCGTCCTCAACGGCACGACGGGTGAATCGCCCACCACTTCGGACGGGGAGAAGGCCGAGATCCTGCGCGCCGTCCGAGCGGCGGTGGGCCCGGACGTGCCGATCATCGCCGGGGTGGGGACCAACAACACGGCCCACTCGATTGAGCTCGCGCGGCAAGCGGCCGACGCCGGGGCGGATGCGCTGTTGGTGGTGACCCCCTACTACTCCAAGCCCTCCCAAGAGGGCTTGCTCGCCCATTTCGAAGCGGTGGCCGACGCGACCGACGTGCCCGTGATGCTCTACGACATTCCCGGGCGGTCGGGGGTGCCCATCGAGGTGGATACCCTCCTGCGCGCAGCGGAGCACGAGCGGATCGTGGCGGTCAAGGACGCCAAGGGCGACCTGGCTGCCGCCACTGCGGTGCTGCGCTCGACGGACCTCGTCTGGTACTCGGGCGACGATGCGCTCAACCTGCCACTCCTCGCCATCGGTGCCACCGGATTCGTGTCCGTGACCGGCCACCTCATCGCCGATCGCCTGCGCGCGATGCGGGACGCATTCGTCGCGGGTGACGTCTCCGGGGCGATCTCGATCTTCTACGACACCGAACCGGTGTCCGTCGGGCTGTTCCGCGCCCCCGCGGCGGCCCTCACCAAGGCCGCACTTGCTCTGCAGGGGCACCCGAGCGGACCGCCCCGCATGCCGTTGCTGCCTGCGACTGAGGCAGAGATCGAGACGCTGCGGCGCGACCTCGCCGCGGTCGACGTCTCGCTGGGAGCCTGATTCGATGAGCGGCGCTGCACACACCCATCCGGACTTGGGTCCGCCACCTCCGCTTGCGCCCGAGGGACTACGGATCGTGCCGCTTGGCGGACTCGGCGAGATCGGACGCAACATGGCGGTTTTCGAATTCGCCGGGCGTCTGCTCGTGCTCGATTGCGGAGTGCTGTTCCCCGAGGAGGATCAGCCCGGCGTCGACTTGATCCTTCCGGACTTCTCGTACATCGAGGATCGCCTCGACGACATTGAGGCGATCGTTCTCACCCACGGCCACGAGGATCACATCGGGGGAGTGCCCTACCTGCTGCGCATGCGCCCCGATATCCCGCTGTTGGGGTCGAGGCTGACGCTCGCCCTCATTGAGGCGAAGCTGCGCGAATTCAAGATCAAGCCCTACACCTATGAGGTCCGCGAGGGTCAAACCGAGCAACTGGGTCCGTTCAACCTGAGGTTCCTGGCCGTCAACCATTCCATCCCCGACGCGCTCGCGGTGGCAATCACCACTGGGGCTGGCACGGTTGTGCACACCGGCGACTTCAAAATGGACCAACTGCCGTTGGACGGGCGGATAACCGACCTCAACGGCTTGGCTCGCCTCGGCGATGATGGCGTCGATCTGCTCATGATCGACTCTACGAATGCTGAGGTTCCGGGATTCGTACCGGCAGAAGCCGACATTCAGGCCGTGCTGGAACACGTCTTCGACGAGACTCCGGGCCGGATCATCGTGGCCTCGTTCGCGTCGCACATTCACCGGGTGCAGCAGGTGATCCGGGCGGCCGCCGCCAGGGGTCGCAAAGTGGCCTTCGTCGGCCGATCCATGGTGCGCAACATGAACGTCGCGCGCGAACTCGGCTACTGACGGTGCCGGCGAACACCCTGGTGGCCGCGGATCGGATCGACGAGTTACCCGACGACGAGGTGGTGTTGGTGTGCACCGGATCGCAGGGCGAGCCGATGGCCGTGCTCAGTCGCATCGCCCATCGCGACCATCGCATCTCGGTGGGCGAGGGCGACACCGTGGTGCTGGCCTCGTCCATGATTCCCGGCAACGAGAATGCGGTGAACCGAGTGATCAACGGTTTGACTCGGCTCGGCGCGCGGGTGGTGCACCAAGGGAATGCCTTCGTGCACGTCTCCGGCCACGCGGCGGCCGGGGAGTTGCTGTACGTCTACAACATTGTCAAGCCCAGCAACGTCATGCCGGTGCACGGCGAACCGCGACACCTGCGTGCGAATGCCGGCATTGCCCGGCTCTCCGGGGTGCCCGAGGAGCGTATTGCAGTGGTGGATGACGGCACCGTGGTTGACCTTGTCGACGGTGTGGTGAGCGTGGCCGGGGTGGTGCCCTGCGGATACGTCTATGTCGATGGCGCTTCGGTGGGCGACATCACCGAGGCCGCCCTCACAGATCGACGCATCCTGGGTGAGGAAGGATTCATCTCGGTATTCATGGTGGTGGATGCGTCGGCCGGTTCCGTGGTGGTCGGACCGGAGTTCCATGCGCGCGGCTTCAGCGAGGACAGCGCGATCTTCGAGACCATTGCCGTGACGCTGCGTGATGCGTTGAACAAGGCGATGGCCGAAGGGGTCGCCGATCGCCATCAGCTGCAGCAGATCACGCGGCGCACCGTGGGTAGATGGGTGAGTAACCAACATCGTCGACGCCCCATGATCATCCCAGTGGTGGTGGAGGAGTAGTCCTCGATTGGTGTCCGGCTGGTCCGCTCCCGCGTGTTCGACCGCGAGGGGATTCGGTCAGCGGATAGGCTCACGCCCATGGCATCCAAGACGCCCACGTCAACTACGACGCGGCGGCGAAGCAGCAGCGGTGCCCCGAATCGTTCGTCGAGCAAGGCCGGCGGAAGGGCAACAAGGGGGGCGCCGAACAAGGGGGGCAAGACGGGCGGGGGTTCGCCATCCGGCAGTTCGATGCTCACGACTGTCGGCGGTGCGCTGGCCTCGGCCTGGCGGTCGTCGGCCGCCTTCACCGGCAACGCCGCCCGCCGACCCGGGCACTGTGAAGCGCCACCGAGTCGCAATCACGACGGGTGGGCGCTCGCTGCCCTTCTCCTGGCTGTACTCATCGGGGTGACTCAGTGGCTCAACCTCGGCGGACCGGTGGCGAGTCTCGTCGACGCCGTCGTCGGTGGCGCTTTCGGCGTCGTTGCCGTTGGCGTCCCGGTGGTTCTGGTGGCCCTGTCGATCCACCTCTGGCGCCCCCCTGCGCAGCCCATGAGCCGGCGGGAAATGCTCGGATGGGCCCTCGGTTTCATCGCAGTCCTAGGCACCTGGCACTGTGCGGCTGGCGCGCCGCAGCCGTCCGACGGTCGGGCGATTCAAACCGGTGCGGGTTGGCTGGGCTGGGTAGTAACCGCCCCGTTCGTCGCCGCGATCGGAGTCGGATTCACCACGGTCGTGATGGTTGTCCTCTACGCCATCAGCGCCCTTCTCGTCACTCAGACGCCGCCGCGGGAAGCGGGCCGGGCGGTCGCGACCGCCACCGCAACCGTGGTCGCGCGGGCGAAGGGTGCGAAGTCGACGCGACAGCAACGCCGCGAGACGACTCGTCGACGCCGGGAGGTCGACCCCGACGCGGGGCCGGCTCCGTTCGATTCGCCGCTGCACCTCGACCCGGGGGTCGCCGACGAGCCCGTCGACGAACTGCCCGGCGCCTCCGTTCTCCTCGACGATACGGGCACGTCGGACCTTGCGCCGGCGTCCGTGCCCGCCGTGGTCGAGGACCCGCTCGTTCCGGAACAGCGCCGTCCCCCAGTGGATCGCACGCCCCGCAGCGAACCCCCCAACGCCACGGGTACCCAGTTGCCGCTCTCCGGCGATGTGGTCTACCGACTCCCGGAGGCCGCCCTGCTCCAACCGGGGCCGCGACCCAAGTCCGCCACCCGCGCCAACGAGCGGGTGGTCGATTCCCTCACCGAGGTGCTCGATCAGTTCGAAATCGACGCCCGCGTCACCGGATTCACCCGTGGGCCCACCGTGACCCGATACGAAGTCGAGCTGGGTCCGGCCGTGAAGGTAGAGCGCGTCACCGCATTGAGCAAGAACATCGCATACGCGGTGGCTAGCGCAGATGTGCGGATTCTTTCCCCGATCCCCGGGAAGTCGGCCATCGGAATCGAAATCCCCAACAGCGACCGCGAAATAGTGTCACTGGCCGACGTGCTGGAAAGCCGCGCCGCCACCAACGACCAGCATCCGATGTTGGTGGGTCTTGGTAAGGACGTCGAGGGCGGCTACGTTTGCGCCAACCTCGCGAAGATGCCGCACGTCCTTGTGGCGGGGGCCACCGGCGCCGGAAAATCGAGTTGCATCAACGCCTTGATCACCAGCTTGCTGATGCGGTCGACCCCCGAGCAGGTGCGCATGATTCTGGTAGATCCCAAGCGCGTGGAACTGACCGCCTACGAGGGCGTTCCGCACCTCATCACGCCCATCATCACCAGCCCGAAGAAAGCGGCGGACGCCCTGCAGTGGGTGGTCAAGGAGATGGACACCCGGTACGACGACCTGGCGGCCTTCGGCTTCCGGCACATCGACGAGTTCAACAAAGCAGTGCGCAACAAGTCGATCTCGCCACTGCCCGGCAGCGAGCGCGTGCTTGAGCCCTACCCGTACCTCGTGGTGATTGTCGACGAACTGGCCGACCTGATGATGGTGGCCCCGCGCGACGTCGAGGATGCGATCGTGCGCATCACCCAACTCGCCCGGGCCGCGGGTATTCACCTCGTCCTCGCAACCCAACGACCCAGCGTTGACGTCGTGACCGGGTTGATCAAGGCAAACGTCCCCAGCCGGTTGGCATTCGCCACGTCCAGCGTCACCGACAGCCGCGTCATCCTCGACCAACCCGGGGCCGACAAACTGGTCGGCCAAGGTGATGGCCTGTTCCTTCCCATGGGCGCGAGCAAGCCCATTCGCATCCAGGGCGCTTTTGTCCCCGCGCACGAGATTGTGGCGGTGGTCGAGCACTGCAAAGCGCAGTTGGCGCCGCAGTATCGCGACGACGTCGCAGTGCCCGAGTCCAGCACGGCGGTGGTCGACAGCGACATCGGGGATGATCTCGACCTGCTCGTCAGCGCAGTTGAGTTGGTGGTCAGCACTCAGTTCGGCTCAACGTCCATGCTGCAGCGAAAACTGCGCGTGGGTTTCGCCAAGGCGGGAAGATTGATGGACCTGATGGAAAGTCGGGGCATCGTGGGTCCGTCCGAGGGCAGCAAAGCCCGGGATGTGCTGGTGCCACCCGACTCCCTCGACGAGGTGGTGGCGTCGCTCCAAGGTGGGGCAGAGTCCTGACTGGTCAGCCACCGGTTCCGTTGCGCCCTAGAGTCAACACATGAGCTCCCAGCCGGATTCCGCCGATGGCGCGGCCACCCGGGTCAACGTCATCACGCTCGGGTGCGCCCGCAATGATGTCGATTCTGAGGAGTTGGCGGCCCGGCTGAACAACGACGGCTGGCAGTTGGTCGACTCGGCTGAAGACGCCGACGTGATCATGGTGAATACCTGCGGCTTCATCGAGCAGGCCAAGCGCGACAGCATCGACACGTTGCTGGGCGCCGCGGGGACCGGACGCACGGTAGTTGCCGTGGGCTGTTTGGCCGAACGGTACGGCGTGGACCTAGCGGCCGAGCTGCCCGAGGCAACGGTGTTGGGTTTCGACGACTACGGGAACATTTCGCAGCGGCTCCAGGACGCCTACGTTGGGATTTCCCATCCGGCTCACGTACCTGCCGACAGGCGACTCCTCCTGCCCATCTCCCCGGTCGACCGGACGGGTGATGGTGCGCCTGGGCATGCCGGTACGACCGGTCGGCGCCTGCTCCACGCCGGCCCCAGCCAGCCCGTCAAGCTGGCATCCGGGTGCGACCGCCGATGCACCTTCTGCGCCATACCCGCCTTTCGAGGCGCATTCGTCTCCCGTCGGCCGGCGGATGTGCACGGTGAGGTGGCCAGCCTGGCCGCCACGGGAGTGCGCGAGGTTGTGCTGGTGTCGGAGAACTCCACGTCCTACGGCAAGGATCTCGGCGACATGCGACTGTTGGACGCGTTGCTGCCCGACCTCGCTGCGGCGCCCGGGTTGGAGTGGGTTCGGGTCTCCTATCTACAGCCCGCGGAGATGCGGCCGAGTCTGGTCGCTGCAATCGGGTCAACCCCGGGTGTTGCCCGCTACTTCGACTTGAGCTTCCAGCACGCCTCGGCAACGGTGCTGCGGCGCATGCGCAGATTCGGCGATTCGGAGTCATTCCTCGCCCTGCTGGATCAGATTCGGCAGCGTGCGCCGCAGGCTGGCGTGCGATCGAACTTCATCGTCGGCTTCCCGGGAGAAACTGAGGCCGACCTTGAGCTGCTGGAGGACTTCCTGAGCGCGGCGGAACTGGACGCAGTCGGGGTGTTCGGGTACTCCGACGAGGACGGGACGGCGGCGGTCGACTTGCCGGACCATGTTGATCCCGAGATCGTGCGTCAGCGCGTCGAGAGAGTCAGCGCACTGGCCGACTCACTTATGGAGCAACGTGCCGAATCGCGCGTGGGCCAGCGCACCCGGATGCTCGTCGAGTCGGTCCACGGAGGAGTAGCTGAAGGCCGTTGCGAGCATCAGGGACCCGAGGATGCGGCAACCTCGCTGCAGTTGACGGACTCAAATCTTCGAGTTGGAGACGTGGTGGATGTCGTGGTCGTCGACACTGATGGGGTCGATCTGATCGCGCGAGAGGTGGCCGCATGAATCCGGCCAAGCGACCTGACGCGATGGCGCACCCGCTCAGCGATTCGCGCGCGGTGAATCTGCCGAATGCCTTGACCACCCTGCGCCTCATTCTGGTTGTCCCATTCGGCATCGCGCTGTTGTGGGAGGACGGCACCAATCCGACCGCTCGGTTGATCGCGACGGCAATATTCGTCGTGGCGTCGTTCACCGACTACATCGACGGCTACATCGCCCGCAAGAAGAACCTCGTCACCACGTTCGGCAAGATAGCCGATCCCATCGCGGACAAGTTGCTCACCGGTGTGGCACTTGTGGGCCTGAGCATCCTCGGCGACTTGCCTTGGTGGGTGACGGTGGTGATCCTCGGACGCGAATTGGCAGTGACGCTATTGCGCTTCTGGGTGATCAAGGAGGGGGTGATGGCAGCCAGCCGTGGGGGCAAGTGGAAGACGGCCACGCAGATTCTCGCGATCGTCCTGTTGCTGCTTCCCCTCAGCGGACCTGCCGAGATAGTCGCCGCAGTTGTGATGGGCATCGCCGTGGTGCTCACGTTGGTGACGGGGGTGGACTACGCCTTCCGCGCTGTTGCGTTGCACCGCAAGGCGAAAGACACGTGACCGAGGTTGACGACGCTGCGACGGGCCCGTTGGCCGCACAGTTGCTCGCTGCGATGGCGCGCCGGGGTGAGAGTCTCGCCGTGGCGGAGTCGCTGACCGGAGGTCTGCTGGCCGACGCTTTCGTGTCAATCCCCGGGGCGTCGAAGGTGTTCGTGGGCGGCGCAGTCACCTACGCCACGCAGAGTAAGAACCGCGTCCTGGGTGTATCTGCCGAACTGCTGGCGGCGCGGGGTGCCCCTGACGCCGAGGTGGCACGGGCGATGGCCAGGGGTGCGAGGGAACTGTTCGGGGCATCGCTTGCATTAGCGACGACGGGAGTTGCTGGCCCGGAACCGCAGGACGGGCGGGAACCGGGGACTGTGTTCGTGGGCCTCGCCACGGAGGCTGGCAGCCGGGCAGCCGCATCCTTCTGTCAAGGTTCGCGGGATGGAATTCGCAGACAAGCCGTGCTGGCTGCACTCGTACTCCTCGAGGAGTACGTGAACAAGGGCTAGCGTCGGACGCGCCGACAAGGCAGCGACTAGGCCACGGGAGCGCGGGGGCGGTCCTCGTCGCGGGCCATCTTGTCGCTAACAGAGCGCAGGACGTCCGAGAGGGATACGTCAAGGGCGCCGCAAATCGCCGCGAGCAGCTCGCTCGAAGCCTCTTTTTGCCCGCGCTCCACTTCGCTGAGGTAGCCGAGGGAAACCCGGGCCGCACCACTCACATCACGCAGGGTTCGCCCCTGGCCAATGCGACGGGTGCGCAACTCGTCACCGATGATCGTGCGTAGCACCACCATGGCAATCCTCCCTTCCCAGGGCTTCAGAATACGCCTCCGTCTGCGCTTCGCACCCGAGGGCATAACTGTGAGTCAAGTCGGCGGTATTCCCGTCGATGCAGATTTCCGCTGGCACTGCGGGCACCAGACGATGTTTCGGCTGGCCGGCGGCGTGCCCACCCGGCACGACGAGAGCCGCGACCCGCATCTCAGGCAGGTGCGGCGTCCATGCACCCAGGAACTTCTGGAGCGCCCGGTTTGCCCCGTGGTGACGCGGGATGCCCGCCCACGATTGCTTTGCAGCATGCGCACGGCCTGGTTCAGCGTGCGTTCAGAGTTCACTTCGCCGACCGGCGTCAGCGGATGGACTCCAGTGACGAAGCACACCTCGGCGACGTAGTTCATGCCCAGCCCAGCCACGACGCGCTGGTCGAGCAGAGCCTCGGCGAGTGCTCGCTCCGGTTGTGCGTTCAGGTTCGCGAGGGCCGCGGCCTGGTCGAAATCAGGACCCAGAATGTCCGGCCCCAGGTGCGCGAGGTATTTCTCGCGAATCTCGGCGGTGGGAAGCAGCGCCAGTTGTGCCAACCGGTAGCCCACCGCCACCGCCTGTGCGGTGCGGAGCACGGCACGGATGTCGTGGCCGGGACCGCCTCGCCAACTGCCGGCAGGGGGATAGAGGTGCCAGGCGCCCTCCATCTTGAGGTGGGAATGCAACGTGTGTTCCTGGCCGCCGGGGAGGTGCACGTTGAGCAGAAGGTGCTTGCCGTAGGTGGTCACGTCGCGCACCGTGGCCCCAGCGAGGTCGACCGTCGCCAGGGCCGGCACTCGGAAGTCCGACGCCACGAGCAGCCGCCCGGCGAGTGCCTGATTCAACCGCCGAGCCACGAGCCAGACGGTGTCTCCCTCAGGCATCTGCAATCCGATTCATCGGCTATCGGGCTCTCATACGCAGCCCGCGCGGAGTCAAGGCGAATCCTGCGCGGCTGAAGACTTCCGCGGCTGGGCTCGAGAGCACTTCGTCGCCGTCGCTGCGCTGAACGGTCAGGCCGTCCAGACGCCCGTCTCGCACGGCGTTGGCGACAGCCTCGGCGGCCGCTTGCAGCAGGCCCTCGTCAGCGGTCCAGGTGAGCATCGTCCGTCCGCCCCGCTCAAGGTAGAGCACCAATTCCCCCCGGGCGAGGACCACGACGGCACCAGCCTTGCGGCCAGGGCGGTGACCGGCGTCGCGATCGCGGCGCGCGGGCCAGGGCAAGGCGGCGCCGTAGGGTTGGGCAGGATCAGTGGCCGCCAAGAGCACGACTGAGCCAGTTCCCACGACCTCCGCCGCCGATCGCTGCTGCTGTTGGGCTGTAGCGCGAAGCCGGTCGACGACGTTGCTCGTGGTGAATTGCGCGGCTCCCAAGCCTTCGATGGCGTGCGTGCGTATGCACCCGCCACCATCCTCCAGTGCGCGCAACACCTTGTAGGCCGCAGCGAACCCGCCAGCAAAGCGCTCGATCGACAACGAGCCGCGCGTGAGCACCGCGTGACGATCGAGCAACCAGGGTGCAACCGCGGCGGCGCGCTGGGTGGCGTCCGCCGGTGTCCGCGGCACAGCTGACCAACGGCCCGCCAACGCGGGGGCCACCCGTGGCACATCCGGTGTACGGAGGCTGCCCACGGTGCCGCGTCGCGAGTGGGGGAACGTCCGACGGGTGCGCGGCCGCGCTGTGTTCCGACGCCTCTTGCCCGAGCCCGTGAGTCGTGCCCGTACCGGCGCGAAGGTGTCGTTGGTCAACCATCCAGCCCAGAGCAGATCGTCGAACGCGGTGGGCAGCTCGGTCGGGTCGAACCCCTCGGCGGCGGTGGCAGACAACCGATCGAGCAGTTGCGCGTAGAACCAGCCGCCACCGTCCGCCACCGCAGTCAAGATTTCAGTCGCCGCAGTGCCTGCCACGTCGGTCGGTTCCCCCAACAGGATGTCTGCATCGGCGGGTGCCAATGTCACCCACCCGTCGCCGCCTGGAAGCGCACCAGCCCCGCACCAAATCACTTCGCCGGCCGAGGTCAACTCGTCGAGCATGGCAGGTCGGTAGTCGCGGACTCGAGCGGGCAGTATCTGTGACTCCAGCACGCTGGCAGGCATCGGAACGCCTGCGAGTAGTTCAACTGAACGCAGGACTGCATCGACACCCCTCTCGCCTGCGCCGATTCCGTGCCACTGGGTGAGGAACTCCGCGTAGCTGGGTCCCGGGACCGGTTCGGCCTGGGCGCGGAGTTTAGCGATGCTGCGCCGCCTGATTCGCCGCAGAATGTCGGCATCGCACCACTCGGATCCCACACCGCCGGGGCGAAACTCGCCGGCCAGTATGCGGCCCGATTCGGCCAACCGATCCAGCGTCACCTGGGCAACCGCCGCGCCGACGCCGAAATGCTGGGCGGCTTCGGCGGTGGTGAATGGCCCGTGCGTGCGCGCGAATCGTGCCAGCAGATCGCCGAGCGGATCCGGCACCGGTTCGGTGAACGCCAATGGCACACCGATGGGAAGCGGGGTGCCCAGGGCGTCGCGTAGGCGCCCGGCGTCTTCGATGGCGGCGGTGCGGGGCTCGCCGGAGGTGATGGAGATGGCGCGTTTGGTGCCGACCAGTTCCGTCGCCCAGGCTGGATCGCCGCCCCTGCTGCTGATATCGGTCGCGCTGAGCGGGCCGAGCACGCGCAAGGCGTCCGCAAGGTCCTCGACATTGCGAAGGGCGCGGTCTGCGGTCAACCACCCCACTTCCGACGCCACCTCCTCGAGGGCCTGCGCGTCGAGGAGTTCGCGCAGTTCGACTGTTCCGAGTAGATCTGCCAGCAGCCCCGCATCGAGGGTGAGCGCCGCCGCTCTGCGTTCGGCCAGCGGGGAGTCGCCCTCGTACATGAAGGCGGCAACGTATCCGAACAGCAGCGCGCGGGAAAACGGACTCGGTTGCTCCGCAGATACCTCGTGCAGTCGCATGGAGCCGTTCTGCAGGCCGGACAGGACTTCGCGCAGGCCGGGAACGTCGAATACATCGGACACGCACTCACGCACTGCCTCAAGCACGATCGGGAAGGTGGGGTGCTCCGACGCGACGGCAAGCAACTGCGCGCTCCGTTGGCGTTGCTGCCACAGGGGTGCCCGACGGCCCGGGTCTCGCTTGGGCAGCAGGAGGGCGCGGGCCGCACACTCTCGGAAGCGTGCACCGAACAGGGCGCTACCGCCGATTTGCGCGGTCACGATCTGGGAGATCTCCTCCGGATCTATCAGCAGCGCATCGCGGACTGCTTCCCAGATGTCGTCGGAGTCCGAATCCGGAATGCGCAGCACGATGCCGTCGTCGGCATGCATCACCTGCACGTCCATACCCGTCGATTGCCGTAGCCGGGCTCCGATGGCCAACGCCCAGGGTGCGTGGACTCGGGCGCCGAGGGGCGACAACAGAGTGACTTGCCAATCGCCGAGTTCGTCGCGGAAGCGCTCCAGCACCAGAGTGCGGTCATCCGGCAGTCGCCCCGTGGCCTGGCGCTGTTCGTCGAGGTAGGCCAGCAGATTGGCGACCGCATTCGCATCGAGGCCTTCGTCGGCGAGTCGCGCCGCCGCCGCGGTCGGTGCTTCGTTGGCGAGGGAACGGACGGCGGCTCCCACCCGCCTGCCGAGGTCCAGCCCGCGCCCCAAGGCGTCACCGTGCCAAAAGGGCATCTTGCCCGGCTGCCCGGGCGCGGGGGAGACGAGCACTCGATCGTGGGTGATGTCCTCGATGCGCCAACTGCTAGCACCGAGCGCGAAGACGTCGCCCACGCGGGACTCGTAGACCATTTCTTCGTCCAACTCGCCCAGTTTGGAACTCTTCTCGCCTACCAGGTGGACGCCAAAGAGGCCCCGATCGGGGATGGTGCCGCCGGACGTCACGGCTAGACGTTGCGCACCGGGACGCGCCGTGAGCACATCGCGATCTCGATCCCACACGAGTTTGGGGCGCAGGTCGGCGAAGGATTCCGCGGGATACTTCCCGCTGAGCATGTCCAAGGTGGCGAACCAAGCTGACTCGGGAAGCCGGGCGTAGGGAGCCGCAGAACGAACGAGGCGAAAGAGGTCGGGTAGCGACCAGTCGTCCATGGCCACGGCGGCCACTACCTGTTGCGCCAGAACGTCGAGTGGATTCTCCGGAATGCGAAGTGCCTCTATGGTGCGCTCTTGCATGAGTTGCGCGACGACGGTGGCTGTCACGAGGTCGGCTCGGTATTTGGGGAAAATTGAACCCTTGCTGACGGCGCCGACGTGGTGGCCGGCCCGGCCGATGCGCTGGAGACCTGCTGCCACCGAAGGGGGTGATTCGACCTGGACCACCAGGTCAATTGCGCCCATGTCGATCCCCAACTCGAGGCTGCTGGTGGCCACGACCGCAGGTAGCCGCCCCGCCTTGAGATCCTCCTCGATCTCAGCCCGCTGCTCTTTGCTGACGGAGCCGTGATGGGCGCGGGCAACAACTCGGGCGGGCTCAGTCGCTGCCCCGTCAGCCACGGGCACCGCGGCCCGGGCAGACGATTCCGATTGCCGTTCGGCGGCCAACTCGTTCAACCGGCTCGTCAGCCGTTCGGCGAGTCTGCGCGAATTGACGAATACCAACGTCGCGGTGTGCGCATCGATCATCTCCAGCACGCGTTGCTCCACGTGTGGCCAAATCGAATTCCGGGGTCCCTCAGCCGCAGCCGAACCCTCCAGGCTGTCAACATTCGCGGCGCCACCGAGGTCGGCCATGTCTTCGACGGGGACCTCGATCGACACTTCGATCTGTTTGGCTGAACCCGGTTCGATGACGGTTACGGGGCGCCCGCCGCCGAGGAAGCGGGCGACTTCCGATGTCGGGCGGACCGTGGCGGATAGACCGATGCGTTGGATCGGAGCGTCGACAAGTGATTCGAGCCGCTCCAGGGAGAGAGCAAGGTGGGCACCGCGTTTGGTGCCGGCGACGGCGTGAATCTCATCGACAATCACGGTCTGAACGTTGCGCAGGCTCTCGCGAGCCGCCGACGTGAGGAGCAGGTAGAGAGACTCAGGCGTGGTGATCAGAATGTCCGCCGGAGTACGCGCTTGGCGGCGGCGCTCCTGCGGTGCGGTGTCGCCGGATCGGACGGCCACGGTGATGTCGGGTTCGGGTTGTCCTGCGCGCACCATTTCTTGGCGCAGGCCCGTCAGCGGCGCCCGCAGGTTACGTTCGACATCTACCGCGAGCGCCTTGAGCGGAGAGATGTACAGCACGGTGGTTCGTGCGGCGGCATCAACCGCAGCTTCGCGGGTGGCCAAGGTATCGAGCGCGGAGAAGAAGGCGGCCAGCGTCTTTCCGGAGCCGGTGGGCGCCACCACCAGGGCGGATTCGCCGCTGCGAATGGCATCCCAGGCCGCCACTTGAGCTGGCGTTGGCGAGTCGAAGGAGCGGGAGAACCAGGACTGCGCGGGAAGGGAAAAGCGCGCTAGCGTGGCACCGCGTTCCTCCGCCGGCGGAGCAGGCCCGACCCGTGGTGAATCCATGGGCACCATCCTGCACACAACGGCCGACACGCGGCAAAGCCGTGGCAGGTCCAGACCGACCGTGCCCGCGCCTCATGGTTGGATGGCTCGGTGCGATTGACCGAGTTCTGGGAGCGTATGGATGACGCCCTCGGCGCCCGATACAGCCACTACTGGGCGGACTCCCACGTGTTGCCGGAACTGCAGGGGCGCACCGTGACCGTCGCGCTCGGCGATGGGGAAGACGCCGCTGTGGTGTGGCGGGCGGTGTGGCGGAATCTGCAGTTGCCGCCTCGGGACCGCTGACCGTGCGTTGCCGGGGTGCGACACGCCGCATCGGCGTACGCGACCTGCGTGACATCGAACAGTTGTTCGCTTAGGGTGAGGATGTGTTCGAACAGAAGTTGCCGAACGTCGAGCTTCCTGGTCGCCTCCGGACGCCTGTTCGTCGGTCGCCGGATGGATCCGACGTGGTTCCAGCACCGGAACTTCACCGTGAATGGGTACGGCGCGTGCCTTCGTCCACAGGCCCGACTTCAGATCGTGGACTGTGTCGGAGGTGCCGCATAGCGTGGCATCACGTCGGCACGAAGAAATCCCGCTAGATCGTCTGACACCACCATCGACCTCCATACGACCGCACCACGAACGGAAACGAGGCATTCGCAATGGCCAGCAACAACAGCAACGCCAGCCGCAACCCAACGCGGTCCAACAACCGTGAGGCTTCGCTCGACACCGCCCTAGCAGCCATTGAGAAGTCGTTCGGCAAGGGCTCGGTGATGCGGCTGGGTGACGATGTACGTCCGCCGGTGGACGTGATCCGCACCGGGTCCGTGGCGCTCGATGTCGCTTTGGGTATCGGCGGGCTGCCCCGTGGTCGTGTGGTGGAGATCTACGGGCCGGAATCATCCGGAAAGACCACCGTGGCGCTGCATGCGATCGCAAGCGCACAGGCAGCCGGCGGCATCGCCGCATTCATCGATGCCGAGCACGCCCTTGATCCTGAGTACGCAGCCCGTCTGGGTGTCGACATCGACAAGCTGCTCGTGAGCCAGCCCGACACCGGCGAGCAGGCGTTGGAGATCACGGACATGCTCGTGCGTTCCGGTGCGCTGGACATCGTCGTCATTGACTCGGTGGCTGCGCTGACGCCACGTGCCGAGATCGAAGGCGAGATGGGCGACAGCCACGTCGGTCTGCAAGCCCGACTCATGAGCCAGGCGCTGCGCAAACTGACCGGTGCACTGAGCGGGACGGGCACCACGGCAATCTTCATCAATCAACTTCGCGAGAAGATCGGCGTGATGTTCGGCAACCCCGAGACCACCACGGGTGGCCGTGCGCTCAAGTTCTACTCGTCGGTTCGCCTGGATGTTCGCCGCATCGAAACATTGAAGGAAGGTTCGGATCCAGTGGGTAACCGGACCCGGGTCAAAGTGGTGAAGAACAAGCTGGCGCCGCCGTTCAAGCAGGCAGAGTTCGACATCATCTACGGCCAGGGCATTTCGCGCGAGGGCGGTCTGATCGACATGGGGGTGGATCATGGATTCATTCGGAAATCCGGCGCTTGGTACACCTACCAGGGTGATCAACTTGGCCAGGGCAAGGAGAACGCCAGAGCCTTCCTGCGGGACAACCCGGAACTCGCGGATGAAATCGAACGCCTCGTGAAGGAGAAGGTGGGAATTGGGGTTTCGTCGGCTCAAGAGGCTGAAGCTGAGGCGCCCACCCCGCCAAGCATTGACGACCTGGCGGCCGCGGTGAATGCCCGCCCGGCACCGAGTGAACCCGCCGGCAAACCGGCAGCAGGTGCTTCCAAGATCACCCGCCCGGCGACCGCACCCCGTCCCGCCACCAACGGCTCGGCCGCCCGCTAGCCGTGGTGCGCGAGCAACCCACCCCGGCGACGGCGGCTGACGACGGTCCGGATGCCGACCCGGCCGACGTTGCCCGCACGATAGCTCTGGCGTCGTTGAACGCTGCGCCGCGCACGCGTGCGCAGTTGGAGCAACTCCTCGAGAAGCGGGGTGTTCCGGCCGACGCCGCGCGAGCCTGCCTCGATCGGTTCACGGAACTGCATCTCATCGACGACGGTGAATACGCTCGCATGTGGGTCAGATCCCGGCATGGCTTGCGCCACCTTCCGCGGCGAACTCTTCGCTACGAGTTGCTTCGGAAGGGCGTCGCTACCAACCACATCGAAGCGGCACTTGAACTCATCGACGATGAAGACGAGTTCGAAGCCGCCAAGGCCCTGGCCGAGCGAAAGGTCAGGTTGCTGCGGAACCACGACGCTGCCGTGCGTCGACGCCGCGCCATGGGCGCACTGCTGCGCAAGGGCTTCGCTCCTGAGGTCGCTTCTCGAGCGCTCGCAGAAGTTTTGGCCGACGAGGACGAGCACGCCGACTGGGAATTCGACGGCTGACGCATGCCCGAGGTCTACTGCGGCAGTGCCACGTCCCACTTAGCCACGAAGTAGGCAACGAGGTGGGGATCGCTGTAGGCGATGAGTTCCGAGCCTTCCACCGCTGCACCCGAGGCCGCCACCATCGCTACGGCGGCTTGCCAGGCACAGCGACCATCGAGGCCGTATGTGGCGTCAAGCTCTGGTGTCAACCGCATCAGCGCGCCGAGATCACCCTCGCCCAGCATGGTGGCGATGCGGTCGTCAAGTGCCACCGCCCCGTCCACGATGTGGCCCGGAGACTTCTCGGCTCGCGTTGCGGTGCCGTCTCCCACGACGAGCAAAGCCGTCCCAGCCGCTATGCGCAGGTCGCGGACGGCAGGCTCAGCAAGACTTCCGCGGATCTCGCCGGGCGTCCCCGTAGCAAGGACCATGTCGAGGGGAGCATCCGGCGAGCGGCCGGCGGCCTGCAGAGCCCAGCGCCCGATGGTCAACGCCAACGGCAAAAAGGGCCCGTCGTCCGCCTTCGCCGCGCCCGTGAACTGCGGTTCACAACCGGGGAGCTCGGCCTCATAGAGGTGCGCTCCGCTTTCGGCCGCTGAGCCATCCGGGTGTTGGCCGGCACCGGGGGACCCCACCACAATCACACGTGACGCCTCGGCGAGGGGCGCACACGCGCGCAGCACAGCTTCGCGCAGGGCGACGTGGCTGGGAAGGGGATCCGGATTCAGCGACGGCAGGAGCAACGGCGCGCTGGGGATGAACACCACCTGATTCACCTGCCACAGCCTAGGAGTCACGTGGGGAATGCGCCCGCGGTGCACCACGTAGACTTTGGCCACCATGACTGTCACGAGCCAACAGCGACCACCACGCTACGAAGTCCGCACGCTCGGGTGTCAGATGAACGTGCACGATTCGGAGCGCATGGCCGGCCTGCTCGAAGACGCCGGCTACGTACGGGCCGGCGCCCACGATGTGCCGGATCTCATCGTTTTCAATACGTGTGCCGTTCGCGAGAACGCCGACAACCGCCTCTACGGCAATCTTGGGCACCTGCGTCCGGCCAAGGATGCGAATCCGGAACTGCAGATCGCCGTCGGCGGCTGTTTGGCGCAGAAGGATCGAGGCGAGATCGTACGGCGAGCCCCTTGGGTCGACGTCGTCTTCGGAACACACAACATTGGCGCCCTCCCCGTCTTGCTGGAACGCGCCCGCCGCGAGCGCGAAGCACAAGTGGAGATCCGCGAGGCACTGGAGGCGTTTCCCTCAACGCTGCCGTCGCGCCGGGACTCCGCCCACAGCGCGTGGATCTCGATCAGCGTGGGCTGCAATAACACGTGCACGTTCTGCATCGTGCCCGCGCTCCGAGGCAAGGAGAAGGATCGTCGACCGGGCGACATCCTTGCCGAAGCCCGGGCGCTGGTGGATTCCGGTGTGAGCGAGGTCACCTTGCTGGGCCAAAACGTGAATGCCTACGGCGTGGAGTTCGGTGAACCGTCAGCCTTTGCCGATCTGTTGCGGGCGTGCGGTGAGATCGACGGGCTTGAGCGCGTCCGCTTCACCAGCCCCCACCCGCGTGACTTCACCGACGACGTGATCGCGGCGATGGCCGAAACCCCCAATGTGATGCCCCACCTGCACATGCCGCTGCAGTCCGGATCGGATTCCGTCCTGCGTCGGATGCGCCGCTCGTATCGACGAGAGCGCTACCTCGGCATCATCGAACGGGTCCGCGACGCCATGCCGGAGGCGGCCATCACGACCGACATCATCGTGGGATTTCCCGGGGAAACCGAGGATGACTTTCTCGCCACGGTGGACGTCGTGCAGGCGGCGCGATTCGCCAGCGCCTACACCTTCCAGTACTCCAAGCGTCCGGGCACTCCCGCCGCCGAGATGCCCGACCAAGTGCCATCGGACGTGGTGACGGATCGCTACCAGCGCCTTGTCGCAGCAGTCAACGACGTCGCCTGGGCGGAGAACCGGCGACTGACGGACTCGATGGTGGAAGTCCTCATCGCAGAGGGCGACGGACGCAAGGATGCACAGACCCACCGCGTGAGCGGGAGAGCCCGGGACAATCGACTGGTGCACCTGGACCCAGCGGGTCTCGCCCCGCAGGCCGGTGACCTCATGACGGCCCGCGTCACGCACGCCGCACCACACCACCTGGTCGCCGACGCCGACGTGGCGCTCGTTCGCCGGGCACGAGTGCCCTCGGACGCCTGCGAGGTGGTCTTCCCAGGTTTCTCCGGGGGCTCCGCGACCGGACCCGTTGCGCTCGGAATGCCGACCGGGATTCCTATGCGTGGCTGACATCTCAATCACCGGTCGGGTGATCGCGGTGGTCGGCGCCACGGGCACCGGCAAATCCGACCTGGCCCTTGAACTCGCGCTGCGCCACAACGGTGAAGTGGTCAACGCGGACTCGATGCAGGTGTACCGCGGCATGGACATCGGAACCGCGAAACTGCCCATCGAACAACGTCGTGGGGTGGTTCATCATCTGCTCGACATCTGGCCGGTCACCCAGGCTGCGAACGTGGCCGAGTACCAGCGGCTGGCGCGGCAGCAGATCGACGCAATCCACGCCCGTGGTCGCCTGCCGATTCTCGTCGGTGGGTCTGGCCTCTATGTACGGGCAGTCCTCGAGGAGTTTGATTTTCCGGGCCACGACCCCAGGGTGCGAACCCGGCTCGAGGCCCAACTTGGTGATCTCGGGTCGAATCGCATGCACGACCTCCTGGCCGCGGTTGATCCTGCGGCGGCGCAGCGGATCCTGCCGACCAACGGTCGTCGCATAGTGCGGGCCCTCGAGGTCATAGAGATCACCGGCGGTCCGTTTGCCGCGGCATTGCCGCTACCTCGCCCCCACTACTTGGCGTGCACGGTGGGCCTGCGGCGCGACCGCGAGAGCCTGGATGCCGCGCTGTCCGAACGGGTGGACCGAATGTGGACGGCGGGCCTCGTCGACGAGGTAGCGGGCCTCACGGGTTTGCGAGGAAGTCCCACGGCGTCGCGAGCATTGGGCTACCGGCAGGTCCTCGACCTGCTCGGCGGTCTGTGCGACGAAGAATCGGCGAAGGAAGCCACGGTCCGAGCCACACGCAAGTTCGCTCGACGGCAGGAGGCCTGGTTTCGTCGGGACGATTCGATTCGTTGGCTCGAGGCGCAGAGCCCGACGCTGGGCATCCGTGCACAGGCCGCAGTGGAGGAGTTCCTGGCATCCGGTGAACGAGACTAAGGTGGGACAGTGATGATGACGCTGCGGTTCACCAAGGGCCACGGCACGGGGAACGACTTCGTGCTGCTCCCCGACTACGAGGGTTCACTGGAGCTGACGCCGGCTCTGGTGCGTGCCCTCTGCGATCGGCGCTTCGGCATCGGTGCCGACGGTGTGATCCGTGTGGTGCGAACAGAGCGCGCGTTCCAGGCGCCCGAGATTGAGGTCGCCGCAGCCCCGGGTGGCCCCGAATGGTTCATGGACTACTGGAACGCCGACGGCACGGTCAGCGAAATGTGCGGAAACGGCGTTCGGGTGTTCGCCCGATTCCTCATTGAGCGTGGGCTGGCGGCGCCAGGACGCATCAACGTCGCTACCAGAGGTGGTACGCGGGTGCTCAACGTGCCTACCTCCGGCGACATCGAGGTGGACATGGGCCCGCCAGTCTGGGACGGCTATCCGGGTCACACGACGGTCGTAGTGGCCGGTGAGGAGTACGACGCGGTCGGCGTTGGCATGCCGAATCCGCACGCGGTGGTGTTGCTGACTCGACTCGCGCAACTTGACCAGAACCTGCCGACCCCGGTCGTGGATCATTCGGCTTTTCCTTCGGGGGCCAATGTGGAGTTCGTCGAAGTTGTGTCGGCCGGACAGCGACACATTCGCATGCGAGTTCACGAGCGGGGTTCCGGCGAGACCCTGTCCTGCGGAACCGGCGCATGCGCGGCCGCGCTCGTGGTCGCCCGAGACGTGTTCGCCGATACGCGGGAACCCATTCGCGTCGACGTGCCGGGCGGCACGCTGACGGTGACGAACAGTCGAAGCGGAAGCGTGCTCATGACCGGTCCTGCAGTTCTCGTTGCAGATGGCACCCTGACCCCGACTTGGCTGGAGTCCTTCCTATGACCCGACCTCCGGCCGGCGATGCGGGAGCCGCGCGGCATCCCGATCTCACTTTTCAGGACCAGCAGTTCGGCGACCACGATGGCAGCCTCCATCTCGCCGAACGCGAAGCGTTGCGCCGTGTCGGTGGGCTATCGACCGAATTGCAGGACATCACCGAGGTCGAGTACCGCCAAATCCGCTTGGAACGTGTGGTGCTCGTGGGGGTCTGGACCGAGGGGACTTGGGAAGAGGCCGAGCGCTCGCTGAGGGAACTGGCCGCACTGGCCGAAACGGCGGGGTCTGAGGTGCTCGAGGGGCTGATCCAACGTCGGAAGAAACCCGATGCAGCCACCTACATCGGCTCCGGAAAGGCGGCCGAATTGCGTCAGGTGGTGGTTGCGACTGATGCCGACACCGTGATCTGCGATGGCGAACTGACACCTGGCCAGCTTCGTCAGTTGGAGGCCATCGTCAAGGTGAAAGTGGTGGATCGGACGTGGCTGATCCTCGACATCTTTGCCCAGCACGCGCGCAGCAAGGAAGGCAAGGCGCAGGTCTCGCTGGCTCAGATGGAATACCTGCTGCCGCGCTTGCGGGGATGGGGTGAGTCCCTCTCCAGGCAGGCTGGTGGCCGGGCCGGAGGGGCGACCGGCGGCGTCGGAACCCGTGGACCTGGCGAAACCAAACTGGAGACCGACCGGCGCCGAATCCGATCGCAGATGACTCGTCTGCGACGAGATCTGGCACACATGGCCACAGTACGGGAGACGAAACGGGCGAGTCGCCGACGGCACGAGACACCGTCGATCGCGATCGCCGGCTACACGAATGCGGGAAAGTCCAGCCTGCTCAACCGCATCACTGGAGCGCACGTGCTCGTGGAGGATGCGCTGTTCGCCACCCTCGACCCGACCGTGCGCCGGGTCGACCTGCCTGGCGGTCGCGCTGTGACCATGTCGGACACAGTTGGCTTCGTGCGCCACCTTCCCCATCAACTCGTTGAAGCCTTTCGCTCGACTCTCGAGGAGGTCGGTGAGTCCGAGGTGATCCTGCACGTGGTGGACGGCTCGGACGAGTCGCCCGAGGACCAGCTGTCGGCCGTCCGAGGAGTGCTCAGCGACCTCGGTGTGGGGGACCGGCCTGAGGTGGTCGTCCTCAACAAGGTGGACATCGCTGACTCTGAAGTGGTGCGACGGATGCAGCGACAAGTGCCGGATCTAGTGCTGGCGTCGGCCCGTACAGGCGATGGTATCGACCAAATACTCGCCGCCATCGAGGCCGCCCTGCCGCATCCAGCGAGCCGGGTAGACGCTCTCGTGCCATATGAACGAGGCGATCTGGTGGCGCGGATTCACTCTGAAGGGGAGGTTGAGGCCATTACTCACGAAGCGTTGGGCACTCGCGTGGTTGCGCTGGTGGGAGCCGAACTCGCGCATGAGGTGGAGCAGGCCGGAACCGCCTCGGGCGAGGAATCAGTCGATGACGAGCAGTGAAACTCAACGTCTACTTGACCTTGTAGTTGCCGGTATCGGGGGCGAACCACGGCCGGGTCAGGTGGAGATGGCCGACATCGTGGCGACGGCCATGGCCAATGGCACCCACGCCCTGGTCCAAGCAGGAACGGGAACGGGCAAATCCGTCGGCTATTTGGTGCCCGGAATCAGCCATGTTCAGGCCGGGGGTGGCCCAGTCGTCGTGGCTACTGCGACGCTCGCGCTCCAACACCAGTTGGTCTCGCGCGATCTACCCGCGGTCAACGATGCGTTGGCTGCAGCCGAAGAGCAGACCGTCGATTTCGCCGTACTCAAGGGACGCTCGAACTATCTGTGCCTGCAGCGACTGAACGACCCGATGGACAGCGGCGGGGACCAACTCGAGTTCGATGACGGATTCACCGGTGGCGCAGCGGGTCAGGGGCGACTCGAAGCCGACGCGGCACGCGTGCGCGAGTGGGCCGAGGACACCGTGGAAGGGGACCGCGACGAGTTAGGCGATGTCGATTCGCGCGTGTGGCGCGCCTTCTCCGTGACCGCGCGTGAGTGCGTGGGTGCGACCAAGTGCGCATTTGGTCAGGAGTGCTTCGCAGAGAAGGCCAGAGCCCGTGCGGCAGAGGCCGACATTGTCGTGACCAACCACGCCCTCCTGGCTTTGCACGCGGTGGAGAAGATTCCACTGCTCCCCGAACACGACGTGGTGGTGGTGGATGAGGGTCACGAGTTCGTGGACAGGGCTACGTCCGCGGTGACGGTCGAGCTCGGGCCCAACCACATCTCCCGTGCCCTCACCGGGGCGCGGCGCTTGGTGTCGAGCGAAGCGGCGGAGCTAGTCGACCACACTGCGACGGCCCTAGCTGACGCCCTGTTCAACCTCGACGGGCGTCTCAAGGAAGTGCCTGAGTCGCTCCGTTCGGCGCTGGCCGGCGTCCGCGACGCGACCTCGGCGGTGTTGAGCGAACTGACGGCGTCCGGAGGCAGCGAGGGTGATCCCGATGCCGTGGCACGCAAGGCGCGGGCGCGCAGTGCGGTCGAGGACGTCCGCGATATTGCTGGCGACATCCTGGCCGCGGGTGATGAGTCTGTCATCTGGGTATCACGCGGAAGCGGCGGGAGGTACCCGGCACTGCATTTGGCCCCGCTGAGCATGGCGGGTCCTCTGCGCACTGGCTTGCTGGCCGAATCGAGCGTCGTCATTACCAGCGCAACACTCACCCTGGGCGGGGACTTCGGCTTCGTGGGTCGTGGACTCGGGCTGCTCGACGAGGATCGCGACGTAGAAGAGCCCGGGGGGTGGCGGGCCCTCGACGCCGGTTCCCCGTTCGACTTCGCCAAGCAGGGGATTCTGTACGTGGCCGCCGACCTCCCTCGTCCCGGGCGCGATGGCCCCGCACCGCAGGCCCTTGACGCCATGGCTGAACTTGTTGCCGCCGCTGGCGGCCGCGCGTTGGTGCTCTATTCGAGTTGGCGCGGCGTGGAGGCTGCCGCCGAACGTCTCGAGGGCACATCCGGCCTGAAGGTTCTGGTGCAGCGACGAGGCGACGCCGTTGGTCCGCTGGTGCGGAAGTTCGCGAGCGACGAGACTTCCGTGCTCGTCGGCACGATGTCGCTGTGGCAGGGGGTGGACGTCTCGGGCGACTCCTGCATCCTGGTTGTTATCGATCGCATACCGTTCCCGCGGCCCGATGATCCTCTACTGCAGGCGCGGGCCGACCGGGTGGAGGCTGCTGGCGGCAACGGCTTCGTGTCTGTTTCTGTGCCGAAGGCGGCGCTGCTCCTGGCCCAAGGTGCGGGACGCCTGATCCGGAGCCCCAGCGACCGAGGCGTTGTCGCGGTCCTCGACTCCCGATTGGCGCGCTCGGGTTACGGCGCGACGCTACGCAAGTCGATGCCGCCCTTGTGGATGACCACAGCACATCAAGTGGCAGTGCAAGCGCTTGAGCGGCTTGCGGCCACGGCTACAGCCGACGCAGAACGCTGACCACTTTGCCCAAGATCCTGGCGTCGTCGCCGGGGATCGGGGCATAGGACGGGTTGTGCGGAATGAGCCACACGTGTCCGCCGGAGCGCTTGAAGGTCTTCACCGTGGCCTCATCATCAAGCAGCGCTGCGACGATGTCGCCCTGGTCCGCCGTGGGTTGACTACGGACAACCACCCAGTCGCCGTCGCAGATCGCCGCATCGACCATGGAGTCGCCGACCACGTGCAAGAGGAAGAGGTCGCCGCCACCGACGAGTTCAGTGGGGAGCGGGAAGACCGTCTCAACAGCCTGCTCAGCGAGGATGGGGCCACCGGCCGCGATCCGCCCCAGAACGGGAACCATCGTGGCCCCTGAGGCGTGGGTTTCGACATCGTCGGCGAGAGCGGCCTCGAGGTCGGCACTGGCGGCGATGGGGTAGGGGTCCTCGCTCGATGCCTCCTCCAACTCTCCGGATCCCATGGCTGTATCGCTCACGGGGTGGTTCTGGACCTCGGCCAGACGTTCCCGGCCGGATCCCGGCATGACCCGCTCCCCGTTGGGTTCGAATACCTCCATGGCCCGTGGGCGGTGAGGATCTCGTCTGATGTACCCCTTTTGCTCCAGCATCTGCAGTTGGTAGGCGACGCTTGAAGGGCTTGCCAGCCCGACCGCTTCGCCGACCTCCCTGATGCTGGGGGGGTAGCCGCGTTCGGCGATAGCGCTGCGAATCATGGTCAGGATCTTGGCCTGCCGATCGCTGAGTGGTCGAACGATCGCAGCTGAGTCGGAAGTTGTGGGAATCGCGTCGGGGCCTGTTGGGTCTGATGGTTGGGGCATTGCGACCTCCTCGTGTCGACGGCCAACGTGAACGTATGTCCGGTTCCGGGTCCGGTCCGGAGTATGTGGGAACTGCATTTCGCTGATCCGTTGTTCGAATCTCGGGTTGTCGGACCCCTCTGTCACTCTCCACCTTAGTACGTGCGTGGCAAAAGTACAGACAAATGTTCGATTAAGGGTCTTGCGTGTCGTCGAAAGTCAAGACATGATGAACATATGTACGATCGAACACGCGTTCGTTCGCCAAGGTCTTAGGAGGGATCGACATGAGCGTTCACTTCATTCAGCAGGGAGTTCTGGGTAGCGCGACCGGGGTCGGGAGGGCTCGGGCTGGTCGAATCAGGCGCTGGGATGCTCCTGTCTCCGGTTCGACCGATCGCTCACTGTCCCGCGGTCGGCGCGGGAGTGTTCGTGTGCGCCAGCGCCGAGCGGTGGTGGGCGGTCTCGCCGCGTTCGCATTTGTTGCGGGCCTCGGTGTTGGGCTCGGCGGGCATGACGCAGGGTCCATGGTGGTGGCCCACGCGACTGCCACCGGCAGTGTGGCGAGTTCTGACGGCGCGAACGCGAGTGTGGCCGGTGTTGCAGGCGAGGTGGCAGATGGAGCCGGCAGTGGCGGACTCGTCACGGTGGCGGATGGGTATCAGACGGTTCGTGTCATGCCGGGGGACACGCTCTGGACAATCGCGGCACGCACCTTCCCGAATGCCGATCCGCGCGAGGCGGTTGTCGCGTTCCGCGAAGCCAACGGTGATCAGCTCCAGACCCTCCAGGTGGGGGCCCGCCTAGTGGTTCCATCCGGGCTCTAGCGGGCAACAGTCACGGAAACTTTGCCAAACACTTCCGGCTGTGCGCTTGCCTTTTTGGGGTTTGGGACCCTATGGTCCCTACATCTAGTGGTTACATCACTGTAGTTCATCCACAGGTAGTGGTTACTAGTCCACAAGTTGTCCCCAGTCCATCCCCAGGATGTGGCTGGTTCGTACACAGGTTGTCCCCAGAAAGGCATTGATCGTGCATTGCCCCTACTGCAGGAACACGGACTCGAGGGTGCTCGACAGTCGCACCACCGACGACGGTTCCACTGTGCGCCGCCGACGCATGTGCCCGGCGTGCGGGCGTCGCTTCTCCACCCTGGAGACCGCAACGCTCGTGGTCGTCAAACGTTCTGGTGTGCAGGAGCCATTCAGCCGGGACAAGGTACTCGTGGGCGTCCGCAAGGCATGCCAAGGCCGGCCGGTCACCGAGGACGATCTGGCCATACTCGCCCAGCAGGTAGAGGACGAGGTACGCGGTCTGGGAATGGCCGAGGTGCCCTCTCACGAGGTGGGGCTGGCAATCCTGGGTCCGTTGCGCACCCTCGACGAAGTCGCCTATCTGCGGTTCGCGTCGGTCTACCGGAACTTCGAGTCACTTGACGACTTCGAAGCGGAGGTCGAGTTGCTGCGCGCCGCCCACAGTTTCCCCGAAGTCTGAACCCGTCGATCACAACTTCTCGACACCGAACTCCGCAAGAAATCGCTCCATACCCACCCAACCGTCTTACACACCATCAAGGAGAGTGACCATGGCCGATGAGTCTCGCGGCGCCACCAAGACCGCAGGAAAGCGCGGCAACCGCGTGAGCGTCAAGAACAACGGACTCACCATGAATCGCCTATACACCAAGCCGGGCGTGCACCCGTACGACGAGGTGGAGTGGGAGTTCCGCGATGTCGTGCAGAACAACTGGAAGACCGGCGATGTCGTGTTCGCCCAGCGCGACGTTGAGTTTCCTTCGTTCTGGTCCGCCAACGCCTCGACCATCGTCACCACCAAGTACTTCCGGGGCGCTCAGGGAACCGACGAGCGTGAGACTTCGCTTCGTCAACTGATCGACCGCGTCGTCACCACCTACGCCAAGGCAGGCCTCGAGCACGGCTACTTCGCCTCGCCCGAGGACGCCGAAATCTTTGAGCACGAACTCACCTGGATGCTGTTGCATCAAGTGTTCTCGTTTAATTCGCCGGTGTGGTTCAACGTCGGCACGACGTCGCCCCAGCAGGTAAGTGCCTGCTTCATCCTCAGCGTCGACGACACGATGGATTCGATCCTCAACTGGTACCGCGAAGAGGGTCTGATCTTCAAGGGTGGTTCCGGCGCCGGACTCAACATCTCTCGTATCCGATCGGCCAAGGAGCTGCTGCGCTCGTCAGGTGGAACCGCCAGCGGGCCCGTGTCCTTCATGCGCGGGGCTGACGCTTCCGCCGGCACGATCAAGTCCGGCGGTGCCACTCGCCGGGCAGCCAAGATGGTCGTCCTCGACGTGGATCACCCGGACATCGAGGAGTTCATCGAAACCAAGGCCGACGAAGAGGCGAAGATCCGCGTTCTGCGCGATGCCGGCTTCGACATGGATCTCGGTGGCAAGGACATCACCAGTGTCCAGTACCAGAACGCGAACAACTCGGTGCGCGTCAGTGATGAGTTCATGCAGGCGGTGGAGGGCGACTCCGAGTTCGGTCTGCGCGGCCGCGTCAGCGGCGAGGTGATCGAGACGATCGACGCGAAAGTGCTCTTCGAGAAGATGTGCAAGGCGGCATGGGCGTGCGCCGACCCCGGAATCCAATACGACGACACCATCAACGACTGGCACACCAACCCCGAGACGGGGCGAATCACGGCGTCCAACCCGTGCTCGCGAATACATGTCCCTGGACAATTCGTCGTGCAATCTCGCCTCGCTGAACCTCCTCAAGTTTCTGCGTGACGACAACACTTTTGATGCCGAGACGTTCGCCAAAGCCGTCGAAATCATCATCACGGCCATGGACATCTCCATCATGTTCGCCGACTTCCCGACCGATGCCATCGGCGAGACCACGCGTGACTACCGGCAACTAGGGATCGGCTACGCCAACCTAGGCGCGCTGCTCATGGCATCCGGCCTGGCGTATGACTCCGAGGGTGGGCGGGCTCTGGCCGCAGCCATCACCTCGCTCATGACCGGAACCGCCTACAAGAGGTCGGCCGAGCTGGCCGGAATCGTGGGGCCCTACTCCGGATATGCCCGCAACGCGCAGGCGCACAGTCGCGTCATGCGCAAGCACGCGGCGGCGACTGATGCAGTCCGCCCGTCGTCCAGCCTCGACCGGGACGTGTTGCACCTGGCCAGCAAGATGTGGAACGAGGTGCATCGAGACCGGGGAGAAGAACGGCTGGCGCAACGCGCAGGCTCGGTGCTGGCACCCACCGGCACCATCGGCTTCATGATGGACTGCGACACCACCGGAATCGAGCCGGACTTCTCCCTGGTGAAGTTCAAGAAGCTGGTCGGTGGCGGATCCATGCAGATCGTCAACCAGACCATTCCGCGGGCTCTGCGCAAGCTGGGCTACACCGAAGAGACCGTCGAGGCGATCGTCGAGTACATCGCTGACCACGGCCACGTCATCGACGCGCCTGGCCTGAAGTCGGAGCACTACTCGGTGTTCGACATCGCGATGGGTGAGCGCGCGATCACCGCCGATGGGGCACGTCCGGATGATGGCTGCCGTCCAGCCGTTCCTCTCCGGTGCGATTTCCAAGACCGTGAACATGCCGCGAGTCGGCCACCGTCGAGGAAGTCGCGGAGATCTACTTCCAGGGTTGGAAGCTCGGACTCAAGGCGCTCGCGATCTACCGGGACAACTGCAAGGTGGGTCAGCCGCTCAGCGACTCCAAGGCCAACAAAGCTGACGAGCCAGCTGAGGTTGAGAGTCGTGGTCGATCACCGGCCCGTGCGCAAGCGCCTCCCGAAGAAGCGCCCCAGTCCAAACGATGTCGTTCACGGTGGGCGGTGCCGAGGGCTACCTGACGGCTGGCTCCTACCCCGACGACGGGCTCGGTGAGGTGTTCCTCAAGCTCGGCAAGCAGGGTTCGACCCTGGCCGGCGTGATGGACGCGTTCTCGATCGCCGTCTCGATCGCGCTGCAGTACGGCGTGCCGCTGGAGGCATTCGTCTCGAAGTTCGTGAACATGCGCTTCGAGCCGGCCGGTATGACTGACGATCCGGACATCCGCATGGCGCAGTCGATCATGGACTACATCTTCCGCCGGCTCGCCCTGGACTACCTGCCCTATGAAGACCCGCTCGGCGCTGGGGATCTTCACCGCTGAGGAACGTGCGGCAACTGTCGCCGGATACGACGCGGGTCCCGAACCAGTGGGTAGCTCGGCGGATGTCGAAGAGGACGACCTGGAGGGACTGGCCCAGTCGGCTCCGATTGACGGCCGGGCCTCACACGCGCCCACAGGCACCAAGCCGGTGGACGTGACAGTGCACTCCTCGGCGGAACTGCTCGAGGAAATCACCGGCAAAGCCTCAGATGCACCGCTGTGCATGACCTGTGGGATCAAGATGCGTCCGGCCGGATCCTGCTACGTCTGCGAAGGCTGCGGGAGTACGAGCGGCTGCAGCTGATCCTGACTCAAGTGGCGGGTAATCTCACCTAGATTTCTCACCTAGTTGGTGCGGTGGTCATCGCGCCGTGCACGCCGCGTAGGAAGCGAAACCCCCGGCAGGAATCTGCCGGGGGTTTCGCTATACCCAGTTGCCTCCGCGCCAGGGAATCGCTCCTCGCAGAAGGCGTCTTGCAGAGCGGAGGAGGGTTGGTGGTCTACGTCTTCCTTGGTCTGATCGTCGTCGTTCCAACTCTCCTGTTGGGGGTCCTGTTCTTCCTCCTGCGACCCAATGCCGCCAGCGAACGGTTGCTCCTCACCTGACCAGGGTGGATGCGCCGCATTGGCGACCCCGGCCGAAGCATTGAGAGGTGTCCACGTTGATCCGGGAACCGAAGCCGGGCCGTCAAGTCGTCGGTGCTTCGTAGCGCGCGAGAACCGCGACTCTTCGGCATATCGCCACCCGCACCCGTTGGGAGAACTTGTGCCCGGCGGGCGGGTGTCTAAGGCCGGTCGGAGTCGTGCATCTCGGACTCGGTCAGTTCGGTCGCTTGCGGATGCCTAAACTCACCACCGTTGTAGTAGTCGGTGGGGATGACCAAGTCCAGTTGGGGCGGGGACGCAAATCCGCCCATCATCGCCGGCCCACGCTCCTTTGTGCTGCGGTGGCCATGCATGACCCCACAGGGGGCCAGAGCCACGTCGCCCGCTCCGGCATCCACCCAGCCGATGTCGCCGACGAAGAATTGTCCCTCACCGCTCCACATGACCAGGAACTCATCGGAGACCGGATGCGTGTGAATGGTGTCCTCTACGCCCTCGCCGCAGTAGGCATAGTTGAAGCCTGTCAGGCGCGTTCCCGCACCTGGCCACAGCACCAGCCGCATCGGCAAACCGATACCGGTGAAGGCAGTGCCGTCCAGGACATTGAAGAGGGCACCGTGCTCGGCCACGTCTGCCACCTCGAGGTTCGCAGCCCTCACGTGGCGCTGATCGTCGCGGAACGTCATCTCGTCGAGTGGCCCCGTCTCGATCGGGGTGGCGTTGATCTTCGCCTTCGCGACCGCTTCCTCGTTCATCACACCCCAGGCCGGGTTGTAGAAGCCAGCATCGGAGTACAGGTCGAATTGGGGTGGGCAGATCTGATTCACCAGGAAGGCACGCTCATCGGATCGGTTGCGAATCGCGTGCGTGACCCCGGCGGGGAAGTAGGCGATGTCGCCGGCCCGCAGCGTCACCCAGTCGCCTCGAAGCAGAACTTCGACCTCGCCGTGCCGGCAAAGGATCGCCTCCTCGGCCAGGTCGAACGTGTAGTCGTCGCTTGTGTCCGACGGTTCCACCACGGTGAGGTGCACGGCTTCGGTCTGGAAGCCGGTGCCGGGCCACGCCAGCAGATGAGTGCGCAAACCGTGCGCGGTGATCCGGGGGCCGTCGAAGATGTTGCCGATCGCCCCGCCCGCCCGTGTCTGTCGAGCGGAACGATAGCGCGACCGGTATTCGTCCGAGACCATGCCAACCTCCTGCAGTGTCGAATGCGAAAGGCTACTCGTTCGAAGGCACATTGATCCACCTACGCTCCGAATACCGTGTTCCACGTGCGTTGTGGAGTAACATCTCACTCGAAGTCGTGCCCGGCTCACAAGGACGTCCAACTGCCGCGAACCTGCCCGAACTCGTTCTCTGCAGGAGGCGACGCCTCTACGGGGGGCGCCTCGAGAGTCGAGCGGGTAGGGCCCGGCACAGCTACGGCCGGTCCGCCGTCAATACACAAGGAGTGACTATGGCAATTGGCCCCGTGGACGTCTACATCATCGGATTTCCGGGCAATCAGTTCACGGGACGAATAGCTCCCGCTGTCGTGGACCTGATCGACCAAGGCATCATCCGGGTCATCGACATGCTCTTGGTCATCAAGGATGCAGAGGGCAACATCTCCTCCGTCGAGATGGCGGACTTCGCCGATGGAAACCCCAGCTTCATGGAGATCTCCGTGGTTCAGCCAGGTGCCCTGGGGCCGGATGACGCGGAAGAAGTCGCCGACGATCTTCCCGCCAACAGTTCAGCGCTGCTCCTTGCCTTCGAGAATGTCTGGGCAGCGAAATTGGCCGAGGAATTCCGGTCGGCCGAGGCCGTCGTCATCGACTACATTCGCATTCCGGCGGATGTCGTTGAGGCCGTCATCACCGAATAGCGACACTTCACGCCAGGTAAAGGAATCCAAGCATGGGACTTATTCGTATGGCAGCCCGCACCGCCGTGGTTGCTGGCACCGCAACAGCCGTCTCCGGCCGGGTTGCCAACCGGCAAGCCAGCAAGTACCAGCAGCAGCAGGCCGCGCAGCAGCAGCAGCAGGCCGCCCAGCAGCCTCCGGCGCAACCCGCTCCTGCAGCTCCGGCGGCTGACGACCAGACTGCTCAACTGCAGAACCTCGCGCAGTTGCACAGCCAAGGTGTGCTCACCGACGCTGAGTTTGCCGCCGCCAAGGCCAAAATCCTCGGCATCTGATTGCGGCGCACGGTCGATACCTCGATTCAGCAGTCCGAGAGCTACCGCAGACTTGCGGAGGTCTACGACGAGATGGTCGTCGACCCTTGCTTCTCAAGTTGGGCGGACTACCTACATTCCGCCTGGCGGGCGGACGCGAACGGGGTCCGTGATGTTCTTGACGTGTGCTGCGGCACCGGTCTGTTGGCAGCTGAGTTGCTGCGGCTGGGGTACCGGGTCGTTGGCGTTGATGGCTCCGCGTCCATGCTGGCTCGCGCCCGGGATCGATTGGGTAACGGAATCGAACTGCACCAGGCGTGGCTCCCGGACCTCGCCACCGATGCGCAGTTCGACGCGGTGGTCTCGACGTTCGACTCGCTCAACTACGTGCCCGACGCTGTCTTCACTGCTTCCATTGAGGCGGTTGCGACCCGACTACGGCCCGGCGGGTGGTTCGTCTTCGACATCCACGCCGAAGGGCTGGCATCGTTCATTGCATCGAATCCTGACCTCGCAGGCTCAGAGGACGGCCGATCCTTCACGCTGCACAACGAACTGGACGCGAACGGGAACACGTGCCGGACGTCGGTCGAGGTCACCCTCGCCGACGGCACTCGGTTCCGGGAGGAACACGTGCAGTACTTGCACCCGCAATCGCTGGTGCGGTCGGCGTTGGCGGCTGGCGGATTCACCTCAGTCGCTGTGGTCGAGGAGTACTCTCACCTGCCGGTGGACGACACGACCTTGCGCGCCACCTGGATCGCGCGGCGAGCGTCTGCCTGAAGCGGAAGCGCCGCACCCGGCTTACCGCACCTGGAACGACCGTTTCGATAGGCCGAACTGGTAGCCCTCGACGGTCATGGTGACTGCGTCGCTTGAGTCATCGTGGGCTGCGCCGAGCGTCACGAACAGCGGCGTGAAGTGCTCGACCGTTGGATGCGCGAAAGGAAGTCCGGGTGCCCGCGAGCGGTAGTCGGACAGTTCGTCGAGATCGCCCGCCGACAGCGCCGCCGCCGCCCACGCGTCGAACTCTGCAGACCAGGTCGGAACGGAGTTGTGCAGCCACATCTCGGAGGTCATGAACGACAGCCCGTGGGTCATGTAGCCCGAACCGATGATCAGTACTCCCTCCTCTCGCAACGGGCGAAGTGCGCGTCCCAAGGCATAGAGGCGGGCGGGGTCATGCGTGGGCATGCTCAATTGCACGACCGGGACGTCGGCGTACGGGTACATGATCTTCAGCGGTACCCAGGCTCCGTGGTCGAGTCCGCGCTGGGCGTGCTGGTGCAGCCGCTCCGTTCCAGGCAGGCTCGCGGCCACCCGGCGCGCAAGGTCATGTGCGTCCGGTGTGGGGTAGGTCATGCGGAAATAGCGTTCGGCGAAACCGCCGAAGTCGTACACGAGTGGGGTCCCGGCGGCCGGCGAAGTCAGACTCAGCGGTGCCTTCTCCCAATGGGCGCTGACGATGAGGATTCCCGTCGGACGAGGCAGTTGCTGAGCCCACGAAAAGAGTTGGTCGATCCAAACCGCGTCGTCGAAGAGTGGTGGTGCGCCGTGGCTGAGGTACAGAGCGGGCATGGCGCCATCCTCGGGCCGCCAAGGTGGCGCTGCGGTGGTCGTCGAACGCACGCGCGCGATGAACTCGTCAAACGCCATACCCGGCACAGCTGGATGAAGAATCGAACTCATCGACGTACCCCTCAGTTTGGTTGAAAACTAAACCAAAGGTTGTTCGGATTTGTTCCCCTCACTGCGCTCACGCCAGGAAGCGAACCGAAAGTCGACTGAGTGCGCAGTCCGTGACGAACGCGCGCGGAGCCGACGACCCATCTAGTTGCCGTCGCGCTCGCCGCCGCACACAGCTTCCATCTGCTCAAGTGCCTCGTTCCACCCTGCGCTGGAGTCCTCCGTGGCAAGGAGTTCCTTGGCGGCGGCCTCGGCCTCCTTGTCGCCCTCCTCCTTGGCGAGTTGCTCAATCTGCTCAAGTTGCGAGGTGACGTCCGCGGTGGCGCCCTCGGCTCGAATCTGCTCATCGAGTTCGTCCCACTGCTTGCAGGCCGCGGACTCAGTTGCCGGGGTGGCAGAGTCAGTGGCCGTAACACTGGCGGCCACCGATTCAGCTGCGGAGGCAGCAGCCGAGGTGGCGCTATCGGTCGAATCGCTGCTACCGCAGGCGGCGAGGATCGCGGTCAGGGACAAGGCTGCCGCTGCCAAGGTGCTGCGGCGTACGCTTCGTGTGCTCATGGCCAGAGCCTAGTGCTCACATCCGGCTATTCCGGAACAGTGAACGACTTGTCTGGTGATTTCTTTGGTCCTTACCCTTCGGGGTGCGGACTGGCCCCTCGGTCGCGTAGTCGTGCCAGACTGCGGCAATGGCGTACGACAAGAACATTGCGGATCGCTTGCGGGAACTGATCGCCGGGGCACCTGATACCACCGAGCGAGCGATGTTCGGTGGCCTGGCATTCATGGTCAGGGGGAACATGGCCTGTGGTGTGACCAGCGACGCGGTGATGATTCGCGTCGGCCCCGATGCCTACGAGGAGGTGCTGCTGAATCCGCGAGTCGAGGAGCTGTCGTTCACCGGTCGGCCGATGCGGGGCATGGTGCAGATATCCCTGGCAGATGCCGCAGACGAAGAACTGCTGTCGCTCATCGTCGACCACGGAATCGACTTCGCCTCCTCGTTGCCGCCAAAGAAGAAGTTGCCGCCAAAGAAACAAGTAGGCGGCATCGCAATGGTCGCAGGCGGCCAAGCAGGGAAGAACTGCTGCTAGCGGGCGCCGTCTACAAGGGCTTCGAACCCGAGAGAGGCCGCGAAGCTCAATAGCATCGTCACGAGCCCGATCCCCAGCCCGGCATTGCCCCCTGGTTGCCGGGGCGCCTGGCCGTCGGCCGGTCGAGAGGCCAGACTGGGGGTGTGTCCGCCACGAGCCATGCAGTCACCTCGCTGCTGGCCGTGTTGGTGCTCATCGCGGTGCACCTCGGCGCGGGCTATGTCGACAGATTCCTCGGGGGTGCTCGGCAACTGGTTCTCAGCTGTGCGGCCGGCGTGACCGTTGCCTACGTGGTGATGCAGTTGCTGCCTGCGCTCAGCCGCAGCGATGAGGTGATTCGACCATTGGCGAATCAGTTCCTCCCGACGATGGAACGCCACGGCTACTTTCTCGCGGTGGTGGGGATCATTGTCTTCTACGCCAACAACAACCAGATTGCGCTGAGTCGCGCGAAGCGCGCTGCCGGCCATGGCCTTGACCGGGTCGACACACGGGCGTTCGCGACCAGCATGGTGATCATGGTGGTATTCAACACCTTGGTGGCGTATTCCTTGGCCGATCCTTCCGACACTCAGGTACAGCCTCTCGTGCTGTTCGTGATCGCCATGGGCCTCTACTACCTGGTCGCCGACGAGTCACTGCACTCCAACTATGCCGTTGCCTACCGTCGCTACGGGCGGTGGATTCTGTCGAGCGCCCTCGCCGCCGGTTGGCTGGTCGGCACCTGGCTGCCGCTGCCGCAGATCGCCGTCGCTTTCGCCGTGGCTTTCTTCGCCGGGGGCGCACTCGTGACGGTGCTGGCCAAGGTCCTGCAACCCGGGCCCCGGCGCAACGTGTGGGCCTTCGCAGCGGCCGCAGTGGTGTATTCGCTGCTGTTGATGCTGTTGCGCGGGGGATCCTAGGGCCGGTTGAGGTGAGGGCTGGCTCCCAGACGTGTGTGATGCGCGTCAGCTGCGTGCTAGCCGCGTGCCGACGTCGGCAGCACGCCGGCAAGCCAGCCGTACATACGCTGCTGCACGAGGGATCGGGCCACGGGTTCGCAGTGCATGTCTGCGCCTTCGTCTGCGGTGAACTTGACCACCACCGCCGGATCGCCGATCAGTGTGGCCAACTGTTCGGACTGCCCAGGCCAGAACTGCTCGCCCTCGGGATCCGCAATCATCGTAGGCGTGGTGATCTGGCCTGCCACATCTGTCACGTTGTACTGCATCATCGCCTTGCAGACGTCGTAGGGGTTGTCCTGCCGGTACGGGCGGGCTCGGAAATCCCACGTGGCCCGCAACTCGGGTGACTTCAGGCCTTCGGTCATGTAGGTGTTGAAGGTCTCCTTGTCGTTATTGACGAGAAGTTGCGTCATCTCCGGCGGGAAGTGTCTGAGCCAGGAGTCGGAGACATCCACCACACCGGGATCCAGGAAGGCCGCAGCGAACCTCTTCTCGAAGGCGAGCGCGCGGGGCGCCCAGTAACCTCCCTGGCTGCCCGCCCAGAGGACGAGCGCATCAGCCGCGACGTCCGGTCGCTGCACGATGAAGTCGACGACGGGCGTGATGACCGCCTCCCAATCCGGGCGGAATCCGATGCCGCGGTCGAAGAGCATGGATTGCTGGCCCGGACCGTCGAAGATCAAGCCGTTGAATCCTCGCTCGTAGGCGGCCAACATCTCCTGCCACACCCAGGTGAGGGCACCGTCACTGCCGTTGATGAAGACGACGGTGGGCCGTGGGGTGCCGTCGACGCTCAGGAAGTAGCCCGGCATAGTCGTGTCCTCGTAGGGGATGTCCACCCTCTCGAGCTTGGGCGAGGTGAGGTCGGCGAACCTCTCCCAGCATCTGCGGTGGGCGTGAAAGGTGTCCCGGATCGTTCCCTCGTCCGCGAAGGATTGGTCGGCCTCAAGAGCCGAGGCGTAGTACGCGGCTGCGCGCAGGGCTGCGTCGCGGGCGCTGCGGGTGTCGTTGACGCTCAGAGCCTCGTCGATCAACTTCTCCACGCGTGAGCCGAGCGCCTTGAAGGCGGCCGACCAAGACTTGTCATCGCCCTGGCCGGCTTGCCCCACCGCGGTGAGGATTTCGCCGACGTCGCCGAGCCCTGCCGGAACGCCGCCGAGGGCCACTTGCACGCGGTAGTTGGCGTCGGAATCCTGGTAGAACTGGTAGCCCATGCGGCCTCCTCAAATGGGGAGCCTGACCATAGCAGTGCGAATGGTGTGGTGTCGCGCGTCAGTCGCGCGGGCCGCCGATCGCGAACTTAGGTTCCGACGTAGGTTGCGAGGTGCTGCCCGGTCAAGGTTGAGTGAGCCGCCACGAGGTCGTGCGGTGGCCCTTGGAACACGACCAGACCGCCGTCGTGGCCGGCGCCGGGGCCCAGATCGATGATCCAGTCAGCGTGGGCCATGACAGCTTGGTGGTGCTCGATCACGATGACCGATGTTCCCGAATCCACCAGTCGATCGAGCAGGCCGAGCAACCGCTCCACGTCGGAAAGGTGCAGACCGGTGGTGGGTTCGTCGAGCACGAAGACGGCTTCCTTGCCACCCATGTGCGTGGCTAGTTTCAGTCGTTGGCGTTCTCCGCCGGAGAGGGTGGTGAGGGGTTGCCCGATGTGGAGATACCCCAGCCCTACATCGGCCAATCGCGCCACGATGCGATGGGCCGCAGGCAGGCGTGAGTCACCTTCGTCGAAGAACTCCTCGGCCTCGTCGACCGACATGCTCAAGACCTGACTGATGTCGCGCCCACCGAAGTGGTAGTCGAGCACCGAGGCACTGAACCGCTTGCCCTCACACTCCTCACAGACGGTTGCGACGCCAGCCATCATGGCCAGGTCTGTGTAGATGACCCCGGCACCCTTGCACGTCGGGCAAGCACCTTCGGAGTTGGAGCTGAACAGCGCCGGCTTGACTCCGTTGGCCTTCGCGAAGGCCTTTCTGATCGGGTCCAACAGGCCGGTATAGGTGGCGGGGTTGCTGCGGCGGGAGCCTCGGATCGACCCCTGATCTACCGCTACGACACCGTCCAAGGTGGCGACGGACCCGTTGATCAGGGAACTCTTCCCGGAACCGGCGACCCCGGTGACCACCACAAGCACACCGAGGGGAATGTCCACGTCGACGCCGCGCAGATTGTTGGCGTTGGCACCGCGGATCTCCAGGGCGCCGGTGGCGTCGCGCACTGTCGCCTTGAGGTTCGCGCGGTCGCCTAGGTGCTGCCCGGTCAAGGTTCCGCTGCCGGCCAACTGCGCGACGGATCCTTCGAACACCACGTGCCCACCCGCGGAACCGGCGCCTGGTCCAAGGTCGACCACGTGGTCGGCGATCTGAATCACTTCGGGCTTGTGCTCGACGACCAACACGGTGTTGCCTTTGTCCCGGAGGCGCTCGAGGAGCGTGTTCATCCGGCCGATGTCGTGCGGGTGCAAACCGATGGTCGGCTCGTCGAACACGTAGGTGACGTCGGTGAGAGAGGAGCCGAGATGGCGAATCATCTTCGTCCGCTGGGCCTCTCCGCCCGACAGCGTGCCGGAGGAGCGATCCAGCGACAGATAGCCGAGTCCGATGGTGACGAACGAGTCCAGCGTGTGCACCAGTGCGTCGAGCAGCGGCACGACCGTGGGTTCGCGCAGACCGCGGACCCACTCGGCGAGGTCGCTGATCTGCATGGCGCAGGCGTCCGCGATGTTCACTCCGTCGATCTTTGACGAACGGGCAGCTTCATTCAGGCGCGTCCCACCACAGTCAGGGCAGGCCGTGAACACCACTGCACGCTCTACGAACGCCCGGATATGGGGCTGCATTGCCTCAACGTCTTTGGAGAGGAAGGACTTCTGAATCTGAGGTATCAGGCCGGTGTAGGTGAGATTGATCCCATCGATCTTGAGCTTCGTGGGTTCGCGGTAGAGCAGGTCGTGACGTTCCTTCTTGCTGAAGCGGCCGATGGGCTTGTCGGGGTCGAAGTAGCCGCAACCCCGGAAGATCCGGCCGTGCCAGCCGTCCATGCTGTAGCCGGGAATGGTCAACGCACCCTCGTTGAGGGACTTCGATTCGTCATACAGGGCTGCGGTGTTGAAGTCGGACACTGTGCCCGTGCCCTCGCAGCGCGGGCACATTCCACCGGTGATGGAGAAGCTACGTCGCTCCGCTTTGGTCGACCTACCTCGTTCAACCGTAATGGCGCCGGCACCGTGCGCCGATGCGACGTTGAAGGAGTAGGCCTGGGGTGAGCCGGCGTGCGGTTCGCCAAGCCGACTGAACAGGATACGCAGCATCGCATTAGCGTCGGTGACGGTCCCGACAGTAGACCGGACGTTGGCACCGAGGCGTTCTTGGTCGACGATGATCGCCGGCGTGAGACCCTCCAGTACGTCGACATCGGGCCGGCCCACCGAGGGCATGAACCCCTGGAGGAATGCGCTGTAGGTCTCGTTGATCAGGCGTTGCGATTCCGCGGCGATGGTGCCGAACACGAGTGAACTCTTGCCGGAGCCGGAGACACCTGTGAACACCGTGAGGCGTCGCTTGGGCAACTCGACCGTGACGTCCTTGAGGTTGTTCTCCCGCGCCCCCTGAACTCTGATGAGGTCATGGCTGTCGGCAGGGTGGTCATGAGGCATCGGGTAGTCCTGGGTGGCGAAGGTGGGCGAGGTTCCGACGGTCGGCGCCGGTGGGTCTGGTGGCCCGGTGCGGTGCTAGAAGAGTTCGGAAATCATGCAGCGTACCGAGCCGCCGCCGTACTCCTCGATTGTTGAGACCTTGCCTACCAAAATGCTGCTGGAGGCGTCGATGGTGCTTTTCTGGTCGTCAGTGAGCACCTTGTAGGTGGACTCCGTCATCACCGTGTAGTTGCCCTTTGACCCTTGCACCTCGATCTCGTTACCCGCGAAGTGGTCGATCTCGGATTCCGTCACATCGATAATCTGCTTGCCCGAGTCCGTCAGCTCGGCCTCGACTCGCGCACGCTCCTTGGGATCATCGATGGCCGACAGGCAGACGATCGCGAACTTCTCGGTTATCGCC
This sequence comes from uncultured Actinomycetes bacterium, assembly GCA_963752505.1. GTDB lineage: Bacteria > Actinomycetota > Actinomycetes > S36-B12 > UBA10799 > JACJWR01. Next base: position 162,951 of record CAVVYM010000012.1, read on the forward strand.
ATCATCACGTTCGTGTGGTAGATGGGGACGCGCTTGCCCTGGTAGGTCTGGTACCCGTGGAACGGCACCGGTGTGTAGTCGAAATCGGAGCAGAATTGTCGCAGCAAGCCTTCGTCACAGCGCTGAGAGAGACAACCGAACGCCTTGCGGTTGACTCGGTCGAGCACCATGGCGCCGGTGCCTTCGAGGAAACGCCCGTCACTCTCGTATTTCGTGTAGTCGACGATCTTCAGCTCATCTTTCTTCAACGCCTCAACGAGGCCGCCGAGGAACTTGAGCCGTTCGGTGCGTCGATCTCCGGCAAACATGGGACAGAGCACAAGTGAGTTGTCGTCGAGGGACACGAACCAGTTGTTGGGGAAGATGCTGTCGGGCGTGCGGTGCACAGAGTCGTCATCCTGCAGCACGGTCACATTCACACCGGCTTCACGCAGCAGCGACACGAAACCGTCGAACTCAGCCAGCGCTTGAGCTTGTACCTGCCGGGGCTTGCCGCCCAGATCCTGCTGGAAGAAATCGTTCGCGGCGGTCTGGGTATTGAAGTAGAAGTCGCAGGGCCGAACCATCAGAATGTGGTTGGTTATCTGTGACATGCTTCCTCCTGCTCGACGGCATGGTGGGCTGGGGTCACGATCCGCGGTTTGGGCCGCGTTTCCATCCAAGCACGACGGGGGTGTTGATTCCAGGTTGCGGCCCGATCCGTGCGGGGCTGCCCCGGAGTCACCTGTTGCGCAGGTCAGGTGCGGTGCGCTTCGGCTCACTAGGCCAAGGCGAGGGCGCCGAACACGACGAGGAGCACCGAGACCCCGATTTCGACGCCGCCTATCATCGCTGGTCGGGCACCGGCCGGTACCGCGAAGGCGCGCACTGCAGCGACCCCGAACGGCGCGAGCAACCAGGGCGAGATCACCAGCACGGAGAGTGACACGATCGCATAGACACGCGACGCGCGGGCCCAGCGACGGTCGTCCGCTTCCCGGATGAGTGACTTGACGTGAAGCACCGTGCCGGTGAAGTAGACGAAGCAGACGAAGGCGGCCAGCCAGGCCACCGAGGCGGGAACGGCGGCCGCGTCGGGCGCACCTGCGCCGGTCAGTCCCAGGCTAGGCGCGTCAAAGGTGACGGCCCACAGAATGGGTACCGCCAGGGAGGCTTGCGCGACAAGCAGCAGGTCGTTGCTCGCCCCGCGCTCGTGGCCGATCCGGGTCAACCAAACGCTCACCAGCCACGCGGCCGCCAGCACCAAGCCCACCCAAACAAGCCAGGGTCGCCACCACACGAGCAGTGCCGAGGCGATCGCGGCGACCATGATCCACGGCATCGCGGCGCGCAATTCCCGACGTGCCAGCCGCGACCACACGCCGCGGCGCCAACGCACGACCACGGCTCGGCCGAGGTAGTAACTGGCCGGATATGCCAACACCCACGCGGACGCGAATAGGGCGCCCGCGGCTGACCATCCGACGAGCGTGAATCCAAGCGCCAATGGCACGACCAGGAACGCCCAGGCACCGTGCTGCGGAGGAATGGCCAGTCGGGCAGACCTCGTGCCTGACGACGGCGAAGTGCCCGTCGACTTGATGTTGTCCATCTTTGGTGATGCCACGGCGGCGACTATGACCAGTCGCTGGCACGCGCGCTGATTGCTGCGGCGGCGGCAGGGAACTGCGCTCCTCGCCCAACTGCCAGTCCAAGCAGGTAGGCCGTCACGGGAGCGGCCGGACGTTGCACGTTGTGGGCGACCTCGCCGGCCACGTCAAGAATCGCGTCGACGTCGACGTCACCGGTGAGGTCGAGTTCGTCGAGCACGGCCTGCACCCAGTCGTCCATCATGGGCACTCACGTCACCTCTCGCGTGGGAAGATGCCCAGCGTCCGGCGCGCAGGGCATACCCACGATGATGGCACCCGTCCTGCTTGTCTCGACTCCCCAGTCGGCTCCCACGTAAGGTTGCGCCGATGACCCTCATCGATTCCCATGGCCGGGTGCACACGGACCTGCGGGTTTCCCTTACGGATCGTTGCTCGCTGCGCTGCACCTACTGCATGCCTGCGGATGGCCTGCCGTGGTTGCCCCGCGAGTCCATGCTGAGCACCCCGGAGTTGCTGCGCCTGGTCGAAATCGCTGTGGGCGCGGGTATCACGGGCGTGCGCCTCACCGGTGGCGAACCACTGCTGCGCCCTGACGTAGTTGACATCGTGGGGGCCATTGCACAGTTGCCCTCCAAGCCCGAGGTCTCGCTCACCACCAACGGCATCCGACTTCCCGGACTGGCCGCACGACTCGCCGATGCAGGCCTCAAGCGAGTCAACGTGAGCCTCGACACCCTCAATCGGGAGACCTTCAAGCGCTTGACAAAGCGCGACCGACTAGTGGACACCATCGCTGGTATTCGTGCTGCCCAGGTGGCGGGCCTGTACCCGGTGAAGATCAACTCCGTTCTCCTGCGCGGGGTCAACGATCACCAGGCACCCGATCTGCTGCGCTGGGCGATCAGCGAGGGTCTGAGTCTGCGCTTTATCGAACAGATGCCGTTGGATCCGCAGCACGGCTGGCGGCGCGACGAGATGGTCACCGGAGCAGAGATCCTCGCCGTGCTACGTGCTGCAGGCTTCGAACTCTCCGAGGTCCCTGAACGTGGCAGCGCACCTGCCGCACTTTGGGAAGTCGACGGCGGCCCGCACACGGTCGGGGTGGTTGCCTCGGTCACGAGGCCGTTCTGCGGGGACTGCAACCGGGTGCGGCTGACGGCCGACGGACAGTGGCGCAACTGCCTTTTCGCCCGCGAGGAGGCGGACCTGCGCACCCGGATGCGAGGTGGCGCAAGCGACGCTGAACTCCTCGCTGTGATGCGCGGTGAGGTCAGCCGCAAACGCCCCGGGCACGGCCTTGACGATCCGACCTTTCTACAGCCGGAACGACCCATGTCGGCCATCGGCGGTTGATCCGCGCCGGCTCCGATCGCCGTCGCCGCAACGCGATCATCATTCGGGGTCGTTGACCTCGACAAGCTTTCCGCCCGTGAGGAGGCGCCCGGCGTGGGGCTGGACGTAGTCGCCGTCCGGGCAGTGGATCAGGACTCCGCTCACCAGCGCTACGTCGTCCTCGCTGGGGATGGTGACCGCTGAGATCAACTGCCACAGGTCCTCAACCATGAGGCGGGCAACGCCGGTGACGAGTTCGACGGGGGTCATGGTCGAGATGTCGCCGAACTCGGCGGCCAATCTGAACTGCACCAGCGACTGTTCCGGATCGAGCGGATCGATCAGGGGGCGGTCCGAGCATTCCGGTGGTGCGGCCGCTGGCTGCTGCCCCCGCGCAGCCTGGGTCGCAGCGATCAGCGAACCGCACGCGGTCGTCGGGCGCGAGCGTCCACGCCTCATGGTCCGGCCCATGGTGCCGTCTTCCAACAGGCCGATGTGGGGCATGGCGAAGATCACGACCTCAGGGTGGCCCGCGACGTGCGGCACGTGGTCAATCACCGCACGCATGCCGGTGACGCCGGCGAAGGGGAGACCCGAAAGGCTGCTGAAGTCGAACGCCTGATTCCAGCGTCGGCGGACTTCGGCCCGGTATTCAGCCGCGAGCTCGTCGCGGCACCCTGCGGTGACTGCCAGTGCCTCGCCAGGACGGAAACCGTGCGCGGCGAGGACCTCGCCCTGCTGATCCAGGAAGTCATGCAACTCCACGGCGTGTGGGAATTTCGACGTCACCGCTGTAGGCACCGTAGTCATGCTCCGAGCCTAGTGCTGGCCGAGAATGTCAACCATCCCGTGTCGGAATGCGCCATTCCGTCGTGGTGCGCAATACCGAACCCGCCCGGTCGAGTTCTAAGAACCCGGCCGGCGTGCCCTCCACCCCGCAGCGGCGCAACCGACAACGGTCTGGTGGCGGGGCGCAATCAGGCGCAGTCGTTCATCTCCCACCAGGCCATCGTCACCTCGACGGCCCCCTCGGTTCCTTCCGAGACCATCGTTATGTGTCACTCATTGCCGATACCCGGACAAGAACCTTTCCAGCCGTTCGATCGCGTCCGTCAGATCCTCTACGTGCGGCAAGGTGACGATCCGGAAGTGGTCCGGGCGTGGCCAGTTGAAGCCGGTGCCCTGCACCAGCAGCAGGTGCTGATCGACAAGGAGGTCGAGCACGAACCGCTCGTCATCGACGATCGGGTGAACCTTGGGATCGAGTTTGGGGAAGAGGTAGAGCGCACCCTTCGGCTTGGTGGCCGAAACCCCTGGAATCTGATTGATCATGTCGTAGGCGACATCTCGCTGGGCCAAGAGTCGGCCGCCGGGCAGCACCAGTTCGTTGATGCTCTGCCGGCCGCCGAGCGCCGTCGCAATCGCGTGCTGGGCTGGCACGTTGGCACACAGCCGCATGTTCGCCATCACATCGAGGCCCTCGAGGTAGTCGCGAGCATGCTCCTTGGGTCCGGACACAACCAGCCAGCCACTGCGGTAGCCCGCAACTCGGTAACTCTTCGACAGGCCGTTGAAGGTGAGGCAGAAGAGGTCGGGAGCCAGCGTGGCCACCGACGTGTGGCTCACCCCGTCGTAGAGGATCTTGTCGTAGATCTCGTCGGCCATGAGCACGAGGCCATGGCGGCGGGCAATGTCGACCAACTCCGCGAGGACCTCGTCGGAGTAGACCGCGCCAGTCGGATTGTTGGGGTTGATGATCACCAGGGCTTTGGTGCGGTCGGTGATCTTGGCCTCGATATCGGCCGGATCCGGGAACCAATCCGCTTCTTCGTCGCAGATGTAGTGCACCGGTGTGCCACCCGCCAAGCTCACCGCGGCGGTCCATAGCGGGTAGTCAGGGGCCGGAATGAGCACCTCGTCGCCGTCGCTCACCAGCGCCTGCAAACTCATGACGATGAGTTCGCTGACACCGTTGCCGAGGTACACGTCCTCGACGTCGACCCCCTCGATGGGTTTCGTCTGGTAGTACTGCACCACTGCCCGCCGGGCATGGAGCAGGCCCTTGGAGTCGGCGTAGCCGGCCGCGTGCGGCAGGGCAGCCGCGATGTCCGTGATCACGTTGTCCGGTGCCTCGAAGCCGAACGGCGCAGGGTTGCCGATATTCAGCTTCAGCACCCGGTGGCCAGCGTCCTCGAGTTGCTTGGCCGCCGCGAGCACTGGACCGCGGATGTCGTAGCAGACATCGCTGAGTTTCTCGGACTGCTTGATTTCGCGCAGGCCGGCATTGGACAGGGGGGGTGTGGCGAGAGTCGTCACCGCTGGGACCTTTCGTCGGTGGGCTCGGCAATTGTCTCAGTCACTGCACGGAAGTGGGGGAGCGGCGTGGCAGGCGCGCCGTCACCCGGGTAAGCGGCACCGGCAATTCACACCAATCGGGCAGCCGATCCAGCACGGCAGCCGCAAGCGCGAGTTGGCGGCGCGACCGCCCTGGGGTGTAGAGCGAGCGCACGGCGAGATCCGCGTCAGCGGCACGGCGGATTCGGAACGGAAACCGACGCGATTCCAGCTCCATGTCGGTGAATCCGGCGTCGGTCAGGGCGGCCCGCAGGCGACCGGCGGTCAGATGCCGGGGCATCGATCCAGGTCCGAGGAGCACTGCGCTGAGCGCGGCGGTGGCGGGTACGTCGCGTGGCGAAATGGGCCACGTTGCGGGAATCAAAGCAGCGAATCGACCGCCCGGTGCCAGCACCCGGGTGATCTCCGCGAGTGCCTCGCGCAGCGGCACGAGCATCAACGACATGGACATCACCAGAGTGTCCACGCTGTGCGAGGCGATCGGCAGCGCCAGCACACCCGCGTTGACGACCGGACCCCTGCCCAACTCCAGGCCCGCTCGGGCCTCGTCGAAGGAGAGGTCGACGCCGGCGTAGAAATCGGCCTTGTCCGCCAGATGCACCTGCATCGGCATCGTGCCGCAGGCACAGTCCAGTACCCGCCCCAGGTGGTCAGGCAGCCCGGCCGCTAGCCAGTCGTACGGGGTGTGATGAGTGGGGTCCGACGCGTGGTGCAGTGCCTCCTCGGTGATGCCGGGATGGTCGTGGTGAAAGTGATCGACGTACTCCGACCACTGGGACTGTCGCATGGGCATCAACCTGTGTTCCGCAATCCGTTTGCGATGCCGTTGATGGTCAATGAAACAGCTCGCTGCAGTTCTTCGGGCACGGCCTCGTCGCGCGCGCGCAGGCGGCGCACCCGCCGCAGCAATTCCACCTGAAGTTGGTGCAGCGGACGCAGGCTTTGGTCGCGCACTCGCAGGGTCCGTGCCAGTGAGTTCTGCCCAGCCAGCAGCGCGTCGGAGTCGCGTACCCACAGCACCTGTTCCACAGTCAGTTCGAACTCTGCGCTGATGGTGTCGAAGATGTGATGGAGTTCGTCCGGCACGAGGCCGTCGACGTAGAGCTTCGCCACCGTCATATCGGCCTTGCTCAAAGTCATCGCAACGTTGGATAAGAAATTGCTGAAGAACGGCCAGAGCCGCACCATGTCGCGCAGCGTTGACTCGTGGCCGGCGGCGCGTGCGGCAGCCAATCCGCTACCGACCCCGAACCAGCCCGGCACGATGTGTCGGCTCTGGGTCCAGCCGAACACCCATGGGATCGCGCGCAAACCATCCAGGCCGACGCCCTGCTCGGGTCGCGACGCTGGGCGCGATCCCATATGGATGCCCGCCAACTCCTCCAGCGGGGTGGCAGCGAAGAAGTAGCTCGGCAGGTCGGGATTCTCCACCAGCGACCGATACACCTGCCACGATTCGCCTGATATGAGCTCCATGACCGCGTCCCAGTCATCAAGCGCGGCGGCCGATTCACGCGGCGTCCGGTGCAGCACGCTGGCTTCCAGGACCGCGCCGAGCAGCAGTTCCAGATTCTCGCGCGCCAGCTCCGGGAGCAGGTACTTGTCGGAGATGACTTCACCTTGCTCGGTCATCTTGATCTCGCCGTCGACGACCCCGTAGGGCATGGCCATGATCGCGTCGTACGTCGGGCCACCGCCTCGACCGACGGTGCCTCCGCGGCCGTGGAAGAGTCGAAGTCGCACGTTGTGGCGCGCGGCGGTGTCGCGCAGTCGGCGTTGAGCGGTGTGAATCGCCCACTGCGACGCGGTGAGCCCGGCGTCCTTGTTGGAATCCGAGTAGCCGAGCATGACTTCTTGTTCGTCGCCGCGCAGCGCCACGATCTGCCGATACGCAGGGATCGACAGCAGGGCGTCGAGGATGGCGTCGGCCTTCTCGAGTTCGGTGAGCGTCTCCAACAACGGCACGAAGTCCACTCGCGCCACGCCCCTGGGCACGTCCACCAGGCCGGCCTCGCGGGCCAGCACCGCCGCGGCCAGCACATCGTCGACACCGCGCGTCATGGAGATGATGTAGGTGTCGACTGAGGTTGCCCCAAGCGAGTCCTGGGCCTGACGGATGACTTCGAATGCGCCGAAGGTGCGCAACTCATCCCCCTGCAGCGGCGGCGGTGAGCCTGCGAGGGGCCGTCGGCCGGCCAGCTCTCGTGCGAGTAGATCGGTCCGTGCTTGGGCGGTCAACGAGGGATAGTCGATGTCGGGCTCGGCATCGGCGTACAGCCGGGCCAGCGCGTCGTGGTGCCGCCGTGAGTGCTCACGGACATCCAATGCGGCCATGCTGGTGCCGAGCGCCGCAACTAGTCGTTGCTGGTCAGCCACGAAGGTCGCGGCGGCCTCGCCGGCGGCGTGGGCGCGCAGTGATTCGACGATGAGGTCGAGATCGGCAAGGAGCGCGGATTCGTCGTAGTGCGCGGAGTCGGTGAGGGGGTCGCGCGACAGTTCCAGGCGATGCCCCATGGCCGCCAATTTCACCCGGTAAGGTTCCTCGCCGTAGACCTCGACGATGCGGGGGTTGAGTGTGGGGAGTTCGGCCAGGTCCCGTTGTAGGGAAGCGCGCAGGTCGGCGCTGACCGGCGTCAAGCGCTCGGAGATGGAGAGATTTTCAGCTAGCCGCTCGAGGCGGGGCGCAAGGTCGTGGACGGCGTGGCGGCGCTGTAGCCACAGCACCTCATCGGTGACCGCAGGGGTCACGAATGGGTTGCCGTCCCGATCCCCACCCACCCATGAACCGAATCTGAGCGGCACCTGACTCGGTGCGGTATCAACGCCCACCCGGGCGAGTTCGCGCGCCGTATGCCCCAACACGTCGGACAGCACCGTGTGGCACAGCTCGTCAAGGTAGTAGATGGCATTGCGGGCCTCGTCGACCACGCGAGGGCGCTCGACACGCAGTTCGTCGGTCTGCCACATCAGGTCGATCACCGCCGCGATCCGGGCATCATTGGCGTCGCTGCGAGGTTGCTCGAGGAGCTCCGCTATCTGACGCAGCTTCAGCAGCACCGAACGTCGTGCCGCTTCCGTGGGGTGTGCGGTGAGCACCGGCCGAACCTGCATGTGCTCGACGGTGTCCCGGACTTGATCGACGGGTACGTCGGCAGCGGCGATGCGATCGACTGCCCTGGTGAGTGGCCCGCCGTCACGTTTGCGTTGTTCCGCCAGCGTCCGGGCCCGATGTACCTGCTCGGCGATGTTGGCCAACTGAAAGTAGGTGCCGAGGCTGCGGGCAAGTTTCACCGCAGTGTGGACGTCCAACACGGTCAGCACCGCCGCCGCCTCGTCGGGCCTTTCGCGCGACCAGCGACGCACTTGATCAGTCAGGGCCGTGAGTTGGGGACCTTCGGTGCGCTCAAGTGTCTGGGCGAGCAGCATGCCCAGCCGATCAACGTCGTGCGCCAAGGCCACGTCGGGATCCGGTTGGCTGTTCGGAGTCTCAAGGGGCACCGGCCCAGGCTATTGCAGAAACGCCGTGCGTGCTGTCGTCGGTCAAGCGCGCAGGGCCAGGAAGCGACGGTAACCGCCCAGTGTCGTGACCCCGGCGCGGCCGCTGTGCAGGTAGTCGGCCACGGCGCGCGGGAGTCCCACAACGGTCGCTCGGGCGATGATGGCCCCCATGTACACGGAGCCCTCGATGTCGTGTTGGGCATCGGTGAGGTCGGGCGATGTTCCGACGTAGTCCCCGAGCATCGACTGGTTGGATGCCGCGGCCAGCCGGGGGCCGCCGACGCTCTCATCTTCGACGAACTCCCGATGCAGTTGCTCGGCGGGCAATCCGCTGCCGACGCGCACGGTGAACGCATCGAATCGTTGCCCGAAGAGGCCGAAGGCTTCGACCCACGCCGCGAGGGGCATCGTGGTCCGATTCGGTGCATGAGTCGGATCGCCACCGGTCGCTACCTGCCGGGCCAGCCAACCGAGGTACGTCGCAGCCACCCGGGCCCTCACCGGAAGGGGCATGACGCCGAAATGCACGGCGTGGGCCAACTCATGGGCCAACACTGTGGTGTCCGGTACCCCCAGCGACGACACGTCAGCTTTCTGCAGCCGCACGAGCGGCCCGCCGCCCGGCCAGGAAACCGGAGCCACGAAGGCCAGCCGCGCCGGCGAGCCGTCCGGATAGACGACCCGGATCGGATTCCCGCCGACCCGGCCGAAGTGTGCGGGGGCACAACCACCGAGGACCCGTCGTAGGACGACGGCGCCCAGCGACGCGATTGCGACGCGTGCGGCGTTGCGATGCCCGGCGATGTCGAGCGTTCCGTCACTCGGCAGCGCTACTGCCCGCGTCACGGCCGCCGACTGGGCGAATCGATCGAGCACCGTGATCGTGGAGCTACGGGCCACCACCTGAACCAGGCGAAGCCGGGCGGGATCCGACTCGATCTGCACGCGGCCCTGGGCATCGGTGCGCGCCTCGGCGGTCACTGCTCCGCGTCGCGGGTCGAGGAACCTGACGGCGACGTCGGGCAGTCGTCGGCCATGAAGACTCACCACGAGGGCCCGGGGCACCTTCCCACCCGATCACATCCGATTCAACTAATGCGCGCGCAGCGCACCGCTATGTTGAGCAACATGTCGAACACCGGGGACGCCGAGCAGGCCAGTACCGCCCCGCCACGACTGAAACTGAAGCAGGGCCCCGCCTGGTGGATCGCCGCGCTCCTGTTCGCCGTGATGTATCTGGGTGTCAACCTGATCTACGGGGCGAGCACGGCACCGCCCGAACAGCCCGTGGTCGACGACCGGGGTCGGACGGTGGTGAGTCTCAGCCTGATTGGTCTGGTGCCCGCTGAGGACAGCGTCCGGCTGAAGCTGCTGCTGGAACCCACCGAAGACCTCATCTCCGACGGTGCCCTGACCGAGCAGGTGAGTGTGAATCTGCTCTCCATCCCGAGGACGGTGACGTTCGAGCGGGGGACTCGAGCCCTGAGCACGGACATTGAGGTCGTCGCCGTTGACGGGACATTCGAGAGGTATCCGTTCGACTCCTACCAGGTGCCGATCGTGGCGACGGTCAACGCTACGGATGACGAGGGTCGGGAACGTGCCCTGCCCACCGATCTGATCGTGTGGGGCAAGTTCCCCGGGTGGCGGACAGACCCCACGACTAGCCGGGAAGTCGAGCCGGAGGAGTGGGGCCTGGCCGAGGATGTACGCCCCGCCATCGACGAAGGCCGGATTGCGGTGGCCTTCGTCGACGCCTCGCGCAACGGCTCCACCATGTCGATCGTGGTGCTCCTGCTGACAGCCATGGTCGTGCTGGCTCTGCTCGCGCTCGTGGTGGCACGAGCGGTCGCCACCCGGGAACGGCGCATCGAACCCACTTTGGCGGGTTGGTTCGCGGCGCTGCTGTTCGCCATGGTGCCGCTGCGCACCAACTTCCCCGGAGCGCCCCCCATCGGCGTATGGATGGACTTCCTGGTGTTCCTTTGGGTGCTCATGGGTCTCATGGTCGCGCTCTCGCTGTTCATTGCATCGTGGCTGCGCTACACGCCCGCACCCGATTCCACGTGAGACAACTCCGAGCGCCGCTGAAAGTACCCCGCCGAGAGGCCGCGAACGGACGCCCGGTGCGGCTACCATCGCGTCCGTGACCGACTCAACAACGCCGGGGTCAGGAGCGGGTGCGCAACCGAGAAGGCCCACCGACGACACCCCAGGTGCCGCCGAAGTCGACTTCTTGCGGGACATGCAGGTGCTGGCCCTCAAGCGGATCGCAGATTTCCAGGACCCCAAGCAGGAGTGGCGTCGGCTCATCTCCGAGTTTGTCGGCACGTTCTTCCTGGTTCTGGTGGCCGCCGGTGCGCCGATGGTCGGCAAGGCCTACCCGGGTACCGTCACGCTGGCAGCGGCAGTGGTCGCCCCAGGCATGATGGTCATGGCCATCATCATGTTCATGGGAAAGGTCTCGGGGGCGCATCTGAATCCAGCCGTCACCATGGGGTTCGCGTTGCGCCGTGACTTTCCCTGGTCCCGGGTGCCCGGCTACATCCTCATCCAGCTGCTCGCCGCGGTGTTCGCTGCCTGGATTCTGCAACTCATCGTGGGCGTTTCGGCCTCCGACGGCGGCTCGTACCCGGGCGAACACACCACCGCCATCGCCGCATTCGCCACGGAAGCGATCCTCACTTTCGGCCTGATGAGCGTGATCCTGGGAACATCCTCTGGCGCTCAGAACATTGGAATCATTGCCGCGATCGGGGTCGGCGCCTACATTGCGCTAGCGGGGTTGTGGGCGGCGCCGTTGTCTGGGGCCTCGATGAATCCGGCGCGTACGTTCGGGCCCAACCTGGTGGGCGGCGACCTGACTGATTACTGGGTGTATGCGGCGGGGCCGCTCATCGGGGCCGCGTGCGCGGTTGTGCTGGCCTATGTGCTGCGCGGTCCGGGTGGCGGGCTCACCGGTTCCAGGGCCGCTCAGGGTGTCCTCGACGTCGAGGTCGCCAGGGCGACCGCGGGTGAATCCTAGGATCGGCCCCGGCGCATCCCCTCAACCACCAACGAGAACTGCTGGCGGGTCAAAGCCGCGCCTTCCCGTCGCACGGCCGTCGCCGAGACCGCGAGGAGCCGATCCAGGCGGACGAAGCTGGGCCGGTTCTCGCGATCCCAATCCCCGCCGCCGATTCCGACCCAACCCCGGTCCTGACTTCGATCTCGGCTCGTGACCATCAGGACGGCGTAGTCTGAGCCCGCCTCACTTGCCATGCCCAACACGACCACCGGACGATCCTTGCCTTGAGAGGGATCTTCCTCGTAGGGCACCCAGGTCCAGACGATCTCGCCTGGGTCTGGTTCGTGGTCGATTTCTGGGGCGTACTCCACCGTGAAAGTGCCGCGGTAGTCGTAGGCGCCGCCGCGATCGGGCCGGGGATCCGCATGGGGGTCAGCAGACATGGGACGTCAGCGTAGAGGCAGTTCCAGCCAGCTTCCACTGTGGCACTAGGGAACCTTGACCCCGGGCGTTTGCAGCGACAAGGTGGAGGTATGGCAAACGTTGACGATGGACCCGTCCTGGTGTTTGGCGACGATGGCTCGCAAGGCGCGGATGTTGCGTGGCTGTGGGTGAACGAGCAGCCGTGGCCGCAATGGCGTCTTGAGGTGCTGGCGGTGGAGCCATTCGTGGGCGGCAAGGTGCCCAGCGAGGAGGAATCGACTCCCCGGGAGTGGCAGCCGGAGGTGGCTCGGGAGTATTTCAAGGATGATGCAGCTGAGTTGGTGCATCTCACCGCGCGGGCCGATCCGCGTGCGGTGCTTGGCGCCCGGTCGGACGCCTCGCTCATCGTGGTGGGCCCACGCGGTCGCGGCTTCTTCAAGGCGTTGCGGCTGGGCAGCGTGGCCGAGTGGCTGCTGCAATGTCCGCCGGCTCCGCTGGTGCTGGCCAGGTCGGGCCGACCGGTGCGGCGCATCCTGGTGTGCATCGACGGATCCGCCCACGCCTGGCTGGCCGCTCGCACATGCGCGGCCCTGCCACTGGCCGAGGGCGCTGACGTCATCGTGCTCACGGTGGGTACCACGGGCGTACCGGTGCCCCACGACGTCGCTCGCACGGTCGAGTTGTTCGAGGCGGCCAAAGCCGCGAACGTCGATGTCATCGAGATCATGCCGGATCCGCTGCAGCTGTTCTTCAACGTCCGCGACGTGGTGCTCGACCTTGCCAAGGATCGCGAGGTGGACCTCATCGCCATGGGCACCAGGGGCCAGTCGGATTGGCAGTCGCTGCGCATCGGATCAACCGCGAGCGCCGTCACACGGTACGCACGGGCGTCGATGCTGCTAGCCCACGCCAGCGGGGACTAGCGGCGATCGAAACTGCGGCCGGGCGGGCCTAGCCGCTTGCGAAGAGTCGGTCGCCGGCGTCGCCGAGGCCTGGCACGATGACGTGGTCGTCGTTCAAGGCCCGATCGGTGGTGGCCACGACCAGGTGCACATCGCTGGAAAGGCCCGATGTTCTCTGCTGCAGAGCGTCGACGCCTTCCGGGGCGCAAATCAACGAGACCACGGTGATCGTGGGTGCGCCGAGCGCATCGAGTCGGCTCAGGACGTCACCCAACGTTCCGCCGGTTGCGACCATCGGTTCGAGCACGAGAACGGTTGTGCCCGCAAGAGACTCCGGGAGGTCCTCGAGGTACCAGGTCGGTGTCGCCGTTCGTTCGTCGCGTCGCAGCCCGACGAAAGCCACTGCCGAAGCCGGTAGCAGGCGTTTCGCGGCGGGCAGCATTCCGAGGCCTGCGCGCAAGATGGGCACGAGCACCGGCACGTGCGCGAGCCGACGGCAGTCAGTGATTTCCAGGGGTGTCCGCACTTCGCTGGGCACCGTCGGCAACTCGGAGGTCGCCCGCACCAGCAACACCGAAGCGGCACGATCCACCAACGACGTGAACTCGCTGGAAGTAGTGGTGACATCGCGAATCCCAGTCATGAGATCAGCCAACAGCGGATGTGGGTCGATGGTTACACGCACGTGCACCATTTTCGCACCTGCACCTGTCGAGGGTGTCCGTCACCGCAATGTGGGCGTGTGCCTCACGCGATGCTGGCGACCTGTGACACTCTGACACCCGTGAGCGACGCCAACGACACCAACGATGCCGACGAGCCCGACACCTCGCCGGCTCCGACGAGCGACCAGACCCCACAGACCGACGCCGCTGTGCCACACGCGTCGCTGGACAAGCGCAAGACCATCATCGGCGCCATCATTACGGTGATCGTGATCGGTCTTGTGTTCTGGGCGCTCTCCAAGCAGTTCGGGTCGTTCGCCGACGCCTGGAGCAAGATCACTGAGATGGCTCCGATCGCCATGGCTTCCCTGGCGCTCGTCGCGGTGGTGAACATCATCGTGTACGTCTTTCCCTACATGGTCGCCATCCCCGGGCTGAAGTATCGACCCGCGTTCATGGTGCGCCAGACGTCCTGGATGATGGCCGCGCTGGTGCCAGCAGGTGGTGCCTTCGCGCTGGCTCTGCAGTACATGATGCTTGCCTCCTACCGGGTCTCCGCCGCGGTTGCCACGTCCGGAATCGGCATCACCAGCGTGTGGAGCTTCTTCATGACGTTCCTGCTCCCGGTGCTCGGTGTCCTGGTGCTCATCCCGAGTGGGAAGTTGCAGAGTGCCTGGGTCTACGCCGGTGTGATCGGTGCGATCGCATTGATCGCAATGGTCATCGTGTTCTGGCTGATCCTGCGCAGCGAGGCCAGTGCGCGCAAGATTGCCGGTTGGGGTCAAAAGCTCAGCGACCCGCTGCTGCGCAAGATGAATCGGCAGATGGACATCACCGCGTCGGTGCTCAGTTTCCGCGAGGAGGTGGTGGATGTCGTCAAGGCGAAGTGGATCTCGTTGACCGTCACCAACCTCGCTGTGTCGTTCATGCAGTTCATGATTCTCTTCGTCGCCATCCGGGGGATCTCCGGTGACGAATCCTCGTCTGGCATCACGTTCGCCGAGATCTTCGCCTCGTTCGCCATCTCGCGATTGGGGACGCTCATCCCCATCACGCCCGGTGGGCTGGGGACTGTTGCAGGCGTCCTCGGCGCCATGTTGGCCACGTTCGGAATGAATCAGCAGGACATCCTCGCCGCGGTGCTGGTGTGGCAGATGACCCAACTCTTCCCGCAAGCCATCACCGGTTTGGCGACACTGCTGGGGTGGCGGGTGCAGGAGGCGCGCAAGAGTTCGGCTGCCACCGCCTAGGTTGTCCACAGTTGACAGGTGACGCCTTTCGGAGTCGCGATTCGACGGTGAGTCTGTGGGCATGGATGATTTCTCACCTCACGTATCGGCCACCAGACCCCCTCTCACCATCAGTTCCGTCAGCGGCCTCGTGTCGTGCGCTCCCTACCTCATAGGTTTCACGCCGCGGCAGAGCCTGGTACTGGTCTTCCTCACCAGTCCGCCGTGCCGCCGCGTTGCCGTAACCCTGCGGATGGACCTTCTGGCCGACGACGCCGACCGTGCGGACCTCGACGCCGCCGTCGCCCACCTGGCCGACTCGTTGGAACGCGCGGAGTACTTCCAGGTGGATTTGCACCAGGCTCACCTGCTCGTCTTCTCCGGCACTGCAGCACGATTGCCGGCTAGAGCCTTTGTCGCGCGGGTGATGGAGGTCCTGGAACTCTCCGAAATCGCCTGTGGCGAGGTGGTTGCGACCGACGGGAACCGCATCTGGCAGTACGCACCTGTTGACGGCAACGACCGAGCCGGTGGTGAACCGGTGGACCAGGACGAGGCGCTTGAGGTTGCTTTCGAGATGGTCGCGGCGGGGGTCGGATTCGTCGACAGCAGGGACCAGTTGGCGCGTGCGCTGGAAGTGGAACCGTGCCGACGGGTGTCCGAGGAGGATCTCGCGGCGGCGCGAAGAGATCGAGACGCCGCGTCGGCGACGCAGATGGGCGCGATGCGTTGGCGGCGCGCGGCGGAGAACTCACTGATCGCAGCAATGCGCCAGGGATTCGACGAGTCTGTGCCGCCCGCCGACGTGGCGCGATGGGCGCTGGCTCTGGCCGAATCCAGGGTCCGCGAACCGGTGATGTATCGGCTCTTGATCATGACCGGAGCGAAGGGTCGGCGCGATCGACTCGCGGACGCGCGGAGTTGGCTGTGCGGCATGGTGACCATGCTCAGCGGCCCGGAGTGCGCACCCGTGGCCGCCACCCTTGCCGCGATTGCCTGGCAGGGTGGTGACGGCGCCTTTGCCCGAATCGCCGCGGAGCATGCGTTGGCGACAGATCCGAACAACAGGCTCGCCGCGCTGATCGCCACTGCCTGCGTGTCGGGTATGCCGCCGGACACCTGGGCGCAGGTGCTGGCCGACTTCACGCTGAAGGAGTTGCGGGATCCGCCCGAGGAGGCACTGGCGGGATGATGCGAGCGGAGCATCCCGAAGCCCCCGCTAGGGCACCGGCCGGTCGGCTCCGTTCGCTAGCAGCCTGGCCGATTCGACGGCGACCCAGGTGTCCATCAGCTGCCAGTGGTACCCGACCCAGTCGTGGAGTTGCGCCGGATCACGGGGTACCTCGTTGGCGGCGAAGTATTCCCACGACACGAGCAGGGTGTTGCGCACGGGTACCGCGTCCCACACCTCTGCCAACGTGTCGATGTCGTCGAGTCCGGTGTGAGCCACGATGCAGACGGCTGCATCGGGGCGGGCAATCAGGGCGGAGTGCAGACCCGTGATGCGGGGTGCCAGGAGCCGCTCGAGATCCTCGGCTCGCTGGGCAGCGTCGACATGTCCGTTCGCACGCAGTTTGCGAATCACCTGGGTTCGGCGATGTTCGGTGAAGTTGCCACCTTCGGGGAAAATCAGCAGCGCGTCCTGGTGGGTGAGATCAGCAGCGAGAGCGCTGATGCGGCCAACCACGGCGTCGGTCGGCTCGCCGGGGACCACGAACACGTTCGGTGACCTGTTCAGCAGCACGTCGAGGAGGGGATCCCATTGCAGGGCTGCCTTGAGGACCACATGCGGGCGCCGGTGCACACTGATGATGAGGCGGTGAACGAGCAGGAAAGAGTCACCTGGGCCGGCATGCCGACTCACCACGATCATCGGAGCATCGGGTTCGGGTGCCTCGCTGGGGTGGCTCTCGATGTCAAGGGAGAAGAAGTACTCCGCAGCTGTGAGGAGCACCTCGAGGCACCCGCCCAGCAATCGGTAGTTGCGCGCTTGTGCGCGGTCAGACTGCATGGTCTGACCGGCACGGCTGCGCAGCCAATGACCTAGTGCCGCCGTGAGACCGCAGATCTCCACGAGCAGGTAGACGTACATGAAGCAGAACAGTCGTAGGGGTCGAGCTACCAGTCGAACGTTGAGGCTGACCAATGAAGTGCTGAGCAGCCAGATGGGCAGGAGCGCGACAGCGAGCACTGTGGCTGCGGCGAAGGTCAGCGGACGCGTGATGAACTGGCGCACCGGCAGTGGGGGCGGCGGCATCAGCCCACCGTCGGATCGTCTGCGAGTGGGGCGCGGGGATCCACCAACCCCGCCTCCCATCGGTCGAGATAGGTCAGGCTCGCTTCATAGGCAGCATCGATCCGTCGGCTGATCTTGGACGTGTCTCGAAAGTCATAGTTGCGCCAAGCCGTGGGTTCCGGCGCGCTGCCGCCGGTGGGCAGTACCAGAACGTCGATGAGTTCACGGGTTCTACGAAGGGCCGCATGAAACCGTGCGCGGCGAGCGACTTCGAATGCGATCTGCGCTACCTCCCACGGTTTGCTCGGGGTCGTGAGCGGCTTCTCGATGCGCCCGACCTGGAGAACGAACGCGCGCGTTGCCCCCTGCTTGCGTGCGCGATCGAGCGGAATGGAATTCACGATGCCGCCGTCAATGAAATGCTCGTCGGCGATTTCCACCGGGGGGAACACTCCTGGTAGGGCACTTGAGGCGAGGACCGCCGGCACGAGGGGACCTTCGGTGAACCACACCTCGGCACTCCGCTCGATACTCGCCGCGCAGCACGAGAACTCGGTGCCCAGCTCGTCGAAGGTCGCCGGGAGGGCGTTGCTGAGCAGGGTGCGCAACTCGTCGGTGGGGTACAGGTGCACGCCGGAGGAGCGTATGACGGCCGAGAAACGCGAGCGCCAGGAGGCGCTGAACGGCCCCTTCTCGCTGATGTGCGCCCACAATTCGGCCATTTTGGCGACCGTCTCCAAACTCGGATCCGTGGCCAGCATCGCCCCGTTGATGGCACCGATCGACGTTCCGAAGATGAAGTCGGGATGGACCCCCTTCTCCAGCAGTGCTCGCAGCATTCCGACCTCGGCGGCCCCGAGCAGGCCGCCGCCGCCGAGGACGAAGGCGGTGCGCGGCCCGGGGCTGGAGCGCTGGGTGGTCATGTCTCCATCATGGCCGCCCACATGCCGCGCAGTCGATCGAAATCGCAGACTAGGCTGGGAGTATGCGAACTGTCGTTGTGGGCTACGTAGACACACCCGAAGGACGCGCGGCTTTGCACGCTGGAATGACCGAAGCGGTGCGGCGCGAGGCGCAACTGGTCGTGGTCCACTCAAGCCGTGGGGGCGTTGCGCTCGATGGTGATCACGCCGTGGCCGTGAAACAGGCCCTCAACGTGGTGCAGAGCGAGTTGAGCGCGGGTCACGTGCCCTTCCACATTCGGAATTTGGTGCGAGGTAACGAACCGGCCGACGATTTGATCGCGATGGCTGAGGAGTACGGCGCGGAACTGATCGTCATAGGCCTACGGCGGCGCTCCAACGTCGGCAAACTCATCCTCGGCAGCAATGCCCAGCGCATCCTGATGGGCGCGCAGTGCCCGGTCTTGGCGGTCAAGGGCGACACATTGTGACGCTTCTCAGCGGCCGACACCGTTGACCCATCCAGCACGCGTCGGCCGCCAATGGGAGGGACTCCTCAGTGTCGGCGTGACCCTCGTGGTGGCCTCGATCGTAGTGATCGGCGCGCGCGACGTGACGGTATCGCCCGTTCACGAACTGACCGACGATTCGCTGTGAGTCAACACACGGATCCGCCTACCGGGGAATACTTCCGGGTGTGGGAAAGTTGCCCGTGACAGAATCTGCTTGACAGCAGCCTTGCTTCGTATGCCCAAATACCGGTTTGCGAGACCGGCTCCGTTACTGAAAGGCTCCCCGTGGTCAACCGCACGATATCTGAGGACCCGACGACCATCACCGCTGGCGACGAAGACTCCGCTTCGGGCGCTGTGGCGGTGAAGAAGGCGACGGCCAAGAAGACTGCCAAGAAGACGGCCACAAAGAAGGCACCGGCGAAGAAGGCCGCCGCTAAGAAGGCACCGGCGAAGAAGGCCGCCGCCAAGAAGGCACCGGCGAAGAAGGCACCGGCGAAGAAGGCATCGGCGAAGCGCACTGCAGCGAAGAAGACAGCTAAGAAGGCAACTGCGAAAGAGACGGTCGCCAACAACGGCGAGGTCGTCGAAGTCGACGTCGTTGTTGTGGGCGGCGCTATCGAGGCCGTGGGCGTCAAGGGGGAGGTCGACCTCAAAGAGGCCGGCGCGCTGGAGCAGGAACTCGAGAAGGAACTGAGCAAGGATCTCAAGGGCGTCAACGAGGAGACTCCGGCCAAGGTCGCTACTCCTGGAACGAAAGCCCCCTCGCCGGAAGAACTCGTCATCTCCGATGTCGACGACACCGATGAACCCGTACAGCAGGTGCACCAGGCAGGCGCGACCGCCGACCCGGTGAAGGACTACCTCAAGCAGATCGGCAAAGTGGCGCTGCTCAACGCCGAAATGGAAGTTGAACTGGCCAAGCGAATTGAGGCTGGCCTGTTTGCCGAGGAGATGCTCGCGCAGGGCGCCGAAGAAGACGAACTCAGGATGGATCTCGAGTGGATCGCCTCTGACGGGCAGGCCGCCAAGCGGCACTTGCTTGAGGCGAACCTGCGACTCGTGGTGTCGTTGGCCAAGCGCTACACCGGTCGCGGGATGCTGTTCCTGGACTTGATCCAGGAAGGCAACCTGGGCCTGATCCGCGCAGTGGAGAAGTTCGACTACACCAAGGGATACAAGTTCTCCACCTATGCCACCTGGTGGATTCGGCAGGCGATCACCCGCGCGATGGCAGACCAGGCGCGCACCATCCGAATCCCGGTGCACATGGTCGAGGTCATCAACAAGCTGGCACGCGTGCAGCGGCAAATGACCCAGGATCTCGGTCGCGATGCCACCCCTGAGGAGTTGGCTCGCGAACTCGACATGACCCCCGAGAAGGTCATCGAGGTGCAAAAGTACGGGCGCGAACCCATCTCGCTGCACACCCCCCTCGGAGAAGACGGCGACAGCGAGTTCGGCGACCTGATCGAGGATTCGGAAGCCATCGTTCCGGCCGACGCGGTGTCGTTCACATTGCTGCAGGAGCAGTTGCAGGGAGTGCTCGACACGCTGAGCGAGCGCGAGGCTGGCGTGGTGAAGATGCGTTTCGGACTCACCGACGGCCAACCCAAGACGCTCGATGAGATCGGAAAGGTCTACGGCGTGACGCGCGAGCGAATCCGGCAGATCGAATCCAAGACGATGTCGAAACTGCGTCACCCGAGCCGCTCGCAGGTGCTGCGCGACTACCTCGACTAGTTGTACTGCCCGCCCACGCTGTTGCTTGGGGTGACGGCAAGGTTGCGGCGGGCGGCTTCCTCAATCGGTCGGACTGCGGGTCCCAGAGGGGGGTGGGTGCTGCTGGACTGCGGGTCCCAGTGGGGTATTCGGTCCCGATTCGACCGAATCGCCAGCCTCCGACAAGCCGAGTGCGGTGCAAGCCCGACCTGGACCCGCAGTCAGGTGCTGACCCGACTACCAATCCAGTGGCGGCCGCTGTCCCGTCACTAACCAAACTCACGTCAAGCACCCATGCTGCTGGTCCCTCGCCGGCACTGCAGGGCGGGTGGCTCAGGTGTGGGCCACAACGACCCCCACCCAGGCGGCCGAGACGAGAAGCACGCTCGCCAAGTCGATCAGCATGCCCAAGCCGGCTGCTTTCATGGCAGTCCAGGTGGTCGGCCACGCCTTGTCGACTGACTTGACCCGGAAGAGTTCGGCTACGAAAACACCGCCGATGAAGCCCAGAATCAAGCCGACGATGGGGATGACAAAGAAGCCGACGATTCCGGCGAGGCCGCCGACGATCAGAACTATGGACGGCACCCCTCCATCCCGCATCCAGCGGGCGGGAATGAGGTACTTGAGTCCAGTTGCGAGGGCGACAAGTATGACTGCGAAAGCGGCGATACCCCAGCCCCACGTGCCGCCGGTGACGATTCCCCAGAGGGCAACTGCCCCGGCCACCAGGAACGGCCCAGGCAAGATGGGTACGACGGTTCCCGCGATCCCCACCACACATGCGATGGCGACCGCAAAGGTGAGCCCGTTCAGCTACGACCGCTCTCGTTGGTTTCTACCAGCGTGTGGGTGTAGTCGTGGATCGACGAGGCCAACGGGCGGACCTTGTCGAGGTGGGCTTTCGCGTGGTGACCACAGAACAACAACTCGCCGCCGGAAGTCAGCTCCACGTGAACGTAGGCCTGAGCGCCGCAGCGGTCGCAGCGGTCCGAGGCCGTGAGGGCACTCGTCTTGGTCAGGGTCGACATTGGACACCTCCGTTGCAATCGCTTCTGACGTGATGACCAACAGTCTCACACCGGTCCGACATTTCCCGCATCTTCGGAGTTCGCCATGAGCGTAGTGGTGTGAAGTTTGCGTTACAGCCCCGAGACGAGATTCGTCCGCTTGGCCATGACACGCACCGTCGCCGCAGCGGCGCGAGGGCGGTGGTGTCCCACCTGTCGGTTAGATTCAGGGCGTGAAGGACTCGACCACCACCGCCAGCAAGGCCCGCTACTCCTCCAAGGACCTGACTGTTCTGGAAGGACTCGACGCAGTCCGCAAGCGACCCGGGATGTACATAGGCTCCACGGATGAGCGTGGCCTCATGCACTGCCTGTGGGAGATAATCGACAACGCCGTCGACGAGGCGCTCGCTGGGCACTGCAGTTCGATTGTGGTCGTCCTGCACGAGGACGGTTCCGCGAGCGTCACGGACAACGGCCGGGGCATTCCGGTGGACGTCGATCCGAAGACCAAGCTCACCGGCGTTCAGCTGGTCATGACGAAGCTTCACGCTGGTGGAAAGTTCGGCGGGAGTTCCTACACCGCATCCGGCGGGCTGCACGGTGTCGGCGCCAGCGTGGTGAATGCGCTGAGCGCCCGATTGGACGTTGCCGTTGACCGTGGCGGACGCACTCACGAGATGTCGTTCCGGCGAGGTGTGCCGGGCACCTTCGATGCCGAAGGTCCCGCGGCCGTCTTTGCCCGGAAGTCCGGCCTGCGGCCCACCCACAAGGTGCCGAAGACCCGCACCGGCACCCGGGTGCGGTTCTGGCCGGACCCGCAGGTATTCACTCCCGGATCCGGATTCGACACCGACGCGCTCCTCGCTCGCGCCCGGCAGACGGCGTTCCTCGTGCCGGGGTTGGCCCTCACGATTCGCGACGAGCGCAACACCGAACCGAATGGGGACGGCGAGGTCGTCGAGGAGACTTTCCGCTTCCGAGGCGGCATCGGGGAATACGTCGATTTCCTCACGAGCGGTGACGCCTTGACCGGGGTTATCCGGCTGACCGGCCAGGGCCACTTCCACGAGACTGTGCCGGTGCTCGACGGCAAGGGGCACCTCGCGAGCAAGGAGGTCGAACGCACACTCGACGTCGACGTTGCCATGCGTTGGAGCAATGACTACGAGACCCGCGTTCAGTCATTCGTGAACATCATCGCGACGCCCAAGGGCGGCACCCACCTGGCTGGCTTCGAACGCGCCCTCGTGAAGTCGGTAAACGAGGCGCTGCGGGCAGGAAAGGCGTTGCGGGCCAGTGAGGACAACGTCACCAAGGAGGACATCGGCGAGGGCCTCATAGCCGTGGTCACCGTGCGGTTGCCGGAGCCGCAGTTCGAGGGCCAGACCAAGGAGGTGCTCGGCACGCCTGCCGCCTCTCGAATTGTGTCCCACGTTGTGGCGAAGCACCTCAAGGCGTGGTTCACCTCGCCACCCCACGGCCAGAAGGCATCTGCCAAACAGGCTCTGGAGAAGATCGCCAACGCATCACGCGCCCGGATCGCAGCCCGCACCAGCCGCGACGTGCAGCGGCGCAAGAATGCACTTGAATCATCGGCGCTGCCCGCCAAACTCGCCGATTGCCGCAGCAATGAAACGGAACGCAGCGAACTCTTCATCGTCGAAGGCGATAGCGCTTTGGGCACAGCGAAACTGGCACGCAACTCCGAGTTCCAGGCTCTGCTGCCGATTCGCGGCAAGATCCTCAACGTTCAGAAGGCCTCAATGGCGGACATGCTCAAGAACGCCGAGTGCGCCGCCATCATCCAGGTGATCGGGGCAGGTTCGGGGCGCTACCTTCGATCTGGCATCGGTGCGATACCAGAAGATCGTGTTGATGACCGACGCCGATGTTGACGGCGCTCACATCCGATGCCTGCTGCTCACCCTCTTTCACCGCTACATGCGACCCCTCCTTGAAGAGGGCCGGGTCTACGCGGCCGTGCCGCCCCTGCACCGCCTCGAGACTAGTCCACCCCGGACGTAAGGGCAACGAGGTCGTCTACACCTACAGCGACGCCGAAATGAAGCGCGTGCTGCGCGACGCAGCCAAGCGCGGAGTCAGGGTCAAGGATCCAGTGCAGCGCTACAAGGGCCTCGGCGAGATGGACGCCAAGCAACTGCGGGAGACCACCATGGATCCCGCGCATCGACTGCTTCGCCGCATCACGGTCAACGACGCCGAGGCGGCGTGCGAGGTCTTCGATCTGCTCATGGGGTCCGACGTGGCACCGCGCAAGGAGTTCATCGTCTCCAGCGCTGACGAGATCGATCGCAGCAGAGTCGATGCCTGATCGGCCGCCTGCGTTCGTGCCCTAGACGTCCTGCGGAATGATCTTTCCGGTTTCCACATCGTAGATGGCGCCAGCCACCTCCACGCCTTCCCGCAGGAATGGGAACGACCTGACCCGCGCCACATCGGTGCGTAGCGCCCCGAACTGATCGGTGGTGGTGTCGAATTGCATCGACCACGTGTTCACGCCGAACCTGTCGAAGATCTCCTGATGCACGGCGTCTTCGGATCCCTTGGCCATCCGGCAATCGGTGTGCGGCATGATCAGGATCCTGTTGACGTTGAGCAAATAGGTCGCCAACGCCAATGTCCGCAGAACGTCCTGCGTCACCCGTGCTCCGGCATTGCGCAGGATCTTGGCGTCGCCGATGTTCATGCCAACGGCCTCAAGCGGGAGCACCCGGGAGTCCATGCAGGTCACGATGGCCAGACCCTTGTCGGCGCGGCCACTCCGGCCGCTCGACGTGTAGTCCGACGTGAAGGCGTCATTGGCGGTTAACACGTCCGCGAAAGCGTCCGTCGGGAAGTGGTTGCTGCTCGACATTGCCATGGTCCTGAGACTACTAGCCTGCCGACTCACCCGATGAGTGACCTGGGAACACTCCGAAGGTCGGATCAACCAGTGGCGCGGCGTTGTTCACCGCCGTTGCCACTTCGCCGAACCCAACTGAAATCAAGGGGACTTTGCCCGGGTAGGTAGCGAGGTCACCCGCAGCCAACACCCGGGGAAGCGATGAGTGCATGGCAGCATCAACGACGACGCGACGTTTGGCCAACTGCAGTCCCCAGTCGGCCATCGGGCCGATGTTCGCGATGAAGCCGAGAGCCGCCACGACAGCATCAGCGGGCAGTCGAGTCACCTCGCCGCTGACCTTGTGTGTGACGTCGACGCCTGACACCCAGTCGGTGCCGTGCACCGCAGAAAGCTCACTGCTGGTCACGAAGGTGACCCCGAGGGCCCTGACTTTGTCCACCATTCCCGCATGGGCGCGGAACTCCTCGCGCCGGTGCACGATGGTCAAAGACCGCGCGATCGGGTACAGCGACCAAGCCCAGTCGAAGGCGGAGTCGCCACCGCCGACGATGACCACGTCGCGGTCGGCGTAGTCGGCGAGTCGGGGGACGAAGTAGGCCACGCCGCGGCCGATGTACTCGGTACCCACAGGTATGGGCCGTGGACGAAACGAACCAATCCCCCCGGTCAGAATCACGGCTTTCGCTTCGATCGTGCGGTCGGCGGCAGTGGTCACCACTACCGGTCCCGCCTCAGAGGTCGTCAAGGTGACGGCCTGCTCGTCGAGCAGGTACTCCGGGGAGCCTGCGGCTGCTTGCTCGATGAGTTGTTCGACCAGCTGCCGGCCCTTCACCACTGGAAACCCACCCACGTCGAAGATGTCCTTCTCCGGGTACATGGCGGTGATTTGCCCACCTGCTTCCGGCAGGGTGTCGATGACGACGGTGTCGAAGCCCCGGAAACCCGAGTAGTAGGCGCCGTAGAGCCCCACGGGACCCGCTCCGACGATGAGAACGTCACATGCGCGGTGTGTCACGTGTCCAACCTAGTGCGCCGGTGACGTACCAGCCAAAGCGGCGAGCCGCTCAATCATCACCGCACGAGAACCGCTCCTGAGCGACTCAGGGCCGCCACTTGATGCTGCAACCCATGGCGGGTCGTTGCGGTTCGGGCACCGGAGCGGTCGCCACGAGCAACTGGATGGCCGTGCGGAGTTCGTCACCTGTGAGCCTCGACACCGTTCTCGGGGGTGGAAGCGTCGAAGGCACCCCGGTAGCCGAGTCGGCCATCGGTGTCGTAGACGAAGAAGTCGGGAGTGCAGGCGGCGCCGAATGCCTGGGCGGCCTCTGCGCCTCGATCGACGAGGTATGGGAAGTCCCACCCGGCGCGCTGAGCCTGTTGCCGTGCAACCCGGCGACGTCGTCGTCCGGGTAGGCGATCGACATCGTTGCGACACGATGGCGACAAACTTCGCGTCGTCGCGAAACTCGGCGGCGAACTCTCCCAGGCCGCTGTTCCAATGCTTGACGTACGGGCAGTGGTTGCCGCTGAAGACCACCACGAGAACACCACTTCCACGCAACTTGATCATCGAAGTCTGGGGGTCGCCCTCGAGGTCCGGGAGGGTGAGGTCCAGGTAGGGGCGAACCGAGGGGCACTTGGGAGGAATAGACGGCCATAAGATCAGCCTACCCACTGCCGGGAGCCGTCGCCGAAATCGAACCACACGCTGGCTGTCAAGGCCCGCCCGCCGGACTGTGGCTGGCGACCACCTCGAGCTGATGCTGCTGCTGGGGGATCGCCCCGCACGATACGACTGCAGCAGCGCCGCCTCGCTTCGCGACGTCCACGTCCACTTCGATCCCCTTGGGGGCGCGAAGCGTCACCCGGATCACTCCGGCGCTGCGTTGGCGCTCGGCCACGACCATGACGTCCTCGGGACCGGTGAGCTGCCGCTGGGTGCGGAGGAAGACATCGGCCACCTGGGCGGCCGGTCGCAACGAGGATCGACCTCGCAGGTGGGACAGGTGAACGGCACCGCGGCGCGCATCGTCGAGCACCGCAGTGATGTCGGCCGCGGTGAGCCGGCCATACACGTAGCCCCACGGCAGGAGGACACCGGTGGCGGCGAATCGATGGCCCCCGAGATGCGAGCACTCCCAGACCGCGGGATCGGCAACGCCGGAGAGCGCGGCTCTGCCCAGTCGGGCGCAGCAAGCATCGCGCTCCCCGTTCGTGCAGACAAAGAAACGGGGTTCTGCCGGTGGCCACTCGGGCAGGTTCCCCGCGACGCACGAAGCGGGGTCGAGGTCGAGCAGTTGACGTGCATCGGTGAGCGTCGTTGAGACCGCGCGGCCGGAGGGCGCGTGTGCGCACCAGACCGTTGTTCCGCGCCCGGGGCGTGGCTGAGCGTGTCGTCCCGGGGGACGTCCAGGATTACCTTGGCTCCTTCCCAGGCCGGGCCGGAGAGGAACGCGCCCACGGTCGGTGGCAGTCCCGATTCGAGCAGCGCCTGTCGCCCCCGTAGGCGCCATGTTGTTCGACCGCCGC